>NZ_WNXD01000001.1 GCF_014172375.1 Pedobacter planticolens
CGAACAGAGAAGTTAAGCCCGCCAGAGCCGATGGTACTGCAGTAACATGTGGGAGAGTAGGTCGGTGCCAAATCTTAAAGAAGCCCTGTAACGTAAGTTGCAGGGCTTTCTTGTTTTATAACAATTGCAAAAGCATACCTCAATAGTAGTACAAACCCGATTGGGATAAACCTGATTGCGCCAAGGTACCGTGATGGGGCTAAGAGCAAGGTTGTACTGGCAAAAGCAGGGCTGCACTCTTTTTCTAGCTCTCCAGTACCTTTCCAATCTCAAAAACAAATTATCATTTCTATGCGAATATTACGAATTTTAACTCTTGTTAAAATTTTGTTAAAATGTCTCAAATTGTGAGCTTAAAAATTTTAAAACTGTATTATTGTAAATTATGTTAATCTAAAAAGAGCATTTGAATCATGAAATTGAAGATCAGTTTATTTTTTGCATTTTTTATAGCGATAAGCGTTAGTATTTTTGCACAAGATAAAAACGTTATTCTCCCCCCAAATTGGTTTAATCTCGATTTAACAGCGAATGGTTATTTTGGTATCAGTACAGAAAAAGCCTATAATGAATTGCTTAAAGACAAAAAGCCTAAGAAAAAGATTATAGTTGCTGTAATAGATGGTGGTACAGATATTAAACATGAAGATTTAAAGGATGTTTTATGGACGAATGCTAAAGAAATTCCGGATAATGGAATAGATGATGATGGCAATGGTTATATAGATGATGTTCATGGTTGGAATTTTATAGGTTCTAAAAAAGGTAACCTAGCTTATGACAATCTAGAGCTTGTTCGAATTAAAAGGAAATATGAACCAAAATATAGATCTACTATTATGAGTACGGTATTAGATAGCACTGAGAAAAAGGAATATGCACTATATAAAAAGGTTCAAGCAGATTTTGGTAAGAAATATGATGATGCGAGTTCAACATTCCCTGTTTATATTATAATTAAAAAGGTAATGGATTCTGTTGCCTTGATTAATAAAAAAGAAGTTCCATCCTTAGAAGATATAGAGAAATATAAAGCTGATGATGAAACAGAAGAATATGTAAAGAAAATTATAAGAAAAGGAGCTAAGGACGAAGGTAGTATTGAGAAATTCTATACCACAATAAAAAAGGGGTATAAAGAATTAGAAGTAATGCTAAAATATAATTTGAATGTGAATTATGATCAACGTGCTGAATTAGTTGGTGATGATTATGCGAATTCTGAACAACATAATTATGGTAATAATGATGTAACAGGTCCGAATGCTGACCATGGAACGCATGTTTCAGGAATTATTGGTGCTAATAGAATGAATAATATTGGGATTTTAGGAGTAGCCAGCAATGTAAGTATTATGACGATTAGGGTTGTGCCAGAGGGTGACGAACGTGATAAAGATGTAGCAAATGGAATTCGTTATGCGGTTGATAATGGCGCAAGAGTAATAAATATGAGTTTTGGTAAGGGTTATAAATGGGACAAAAAGGTTGTAGATGAAGCTGTGAAATATGCAGAATCTAAAGGGGTATTATTAGTGCATGCAGCAGGTAATGATAACAAAAACAATGATATCGAAGAGAATTATCCAACTAAATATTACGATAGTCCTGAGGCTATTGCTTATGCCAATGCTCATCAAAAACCTGAGAAATTAGGATTTATTCCGCCAAAACCGGGAGAAATAATGAATGGGCAAGGGATGGGAAGAAAACCAGATCCATTTGCGAAACCTAAACCATTAGATTCTGCAAAATTCAATTTACCTCATGCGAGTAATTGGATTGAAGTTGGTGCTAGTTCTTATAAAGATGATGATGATTTGAAAGCATCCTTTTCGAATTATGGCAAGAATAATGTGGATGTATTTGCACCTGGTTTTATGATAAATTCTACGGTACCTGGATCAAAATATGAAGAATACGACGGTACAAGTATGGCAGCACCGGTTGTTTCTGGTTTGGCAGCTTTAGTATTAAGCTACTATCCAGAGCTTAATCCAACGCAGTTGAGAGATATTATTATTAAATCGGTAGCCAAAGTTGATCATAAGATTAAATATAAAAATGATAGAGATGAAAATGTTAGAGTTCCATTTTCAGAAATTTGTGTAAGTGGTGGGATTGTTAATGCTTATAATGCATTAAAGCTAGCAGAGTCTTATCAGCTTTCAAAATAGTTGCTACAAAGTATAATGTGAAATCCTTGGTTTTTATAATCAGGGATTTTTTGTGTAAGATATTTTTTTGATACTTAGAATTAGTAACAATTTAGTGATGTGGTTAAAATGAAATCAGATAAAAGTGCTTTTTTGAGCTACATATGGCTTTTTTGTTTCGGTAATTTATCTTTACTTCATAAATATTGATTTTGCTATTAAGCCATTAGCGGATTAATAAGTCTATTCGCTTAATGCTCGTTATTTGCTATAGACTAACCAGTAAATCAATATGAAAAAAATATACTTAAGTTTATGGATGGTGTTTTTGGCCATTTCTTCATTTGCACAGAAATTGCCTGATATACAGACATCCAACATGGCTGCTCCTGCCACTGTTAAAATAGATGGGAAAACGACCGAATGGAATGATTCTTTTGCTGCTGAAAATAAAAGAACAGAATTATTTTATAGCATAGCCAATGACGATAAAAATCTGTATTTAGTACTTAAATCATCTAGTACAACAGGTTCTAATAAAATCATGATGGGAGGAATAACATTTCTCATCAATACAGATGGTAAGAAAAAAGAGAAAGATGCAATAACCGTAACTTATCCGTTAATTGTTCGTGCAAATAGAGCACAAGGTGGAAGAGGAGGACAAAATAGACAAGGTGGTGGACAGGGTGGTTTCCAAAATCGAACTCAACAAAGTACACAACAGCGAGATTCTATAGCACTAGTTTTGCATAAAACTCAATTGGCGACTGTAAAGGAAATAAAAATATCAGGCTTTAAAACGATAACTGATTCGTTAATTTCTATTTACAATGAACATGGAATTAAAGCAGTAGCATCTTTTGATCAAAAAGGAATATATACTTGTGAGTTTGCTATTCCATTAAATCTACTTGGCTTATCTGCAAATGATACCAAAGAATTTGCTTATCAAATTAAAGTTAATGGATTAAGTAACATGAATTTTGGTGGTAACGGCGGTGGCTTTGGAGGAAATGGTGGCGGTTTTGGTGGAAATGGTAGAGGCGGAGGTGGATTTACCGGCGGAAATAATGCTGGTAGTGGGCAAGACTTAATGAGCCCTACTGATTTTTGGGGTAAATATAGTCTCGCCAAAAAATAGTCTAATTTAAAAGCTCTTGACTCTAACCAATCCTTACATGATCCACTTTTATCAATTTCGCTCTTTTACTACTCTGTTTAAAGGATTAGTTTTTCTAATTTCATTAACTATTATTAGTACTAAATTACAAGCCCAAACACCTCAAAC
This sequence comes from Pedobacter planticolens, assembly GCF_014172375.1. GTDB lineage: Bacteria > Bacteroidota > Bacteroidia > Sphingobacteriales > Sphingobacteriaceae > Pedobacter > Pedobacter planticolens. The sequence continues at coordinate 3,448 of NZ_WNXD01000001.1, forward strand.
CCCTAAAAAGACAAATACACCACCTCCAGTATTAGTCCGCGAGATAAGTGGAATTGTAAAAGATACAACTGATGTTGGATTGCCTGGGACTACTGTACGTTTAACTTCTGATAAAGATACATTAGTAATTAGCACCAATCCTGATGGGATTTTTGTATTTAAAAATGTAAAATCAGCAACTTATACCCTAAGTATTAATATGTTGGGCTATAAGTCTTTGGTTGCAAAATATAAACAAAATGATGCCATTCCTAGGATTGTAATGGATCCAATTATTCTAAAATCTCAATCAAATACTTTAGATGCCGTGGTAATTAATGGAACTCCTTCTATTACTTATAAAACGGATACTGTAGAATATAAAGCAAGCGATTATATTGTAAGAGAAAATGCAACGGTTGATGAATTGCTGAAAAAGATGGAGGGGATGGAAGTTGGTACAGATGGTTCATTGGTGCATCAGGGAACTGCTGTTACTAAAGCTAAAATTAATGGGAAAACTTATTTAGGAGGAGATGTTTCTACTGCTATTCAGAATTTGCCAGCAGAAATTGTTGAGAAAATCCAAGTAGTAGATGATTATGGAGATCAGGCTGCAAGAACAGGAATTAAGGATGGTGATCCCGAAAAAATCTTAAATATTGTTACTCGTGCCGATAAATCTGTTGGAAATACAGCTAATATGGCCGCTGGGGCTGGAAATAATGAAAGATACGAAGGTTCTGTATTCGCTACTAGGTTAAATGCTAATCAAACAATAGGTGTAAATGCCAGAATAAATAATACAGTAAATGGGGTGGCGAATAGTGGAAGTAACAATGGCGGGGGAAATACTGGAGGTGGCAATGGTGGAAGAGGTGGAAATGGAGGGAATAACGGGGGAGGAAACTCCTCAGAAGGAAGTGGAGGAACTACAAATAACGGAAATACCTCTTTTTCTTATCGTGATCAACTGAGTAAAAAAGTTAAAATCAATACCAATTATAGATATAATTTTAGCGATGTAAATTCGCTGAATAGCAGTATTTCTCAAATACCTAGTTTATTGGGTAAAACGTTTTCAACTAATGATGGATCAACTAATAACAATACAAAGGCACATAATTTGAGTTTTGAATTAGAGGCTGATTTAGATAGTGCAAATTTTTTGAGGGTTAGTCCAACATTTAGTTATTCTTCGACTGAGTCAGCTAATCAATCATTTAATACACAACGTTTTATTGCAACAAATCCTACACCTGCAAATCCGTCATTTCGTCAAGATCAGACTGGTAAAAATACAAGCTCAAACACAAGACCTAATTATGGAATAACAGTTTTTTATCAGCATATATTTAAAAAACCTAGACGGAATATATCCTTCCAAGTAAGTTTAAATAACAATAACCAAGAAGCTGAACAAGAACGTAATTCTCGAATCCTATATTATAATGGTTTATCGGATGATTTACTTAAAGATTCGTTGGTCAATCGAATTGTTGATAGAGATAATTTAACAAAGAATTATAGAGGAAGTTTAACTTTTGCAGAACCTTTAACTGCAAATACGCAATTGGAATTTAATGGGCAGATTAATTACAATGGATATGACAATACAGCTACAACAAGCAATATTTTTGCAGATGGAAGTAAGCACTTAGTAGATTCATTAAGTAATATATACGATTACTCATTTACGCAAACGCGTTTGGCTTTGAACTATCGTTATGGTGTTTCAAATGCCTCTAAAGTTAGGTTCTCTTTAGGTTTAACAGCTGTTCCTGGTGTGTTGAGTGGAACTAAAGCAAGTTTAGGCACAACAACTCATAGAACTAGTTTTAATTTGATACCTATCGCTCGTTTTCAATATTTATGGTCGAGACAACATAGCATACAAATTAATTATTCTGGGAATGCTTCTGAACCTACTTTTGATCAAATTCAACCAGTTAGAGATGTGTCGAATCCTCAAAATCCAATAGTGGGTAATCCAAATCTTAAAGTAACCTTCAATCACTCGATAAACACCAATTATAATAATTATATAGCTAATTCTAAGCTTAATTATTCGGTAAATGCTAATGCGACATTTGTGGAAAATTCTGTAGTACGAAATGTAGTACAAATTGTTGATGCATATAATAGTAAGAAAAATGAAACTCGTTATGTAAATATTGCAGGTGTATATCGTATAAATGGAAATTATTCTATTAGTAAACAGCTTGATAATCGCAAATATGACCTTACACTAAATGGTAACGCAAGTTATAATCATGGTGTTTCAATGAGTGATAGCAAGGAAAATATTACAACAACTTGGAGATTTAACGAACGTTTTGGACCAAGAATCAATCCAACAGAATGGTTGGAGATTAACCCTTTTGTTTCATACGATTATACAAAATCGAATAATACTTTGGCCAGTTCAATAGATAGTAAAACAAATACATTAGCGTTTAATATTGATGGAAAAGTTTATATGTGGCAAACCTTAATTTTTGGATATAGTGCCAGCAAAAACTATGTGAGTGGTATTAATGCAAACATTACAAACAATCCTTTGGTAATTAATGGTTATTTAGAAAAAGAATTTTGGAAACGCAAAGCTAAATTCACTTTTCAAGCATTTGATATCTTAAACCAAAATAATTTTGTGAATAGAAATATTTTAGATAATGGAGGGATAGTAGATACAAAATCAAACTCACTTAGCAGATACTTTATGCTGCGCCTTACAGTAAGATTACAGAAATGGAGTGGGGTTAAACCTCGTGATGGAAGGCAAATGATGAGAAGAGGAGATGGAAGTTTTAATTAATCGATTGGCCTAAATCTAGAATTAAGTCCTAAACATTACTTATTTAATGTAGTTAAATCTCTCTGAAAGATTGTAATAAAGCATCTCTATGTTTCGTAAATAACTTGAATAAGTACTTTTTCATAAGATTTCTAGAGTAAATAACCATCATTATTCAATTCTTTGTTTTCTAAAGTTAACCTGTAACCCACCGTAATAAAATCATCTTTTGGTGTGAGATTAAACATATTGATTTTTTCTCGATTATTATCATTTTATACTTAATAATTCAATTCTGCCCCCTATTTCTTCAAATTTGAAGCTTATTTCAATAAATAATTTATCAGCTTAAAAGGTGATTGTATGGAGAAATTAGTAGCTCTAATTTTGGGATATGATTATAAGTCTAATTGATAATGTATCTAATTTATGAAGTTGGCATTAGTATATACATGCTTAAAAGTGAACGACATATGTAGTGCAACTCAGTTTCTTAGGGATATATTAGGCTTTGAAGAAGACAAATTCAATTTAGATGTTTTTGACGGAGGTTTGGTATTTACCAATGGAGAACATCATAAAATTGTGTTAGTAGAGTGCGCAGAAGAAGTTCAAAATCCAACGATTTTACTGCTTACTAACGATTGTATTCGTGATTATCACAGTCTATTGGATAAAGGTATTCGATTTACTAAAACTCCAGATTATACGGATAATGGTTTAATAGCCGAATTTTTAGATCCATTTGGAAATTGCTATTGCTTATTGGAAGAGCGTAATTATAAACTTAATTAAGTACAATGAGGATTTATAAGGAATTAATTAATAAAAATACGATTACAAGCGGTACTCTTAATCGTGTTTCAGCTACTGTGGATGAACAGAACTATAGCTTTAAGATTATATTTAGTGGACATCAGGATTTTTTAATAGGCAATAGAGAGATTAGACTTTATCCTGATAGTTTTATTCTATTGGCTCCAGGAACTAAATATTTAAGTCGGGTGGACTCGGATGAACCAATCAAAACACTTTCGATTTCTTTAACCCAAACCTTTGTAAGCGATTTTTTGGAGTCCAATTACATGAATTCAAATTGTTTAACTGCCTATAAAAATGCAGAAGCACAATTGCCGATCCAAACAATTTATCCTTTTAAAGGAGACATGTGGTTCAATATAATGAATTTACAAACTCAACTCCATAAAGATCAAAACAATGAACAATTAGTTAATGAATATCTTTCACATGTATTAATTAACTATTATCGACTTTATCATGAAGAGGTACAAGTAAAATTTGGTAATCTAAATTTTGCAAGGAATAGTACAAAAAAGGAAATATTTGGCAGGTTAATGCTAGCTAAAGAATATATCAGTAATAATTACAACCAGAAATTTAAAATTGAAGATGTCGCTTCTGCCTCTTGCTTATCAGCTACGCATTTAATGAGAACTTTTAAACTCGCCTATGGATTATCTGCTTATGAATATTTAACACTTGTTCGTTTAAGTAGAGCGCAGGCTTTATTAAAAGAAGGAAAATATTCGATAAATGAAATTGTGATGTTAGTAGGTTTTGAATCGGTAAGCTCATTTATTAGTTTATTTAAATCATCTTTTAGTCATACTCCTTTAAAATACAAGAAGTTAATACATCAAAAAACAGCATAGAAAAATTAAAATATTTTACTTTTTAGCAAATTGTGAAATTTTAAGAATGGTGTTCTGGAAATATTTTAGGTAAATATTGGTCCATACATTTGAATTGTTGAATACGCATAATTTTTAGTACAGGTTATATCACGAATTCAATGTTAGTTAGTTATTTAATAGCAGTAAACTTCCAGGATTGGAACTTACTGCTTTTTTATTTACTAGGGTTTTTGACTATTTAATTAAACTATTCAGCTCTATTTTTCTGCCATTTAAAAGCATTAAGCATGGTTATTTTCTAAATGGTGTTCTGCAAACATTTTACATTTTGCCTTCTGCCTAACTTGCTAAATGGACAGAAATTCATCTGTCCATAAAATCTATTAACTAAAAATCTAAATTATGAAACAAAAATTACTATTATTAATGGTAATGTCTTGTTGGTTATTTAATGCTGCTTTGGCACAGCAAATAACCATTAAGGGGAAAATTACCGGTTCTGATGGTTTGCCTATTCCAGGAGCAAGCATCAAAGTACAAAATACACAGAAATTTGTTGCATCAGATTCAGATGGGAACTATGCTATTGCTTTACCTAATGGATCAACCGCACTAGAGTTTTCATTTGTTGGGTTTGTATCTCAAACCAAAACAATTGGTACGGCACGCACAATTGATGTAGTATTGGTTGCTGATTCTAAGACTTTAATTGAGGTGGTAATTACTGCTTTGGGAGAAAAAAGAGAGTCAAGATCTTTAGGTTATGCTGCAACTGAAATTTCAAGTGAAAAACTCACCGTAGCAAAAAATACCGATATCAGTACTGCATTAGCAGGTAAAGTTGCAGGTGTGCAATTAAATGGTTCGCCAAGTTCTTCTTTTGATAATGCTTCAGTTATTGTTCGTGGTATTAATGGCTTTAGCGTTGGCTCTCCATTATTTATAGTTGACGGTACTCCTGCTACTCAGGAAAACGTGAATATGGATAATATAGAAAGTGTTACAGTATTAAAAGGTGCGGCTGCTACTGCCCTTTATGGTCAACGTGCTTATAATGGTGTTGTTATCATTACAAGTAAAAAAGGAACTAGAAAGGCTGGTACGTCTGTAGAAATCAATTCGGGAGTTGCATTTGAAAAAACGTCTTTATTGCCCGATTATCAAAATGAATATGCAGGTGGTTATACTGGACAGTTTGTGAAATTTGTATATGACCCAGCAATTCACCCTGTAGCTTGGGCAGCATTCAATGGTCAAAATATGTTAGATTATGGTGCAGATGCAAGTTTTGGTCCTAAAATAGATGGTACAACACTTTATCGCCCTTATTATAGCTGGTATCCTGGCGAAGATTTTGGAAAACAAGCGCCACTTACTGCACAACCAGATAATGTTAATCAATTTTTACAAACGGGTGGTTCATATAACAATAGTATCGCATTTACCGCTGGTGGAGAAGGTTTTAATTTGCATGTTGGTTATACCAATCAAAGCAGAACTTTGGTTCAAGAAAATTCAAAAAGGTCAATGAATATTCTGAATTTAAACGGCTCATTTGATATCAGTAAAAGATTTTCTGTTTCAACAGATTTTCAATTTGCAAAAGAAAGTAGAGTAGGTCAGCCTTATGAAACCTATCGTAATGATGGTTTAAATGTAGTACAAGGATTTAACCAGTGGTTTCAACGCCAGTTAGATATGAACTATTTAAAAGCCCATCAAACTCTTACAGATGGAACTATTACCTCATGGAATATTGGTGATCCAAACGGTAGCGGAGATTTTTCTGATATTCTTCAGCCACAATATTGGGATAATCCTTTTTGGGTAATTAATCATAATTACAGGACACAAAGAAACAATCGTTTGGTTGGTAATTTAGGCTTAAAGTATGATCTTGGAAGTGGTTTGGCACTCACAGGATTTTTAAGAGGAAATGTTAATAATGAATCAGGTGATGAGCGTATGGCAACTGGAGGCTTAAAGCAAGATTATTTTAAAGATAGAAATTGGACAGATACAGAATTTAACTATGAATTAAATTTAACGTATAAAAAAACATTTGGTGATTTCTCTCTAAGTGGTTTAGCTGCAGGTAATATACGTCATGAAAAAAGAGAACGAATTGACATGGCTACTGCTGGTGGTTTAAGTTTCCCTAACTACTTTAATATAGCGGCTTCTGTGGCTCGCCCAACTGTAACTAATGATTATTATGAGAAAGAAGTAAGAAGTGTATTTGGAAAAGCTTCATTAGCGTATAAAAATTATTTATATGTAGATTTAACAGCAAGGAATGATTGGTCTTCTGTTTTTGCTTCAGATTTAAATTCTTATTTTTATCCTTCAGCATCATTATCATTTATAGCTTCCGAGTTTTTCCCAGATGGACTAAAAAGCATACTTTCTTTTGCTAAATTAAGAGGAGCTTATGCTCAAGTTGGGTCTGATGTAGATCCATACCGAGTAAATCTTCAATACAATACTTCGCCAGCTTACGAGAATAATCCATCTTTGGCAATTGGTAATGAATTTAGAGATGGCAGACTTGTGCCAGCTAAAACAAATTCATTTGAGGTTGGAGCCGAACTAAAATTTCTAAAAAATAGAATTGGTTTAGATTTCGCTTATTATATCAACCAAAATAGAAATCAAATTTTAGGAGTTACATTAAACGGTGCAACTGGTTATACCTCTAATTTAATTAATGCTGGTAGTTTAACAAATCGTGGTATAGAATTTAGTTTAACAGGTACACCTGTTAAATCTAAAAATGTAAATTGGGATTTAACACTAAACTTCAGTAAATCAAAAACAATTGTCAACAAAATCACTGATAAACAGTCTAACGTTATTTATCAAACATCACAAATCGGAAATACCTTAAATCTACGCGAGGGTGAAGAGTGGGGTTATGTTTTAGGTCGTAAATGGAATCGTGATGCGAACGGTAATGTTATTATAGGTGCAAATGGTTTACCTACTTCAACAGCAAATCAATTTATCGGTTATGCTCGTCCAAAATTTAATGGTGGGGCATTTAGTTCGTTAAAAGTATTTGATTTTGATTTAGGGTTCTCTTTAGATTTTCAGAAAGGTGGTTTGTTTAATTCTACAACCAGAGCCTATAATATGGGTAGCGGTTTATCTCAAGAGACTGTTGGTTTAAATGATAAAGGAATTGATTGGAGATTACCAGTTTCTCAAGGTGGGGGGTATAAGTTTGTTGGGGTATTAGCAAGTGGGCAACCAAATACAAAATATGTTGCTGCAAGTACTGCATTTTATAATGGTATGCAAGCAGGCTCTGGAGAGTTATTTATGATTAGTGCTTCTTATCTGAAATTGAGAGAAGTTAGATTAGGATATAATTTACCAAATAAAATACTTTTAAAAACAAAATATCTAAAATCAGTGAATTTAGGTTTTGTAGTAGGAAATGCTTGGCTAATTGCTGCGCCAGGTAAAAAATATGGTGTAGATCCATCTGAAATTGAGAATTTTTGGCAAGAGGGAGGTCAATTACCATCTTCACGCACATTCGGTCTTAATTTAAAAATTGGTCTTTAATTTAAAAAATTTATGAAAAATATAAAACAATATATATTTCTTGCACTTGGTGTTTGTGTTTTAGCTACAGGGTGTGAAAAATTTGGTGACTTTGGTGATACCAATGTAGACCAGACAAAAGTTTCTAAGGCGGCAACAAAAGCATTGTTAACATATGCTATGCAAAAAAGCCAAGCTAATAGAGATGGAAATACAACCGCAACAACAATTCTTTCAATAGATGGCGCTGTTTTTGGTCAATATGTATCAGAAGGGCCTTATTTGACATACTCTCCATTTAATGATGCTGGAAGTACTTTAAATAGGAGTTATTACACTTTTTATTCTGAGGTTTTAAAGAATTTAAATCAAGTAATAATCTTTGCTAAGGCAGGAGCCCCAGAAGCGGATGCGATTACAAATGGTTCAATAAATAACCAAATTGCTGTTGCTAGAATAATGAAGGCTTACATATTTTGGCAATTGACAGATAAGTGGGGAGATTTGCCTTATGAGGAAGCTCTAAATAGTAATAATATCACTCCGAAATTCTCTAAACAAGAAATTATTTATAAAGACTTATTTAAAGAACTTAAGGAGGCGGTAGCACAAATTGATGCTGGTGCTGGTCCAACTGGAGATATTATGTTTGGAGGAAATATGGCGTCGTGGAAAAAATTTGCAGCTACACAAAGGTTATTAATGGCATTAAGATTATCTAAGGTTTACCCTAATGCTGGAGAATTCGCAGCTTCGGAGTTTGCTTTAGCAGTAGCCGCAACTCCATTAGCAGCAGACGAATTACTTAAATATACCTTCTTAAGTGGAGATCCAAATAATTATAATCCTTGGTATTCAAATTATACGGTATCTAATCGTAATGACTATGCAATTAGTAAAACATTAGTTGATGTTATGAAGAATAATGGAATCGGAACCGATCCTCGTTTGCCAGTATATGGTGAAGTTTTAGCTGGTAATCAAGTTAAAGGATTAGAGTTTGGTACAGCTATCCAAACAAATATTCCTAATGCTTATAGTCGTATTGGGACAACATTAAGAGCAGCAGGCTCTCCAGCCTATATTTTTACTGTAGCACAAGTTCAATTTGCTTTAGCAGAAGCCTCAAAAATAGGCTGGATAGCTGGAGGAGACGTAGCTGCTAAAATATATTATGATGCGGGGATTGACGCCTCATTAACTCAATATGGTGTTGCGGATGCTACATTTAAAAATGCAATCGATATTGCTTATTTACCTTCAACAGCATTGCAACAAATAGGTACACAAAGATGGATTGCATCTTATCTAGATGGTTGGGAAGCGTGGTCAGAATTTAGAAGAACTGGTTTCCCTGCTTTAGTACCAGGGCCAAACTCTCAAAACGGAATCGTTATCCCAAGACGTGTAGGGTACCCAACTGCAGACGCTACTACGAATAAAGATAATTATAATGCTGCAATTGCTCAGCAAGGATGGACAAACAATAGTATAAATAATAGAATGTGGTGGGATAAACCATAATTTTAACAAAGGAGCAATTGCCTTTTAAATACTTTGCTTAACCTAAAAAGCAGTCATAATTGATTTTATGACTGCTTTTTTCTAAAATATAATTTTCAAAGTTAATTAAGGAAATAATTATGCTTATATCATCGAACTAGAAAAATTGATGGTCAATTAATTAATTTAGAGAAAATAATGGAAGGATTAAATTCTAATTAAAAAGAATAACTAGTAATGCCAAACACGAAATAATAATGAATAATAGATATATTATATTAATTGCATCTGCTTTTTTCATAGTTGGATTAATCGGTATAAATTTTAATGGTTAATGTTTTGAAATGAAAAATATAGAGAAGGTTTTAATAAAAGGAAGATAAAATTATCTCCATTCGTAAGTAACAGCCTTGATAATTTGCCGACATGCGGTTTCTGTTAAGTCAAAACGCTCTTTTAATAAGTTCAAAGTAATTGCCTCGCCCGTACATAAATCGTATTGACACCAGTTTTTATAATCAGCTGCAACTTTCCATATGCTTTTGAAAAGTATTGAAGCATTTTCATTTTTTAAATGATGAGAAATATAAGATTCGAATTTCCAAGGCATATTCCAGGTTTGAAAGGTTAAAACTGTTTCTTCAATCTTTTTAAGAGAAGATTTGTGATTCATTTTATTGTAGTCTTTAAGGATGATATTGTGATTTGCCATTACTCTTAAAACTTTAAGTTCTTCTTGCATATTCAAATGTTTCAAATAAATAATCAGTTCAAAAATTAGGAATTAGTATAAGTTAGGTGCTTTATTGCATTAAAAACATTTCAAAAATCTACAAGATTTTTGAAATGTTTTTCCTTCTCAAAGTTATTAGCAAAAGGAAATTTAGATATCATCTTTTAGGATGAAAACAGCGACATTAAATGTGCTGAAAAGTTGATGTAATAAGAGCTGCATGAGCAATATCAAAAGAAGAGGGAGTAATTGACCACTTTGAATTTAGTATTTGTAATTATACAGAACAAACCATTGCTGTATATAGAAACTGATATGATCACAAAAGAAAAAGAAACATATCAATAACTAACAAGTACCTACCTTATTAGTATGTAATTGATGTGTAAATATTGCGTTGATTTTGGTATATTTGAGTTCATGAAAACCGCCTTCTAATGCTCAAGGATGAAAGACAAGCTTTTATTATAAAGCAGATTAACATACATAATAAAGTGCTTTCTTCTGACCTAGCATTGCAGTTAAATGTGTCTGAGGATACAATTAGACGGGATTTAAATGAGATGGCAGAAGAAGGGAAGGTGTTAAAGGTTTATGGTGGTGCGATTTCAAAATCTTTTCACTACCCTTTTAGACAAGAAGGTGTTTACTCAAGAGACGCTAAAAAAGAAATTGCAAGAAAAGCACTAAAGCTTATTCAGAATGGAATGGTTATTCTAACTGGTGGTGGAACAACCATGATAGAATTAGCTCGTATGGTGCCGAGCGATTTACGATGCACATTATTTACGGTAAGCCCTTTATTGGCCTTAGAATTAATTGAAAGTTCTAATATTGATGTGCATTTAATTGGCGGCCAACTCTCTAAAAATTCGCAAATTAGTACAGGGTCGCAAGTGATTAACCAGTTATCGGATATCAAAGCAGATCTTTGCTTTATGGGAACAAATGGGTTATCAATAGAAGATGGTATTTCTGATTCGGATTGGGAAGTGGTGCAAATCAAAAAAGCAATGATTAAGTCTGCTCAAAAAACCGTTTTAGTTAGCATAGCTGAGAAAATAGATTCTGCTCATAAAATGAAGGTTTGCAACTTGAATGAAATTAACTATTTGATTACCGATTTAGATCCTAATGACAACTTATTAGTGAATTACGCGAAGGTAGTTACGGTTTTATAAAAAAAAGCATGTGCATCATGCACATGCTTTTTTATAGTTTAATTAGATTGCTGGATCAGCTGGAGTATTTGGATTTGTAATACGTTCCTGATCTGGATAAGGATAGAAATTCCGGTTACGTTCAGAAATATCTGTTGGTGGTGCTGGACGTTCAAACCTACGACTGTCTTCTAGTCTTTGGCCAGTTAAATATAATTCTGCACAACGTTGACGGTAAACTTCAACTAATAAAGCGTCTTTAGTAATGGCTCCAGTATAAGCAGGTAATCCTGCGTTTACGCCAAAAATATCTCCTGATGTTTGTGTTCTAACCTCGTTAATTAAAACTAAGGCATCTACTAATGAGGTTGGGGCATTACTTCTGAGAAGAGCTTCAGCTCTAATTAACTTCATTTCATCAGGTAAATACACGGGTACTGAACCTAATTGATCAGCTGCAAAACCTTTTAATGTTCTGGTGGTGGTACTGCCGGATACTGTTGTAGTGATATAGAATGATTCGCGTTGGTCGCCTGTTTCAAACAGTGTTGATGGAAGACCAAAACCAGCTCTAGGCACATAGTATTTTAAAATGGCAGCTGTATTCCACAGCGGATTTACACTTACAGAACTATAAGCAAATTGGTTTTTGCTAGTTAAATCTACAGCGGTAGCATTAGTTATAGCTGCTGCATAATTTCCAGCCATTAAATTATATCGGGCATTAAATGCATACAGTACATTTTTAAGGTTGAAATTAGCACCTGCAACATTGGTGGTGAAATCTGCCGATACTGGTGTTGCATTTAATTGTGCAATTGCATCATTTAATAAACGGATAGCTTCTGTTAATACAGCCTGGCGAGAAAGAAATGTAGCTTTTCCAGTTTTATCTGTGTTGATATTGCTTTTTTCGAAAGAAGTAGCCAATGTGCCTAATGCGATTGCTTTAAATAGTTTTGCATTAGCCAATACGCCAGATAATGTGCCGCCAGTAAGTGTACTGATGTTTGCAGCATTGCTGATGATGTCTTCGCTCATGCTCATTTGTTTTTGCATGTTTGCCCATAAGGTAAGAATACTGCCATTGGCGGTTGGTAATGCGGTTCCACCTGCTTCGAGCTCTAGTACATTTGTAAATGTGGCAACGCCTTGTAATTCGCGACTAGTTACTGCGGGATAGAAGTAAGAAGCAGCTATTCCATTTGTAGAGTAATATTGCCTTAAGCCAACACTTAGCCCAATAATACCTGCTCTGGTTGTTAGTACATCGGCATCGGTTGGTGCGTTTAGGTTAACGGTATCCATTTTACAGCTGTTGGCAAGTAGCATAATGGCTATTAATAAACCGGCTTTTATTTTATATATATTTTTCATCTTTATACAGTTTATAATCAATTAAAAGGTAAAATTAAATCCTAAAACGATTTGTCTCGGGATTGGAACCTCCACAAAATCAAATCCTCTAACTGCCGAGCTTTGTCCTGCAGCATTAATTTCAGGGTCGTAACCACTATAATTATCAATAGAGAATAGGTTTCTGCCAGCAAGACTAAATCTCATGTTACCAGATTTAAGGAAGCGTGGTTTAAATGAATAAGAAGCAGATACTTCTCTTAGTTTTACAAAAGATCCATCTTCTATCCAGTTTTCGAAAATTGAGAATAAAGCTGCAGATGTTCCTTTTGGTACTTCTCCTCTTAATTCAGGTTCGTAACCTTTTAGGCCACCGTATAAATCTCTATCGCCAACACGTTTAGTGAAGTTAAATACATCTCCACCGATAGAAGCGTCTAATTGAGCTCTGAATGAGAAGTGTTTGCCAACGCTAACCTCATTAATTAATGAACCAACCCAGTCTGGATTAGGATCGCCAATTACTTTCTTTAATGTAGCACCAGAAGGTTGTCCACCAGTTCTTCCTGCTTTTTCAGTTTGAGGCAAGCCTCCAGCGGTAAGTAATAGAGAACCGTCCGCATTGCGGGCAAAATAAGTAGCATAAAATGCACCTAATGGAGAGCCATTTACCGCTGCAACTTGGCCAAAACCTCCTGCAAAAGTTAATACCCCGCCAGGAATATTATTTACCACATTTTTATTTCTCGAATAAGTGGCTACAACATCCCATTTCACCTTGTCGGTAAGTACTGGTACACCTCTAACCATTAGCTCAAAGCCTCTATTGGTCATTGTTCCAACATTAATGTATTGACTGCTATAACCTGTGCTTGGCGTAAGGTTTGCCAATAAAAGTAAATCTTTTACGTCTTTTTTATAATAAGAGAATTCTACTCCTAATCGATCTTTAAAAAAGCTTAGGTCTGTACCTACTTCAATTTCTTCTTGACGCTCTGGTTTTATGCCTATATTGCCTAATAAAGCAGGAGAGTATACACTTGGCAAACCTGCAGAATTTACAGGAATATAGCTACTGTATCTGTCATAAGCACCTATTGCGGTTAAATTACCTGCTTGACCATACGACGCTCTTAGTTTAACGCTTGAAATGACATTGGCAAGTTTTCCTGACCAAAATTTCTCATTAGATAAAATATAACTTGCGCTTACTTTTGGATAAAACTGACCTCTATTAGTAGCTCCGAATACTGAAGAAACATCATAACGTGCAGCACCTGTTAAATAAATTTTTTCTTTAATGCCAAAGGTTTGCTGTATAAATGCTCCCATTACATTAATCTCTGATCTAAATTCTGATGGTATGGAAACACCATTGTTGATGGTTTGACCAATTAAGCCCAGTTGAGTTGCGGTAATTCCTGTTTGATAAATTTTTTCAGATTGTGCTGTTCCCCCGATACCTGTGGTTGATTGTAGCCAATCAGCAAGTTTGGTCTGATATGAAACATTGATATCATTGTTGACTAAGAATGATGTTTTATCTGCTCTTTTGGAAAATCCTGTGTTATAAGATGGGGTAGTATTTCCAACGGGAATGTAGCCTGTTCCAATTTGCGTAGAGTTATCATACCCTAAAACATAATTGATACTTAGGCCTTTTATTGGTGTTGCAGTTGCCTGAAAGTTTCCGATAAAACGACTAGTACGTTGTGCAAATTGAAAACGATTAATGGCTTCTAAAGGATTTGTCCTTTGTACAGCGGTTGGTGATGTAGAAGGGTAAATACCTGTAGCTGGATCGGCAGCAGGATTAATAAAATTATTACTAAAAATAAAGCCAGTTAATGCGCCATAAGCTTCATTCAGACCGCCGTTTGGTATTTCATGACTTGAGCTTAATACATAATTCATTCCAGCAGATATTTTTAACCAATCATTTAATCTTTGATCTACCCTTGCTCTAGCACCAGCTCTGCTAAAATCTGATTGATCTATGATACCTTGATTAAATAAGTAATTGCCACTTACAAAATATTGAGTGCCATTGCTACCACCAGAAACCGAAAGATTATTTTCTGTTCCTACTGCACTTCTAAAAATATCATCCTGATAATCATATCGCTGTACTGCAGTTTTAGAAAGATCGGTAACTGTAGTATTATTATATCTAAAAGGATAGGTGTTTACATCTAAAGTCTTTCTTACATCACTTATTTTAACGTTGGTTGAAAAAGAATAAGAAGGCTTGCCTTCCTTACCTTTTTTAGTGAAAATTTGTACTACACCATTACTTGCTCTCGAACCGTAAATAGCAGCTGCGGCAGCTCCTTTGATAATTTCCATATGGTCAATATCTGCAGGGTTAATATCTACTAACCTGTTTTGAGCATAACCACCAAGATCAAGTAACTCTGTAGAACTATTGTTTACAATTACTCCATCAATAATGTATAATGGATCTGCTGCGCCTACAACAGTACTTGTACCCCTTAATCTTACACTAATACCACCTGCCGGATTACCAGAGTTTTGTGATATTTGCGCCCCAGCAATTTTACCGCTTAAGGCCTGGTCAATTGAAGTTGCATTACTATTTGCAAAATCTTTTGCCCCTACAGTTGATATGGCATTACCTAAGGTTTTTCTGCTGGTAGCTACAGATGTACCTGTTACAACTACTTCGTTTAGGCGTAAAAGATCTTCTGAAATACTCGCATTTAGGGTAATGTTCTTCTGGTCGCCAAGATTTAAGTCTACAGTATATTGCGTATAACCTAAATAACTAACGACAAGTTCATATTTGCCAGCAGGAAGTTTTGCTGTGAGTTCATAATTTCCATTCGCATTTGAAGTGGTTTCAATCATCTTGTTGCTGATTTTTACACTTGCTCCAGGAATAGGCAGTTTTGTTCTCCCATCTGTTACTACACCTTTTATTACATAAGGTGTGTTTTGGGCAAAAAGAGATCCCACGGCAAACAATGAGAGAAAAAGTATAAAGAGGCTATGCCTAAATACTTTAAAGGGTTGTTTTTTTTTCATAAATTAAAATTTAGTTGAGGTTAGTTTAATGCTATTTAATTAATCAGGGAAACTTATTTTACCCATAGCAGTTGCGGGCATTTCTGGTCTGTTTTTATAGGCTGGTTTTTCTCCTGCAATACATTCGTTGGCTAATAATGCAAAAAGGATAGCTTCTTTAGCATCTGGATTTATATCGAGATCTGCGGTTGTTTTAAGTTCACAATTTAAATAATCCCCAATTTTTTTAACTAATAGTGGGTTATGCATGCCACCTCCGCTTAGGTAAATAGTGAAAGGATTGTTTTTTGGAACACATTGCTCAATAGCTCTTACAATACCTTGTACTGTAAATTCGGATAGCGTTGCCATAATATCTTCATTAGAAATACCTTGTAGTTGGGTACGTTTAATAGCTTCATTTAGGTAATCTAGGCTAAATAATTCGGGGCCTGTAGTTTTTGGAAACCCAAAATCATAAAATGGAGTATCAAGTAAAGCATCTAATAGTTTTTTATTGATGCTACCAGCTAATGCGAGTTTAGAATCCTCATCGTAGTACATGTTTTTGTAATGCGTCTGTACAAATTGATCCATCATGGTATTGCCAGGCCCAACATCTGAAGAAAATATTAGGTCAGATTCTTTACCTGCGGGTAAAAACGTAAAATTGGCTATTCCACCTATATTCAATAAAATTCTATTTTCAGTTAAGCTAGAGAATAATAAATAATCTCCGTAAACAGCAAGAGGAGCGCCCTCGCCGCCAGCCGCAATGTGCTTTTGTCTAAAATCACTCAATGTAATTACACCAGTTTTAAAAGCGATATGATCTCCATCGCCAATTTGAAGGGTAGCATTTGGATAAGAGTCTAGACCATGTATAGAAATAGGTGCGTGGAAAATAGTTTGTCCATGACTTGCAATAAGGTCTACATTCTCTACTGGAAATTTCCATTCTTCAAGGCATTGTAAGATTAATTCGGCAAAGTAAGTTCCGATATAAGCATTTAGCAAGGTCACTTTCTGCAAGTCGACCATTAGCTTTGAAGAGATAGACCTCAGTTCGGCTTTAAACTCAGGGCTATAACTAATGGTTTTAAAATTGAGGGTTTTGATTGAGGTGCCTATTCCAGCGCCTTTAAATTCACATAATGCAATATCTAGACCGTCAAGCGAAGTTCCAGACATTAATCCAATAATTACTCTAGACGGTGCATTAGCTATTTGTTGTAGTTTGAGTAAGTGTCTATTCATTTTCTACTGGGTTTAAATATTTGGCATTATAAATTGAAACATGCATGAAAACGCATTTCATTTCTTCTCAATTTATTGTTAATGTAAATATATAGAATTTTAGAAATCAATTTATGCATATTTAAAATAAAAAAATGCAAGAACATGCAGTATTTTATATGAATATGCGTGTAGCATCTTAAAATGGCATTCGAGGTATATAAGAGGTCGATTTAGTTTTGGATATTGAAATAGAAATATGAATTTAGAGATTTTTGATTAAATTTTCTTGTCTTTAATGATAGAGGAGAATCAAAAAATATGCGCCAAAGGATGCGCCAAATAGCTGGATAGAATTATACCAATTTAGCTTTGATCTCTTATACTTAAAATAAGCAGATGTTACTTTTAATTGTGCTAAAAAGGGGATTAAAAACTTCTTTAAACGTAAAAAAGCCCATCTTTCGATGAGCTTTTACCAGTAGCGGGAACGAGAGTTGAACTCGTGACCTCAGGGTTATGAATCCTGCGCTCTAACCAACTGAGCTACCCCGCCAAAATCAAAATAATACCAAATGTTGAATACTATTTTTTAAAGAGTTGCAAATATAGAATAAATTACTTTTCTTTAGAAACAAATAATAAAAAATAGTCCATTATTTTTAAGAATAGAGGTGTTTAAGGATGTCAGAAAAGAAAAAATTTACATTAGAGTATGAGTTGAGATCATCTCCCCGTATATTGTTTAGTTTTATTAGTGAGCCAAATGGCTTATCGCAATGGTTTGCTGATGATGTAATTTTTAGAGATCAGGTATATACTTTTACATGGGATGATGAAGTACAAAAGGCAAAACTCCTTAGCATAAAAGAAAATAAATTAGTGAAATTTAAATGGCTTGATGACGAGCCTCATTGCTATTTCGAAATGGAAATTGTACAAGACGAGTTGACAAATGATGTTGCTTTAGCTATTACAGATTTTGCTACCGATGAGACTCGTGCAGAAAGAACACAAATTTGGGACAATCAAATTACCTATCTACTTAGTGTAATTGGTGCCTAAATTTTCGTCGGCTTTGCCTATCTTTGCGTCTTGAAAAAGATACATTTACTGCTAATAAAGGCATTCATTAGACCATTCATCGTCACTTTTTTTGTTGTGATGTTTATTCTATTGATGTTTTTCCTATTCAAGTATGTGGATGATTTGATAGGAAAAGGCTTTGAATGGTATACCATTGCAGAGGTAATGATGTATGCATCGGCCTCAAATGTGGCAATGGCGTTGCCACTTTCTATTCTACTATCTTCTATCATGACTTTTGGTAGCTTGGGTGAAAACTACGAGCTTGTAGCTATTAAATCTGCTGGTGTATCTTTACAAAAGGCAATGCGGCCACTATTTGTACTAATCATCGGTCTTTCAATTGCTTCATTTTTATTTTCTGATTACATGCTTCCTAAGGCCAATTTAAAATATGGCTCGTTGCTTTGGGATATGCGCAATAAAAAGCTTTCTTTTTTAATTAAACCTGGAGTTTTTAATAATAGTATACCTAATTATGCCATGAGAGTGGAGCGTAAAGGTGAGGGGGCTGTAGATTCTTTATACGGAATTATGATTTATGATCATACTGGAGGTAATGGAATTCCGAAAATTATTATGGCGCAAAAAGGTAGAATGGCGAAAACTAGTGATGGCAAATATTTAGTGTTAAAACTGGTTGATGGAGTGCGATATGAAGAAAGCAATGGTAGTGGAAGTGCATCATACAATCCTCGTCAGGCTTTTAATCGAATGCGCTTTAAACAAACAGAAGTAAAATTTGATTTTTCTAGTTTTAAGGATTTAAGTCGTACG
Organism: Pedobacter planticolens; assembly: GCF_014172375.1. Taxonomy (GTDB): domain Bacteria; phylum Bacteroidota; class Bacteroidia; order Sphingobacteriales; family Sphingobacteriaceae; genus Pedobacter; species Pedobacter planticolens. Next base: position 22,303 of record NZ_WNXD01000001.1, read on the forward strand.
CAAGAAGAAAGTTTTAAAAATAATGCGCCAATGCTTAACTTAAAAGAACTTGCACATCGACAAGATTCCCTAAGTAAATCATTAGATAGTGTAAATAAAAGCACAAAAATTAGTGCTCAAAGTTATTTTAAGCAGAGTAATATCCTAAAAGGATATAGTAAAATGATAGCGCCAGTAAGAACTATTAAAGGGTCTATACTAACTGTTATTCCCAAAGAACAACGTATACAGGCCTTGCAAAATGGATTTGATCAGGCCGAAATGATTAAGCAAGTTGTTAATAATCGTATTTTGGAGCATGGCGCTCGAGAAAAAGAAATTATAAAGGCACGTATCGAATATCAAAGAAAGTATACATTGGCGGTTTCGTGTTTACTATTGTTTTTTATTGGTGCTCCTCTGGGTGCAATTATAAGAAAAGGCGGTTTAGGTTTGCCAGTAGTTATAGCGGTTGTGTTTTTCTTGATCTATCATATTATTTCTACCGTAGCAGAAAAATCTGCGAAAGAAGGTTCTTTAGATCCTATTTTTGGTATGTGGACGGCAATAATCATTTTAACTCCATTAGGCATATTTTTAACATATAAAGCGACAGTTGATTCTGCGTTATTTGATATCGATTATTATAAACAACTTCTTACAAGCCTATTTAAGCGTAAAAAGTCTAAAACATTAGACTAAAAGATAATCCTTTATCCTTATTCCTTACTTATTGATGATATTTTATGTCAAATTATTGCCAACAAAGGTTGTAACTTTGCGTATCAAAATTATAATGGGAGATAATATCCTTAAATAATTTTATTGATTAAATACAAAATGAAAATAATATTAAATACAATAGACGAAGCTCTTGAGGATATCAAAGCGGGTAAGATAATTATAGTGGTAGATGATGAAGATCGCGAGAATGAAGGAGATTTCATAACTGCGGCCAGAAATGTAACACCAGAGGTAATTAATTTCATGTCTAAGTATGGAAGAGGGTTAATTTGTGCGCCATTGATTGAAGATCTTTGCAACGATTTGAAACTTGACTTAATGGTGCAAAACAATACGGTTTTACATCAAACTCCATTTACAGTATCAGTTGATTTAATTGGACACGGATGTACAACTGGTATTTCTACACATGATAGAGCTAAAACTGTACAAGCGTTAATTAACCCAGATACCAAACCAGAAGATTTAGGACGGCCAGGTCATATTTTTCCTTTAAAAGCAAGAAGAGAAGGTGTATTAAGAAGAACTGGACATACAGAAGCTACAATAGATATCGCTAGACTTGCAGGTTTTGAACCAGCAGGAGTTTTGGTCGAGATTATGAATGAAGATGGTACCATGGCTCGTTTACCAGATTTGGTGAAAATTGCAGCGCAACATGAACTTAAAATCATTTCAATTAAAGATCTTATTGCGTATCGCCTAGCGGCAGAAAGTTTAATTAGAGAAGAAGTTTCCGTAAATCTGCCTACCCAATGGGGAGATTTTAAAATGACTGCGTATACACAATTGAGTAATGATGCTACACATTTGGCGATTAGTAAAGGAGAGTGGGCAGCTGATGAGCCTATCCTTGCTCGAGTTCATAGTTCGTGTGTTACTGGTGATATTTTCGGTTCTTGCCGTTGCGATTGCGGACCTCAATTACACGCCGCTTTCCAGATGATAGAAAAAGAAGGGAAAGGCATTATCGTATATATGAATCAAGAGGGGAGAGGAATAGGGCTAATAAATAAATTGCGTTCTTACAATTTACAAGATGCTGGTTTTGATACTGTTGAAGCTAATATAGAATTAGGTTTTAAGGGCGATGAACGCGATTATGGAGTTGGTGCACAAATATTAAGAGCACAGGGTGTAAGTAAAATGAGATTGCTATCTAATAATCCTACAAAAAGAGCGGGACTTATTGGTTACGGTTTAGAAGTAGTAGAAAATATACCAATTGAAATTGAAAGTAATCAGCATAACGAAACGTATTTAAAAACGAAACGTGATAAAATGGGGCACCATATTATGAAAGGGTAACAGGATTTACTGGATTATGTGATTATCAAGATGATTGTTTAATTTCCTGCAATCTTAAAATCTTGTTCATCCTTTAATTCCATAATCCTGATCATTTTTTCTTTGGATTTTTTTTGCTCTCATTCATGATCGCTTCTTTATCGAGTTTCTCTTTTTTCTCGGCTTCTTTTTTCTTTTGATCTCTCCGATATTTACCACTTATTTTCTGAAGAAATTCTGTAAATGAATCGAATTGTTGGCTATAAATTAAGCCTAAAGAAGTTACATTCGCATTAGGATCTACACCCGGATTAGCGAATATACTTTGTTGTGTTGGTGGTTTGTTGGCTAGTTTACCTACTAATGTCCCATCTTTTTTAATTAAACCTAAAATTTCTACTTCTTTACCTACGTTATCTTTAAAAAGACCTATAGAATAATCGGTAGAGCTTTTTGTATTGTCTACAATTCCAGCGTTCACAATAATTCTATCATTAAAAAATTTAAAGGAAGCACTTGCTTCATTAAATGATTGAACATTTATATCAACAAAATTTAGGTTAAGTGAAGAAAGTAGATTATTAAATTGGTTAAAAATCAACTCGGTAGCAGTACTTGTTCCTACAGAACTTAGTTGCTGTCCTAGATTTGTTTTGCCAGTTCCTGGTGCAAAACGGCGCTGAATAATTAAACTTAATGCTTGCGTATTTAAATTATCTCCATCGTTAAAATAAGCTTGTAATTCGTCCTTAACAGCTGGATTGGTTGGGAAGAAAATATCTAATTTAATATCTGGTTTTAAAAGAAGTCCTGATAAACCCATTTCAACTTCTGTTTGAACCCTTTCATTGGCATTGCTACTTGCATCACGATTGGCAGCAGTATACAAATCACTTAAACTAGCCCGTAAAGCATATATTGCCTTTAAGTTAATTTGCGCATTACTAGGATTTCCTGTCCAACGGATAGTACCACCTTGGCGAATATCAAGACGTTTATTAATTACTTCTTGTGCAGTAAAATCAAAAGTTCCTGTTTCTATAATATAGTCACCTTTCATTTCAAAATCACCTATGCTATTAATTTTTAACTCTAATTCTGCATTACCTTTTCCACTTAATTTACCCAATATGGTATAAATATTAGCCGAACTATTCGGATCAACTTTAAGTTTAAAGTTCATGGTTAATCCATCGAAGCTGGTTTTTCTTTTAATGACCTGCGTAGTGTCTTTACTCACAAAAGTGATAAAATCCTTTTCAGAAACTGTTTCAGAGCTATTTAATGGTAAATTAAAGATGGTGCCTTTTTCTGTTTTTGCATCAATATCAATAAACATTTTATTAGTTGGCCCTCTAAAAGAGAATTCACCAGTAGCATAAGCCTTGCCATAATAAACAGAATTGTCTTTTGAGGTAGTGTTTAATGCCATAAAATTAGTGGCAACTAACTGAACTTGTATATCTGGATTATCAATGTTATTCAAATCAACAGTCCCATTTGCAGTAGCCTCATTCCCATCCGCATCTTGTAAAACCAAATCGTCAATAGCAATTACACTATTTTTCACCTCAACTTTGTCATTTAAAGTATAAGCAGTTTTTAGATAATTAACGGTTACTTCACCTTTGTCAAAAGATACATTTCCATCTATTCCTGGTTTGTTAAATGAACCTTTAACAGTAAGATCTGCAGAAACATTTCCTTTTAGATTAGAGACTAATTTTTTAACGAATGGCTCTAAAACAGTAAGTTTACTATCATCTAACTTTATGTTAAGATCGATTTGTTTCTCTTTCAAATCTAAATTTCCAGTTAATTTGAAAGTCTCTTTGTCATCTGTTACAATTTGAGTATAAACATTGGCTAGGTTTATGCTTTTATTGTAAGATGAAGTGTCGGTTAGTTTACCAATATAAGTGCCGTTAAAATTGAGGGAGTCAATTTGTAAACTATCTGTTATCCTTGGCGATTTAAGGATGTCATATAATTTTGTTTTGCCATTTATATTGCCGGCCATTTTTAAGCCTAGTGTTTTAACAAAAGGATTTAATGTTTTGAGACTAAAGTTTTCAAAACCTACTACCAGCAAATCTTTTGGGTCATTTGACACAATTCCATCTACTCTTAATAATTGTTTATCATTACTTAATGAAAAATTATTAATTTCAGTTTTGCCATTATTAAAGCTAATTCTAACTTTTTCTTGGATAATCCAATCTTCATTGTTGATTTTTAAATTGGAAGGTAAAATACTGATTTTGGCAGTTGTATCTCCTGCAAATTCTATTAATCCGTTCAAATCCAATTGATTAGCGTCATCTGCATTGGATAATTTAACGTTTAACGATAAGCTGTCATTTCTTAAAACATTGGCTATGTTGACATTTTTAATGTATAAACTATCATTTAAGTCAACTCTATCTGAAGTGATAATAGCCTGTAACTGTTTCGAAGTCGTATTTTCATCAATAATAATATTGCTCGCTGTAATTCCCTTATAAGTTAACTTTTTTATACTCCCATTTAACGTTGCTATATTATTTCTCGAATCGAATGATCCAATAAGTAATGCCTGCTCATCAATTTGTAAACCGGGCATGATAAGTTCAGCAATGGGTTCAAATCGTTTAATCTTTAAATTGAAATCAAAAATTTGTGTTTTGTACTTAATAATATCCGCCTTTAGCGATGGAACATAGGTTTTAGCAATTGCTTTATAATAAGAAACAATAGTATTAAGATCGTATTGACCTTTAATACTGGCGTCTAAAATATCAGATTTAATGGTTAAACTTCTATCTATGCCAACGCCATTTGCATTTAATTGAACAGAATCGATATTATAAATACCTTTTTTATTATCTAATCTTATTTGCTGAATTACTAAATTTCCTTGAATATTATCTAAGTTATTGCCAGAGAAATTAGTGCTAAATGTAGCATCCACTTTTAGTGAATCCTTATATAATTTCAGGGTTTTAAGTCGAGCATTTTTTATAGATGCTTTAAAGTTAAAAACAGGCAATTTAGGATTTAAATTTACGCCGCCATCAAAAACTAATTGAACATTTTTGTCATTAATTTTAAGATTTCCATCAAAATATTTTTTATCAAATGTCCCGTTGATATTCACATTTCTATAGCGATACCCATTAAAATCTATATAGGTTACTTCGCCTTTTAATTGTTCTGTAAGTCCTTTTACCTCTATTCCTTTGCCTTTTACATATAAGGCAGAAGTGATTTTCCCTAAACTTTTTTCACCTAATAATTCGCCCAAATTAAAGTCAAAAGTTTTAACGTTTCCAGAATAAGAAGGAACATCATTCTTATCTATCTTCATGTTAACATCAGATTTAAATCGACCTAGTTTTGTTTTAAATTCACCATAGGCGATAAAATCATTCTGAAAACCTGTAAATGAGCCATTAAAGTTAATATTGCCGAATTTATTAACGATTACTGGAATAGACTTCATTTGTTTTCCAGTAATATCTGTTAAGATTGCATCTAAGTCTTTTTTGTTAGTGCCAGCCATCTCAATCTTCATGTCCATAAAAGTCTGCTCCCAATCTGGTAATCCCTTCATGGTAAAATCACCTTTAATATAAGTGGCTTTCCCTGCTTTTAATGAAAGTTTTTTGGCTTTAAGATCGGTGACATATCCAGTGATTTGACCATCAATATCGATGTCCAATTTCATCTTTTTTAAAGCAGGAGTGAAATAGGCAATATCGTTAGACGAAATATGACTTTCTTTAAAATGAGCCTTCATACGTACTTTATTTACGTAATCGTTAAAGTCCTTAAACTTGCCAAATTTCATCTGGTAGTAATCAGTCAAACGACTTTGATTAGTTACCAATAAAAGATTTTTTAGCTCAATAGCATTGGTGTCAATTGTAGTAAAAGCTGTTAAATTTTTTAAATAGAAGCCGCTCTTCTCTTTAAAAGTTAAATTTTTAATATTTGCCTGAATGATATGGCCATTTGTATTAAGTTTCTCAAATATTCCGTTCAATTTGGTTAAACTAATATCTTCAAAGTTTACGCCCTTTATAACGGTATCCTTTTTTAAGTTTTTATATTTAAAGGCAACATTATTTAAAATTATTCTATCAATTAAAAACTGAAATTTCTTTTTTCTAACCTTTGGTGGCGGTCCACTATCAAAATAATCTATAATAAAATCGAGATTTGTAGCGCCATTTTTATATTCTTTTAAAAAGAAAGCGCCATTATTAACTTGAACAGTATTTACATCTAAAATTCTTTCTTTTAACGATAATCTGTTCAGATCTACTAAAAACTTCGGAAAATTAGCTAATGTGTCTTTTTGTTGATCGAGTACAACTAAGTTTTCTAATATGACAGATTTGAATGGTTTTATATACAGACCACTAATAGAAACGGTGGTTTTTAGCTCTTTAGACAGATATGCGGCGGCTTTTTTTGCAACATATGTTTGTACAGGTTTAAACTGAAGGGAAAATATGACAATAGCAAGCAACAATATTATTGATGCAACAACCCAAAGCAGTATTTTTAATAGTTTTTTAATAATTTTGTAGCTTAATAATAATAAACGTGCCTATAATACTTGCCATTGAATCTTCTTGTGATGAAACATCAGTTGCTGTATGTAACAACGGCAAAATTACGGCCAATGTTATTGCAAACCAAACAATTCATGAAAATTATGGAGGGGTAATACCAGAATTAGCATCAAGAGTTCATCAACAAAATATAGTTCCTGCTGTTCAACAGGCTTTGTCAATTGCTAAAGTTAACAAAAATGAGCTAAATGGCGTTGCTTTTACACAAGGTCCAGGTCTATTAGGTGCTTTGTTGGTGGGAGTATCATTTGCTAAATCATTTGCCTTAGCTTTAGATTTGCCATTAATTTCGGTGAATCATATGCAGGCGCACATATTGGCTCATTTTATAGATGAACCAAAACCAAAATTTCCATTTTTATGCTTAACAGTTTCTGGCGGGCATACGCAAATTGTTTTGGTAAAGGATTATTTTGATATGGAAATTGTGGGTGAAACCTTAGATGATGCTGCTGGAGAGGCATTTGATAAAACAGCTAAAATTTTGAACTTGCCTTATCCAGGAGGACCATTAATTGATAAACATGCTCAACAAGGAAATCCGTTAGCATTTAAATTTCCTGAACCACAAATACAAGGACTTAATTATAGTTTTAGTGGATTTAAAACTGCAATTTTGTACTTTATAAGAGACAGGCAAAAAGAAAACCCTTCGTTTGTAGAACAAAATTTAGCAGATATTTGTGCCTCTGTTCAATACAGCATCGTAAATATTTTATTGAATAAGTTGAAAAAGGCTGCAAAGCAGTATGATATTAAAGAAATTGCAATTGCCGGTGGTGTTTCTGCAAATTCTGGATTAAGAAACACATTATCTGATATGAAAGATAGTTTAGGTTGGAATGTATATATTCCAGCTTTTCAATATTGTACAGATAATGCAGGGATGATTGCTATTGCTGGCTATCAAAAATTTTTAGCTGGTGATTTTGTAGGACAAGATGTTTCGCCAATGGCGAGAATGAATTTTTAATTAAAAGAATATGGGAACAACGAGTTATATCTTTTTTGGTTTATTGCTAATTCCATTAATCATTTTTTTAATCTGGGCAATTAAGCAGGATAAAAAGAAAAATTATCTGGGCTTATTCTTTTTGATAGTAGGGGTGATTATTGCTATTTACACTATTCTTCGATTAGATAAAGACTTTATGGAAAATAATACGCAGGTTGCGCCTAAAGCATCGAGCTTTAAATAAATAAAAAGGGAGAATTTTTCAATTCTCCCTTTTTATTTATGATGATTAGTTTTGAAATTATACTTTCTCTTCTAATTTTTCGCCAGTTACTTCGGCTCTGATTTTTGCTTCAATTTCATCAGATAATTCTGGATTATCTAGCAACAATTGTTTAACAGCATCTCTTCCTTGACCAAGTTTAGTTTCTCCGTAAGAGAACCAAGATCCTGCTTTTTTAATAATGTTGAAATCAACACCTAAGTCGATAATTTCTCCAGTTTTAGAAATACCTTCGCCAAACATAATATCAAATTCTGCAATGCGGAAAGGCGGTGCTACTTTATTTTTAACGATTTTAACTTTAACTCTATTTCCAGAAACTTCATCTGAATCTTTAATTTGTGAAGTTCTACGAATATCTAAACGTACAGAAGCATAGAATTTTAAAGCATTACCACCAGTTGTAGTTTCTGGATTACCGAACATCACTCCAATTTTTTCACGTAATTGGTTGATGAAGATACAGCAACATCCAGTTTTAGAAATAGTTCCTGTTAATTTACGTAATGCCTGGCTCATTAAACGAGCTTGTAAGCCCATTTTGCTGTCGCCCATTTCGCCTTCAATCTCTGCTTTTGGTACCAATGCAGCAACCGAGTCAATTACGATTACATCTATAGCGCCAGAACGAATTAAATTATCAGCAATTTCTAATGCTTGTTCACCATTATCTGGTTGTGAAATCAATAAATTATCTACATCTACACCTAATTTTTTAGCATAACCTTTATCAAATGCATGTTCTGCATCAATAAATGCCGCAATGCCACCTTTTTTCTGCGCTTCAGCAATAATATGTGTAGCCAACGTAGTTTTACCAGATGACTCTGGTCCGTATATTTCTATCACACGCCCTTTTGGAACGCCACCAATACCTAAGGCAATGTCTAAACTAATAGAACCAGTAGAAATTGAATCGATTGCTTCTACAGCTGCATCTCCTAATTTCATTACAGCTCCTTTACCGTATGATTTTTCTAATTTATCTAAAGTTAATTGTAGTGCTTTTAATTTTTCTGTGTTTGGGTTCATGTTCTTCATTCTCTAAGTAAATAATATATATGTATCGGCTAATAATCTAATTTTTGTAATGCTAATAACTTTAGCAAACATATTAATTTATATTTGATTTATGCAAATTATATTTAAAATATTTTAATAAAATTATCAACATGGCTAATTTATTTAGTTTTAATGGCCTTTTCAAAGTACTTGCAAAAATGAGTTATTTCGCAAATGCTACATTTCGGACTTCTTGCAACACATACATATCTACCATGTAAAATTAACCAATGGTGCGCCATGGCAATAGTATGTTCAGGCAAATGTTTTACTAAATCTTTTTCTACTGCTAACGGAGTTTTACCTTTTGTTAATCCAATTCTATTGGCTACCCTAAACACATGTGTGTCTACCGCCATTGCAGGTGCATCATAAATTACTGAGGCAATAACGTTTGCAGTTTTACGACCAACACCAGGCATTTTTTGCAATTGATCAATATCTGAAGGCACCTCATTATTAAATTCATTCACCAACATATTTGCCATACCTACTAAATGTTTGGCTTTATTGTTTGGATAACTTACACTTCTAATATAATCGAAAACTAAATCTGGAGTCGTATCAGCCAATGCTTTCGCATTAGGAAAACGTTGAAAAAGGGCAGGAGTTACCTGATTTATTCTTTTATCAGTGCATTGTGCAGATAAAATAACAGCAACCAATAATTGATATGGATTATTATAATGTAATTCTGTTTCGGCGTTGGGTTGTTTGGCGGAAAAATGAGATACAAAAAGTTGATACCGTTCTTTTTTAAGCATGAACAAATATAAGTATCAGGCAGGAAGTATCAAGTATAAAAGACTAGTGTTAAACACTCAATTCCACTTTAAGTTTAGCCTTTGCAGGATGATGGCTTTTGATTAACCATAATGCAAATAAAGAACCTACAAATGCCATTGCAGCACCTACTAAAGCTGGCCAAGTGAAATCGAAACCATATACTAAAGGAAGTCCGCCAAAAAATGCACCTAAGGCATTACCTATATTAAAACTTGCCTGACTAGCAGATGCGGCTAACATTTCTGAACCTTTTGCAGAAGTAATCATTAACATTTGTATAGGAGCAGCCAATGCAAAGGAAACAGCGCCAGTAACAAACGTCATAATCAAAGCTAAAACAGGGTTGAAGGAAACATAATGTACTACGATTAATGTAAGTGCCATAGTTATCAATAAGGTGATGCAGGCCTTAGCGGGAGAAAATTTATCAGCGAGCAAGCCACCAATAAAATTACCACAAAGCATGCCTAAACCTGCTAGCATAATAATATACGTTACACTATTTGATGAAAAGCCAGCAACTTCTGTCATTAATGGGGCGATATAACTGTACCAAGTAAATAAACCTCCAGTACCAATAGAAATCATGATGATAATTAACCACGCTTCTTGTTTTTTAAAGAAACCTAGTTCAGCTTTTAGATCTCTATTTTTATTTGCTGGCAAAGCCGGAAGCCATTGTTTTAGGCTTAATAAAGTAATAATACCTACAATAGCCACTACCGCAAAAGAAAAACGCCACGAAAAATTGTGGCCAATAAAAGTGCCTAATGGAACACCAACAACGTTTGCAATGGTCAAACCTGCAAACATCATAGATACTGCTTGTGCTGCTTTTCCTTTTTCGGCAATGCGACTAGCAACTACAGATCCAACACCAAAAAATGCACCATGAGGCAGACCAGATAATAATCGTGCAATAAATAAGAGATTAAAGTTTGGTGCAAATGCAGATAATGCATTAAAGACTGTAAACATGATCATTAAAGCGATCAATATTTTTTTAGGTGGAAATTTTCCGGCAATCATCACTAATAATGGTGCGCCAATTACAACACCCAATGCATAAGCAGAAATCAGATAACCAGCCTGTGGAATAGTAATGGCTAAATCTTTGGCAATATCTGGAAGAAGGCCCATCATTACAAATTCGGTAATGCCGATACCTAAGCCGCCTAAAGTCAGTGGAAGTAATTGTTTGTTGATCATTTTACTTAGTGTTTTAATTACACTATGTAAAGGTAGGGTGTTAAATGTTTTTGCAAAGGTTTTAAATTAAAAAATGCCATTACAATGATAAAAAGTGTATTTCAGTAAAAGTAGGCACTTAGCTCCCAGTACCTAAAAGCCCCTAATTTAGCTAATTGATTACTTTGGTAGGTAATATGCTGTCACTTTAGGGAAAAGATGTCATCGCCACTTTTTGAAAACCCCCAAATAAGCAAACATGGAAATGCTGGCGTTAAAAAATGGGTAACAAAACCAGCAACTTAATTTCTTTTTTGTTTTGTACTTGTTAAGGTCTTGTTCGGGACACCTTCGATACACCTTCGAGAAAACCTAGCTTTTCTCGAACAAGACCTAAAGAAGACCTTAACAAAAGCTATTATTTTTATTTGATCTTTAGCTTGGCTTAAACACTCACTGTTCTAAAAGGCATTTCGAAAACTTAATGTTAAGGATTTAAAATCCGCTTTATCTTTAAGTTCAAGATGTTACCATCTATAAGCGCTGGATTAATACCCAATAAAAAAGCTGCTTAACCTTGGGCTAAGCAGCTTTGTCTTTTCTTGTAAATTACTTCTTTTTACTGTAAGCTAAAATCTTATCAATGGTTTCATCTGAAGGATTTTTAACTAGCTTATTCAGCTGAGATTTAATGCTGTTATAAAACAGTTCATCCTGTTGCTCAGCTACATCTGCAACTTTTTCTACAAGTTGTGAGTTAAGGGAATTTACAATGTGGGTTGGAGTAGAAGTTTTTGTCATACGCAATTAGAAATATAATTTAGTTTTTAATTGTAAACGCAATTGCATACATATTATTTTATATGCAGATTAAATTATTTCATTATTCCAAATTATATTTCTTAAAACGTTTTTCTGAGTGTGGATTCGTGTTTTTACTTTAGCCACAGATTAGCATTTTTTTTGTAATCTGTCAATCTCTGGCTTTTATAATGAATAAAATTCCCTGATATCTACAAACCTCTTTGCGATGTTACTTCTTTAACGTTCATCATTTTACGCAGGTTGCTCAGCGCATAACGCATACGGCCCAAAGCAGTATTGATGCTCACATCCGTTAAATCGGCAATTTCTTTAAAACTTAAATCTGCATAGTGGCGCATAATTAATACTTCTTTCTGCTCATCAGGTAAAAGATGAATCATTGCACGTAAATCGGTATGCGTTTGTTCGCGTAACATTCTATCTTCTGTACTTTCTTCTAAAATTTGCAAAAGATTAAGTACATCCGTGCCATCAGCGCTGGTAATTACTGGTGCACGTTTTTCGCGACGGAAATAATCGATTACCAAGTTATGCGCAATACGCATCACCCATGGTAAAAATTTACCTTCTTCATTATATCTGCCGCTACGTAAGGTATTAATTACCTTAATAAAAGCATCTTGAAAAATATCTTCGGCTAAGTATTGGTCTTTTACCAATAAATAAATAGATGTATATATTTTGGATTTGTGTCTGCGAAGTAACTCTTCTAAAACAGATTCTTCTCCGTTAAGATATAACTTCACCAAATCCTGATCACTGTATTGTTGTAATTTCATAGGAGTGCGTATACTAAAAACTCTTCTCTTTTATTGAATATTAAATAAATAAGTAGCTTTTTAATCTATAGCGTTTCTCCTTGTTTTTAAGATGGTTATTTCTAACTGGTGTTAGTTACAATTCCAAATGACGGATTTTTTTTTGATAATCCAACAATAAATCTGTTAAAAAATGTAAAATTTTGTAAAAGCCATCTTATTTTTGATGCGGTTGAAACCAAAATTGTAATTTTGAACTATATTAGCCATATTCTAGAAAGCGGTACATGAGCAAGGAAATAGAGAAAGATCCACACAAAAACATCATTATAAAAGGGGCAAGAGTTCACAATCTTAAAAACATTGATGTTGCCATTCCTAAAAACAAATTAGTTGTAATTACGGGTATGTCTGGCTCGGGCAAATCATCTTTAGCTTTTGATACGTTATATGCAGAAGGACAACGACGTTATGTAGAAAGTTTATCATCTTATGCTCGTCAGTTTATGGGCAGAATGAACAAACCCGATGTAGATTATATCAAAGGTATAGCACCAGCTATCGCGATAGAACAAAAAGTAATCACTTCTAATCCACGTTCTACAGTAGGTACATCAACCGAGATTTACGATTATTTAAAACTGCTTTTCTCTAGAATAGGAATTACCTATTCGCCAATTTCTGGTGCAGTAGTTAAAAAAGATACGGTTACCACAGTGGTGGATTTTATTATAGGTTTAGGAAATGATGCAGTTGCGACAATTTTCTGCCCATTGCATCCACATAATAATCGTTCTGTTAAAGAAGAACTAGCGGTATTGCTACAAAAAGGTTTTTTACGCGTTTACTTCAACGGTAAAATTGCGAAAATTGAAGATTTATTAGAAGATACTTCGATAAAAGATATTGAGCTAACAGATACCGAAACGATTCGGATTTTAATAGATAGGATTGTTGTGAACGAAGAGGAAGAAACCTTAAGTCGCATAGCGGATTCTGTACAAACTGCATTTTTTGAGGGTAAAGGCGATTGCTTTGTAGAATACGAAGGAAAACAAACTTTCTTTTGCGATCGTTTTGAATTAGATGGCGTTAAGTTTGAAGAACCAACCCCTAATTTCTTCAGTTTTAATAATCCATATGGTGCGTGTAAACGTTGCGAGGGTTATGGAAATGTAATCGGTATTGATGAAGATTTAGTAATTCCTGATAAGAGTAAAAGCTTATACGATAACGCGATTGCGCCTTGGCGTGGTGAAAAAATGGGCGAATGGTTAAAGAAATTTATTAAAAATGCTGATAAATTCGATTTCCCAATTCATCGCTCTTATAGCGAATTAACAGAAAAACAACAGCGTTTAATTTGGACAGGAAATAAATATTTTGCTGGTTTAGATGAATTTTTTAAAGAGTTAGAAGAGCAAACGTATAAAATACAATACCGCGTAATGTTATCGCGTTACCGCGGAAAAACGGTTTGCCCAGATTGTAAGGGAACTCGTTTACGTAAGGATGCATCGTATGTGAAAATTAATGGAAAATCTATTTTAGATATGGTTTTAATGCCATTATCAACAATACTTCCATTTTTTGAAAAATTAGAATTATCAGAAACTGAAGTTAAAATCTCTAAACGTTTATTGGCTGAGGTTACGAGTCGGGTTTTATATTTGAATAATGTTGGTTTAGGCTATTTGACTCTAAATCGATTATCTAACACACTTTCTGGAGGTGAAAGTCAGCGGATTAATTTGGCAACATCTTTAGGAAGTAGTTTAGTGGGTTCTATTTATGTTTTAGATGAACCGAGCATTGGCTTGCATCCACGAGATACGCATAAACTAATTGAAGTTTTAGAATCATTAAGAAATGTTGGTAATACCGTTTTGGTGGTAGAACACGAAGAAGAAATGATGAAAGCTGCGGATCATATTATTGATATTGGTCCAGAAGCAGGTACGCATGGCGGAAATTTAGTTTTTAGTGGTACGTACGATGAAATCATTAAAGATAAAAATTCATTAACTGGTCGTTATTTAGCTGGGAAAGAAGAAATTGCTATTCCTGCAAAGCGACGCGAATGGAAAGATCACATCCTGATAAAAGGTGCTCGAGAAAATAACTTAAAAAACATCAATGTTAAATTTCCATTAGGAGTTTTTACATGTGTAAGCGGAGTTTCTGGTTCTGGGAAAACGAGTTTAGTGAAGAAAATCTTATATCCTGCTTTGCAGAAAGCCATTGGTAATTATGCTGGCGAACAAACTGGTACTTACGATGGTATTTTTGGTAACATCGATTTGGTGAGTGCAGTTGAAATGGTGGATCAAAATCCGATTGGGCGTTCTTCGCGTTCAAATCCAGTTACGTATGTAAAGGCTTGGGACGATATTAGAGCTTTATTTTCGGCTTTGCCAGCTTCTAAAGCAGGCGGATTAAAACCTGCTGCATTTTCTTTTAACGTGGAAGGAGGTCGTTGCGATACCTGTCAGGGTGAAGGTGAAGTGAAAATAGAGATGCAGTTTATGGCTGATATTTATTTGCCTTGCGAAACCTGCGGAGGAAGAAGATTTAAACAACAAGTTTTAGATATCACGTATCAGGATAAAAACGTTGCCGATATTTTAGATTTGACCATTGAACAAGCGGTAGATTTCTTTGCTAAAGAACCAAAAATCTTACATAAATTAAATCCTTTGGTAGATGTTGGTTTAGGCTATGTGCATTTGGGTCAATCGTCAAATACATTAAGTGGTGGTGAGGCACAGCGAATTAAGTTGGCATCCTTTTTAATTAAAGGGAACAACGCCCATAAAACGGTTTTTATATTTGATGAACCAACAACTGGTTTGCATTTTCATGATATTAAAAAACTGTTAAAAGCATTAAATACTTTGATAGAACAAGGGAATACAATTTTAGTGATTGAACATAATATGGATATGATTAAATGTGCTGATTGGGTGATAGATATCGGTCCAGAAGGCGGTGATAAAGGCGGACACGTTGTGTTTGAAGGTAAACCCGAAGATTTGCAAAATGCTAAGGGTTCTTACACTGGTCAATTTTTAAAAGCACATTTGAAATAGTATCTTAGCAAACTATGCTCTTCCTTACCTTACTTATAGGCATCGTATTAAATGCCATGGGCTATATCCCTCCAGGGAATATTAACCTTACTGTAGCGCAGTTGACCATTAATAAAGGCATGCGCCAAGCATTGTATTTTATACTTTCATTTTCTTGTGTAGAGGTGTTTTTTACCTTCGGGATGATGCGTTTCGCTCGTTGGGTATCAAGCGATGTTAACCTAGATGCCAACATTAGCGAGGTAAGATTAGGAACCTATGTAGATGCTTTTATGATTATGTTATTCATAGTGATGGGTACTATTACTTGGGTAAATCGTAAAAAAGTTCCTAAAACAAAAGCAGATGATAGAAGTAGAAAGGGTAGTGTATTTTATGGGATGTTATTGGGTGTTTTAAATCCTGTGCAAATTCCTTTTTGGTTGTTTTTTGGTAACTACGTAATTCTTCATGAATGGATTCGTACTGATTACTTATCATTGGTGATTTTTAGTTTCGGTTCTGGTATGGGTTCAGCTTTGGCTTTATATGGTTATGCTCACTTTGCTCGATATATTCAAGAGAAATTTGCATTGAGTAGTCATATTATTAATCGTTCTATTGCGCTGTTTTTGTTTGCGTTAGCACTTTATCTTATTATTAAACAGAGTTTAATTTATTTGGGATAAGGGTTGTTAAGGCGGTCGTCATCCTGAGCACTATTGTCTGCATGACCGTCATTGCGAGGAACGAAGCAATCTTTCTCGCTTTTGCAACTTCTTTTCTATTTAATCCGTTAAATTTTTTTTTGTGCGTTTTGTCATCCTGAGTTTGTCGAAGGACTTTTCTTTTTCCACGCTCGGGCTTGCCTCGGCTCTTGACAGCCGATGGGTCAAGTAACTTTTTCCTTGATGAAAAAGTAACCAACGAAATCAAGGCTTAGTATCATTTTTTCGGTAGCATATATTGTTTTTTGTCCTCAAGAGCACTTCGTGGTTCTCGGATTAAGCTATTAAAACTTTATTAGCAACAAGCAGCAGGTTCGATGAAGGATCGAACTGGCTCATTGTTTTGGGTTGTGGTTTTTGAAAGTGTTTGCAGAAGTTTAAACAAGTTGGTTTATTTTTTTAATTGTTTGTTTGAGCTCATGGCGAAAAGCCATTCGGTTTAACTGCTTTCTCCTTCGGGATGCTACAAGGCCAGTCCTCGTTCTTGGGAATGGGTTGTTGTTTGGGAAAGGTTGTAAAGGAGTATAGCAAGAAACAATTGACAATTGTTCGTTGTCATATGACATTGTTCTAAAAACAGTTGACATCGCAACAGAAACAGTTGAAGATTGTTCATCTTCATATGAAGTTGTACCAAAAACAACTGAAGATTGTCTATCTTCATATGAAGTTGCGCCAAAAACAGTTGAAGATTGTTCATCTTCATATGAAGTTGTACCAAAAACAGCTGAAGATTGTCTATCTTCATATGAAGTTGTACCAAAAACAGTTGAAGATTGTTCATCTTCATATGAAGTTGTACCAAAAACAGTTGAAGATTGTCCATCTTCATATGAAGATGGACCAAAAACAATTGACAATTAGCTACAATACTATTTCATTACTTCTTTTATAAACTGCAATAAAACCATAGCGTGTGTATGATGCTTGTCTTTAGCAGCATATAGGAGGGTTACTTTCTTCTCTTTCTCAATTACTTCAATCAATTCATCCAATACCATTGAATGTTTTAATTCTTCGCGATACGCTTTACCAAATGCAGTCCATTTTTCGGGTTCATGGTTAAACCATTTTCTCAAATCGGTTGATGGAGCAGTTTCTTTCATCCACAAATCTACATGGGCAGCTTCTTTGGTCATCCCTCTGGGCCATAAACGATCTATTAATATCCTATAACCATCATCTGTATGGTAAGGCTCATAAATGCGCTTCAATTTTATCATGACAATTTAACGCTGATATTTCCAGTTTAGCGATTTCCCTTCAGATAGCCATTCAATTGTTGTCGCCATACGTTTTATTCTGGTTGCTTCGGCTTTAGCAGTAGTTATCCATTCTAAATATTCTCTTCGGTGTGATGGACTAAAGCTTTCGAACTGTTGTTTTGCCTTTGGATTTTCATTCAATACACTTGCAAAGTCTGCAGGCATCGCAATTTCCGCCTTTGGCGTAATTACTTTCTTAACTTTTGTGCCTTCTTCATTCAGCTTTAATGCTTCTAAAATATACTCTGTAAGAATTTTGGTTTCAGGTATATCTTCTATCTTTTCTACTCTCCCCATTGTGCCCATCGCATCTTTTTCGAAAACCTGATAAGGATCTTTCATTAATGAAGCTTTCCAAAATCCAAATGCGCAATGTGCTTTAAAACTTGCCATTGAACACACAGTACCTTTATAATCGAAATGAGGGAAGCCCCATTTAATGGTTTCATTAATTAATTGAGAGGCTTGGTGGATTGTATTTCTTAAATGTGTTAAAATGGGTTGTGCAAATGGTGCAGCTTTTGCGATGTAAGCATCTACCCGTTCATCGTATTGTTTCATTTTTTGATGATTTTATTTCTTTGTAAACTCTACATTCCATATTTTTTCTGCCTTGCGACCAATTAACCAAAATGAAATGGCTAGTACAGAAAAGAATAATGCTTTGTGCCAACTATCCCAAAAATATTCGAAATAGCGACTATATAAATTTATAAATAAAAAGGTAATACCAACCTCTCGGGCAACTTCATCGTGGTATTTTAAGCCTACAAAAATGCTAACCACACAAACAATTGCCGAAATTATAGCCCAATAAAATAAGCTAATTTGTTTAACGGTATACCAGCTTTCTAGAGTACCAAAATTGCCAAAAACAGAAAGTAGCCAGAGGGATATAAAAAGGTAAGCCATGCCACAGACGTAAGTGGTTGGGAAAAAGTACTGGAGATTTTTTTTCTGTTTTAGTAAATAAGAAGCTGCGGTAAGGATAAAGCCAAATAACACAAAGCGTAAGGGATAATTTAAACCGATAAAATAGCCACTCCAACGCGATAAATAGCCTGTCTCTGTGCCAAACCATGCTCCGAAAGAAAGTAAGGTAAATACCCAAATTAGCCTCGATTTAAATAAATAGGCTAGGCCTGCATAAATAACTACCGATAGTAATATTAAAATAGAGAAATGGTTGCTGCCATTATTTAATGATTTTCCGAAGTAGGCAATGGCATTGGCAGTAAGCATTACAGCAGTAAAAACCAGCGCTTCATTGCTAAAAATTTGCTGCGGTTTAGTCTTTTTTCTTTTAAAACCTAGTATAAATAAACCAATTGCTGCCAAAGCAGAAAACAAACTAATTAAACTGTTAGGCGTATTGTATAGCTTTTGAATGTAATTGAGTAAGGTTTTATCTATCAATAAAGCGCCTAAAGAAATAACACCACAAGCCATGGCAACCCAAAATGAATATTGCGCTAACCTACGCCAATCGAATACTTTAGCCTCATAACTTTGGCGTAATTTATTTGCGGTAGCCTCATTAAGTAAGTTTTCTTCTTCCCAATACTTAATTATTTCTTCCAAAAACTCACCTTTTTCTTGGTCTATTTTCTTCATCTTTTACTAAGATAAAACAATTTTAAGTTTTGTCATTCCGAGGAACGAGGAATCTCATTAATAGAAATGATATTGAAGATTTAACTTATAGAGATTCTTCGCTGCGCTCTGATCCGATAGCTATCGGATGACAAAAACTTTTTACTTTAGCAAATCTGGGATGCGTTTATTATTTCCTACTATCCAGACAATGTCTTCGTTCTCAAATATTAAATTAGAATCTGGGTTTAAAATGCGTTCTCCATTTCTTTCTATACCAACGACCAAACCTTGCGTTTGTTCTCTAATACCAGAATTCCTAATCGTTTGTCCAAAAACAGGAGATTTACTGTTAATCACAATTTTTTGCAAGGACATATCCTGCATAGGGATAGAAACTAAAGTTTCGTCTACAATTCCTTCAAATAATGGTTTAATATTTGCCAATTGATCATCCGTTCCAATAATCAATAATTTATCATAAGGATATAAACGTTCATCTCGACTTGGCGTTGAAATATTGATTTTACCTCTTTCTATCATGGCAATATTAACCCCGTATTGCTCTCTAATTTTTAAATCGACTAAGGTTTTTCCTACAAGTTCGGATTCTGGCGCAACGGTAATTTCGGTTAAGTGCGTATCCCAAGGTAAAATATCTGGCGTTCTATTTTCTCTAGCATTTAAGTTTAGCATAAACCTAGTTTCCAATTTATTGTAAAACGATTGCAGTTTCCTAGAGAAGATAATCATGACCAATATAACGAGTCCTAATGCTATTCCTGCTGCTATCGAAGTATCAAAAAACTCATACATTAAAAATCCGACAAAGAAAATTCCTAATAAAATTCTAAACACTTCAATAGCAATTAATGGTCCTCTCGTATATTTTTTATTTAACCATAAGTGTGAGTAAGCAGTTTTTTGTATCCTTCTGATGGATAATGCCCATAAAAAGGGAGACATTAAAATAAAAGAGATAATTACGCTGATAATGGTTGCGTTTGAGCCGATATCTAACTGATTTGCTATGAAAGGATTTAAAAGCCTAGCTGCTAATAAAATGATGGAAATGATAATAACCGAGTGGATTATAGTATTAAATATATACGATCGGAGTAAGATTTTCCAGTCACTGAGTGTGGTTATACCTTCGGTACTAGAACTGTATCTCTCAATTCCATCCAACCATCTTTGCGGTAATCTTTTAGTTAAAAAGTTATAAAATGGCTCAGATAGTTTAATTAAATAAGGTGTGGTAAATGTGGTAATTGCTGCTGCGGCTACTGCGATAGGATATAGAAATTCGCTAGTTACTTTTAAACTTACACCCAAGGTGGCAATGATAAATGAGAACTCACCAATTTGAGCCAAACTCATGCCAGCTTGTACCGAAGTTTTAAGTGGTTGACCTGCTAATAAAGCTCCAAGAACGGTGAATAGAATTTTCCCGAAAATAATAACTAACGTGATTAAAAAGATAGGCATTGCATATTCAATGAGTATACTTGGGTTGATCAACATACCAACAGAAACAAAAAATATAGCTGCAAATAAATCTTTAACAGATTTTGTTAAATGTTCTATGCGTTCTGCCTGTGTAGTTTCTGCCAATATAGAGCCCATGATAAATGCACCCAATGCAGGAGAGAAACCAGCTTTATCCGCCAATAAAACCATGACTAAACATAAGGCTAATGAAACTACCAACATCGTTTCATCGTTCATTAGTTTTTTTGTGGCTTTTAAAAATGTAGGCACTAAAAATATCCCGCCTAAAAACCACAATACTAAAAAGAAACTTAGTTTAAGGATGGATTTAATCATTTCTGGGCCAGCAGATTGCTGACTAACTGCCATTGTAGAAAACAGTACTAATAATAAAATGGCCACTAAATCTTCCACTATCAATACGCCAAATACTAACCCAGCAAACTTTTTATGTTTAATGCCGAGTTCTTCAAAGGCTTTAATGGTAATCATGGTAGATGAGATAGAAATAATCCCGCCAAGGAAAATGCTATCCATATTATTCCAGCCCATTGCTATACCAATTAGGTAACCACCAAGGATGATGAAAAGGACTTTAACGATGGCAGTAATTGATGCAGAGCCACCAACTTTTACCAATTTTTTAAAACTGAATTCGAGCCCAAGGCTAAATAAAAGGAAGATTACACCAATTTCGCCCCAAATTGTAATGCTTTTATGATCGCTAACGGTGGGAATAATGTTAATGTGTGGGCCAACTAGTAAACCGGCTAAAATATAGCCCAATACCAATGGTTGTTTAATTTTTTTAAATAGGAGTGTAGTTACTCCAGCTGCGGCAAGGATAAGGCCTAAATCGGCAATTAATACAGGTAAGTGAATCATAAAGTATATTTTTTGTAATGAATAATTTTAATGCTGGTTTGAGCAAAAAGAACTACCAAAAAGTATGCTTCGGAAATAGACAATTAAAGATAAATTGATAACTATAATTGACCTTGCCTTTAAATTTATTTATCGATTGAACTGGTGTACATACAAGTGTTATATAGCTGTGAATAATGCTAATTGCACTTGTTAGGGTAGGATGTTGTATGGTTTGATGAATACGATTTAGATGTTCGGAAAATGGTTCTTTACTTAAAGAATTGCTTTCCATTTTAGATAGCACATTCACTTTATCTAAAACGAGATTGGATTGTTTAATCGACTTTTGAACAACTATAATCGTTCTATTATCTAGTGCATGAGCAGTAGATAGATAAAAACAAGACAGCAGTAGAAAAGTAATAAAAACCCTCATTGCTTTAAATATAACAAAAATAATCGGTTTTTGAATGGTTTAAGGCACTATTATAAATTTGAGTTTTGTTTAAAGAAGGCTAAAGTATCTTCTTTATCTTGATGCAATTGTATGGTTAATGCTTCTAAACCTGTAAATTTTACATCGTGACGTAAGAATTTTAAGAAATTCATTTTAATAGTTTGACCGTAAATCTCTCGGTTGAAATCGAAAATATTTACTTCAATATTACGCGTCATGCCGTTAATGGTTGGGCGCTGCCCGATGTATGCCATTCCCCTGTAAGAAAGTCTTGAGTCTTTAGTAGATAGGCTTGAGTGTGAAGTAAGAGACTCTTGACTTGAGACTTCTGACTCTGGACTCATTTCGACGGTTACAGCATAAATTCCATCGCTAGGGATAAGTTTATACGTTTCTTCTACAAAAATGTTTGCTGTAGGAAATCCGATTGTTCTACCAATTTTATCTCCTTTAATTACTGGCCCACTGATAGAGAAGTGATAGCCTAAATAGGTTTCAGCTAATGCAACATCTCCATCTAATAATGCTTTACGAATTTTGGTTGAACTTACCGCTACATCGTTAATGTCTTGCTCAGGTATTTCTTCGATGGTGTAATTGTACAATGCTGCACATTCTTCTAACTCCTTCATGCCGCCTTTTCTATCCTTGCCAAAACGATGGTCGTAACCCACAATAATTTGTTTTGTACCGATGGTATCAACTAAAATATTTTTAATATACTCGGTTGCGCTTAGGTTAGAAAAATCTCGTGTAAACGGAGTAATAATTAAATGATCTACACCTAAATTTGCTAAAATCTCCGCTTTTTCTTTAATGGTATTGATTAGTTTTAAATCCTGGTTTTCAGGGTCAATAATCATCCGTGGGTGCGGGAAAAAAGTTAAGATTACACTTTCTCCGCCAGAAGATTTTGCGAGTTCGCAAAGGCGTTTTATAATTTTCTGATGTCCGTAATGTACCCCATCAAATGTACCGATGGTAACCACAGCATTAGTTAGTTTTTTAAATTCAGAAAGTTGATGATATATCCTCAAAACGTATTTTTTAATGTAAAGCTTGACGTTTAACAACGCCACCCTTAAGGTCTGCAATTTGTTGTTGTACAACAAAAGCATCAGGGTCTATTTGTCTAATTTCAGATTGTAATTTGCTCATTTCGAGTTTCGTTACAACCGTATAAATGATATCAATATCTTTCTTTTCTAAATACCCTCCTTCGCCTTTATATACGGTAACTCCTCTTTTCATATTATTGATAATGAAGTGTTTAATGTCATCATTTTTTTCAGAAATGATAGTTACACCAGTATAAGCCTCTAATCCATTTACAATAAAATCGACTGTGTTTGAAGCAGATAGATAAGTTAATATGGCATACAATGCGGTTTCGATATTTAAAAAGTAGGCAGCAAATGCGAAAATGATGATGTTTAAGATGAGGATAATATTTCCTACCGTTAACATGCTATTTCTGCTAATATATAAAGCTAGTACCTCTGTTCCGTCAATTACACAGCCACCTCTCATGGCTAAGCCAATTCCACCCCCTAAAAAGAAACCACCAAAAAATGCAATCAATAATTTATCATGAGTAATTGGGTTAAAAGGCAATACAATTAAAGCTATTGAAAGTAAGGTAATGGCGATTGAAGTTTTTATCGCAAAACCCTTTCCTATTTGTTTGTACCCCATTATAATAAATGGAATATTGATGATGATGATGAGGTAAGATAAATTCCAACCAGTTAACGCTTTAACCAATAGAGAAATACCAGTTACACCGCCATCTATAAAATGACTTGGCAACAAAAAGCTTTTAAGACCAAAGCAAGCTGATACTACACCACAAATAATTAAAGCCCCTTCTTTTATTAATCGAGTATTTTTATTTTTGCTGTTTCCCATAAATGATTTTATTTAGGTTCTGTTTCCTGCTTATTTTCTTCTCTCTTATTACGAAGATACTCAACCAAATCTGCTACTTCAAATGCATTTTTTAATAAGAAATTGCCGCTGCGGGTACGAGTAAGTTTAGATAAATAAGCTGCATTGTTTAATTGTTTTCCAAAATCTGAAACTAACGAACGGATGTAAGTTCCTTTACTACAAACAATTCTAAAATCGACTTCTGGTAAAGCAATTCTAGTAATTTCAAATGCATTTACGGTAACATAACGTTTGCGCAATTCAACCTCTTCGCCTAAACGAGCTTTAACATATAGGCGTTCGCCATTTACTTTAACAGCAGAATGTGCTGGTGGATATTGCTCAATGTCACCCTTAAAAGGCTCGGTAGCAGCATAAATTTCTTCTTCAGTTATATGTTGAATAGGGAAAGTTGCATCAATTTCAGTTTCCATATCGAAAGAAGGAGTACTTGCTCCCAAAATCATGGTGCCTGTATATTCTTTTTCTTCAGCCTGAAAAGTATCGATTTGCTTAGTTAACTTTCCAGTACAGATAATTAATAAACCTGTAGCTAAAGGATCTAATGTGCCAGCATGCCCGACTTTTAATTTAAGTGGCTTTAGCGAATTTCTAATCTTGCCAACCACGTCAAAAGAAGTCCATTTGTAGGGTTTATTTATTAAAAGAAGTTCGCCTTGGGCAAAGTCAAAATCAGGAAATTGTAGGTTTTTGTTCTCCAAAAGAAATTATTTTGATGCAAAGCTACGGTTTAAATGATAGAGAGTTGATGTCCAGATAAAATCAGTACGATAATAACCAGTCCAACAATAATTCTATACCATCCAAATAACTTAAAACCATTTTTGTTCAAATAGCCAATAAAGCTTTTGATTGCCAATAGAGCGATGATAAAAGCGACCACATTTCCAAAAGCTAAAATTTGTATTTGCTCATGCGAAATAGAATGACCTTCTTTATAAAAATCTAATAATTTTTTACCTGTAGCGGCAAACATGGTTGGTACAGCTAAAAAGAAAGAAAATTCTGCAGCTACTTTTCTGCTTAATTTCTGGCTCATCCCACCAACTATACTTGCTCCAGATCGAGATACACCAGGTATCATTGCTAAGCATTGAAAAAAGCCAATTTTTAGTGCAGTTAAGTAATTTATCTCCACTTCTTCGTTTACAGTCGGATTACTAAACCATTTATCAACGAATAATAAAATAACACCACCAACTACTAAAGAAATCCCAACTGTAAGCGGGCTTTCTAGCATTTGATCAATTTTATTGCTTAGTAAAACACCAAAAATTGCAGCAGGAATAAAAGCAATAACTAGTTTAATGTAAAAGTTAATACTCTTAAAAAATCGTTTGAAATACAATACGACAACCGATAAAATAGCGCCTAATTGTATACAAATGGTAAATAATTTCACAAAGGGATCAGAAGCAATGCCCATTATAGATGAACCTATAATCATATGCCCTGTTGATGAAACTGGCAAAAATTCGGTTAATCCTTCAATAATTGCGAGGATTAGGGCTTGTATAAAATTCATTAACCCTTATTTTTTAAAACAGCATAAATACCAAATGCAAAGCCAAACAATACCACCATTGGTGCTATTAAAGTTCTTCTTACATCATAAATATCACCTGTGGTACCCATCATTAATATAAAGCCAACTACAACAATAGCAATGCTAATTAATAATAACTGATAGTTCTTTTTTGTAAAAACCAATTCTGTTTTTTTATCCTGTTTTACAGGAGCTGACTGTTTTTCTGCCATTATCTATATAGATCGTAAATTTTTAAACGTAAATATCTGCTCACTGCAAATAATGTACTTATTGAGGTGATAAAAATACCAATTGCAATCATGCCAATTAATACAAAACCAAATTCGGTATAGTTTCTTAAAATTAGTATTTCGGGTATTTCTTTTTGTGCGTAATACAAAAGGCCAAGCAAAATAATAATTGCAATAAAAGAGGCAATTAAGCCATGTAATGCGGCAACTAAAATGAAGGGCTTTCTGATAAAGTTCTTGGTAGCGCCAACTAACTGCATACTTTTAATTAAAAAACGTTGCGAGAAAATTGCCAATCGAATAGTATTATTAATTAATGCTACTGCGATTACTAATAAAATAATTGCAAAACCCAACACAATGAAACTAATGGTGCTAATATTTTTGTTCACCATATCAATTAAAGAACTTTGATAGATCACTTCCTTAACGATAGGGTTTTTTTCTATGTTCTTTTTAAGTGCATCAATGCTTTGGTTATTTGCATAATCTGCTTTTAAATAAACATCTATGGTAGAAAGTAATGGGTTATATCCTAAAAAGTTTACAAAATCTTCACCCAAATCTTTGGTCAAATTATGTTGTGCAACTTCCTTATTTACATATTGAGTTTGCTTAACCGCTGTATTTCCATTCAATTCTTTTTGGAAAGCTAAAATGTCGGTTTCTTTAGCGCCTTCATCAACAATAATGTTTAAAACAATATTCTCTTTTACATAATTGGATAAGTTTTTAGCGTGAACTAAAATCAAACCCAACATACCTAACATTAGTAAAACCAAAGCAATACTAAAAATGGTGGAAATATAAATGGTTTTTGTCTTCTTAGAAGCTTCGCTTACTTCAAATTCTTCCATGTATCTGTGTTTTTGTTTTTGCGAAAATAAAGAAAGATAAGCAAAAACGTAAATAATATGGCTTTTGTTTTTGCACAAAAGACCTATTTATAGCTAGCAAATTAGTAATAATTAAGACAATATGATAAGACTTGATTAGAATTTAACCTTTATTAACAAACCAAGTTGGCACATGTTTTGATTTGTTTTTAGCATTAGCGTTTCTCATTAAACTTAAAACTAATTTTAAATTCGATGAAAAAACGACTAGTATTAGCAGGAACGATTTTACTTTTTATTGCAGGCTTTTCTGCCTGTAAAAAACAAGATGAAGCTACAAAACCACTTAGAGCAAAGATGGTAGGTAAGTGGCAAGTTAACAAAATTGATGTAACAACAGCAGGCTCTGCGACAATTACAACAACTTATGCTGCAACAGATTACTTAGATTTTAAAGACAACGAAAGCGATGATTTTGAATTAGGCTTAGGTAGTAATCGTTCGGTCGGAACGTTTGGCGCTCGCGTAGGAGATGAATTTTACATGGATTTCTCTTCCAAAGATTTAGATTGTACGGTATCTGCAATTACCACAAATAAATTTCAGTTTACAGGAACAGTTGTAGGCTCAAATCCTAAAGTAACAGAGACCTATTATTTAAGTAGATAAAGGTTTTAAAGCACAAATTTTACTACAAACGCTGTCTTCAAAAAAGGAGATGGCGTTTTTTATTCTTTCCACTTCAAAAACAGGCTTAATTTCCTTATTTTCGCAAACTATTTAAGAAAGAGGAGATTAATGGATTATCAATTTGCAGCCATAGAGCAAAAGTGGCAAAAGTTTTGGGCAGAAAATCAAACGTTTAAAGCCGAAACCAATTCTAGTAAGCCAAAATATTACGTGTTAGATATGTTTCCTTATCCTTCTGGAGCGGGTTTACACGTTGGGCATCCGCTAGGTTACATTGCTTCTGATATTTTTTCGAGATATAAAAGACTAAAAGGATTTAATGTTTTGCATCCAATGGGATATGATTCTTTCGGATTACCAGCAGAACAATATGCCATTCAAACTGGTCAGCACCCAGCAATTACTACCGAAGCTAACATTGCAACGTATCGTCGTCAGTTAGATCAAATTGGTTTTTCATTTGATTGGAGCAGAGAAGTTCGTACAAGCGAGCCATCGTATTACAAATGGACGCAGTGGATTTTCATGCAATTATTTAATTCGTGGTACAACTTAGAAACCGACAGAGCAGAAGATATTACTACATTAATTGAGAAATTTAATGCGGCAGGCAGCGCTAATATAAAAGCAGCTTGCGATGAAGATGTAAAGACTTTTATGCCAAGCGATTGGGCAACATTTACAGACGAAGAAAAGCAAGTTGAGTTATTAAAATATCGCTTAACGTATTTAAAGGAAAGTACAGTGAATTGGTGCCCAGCATTGGGAACTGTTTTAGCTAACGATGAAGTTAAAGATGGTTTTTCTGAACGTGGAGGATATCCTGTAGAGCAGAAAAAAATGATGCAATGGAGCATGCGAATTTCGGCTTATGCAGAGCGATTATTGCAAGGCTTAAATACCATAGATTGGCCAGAACCAGTTAAAGAAATGCAACGCAACTGGATTGGTAAAAGTGTAGGGGCGAGTGTCCGCTTTGCAATTTCAACTGAAAACTCCCAACTGAAAACTGCTAACTTTATCGAGGTCTTCACAACCCGCGTCGATACAATTTTCGGTGTTTCATTTATTGTTTTAGCTCCCGAACACGAATTAGTTCAAGCTTTAACCACCGAGGCGCAAAAAGAAGAAATAGCAAAATACATCACCCAAACTAAAAAGAAATCTGAATTAGACCGCATGGCGGATACGAAAACAGTTTCTGGAGCATTTACTGGAAGTTATGTAATCAACCCTGTTAACCAAGAATTAGTGCCAATTTGGATTGCTGATTACGTTTTAGCGGGTTACGGAACTGGTGCGGTAATGGGTGTGCCAAGCGGCGATCAACGTGATTGGTTATTCGCAAAACATTTCAATTTGCCAATTATCCAAATTTTAGATGCGCAAAAAGATATTGAGGTAGAAGCTGATGCTACAAAAGATGGAAAATATATAAATTCTGGTTTCATTAACGGATTAACCTATAAAGAAGCGACAGAAAACCTTAATAACTGGTTAGAAGAAAACGGCGTAGGGAAAGCGAAAATTAATTATCGCATGCGTGATGCTATTTTTGGTCGCCAACGTTATTGGGGAGAGCCAATTCCAGTTTATTTTAAAGATGGCTTGCCGTACCTTATTAAGGAAGAAGAATTGCCATTGCTATTACCTGAAATTGATAAATACTTACCAACCGAAAGTGGCGAACCGCCATTAGGAAGAGCAACAGATTGGAGTTACGAAAACCGTTATGAATATGAACTAAGTACAATGCCAGGTTGGGCAGGAAGTAGTTGGTATTGGTATCGTTATATGGATGCGCAAAACGGAAACAAATTTGCTTCAAAAGATGCCATTGCCTATTGGAAAGACGTTGATTTATACATTGGCGGTTCTGAACATGCAACTGGGCATTTATTATACAGTCGTTTCTGGAATAAATTTTTGAAAGATTTAGGTTATGTAAACGAAGAAGAACCTTTCAAAAAATTGATTAACCAAGGAATGATACAAGGTAGAAGTAACTTTGTATATCGTGTGGTTGATGAAGAAGGAAAAGGAACAAATACATTAGTTTCTTATGGATTAAGAAAAGAATATAAAACTTCTGCACTGCATGTTGATGTAAATATTGTTGAGAATGAAATCTTAAATATCAACAAATTCAAAGAGTTTAGACCAGAGTTTGCAAACGCTGAATTCATTCTAGAAAATGGAAAATACATCTGCGGCGTTGAAGTAGAAAAAATGTCGAAATCAAAATTCAATGTGGTAAACCCAGATGTTTTGATTGAAAATTATGGTGCTGATACCTTACGGATGTACGAGATGTTTTTAGGTCCGTTAGAGCAAAGTAAACCTTGGAATACAAACGGAATTGAAGGTGTATTTAAGTTCTTGCGTAAGTTTTGGCGTTTATTCCACAATGAAGAATGGGTTTTCCATATTAATGATTCGGTACCAACTAAAGCAGAATTAAAAGCATTACATAAAATCATTAAAAAAGTACAAGATGATGTAGAACGTTTCTCGTTTAATACTTCCGTTTCTAGTTTCATGATTGCAGTAAATGAATTAACCGATTTAAAATGTAAAAATCGTCAGGTTTTAGAAGATTTAGTCGTTGTACTCTCTCCGTATGCACCACATATTTGCGAAGAATTATGGTCGTTGTTAGGCAATACAGATTTATCAAATACAGCATATCCAACATTTAATCCAGCTTATTTAGAAGAAGCAGAATTCGCTTATCCAGTTTCCATCAATGGTAAAATGAAAATGAATTTAAACTTGAGCTTAAGTTTAGAACAAGATCAAGCAGTTGAAATTGTATTAGCAAATGAACAAGTTCAAGGATATTTGGAAGGTAAAACCCCTAAGAAAATCATTTTTGTAAAAGGAAAAATTGTGAATATTGTAGTCTAATCCACTGCACTTATATATTAATTAGCCACAGATTAGCAGATTTTAAATCTGTAAATCTGTGGCTTTTTTGTGCGCAACAAAATATTTTTCACATTCCCTGTGATATTTCTGACCTTGCTGCGATTAATAGGGAAAGATGATTTAAATTAATGCAGCAAGCTCAACAAGAATTCTTAAAAATTATTGAAACCAACAAGCGCCTCATATTTAAAATATGTAACTCTTATTGCCAAAATGCAGACGATCGCGAAGACTTGGCGCAAGAAATTATATTTCAGTTATGGAAGTCGTGGGGAAATTTTAATAACGATTACAAGTTGTCTACTTGGATGTATCGCATTGCGTTAAACGTTGCCATTTCATTTTACAGAAAAGAGCAAAAAACAACAAATACAGTTTTAATGGGCGAACATTTAATAGAAATTGTTGACGAGAATTTGGAAGAAGGATTAGAAGCAAACTTAAATGCATTGCAAAAGTTCATCAACGAATTAAAGCCTTTAGATAAAGCATTGATGTTATTGTATCTCGAAGAAAAATCCCATAAAGAAATGGCAGAAATTATAGGTATTACTTCCACCAATGTGGCCACAAAAATTGGAAGAATAAAAGAACAGCTTAAACAGAAATTTTCATCCCAATAGCTATCGGGACTAACATTAATCAAAATGGAAAATATAGAAATCATCAATCTTTGGAAACAATACGATGAAAAATTAGAGAAATCACTTTCTCTTAATCAAAAAATTATAACCGAATTGCAACAACAAAAAGCTAAAAATGCACTTAAACCAGCAAGAAATTATAAAATTTTAGCAGTTGTAGTTGGGATTGTTTATGCAGTGGTGGTAGCTTATTTTTTATATCATTTAAATCCAATTGCTTCAATTTTCTTAAAAATCTCAATTGCCATACATCTATTAGTTACAGTTATTGCTATAGCAATGTATGTTAGACAAATAATACTGATTAGTGAAATTGACAATAGTCAAAACATAATTCAAATGCAGCAAAAACTAGCTTGCTTGCGAGCCTCAACAGTAAATGTAATTGGTATATGCTTTTTGCAACTCCCAATTTTTAGTACTTGGAATATCACCTTTAAAATGATTAATGAAACACCTTTAAATTTTTGGTTCATTCAAATGCCAATTGTTGCATTATTTACGTTTGCAGGTATTTGGTTATTTAAAAACGTAGATATTAAAAATATGGATAAAAGATGGTTTAAAATTATGTTCTATGGTGTAGAATGGAGTTCAATTCTTAAATCAGGTAAATTTTTAAAAGAAATAGAAAACTTTGAGAAAATGTAATCAACTCATTCACCGCTTAAAAATCAGCATTCACCGTTAATTCAAATCAAACGGTCTAAAATCTCTATACAAATCATGTAACAAAAACTACTTTTGTTAGACTAAATACCAAACAAAAAAATAACACAATGAAAAGAATTCTACTTTTAAGTATAGGTTTAATCTTCATGTATAGTGCTAAAGCACAATTTCCTGGAATGGGAGGCGGTCAAAAAGTAACTGTAACTGGTCGTATTACCGCAATTATTTTAGACTCACTAACAAAAAAACCAATAGATTATGCCACCGTTTCATTAACTAAGGTGAAAGATGGTAAAGCCGTAAATGGTGGTGTAACAGACGAAAAGGGTAAAATCGTTTTACAAAACGTAGCACCAGATGAGTATAAAGTATCCATTGGTTTTATGGGCTATAAAACAAAAACGGTTATTATAAAAACTACTCCAGAAAAACCAGATAACAACCTTGGTTCTATCTCAATAAGTACAACTTCAAATACATTAAACGAAGTAAACATCGTTGGACAAAAAGCTGTTGTAGAAAATAAAATTGACCGTCTAGTGTACAATGCAGAAGCCGATGCTACAAATGCAGGTGGAGACGCGACCGATGTAATGCGTAAAGTGCCAATGCTGTCGGTTGATATTAATGGTAACGTTCAACTACGCGGAAGTTCTGTACGTGTTTTAATCAATGGAAAACCATCAGGTACAATGGCAAATAGCGTAGCTGATGCCTTGAAAATGTTGCCAGCAGATCAAATTAAAAGTGTAGAAGTGATTACCAACCCATCAGCTAAATATGATGCAGAAGGCTCTGGCGGTATCATCAATATTATTACCAAAAAAAGCAATGCAGAAGGTGTAAGTGGAAGTGTAAATGCAACTACCGGAACTCGTCAAAATGCTGGTGCTTTTAATTTAACTGCTAAAACAGGTCGTTTCAGTGTTAATACTGCATTAGGAACTCAATTGGCATATCCGCAAGAATCGAGAGTGGTATTTTTTAATCAAACTACTGCAAATAATGTAACAACCTCTATCCTTCAAGATGGAATTTCAGATTGGACAAGACAAGCGTACAATGGAAGTTTAGGTTTAGATTACGATTTTAACGCCTATAACAACATTAGTACAAACGCTAAATACACACGTTTTTACAATGGAGGGCCAGGAAATTCGGCCACCTCAATTAACAATGTGCTAACTGGAAATACCTTAAGTAGCACAAAAATGAGTAATGGTAATTTAGATTGGAATATGGATTATAAATTAACCACTAAAAAACAAGGAGAAGAGTTTTCTATTTCTGGTCAATTAACCACAGGTAAAAACACCAATGAGTTTTTTAACGATTTTAAAACTTCTGCTGGTGTACCAATAAAATATACTGAAAGTAATAATGTTGGCGAAAACAAAGAATATACTGCCCAATCAGATTATGTGTATCCTTTTAGTAAGTCGGTAATATTTGAAGCAGGTGGTAAAGCTATTTTTAGAAATATCCAAAGTCAATACGGAGGTAATGCTAACCAAGATTTTGATTACGATCAGAACGTAGGTGCCGCTTACAGTACCATTAGCTTTAACCTAACCAAAAAAATTCAGTTTAAAGGAGGTGTTAGAGCAGAATATACAGCTATCAATTTCTCTAACAATAAGAACGATTACTTCAATCTGTTCCCAAGTGGTATTTTGTCACAAACAATTAATGGTAAAACAACATTAAAACTAGCCTATAATCGTAGGGTACAACGCCCAAGCTTAGCGTATTTAAACCCATTCCGTAATGAAGCAAATCAATTTAGCGTATTTCAAGGAAACCCTAACTTAAAGCCAGAATTGAGCGATAATTTAGAATTTGGCTATTCTACTTACATCAAAGGATCAATTATTAATGCATCTATTTTTTATCGTAACACTAAAAATGCTATCGAACCTTTTAACAGTCCCGATCAAATACCAGGAACTACGCTATCTACTTTTATAAATGCAGGTACAACACAAAGTTATGGCTTTAATTTATTTACATCTTACAATCCAATTCCAAAATGGACATTGATGAGTAACATTGCCTTAAACACTTACGAAATTAAAAGTAGACCAGATATTAAAGGAATGAACGAAGGAACATTTTTAAATTATAATTTCTTCATGCGCTCCGCAAATTCATTTAAAGGCGGTTGGAATTTAGAGTTTTTCGGTGTGGTTAACTCACCTCGCTATACCTACCAAAGTAAAACAGAACCTATGTTCTTTTATGGTGGAGCTGTTAAAAAAGACTTCTTCAAAAAACAAGGAACAATTGGGTTAAATGTTTTAAATCCATTTAATCGCGATTTGCATATCGAAACAGTAACACAAGGAGACAATAACTATCAAACCCAAAATATCTACTATCCGTTACGTTCATTTGGTTTAAACTTTAGCTACAAATTCGGTAAACTTAAATTTACAGAGAAAAAGAAAATCAAAAACGACGACATCAAGCAAGATCAAAACCAACAAGGTGGCCAAGGTGGTATACAACAATAAAATATAATATTACATCATAACATAAAGCCTCCAGATGTAAAATCGGGAGGCTTTATTGTATTATTTAGTCATTGTAAATCCCTTTTTTATTGGGACTCGCAATCCTTCATTCAAGCAATCTTTTCATGTTGTTTCGTCATTGCGAGTCCCTTTTCGGGGCGAAGCACCAAAGGAGTGCAAATGGTACAATCTTTCATACAAGCAATATTTTTCGAAAAGCAAAAGCAGCATTTCATCGGCTATTTCAGTCCTGCCAACGCTGTAATCTTTTTGTATGAACACTTCGCCGTCATTTCGACCGTAGTGGAGAAACCTTTAAACACTGCATTGAACTACAGATCTCTCATTCCACTGCGCTCCAATCGAGATAACGCAACACAAAAAGTATTTCCGATAATGTCAGGTTTAATAAACTCAAAACAGAACAACAAACTAACACCCCATCCAACCAATCCCAAACCACAATCTATTCCCAAGAACGAGGACTGGCCTTGTAGCATCCTGAAGGAGAAAGCAATCCAAACTTCTCCACAACCGTTCAAAAACCACATTCCAAAACAGAATGCAGTTCCGATTCTTCATCGGGATCTTATTCTGTTGTCAAAAAAGTTTTGATAGCTTAATCCGAGAACCACGAAGTGCTCTTGAGGACAAAAAACAATATATGCTACCGAAAAAATGATACTAAGCCTTGATCTTTTGTTTCTTTTCTATCAAGAGATACTGCGAAGTATTCTTGAATACCCCTAAAATGAACACTCATGAAAAACGAAAGAGCCATAGCGGGGGCGAGCTAAAAAATCAAAAACCCTACTAAAACTATAAAACAGCCTACTTATTCCCTACTTATATCAACATTGTCCCGTATTATATCAACCTTGTCCCATATTTAATCATATTAGTCCCCATTTTTATCATCTTCTTCCCCATTTATGTCAACTTTGTCCCAATTTTAATCACAATAGGCCCTGTTTTAATCACCTTTGTCCCGACTTATATGAACTCTGTCCCAACTTATATCACCTGCAACATTACTTTTCCAACCTGAAAGTCTGCATTACTAATTTCCACCCAATGCTCCCCTCTCCTTTGGAGAGGGGTTGGGGGTGAGGATATATTATCTTATATTAGGCTGTCAGAAACAATAACCCACACCAACTAAAAACTAAAGTGAAAGCCAATTAATAATTAAATGAAAATTTCAGAAGACCTACAAAAGCTAATACCCTTCGGCTATCTTTTTTTAGTAGTTATGGGCATATTAAAAGAAAGCGTACTCTTTTATCAATTAGGAATTAACATTTTAAAATATTCTACAATCATGGATATTTTAATTAGCCCAATTGCCACCCTAACCACCCATCCAATTACATTTTTAACCACAGCATCTGTCTTTGTAACTTGCTATTATTTGCCATCAATTTTATATAAATACGATCACAATAAATGGGTAAGAAAAATCTTCGAATTAAAACAGACCAAAATAGATTTGCCAGAAATTGAAATAAAAAAATACTACTTCGCTATTTCGATTAAAAGTCTTGCCATTGGTTTGCTATCAATTTATTTAGGTTACGGCTCAGCCGAAGGATTCTTTATCTCCAAGAAAATAAAAACCGACCAATTAAAATACGATTACACATTAAATTACAATAGTGGAGAAACCGAGCAAATTTTCCTTGTTAGCACAAACAGTGTGTATTATTTTTATCTTGCCAAAGGAAATAAAGCCATAAAAATTGCCCCAATTGCAGCAATAAAAAACATGGAAATAACTAAAAATAGAATGTTCAAATGAGTAAAAAAAGCCTTTCAGAACTGAGTAATGAAGAATTGCTCAAAAACGAAAAAACATTAAAAACAATAACAGCTATGCTTGCAGGCGCAATACTTGTGCTGTTCATCATCAACATAGTTCTAGCTTTTAAAAAAGGATTTAGCGCTTTAAGTGCAGTTCCAATTGCATTATTACCAATAGTGATTATAAATTTTAGTTCTTTAAAAGAAATGAAAAAAGAAATAAAATCAAGAAACTTAAAGTAAGGTTTAAGCTATAGCAATATTACTTCTCTAACAGCCACCCTGCAAGTATGCAATATTAATTCCATCCTGAGTTCCCCCTCCTTAAGGAGAGGGGCTAGGGGTGAGGTTTACTTCTTCTTCACTCGTTTCAAAATCATTAAACTCAACGGATTAATAGGGTAACCGCTAATGTTATTTTGCAACATCACCACAACCTGATCGTATAAAACAGGTACAACCGATGAATGTTCCATCACCATATTATCCATTTTATAATACAATTCATATCGCTTTTTAGGATCGCTTTCAAAATAACTTTGCTCAAACAATTTGTCAAATTCTGCATTAAAATAGCCTGTATAATTTGGCCCGAATGGCACTTTGTTTTTAGAGTAAAACACCGATAAATAATTCTCTCCATCCGCATAATCTGCAATCCACGAACCCCTAAAAAAGTTCACTTCGTTCTTCGCCATCATATCACGCAAACTCGAATTAGGGCTAACATCTACCTTTACTTTAATACCAATATTATTCAATTCCCCCTGAATAAATTCAATTAAATCTTTGTAAGTAGTAGAAGTGCTCAACGTAACTTCGGGCATTCCTTTCCCATTCGGAAACCCAGCTTCTACCAATAATTTTGCAGATAATGCAGGATTATAATCGTAACCTTTTACCCGTGTGCTATCAAAACCTGGCATCCCTTTGGGTATAAAACCCGATGTTGCAGGAGTTCCAACACTATTTCTTAAGTACTTGATTAATTTTTGTCTATCAATGGCATAATTAATCGCTTGCCTAACTTTTTTAAATCGTAAAGGAGAATTTTTAACGATAGTTTTAGAAGTATCAACTAAAATTCCTACATATTCTGTACATAAATAAGGGCCTTTAAATAACTGAAATTTCCCTTTATACTTGCTAGTCATTTTGCCGCTTTTGGTCAAAATATCATCGCGATAACTTCCGTCGACACTGTTAAAAAAATCTAAATCCTTTTTAATGAAATTCATGAAAGCACTTTGCTTATCAGTAATAAAAGTAACCTTTACAGCATCTAAATAGGGAAGTTGTACATTTCCATCCTTTTCCCAATAGTGTTCATTCTTAAGTAACACTAATATTTCATCTTCTTTCCAATACTTAAATTTAAATGGACCCGTACCAACGGGATGACTTCTAAAATCCTTGCCATAATGCTCAACAACTTCTTTAGGCACAACAGAACAATATTGGGCAGTCAATAAATTCATAAAAGCAGGGAAAGGTTTTGATAATTGAATTTGAAAAGTGGTATCGTTTAATGCTTTAAAACTGCCAGCATCTTTCACTTTATCACTAAAAATCCATCCTCCAGATGAGGCAACTTTAGGATCTATTAATCTAAAAAAACTATACGAAAAATCTGATGCGACTACTTTTCTTCCTTTTCCATTTTTAAATTGAGGATCATCCTGAAAATAAACATCATCACGTAAATTAAATGTATACGTTAATCCATCTTTAGACATTTGCCAGCTTTTAGCAATGCAAGGAATGGTATTCAAATCTTTATCTACTTGCACTAATCCGTTAAATATTTGGTTAATCATCCAAATGGCATTTTGGTTACGAGCAAAAGCCGGATCTAAGGAAGTCACATTTTGATCTAAGTTAATATTGAAAACTTTTTTGCCATCGGTTTCGGTTTTCCCCTTACAAGAAATAATCGCCAGCAGGCAAAAAATCCAAAATATATTGTTTATAATTCTACGCATCGCTTTAGGAATACTATTTTTGTACAAATTAATAAATAAATTCAGATGTCTTTTTTAAATGAGCTTATAAATAGTGAAAATGATGAGATTTTACGTGAAGAATTACATGATCGTGTAGATATTGTAGCGCATAAAATTAAATTCATGGATAAAGTGCCTGTAGTTTGTTTAGATACATTCAACATGCAGAGCTTAGTTTTAGCCGATGAAATTAATGCTGCTGGAGGAATACTCGAAACAGAAATTTTGGGTGCTGTTTATATTATTTATTACCAAGCAGGCAAAACGTTGAATGATTTAATGCGTGAAGTGCCTGCATTATTAGACGCAAACTGGTCAGCGGTAAAAAACGGTAGAATTATTTTATTAAATGATGATGTAAATAAATTGCGTACTCCAGCCAATGCTGTAACATTGATAGAAAACTTTGCTGAAATGCTACATCCAGGTTTCTTTATTTTTGGTTACGAAGGCGATAAGTGGATTAGGTTTGGCGTTTAAACCCCTAAACCCCCTAAAGGGGACTTCATAATAAGGCGCATTACATGAACACTAAAAAGACAAGCCCCCTTTAAGGGTTAATACTTAATAAACTTATCCATTTGCTGATTGGTAAACTTCAGCGTATCTGCCTTAAAAAACTGCCCATTTTCATCCAATTCTGTTTTAATATCAGGAATATGCAAACGCAATGGCATTACATTTAAATGCAAATACGCACAAACCCCATTAAAATGTTCAACCCCACGAATGTTTCCATATTTGCCCGACGAAATTCCAACTAAACATGCTTTTTTATCGTAAAAACTTTCAGGGAAAGCACAAGCATCTATAAAGGTTTTTAATACTCCTGGATAACTACCATGATATTCTGGAATGATAAATAGAAACTTAGTGGTTTTCGTAATTAATTCATGAATTTTTTCAAATTCTGCACTTCTTTTACCGTATAAATCATGACCAATAAAATTTTCTGGTAAATCTTGTAAGTCCAACAGTTCAGTTTCTAAGCCCTTTTCTGCTAGTTGCTTCTGATAATATTTGGCTACTTTTAAGGTATTGCTTGCTGGCCTATTTGTGCCAGATATAATGGTAATCATACTAAAATTGTTAATAAGATGTTTAAAACACTTAAGGCTTTAATACTAATATTATGATTTAGTTTGTATCTTAGCTAATTGTTAAAAAGTGCTTTTTTTATACAAAAATAGCATTTTTTCTTAGCTAATTAGTGTAAAATAAAGCCATACTTAATTTTGGTAATTTTTTAAAAAGATAGATGAGTAAAATTATTGCTTTAGCAAACCAAAAAGGCGGCGTAGGTAAAACTACTTCGTCAATAAATTTAGCAGCCAGCTTAGCGGTTTTAGAGTATAAAACACTTTTGGTTGATGCAGATCCTCAGGCAAACTCTACTTCTGGTATTGGTTTCGACCCAAGGAATATAAAAAACAGTATTTACGAATGCATTATTAACGATGTTGATCCGTTAGATGCAATTGTAAAAACTGAAACCCCAAACTTAGATTTATTGCCTGCACACATTGATTTAGTAGGTGCAGAAATAGAAATGATTAACCTTACCAGCCGCGAATATAAAATGAAGGCTGTTTTGGAAAAAGTAAAAGATCAATATGATTTTATCATCATCGATTGTTCTCCATCTTTGGGTTTAATTACCATCAACTCCTTAACAGCTGCAGATTCAGTTATTATTCCTGTTCAGTGTGAATATTTCGCATTAGAAGGTTTAGGTAAATTATTAAACACTATAAAAATTGTACAAAATCGTTTAAATCCAGAATTAGAAATAGAAGGAATTTTACTGACAATGTATGATGTAAGATTACGTTTATCTAATCAAGTGGTAGAAGAAGTAAAAACTCATTTTCAGGATTTAGTTTTCGAAACTATTATTCAGCGTAATACACGTTTAAGCGAGGCGCCAAGTTATGGCGTTTCGGTAATTATGCATGATGCAAATTGCAAAGGAGCTATCAATTATTTAAACTTAGCTAGAGAGATTGTTCGCAAAAACGGTTTGGTAACCGAAGAACAAGATGTAACTACAGCAACCATATAAATTATATAGATGACATCTTTTCAGCGAAAAACAGGTTTAGGAAAAGGATTAAGTGCGCTTTTAGATGATACTGATTCGGTTCATCCTCCAAAAAATGGCAATGATACGTTAGACCAAACTGCACAAGTTGGCAGTATTAGTCAGGTTAATATTAGTGATGTAGAAACTAATCCATATCAGCCGCGTACCGAATTTGATCAAGTTGCACTAAACGAATTATCAGAATCGATTAAAGTACAAGGTTTAATACAACCAATAACCGTTAGAAAAAACGGAAATAAATACCAATTAATTTCTGGTGAACGTAGATTAAGAGCGTCAAAACTAGCAGGATTAACTCAAATACCAGCTTATATTCGCAGTGCGGATGATCAGCAAATGCTAGAAATGGCATTAATTGAAAATATCCAACGCGAAAACTTAAATGCTATTGAAGTGGCTTTAAGTTTCCAAATGATGATTGATGAATGTAACCTAAAACCTGAGCAATTAGGTGAAAGAGTTGGTAAAAACCGAACTACAGTTAGTAATTACTTGCGTTTATTAAAATTACCACCAGTTATTCAGGCTTCAATTCGTGATGGTAAAATATCTATGGGTCATGCTCGTGCTTTAATTAGTGTAGAAGAAGAAGCAAAACAATTGTTTATCCACCAAGAAATTTTAGATAAAGGTTTATCAGTTCGTAAGGTAGAGGAATTAGTTCGGAGTATTCATCATGTACAAATAAAACCTAAAGCTAATCCAGTTGGCGTTTCTTTCGAATATCAAAAATTACAAAACGATCTAGCTTCTAAATTCGCTACCAAAGTGAAGTTAAAAGTTAAAGAGAATGGTAAAGGCGCAATAGAAATTCCATTTGTTTCTAACGATGATTTGAGCAGAATTTTAGAACTTTTAGATTGGTAATGCGAGCACTATTGCTTTCGGTTATAGTATTGTTAACTTTTGCTACGGCAAGAGCGCAAAATCCTGCTGTAAAAAAGCCAGTTGATACTACTAAAAACAGAATTGATACCATTAAACCAGCACCTTATGTAAATCAAGGAAAAATTGCTGGTAGAAAAGCATTTCACAGGTCGTTAATTTTCCCAGGCTTAGGTCAGGTATATAATTACGGACTGGTTGTAAATGATGTTAAAAGTGGTGCTACAAAAGGCAATAAATTCGGACAAAAATTATACATAATTGGCAAAATTGGGGCTATTTATGCTGGCGGTACTTTATTAGTTATGTCGTATATGGACAATAATAAAAATTATAAGTTGTTTTTGGATGAATTACAGTACAGAAAATTGCATAATAATACCCCAGATCCCGAAAATGGGTTGTCACAATACACCAATACCGATGCATTAGTAGTTGCCAAAAATATTTTCAAACGTAACCGCGAAGTTGTTCTGCTATCTTTAGTTGGTTTATATGGCCTAAATGCATTAGATGCTTACGTTACTGCACGTTTAAAATATTTTAACGTAGATGACAATTTATCCTTCAAAATTTCGCCATCTCTACTAAATTCAAGTACAATGTATGGTTATAATCCAGCTGTGCCTGCATTAAAACTCACTATTAAATTATGAAACTAGTAACGATATGAATAAATTCGTGATAGCTTCATTATCTTTAAAAAAAAACATACCGAGTTTACGAGCTCATTAATGCCAATAAAAACATAACAACATATTAATAATTATATACCAATGAAAATAGCATTATTAGGTTACGGCAAAATGGGCCAAATTATAGAGCGTTTTGCTTTAGAAAGAGGGCATGAGGTTGTACTGAAAATTAGCATTGATAATTTAGAAGATTTTACTGTTGATAATTTGGCAAAAGCCGATATAGCCATAGATTTTAGTGCGCCAGATGCTGCGGTAGATAATATTTATAAATGTTTTGATGCTGGAGTGCCAGTGGTTGTGGGTACAACAGGTTGGTATGGCAAATTACAAGAGATTAAAAATGATTGTTTAAGCAGTAACAATACGCTGCTTTACGGCTCTAACTTTAGTGTTGGCGTAAATCTTTTCTTCCATTTAAATAAGGTATTAGCAAAGCTGATGAATAATTATCCAGCTTACGAAGTACAAGTAGAAGAAATACACCATACACATAAACTAGATGCGCCAAGTGGTACAGCGATGACTATTGCCGAAGGGATTATTGAAGAAATTGATCGTAAATCGGAATGGTTAAATGAAGTTGTAGGTACGCAAATACCAGATGTGATTAAAAATGAGCAATTATTAATTGAATCCCACAGAATAGAAAATGTACCGGGTACGCATACGGTAGTTTACAGTTCTGAAGTTGATGAAATAGAAATAAAACACACTGCACATAGTAGAGCAGGGTTTGCATTGGGTGCAGTAATAGCTGCAGAGTGGTTACAAAATAAACAAGGCTTCTATAATATAGCTGATGTTTTTAATTTTAATTCCTAAAATATGAATTGGAAATTCTGGCAAAAAAATAAGGATGCCGAACCAAAAAAGAAAAAAAGTAAAACTAGAGAATGGACTGACGCGATTATCTTCGCAGTAATTGCAGCAACTATTATTCGAGTATTTTTTATTGAAGCTTACACCATTCCTTCGGGTTCAATGGAAAAATCGTTATTAGTTGGCGATTTTTTATTTGTAAGTAAAGTAAATTATGGTGCTCGTATTCCAATGACACCAGTTGCCTTTCCTTTTGCACATCATACATTACCATTTACTGCCACTACCAAAGCTTATTGGGATGGCGTACAATGGAAATATAGAAGATTGCCAGGGTTACAAAATATTAAAAATAACGATGTAGTGGTTTTCAATTTCCCTGAGGGAGATACAGTTGCATTGGAAAATCAAAACCCTAGTTATTATGATTTGGTACGTGCTAATGGTCGGGCAGCTGTAAACAGTCAGTATACGGTTACAAGTAGACCTGTGGATAAACGTGAGAATTACATTAAACGTTGTATTGGTATTGCTGGTGATGTAGTAAGTATGAAGAATGGTATCGTTAATGTAAATGGTAAAGATGAACCATTAAAAAATACTGGAATGATGCCATACCGTATTCAGTTTACGAAAACAGAGATAGAAACAAAACCTCTAGAAGATTTAGGTTTTGTGACAGGCGATATGATTAAGGAGACTGAGGATACTTATCTAGGTAATGCATCCGCGGAAATGATAACCGAACTTAAAAAGTTGGGTTTTGTAAAATCTGCTATCATGATGGCTGCAAAAGCTGATGAAAAAGAGATGGGTGGTTTGTTCCCACATGATTCTAAAAGGGTTTGGAATCGAGATAACTTTGGTCCAATAAAAATCCCTGCTAAAGGATGGACTGTTCATATAGATAGCAATACAATGCCTTTATATTATAGGGCTATTAGAACTTACGAAGGAAATAAGGTAGAGAAAAAGGGGAATGATTGGTATATCAATGATAAAATTGCTACATCTTATACTTTTAAAATGAATTATTATTGGATGATGGGAGATAATCGCCATAACTCATTAGATTCGCGTTATTGGGGTTTTGTGCCTGAAGATCACATAGTTGGTAAAGCTTTATTCATTTGGATGAGCTTTGATAGCGAAGGTTCGTGGTTTAGCAAAATACGCTGGAATAGGCTTTTTAGAGGTATTCACTAAGCACAAAAAATAAGTATAAAAAAGACCTCGATTTTATCGGGGTCTTTTTTTTG
Source organism: Pedobacter planticolens (assembly GCF_014172375.1). Lineage (GTDB taxonomy): Bacteria > Bacteroidota > Bacteroidia > Sphingobacteriales > Sphingobacteriaceae > Pedobacter > Pedobacter planticolens. The sequence continues at coordinate 65,838 of NZ_WNXD01000001.1, forward strand.
GATTTAGTTATGCAATTTTTGATTTTATTTCATCTACCTTATATAAACTTCTTAATCCTTATCATCATTAAATTACGCTTTATGAAAAAAGTTCTCATTTTAAAAACATTTATTCTTTTTCTGAGCTTGTCAATTTCAGCACAAGAAAATCAAATTCAAGTTATTTCAAAAATTAGCAATGTTACTGTGTTTATTAGCGGTGCACAAGTACAAAGACAAGCTGAAAGTATGGATATTCCGCAAGGTGTAAGTCAGTTCGTATTTTCTGGACTTTCATCAGCTATTGAGGCACAAAGCATACAGGCCAAAGGCGAAGGTAATTTCACTATTTTATCTGTTACTCAACAAAAGAACTTTCTGCTAGAAAAGAAAAACTCTGAACAAAAAACAAACTATTTAACAGTAATTACCGACCTAACGGATAAAATTTCAACTTTAAGAAATGAAAGCGAGGTGTATAAAGCTGAAGAAGAAATGTTAGTTAAAAATCAAGTAGTGATGGGCCCAAATGTAAACTATGATTTGGTTAAATTAAAACAAGCTTTAGATTTTCAGAAACAGAGATTAACAGAAGCGAAAAATAAACAAATTGAAATTAATAAAGCGATAGTCAAATTACAAACGGATTTAAATAAATATAATCGCCAAATTAATGAACTCAACGGAAAATCGTTGATTAACTCAAACGATATTGTTGTTAAAATATCGGCAAAAGTAGCCTCTAAAGGCAAAATTTCCTTAACATACATGGTAAATAATGCAGGTTGGTATCCTACTTATGATATTAGAGCAAAAGATATATCTAGTCCTGTAGAACTTGTTTACAAAGCTAATGTTTCACAAAACTCGGGTGAAGATTGGAAAAATATTAAACTAACACTTTCTTCTGGAAATCCGACAAATAATAGTACTAAGCCAAGTTTAGCACCATATAATTTAGGATTTTTAAGCGCTGGATATAACACCTATAATATTTCATCTTCTAATGTTAGAATTATAAAAGGTAAGGTTGTTGCTTCAGACGACAATCAAGGTATACCAGGAGTTGCCGTTCGCGTGAAGAATAATTCGGTTGCTACTACAACCGATGCTAATGGCAATTTTGTACTACAAATTCCTGTCGGAGCAAATACTTTAATATTTAGTTACATAGGTTTTAAAACTCAAGAAAATCTAATAACTACTAACCAAATGAATATAAGATTAGAACCTGATAATCAGTTATTACAAGAAGTGGTAGTTACAGGGTATTCAGATAAATTAGCAGGGAAAGTTGCAGGAGTGAAAATTAGAGGAGTAGGAAGCGTAGGCTCAACGGCAGTTGAAGTAAATGCTGTTGAAAAGCAAACGAATGTTGTTTTTGATATTAAAAACCCATACACCATACTTAGTGATGGTCAGCAGTTTTCTGTTGATATTGGTAATTATGATTTTAAAGCAGATTATGAATATTATAGTGCTCCAAAAATAAGCGAAGAAGCTTTTTTAACTGCTAAAATTAATGGTTTTGATGAAGTTAATCTAATAACTGGCGAAGCAAATATTTTCTTTGAAGGAACATATCTTGGCAAAACTTTATTGGATATTCAAAATTCTTCAGATACTTTAACAATCTCTTTAGGAGTAGATAAAAATGTGGTAATTAAAAGAGAAAAGCAAAAGGACTTTAATGAAAAACAGTTTATTGGTTCTTCTCAAAAAGATAGCAGAAGTTTTATTATTGATATAAAAAATAGGAAAAGTCAAGCTATTAATCTGATTGTTGAAGATCAATTACCGATTTCGACAAGTAGCGATATTACTGTAGAAAAGCAAGAAATTTCTAAAGCAAAGTATGATGAAGCAAATGGAACATTAACTTGGCAAATGATATTACAGCCTGGAGAACAGAAAAAGCTAGCATTAAAATATCAGGTAAAATACCCAAAAAATAAACCAATTAACTTGGAATAAAAATGATAAAACCTCAGAGATTTTAAACTTCTGAGGTTTTTTTATAAGCCCTGAATTCCAAATTTAGCGGCCAATTCATTTAAATCATTTACTACAACATCAATGATTGGAATACCGCTTACTTTTCTTTCTAGTTCTGCTTCTGCTTCAGGTTCACCAGGTATAATTACTCTTTGATTTGAATTTATAGTTTTCGCACTTTTAAAGCGTTCAATCCAATTATCTAAATGACTTTTAAAATCATCCGCAGGGCGAAAACCATCTACACGCATAGCGCCTAAAAAATGGCCAATTCCCTCGCCAACTGGATTTGCATCTGGTTCTAAAAACGCCACAAACGGCGGTACCCAAGGACCATAATTTGCACCAGAAAGCACAGCTGATAAAATATCGACTGTTGCACTTAATCCGTAACCCTTGTGACTTCCATGATCTTTATCACTGCCTAAAGGCAACAATGAACCACCACTTTTCAATTCATTTGGATTAGTAGATGAATTCCCATCTTTATCTTGCACCCAGCCATCTGGAATTTCTTTGTTTGCTCTTTGAGCGATTTCTAATTTGCCATTTGCGGCTGCTGCGGTTGCCATATCAACTATAACTGGCGGATATTTTCCCGCAGGAAAAGCATAACACATTGGGTTTGTGCCCAATAAACGTTCATTCGCGTAAGTAGGAGCAACCAATGGACTAGCATTGGTCATGCTAATTCCAATCATATCTTTTTCTACAGCTAATAAAGCATGGTATCCAGCAATGCCAAAATGATTAGAGTTTTTAACAGCTACCCAACCACTTCCGTATTTTTCCGCTTTTTCAATAGCCACTTTCATTGCAAATGGTGCAACAACTAATCCTAATCCTCCATCTCCATCTACAGTTGCTGTAGTCGGTGTTTCATAAACTACTTTAATATTTGGTGTGGCATTAATTCTTTTCTTTTCCCACAAACGAACATAACCACTTAAGCGAGCTACACCGTGAGAATCTATCCCCCTTAAATCGGAACGAATTAAAACATCGGTTGCTAATTCTGCATGTTCATCAGAACAGCCCATTTTTTTAAAAACAGAATATGTAAAAGATCTAAGTTTTTCTTCGGTAAAGGTTATAAAGTTCATTTTCTTTAAAAAATTGTCGTCATTGCGAGGAGGAACGACGCGGCAATCTATCTTGTATGAAAGATTGCTTCGCCTCGAAAAGGGACTCGCAATGACGGATTATGATGGAAGTAATAATGTAAAGTCTCCTCCTAAAGGTTGAAAATTTTCTATTAATGAGGATAAAAAATCATCGCCATAATTTACATACATTGGTGCAATATTCAATACTCTTTCTTGTAAAGTACCAGTTGGGAAAAGTCTATTTTTTACGTTTTCAATCTGTTTTAAAGAAACTTCATGTTTTCTTTTCTCAGCTCTAAACAATTTCTTTTCCAAATGATCTAATAAACGATTAGTCTTGGCTTTTGCAGATTCAGCAGTGCTTTCTAAGGTTTTATCGATTTTAAAATTCTTTAATTTAATTTGATTAAAAATGGCTTGTATTGCCGCCTTTTCATCAGTTAAACATAAGTTAGAATCGCTATTGTTTTTAATCCAAATCTTTTGTAATTTCTCTTTATTCAAAAAAGCATCTTCTAACGTAAAGCCCAATTTATTTAAGTTTTCTGCACTACGTTTATCAATTAACAAAGCTGAATTACGTAATAATAATACAGGGAAATCTGTTTTGTAGAAATCGAAATTAGCTTTCAATTGCATCCAATAAGAAACTTCAGCCCCACCACCAATATAAGCGATGTTTGGTAAAATTACTTCTTGGTATAACGGCCGCATAATTACATTCGGGCTAAACCTTTCGGGATGATTTTCAATTTCTAGAAGTAATTCACCCTTAGTAAAACTAATTTCTGTATGATTAACGATAAAATGATTATCTTTTTCTATAATCCTTTCACGAAGATTATCAATTAAATAAAAGAAATTAATTTCTCTACCATTAACTTGTGTTTTATACCCTTTTTGAGTTAAATCTTCACTAGTTTTTTCAGTTAAATGCGCACTATTTTGTTCAGTAATATCTTGTTTAATAACCGAACTGAATTGTTTTTTTAGTTTCGCATCATCAGCATTTATAATCACTAAACCATAGCTTTGAAATAAACTATTTACCAAAACCCGAGTTGCATCGGCCAGATTATCGTTAGTTAAATATGCATTTTCGACTAGTTTGGCTAGTTTTTTTCCATTTTTGCTAATGCCTAAATACGCTTTGTATGCTCTTACGGCCGCTTCAACAGTTTTTGTGCTTAGTCTCCCAGTTGCGCCGTTAATCTGTTGTATCCAACTGATATTTTTTTCATCAACACTAACATGGTTGATTTCCTCAAAATCATGATCCTCGGTAGCCATCCAATAAATAGGTACGAAATTCTTTTCTGGGTAAGCAATTTTAAGCTCAAGCGCAAGATTTATGGTCGTTACAATTTTGTAGATGAAGTATAAAGGTCCAGTAAATAAATTAAGCTGATGACCAGTGGTAACGGTAAAAGTATTTTCATCCGCCAGTAAATTAATATTGTGATTTACCGATTTATTCGTTTTTACGTTTTGGTATTGCTGATTTAAAACCTCAACTAATTCAGGTCTATTTCCTTTGAAATTTCTAGCATCAACAGCTTTTTTCAAACCATCCATATCTGGACGAAAGCTGTAAAAAGGTTTCAAGAATTCATCGTCATTTACATAATCTAAAACCAGTTTAGAGAATGAATGCGTATCCTGATAAGATATATATTTTGCCTTCATGTGTTGCGAAATTAAACTAATTTACGAAACATTTTTAGGCGATAGCTTTATTTTACAATTTGTCCATACAGGTCGAAATCTTCTGCACGGTCAATTTTTACATTTACAAAACTTCCATTTGCTGCATAACCAGAATTTGCATCGATTAAAACCTCATTATCAACTTCTGGGCTATCAAATTCAGTACGACCGATAAAGAAATCACCTTCTTTTCTATCGATTAAGACTTTATACGTTTTGCCAACTTTTTCTTGGTTAATGTCGAAAGAAATACCTTGTTGCAATTCCATAATAGCATCAACACGAGCTTGTTTTACTTCTTCAGGCACATCATCAACTAATTGATGAGCGTGAGTTTTTTCTTCATGAGAATATGTGAAACAACCTAAACGATCGAAACGAGTTTCATCAACCCAATTGTACATCTCCTCAAAATCTTGTTCAGTTTCACCAGGGTAACCGCAAATTAAAGTGGTACGCATCGCGATATTTGGAACTTTTGCTCGGATTTCGTTTACAATATCGATGGTTTTTTGTTTGGTTATACCACGACGCATCGATTTTAACATGTTATCTGTAATGTGCTGTAAAGGCATATCCAAATACTTGCAAATATTTTCTCGTTCGTTCATCGCATCTAAAATTCCCATTGGGAAACCAGAAGGATAGGCGTATTGCAATCTAATCCATTCTATGCCTTTTACATCAGATAAACGACGTAATAATTCATCCAAATTACGTTTTCCATAAATATCTAAACCGTAATAAGTTAAATCTTGAGCAATTAAAATGAGTTCTTTTGTTCCGTTAGCAGCTAAAATTTTCGCTTCATTAACTAACTCGTTCATATCTCTAGAAACGTGTTTGCCACGCATTAGCGGAATAGCACAAAAAGAACATGGACGATTACAGCCTTCGGCAATTTTAAAATAAGCGAAGTGAGAAGGCGTGGTTAATAAACGTTCACCTATTAATTCGTGTTTGTAGTTTGCACCTAAACTGTGCAATATGTTTTGTAAATCGTTAGTGCCAAAAAATGCATCAACGTTAGTAATTTCTGCTTCTAATTCTGGCTTGTAACGTTCAGATAAACATCCTGTTACGATTACTTTTCCAACTTTACCTTCGTCTTTTAATTGACTGTATTGTAAAATAGTGTCAATAGATTCTTGCTTAGCATTATCGATAAAACCGCAAGTATTAATTACGATAATATCGTCTTTGCCTAAACTATTTGATTCGTGTTCAACAGCTAGGTTATTGCCACGTAATTGCCCCATTAATACTTCAGAATCGTAAGTGTTTTTTGAACAACCTAAAGTAATTACATTGATTTTAGGTTTGGCAATAGTTTTTACAAGCTTATTTTTAGTAATCATATTAATTAAATAAGGAGTTCACGAAATCTTTTTTATCGAACAATTGTAAATCGTCCATTTTTTCGCCAACACCAATATATTTTACAGGAATTTTAAATTGATCGGAAATGCCAATCACTACACCACCTTTTGCAGTGCCATCTAATTTGGTAATTGCTAATGCATTTACATCAGTAGCTTCGGTAAATTGTTTGCATTGCTCAAATGCATTTTGACCAGTTGAACCATCTAATACTAACAAAATTTCATGTGGTGCATTTGGTATTACCTTTTGCATTACACTTTTGATTTTACCTAATTCGTTCATCAAACCAATTTTGTTATGTAAACGACCAGCGGTATCAATAATTACAACATCTTCTTTATTGGCAACTGCTGATTGTAATGTGTCAAACGCAACAGAAGCAGGATCTGAACCCATTGCTTGTGCCACAACTCTTACCCCAACTCGTTCACCCCACAATTTAATTTGCTCAACTGCCGCTGCTCTAAACGTATCGGCTGCGCCTAAAACTACTTTCAGATTTTCATTTTTCAATTTATGTGCCAGTTTGCCAATAGTTGTAGTTTTACCCACACCATTAACGCCAACCACCATAATTACGTAAGGCTTATGATCGCCATATTCGAAATTTCGGAAATCGTTGCTGTTATTTTCGGCTAATAAAAGCTGAATTTCATCGCGTAGTAAATGATTTAACTCAGAAGTAGATAAGTATTTATCTTTTGCAACTCGAGCCTGAATGCGGTCAATGATTTTTAAGGTAGTACTTACGCCAACATCAGAAGTAACCAAAACTTCTTCAAGATTATCCAATACATCATCATCAACTGTAGATTTACCAGCAACAGCTTTAGTGATTTTACTTAAAAAACCTTCCTTAGTTTTTTCTAAACCTTTTTCTAAAGCTTCTTGTGCTTCAGGAGCAGTTTCTTTTTTCTTAAAAAAATCGAATAAACCCATAGAATGATATTAAAATAAAAAAGCCCTTCCGTTTAATACGGAACGGCCTTTAATGCTATTCGTGAATAGAATTACTTGCTGATACCAGCAAGAGCATCTTTAACGTGATCGTTATGTACAATGATTTCTTTGAAAGAATAAGCACCAGTTTTTGGTGATTTGTTCATTGTAATAACTTTCGAATATTCTTTTCCTGTACCCGTTTTTAGGGTTGCAACTACTTTCTTAGCCATGTCTTTTAAATTTAATTATTGAGTAAGTGGATGTTAAAATGAATGAATATAAAATTCAATCCTTCAAATCATCAATTCTTCAATTATTTTATCTCTTTATGTACTGTTACTTTTTTCAATACTGGGTTGAATTTTTTCAATTCTAAACGCTCAGTAGTGTTTTTACGGTTTTTTGTAGATATATATCTAGACATACCTGGCATACCGCTAGTTTTATGTTCTGTACATTCTAAAATAACTTGTACTCTGTTACCTTTTTTTGCCATTTTATTATTTATTTATGTCGATAAAATCGACAAATGTTTTTTACAAAAATCCTTTTTTCATGAAGCGGTTAAGTGCCTCAGAAATACCAATCTTATTGATGGTTTTAATAGCTGATGTTGATACTTTTAATGTAATCCAAGTATCTTCTTCAGGAATATAAAATTTCTGAAGTTGTAGGTTAGGATAAAATTTACGCTTCGTTTTAACGTTCGAGTGAGAAACATTAAATCCCGACATCGCCATTTTTCCGGTTAAATCACAAACTCTTGACATGACTTTTTTATTATGTTGATTATTTCGCTACTTAATTTTTTTAAGAGTGTGCAAATATCAGAATTATTTTTGTAACCATCAATAGTGATCTAAAAATAATTGAATTTGTTTATTCATTTTTTTAAACTTTAGTAATAATACTATATTTGAAGCTCCTAATTGCTAAACCTAAATTACCATGCAGATTACCTCTTTTGAGCAATATCAAGAAACTTACGAACAAAGTGTAAATGATCCTGAGAAATTTTGGGCAAGTATAGCTGATAATTTTCTTTGGAAACAAAAATGGGATAAAGTTTTATCGTGGAACTTTTCAGAGCCAAATATTAAATGGTTTGAGGGAGCAAAGTTAAATATTACTGATAATTGTTTAGATCGACATTTAATTGAAAATGGTGATAAACCTGCCATTATCTGGGAGCCAAATGATCCCGAGAAAGATAGTGTTACACTTAGTTATAGAGTTTTACATGATCGAGTTTGTCGCTTTGCGAATGTTTTAAAAAGAAACGGAGCTAAAAAAGGAGATCGGATTTGTATTTATATGCCAATGGTGCCAGAGTTGGCAATAGCTGTTTTGGCTTGTGCTCGTATTGGTGCAATACATTCAGTAGTTTTTGGTGGTTTTTCAGCTAAATCTATTGCCGATAGGATAAATGATGCTACTTGTAAATTGGTAATTACAGCAGATGGCGCTTATCGTGGCAACAAACAAATTCAATTAAAAGAAGTAATTGACGATGCTTTAATTGGTTGTCCGACGATAGAAAAAGTAATTGTATTAACGCATACTCGCACCCCTGTTTCTATGTTAAAAGGTAGAGATTGTTGGTGGGAAGATGAAGTGAAATTGGTTGATGCCAATTGCCCAGCCGAAGAAATGGATGCCGAAGATGTTTTATTTATCTTATATACATCGGGCTCAACGGGTAAACCAAAAGGTGTTGTACATACTTGCGGTGGTTACATGGTGTATGCAGGTTATACATTCTCTAACGTGTTTAATTATCAGCCAAATGAAGTGTTTTTTTGCACAGCAGATATAGGCTGGATTACCGGTCATTCGTACATTGTTTACGGACCACTTTCGCAAGGTGCTACAACTTTAATGTTTGAGGGAATTCCGACTTTTCCAACTCCATCGAGATTTTGGGAAGTTGTACAAAAACACAAAGTGAATATTTTATATACAGCGCCAACCGCTATTAGATCTTTAATGAGTTTTGGTACAGAACCATTAAAAGGAATAGATTTAAGCAGCTTACGCGTTTTAGGATCGGTGGGAGAGCCTATTAATGAAGAAGCTTGGCATTGGTTTGATGAAGAAATTGGGCATAAAAAAGCACCGATTGTAGATACTTGGTGGCAAACTGAAACGGGCGGAATTATGATATCTCCAATTGCTTTTGTAACCCCCACCAAACCTAGCTTTGCAACCTTGCCTTTACCTGGCATACAACCAATTTTAGTGGATGAAAATGGGAAAGAAATTGAAGGTAATGGCGTAAACGGAAATTTGTGTATTAAATTTCCATGGCCAGGTATGTTACGCACCACGTATGGTGATCATGAGCGTTGTAAATTGACTTATTTTTCTACTTACGAGAATTTATATTTTACTGGAGATGGGTGTTTGCGTGATGAAGATGGATATTACAGAATTACGGGTAGGGTAGATGATGTGATTAATGTTTCTGGACATAGAATTGGCACAGCCGAAGTAGAAAATGCAATAAATATGCATGCGGGAGTTATAGAAAGTGCTGTTGTCGGTTATCCGCATGATGTTAAAGGACAAGGAATTTATGCATTTGTTATTTATCCTGGATTAAGTAAGGATGAAGATTTAACTAGAAAAGATATTTTACAAACCGTAACGCGTGTAATTGGAGCAATTGCTAAACCAGATAAAATTCTATTTGTATCGGGCTTACCTAAAACTAGATCTGGTAAAATTATGCGTCGTATTTTGCGTAAAGTAGCCGAGGGTGATACTTCGAACTTGGGAGATATATCAACTTTGTTAGACCCAACGGTGGTACAAGAAATTATAGATAATTCGAAAAAAATGTAGAGGTTTAAAACCTGAAAATCTAAATTCATTAAAACAATAACTTTTTCAATGTGTTCTTTTTACAATCAACCAATTGTAAAACATTAAAAATAAGCACATGGACAAGTTAGAATGGCAAGGTAAATGGAATGAAATTAAAGGCAAAGTTAAACAAGCTTATGCCGATTTAACTGAAGATGATTTGAAGCACGAAGAAGGAAAAGATGATGAGCTGTTGGGAAAACTTCAACAAAAAACAGGAAAAGGTAGAGATGAATTAGTAAAATGGATTAATTCACTTTAGTATTATTTTCAATTTAATAAAACAAAAACGATTGCCTTAATTGGTAATCGTTTTTTTTATTTTCCTTTTACTTCAAAAAAATCCTCCGCATAAATAACATCTTTATTTGTAATTCCTTGAACTACAATTCTAAATTTTCCAGTAATATCACTAGTGTAAAAACTCAACTCTGTTTCTTTTCCAGTATTTAATACTGTAGCATAATTCCAGTAAATAGTAGAAAAAAAAGCTGGTTCTAGTGGATCCTTATAGTCGCTCATGTAAAATTCTTTTTGGAGATGAATGCCCTTGACCAAGAAAAAAATCTTCTGATCTACAACTGTACATCCTTGATACAAAGTTGGAATTCCATTTACATTGTACGTTCCGCCAGTAATAGGCGGATGATTGCCAATAGTGCCATTTGGGTGATTACGACAATTTAAGTTGTTATATGAACAAACATAATCTCCACAAGCATTAGCGCCTGTACCATTAAAGCTAAAATCGTTTTTGTTACGAATCACAACTTCTTTTAAACGTATGGATTTTTCATCATTTTTTAATACTAATTCTGCATTATTCTGCAAACTTGAGGGTAAAATGGGTTGCTCAATAGCTGTCGATTTGGTAAGCTTTTGATTCATGGTCGTAAAGTCATCATGAATTAATATTTTAGTTGGATAAGATGCTTTAGTAGCTCCATTCACAAAAAGATATATTTTCTTTTCAGGAGGAGCGATTAAATCCTCAATATTTAAATTAAATAAGCCTTTATTCGTTGTTTTGATTAATTTTATTCGCTCATTAATCATAGAGGCAATGATCAACGAATCTTTTATTTCTTTCCTTTTAGTTACTTGCCCACTCATTTTTAAGCTATCTAATGTTGCTGTTGTATCGGTATAATTGATAGCTTGCAAACCTTGCCAAGTATATCTTCTCCAGCCTTTTACTAATAAAATTTGCTCTAAATAATTGATGTCTTTATAACCATTTCCTTTAACATTGATAGGGAGAGAACTTAATTCATTATTTAGATAGGAATAACTCTCAATGTCAGTCATTTTTTTGATTTCCAATCTGTTATTTTGTATACAAGCGATAGAAACCAATGCATTTTTATCAACGTTAAGCTTGAGTTTTAAATTTATCTTTTCTCGCTGTTTATATATCTTTTGATCTGTTGTTATGGAGATTTTTTCTGCATTATCGTAATGAGCAAAAAACATCCGCTCTGCTAAAGGCCTATTTAAGCTATCTATGATGGTAATAGTTGTCAAACCTTTGGGAACGTCACTTAGTGGAATTTTTATATTGATATTATCTCGATCCATTTCAAATGGAGTAGTTAAAAAACTGGTTCTGAAATTGTGAACTAGAATAGTGAATTTTTTAAATCCATTACTTTTTAGATTTAATCTAACCGTATCTTTAGCAATAGCGTTTTGCATGTTTAAGGTTAGACCTTTTTCAATTGGCATTGGTAAATGATACAGCGTGTCAATAAAACCTGAGTGAACAAGTTTAACTGTATAATCTGCACCAATTTCTGGTGTTAGATTAAACTTGCCAATGCCATAGCTACTAGTTTCAATCGTATCGATTACTTTTTTGTTTTTATAAAGAAATGCTTTTAATGCTAAGGGCATCTGTTGTTGATCTTTCGCTTCCCAACCAATAGTTGAAGATAAACCAGCAACCATATTTCCGCCCTCGGGATAAAATTTAACTAGTGCTTTATTTTTAGTCTGTGGTAAAGCCAGATTGATAAAACTGCTATCCTTTTCTGATTTTAGCTTGACGTAAATATTAGGGTCTGCTAAATTATTTTGAGGTGTTAAAGTGATTAAAGACTGTCCAGATGCATCTGTTAATGTGTTTTTTCTAACGTTGCCATATTTGTAACTAACCTTGATTGGTTTTGGTAAAAAACGATCATCTCTGGTTGTGGCGGCAATTAAAACTTTATACGATTTGCTCTCTGCATTGGCTGCTTCTGCAAGTTTAATATTCGCTTTAAAAGCAGGATCTATACTAGATTTTATGGTAATATTTTGAATAAATATGGCTTCAGGCATTCCATTTATCAATCTATCTGTGTATGCCAAAAAACGATAATTACCTGTCGGGATGGAATCTGGCAATACTAAACTGCCAAAAGCTAATCCCTCATTTATCAAGAATTTATCCTCAAATAATAAGGTGCTATCTACATCTCTAATTAAGGCAACAGACATGATAGTATGTTTAGCAACTTCAGTTTTTGCTTCTTTAATTAAATAACCTGTAAAATATGATGTTTCATTATTTGAGTATACGTTTTTATCAAAATGGACGAAAAGATTACTGGTCGGTTTTGCTAAAGCATACCATGCCATTTTTTGTTCGATAGAATTTTGTGCAAATGTAGTTTGCAGGCCAAAACAAAAAAGAAAGTACAGAATAAGGAAGCGCATTTGCTAAAGTTAACTTTTAGCAATTAAATTTTCAATAACAAAGTTGATGCATAAAAAAATCGGTTTCCGTTTCCGAAAACCGATTGAAATCCTCCCTTTTAGGGGAGGATTTTGGTGGGGTTAATAACCAAAAATCTGCTCTAAGCTTAATTTAGTCACTGGACCAAATTTTGCTAAATCAGCCATGTTGATTTTCTTTTCAGAAGCAACTATACAATAATTGTAAGGTTTGCCAGAAAGATTAGTTTGGTGGAATGATTTTACATCATCAAACGTTAATGGTTTTAAGCTTGCATATTCATCTATTCTTGAATCGTGATCAAAGCCTAATTTTTTATCTGCTAGGTAGGCGTAAATGATCCCATCTTTAGTAATTCGGCTGGTTTCTAAGCCATTTAACGAATTGCTTTTAGATAATGCATATGATTTATCCGACTCTGGTAAAGTGGTTAATAACTCATTCATACCTGCTACTGCTTCATTCATCTTATCTGCTTGTGTACCTACATAAGCAATAATTGTATTTTCTTTCTCTTTTGTGTTTGGAGAAGAATATACTGCAAAAGTAGAATAAGCTAAGGCTTTAGATTCGCGAATAGTTTGGAATACAACTGACCCCATACCACCACCAAAATAGTTGTTAAATAGGGCGATTTTTGCAGCATTAGTTGGATCGTATAATCCGCCATTGCGTACCCAACGGATTTCTGCTTGAACCATATCGTAATCGGCAAAATAAACTTTATTTGCATCAGTTTTGGTATACACAAATTTCTTAATTGGTGCAGCTGGTGTAAATTCTTTTGCTAGCGGATGTGCTTTCACAATATCAGCAGAAAATGCGGCTAATGTTTTAGGCCCGTAGTAAGTAATAGTGTGTTTGTAGTTGGTAAGATTATGTAAGATGTTAATCAAATCAGCTGATTTCATATTCTTAATCTCATCATTGGTTAACCCGTAATTGAATGGATTATCAGTGCCAAACTGTGCATAACTCATTAAACCACCAAGAATTGATGCTTTATTTAATTTTGCATTATCTCTCGATTTTAATAAACGGCCCTTTAAATCTTCTAAGGCTTTTTCATTTGGTTTGCAATTAGCCAACACATCTTCAACTAAAGCAACTGCTTTATCAAAATTCTCTTGTAAACCACTAATTGAAACAGTAGTTAAATCAGTTCCAACGTTTATACTATAGTTACAAGCAATATTGTAAAATGCTTTGCTAATATCTTCTGCAGAATATTTATCAGTACTTAAAAAAGCTAAATATTGAGATGCATAAGGCAATAGTTTGTAGTTGTAAGTGCCCATATCAAAACGGTAACTCATACGGAAAATTCCGTTTTCAGTGTTTTGAACTGCAATCACATCGGCAATGCCAGCTTTACCAAAATTAAGATCTTTTGTATAATCTAAAAATTTAGGAGCGATAGGTTTTACTGGAGCAGCAATAATATTTTTGGTAAATGGAGAAACCTCATTAACGTTAGTTTTTACAGCTGTAATGGCTGGTTTTTCTACTTTAACGATGCTCTTATCTTCACCTTTGTGTTTTAAAACTGCAACATAGTTGTTGATGAAAAATTTATTAGCAAAATCTACAATTTCCTTTTTGGTTACTTTACCCATTGCATCGGTTGATGCTAATGTTTTATCCCACTCTGTTCCACGATTTTGAATAAAGGCGTTCATTGTAGCATCTGCACGAACATCGTTATTATCAAAACTTTGTAGTTCACCTAATTTAATGTTGGCAACAGTTGCTTTAATTAAACTTTCATCAAACTCGCCTTTTTTAAGCAATTCTACTTGTTCTAACAATAATTTTTGAGCTTCTTCTAAACTTTGTCCAGCTTTTGGTGAACCAGATAAAATGAAGATACCATAATCTTTCATAGAGTTATAGCCAGCACCAGCTCTCAACATTTTTTGTTGTTTATTAATGTTGATGTCCATTAAACCAGCTTTGCCGTTTGATAAAACACTGCCAATTAAATCTAGTAACAAACTTTGGTGTGTGTTTTGAGCAAAACCTCTGTACGCAACATATAAATTTTCAGCACTTGGACCATAAATATCAACAGTTTGAACTTGTGTTAATGGTTTTTCAGGAGCAGGATTGTATAATACTACTGGTTTTGCAACCATGTAAGCGAAATCTTTATCAATTTTTTTGATTAAATCATCATAATTAATATCACCAGACATAATTAGCGCCATATTATTAGGTACATAATATTTGTTGTAATATTTTCTGATTTCGATTAATGATGGATTTTTTAAATGCTCAATAGTTCCAATGGTAGTTTGTTGTCCGTAGTTATGTGTTGGAAATAACGAATACAACATTTTCTCGTACATTTTACGACCATCATTGTCCATACCAATGTTTTTTTCTTCATAAACAGCTTCTAACTCTGTATGAAAAATGCGGAAAACAGGAGCACGAAAACGTTCTGCTTGTACAGCTAAAAATTTATCAATAGCATTTGACGGTAAATCCTCTTCATAAACAGTTTCTTCAACCGAAGTATGTGCATTTGTAGAACCACTACCAATTGATTTCATCATTTTATCGTATTCATTTGCAATAGAATAATTTGATGCTTCACCAGAAGTTTTATCAATTTCTTTGTAAATCTCTTTACGTTTTGCAGGATCTGTGGTTTTGTTGTACGTTTCATACAAGGCCTCAATTTTATCTAAAAGAGGTTTTTCTTTGGCGTAATTTAAGGTTCCGAATTTATCAGTTCCTTTAAATAAAAGATGCTCTAAATAATGCGCCAAGCCTGTATTTGTTCTTGGGTCGGTATTGCTACCTGCCCTTACCGCCATTTTGTAAGTAATATTTGGCTCTTTATTGTTTTGCGATAAAATTACCGTCAAACCATTTTTTAAAGTGTAAAAACGTGTTTTGGTTGGATCGTTGGTTACATATTTGTAGGGGTAACCTCCTGAAGTGGCTGTTTTCCATTGGTAAGTGGATTGAGCCAGTAAGTTTTGGCCTGTTAGCAATAAACAGACAAAGAAAAGTAGTTTTATTTTCATAATTAATAAGTTATAACTCAAATATAAGCGGATAACCTATACTTTTCCTAAAAAATAAACGAAAATAAATATTATCATTTAGCTGATTTAAGCTTCCAATAATTTCTCGTATTTTTACAGTATGAATAATGACACCAAAAAACCTACTATTTTAGTTGTAAACGATGATGGAATAACTGCTCCAGGCATTAAAAGCTTAATTGAAGTAATGCAAGAAATTGGGCATGTTGTAGTTGTAGCGCCCGATGGGCCTCAATCTGGAATGGGTCATGCCATCACCATTGGTAAACCTTTACGTTTTGATAAAGTAGATTTATATCCTGGCGTGGAGATGTACAAATGCTCTGGTACACCTGTAGATTGTGTTAAACTGGCTGTAAATAAAGTGTTTAAAGGTAAAAAACCTGATTTATGTGTTTCGGGAATTAATCACGGATTGAACAATTCTATCAATGTAATTTATTCGGGAACCATGTCTGCTGCGGTAGAAGGCGCCATAGAAAAAATACCTTCTATCGGATTTTCTTTAGATGATTTTGCTCAAGAAGCCGACTTTAGTCATTGTAAACAGTTCATTAAAACCATTGCCTTAAAAGTGCTAAATAACGGATTGCCAGAAGCGACTTTGCTTAATGTAAATTTCCCGAAAGGAGCAGATTTAAAAGGAATTAAAATATGCAGACAGGCAAATGCCAAGTGGGCAGAAGATTTTGAAGAAAGAACTGATCCTTATAAACGCCCATATTATTGGTTAACAGGTGTTTTTGAAAACTACGATAAAGGAGAAGATACAGATGTTTGGGCTTTAGATAATGGTTTTGTGTCGGTTGTGCCTGTACAATTCGATTTAACCGCTCATCATGCTATTCCAATTTTAAATGGTTGGGGATTTACCGATACTGAAGTTTCAAAATCTACCGTAAATAAAACCGCTGGTCCCGACGGAAAAAGCTTAGGTTAATATGCAAAAGAGAATTAACGCCATAAAAAATACAGTTTGGAATGGCGTTGCAATCGGATTTATCGTTCCAATTATACCAGGTGTTTTAGTTTGGTTTTTAATGCAGCGTGTTACAGTTTTACATCATGCTGATTTATTACTAATTGGTTGCGTAGCGATTAATGCTTTTTTGATGAACTATTTTTTTAAATTGAATAAAGATAACATTGGAAGAGGCATTTTGAGCATTACATTTTTATGGGCTTTTGCCTTCTTTTTCTATAAAGTTTAATACTGATATTCAAAAATGAAATACTATCTCGTAGCTGGAGAAGCATCTGGAGATTTGCATGGCGCTAACTTAATGAAAGCGTTAAAAACGGAAGATCAAAATGCAAGTTTTAGATATTTTGGTGGCGATAAAATGCAGGCGCAAGGAGGTGAACTAGTAAAACATTATGCCGAAATGGCATTTATGGGTTTTACAGAAGTGATTCTTAATTTGAGAACAATTTTTAAAAATCTAAAAGCATGTAAGGAAGATATATTAGTTTATCAGCCAGATGCTTTAATTTTAATAGATTTCCCTGGATTTAATCTTAAAATTGCTGAATTTGCTAAAGAACAGGGCATTAAAGTTTGCTACTATATTTCTCCAAAAGTTTGGGCCTGGAACCAAAAACGAGTATTAAAAATTAAAAAAGTAGTGGATCAACTATTTTGCATTTTACCATTTGAAGTAGATTTTTATAGAGAATGGGGAATGGAAGTGAACTATGTTGGTAATCCATTATTAGATGAAATCGCTCAATTTTCTCCGGACTTAGAATTTAGAAAAAACCAGAATTTAAGCGAGCAAAAAATTATTGCACTATTGCCAGGAAGTAGAAAACAAGAAATTGAACGGTTGTTGCCAGATATGTTAAGTGTAACGGCGAGTTTTCCTAATTATCAATTTGTGGTTGCTGCGGCCCCAACATTTACATCCGATTATTACCAGCAATTTATTGGCGATAAAAATGTAAAACTTGTTTTTTCGCAAACGTATAATTTATTGCATCACGCAGAAGCTGCTTTGGTGGCGTCAGGAACAGCTACATTAGAAACTGCACTTTTTAAAATTCCACAAGTTGTATTGTATAGGGGAGGAGCTATTTCTGTAGGTATTGCCCGCTTAGTTATAAAAATTAGATTTATTTCATTGGTAAATTTAATTATGGATAGAAAAGTAGTTACAGAACTAATTCAGAACGATTGTAACACAGGAAAAATCATTTCAGAACTAAGTCCAATTTTAATTGGCGATGAAAGAAACGTGATGCTAAATGATTACGAAGAACTCGCCAAAAAAATGGGAACTTCTGGCGCATCTGAACGAACAGCAAAACTTATTGTTGAGTTTTTACGATAAAAAATTTCGTTTTAAGAGAATAATTACCCAATCAACTAAATATTTAGGAATTTTTTAAGAAACACTTGTTTTGTTTAATTTGAATAGATATTATTGTGTTCAAAAAAACACATACATGAAAAAAATCTTATTAATTCTCACCATCCTTAGTTTAAATTTTGTAGCGAAGGCTCAGTTTGAAGGTTCAAAACAAATTTTCGAAAACCCAAAGTTAAAATCAGAAATTGTTCAACACAAAGTAGTTGCAATTTTACCATTTGACACCAAAATATCTTACAAAAAACAACCTAAAAACTTTAGCGCCGAAGCTAACAAAGAACAAGAAAAAACCATGTCTAAATCTATTCAGTCTAGTATGTATACCTTCCTGTTAAGAAGAGGGAAAGATTATTCGGTAGAATTTCAAGACGTAGATAAAACAAACATTTTGTTAAAAAAAGCTGGTATGACCGATAAATTGGATGAATTTACAAGAGATGAAATTGCAAAAGCTTTAGGTGTAGATGCAATTTTAGGTGGCCGCTTTGAAACAGAACAAACTAAATCGGAAGCCGGTGCTATTGCATCTGCTGTATTATTTGGTGGTCTTGGTGGTAAAACTGGGACAGGAACTTTAACACTGACCTTAAATAATGGGATTAGTGGAGATTTATTATGGCGCTTTTTTAAGACAATGGATGATAGCATCACCTCGTCAACAGACGATTTAGTAGAGCGTATGATGCGTAAAGTTTCTAGAAATTTCCCTTACACAAAATAAATAATCTTAAAACCTAATATTCTATATTTGATTACTGTGAGGTTGAAAATAGTTAAAGCAGTAGTCAAATTATGAAGGCACTCTCTATAAAAGATATTGCACTAAAGGCCAATGTATCCATTACAACGGTTTCTTTTATTATTAATGGTAAGGCTAAAGAGAAATCAATTAGTGATGCTGTTATAAAAAAAGTTCAGCAAATCATTATAGATAGTGGTTATAAACCAAATCAGATTGCCCGTAGTTTAAGAACGGGCAATTCTCATATTATTGGATTAATTATTGAGGATATTTCTAACTCTTTTTTCTCTAGAATAGCCCGATTAATAGAAGATAAAGCCTACAAAAAAGGGTATAAAATTATTTATTCAAGCACCGAAAATAACGTAGAAAAAGCACAAGACTTGATTAACTTGTTTAAATCCAGAAATGTAGATGCCTATATTATTTCCCCAATTAAAGGAATTGAAGAAGATATTCAGCTTTTATTAAATGAGAACAAACCTGTAATTTTATTTGATAGGAATTTACCAGAACTCAATACTAATTACGTTGGAGCAAATCACTTTGCGGCATCATACCAAGCGATAGAAAGTTTTATTAAGCAAGGGAAAAAGAATATTGCATTAGTGACGATTGATATTGATGTCCAACAAATTATTGAACGCTACGAAGGTTATAAAAAGGCATTAATAGATTATGCAATTCCTGTTGATGAAGAATTAGTGCTTAAAATTCCTTTTAATCAGCCAGAAGTTGATACCATTAAACAAATTAAACAGCTTTTTAAAGCAAAAAAGATAGACGCAGTATTATTTGCTACAAATTACCTTGCCATAAGTGGATTAAAGGTTTTAAAGCAAATCAATAAAAAAATAGATGAGCATTTTGCTGTAATTGGATACGATGACCATGAAGCCTTTGAATTACATACGCCAAGTGTATCCACAATTCAACAACCGTTGGAAGAAATTGCAGAAACGATTATTAAGTTAATTTTAAATCAACTTTCATCAAAAACTAAACTGCCAGACCAGCAAATTATTATTCCAGCAAAATTAATTCTTAGATAATAAGCAATCAAAATAGCATCAATTTTCTATTTATGATTAAACCTTTATTGAATTACTAAAACGTTTTATTATATTTAACATTCAAATAAAAACCTTATAAATAAAGATGGAAAAACCTACTGTTTTAGGTGTAGATATTGGTGGCTCGCACATTACGGCTGCATTGGTAGATTTAGAAAAAGGCACCTTAATTCAGAATTCCATTAAACGCAATGCGGTTAATTCTCAACAAAATAAAGAAGAACTTTTAAATGCTTGGTGTGATGTAATTAATACTTCTTTTGGCGCTATTCCTATTAGTGAAAGAAATATTGGTATCGCTATGCCAGGTCCTTTCGATTATGAAAACGGAGTTTCTTTAATTAAAGATCAAGATAAATTTAAGTCGCTATATCTCCTAAATATTAAAGAGAAATTGGCCAAGCGTTTAACTATTCAGACATCTAATATTAAGTTTATAAATGATGCGGCTGCTTTTTTACAGGGCGAAATTTTTAATGGCGCAGCAAAAGGATACACTAATGCATTGGGGCTAACTTTAGGAACCGGACTTGGCTCTGCAGTTTCTATCAATGGTGTTGCGCAAGATGCAGCATTGTGGGATTCGAAATTTTTAGGTGGCATAGCCGAAGATTATCTTTCTACTAGATGGTTTGTAAATAAATACTATGACTTAACAGGAAAAGAATTAACAGGCGTTAAAGAATTAGCAACCATTGTAAATGATGACCCATACGCTAAACAAATATTTAATGAGTTTGGTCGTGCACTTGGGCATTTTTTAGCAGATATCATCAAAGAAAAGAATGCTGAAGTTGTAGTTTTGGGTGGTAATATTTCACAAGCTTTTAATTTATTTGCACCTCATTTAATTGCGAATTTAAAAGCCTTTCATTTAGATACAGAGATTAAAATAACTGAATTAAATGAACATGCAGCATTAATTGGAGCTGCTAGCTGCTGGAGACTCTCGACTAAATAACGATTTAAAAAAGTCAATCTATTTAAAAATCTGATTATGAAAAGAAGAAGATTTATACAAAATACGGGATTATTAGGAGCAGGAGTTTTAGCTTCTAAATTTTCTTTTGCAACTGTTCCCGAAGATTTCCCAGTGGTAAGAGTAATTGCATCAAAACGTCATTTTACAAGTATTGCAGTTGATAATGCTATTAAAAAATTTCAAGCCAATGTAGCCGATAAAGAATTGGGTTGGTTGTTTGAAAATTGTTTTCCGAATACTTTGGATACCACTGTTACTCATACTACTAAAAATGGCAAACCCGATACGTATGTGATTACTGGAGATATTGACGCCATGTGGATGCGAGATAGCTCTGCACAAGTTTGGCCTTACTTGCAATTTGTTAATGAAGAGCAAAAGATAAAAGACCTAATTGCAGGTGTAATTAATCGCCAAACGCAGTACATTTTAAAAGATCCATATGCTAATGCATTTTATAATGATGAAAATAAAGTAGGCGAATGGAAAAGTGATAAAACCGCAATGAAGCCTGGTGTTCATGAGCGCAAATGGGAAATCGATTCGTTATGCTATCCTATTCGTTTAGCCTATAATTATTGGAAAAAAACTGGCGATAAAGCTCCGTTTGATACTGATTGGAAAAAAGCAATTGAAACGACCTTAAAAACATTTATCGAACAACAACGTAAAGAAAACAAAGGGCCTTATCGTTTCCAACGCGAAAGTTTATATCCAACAGATACACTTTCTATGAATGGATATGGCTTTCCTGTAAAACCTGTTGGCTTAATTTGTTCTTCTTTCCGTCCAAGCGATGATGCAACTGTTTATCCATTTTTAATTCCATCTAATTTTTTTGCAGTAAGTAGTTTAAACCATGCTGCAGAAATGGTTGCGACATTGCATAACGATAAGATTTTAGCAGATAAATTATCAGCCTTAGCGAATGAAGTGGATGCAGCGCTAAAGAAATTTGCAGTCAAAGATCATCCCGAGTTCGGTAAGCTATTTGCTTTTGAAGTTGATGGTTTTGGAAGTGCTTATCTAATGGATGATAGCAATGTGCCAAGTTTACTATCTATGCCATATTTGGATGCCATAAAAGTGGATGATCCGATTTATAAAAACACCAGAAAATTCATTTTATCAAGCAATAACCCTTACTTTTTTAAAGGTAAAGTTGCCGAAGGAGTTGGCGGCCCGCATATTGGACCAGATATGATTTGGCCAATGGCGATTACCATGCGAGGCTTAACTTCTGTTAGCGATGATGAAATTAAAAATTGTATCGCCATGCTTAAACGCACACATGCAGGGAAAGGTTTTATGCATGAAAGTTTCCATAAAGATGATCCTAAAAATTTTACTCGGAGTTGGTTTGCTTGGGCAAATACGCTTTTCGGCGAGTTTCTTTGGAAAGTGTACAATGAAAAACCTCACTTGTTGAAATAGAAAAATTAAATCTCAATACATATCAAATGATTAAGAAATTATTAACGACCGCTTTAATTTTTACTGCTTTAGGTGTATCAGCGCAAACCGTTGGTAAAATTACCGACCCTGTAGAATGGATAAATCCCCTAATGGGAACACAATCTAAACCAGATCTTTCAAACGGTAATACCTATCCAGCGATTGCTGTGCCATGGGGAATGAATTTTTGGACGCCACAAACGGGTAAGATGGGTAATGGTTGGGCCTATCAATACGACCAAGATAAAATTCGCGGTTTTAAACAAACTCATCAACCATCTCCTTGGATGAACGATTACGGCCAATTTGCCATTATGCCAGTTACTGGGAAATTAAAATTTACAGAAGACGATAGAGCGAGCTGGTTTACGCACAAAGCGGAAATCGCTAAACCCTATTATTACAGCGTTTATCTGGCGGATGCCAATGTAACAACGGAAATTACGCCGACAGAAAGAGCCGCACAATTCCGTTTTACTTTTCCTAAAACAGACAGTGCTTTTGTAGTAGTGGATGCATTGAATAAAGGTTCCTATATCAAAATTATTCCGCAAGAGCGGAAAATTATTGGTTATACTACTAAATATGCTCGCGGTCCATTGCCAAGTAATTTTAAGAATTACTTCGTTATCTATTTTGATAAAGCATTTACACTAACCAAAACATGGTCGGGTAATAAATTAAATAATGAAGATTTAGAATTACAGAGCGACCATACGGGTGCAGTAATTGGTTTTAAAACAACCAATGGCGAAAAAGTAAATGCAAAAGTTGCTTCATCATTTATCAGTTTTGAACAGGCAGAAATTAGTTTGAAAAGAGAATTAGCTAATGATGCATTTGATGTAACTAAAGCAAAAGCGAAAGCAATTTGGAATAAAACTTTGAGCAGAATTTCTGTTGAAGGCGGAACGGTTGATCAGACTCGTACTTTTTATTCATCATTTTATAGAACACTTTTCTTCCCTAATAAACTATATGAAATTGATGCGAACAATAAAATTGTACATTGGAGCCCATATAATGGAAAAACGTTGCCAGGCTATATGTTTGCTGGTACAGGTTTTTGGGATACGTTTAGAGCATTATATCCATTCTTAAACTTGGTTTATCCTTCCATAAATAAAGAAATGCAAGAAGGGTTAATTAACGATTACAAAGAGGGTGGATGGCTGCCAGAATGGAGTAGTCCGGGTTATGCAAATATTATGATTGGTAATAATTCTGCTTCTGTAGTGGCAGATGCTTACATTAAAGGTATGCGTGGGTATGATATTGAAAAGTTATGGGAAGCATTAAAACATGGCGCTAATAATGAAGGTCCAATAGACGCAGTAGGTCGTTCGGGTGTTAAATATTACAACGAATTAGGTTATGTACCTTTCGATGTTAAAGTGAATGAAAATGCTGCGAAAACGTTAGAATACGCATACGATGATTTTGCCATTTATCAGTTAGGGAAAGCGTTGGGTAAACCTGCAAGTGAAATTGATATTTATGCAAAGCGAAGCATGAATTATAAAAATTTATTTGATCCAGCCTCTGGCTTAATGCGTGGTAAAAATGCCGATGGAACTTTTCAATCGCCGTTTAGTCCGTTTAAATGGGGCGGTGCATTTACTGAAGGGAATAGCTGGCATTATACCTGGTCAGTTTTTCAAGATGTGGCTGGTTTAGCAAAGCTGATGGGAGGAAGTTCAAAGTTTGTAGAAAAACTTGATTCTGTTTTCTCTATGCCACCAGTTTTTGATGAAAGTGCGTATGGTGGCGTAATTCATGAAATTCGTGAAATGCAAATTGCAAATATGGGCCAATATGCACATGGTAACCAACCCATACAACACATGATTTATTTGTACAATTATGGTGGTGCACCTTGGAAAGCTCAATATTGGGTTCGCGAAGCAATGAATAGATTGTATAAAGCTACACCAGATGGTTATTGTGGCGATGAAGATAATGGGCAAACATCTGCTTGGTATGTTTTCTCAGCCATGGGATTTTATCCTGTTACACCTGCGGTAGATCAATATGTAATTGGTGCACCATTGTTTAAAAAAGTAACATTAAACTTAGAAAATGGTAAAAAGGTAGTAATCAATGCTCCTGCAAATAGCGATGGTAATAGATATATTCAAACACTAAAAGTAAATGGTGTTAGTTATGATAAAAATTGGTTGAGCCATTCAGCTTTACAAAAAGGAGCGGTAATAGATTTTGGTATGTCGGCAATACCAAATAAAACTAGAGGAGTAAGTGAAAGTGCGTTTCCTTATTCGTTTTCTACCGCTAAGAAATAAGTTTTATAAAAGAATTTTAGGCACAGATTAACAGATTAATACAGAATATTAGACATTCAAAATCTGTTAATCTGTGGCTAAATATTTAACCTTATGAACTAATTAGATTGGTTTTTAGCGCAAACTCATACAGCGCCACCGTAGAATCTGATAATTCTAATTTGCGCATAATATTTTTTCGATGTGTGTGCACTGTAAATTCCGAAAGATATAAACGCTCTGCAATATCCTTAGTTCTAAGATTTTGACAAACCAAGCGAATAATTTCTACCTCTCTTTTGGTTAATTTGTACTTTTTTAAGAAATCATCGAAATAAGAAAATTGAGTTTCTGGCATTTCTCTTTCATCAAAACTCGGGAAAACCTCTTTTCCATCCAGTACTTTTAAAATGATATCAGCTAAGTTTTGTAGGTCATCAGATTTCACCATATAAGCACTTGCACCTCTATGTTTACAATCTTTTACCAGTTCAAACGAGTGGTAATTTGTAAGGACAATAATTTTAGCTTTAATCCTTTTATCTTTTAATTCATTTAAAGCTTTAAGCCCATCCAAACCAGGCATATTTAAATCTAAAAGGATAATATCTGCATCAGCCAATAGCGAAGAATTTAAAAGTTCTAGCCCATTATTTACCATTGCAATAATTTCAAATCGCTCATCGCTACTAAAATGAGCCTTTATACCTTGTAAAACTACAGGGTGGTCATCTGCTAATATCAATTTGATTTTCATGGTTTTATAGCGTTTGGTATGGGTAGTTCAATCAATGCAAAAGTACCTGCATTTGGCTCTCCTTTTATCTCTAATTTACCAGATAAATAAGCAATATTAGTTTGTAATAATTTCATTCCCACACCTTCGGTCTCCGTATTTTCATCAGTAATTCCCCTTCCGTTGTCTTCAATATAAATCGTTATCGCGTTATCTAACTCAATAATCTGCACAAATAAATGAGTGGCTTGTGCATGTTTAATGGCATTATTTAATATTTCCTGAATAATGCGATAAGCACTAAGTGTAAAGTTCTGTGGCCAATTTTTAGTGTCATCTAATCCTTCAATCACATGCTCTACACGTAAGCTATTTGCAGCTTTTATATTGGTGAGGAGGTCTAAAATAGCTGCTTTAAATCCATACTTTTCGAGTGCTATTGGCATTAAAGCATGACTGATATTTCTTACCGTCTCACTAATATCATTCATTAAATTTTTAGTAACTGCCAATTTATTTTCCGCACCACTACCAGATACAAACACATTATCCTGCAATGTATTAATATTTAGCTTCGCGATAGATAACATGGCGCCAACCTCATCATGCAATCGCCCAGCTATTCGTTTTTTCTCTTCTTCCTGAGCATCGGTAAGCGTGTTCATGATATCAATTCGATGCTGTTTTTTTAAATCGCTTAGCGTGGCATTATGCAAAAGTAAAGCTTGTTTTTTACGTTGTGATAAAATATAAGCCACACCGCCAAGCAATAAAACCGCTATAGTAGCACCGATGATGATTAATAAATTTCGTTGTTTTTGTTGTTTAAGTTCTAGCTCTTGTACTTGTTTTTGTTTTTTTGCCAGTTCTAATTCTTTCTCTTTTTCATTTACGCTGTACTTGGTTGCGAGTTCATTTGAAATTTTAGATAAACTCATGTGATACAACGTGTCTTTCAAGTGCATTTCCTGCTTAAGGTTTTTAATCAATGTATCTTGCCCAACCGTATTATATTGAGTGAAGTTTTTCAAGGCATTCGCATAAATAAACCGTGTAGCAGGCGGCATTGAATATTGTTTGATTAAATTTTCTGCTTTTTTAAAATATAACGATGCCGAATCATTTTTCCCTTCTCGAGCATATAAACTAGCCAGTCCCGTCAAAATCTCAACATCAATATCTGGAGAAAATTGTTTGTTCATTTTTAGCTTAAAAGCCTTGGTGTAATTTGTTTTCGCCAATTTGTGGTTTTCTTTAGCATCAAAATATCGGCCTTCTGCTAACTGATATAGCTTACGAGAATGTAAACTGTTTTGATCCATACCATGCTTTTTATGGTCGGCATAATAACTCTCGAAATTGCTGTAATTCTTTAAATAAAATGACAAATTAATCATTTTACTAATGCTATTTCCTTTTTGTTGAGTAGTAGCATTAGGTAAATTAAATGTCTTTTCAGCATAGATGAAAGCATTCTTATAATCGCCATTTCTCTCATAGTTTCTAGATAAAATTTCAAAAAACGAACCAGTACGATCCGTCATCGCATTCTCTAAATCCGGAATAAGGTCTTTTAGAATAGTAAAAGCTTCATCGTCTTTATGCATGTTTATAAGCACATTGGCATACGAAAAACGGGTGTCTTTTAAAAGAGCTGGATTATTACTTTCCTTCGCTAATTTTAGCGCTAATTCGTAATTAGATTTTACCTTTTCGTTATTCCCTGTTTTCAAATCTAAGTTAACTCGATTTCTTAAATTCAATACTCGAGGTATAATAAACTGAGGTTTATCTTTTGTAAATGCCTCAAGCTTATCATTATATAAAGTTGATTTTTCAACATCACCAATCCGAGTATAAACTCTCGTTAAATCAGACAACAGATTTACAACTGCCCTTTCTGGTAATTGACCTAAATAACTTTCAGCTTCTTTAATATATTTTACTGCATTTTCTTGATTACCCAAGCCTAATTCTACAATCGCTGTAACTGAAAGTAAACTAACAGTCAATTCATCTCTTTTTGTATCTCGAGTATATTGTAGCGCTTCCTCAAGTAAGTTTTTTAAATCACTAGAATAAATCATTCTTGGATTTCTGCAATAACGGACCAGTTGATTTACTTTATCAATTGATGCTGGCATAAATTTAATCTCTGAAATATCTTTTGGAGGAGGAGGGGCGCCTGGAGTTTGCGCTACTAAAATAGTACTCATGAGAATGAACACCAGCACTAGTGAGAATTTGAGAGCTGTAAATTTTGAGCGCATAATTAACTCCTAAAATAACAATAAATAACAAAAATGATACGTGTTTAAATAAGAATTGAAAATAAAATGTTTCTAAATTCTCTAAACACCGAAATTCCCAGAAATAAATTTGTGAGCACTAAACTTTTAATTACTTTTGCCATCCACCTGGGGGATTAGCTCATTTGGCTAGAGCGCTTCGCTGGCAGTGAAGAGGTGATCGGTTCGAATCCGATATTCTCCACCAACACCCGTAACGTATCTGATAATCAACGATTTAGGAGGTTGTCAGATACCTACTCAGCCAAAAGTCAGCCAAATTCGGAAAACCCCGAAATTAGGCCAGAAACAGCGGTGGGTAATCCGGCATTCTCCACGAAAACCTGTAATACATCTGATAATCAACATTTTAGTAGGTTGTCAGATGTTAACTCAGCCAAAAATCAGCTACAGTTCTTATCTTTGGATTACATGGCAGCTCCAGATATACCTTATACCATTCCAAAACTGGTCAAAGGAAAACGGATCACAACCGTTCCAAAGGGCAGCACGTGGGCAAAGGAAGAGGCCAAACAGAACTGGTATGTGGAATTCTTTTTCCATAATGCTGAAACCGATAAAATGGAACGTTTCAGACCGACCAAAAACCTCAATAGGCTCAAAGACCCAAAAGAAAAGCTAAAACAGTTTTCAAGGTTATGTGATGCTTACAAGATTGCCTTAGAGGGCGGATGGAGTCCGATTGATGAAAAAGCGAACGATAGATTGAAAAGGCAGGTGTCCTCTCTGACCCTAGAAGCCGCCAAGGATCTTTTTGAAGAATACCATATTGCAAAGGGAACAAGAAAGAAATCCCGTCAATCTTATCTATCTAAGATCAATCAGTTCGTTGCCTATTATGGACCTGATAAAAGGGTAAGTGAAATTTCAGATTATGAGATCACCGAGTTTCTGAACTTCATGGAAAAGAAACGCGAATGGACTGGAGTTACCTATAACAGCTCAAGGATCATCCTTAACAATTATTTCAGGTACCTGAAGATCAATAAATATATCGCTGAAAATCCCGTGACCGATATCGAGACCAGAACAAAAATCCCGACCGAATCGCATCAGGTATTTTCCGATAAGGACTTCAAGACAATTATGAAATGGCTGAATGAGCACGACCAATATTGTCTTTTCTTTGTGAAGATGATATACTATACCTGCATCAGGCCTAAAGAACTGCGCTATCTTCAATTGAAGCACATCAATCTTGCTCAGCGTGTGATTACCGTTCCTGCAAGCATTTCCAAGAATAAAAAGTCCTTGCCTGTTAGTATTGATGAAAGCCTGAGCCGTGAACTGAAAGCACTTAAATTATCTTCCCATGAGGAGACCGATTATTTACTGGGCTCGACCGAAACGATTATTAGCGGAAAAAGGATAGGGGAAAATACACCGTACAACCGTTTCCAGAAATGCTTAAAGGCCACAAAGCTCGATAAGAAAAACTACACACTATATTCCTTCAAGCATTTTTCCAATGTAAAGAAATTTAAGGCGGGATGGACGTTGGCCGAAATCTGTGCTGCCAACAGACATGGAAGTCTGGTTGAGACCGAAACTTATCTAAAGGATCTTTTGAAATTTGTGAAGAACGATAAAACTATCCCGAAAATTTAGAAAAGGCTATTTTTTGCGTTTTCTTGGTATGCCGAGCAATATTTCCGCGAGAAATTTTTCCGTCAGGTTTTTTTCTTTCTCAAGGGCATCTTTTGGGAAGTGCAGTGAATGTATTTCGTTGATTTTTTTGCTTATGTATTCTATCCGGTTAAATCCTTCGTCCAGGCGATCCATTTTTTGCGAGAGGGTTGAGACGACCTCTATTAGGGATTTAATGATTTCCTCCAAGGTTTCCTTGTCCCCATAATTGCCCCTGCACAATTTATCGGACGGCTCTGCTTGGAGGGCATCAGGTAACTGGTCAAGGCTTTGGATTTTCATATTATCTTGTATCTGACAAAGATTGCAAGTGTACACCTATGAATAGGTGTATGAACAGGGTTATAACCCTAAATACTAAATGTAGCAGACTCTCACCAAATTGTTTTTCCTCTTTTATAGATTGCTTCAAATTAATGTAGGTTATAACCCAGGTCATAATCCATTACCATAAAAACATCTCTGCAACTTTGGGTAAAGAAATTATCTGATGTGCAATCCAATGTTGCTAAGAAAATTTGATTCTGTGCCTGGGTTGAAAGAATGAACGAACGTCTTTTGATTTCTATTAAGGTAATTCTGGCAAACGCTGGGTTTGCAGCAAGATGTACCAATGCATGCGCATTGGAAATCTTGCCGTCCTTTTGGCCGGAGAATTACTCGGAACTCGTAATTCTAAAAGTAGTAGAAAATGTCAAAGAAAAAGACCAGCGAAGATGAACTGTTAAAGCACAATCTGATCATTCGGGTAAACGATGGACTGCATCAAACGTTGAATAAGCTACTAGTTGAAAGCGATTGCCAGAGCATAGCAGAAGTGGCAAGGAAAATCCTGACCAGCCAAAAGATCAACTGCTTTTATAAGGATGCGAGCATGAATGCGCCGATGGAAGAAATGGCACTGATCCGAAAGGAACTAAAAGCAATTGGGGTAAACATTAACCAGCAGACAAGGTATTTCAATGCCTGTAAAACTGATGCCGAAAAGAAGTTCCATAGTGACCAGACTTTAATACTTTTTACCAAGGTCGAGGGCAAAGTAGAAAGGCTTTTTGAACTCATTTCCAAACTGGCAGAACGATGGTTGCAAAAATAAAATTCGGTAGAAGTATGCGGGGGATTTTGATCTACAATGAAAGCAAAGTCGAGAAGAGTGAAGCGAAAATTATTTTGGCGAGCGGGTTTGCGGTGGATATCGACAGGTTGAACCTTAACCAAAAAATCCAGCGCTTTAAAAATCTCACCGATCTGAACCCGACTATCAAAACCAATGCGATGCACATTAGCCTAAACTTTGATGCCTCCGACAAATTGGACCTGCAAAAGCTGCAGCAGATTGCCCAGACCTATATGGAGCAGATCGGATTCGGTGAGCAACCGTTCATAGCCTATCAGCACCTGGATGCTGCCCATCCCCACATTCATATTGCAACTACGTTGATGCAGAAAGACGGCAAACGGAAATTCACCCACAATATGGGCAGGCTGGTTTCCGAACCAGCGAGAAAAGCCATTGAGATCGAATTTAATCTTATCAAGGCCGAGGGAAGAAAACAAGGTAATTCGTTAACGATTAAACCTGCGGTTTATGGAAAGCAACCAACCAAACAGATTATCAATTCCATCATGCTGTCAGTGAGACAGAATTACGCATTTACCTCACTTGCTGAATTCAACGCTATACTCGGGCAGTTCAATATCAGGGCAAACCGCGGAAATGAAGAGACGACCATGTTTGAGAAAAAGGGATTGCTGTATTCCATCCTTGATGAAAAACGAAATCCGATAGGCGTACCGATTAAGGCGAGCAGTTTTAATGACCAGCCTACGCTAAAGAATTTGGAGAAGAATTTTCAGGCAGGTATGGAAAAGAGGAAACCTTTAAAGGAAAATTTAAAGAAGCGGATAGATTGGGTATTGCAGAAATACAATACAGTTACCAGAAATACGCTTGTAAATGAACTTGCCAAACAGCAGATTGGGATAGTGTTTAGGCAGAACGAAAAGGGAATGATCTACGGATTGACCTTTGTTGACCATAAGCTCAAAACCGTTTTTAATGGCAGTGATCTTGGAAAGGATTATAGCGCAAGGGCGATCACCCAAAAGTTTTCGGCACAAGATCAGATCAGAACCTATCTCAAACCAAATCAAGCAACCCATTTTATCGGAAACCCATTAGAGCCTTTAATGGAAAAGGCAGATTATGATGCGCCAACTGCCATTGGAAAAAAGAAGAAAAAGAAAAAAGCTAACCAGCAAAACCTATAAAAATGAATACAGGTGAAGACATACAAGGGCTAAGAAAAATCATTGATTTTACAAGGCTTATCGGTTTATTTATACTATCCATCCATTTCTATTTGTGCTGTTATCAGGCATTTGCTGGTTGGGGATTTACGGCAAGCATCACCGATCGGATCATCGAAAATATTTCTAAGACTGGACTCTTTACAGGAATTTGGCGTGCAAAACTTGCTTGTTTGTTATTACTGCTTATTTCGCTAATTGGGGTACAGGGCAAAAAAGATGAAAAGATTGAGGTTAAAAGCATCATTGCTTTTTTACTGACGGGTTTGCTTCTTTATTTTATTGCGGTGTTTGTGTTTTATTTGCCAGCTGGTCCTTCGGTTATTGCCATTTGTTACGTC
This sequence comes from Pedobacter planticolens, assembly GCF_014172375.1. Taxonomy (GTDB): domain Bacteria; phylum Bacteroidota; class Bacteroidia; order Sphingobacteriales; family Sphingobacteriaceae; genus Pedobacter; species Pedobacter planticolens. The sequence continues at coordinate 97,833 of NZ_WNXD01000001.1, forward strand.
GGTATTACTTCGGTTGGCTATATGCTCATCCTGACTGGTGGCGGGCAATTAAGTAGGTTGATCAAGGATAAACTGAACAAGGATATTTTCAATGAAGAAAATGAAACCTTTCCGCAGGAAGAACGATTGCTCGAAAATGAGTATTCAATAAACCTTCCAGCCAAATACAGATTGGGAAAACAAATACGTAATAGTTTTATCAATGTAATCAATCCATTTCGTGGGCTATTAATTGCTGGAACTCCGGGAGCAGGTAAAAGTTATTTCGTTATCCGCCACATCATTGACCAGCATCTCAAAAAGGGATTTTCCATGTTCCTATATGATTTTAAGTTTGATGATCTGAGCAAACTGGCATACAACAAATTGTTGAAATACGCCAAGAATTATCCCATCAAACCCAAGTTCTTTGTGATCAATTTTGATGATCTCAACCGTACCCACAGATGTAATCCCCTGCATCCAGAAAGTATGGAAGATATTACCGATGCGACCGAAGCCTCGCGTACCATTATGATGGGGCTAAACAGAGATTGGATCAAAAAGCAGGGAGATTTCTTTGTGGAAAGTCCGATCAACTTCTTAACGGCCTGTATCTGGTATTTGCGGAAATATGGAAATGGAAAGTATTGCACCTTGCCCCATGTGATTGAGCTGATGCAGTCAGACTATGACCAGCTTTTTGCGGTGCTGGAAACCCAGGATGAGATCAAGGTACTGATGAATCCGTTTATTTCGGCCTACCAAAGGGATGCCATGCCACAACTCGAAGGACAGATAGCTTCGGCAAAGATTGGTTTAGCTAGATTGGCCTCACCTCAGCTCTATTATGTGTTGAGCGGTAATGACTTTACGCTTGATGTCAATAACCCGGAGGAACCAAAAATCATCTGTGTGGGAAACAATCCGCAGAAATTGCAGGTATATGGCGCAGTGTTGTCACTCTACATTTCCACTATGATCAAATTGGTGAACCGAAAGGGGCAACTAAAAAGCAGTCTGATCTTTGATGAGTTTCCGACGATCTATTTTAACAATATGGATAGCTTAATTGCTACTGCCAGAAGCAACAAGGTTTCCACAGCTTTAGCAGTTCAGGATTTTAGCCAGCTCAAGAAAGATTACGGTGCAGAACAGGCGGACGTAATTACTGGAATAGTCGGCAATGTGATCAGTGGACAGGTGACCAATTCGACCGCTAAAACATTATCGGAGAATTTTGGGAAGATTTCCCAGCAAAAGGATTCGATGAGTATTAATAGTTCAGATACTTCCATTACCAAGGCAACACAAATGGATTATGCCATTCCAGCAAGCAAGATTGCTACACTTTCATCAGGAGAATTTGTAGGGGTTGTTGCAGATAATCCAGAACAGAAGATCAAACTGAAGATGTTCCATTGCGAAATTCAGAATAATCATAAGGCGATTGCAAAAGAAGAAGCTGGTTATAAGGATATTCCAATTATTAAAATTGTTTCAGCTTTAGATGTAACGGAGAACTACAATCGAATTAAGGAAGAGATTTCCGATTTGTTGATAGAGGAATCGAAGAAATTACCCCATATAGCGCAGAAAACCGACCAAACAATAAAGGATAAAGGCAATAGGCCGCAAAATCAGAAAGCTGTTTCTTTTTAAATTCAATAATACTATAACAAATAATGATTTTAATAATAGTAGCAATTCCTTTGACCTTATTAGGATTATTTAACGGTAATGCTGGATTCGCCATAAATCATATCCCGTTGACTAATTCCCTGTACCACGATTCGAAATTTTCCAGAGATATCCCCAGTATAAAAGGAAAACTCCGCTTCTCCTTTGGCAGAAGTGATGATTCCTGGTTTCCAAAAGAGCGTGGGCAGGTATTGTAGGTCTAACAAGCCATCTGGGCTGGTATCTACCCCATAAAATTGCCTTGCCCTATAGATACCATCCGTCCTAAAGAGCCTATCAATGGGTTTGTCCATTTCGCAACCAAGGTATACACTACTAGGTCCAGTAGTGCTATAATAGGTCTTTCCTTTCACTGGTGCTCGATTTCTAGAGTCGCCGTAATGTATTGGACAGTTTAGGATTTTGAATGCACACACGTAATCCCCGCATGAATTTATTGTTTTTGGGCCAGAAGTCCCATAAAGTGAGTTATCCTTGCCTGCATTGATAGTGACCGTTTGTAAGGCAATTGCTTTTTCCAATCCTTTCAATACCTGATCAGTGCTATTCTGATTTGTATTAGCGATTCCTCGATTTGGGATATCGATGTGTTCGGCAAGGATTGTATTTGCTACCTTGCCTGGATCATCAATCTCGACAGTATAGCCCGTATTGATTTTCTTGTTGATGGACAAAAGAACTTTTCGTCCTTCGGTAACCAATAATTGATTAGGATTTAAGATTGATGTTCCATCAGGTTCGGTGGTGACCAGCCCAGCTAAGCTATCCCTAAGGATGGCCAAGATTACAGGGTTCTTCAATTCCTTCTCATTGTATTTTACTCTGGCAATAATTGGTGGAAGTTTTGGATGCTGCGTAGTGTCTTGTATAGTCGTGTTCATCATGGCTTGCCAGGTATAGTTGCGCCAGCTCTTTATTAAAAAAATATCTTCTAGATAGGCTTTATTATCAAAGCCTCTTCCCACTGGGTCTAGTGGCAGATTTCCAAGGTCGTAGTTTAGGTATACATAGCTTTCTATATCCTGTTGCTTGCTGCTTTCTAGGCGATTGTCCTGAACTACTGCTAAGGATACTATGCCTTGGATAGGTTTCGCTGTTTGATCACTTAATTTTAGCTTAAGGATTACTTTTTCCTTTTTACCATAAATGGCCTTATCACTTTTAGCGGTTGCAGTTATTTTATCATTATAACGGGCAAAGAAAAGACGTTCTGCCAAAGGTCGCCCTTGTTCATCCAATATGGTAACTGTAGCCAGGCCCTTTGTTATGGCAGGTAATGGAATGGCCATTTTGTATCCTCCTGGCTTTGTGGAAACACTGAAAGAAGCAAAATCCTCCGTATAGTTATGGACGATGACCCTTACCTTTCGTACTTCCCTGCTGAACAGGCTCATCCTTAACGTATCGTTGATGACTGCATTAGGAACTTGGAGGACAATACCATTTTGCAATATGGTAGGGAATTGGTAAATGGTGTCATTTTCTAGAAAGTTGTTTGACAAGATCTTTAACGTATAATTGCTTTTAGCCTTGGGCATTACCTTAAATTTGCCCATACCATAGCTGCTCGTCGATACGGTATCCATTGGCTTCCCATCTTCTAATAGTATAGCATTTACTGCAATAGGCAAGTTATTGGAGGTTTTTGCTTCCCAACCAATTTTACTTTCTAAGCCTTCTACAAGGCTTCCTCCCTCTGGGAAAAACCTAACATTGATTTGCTGGGTTTTTACTGCGGGAAGACGGGTGCTGAGGTAAAGCATTTTATTATTGTACTTTACAGCTGTTGTTAATACGAGCTCACCATTTGTTAACTGTGTTTTGGGTATCTGAATGGTGTAGGTATTTTCTGTTAGTACAGCAGATTGTTTAGTTCCCTTGTCTAGGCTATATTCTACTATTGGTCGTTGTTTATTTTTTGGGTCGATATTTTTAATGTTTACTGCTACCTGCACTCTTACTCCATTGTTAGTAACAGTAGTATCTAATAAGGTTAAACTGGCACTAAAATCTTGTTCCATTGTGCTTTTTATGGTAATGGACTGGGTAAATATGGCAAGGGGGCGTTTAGTGTTGTTTTGCACGTTGGTGGAAGCGATGAACTGATAATTACCCGGTCTAATGGAATCAGGTAGGGTAAGGCTGCCATGGCTTAATCCGTATTGCATACCATAGCTTGCCTCCAGTACAACCTTGCGGTCATCTTCTCTAACTATTGCCACTGATAGTACACTATGATCTTTTAAAGATTCTGGAGTAGATTTTACTAGATAAGCACTGAACCATAGGGTCTCGTTATTTGTATATAGCGTCTTATCGGTATGTACAAACAGCAGGTTAGTTGGGATTGCTTTCTGATAGAGAGCTAACTTTTTTGAGAGGGAAGAATCTATGGGTAGATTAACCTGGCTATAAGAAAATATGGATATGCCTAAACAATAGCTTAATATAAGGAAGTGTTTCCATTTTGACTTGTCAAAAGACAGATATGATACTTTCATAAGCGTTCCAATTTACCGAGAAATGTAGTGAGAAAGAAGAAAATTGAAGAGAAATCAATTTTTATTTTAGTCAAATATACAGCCCTCTCTTTCTCTAACTTCCTTTTTCAATCGCTCTTTGTTTAGCCTGTCGCCCCATGCCGGTTAACTTTAGGCTTAATTTTCTATTCCCATGGTCAGCGGCACAGAATACCTAAACAAAAGCATTCTGTGTGCTATAGACCAAGGTAGGTGAAATCTAAACTCAATGCCAGAAGTTATTCCACTAGCTTAAAAGGAATTTCCAAAGAAATTCGTTGTGGAAAATATTTACCTTCATTCATTGCTGGAATCCATTTCCTCATATTTTTAAGGGCTCTTATCGCTTCCTCTGAGCACCCGTAGCCTATATCATTGATGATTAAAAAATTTGTTGCTACACCTTCTTTGTTGATAGTAAACTCAATATTAACAATACCTTCAATATTATTTTCAATAGCCGCTTTAGGATAAACAATACTGTTTTTCAAATACTGATACAACTTATTCATCCCGCCTGGATACAATGCGGGTAGAGGATTGTAAACCCGATCAAAAGTATAGGTCGGCTCTTTGGCAACTCTTTTCATCAAAAGCTTTGGATTTGATGATTTTTTTTTTGCTGAGATGGAAAGCTCTGCACTGACACTATATTGCTTGGACTGACTTTCAATTTTTACTAGCAGGTATCTACTTTTAATATTTCTAACGATTTTATCCTCTATTCCATAATAAAATATCAAAGTATCAATTGGATTAATGCCTTTTAGAAAAAAGTGGCCATTGCTATCTGTTTTTGTAGTTCTATAATTATTTTTTCCATCTAAAGTTCTAGAGATCACATTTGCCCCGACCAAGACTTCCCCTTTTTCATTAATCACTTTTCCATAAATATTTATGGTGTCCGTTAGTGTAGTTAGTGTGTCACTAACTTTTTGTGCATAGCTATACTTAGAACCTATGATAAAAATAGATAAAACAATTAAAAAATATTTAAAGCGCATCATAACCTTTAATGTAAAATAAAAAAGTGATAAAGAAAAACAAGATTCATTTTCGTATAGCTAATTCTCTAAAAGACTACACTTACCATTCCATAAGGAATTAGGTAGAAATTTTTATAGTCATTGCCTGTAAATGTTGCCTTAACATTCTTCTTGATCTCTTTATCTATTTTTGCAATGTCTTTTAAATTGATTTTTGTATTTCCATTAAAAAAATAAGAGATATTTTCTATAGAACCATTTTCTTGCAAAAAAGTAAACGATAAATCTATTCTATCTTTATTTTGCTGTAAATCATTCCTTTTACCATTCAATACATCACTAACGATTTTCTTAACTTTAATAATATCAAAATGAATATCTTTTTTGTTTGTACGAAAGCCATTAGGGTTTTTTGGTGGCGGAGAAGGTTTATCCCAGAATCTACCAATAACGCTTACAGAAAACGAAGTTTTATCTAAGTAGGTACTTTTTGTTATTTTAAAGACTTTACCGTCTTGTGTATATTTGCCATCTTTTAAGGTGTCCTGGGCGAAACAATTTGAGCAAAGTGTGATTGTCAATAAAATATATATTAAATTTTTCATTAGCAGTTTCTATTTATATTGTTAAAAAGTTTAATTAAGGCTTGAGGTGATAGGTTTAAGGCAGTGCTATGATTAGGATTGCCTGATAAGGCATTATATGAAGCTAAAAACGAATTATAACTACTCATAAACGTATTATAAGCAGCAATTTCGGTAGTTGTACCACTCGGATTTAACTTGGGATATGTTGTACCATTGCTAGTGGTTTGATTTATCCATAATAGATAGGCATCCTTTTGCGCTTGGGTTGCGCCACTAAAATCAAAAGCTGTTGTATTACCATAATTTATCATATCATTCATTAATGCTTGTTCAAACTCAATATTAACAAAGCCATCTAAAGGACCATTCGGTCCAAGGCCATATTGTTCTGTTCCATTCGGGTAAACATCATCTTGGTAGGCGTGTATGAATTCATGTTCCATTATATACATATTACCGGCTGCCGCATCAGAAGTAAAATTAAATCCGCCATTACTCGGGCTATAAGACCCACTCCCTATACCAGAACCTATGCAAAAACCAAAAGATGTATTTTTATTATCGAAATGATTGTACATGTATTCAGTTGCACAATCATAGGTCTTTAATTCATTTACTGCATTTTCTATAATTGTTTTTTGTGCCTGAGTCATATCGTCGCAGAAATTTTTAATTAAGGAATCCTGCTCGATTTCTGGCGGATCTGTTGGGTCTGGATCAGGATCATCGCCATAGTCACAATCACCATAATCAATGCAAGGGTCTCCTGTATCACAAATACCATAATCAATGCAGGGATCCGGCTCATCATCACAAACAGGAATAACGTAATACGAATCAACTAAGTATGGTTCACATTTAGGCTCTTGATCGTCTTCTTCTGGGCCTACAGTAATACAAGCTTCACCCCAAATTTCAATTAGTACGGGTTCACAGCCAATAGTGCTCATTGTGTCTACGTTTTCTGTTTTAGCTAAGGTCGTACTTGCTTTCTGTGATACTGCTTTTTTTAATGAAAAATAACGGATTTTTTTGCCATTTTCATATTGAAGTAGGTAAAGCCCAGTCCCATCCCATTCTTTAAACTCAATAAAGCCACTAAAATCAGCATCGAGCTTATTTATTTGGTTGTGCGTAATTTTGTTATGGTGTTTTTTCAGGTAATCAATACTGGGTATGTAAGTTAACATACGTGTACTGATCTTACCCGTGCTTTTATCTTTGTAAACCAAAAAGCGGTCAAAACTATATTTAAAAATTAGCTGCCTATCTGTGACACTCGTTTTGGCCACTGTTTTAGGGTTAATTACCGTTAAAGAATAACGCTGGTTGTACACAATTGGTATTTCAACCAAGGTTGACTTTTCAGTTTCAGATTCATATGCTTTCTGAAACAATGCATACCTGCGGTTGTTGTTATTTGATGGTACACCACCTTTATTGGAAGACATTAGGGCACCGCCGCTGGTTTTTATGGGTTTAACCAGTGCGCCCTTCTCTTTTTTTAAATCGCTGTAAATTTTTCTGGCCAAATCTACATCCATCCGGTAGGCAGGGTCAGTGGGATCGGTTGAGCTTAGTAAATCTTTTCTACAGGCATACACCAGTACCGTCATTGCTAAAATGAGGGTGATTAATACCTTGGTTTTTGTTTGGTTTCTGAGCATTAGATCATAGTTAAAGTTTAATTGATTATATAATGGTTATTTTGTTTTTTTACCACCATACTTGCTTACCGTCATCGTAAGTAAATATGCGTTCTTCTTTTCCCCGCGAATGATTACGAAGCAACAGCAAGGCATTTACCGGGATTTGACTAAAGCTTGCTTTCCATGTTTTGGTCATTTGCTTGCCTAAGGGTAGCCATTTATCTTTTTTCCACATAAAAAGTTCATAAACGTCGCCTGGTATTAAAAAATTTGTATCGCTTCTTGGATAAAACCTGATCTTTACAATTTTCTTTGCGCTCCCTAAATCAAGACCAGCCCAGGATACACTATCCTTCACTCCAGAAAAATAGGTTTCTGGGTCGCCATCAAAAACATTAGTATAGTTTGTTCCAATAGCTGTTGGTATTATGGGAGCACCTAAAATTTGTCCTTTTAGTTTAATAGTATCTTGTTTATGGTTAACAGTATATACTTCCATCTCGGCCAAATTGGTTTTTTCTCCTTTTTTTGCCAGATACCTGATATAGCGGTAATTTCCTTTCAATGGCCCTTTAATATCGCAACCTCTAGCTGGTATAGTAGAAATGGTGTAAAAACATTGGGCATTTTTAAAATCAGCCGTATTGGCAACTTGAAACTGGCCTCCCAATAAGGATGAGGCATTATGTGTATTTAAGCGAGAATTAGGGAATTTTCTATCGACCACAATATCCTGTAAGGATGCTTCAGGGTACAAATACCTGATAGTTCCTTTATTGGTTAATATAAAAGGATTTGTTGCGGGTAATAATTTGTTTCCATCATACAGCATAGCCATGTAAACTACATTGGTACCCATATTCTTAAATTCGGCTACATTACCTTGAAGATTACCCCATGCCTGTGCTTCCCATCTCCTTGCAAACGTACAAATGATGGCATGTTTATAACCTTTGCCTGATTGATAGTTGAGCTTGATATTAATGTTAAAGGTTTTAGTATAACTTGAGGTTACATCCTTTTTGTAATCGTTTAAAATTGAAGCCGGGATATCTTCGTGGTAGAGTGGAAGCACATTTTGTGCTGTTGAGGTTTGTCGATATACCTTAGCAAAAGTATATGGAGTAGTATCTAATCCTCCAAATGGATCTTGTGCTGCATTAAATGCAAAAGTTTTTTTCTTATCCTGAATAATGGTTAGCCAGTGATGCCCTCTATCCATATTTCCCCACAATGGCACTTCATCAATTGCAACTGGGATTCCGTTTGCACGCATTACCATCGCTTCGTAATTTACTAAATGTTTACACGCACCTCTTTTAGCCATTTCCATTTGCCGGGCTGTCATATCAAATGGATATTTGTTGATGGTATGGTTTAAGGCTATGTTTTCTCTCAATATCACATTAATCCTTTTTGCCATCTGGAATTGGTCACTTTTGGTTTTGTCGTCCAATTGCAGCTGAAAAGCCTGATAAAGTTTGGCTCTCCAAGGTTCAATTCGTTCTGTACCTACCCGATAGGGTAATAGATATTCACAAAAATCATCAAAAGACAAATAGCTGATTAAAGGATTATTTTTCCACTGATAATAAGCTTCATTAATGTTGTTAATGAGGTAATCTGCTTTGATTTTTTTATAATCAGGAACTTTCTCGGCAAGAGATAGGTTTGGATAGCCATAAATTGTAGTCAAAGAATCCCAGATAGAATTTAAAACTGGAGAATTGGTTAATAGTGTGGCTTTTTTTTGATGTAAAGAGTCGAGTTTGGTAAAAAGAACATCAAAATTTTCAACAACTTCACCTTCATAACTAAATTGTTGTTCCATATTTCCAATCAGGAAGTAGGCTACCTTTAGTTTTTCGGGGTTGTTCTCTGCCTCAAAATAAGCGATAACTTTTTCAAGTTCAGATTTATTTTGACCTGAAAGCGATAAAATTCTTGATACCTTTTCTGGATTTTGTTTACAACTGCATATAATACAACTATAGGTAATAAATAGAAATAAAAAATATGACCTTTTATTAATTAATTTTTGCATAGAGCACTAATACCTTATCTGAGGCTATATTATGCTTTAATTACAATAATAAAATCATTAAAATAGACACGATTGTAACCTATTTTGGCATTACGCTTTTTTATTGAGCATGTCTGATTTACGCAGTTCACTTTTAACTGTCGCCTTAAAATATTCTATAGTGTTTGAGGGAACTTTAACTGGCATTTTTAGAATCTCCATACCTATACGCTTGGCTTTTTTGGATTGATTTGTATTTTGGTATAATAAAAACAAATGGAATCTGCCAACAAACCTGTTAGGGGCTTTGTAAATAGAATTTAGATACGCTGTTTCTGCTAGTTTGATTTTGTGCTGTTTTTCATAACAATTACCTAGCAAATCATAATTAACAGAACTATTATTTCTTTGCAATAAATTTGCTAGTAGCTCTTCTGCCTCTTCAAATTCTTCATTATCCATTAAGCACTGAATATATGATGCTGTTATTGCATTGTCGTATTTTAGATTTGGATACACCTCTTTATATAGTTTATTGGCATCATCAAAATATCCGCCTTTGGAAAGAGAAAGAGCTTCAGCGGCCTTACCGTAGTCATTTTTAAAAACAATATAGCGACCAAAATGATAGGCCATTAAAGAGCCTGTAAGAATTACTCCCAGAATTAATACCGGTTTTAAACGGAGGTATCCATTAAAATAAATTACGATCAAAAAGGAAATCAGAAGCACGCATTGCCAATGAACCTGATAAATCATAAATGTAAATAACGAGGCAATAGAAATTGCGATAATCTGAACACATGCAATAAACAGTAAGATTGGGCTTTTTACGTTATTCTTTAAAGCATTGTTTACTAGGAAACCTATTGATATCAAGAAGGTGAGAATTAAAACCAGTCCAATCCATCCTAATTCTATAATCAACTCCAAATAATCATTATATACATGTATAATATTATCTGCCAGCATAAATTCTTTTTGGGAATAGTGTCCGGATTTAAAATAGTCAATTTGAGCATTACCATAAGCAACGTCAAAATTATTTAGACCTATTCCTTTCGGAAAGTTCTCAGACAGAATTTTAGATGATAATTTATAGATTAGCAACCTTCCTTCTGTAGAATCTGTTTTAAACAGGAATGCAATACTAACGGATGAAGCAATTAAGCTTAAAAATATGAGTATTAAGGTTCTTGTTTTCCTTGCTGAACCTCTGCTAATGTACAACGTTAAAAATAGACCAAATATATACCCTATAAATAATGCCCGATTTTGAAATATTAATGTAGCGATGATTAAAAGTACAGTTAAATACAATATAGGATAATCAAGACCGTTCTGCTCAATAAAATGTTTTAGCCGCCTTTTCAATTTTAATAGTTATTCATCGTATGAATTGTGTTATCAAATATAAGAAAACTGTTAACGATATATAGGATGACGAGCTTTTGATACATCTTTTCGCTCCAAAGTTTGCACTTTATCTTGCCCTAAATTGAACATTCGGCTGATTTTAAGGCGTTTTGAGGCTCTTGTGATGTGTTGTGGACTCATTGTGCTATATCGAAGCCAGATGGAGTCTTTTCATGATAGCATTATAGTCCATTCAAAATATCTAAGACTGAAAATTGTGCATATAGTTTGGGAGAGTTTTTCAAATGGTAAAGTATTTAAGTTTAAGATATTTTTTGGCGAAAGAAAAAAAATGCAATATTGTAAGAACTACTAATTGAAGATAGATATGAAGAAAATCAAGATGTTTTGTCGGAAATGTTTTCTACACTGAGTGATAGCTTAGAAATACCATGGTTAGTCAAATGGATCGACTTACTTCAAGATAAGTTTCTAGCATTAAATGACCAATCCAGCGTATTATTTCTTTATACTCAAACTAGAGAAATAATTTATTATCACCTGGATCAGACGCGATTTATGGAAAATATGGTTTCTTGCTTTATTGTAAAGAGTTCATTATCAATAAAATAAATTTTATTTGAGAAAATTGTGCAGCAAATGCATTTTCATTTCGTCTCTTAACTGAATCCAAATATATGAGCCTAGTAATTGATCAACAACATGATTTAGTAACCCAATGCAAATCTGGAAATCAGGATGCTTTTTACAGATTGTACAAATTATATGCTAAATCAATGTATAATGTGGCAGTTAAGATATTAAATGATAAAGATGAGGCAGCGGATATATTACAGGATTCATTTATACAGGTATTTAGTGATATTAAAAACTTCAGGCAAGAAGTAACTTTTGGACTATGGTTAAAACGGATAGTAATTAATCAATCTATCACTGCAATTAGAAAAAGAAAATATGATTTTGTAGCGATTGATTCTGTTTCCGATGAAGATTTGGTAGATGATAATGAAATGGAAATGCCAGATTTAAAAGAAGAGGTCGTTAAAATTAATGAAGGAATAAGAAAATTACCTGATGGTTTTCGATGCATCTTAACGTTGTTCTTTTTGGAAGGTTATGATCATTGGGGGTTATCCCAGAAGTGGCCACCTGTTTTTTTGCAAAGTGGCCACATTTTTCGCTCCAAAGTGGCCACATTTTTCGCTCCAAAGTGTCCAATCGGCTGATTTTAAGGCGTTTTAAGACTCTGAAAATACCTTCTGGACTCAATGATCGGTCCTTGTACAGAAAAGAAATCCTGGCTGCTATAAGTGCTTAAAAAAGGCACGGCTTTCGGCCGTTGTCTGATCAATATCTATTACCCTTTTTTGGTGATGTTCTGGAGGTGCTTATCTGCTTTTGCTGCGCAAAAGGCATGGTGATGGAGTTTAGGATGGTCGGGTTCAGGCTGCAATAGATCCCACTGGATGGGATACTGCTAAAAAGAAAAAGCCCTGATCGGGCTGGACAGTTTGGAACGAAACAGGGTGGATACTTTCACTGAAATACACAGCCAAAGCAACAACATAAGACAATTCTTTTACCTAAAATTAAATTACAAATTGAATAAATTAAAATAAGGATTGAAAATTGGGTTTTTTCAAACAATTTTTAAAATTAGGTAACCCTTAAAAAGAATTTATATTGTGGTTTTTCGGGAATAAAATCCTTTGGTGAAAGTCCAAAATGATCAGCTAGTTTTAGGTATATGATTTCATTTATGTAATCTCTTTGAATTCCATATTTGAGCTTATTTTCTAGAATAAACAAAAGTACCTTTCTTGGTTGGATGAGGTTCAATTTTGATTAAATCAGGTATTCGCGACATCACCATGGAGATTGCAGAACTGGTATAAACCCATCCATACTGTAGGAAAAATTGTTTAATCTCTTTAATTTCAATAGGTTTTTTTAAAAACTCATCTTTAATTAGTCATTTTTGACTGAGCATACTATTGAAGGTTGCTCCTCAAGAAGTACAACAAGCTCTTTGTTTTTTAATCTTCATTTTTACTAATTGGCTCAATACTTATTACCTCTATTACCTTCTTCGTAGAGATAGAACCATCATTGTTTATTTTATTAGTTTTCTTTAACGTAAGTATCACAAGGTCATAAATAGGAGATTTCTGAGGTATGAGATTTTCTATTTCAACTCCTAACGCTTTAGCTAATAAAGGTAAATGACGGATATTATATTTGGCTCGCTCAGTTAATGTCTCAACCTTGGATACAAACCCGTCTGCAAGTTTCATCTTTTGAGATAGCTGAAGTTGAGTTAGACCTTTTTTTATCCTTAACTCTGTAATGTGCAATACCAATAGATAGTCTATTTCTGATATTTCTCTGTGTAAAATTTCATCAGATTTATTAGCCATTTTTGAATGGCAATTGACATATATAAAATATTTTAATCAACTCCACTTGTGGATTTAAAAATTTATTATTATATTAGTCGTATCAAATAAGGGAATTATAATAATCGTAAAAAAGATTAGATAAAAATAAAATTCAGTTAACTGAATTGAAGTAATTACTGAAAGAACTTGTGGTGAAAAGTAGGACGTTCGAACACGAGAAGTAGGGAAAACTCAATTCCTATGCTATCTTTGTATAGCGTAAGGATTTGGGTCACCTGCTTATTCCGTGTTCGGCTGCTGTAAGGCGGTGGTGGTCCTACACCTTCACTGCGGAATAAGCACTAAAGGTGGCCCAAATCTTTATGCTTTCTTTCGGTTAAATTGATTAACCGTGAAAAAACTAACCAAAACGATATTCAGTTTTATCATTGATTTTCAGCAATGGAGAAGATGGTGTGTTGTGGTTGCTTTTTTCTCGGGAATTTTCTTTGTGTACAGTTTAGGGTTTAAGATCCTGATTAGCCTGGTGATCTGTAGTCCCGAGTAGTTGGGGCTATGGGAACGGGCGGTGTTGTTGGATTTGGGTTAAATAGTTAATAACTGCCGTCCGTTTTTTCTTTTATTTCTTTCTTTTTTGGGGTGTGGTGTTTTTGTGCTGCATTTCTTTTAGTTCAACTTAAATTTTTTAGAACCATAAACATGAAAAAATTGATGATTTTATTCGTCCTGGGACTGCTACGCCTGAATTGTGGGGTGATGGCTCAGGAGGTTATAGGGGCTGTGGTGCCGCTGAAAGTGGGAGATAGGGTGCCCGAGGTATTATTGGGGCGGGATTTGGAGTTTTATGCTGGAGGGAAAGTCTCTTCGGTGCGGCTTTCTTCGTTTAGCGATAAGTTGGTGATACTGGATTTCTGGGCAACATGGTGCAAGGCTTGTATTCCTGAGCTTTATCGGCTAGATAGTCTGAGTTTGGGTTTTGCAGGGGATTTTGTGGCTTTACCAGTGACTATGCAATCGGTGGTGGATATGCAAGGTTTTGAGAAAATTCAGGGACGCTTGGTACATTCGGTGGTGTCGGATAAGGTGCTGGCAACATATTTTCCGCATCTATCGGTGCCGCACCAGGTGTGGATCCGAAAAGGGATAGTCGTGGCTATTGCCAGCAAAGCTTATGCGACAGCGGCGAATATCCGTTTGGCGCTTTCTGGAGCGGCATTGTCCTTTCGAGAGAAGAGTGAGCAGCTTGATTTTGATTCGGGGAAACCGCTTTTTATAGCGGGAAATGGCGGCGATGGCAAGGAGCTACTGAGTCAGTCGGTGATCGCTGGATATGTACAAGGACTTGACAATTCGGGCGAGCGGGTGCTGCAGCGTAAGGGGTTTATCTCGCTGACCAACGGAACGCTGATGAGTTTATACAGTAGGGCACTGGAGGCACAGATTCCATTTTATCCAGTGAATAACAGATTTGTGATCGAAACTGGAGAGCAGCTACGTTCGAGAATTCTTTTTGATGGAGATGATGCGGCTCAGGAGAATTGGATGTTACAAAATGCGTATTGCTATAACTTGGTGTTGCCTGGTGGGGTTTCTAGAGCAGAGCTGATGGAGATCATGCGCTCTGATTTGGATCGGTTTTTTAAGGCTCATCTGGGGGTGCAGGTATCAGTGGAAAAACGGAAAGTGAAATGCAGGGTGCTGAAGGTGGTTGGAGATACTGCTGGGCTTGTGGCTGTCTCGGGCGGAAGGAGCTTGCCTGAGTTTATTGCAGCTTATAGCTATGCCAACTGGAACTTACCTCTACCAATTGTAGATCAGACAGGACTTTCTTCTTTGCTAAGGATGGACATAAAAGTAAACTTTAAAGATCTTTCTGCGGTGAATGCAGCGCTGGCAGTCTATGGCTTGCAATTTTCGGAGGAAATTGCTGAAACAAACATGGTAATTGTGAGAGAAGTGGGTGGCGGCTCACTTTTAAAGGAAACTATAAAGAGGGAGAGATGATGGAAGGATTAAGATATAGAGCAGTACGCTTTTTAATACTGTGCTTTTTGCTTGGCCTTACAGTTGCCAGCTTTGGGCAAATAAAGGGACGGGTGGTGGATGGTGCGGATGGAAGATCGCTTTCAAGTGCCGTAATTAAGGTGAAAGGAAGCAGTTTTGTGGTGATGAGCGATAGTTCGGGAAGGTTTGTCGTGCCTAGTGAAAGTAAAGTACTGCTGGTGAGTCTGACGGGCTATGCTCCGATGGAGCAAGTTGTAGCAGGTGCTGAATTGGGAGTACTCGTACGGCTAGTGGCATCGATCAAACTGCTGGATCAAGTGGTGGTCAATACGGGCTATCAGCAATTGGTGCGCGAGCGGGTGACGGGTTCTTTTGTAAAAGTGGATTCGGCACTATTGAACAGGAGTGCTTCGGCGGATCTGTTGGGGAGATTGGAGGGAACGGTTCCAGGACTAGTTTTTGACCGGCGGGGAGTAGAACCCGAATTCGATAGAAGTACAACCAAATTGCGTATTCGCGGAGAGAGTAGCATCAACGTGGCCACCGAGCCGCTGGTAGTGGTTGACAATTTCCCTTATGAAGGGGATTTGACCAATATTAATCCTAGCGACGTTGAGAGTGTTACCGTGCTCAAGGATGCAGCAGCAGCCAGTATCTGGGGGGCAAAAGCGGGGAATGGGGTGATTGTAATTACTACCAAAAAGGGCAAGTACAATGGCCCACTAGAAATCTCCTTTGGCTCTAACCTTATCTATTCGCCCAAACCCGATTTGTACTATGACAGGGGCTTTATGCCCTCGGTGGATTTCATTGAGGCCGAACGAGCTTTCTTTGCAAAAGGCTTCTATTCGGCCTTAGAGAATGATTTAGGTAAATCGGTGCTATCGCCCGTGGTGGAATTGTTGTTCGATGGAAAGAATGGACGACTGACTTCCGCACAGGTGGATGCGGCGATTTCGGGGCTATCGGACAACGATATTAGAAAACAGGCAAACCAGTTGCTGTATAGAGGCTCGATGCTTAGTCAGTCTTCACTCTCGATTTCGGGCGGTTCGGCTCGTAGCAGTTCCATACTAAACCTTGGCTATAACAATTCGCTCGCTTCGGTGCGTGGGAACCAATCAAATCGGCTAACCTTAAATACCCAGCATCGCTACCGCCCGCTCGAAAAACTAGAGTTGACAGTAGGGCTGTTTCTGGTGCAAGCAAGGGAACTGGAAAATGGAGTAGCGTTTAGTGACCTTGGCGTTGGAGCATATCCTTATGCACAGCTCGAGGATACCGATGGGAATCCCCTTGCATTGGTACGTGATTTTCGTAGGAGTTATGTGTTACAGGCACCTGCTTTAAGTCTATTGGACTGGCAGTACAGACCAGTGCAAGAACGAGATCTACTCGATAATACCAATACCACAAGAGAACTGCGGACTTCCTTCGGACTGAAATATGGCCCTTTTCGTGGGTTTAATGTTCAGCTGGACTACCAATTTCAGGGACAATGGACAGACAGAGAAAATTTGTATGCAAAAGACAGTTACTACGTACGTAATCTGGTGAACAGGTATACCCAAGCAGACGGATCGATGGCCTTTCCAAATGGTGCGGTGTTGGATGCGAACAGTTCATACAAGAGTGGGCACAGCCTCAGGGGGCAACTGAACTATCAGCAAAGTTTTGGCATACATTCGGTAAATCTGCTACTGGGAGCTGAAGGGCGAGAAGTGGTAGCAGAAACCAACGGATTAAAACTATACGGCTATGATCCAGAAGTGCTGACTTTTGCAGATAGGTTAGATTTTGTGACCCGTTACCCAACTAGACCACGACTGACCGCACAGTTGCCAACTAACAGTGGGGCAGTCGGTTCCCTAACCGATCGGTTTCTTTCTTCTTATGTAAATGGTTCCTATAGCCTATTAGAAAGATATACCTTGAGTGGGAGCGCTAGGCTCGACGGTTCAAATCTTTTTGGGGTAAAGGCCAATCAGAAGAGTGTTCCACTTTGGTCAGCAGGCCTGGCCTGGAATATGGATAAAGAACAGTTCCTGAAATTTCCATGGCTAGACAGGTTGAAGCTTAGAGCGAGCTATGGATTTAATGGAAACATTGATAACCGAATATCTGCTTTTGTAACCGCAAGCTATGCCAACGATCCTTTAACTGGCCAACGCAGGGCATCAGTGTTGAATCCTGGCAACCCCCAATTAAGATGGGAAAAGGTGCAGATTACCAATCTCGGTCTTGATTTTGGATTTTTCGGAAGGTTCGGAGGTAGCCTTGAATATTACGTGAAACGCGGAAAGGATTTGTTGGGTAACCGCACAATCGATCCCACTACAGGCCTTGGTGCAGCGGCAATTACTAATCTGGTGAACTATGCTTCGACTAGAACTAATGGTTTAGATTTTTCGTTGGACTACCGTTCAAAAGGTGCTATCCGATGGACTGCATCATTGCTGTTATCTTATGCAAAGGATATAGTGACCGAATATGAAGAAAAGGCAAATGTGCCAGTCATTACATTGGTGACGGGTACTGTGGTGCCCCCAGCAACGGGAAGATCGCTGAATAGTATATACAGTCTTCCTTGGTACGGGCTAGATCCGGCAACAGGTGATCCGTTGGTGATGGTTGGCGGTGTATTGGGGAAGGACTATACGGGTTATTTTCAACAGCTTAAACCAGAACAACTCATTTACCATGGTAGAGGGAATCCACTGCTGACTGGATTTGTTCGTAACGGAATAAGTTACGGCAATTTTTCGTTAAGTGCAACGCTCAGTTTCAAGACTGGTTATTATTTCAAGCGTGACGGACTGAACTATTCCACACTTTTTTCCAGTGGTGCTGGAAATGTGGAGTTTGCCTCTCGGTGGAAAGTGCCAGGGGATGAACAGTTTACTAGTGTCCCTGCTATTCCTGCCAGTATCAATGCCAATAGAGAAACGGTCTACGGCCAGTCCAGCCTGATGGTGGAACGGGGTGACCATATTCGGCTACAGGATGTCAACCTTTCTTATCAACTGAAGCTTCCATCGAGAACTAAAATGGGTCTACGTGTCATGCAGCTTTATCTGCTGGGGAACAATCTGGGCCTACTGTACCGAGCCAATAAATTGGGACTGGATCCAGATATGCCCTTAGCAATCTATCCGCTAGCTCCCACTTTTACGATTGGTATCAAAACAAACTTAAACTAGATTCTCATGAGAAAAAGAACTAAAACAACTGGACTGGTGATTGTATTTTTACTAGCATTAGTGTTTGGCTGTAGAAAAGATTTTCTGGAAGTCAAATCCAATAAAAAATTGGTTGTACCCACCACGGCGAAAGATCTGCAGGCTCTGCTGGACAATACGGCTGTGATGAATCAGCAGGGAGATCCTTCGCTCGGCGAACAGGGAGCAGGAGATTTTGTACTTGCTGATGCGAGATGGGAGACGATTTCTGCTGCCTCGGAGCGCAATGCCTATATCTGGGCAAGGGATATCTTCGGCTCCGAACCGACTAGCTATGATTGGAACCGTCCTTATCAGATGATTTTCTACGCCAATACGGTGATTGAGGGTGCCCAAAGACTGAAGGATGGCGCTGACGCTGCAAAATTGCGTGGACAGGCGCTGTTTTACCGGGCATGGGCCTTCCATAACCTATTACAGGTTTTTGGCAATCCTTATATGCTAGGTGCCAGCAATGATGCCGCAGGAATTCCCTTAAGGCTGGAGGCCGATATCAATTTGCCTTCCGTAAGATCTACGGTGGCCCAAGGATATGCTCAGGTCATTTCTGATCTGACCGAAGCCAGTGGGTTATTACCAGATCTTCCACTGGTTAAGACCAGGGGATCCAAAGCGGCTGCCTATGCACTACTAGCGAGGGTTTATCTTCAAATGGGCAAGTATGAACAAGCATTAGACTTTGCTGAAAAAGCGCTTACTCTTCAGGCTGTACTCTTGGATTACAATAGCATCAGTCCGACCGCGGCAAATCCTTTCAAGGTTTTGAACGATGAGGTCATTTACCACTCGGAACTAGTCTATGCCTCGGCCTTTGGAAGTACACGTCTTAATGTCGTTCCTGAGCTCTACAATTCTTATGGGGCAGATGATCTGAGGAAGGTGTTATATTTTTTCAACAATGCAGGAACGATGGCATTCAAAGGGAGCTATACGACCTTGCCATTCTTTTTTTCTGGACTTGCAGTGGATGAAATGCTATTGATCAAGGCCGAGTGCCTTACAAGGATGACAAAAGATACTCAGGCGCTTGAGGTGCTGAATACACTCCTAGTGAAAAGGTATAAAACTGGTAAATTTGTGCCACTTGTTCCAAGTGTAAACCAATCGGTGCTAGATCTGGTACTTTCAGAAAGGCGAAAAGAACTGGTATTTCGTGGCATTCGATGGGCGGACCTTCGCCGGTTAAACCAAGATCCTAATTTACAACGCGAACTCATTAGGGTGATCAAAGGACAAACCTATCGATTGCCACCGGGTGATCCAAGATATATAATGCCTTTGCCTAACGATGTACTTCGCCAGTCTGGTATGCCCAATAATAACAGATAGAAAAAGGGGAACGAGTTTACCCGTTCCCCTTTTTATTAATCCAATAATCTTCTGAGCTCGTCAATTTGGTTGGAAGGATCGGAAGCTACGTTTGAAATCGGCGCTTCTGGATTCATCGGATCGGAAATGTCTGTCTCGTCAAAGGCTACACTGCATACAGGTTTAGATGGATTGGAAGATACACAGTCTCCTCCTGGTTCTTCATTGCCTTGATAGCTCAGAATGTCACCGGTTGAGGTGTCTACTTCGAACCAGTACTGGGTATCTTGTTTAGGCTGAAAAGCACTCATGCCCAAGACTAGAACAAGGCCAAAGAAAGCAGCAAGAATGGCGAAATTGAGTTTTTTGATTGTTTTCATGTGATTGATCACTGTTTTGCATTTGAAAAAGCGAACGAAAAAGTTGGGTTTGAATTAGGACGATTTATCTACCGGTGAGGTGGGTAGCTACCGCTATCTCTAGGCTCCCAGAGCCTAGAGGTAGCGTTTTAGTTTAGATTCGGTTCTTCTGTTGGTAAACGACAAGACTTGCATAGGTAGATAAGGCAAAGAAGACGAGATTAAATAGCAGGTGCTGTTTCCAGCCCAAGCTTTTCAACACCCCGCCACAGGAACAGGGCACTTTTTCAAATACCCCTAAAAGTGCTATGACAATGTAAATGGTGAATACGGTTAATAGTAAGGTCGAGAGATAAAATCCTAAGGGTCTTGTAGCTGTAAAGACTAGGAGTGTCGCTGCAGTAAGTTCTGATAGGGGCAGGACCCAGAAAATGAAATCTGAAAAGGATGTGCTAAAAGGTTGCCTATACAGCGAGAAACGAAAGGCTGTTGGTTCGGACCACTTGCTTAGTGCGGTATAGGTCCATAGAAGGATGAGTAAAAAGGTAATGCACTGGATAGCCAGTGTGTTGTATTTTTTAGGTATCATGCCAGTTCTGTTTATTGAACCAAATTAACTAGGATGGAATTTTTTATACGGGAAGGGTTGCACGATTTGGTGAGAAATCATGCAATCAGAGTAGATCGCTGAGGGTTCGTCGGGTGATATTGAGGAAACTGGCTTGTTGTTCTCGCGTCAATTGGTTAAAGGCGCTGTGGAATTCCTTTTGGGCATAGGCGAATTTTTCTGCAGGGCTGTGATAGGTGAGCATAAAGCTATGCCTGATAGACTGGGTGAGGGCCTCTGCTAAGTAAAAGTTCAGGATAAAGTGCATATCATCGTATTTTGCACTCAGGGCATTGACGGTTCGATGGTTGATGGAGTAGGCCGTCGCGTCGGATAGGAACCAGATGTCTTGCTGCGAGGGTTGCTGGTGAAAGAAGCTTTCTCCAGAAAAAACGATATCATGAGCTGTCCATAGCATAGTGATACAATTGGTTTGCTTATAATGCTGGCTGGAGGCCATTGCTCCTTGCTGGATCAATAGGATATCTCGTGATTGTTGTCCGCTTGCCAGCCATTGCTGCCCTTTTTTATAGTGAACCTGTTCGGCTGATGCGGTGAACTCTTGGAGGAAACGTCTGGAAATCATTCGAAGTTCATT
The DNA here is from genome assembly GCF_014172375.1 of Pedobacter planticolens. Taxonomy (GTDB): domain Bacteria; phylum Bacteroidota; class Bacteroidia; order Sphingobacteriales; family Sphingobacteriaceae; genus Pedobacter; species Pedobacter planticolens. The sequence continues at coordinate 119,168 of NZ_WNXD01000001.1, forward strand.
TGGCCCTGCGAATAATGTGTTATGGTCCATGGGTTTGCATTTTTAACGGGCTGACTAGTCTTTTCTTGCCAGCCCGTTAGGTGAGTATGGTGCTATACTGGGTTTTGGTAGCTGATGGTGAAGATCAATTCTTCGCTACTGGTGTAGCCATTTGCTGCAGAAAAGCTTGAACTGGTCTTTTTATCCAGATCCAGCAATTTGCCGCGATCCTCGCTATCCTCAGGCTCAGCTCGCTGGACTTGTGCTTCCTTAACTAAGGAAATCGGTAGTCGGTTTCCCAGGAAATACTGGCAGTCACTTGCGGCCCTGGCGATGAATTGTTCATCGATTACTTGTAGAAAATTGATTTGACTTTCATCGAGAATAAAATGTTCGATGATCCAAGCGCTAAAGTCGCTTCCAATAGAATCGGCCTGTTGTTGAAGCTGGGCATCGGGAAGAGCATACATTTCGCTGATGAGGTCCTGTAGACCGCTTGTCGATAAGGGGAATTTTTCCATGATATTGATATTTTAGGTGAATGATCCGTACTCGTAATAGCTACGGCTTGGGTCAAAACTAGCGGATGAAAAAGCGGTTTCTTCACTATTAAAGCCTGTTTTATGGTGAATGGTAGATTTAGGGTGTTCAGTGGTAATTCTTGGAGTGTTAAGGTGTCCAGGCAATGCTGAAAGAAAAAAAATATATACTTTTGGCCTCACCTATGCCTATGAGAAATACATTACATCCTGAAAAAGTCGACTCGATCAATTACCTGAAATGGCCGTTCAGGCTAATACTTTCCATTGTCGTTGCGCACCTGATTACCGTGGAGGGCCAGTCCAAGTCTTCCTGGCAGCTATTCCATCAGTTGAACTATTGGGTGGCTTTGGCCTTTAGTGTAGTGGCTTCCTTTCTACTGATCCAGATGGTTCACTGGATAACCAAATGGTTAGACAGCAAGTACGATTGGGTGAGATCATGGTTGCCAAGAGTATTGTTGCAATTTGTATTGGGAATCCTGCTGGTGTTGGTGCTGGATATTCTTTTTATTAGAGGATATTTCTGGGTCTTCAATAATGATTTTGATAGGAGCGGTTACATGACCGTAGAATTTCCGATCATCAAATGGATGGTATTGTCCTTGAATATACTGTATGTAGCGTGGTTTTTTGCTGCTCATTATTTCGCAAGTTCACTAGTTAATCAGCAGTTGAGCAGCGAGCTTGATGGATTTTACCAGATGCGAGAGAAACAGGAAGGCTATCAGTATACCATTGAAACCAAGCTAGGAAACAAGGTGGTCATGGTGCTACCACAAGAAGTATTGTGTTTTGAACGAGAGGAAAATGTTGGTTATGTTTGGATGAAGGATGGCAGAAAATACAACATCGACCTGAAGATGCAGGAGCTTGCCGAACTATTGGATCCCCTAGAGTTTTATCAAATCAGTCGCTCACTGATGTTCTCCCTTTCGGCTATTAAGGGTTATGAGAAAGTGAAGAACAAGCAGGCCAACCTGATTTTGACCGATGATTTCGAGGTTTCAGTTTCCTTGCTAGTCAGCCGTAACCGTTTCGATGGTTTCAAAAAGGCTTTTGAGGCGTCAAAAGGGCATGCCTTGGGTAAGCTTTAAGTAGAGAAGTTATTGTTTGGATTTTTCGATATGCTTACTTTCATACTGCTCTTTTTTGTTCCAGGAAAACGGTATAGAAATAGGAGAGGTTCTTTTGAAGAAAACAATACCGCTAAACTTATCAATTAAAGGCATATAGCCTGGTTTTACATCTTTATCACAATTTTGTTAAGATGCCCCTATATTTTTAAGGTCAATAATTATGGGAGATCTATACGGCTCGTCTTTCCTTTCCTACCATTGACCACCTAAATAGCGTCTAAGTTCCATTTTTTTAAACCAATCCTATTATTTCGCCTTAAAAAGAAATAATGTATTCAGTTTTTCAAGTAATGGATTCGGCTTTACCTGATGGCTTTAGTGGTCAAAACCAAGTTCTTTTTGTGTTAAGGGGTGATGGTCATTTGAGTATTGGAGCGACGGAATTCAGCTATACTTCGGCAATGGCTTTTGCCTTCAAGGGGGATGTAGCCCCAGAGTTGTTGTCTGGTAGGATGGAGGTGGCTTATCTTGTGTGTTTTTCTGATAAAGATCTTGAGGATTTTGTGTTGCGTTATCCCTTAGCTAGGAATGTTGCTCGAGAGGTTCGGCCCTGGCGACTTAACCTAACCAAAGAACGGATACCTCATTTGGAACAGGAATTAGGACTTTTGAAAATGGAATTGGTTCTCGGGACTAATAGGGAGCGGCTCAGGCTGCTGTTCTCCCTGTTGATGTTACAACTTTTTGAAGGTGAGATTCCAGCTAGGGGTAGCTTGACTGGGAAAAAGGACTTGATCGATGAATTTAGGGAGAGTTTAGAAAGATATTTCCGTTTACAGCGGTCTACCCGTTTCTATGCCCGAAAACTGGCTGTTTCTTCTCGGCGCTTGAATGGTCTGTGCAAGGATTGGTATGCAGGAAAAAGAATGTTTGAGGTGGTGTTGGAACGAATCTGCCTAGAGGCCGAAATTTTGTTGCTAGATATTGATATTCCGATAAAGGCGGTGGCTTATGAACTAGGTTTTTCATCAACACAGCATTTTAGGGTGTATTTCAAACGGTTCAGGGGAATGAGCCCTAGTGAATTTAGGTTTGGGTTAGAGAAAACTTAACTAGCTTACGGTTGAGGATAGTGGTTTTTAATGACAATAAATGTTCTTATAAACGCATTTACTCTACACATTTTTCAAGCAAAAATCTTCTAAACTTTTCAAGCTCCGTTTTTGTATGCTTAGAACTGATATTTTCACTTGCAAAAACCTTATTTAACCAATTATTTAGATTTTCTAGGCGCTCTGAGGTATTAAAAAATCTTTTTCCCATTCCAAAGCCAATAGCGCAATGTAAAACTAGTTCTTCAGTGGTATGCTCTATACCACGCTTGTCCAATTGATCACTTAACAGTTCCATTACGTTTTGCTGCATTTCCTTTTGATGATGCATCACGGTATTGTTAGGATGAGTACGGTAATTGATCAAAGGTATTTGTATGTTTTTTATTTTTGTTTTTCTAGACAATCTGAACCATAGCTCGTAATCCTCACACCTACTGTATTCTATATTATATGGATTTTTTTTTGCTAATTCACTTCTCATAATGACAGTTGGATGAGAAATTGGATTAAAAAAAAGCATTCCTAAATCTATTTCCTTGTTTTCTTCGGGCACTTCAATTTTATAGAATGGCATGCCATTAGGGTCAACAACGTTATGCAAACTACCTACTAAGCCATAATCTAAATTAGCTTCCAAAAAATCTATTTGCTTTTTTAGCCTTTCGACATGCATGGTGTCATCAGCATCCATACGAGCAATGTATTTGCCTTTTGCTAGTTTAATGGCTTTATTCAGTGAATAAGAAATACCTAAGTTACTTTCATTTTGCAAATAAACTATTCGGGTATCGGTTTGGTTTTTAATGAGCTGGTCAGTGCCATCCGAAGAACCATCGTTAATAAGAATAACTTCAAAATCAGTAAAAGATTGTTTAAAAATACTCTCCAAACATTCTTGTAGATATTTTTGGGCATTATAGCAAGGTATGATAATACTGACGAAGGGCGTACTGGATGAAATCACCTTGCTTTGAATATTGTTCTTTATCAATTCGGTTTTTCCCGAAAGAGTTTTCTCGTATACTGCTACCGTTTCTTCAGCCATACGCTCGGCTGTAAAGTTTGCCAAAGCATATCGCATTGCATTTTTAGTTAATCGTTTAGCCTTTTCAGGATTTTCTAGCAAAAACGAGATTTTTTCGATCAGGTCTTTTTGGTTAAGTGAGGCTTTATCTTTTTTAAAATCTACCTTAATTCTTAAACCACAATCATCATTTACCATCTCTTTCAGTCCATCTACATCACTTACAATTATAGGTAGACTGTTATGCATCATTTCCATGCAAGTATAACTGCATTGTTCTACATAGCTAGGAACAATTCCCATATCGCTCATAGCATAGAAATCATACAGTGTTTGCTTGTCTAAACTGCCACATAGTGTTATTCTACTCCAATTGTTTTTAGCGAGTTTTAAGATCCCTTCATAATTACCCGGACCAGCTATAATTAAACGGAAATTGGGGTGCTTTTTTAGTAATAGACTTAAGCTGGATACAATATCAAATATACCTTTTTGTAGATTAATATTACCTGCAAAAATCATCAATTTTTCAACCTCATCAAATCCGTATTGCTTACGTAATTTGTTTTTGTTATGATTAAACTGAGGTTGGATTAGCGAAGGATTTAAGCCATTCGAAATTTTAGTGAGCTTATGGGTATCTATTTTAAACAATTGCGTAAATGATTTCTTAGCGCAATCTGTTACTGTTATAATGTGATCTATATAAGTGTATGACCCAATTTCATAAAGTATTTGCTTGTTTGTAATTTTGATTGCCTTATTTTTTGTAAATGCATTGTGTAGCTCATAAAATAACTTGTAATCAGAAGAAACATATTCTTTCCAGGAAATACAATGATTGACTAAAATTGTTGTACATGTAATCTGTTTTTTGATAAGATATGCTAGATTGCAAAGATTGATCCAGTTAAATTGAAGAACTATATTCTTACAATTTTTGATTTCGTTCACAAAAAAGGATATTGATTTTAAATCAATATCATCTGTGAAAAGCTTTGAAAAGCTACTTACTGGTAACTTATAAAGTTTTCTAGAAGATTGTTCCTCAACTTTTGGTTCTGTAAACTTATCACTAAAGACAACATAATGTAGAATGATATTTCTATTGGCTTCTAAATAAGGAATAATATTGTTTTTGTATGAAGAAACTCCGTTTATAGAGTTTTTCAGATCTAGATCAAAATAAAAAACATTTATCATTCTTGCTCAGTTTCAAGGCCTGCATTTTTCATAATATTTACTTTGAAAGTATCCAACATATACTGAGAAAAGTTTTTTTTTAAGTAACTTGATGAGAATATTTTTTCAAACCACTGTCGCAAATCATTTTCCACCTCTTTTTGTCCAACAAGTTTTTTACTTGAGCCAAAACAAATTGATGCATGTAACATCAATTCTTTAGGAGTATGGCAGATGCCCTTTTTATTAAGTTCTTTAGAAAGTAACTTAATAACAGAAGTTTTTAATTCTTTTTGGTTTAAGTTGCAAGTGCTTTGGGAATGAGATCGAACATTTAAAAAGAAGAATGGTAAATTCGTGACTTTTGAGATTTCAGAAAACCGAGTCCAAAGTTCATGATCTTCGCAGTGCAAAAAATTTTTATCGTAAAGAAGTTTTTTAACAAGTTTAGTTCTCATCATAACAGTAGGATGAGCAAAATGATTTGTAAACATCAATCCTAGTCGTAAGTAATCAGGATCAGTATAATTCTTCATTTCAGAAATTATCCTTCCATTGCTATCCATTATTTTATACCACGAGCCAACTATACCAAATTGCGGGTTCTGATCCAGGAAATCAACTTGCATTTGTAGTCTATTTCCTACCATGATATCATCTGCATCCATACGAGCAATATATTTTCCCTTTGCGAGTTTTATCCCTAAGTTAAGGGTTTCTACGATGCCCAAATTTGCTGGATTCTTTAAGTAATGAATTCGCTTATCTTTTATCCTTTCAACAATTTCCGTTGTATTATCGATACTTCCATCATCCAGAACCAAAAGCTCGTAATCTTTATATGTTTGTTCAAGAATACTTTGAATGCATTTCTCAATATAGTTAGCGTAGTTATAGGTGGGAAGTAATATAGTTATCAAAATTGTTTCAAATAATTAATTTTTAGAAAAAATATAGTACTAGAAATATTATTTCTAGTACTATATTTAAATTATATTAAAATAATTAAAAATAATAGCGGTTACTATTGCAACAGGAGTTAGGATTAATAAAATAAAAATGAATCCAACAAATGCTAATTTGATTGGCTTTTTTTTTCTTTTAAATTCACATATTAATCTTTCTTCATCACTAGATATTGGTTTCTTATAGTATAGAAATAAACCACTATAAAAAAGTAATGCTAAAGAAATAATTGAAATTAAAGGATTAAATCCTATATACTTATAACCTGCTGCACTTAAAAGAAAAGCCGTAATTCCAATAATTATTTCTACTACTCGATATGCCGATCCAATAGAATAAAATCTAAAAATTTTTTGTTGGATTACTAGTGTTGCAGAGATTAAATTTTCATAAAATCGGAATAGCATATTGATATATTAGGGGGTAGTAACTGGTTCAGGAAAGTACTCATCAACTAAATTGGTGATTTGTTCACCAACCCAATCATCTGCGCCAGTAACATCATAAAGAGTAGCGATTATACCACCAGCCAATGGAACAGCACCAAGCGCACGCCCTACAACCTGATCGGTTAAAAAGGTTATTAACTCGCTTCTAGTAATTTGACCATCTTGATAAATTTCTATAAAATCAGTAATTAAACCAAGAGCGCTTCCTATTGCCCCTGAATATTTTTGAAAATCTTTTAAAAGTTGAGTGGCTTCTTTGGCGAAATCTCCCATCTTAGCAATACCTTCAACTGATTGCATCACACCATCAAATGCGTCAGCAGTTTTGCCTGTTGCATCCATTAAAGCAACAAATTCTTTGTCCATCCCTGAGGTATTGAATCCTGCGGAATTGTATCCTGCGGAATTGTATCCTGCGGAATTGTAACCTGCGGAATTGTAACCAGTCAAGTATTCATTATCTCCCGGGGGGTAATATTCACCGCTCGGTGAAAAATTATTAACAACACTATCATAAAAATTATCCCAATTAACATTCAGCCAAGGTTCCTCTTCAATTGGAGGTGGGATTATCCCACTACCTGTTGGGGGATTTGGATTTGAACCACCACCGTAATTGGGTGGCGCAGGAGGCAAAATGTCCGACCAGCCATTTATAGCCTCACCATTTTGTTTCTTCATACCGCCATTTGGTGTGATAGTAACCTCATCAAGATTAATAGTTAAAGGTTTGGGTGCTCCATCTCCAATTTTTATCATCCAATTACCATCCGCATCAACACCACTAGTAACTGGTTTACCAAATGCTATACTTAATTCATTTGTCAACCAACCACCAGAACCCCATGTTATTGGACCGTCACCACCATTAAAATTCTTCAATTCATTTTTTTCAATCAGCTCCATCTCCATCTCCAGCATCTCGAACGCTAATTTAGCTTTGTTTTTCATATTTATATTTGGTTTTAAGTTTAAACGAAACTAGAAGAAATTGTTTACTACTATTTTATAAAGTAAACGCAAACGTTTGTGTAGTATTAAGACTATATAAAGGGGGAATGGTTAATGATCTAGAATAGATCTAAGCATTCTTTAACTAAATACCTAGTTTTATTTTCTTAAATAGTTATCTAAAATTAGATTAAAACAAACACAAACGTTTGTGTAAGATTAATGATGTGGAATTTGTCTAATACAGATTCGTCCATGTTACCTTAGCCAGCAAAATAAAGCTACTATGCTCAATACTAAATTTCCCCTCGATTTACAAATGGATATGATGGACTGTGGTCCAGCCTGTCTTAAAATGATTGTTAAACATTATGGAAAATTTTATTCTTTACAATACTTAAGGGATAAGTGTGGGCTAACTAAAGAAGGTATTTCGTTTGCAGATTTGAGCCACGCAGCAGAAGGGATCGGTTTACGATCATTGGCCTTAAAATGTACAGTAATAGATCTCATCGATAAAATTCCTTTACCCGCCATCGTGCATTGGGATAATAGTCATTTTGTAGTCGTATATAAGGTTAAAGGAGGAAGACAGAAGACTGAAGATTTAGGAAGTAAAATGGGTACCATTTATGTAGCAGACCCAGCAAAAGGGTATGTGAGCTATACTGCAGCAGAATTTGCCGCAAAAACCATCAAGAAAGATGGAGGGGTTGTGAATGATGAAACGAATAAGGAAAAATTGGTGTTAATGGCGCTGGAGCCACAGGCTGATTTTTACGAGCGCCAAGTAGATGAGAAGATAGAGCGTTTGAAAACTTTTGAAAATTTCTTGGGTTATTTTAAACCCTATAAAAAAAGTTTTGCTAACCTGTTTTTTGTTATGTTATTGGTAACCATTCTTCAGGGAATGATGCCTTTTATTAGTAAGGCAATTATTGATGTGGGTATTCAAACACATGACCTTGATTTTATCAATATCATTCTCATTGCCAACGTTGCCATTATCGTTAGTGTTTTGTTGAGCAATATGGTTCGCGATTGGATTTTGTTGCACATTACCTCAAGGATTAACATTGCATTGATTTCCGATTACTTGATCAAGTTAATGCGTTTGCCCATTACTTTTTTTGAGAATAAAAAAACGGGGGATATTTTACAACGGGCACAAGATCACGAGCGCATCCGTTCTTTTTTGATGAACAACTCCATAGGAATGATTTTCTCGATGTTGACTTTTGTCGTTTTTGGTATTATCCTATTCATTTACAACCCTATTATCTTTTATATTTTTTTAGCTGGAAGTACACTATATGTAGGCTGGGTAATGGCTTTTTTAAAACTGCGGAAAAAACTAGATTGGGAGTATTTTGATTTGGTGAGTAAAAATCAGAGTTATTGGGTGGAAACCATTTCGAGTATACAGGATATTAAAATCAATAATTATGAAAAGCAGAAACGCTGGAAATGGGAAGGGATACAGGCTAGGTTGTATAAAGTAAATCTGCGGGTCATGAGTGTCACCAATACGCAGAATTTGGGCGCCCAATTTATCGATCAACTTAAAAACCTGTTTATTACCTTTTATTGTGCTAAGGCGGTTATCTCGGGTGATATCACTTTTGGGGTAATGATTTCTACACAGTTTATCATTGGGATGCTAAATGCACCCGTTAGCCAGTTTATCCAATTTATTATTGGCTTCCAGTTTGCCCAACTGAGTTTTTTACGATTGAATGAAATACACCAATTACCAGATGAACACGACAATGTGGGCCAGAATAGTATGGAGCTGCCTGAAAAAAAGAGTTTAATCATCAACAATGTTGGTTTTCAATATACCCCTGCAGGAAAACCTATTTTGCAAGGCATTCGTTTGATAATTCCTGAAGGAAAGGTAACAGCCATTGTTGGCGATAGCGGTAGCGGGAAATCAACTTTACTAAAATTATTGCTGCGTTTATACAAACCGACCTATGGTGATATTAGAATTGGGGACATGAACATTAATAATATCAGCTTACGTCAATGGCGGGATAAATGTGGGGCAGTGATGCAGGATGGCAAGATATTTAACGATACCATTCTGAACAATATCACTTTGGATGATGAAAAAGTGGATTACGATAGATTGAAAAAAGCTTTACAAACGGCTAACATTTCTCAGGAAATAGAAGCCTTGCCTTTAGGATATGAGACCATCATGGGCGAGCAAGGTCGTGGACTGAGTGGAGGTCAGAAACAGCGTGTTTTAATTGCAAGAGCCCTATATAAGAATCCAGATTACCTTTTTTTCGATGAAGCGACGAATTCACTGGATACCATTAATGAGCAAAAAATAACCGCTGCCTTGGATGATGTTTTTAAAGGAAAAACAGTAATTGTGGTAGCCCATCGTTTAAGTACTATCCGCAAGGCTCATCAAATTGTGGTAATGCAAAATGGGATGGTGGTAGAAATAGGTAATCATGATATGCTCATGCAAAAAAAAGGTAGGTATTATCTATTGGTTCAGTCGCAGGTCGATTTAAGTAGTACGACTATAGCACCTATGGCCTTGGAGAATTAATACTCTCTCTTTTATGAAGAGAACCTTAGCCCTTTCCTAATAATAAATTAAACATGTTAACACATCACTAAAAATAAGATTATAACAGCTAATAATGGAACCTATACCTACAGAACATACTAAACTCGGCATCGCTCTTCAGTCCCAACGTTCAGAAGAAGTGACGGCCATCATCGAGCGGATGCCCAGTCGCTTCGGTTTGGCAGTCAGTGCAATTGTATTATTTCTTTTTATCCTAATGGCTATCTTCGGTTGGATTGGGCGTTATCCTGATATAGCTTCTGGGCATATTGTTGTAAATGCGAGCAATGCTCCTATTAAATTGATTGCTAATGGTAGTGGTAAATTAAAGCTCAATGGCATTGGTTCATTAGACCAGGTAAAAGAAGGGCAAATTATTGCTTACATAGAAAACTCAACAACTCCTTTTGCCGTCGATTCCATAAGTCAGTTGCTTAAAAAATACAATCCATCTTCAGATGATATCAGTAGTATTCGTAATCATGTTCCTAAAAACATCTCCCTTGGTGAATTGAATATCAAATATTATGGTTTTATCAATGCTATTCAACAGTTCATGAATTATAAGGAAGATAAATTCTATGATAATCAGAAGGCCAGTTTCAATTCTATTTTAGTCGAACAGCGCAAAGCAATCGATAATAGTCAAAATCAATTGGCAATGGCAAAGAGTTCGCTGGGTTATGTGTACAAGTTTTATAAAAGAGATTCAACATTATTCAAGAAAAAAGTGATTAGTGAAGCCGAACTTGACCGAACGGAAATGAGTTATTTGAGTGCAAAGGATAGAGTACAGTCTTCAACCAATGCTGTTATTGCAGCTAGACAGTCCATACAGGAAACGCAAAACAAAATACAGCAATTGCATATCGAAGATCCAGAGAAAGAAAAAGAATTGCATATCAACCTCATCTCATCGTATAATGATCTGATTGACAATATCAAAATTTGGGAACAGAAATATGTTTTTAAAGCTCCTTTTGATGGGAAGCTACAATATCTCAAATTTTATAATGAAAATCAGTTTGTGCAAGCGGGAGATCCAATTTTTACAATTGTACCTATTAATAATATGCCTTATGGACAAGTTATATTGCCAGCCATGGGTGCGGGTAAAGTTAAACTTGGGCAGGAGGTAATTGTGAAATTGGACAACTTTCCCTACATGGAATACGGTTCTGTGGAAGGAAAAGTAAAAACTATTTCGCTGACAACAAACACTGAGAAAACTCAGAATGGTAATATCGAAACCTATTTAATTACAGTAGACTTTCCAAATGGGTTAAAAACCAATTATGGCAGTAGACTTGATTTTAAATACGAGAGTAAAGGCACCGCAGAAATTATTACGCATGATAGGAGGCTAATAGAAAGGCTGTTTGATAATTTAAAGTATGCCGTTAAAAAATAATTATCGCTAACTAATTAGCGAATACTGAGGTTTTTCCTGGGGAAGGAAAGTGCCCAATAAGTTCCATGATTGGGTTTTCTTATTTTTTCTTATTAAGGTTGGGTAAGCCGATGCTGGATTTATACCTAAGTAGCTGGCTTCGCATTCGGCTGAAGGTCTCGCGTTCCATGCCCAGGTAAGAAGCGATGTTGACCGTGGTGGTCATCTGTTCTATGCAGGGATATCTGCTTAGCAGCAGCTGATAACGCTGCAGGGGAGATTGAGTGCGGAGGAAAAGTGCACGTTCCTCAGCCTGGATATAGTAGCGTTCGGTGAAGATTCGACTGATGAGGTTTGCTTGAGGGAAATCGGCGTAATAAGATTGAAGCTGATTCCAGGTTAGAGACTGCAGTATGGATTGCTGTAGGGTTTCAATGTATTCTTCAGAGGGCCGTTGGGTGAAGAAGGAACGGGCTGAGATCATCAGTTCGCCACTACCTGCGAACCAAATGGTATGTTGTTTTCCATGGTGATCCAAATGATAGGCACGAAGGAAGCCGGACTTGATAAAGTAGATTTGCCGGGAAATGTCTCCTGGTTGCTGTAATAGATCTTTGGCCGGGTGATGTTCGGTCAACAGTTGTGCCATTATTCTTTCTTGGAAGTTGGCAGGAAGTGGACTGATGCGGCTAAGCACCTGTAAAAAGTCCTGGCTTTGATATGATGTCTCCATGTGTGGCGATATTAGTTTACACTTGGGTCAGTCTTGACCATAGATAAGGCCTTTTGGTCCCTTTCTGACTGTGTTAAACAGCTGTAGTTTTGTAGGTGTTTTGGATGGAGGATGACTTTTTGGGGTCATGAATGGTATTTTTTGGGGTATAGAATTGCTGAATGCTACAGGTATGGGATGTTGTTTCTCCGCTAGGCGGGAATATATTTGCTCAGAATAAGCCTATGCTAATTCTATAAGAATCAGCATAGGCTTATTCGTTAGCTATTGATTTGATGAATTATCTTTCATCATATTTTCTTTTTCAATTTCAGTCATAACAGCAATAGATATGTCCATTAAATCTTGACAGAAGGGGATTTCTTCTGCTGTTGGTGGTTTTCGAAACATCAGGTCATCGGTCAATAGCGCAAGTACGCCTAGGAAGATAGCCGTGTTTTTGCGGTGCTGACCCAAAAGGATATCATAATATTCAGCAATTGGTGAGGCAGACATCTCCTTATCGAGATAACTGTGTGGTTGTAGGGTGGATACGCCCTTTTTATGATTTACCCCATTTCTTAGGCTATTGAGCTTATCGAGTTCGTCAGATTGGATAAACTTCCAGACAAAAGTAAAATAAGGTTGCTGCTTAGCTTTGGGAGGAAGCTTTTGGTCCAGCGCCCGTAATTTTTGCTGATGCTTTTGTTTGGAGTCAAGATCGGTGATCTCAAAGGTAAGTCCAAGGATCATCACGATTTTCTCTACAGATGCCTTGAGGTAATTGATGATGGAATCACATTCCGAAATCGCTTCCATTTCATTGCCTGTAAGTTTATAGTCCCCTTTTTCGTGTTTGATCTCGTTCATCAGATGTATTAAGCTATGGAAGGATGAAAAAATTTTCTGTTGGATAGTTAAAGTTTCATACAGAAATGCAATAAGATCATCTGCCTGTGGGTGTTTGGCGGCCCTAATGGAATTGAAGGTAAAACCCTCTTGCAGTTCCAACCCGTAACGAAGAGAAGTCACAGGGATTTTTGCCATCATTGGAATAACTAGGCTGCACATCAATGGGCTGTAAAGCGCAAGGTTTAAGTGCAAATAATCGCTGGTTGATTTGCTGTTTTTCTGGGCCGTCAATAACCTGACACCCTGTAGGGCTTCAATCTTCTGCTGGTCAATTGCTGTGAGGTAATCTAGGTCCCATTTGCGATGATGATGAAGCAGGTTTATGTCAAAGAGTACATTTCCGAAATCTGTTTTTGTACCAAAGACATCATTGTGCAATACTTCTTTTGCCTTGGCGATCATTTCTTCATTATCTGGCTTCCATCTGATGGTTAAAATTGCCTTGAGTTTGGACGAGAGCTTTAGCTTTTTCCATATCGGCTCGATTTGCACCGACGCCATGTAGGAGCCTTTTTGGTCAAATGGACCAAATGGCACCAAATAATCCTCTTGTAGGCGGAAGTAATATTTGAGCAGGAGCTTAGAGAGCTTTATTTTCATGTGATCGTGTGGGTCAGTTTTTAACAGGATTTATTCTTGGGCAATTTACGAATCACCAGCAGTCATTTGAAAAATTTTTATTCGCCAGAAAATTTCTATCCACATCGCTTTTGTGACCTAAATCACAGGGAATTTCTTTTTTTTAACTTTCTTCGCATGCGTGTTAGGTTTCTTTTTTTCCTTTATCGATTGTGGCTCTGGTCACAGCGCTAGGAGAGTATCCACTGTAGTTTTGACCTGTCTTATCGCTCTTTCAACTTTAATTGAGATGTTATGAATAAAAAATGCGATGCACTGCTTTCAAAACTGCAGGGCGAACTTACAAAAGTGGAGAATGGGCAGTTTTCTGTTCTGGAAATTTTAAGGTCCAGTTTATTCCTGATACAGAGGGCCCTGGATGAGTTACGAACAGTCGTGGTTAAGGGGTTTTCTTCTGAGCAAGAGGAAATTGATTTTTTTAAGGTGATAAAGCCCAAGTGCTATAGTCAGTTAATCTATGTCACCGAACGATATGGTTTTGAAAACGGTAAGCCAGTTTTGGTTAGCGAGTATTCGGCGTATTGTAAGGAGCAGCTGAATTATTTCTCATTGTTTTTTCGCCAGCATGAGTTTTTGTATCAGTATTACCGTTTGGGTGCCCAAGAAATGGATTCTGTTTATTTTGTTCGGGGAGCAGATGTTGGTGGTGTCATGGGTTTGGGTGTGCCAGAACTTGATCCTGCTTTTGCCACTGCGGGCGATTATCTGTTTTCAACGTTCATGGCCTATGAAAAAATGCAGGCTTTTATCCTTGCTGAACTGCAGGCTCCTGTAGCTTTGGTGGGTTCAGATTTGATGAGCAAGAAGGGGCGTAAACTGCGATGGACGGGAGAGGTGACCAATCTGATCGAGCTTTTGTATGGTCTTTTTGAGACCAAGCAGTTCAATGAGGGCGATGTTGATATATCGGATATGGTGGATGTGTTTGAGCAGGCCTTTGAAGTGAATTTGTCCAATTTCTATCGCAGATTTACGACGATCAAACGCCGCAAGTCGATTTCTAAGACCAGGTTTCTGGATGAACTTCGAGATACCGTTGCAAAACGGATCGATGATGCGGATGCCTATGTGCCTGCTTGGGCAAAGTAGTTAGTGATTGTTTTGGTGAATCAGAAGGAGAAATGCTATTATGAAGACCAGTTTTGTGTTTTCTGGAAACAGACCCTTGCTAATATGATAAACAGGAGATGGCTTCTGTTAGATGGGTATTTACAAAATATTTTAGGTTATGTCTCAAAAGACCTTTTTTCAATGGAATGATTTTTTTTGCCAGCAACTCTTTTACCTTAATTAACCATTCAAGTTCAGGAAGAAGCTGGGCTTTAAACTGATGAATATACCTTCTCGAAAATGCTTCGCCAATTTCTACTCTTGCTGCATTGGAAGTTTGCCATATTAGGTCTGAGAATTTTTGTGGCTCAATATGGATGAATATTGGAGTATCATAATAGACGCTTTGAGAAAAATTGGTCACTGTAACCTGCTGAACGAAAAGTTGTAGGTTCGTTTGCATTAGGTCCATTAATTCTTGCGCTAACTTAGGACGTACTTCGCCTTTCTTTTCTATGATACTTTGGAGAATCAATTGTTGAAAATCATTCACTTCCTTTATCATCAATCCCTGATAGGATAGTCCCAAAGAATGTGATCCAGAAAAATAACTTAATGTATTCACGCTGGTATTGGCAATTATATTTTTCAGGCACGCCGTTCCTAATTTAATAATTGCTGATATTTTTATAGGAATTATATCCAAGTTTGAAAGATTACATAGATTGCCCACAACATGCATAAGTATCTCTAAATGGTCTATGGTCTTGTTTTTTAGACTGTTTGTGATGTGGACACGTAGAAGATTGAAATCTTTTTCTTCAATGGTTTGAAAGTAATACAGTTTTACCCAGTCTGGTGTATTCTCATCCAAAAAATAGACGCTATTTTTTACTGATTTTTCTAATAATTGTTTGTCTGCCAGTCCGTATCTAAAGAAAGCAATGAGCTGATTTGTATCTAATGGGTGGTTATAGTTCCTGAAAACAGGATATTTATCACGGATTTCCTGGCATGGTTCTTTCTCTTTGGTGCTAGAGCTCACTTGGAAGTCGATCAAGAATATTTTATGGAGTTGATCTTCTTGAATTTTCCCCATTCTGACTTCAAATGAGATGGAGAAGAAAAGCTCCAAAATGTGTGTTAAAAGGCCAGGTTTTTGTAATTTATTTTTGGGTAGAAATTCATAGAAATGTACGAATTCAAGCACTGATTGTCTGAGGTGACGGAGATTGCCGTATTTGGCTGATTCGAAGATACCTCGGATAAGTTCTTGATTATCCGAGAGGATTTTACTTGCATTGGAATAGTCAATTTCGTTACAGAAGCATTTAAAAGCTGAGAGATAATCAGCTTTTAAATCAAAGCTTTTTCCTATTAGTTTTTCCTTTACGCTAGTATAGCGTATTTTGCTGTTGGGATCTTCAAGATTCAATTTTATGAGTTCCACTTCATTTGCAATTACAACCACCTTCATGTCCATGTTCTCAACAAGTTGGTTGATATATCCAAGTAAACTTTGTAGTTCCACGGAACATCGCTCCAAATCATCAAATATTATTGTTCTGCCATCCAATTTTTTAGCCATTGATTCTACATCAAGTGATGGAATTTTGCCAGCAACTTCTAGGTCTTCCTTTCCATCTCCATTTAAGTCGATTTTTAAGGTCGCCTTTAATACTGTGGTTAGGAATTTACCAGCAAACTTCATTCCTTTTGATCCCAGTAATGGATGTAGTTGGACAAAAAAAGCATCCTCAATTTCTCGAAAACTAGAAATTCCATAAAGACTTATGTAAATATAATTCTCCGGGTTCTCTTTCATGTAATCTTTAATAAACCATGATTTACCACTGCCCCAATTCCCTCTCAATAACATAGCGTAACCAGGAGCAACTGGCATCTGCTCAAATCTTATGAGATAAGTTTTTATATGTTCATTGCTTGACTCTTGTTGTTCGGGAGATTGTTTTTGCATTTTTATTTTGATTGTTTGAATAAGGCTTAAAATACTAGGGCACTTATTTGGTCAGCTAGTCTCTAGTCAAAATGTAGAACCTTAAAAGCAATGATATCTAAAATATACGGAATTTTAGACTTTGACTTCTTAATTTTTTATTGAAAGATAAATTAGTTTTAATCAATGGAGATCAAGAAGATGCCCCTGCCAATTTTGTTAGCTATGATCAAAATGTACACTTAGGGCAGCTGTTCAAGTGCCTTTATCGATGCACTAATTAGTCTAAAAACTAAAGGGTATGGCAGTTTTTATCCCAATCTCACTGCGTTTATAAAATTTTCCTTTGACCTCATACTGCCTGCCACCAAGATCATTGAACCCATAATAGAGCTCGAAGCTGATCGGGCTGGAATCAGCTTTCTCCTTGGTCGGTTTTGAGTTGGTGTTGAAGATCACCCCGATTTCGGCATCTTGCTGAGAACGCCTGAATTTTTCATTTAGCTTATCTTCTCCATAGGGCATATCGAAAAGATATTTGGTCCGCAGACCAAAATTTCCGTTTTTTGAGATCAAGAAATATCCTTCAATAAAGGCCTGGCTAGCATGGTAGGACTTGTAGCTACTCTGGTCATATACGGTATAAGAGTCAGATTTGGTGTAAGTATTGGGGTCGATCTCTTTTTTGGCAACGACTTTGTATTCGGACCCAGAAAGTTCATCAAAGTTGTTGAAACTACCTGCTGAAATACCAAAAGTACCCAAGAACCTGAAATTCCGCTTACTGTTGTTATAATAATAATTAAAGGTGGCACTGGACTGATAGACTGAGCGGTTGGATTTTCCATTTGCAATGGTCTTCTCTGGGAGTACCGCATCGTAAAACCTAAATTGGTTGCCCCCGGCTTTTTGCGTGAGGGTGATCCAGGTCATGTGTTTTGATGGGAATTTCATGGGCGTATAAAGCGCATCCAGTTTCTCTTGCCTGTCATTGATCTTTTTGACAAGCTCTTCTTTTTCCTTCCTGAAAGTTGTATAAGTGTCAAGTTCGTCGGTAATTGCCTTACGTTCTGCACTTACATCTGCACCTTTTTTGAGGAGCTGTTTTTCTAGGATATCGTAGGCTTTGGAAAGTCTCTTGGCTGACTCCTTGAGTTCGTATTCAAGGTATTCTACAGTCGGTCGTTCGTAATCGTAAATGTGGAGTGGAGCGTATGCGGTCTTTAGCTCTTCCTTCAGGGTATAGTTGTCATTTGGGGAATACTTATAGACAGAGCTAAGGATGTAAGAGAAAGATGCATTTGCGGCATAACTTTTTGCGGGCTTCTGGTTTTCCACTAGGGTGATCAGGTCATCGTCAAAACCACCGCTTGCACCCAGGTTGATGAACCATTTCTTGTTCTTTGTCGGGCCGATCGTGTAATTGACTGACGCATTTGGTTTGGTAATGTTAACTGTGGCGTAGTTCAATGGCTTGCCGCTGGTTCCACCTGCTTGCAACAGTTTTGTAAAGTCTACATAAACTAATTCCTTGAAAAGTCCATCGGGAACTGGTTGCTTGGTGGTAACTATTTCCACCAGCTTTTTGTTTAGTTCGGCATTTTTGGCAATGTAGTCGGGTACCAGAGGTCGGGTTGGCGGTGTTTTTTGTGCAAATGATTGGGCAGTGATTAGGCACATAGATGCCATAAGGCACGAGAGGTTAGTTTTCATGATTTGAGAGGTTATTGTTCAAGTGAATTTACGAAGTTTTATAAATAGTTGCAAGTGTTTGTCCTTCAGTCGGTGACACAAGACCTTTCTTCCCTTCATTTATTTTTTTATGGGTTATAACCTGGGTTATTGTGAGGGTTTGGCCTTGGGCTTCAGGACTTTTGAAGTATGCTAAGAGCAATTCCGCATTTAGTGATAATTAAAATAATATGTTACAACAGTTTTCTTGGGGAGCTTTTTTACTTGCCTCATTTGTGCTCAGTTTTTTATGGTATGGTTTTGTGCTGCTAGTATGCTATCGGAAAGAAATGTTGGCGTTTCTGGGAAATGGAAAGCTTGGAGAGCGGCTTCCCCACCGCTGGGAAAAGGGAGTAGAAATTCTGAATAAGGGTTTAGGTGATGGGCGTGCACATGGTGAAGAGCTGGTAGAAAGTCTAATGGGAAAGTCAGCTAGCCCTGCTGGACTTTCGGTACTTGCTATGGGGCAATTATCATTCGCTGGAAGTGAAGATGCACGGTCTGAACAGGTGGGACTTGTGGCGGACGTGATCCAGGAGCTCAAACTGATTTTTGCTACGCTGGAAAAAGAGGCTGGTTCCAAGCTTGATTTTTTTAGGCTATTGGAAAAAGTGAAGGAGGATTATGGGAAGATTGGAGCGCATCCTAATATTGGAAGCATCAATGCATTTATTGCTGAACATGTTCCTTTTTATTTAACTGCGGATGAGCTGGAAAACCTGTGGTATTAATTTAAAAAGAATTGTATGAGAAAAATAGTAGGATTTAAGGTAAGTATAGTTGGGTTTTTGGTGCTGATGGCGGTTTCGATACGGTGTTTTTCACAGGATGGGAATGCGGGAATACAGGAGGCGACCAATAAGGTGAAGAGCTATTTTGATACAGGCTGCGATCTGATGTATGCCATTGGTGCGGTCGTGGGTATAATCGGCGCTGTTAAGGTGTTCAACAAGTGGAATGCGGGAGAGCCTGATACCAACAAGGTAGCTGCTGCCTGGTTTGGCTCCTGCATTTTCCTTGTTGTTGTGGCGACAGTCTTGAAATCGTTCTTTGGGATTTAACGGGTTTGGTTATGGCTAGTGTATATCAGATCAATAAAGGGGTATCTAAGCCCATTGTCTTTAAGGGATTGAAGGCGCAGTATATCGCCTATCTGGCGGTTGGACTAGTATTTCTGTTAGTGCTTTTTGCGGCGCTCTATATTGCTGGGCTTTCGCTTTTTGTGGTTTTGCCGTTGGTGCTGGGTTTGGGTTCGGGCTTGTTTTTTACAGTGTTTAGGTTGTCCCATCGGTTTGGGGAACATGGCTTGATGAAATATTTTGCAAAGCGAGGCATTCCAAAATTCATCAGGTTCAATTCACGTCGGGTTTTCATTTCGCTGAAAGGGGGTTCTCATGAAAGAGGCTAGGGAAATTCTGCCGATCTATAAGATTGAGCATAACTGTATTTTGTCAAGGCAGGGAGATATTACCGTTGGCTTTAAGGTTTCATTACCAGAGATATTTACCCTATCGGATAGGGATTACGAAAGCTATCATCAGGCTTGGGTGAAGGCGATCAAGCTGCTTCCCCAGCACTGCGTTTTCCATAAACAGGACTGGTTTTGCTCGGGCCGCTATGAGGCTGACTTTGGTGCTGCTCGTGATAGTTTTTTATCTCGTTCTTCCGAGCGCTTTTTTAACGAGCGGGAATGTTTGGATCATAGTTGTTATATCTTTTTGACCAAGAAACCGCTGGGAAGAAAATGGTCTTCTTCAGTATATAGCAATGTGCTTCGCAAGAGTATCGCTCCAGCGCAAGTGATACAAAAATCTTTGGCTTCGGATTTCCTTGATTCGGTCGGCCAGTTCGTTCGGGTGATGGAGGATTCGGGGTTTGTGTCATTGGCTAAACTAACTGACGATGAACTGACGGGTACGGCAAATATACCGGGGGTGCTAGAGCGTTATTGTTTTTTGTTGGAAGAGGGACAGGCTTCTGTGATCCGTGATATTCACTTAAAGGATCAGATCAGGGTTGGTGATAAGGCTTTGGAACTCTATACGCTTTCAGACGTGGAAGATCTGCCTGCGCTTTGCGGTTCTAGGATCAACTATGATAGGTATTCTACCGATAGGACAAAGTTTTCTGTCGGGTTTGCTTCTCCTCTTGGGCAGCTATTGCCCTGCAATCATATTTTAAATCAATATGTGTTTTTGGGCGATCCGTCGGTGACGCTAAAAAGATTAGAGGCAAAGAAATTGCGCTTGCAGTCGCTTTCTGGTTATTCTAGGAAAAATGCGATCTCTCGCGATTCGGTGAATGATTTTCTCAACGAGGCGATTGCCTCGGGCAGGCTTCCGGTAAAGGCGCACTTTAATGTTTTGGCCTGGAGCGATGATGCCAGCGGTCAGGCCGATCTTCGGAATAAGGTGTCTTCCGCGATGGCGCAACTGGATGCGGTTGCAAAGCAGGAAACCGACGGTCAGGCGCAGATTTGGTTTGCGGGATTGCCGGGCAACGAGGCAGATTTTCCAATGAACGATACCTTTGATACTTTTTTGGAACAGGCGACGTGCTTTTTCAATCTTGAGTCTAACTATCGTTCGAGTGTTTCTCCTTTTGGTATCCGTTTGGGCGACAGGCTAACTGGTCGTCCGGTACATGTGGATATTTCCGATGAGCCGATTGCTTTGGGTGTTGCGACCAATCGCAACAAATTTATCTTGGGGCCTTCGGGTTCGGGAAAATCGTTTTTTACCAACCATATGGTAAGGAGCTATTATGAACAAGGGGCACATGTGGTGCTGGTAGATGTTGGGCATAGCTACAAGGGGCTTTGTGATCTGGTGGACGGCTATTATTTTACCTATTCACAGGAAAATCCGATTGCCTTTAATCCGTTCTTTTTATCGGATGGTGATGTGTTGGATACCGAAAAAAAGGAGAGCATCAAAACGCTATTGCTTGCGCTCTGGAAAAAGGATGATGAGAACTTTAGGCGCTCTGAGTATGTGGCGCTTTCCAATGCATTAACGCTTTACTTTGAGCATCTGGATTCCCGTTCAGATATCTTTCCCTGCTTTAATACTTTTTACGAGTTTTTGCAAAGTGAGTACCAATCGGTGCTGGATATTTCCAAAGTAAAGGAGAAGGATTTTGACATGGCGGGTTTTCTGTATGTGCTTTCACCCTATTACCGTGGTGGTGAATTTGACTACCTTCTGAATGCAACGGAGAACCTAGACCTGTTGAACGAGCGGTTTATCGTTTTCGAACTGGATCAGGTGAAGGATCATCCTATTTTGTTTCCAGTAATTACGCTGATTATTATGGAAGTATTTATTTCCAAGATGCGCAAGCTCAAAGGTGTTCGCAAGGTGATTTTGCTGGAAGAAGCGTGGAAGGCGATTGCTAAAGAGGGAATGGCCGAATACATCAAGTACCTGTTCAAGACCGTGCGTAAGCATTTTGGTGAAGCAATTGTAGTGACCCAAGAGGTGGAAGATATTATTTCCTCTCCCATTGTCAAGCAGGCGATCATCAACAACTCCGACTGTAAGATTTTGCTCGATCAGAGCAAGTACCAGAACAAGTTCGATCAGATACAGGAATTGCTGGGACTGACCGAAAAGGAAAAGGCGCAGATCCTTTCGATGAATAAGGCCAATGATCCAAAGCGAAAATACAAAGAGGTATTTATTTCCATTGGTGGCCAACTTTCAAAGGTGTACCGTACAGAAGTGTCCTTGGAAGAGTATCTAACCTATACAACTGAAGAGCAGGAAAAGGTACAGGTACATGAATATGCAAGGCGTTACGGTAGTATCCAAAAAGGCATTGCGGCATTGGCTCAGGAATTACGAACTAAATAAAAAAGCAATGAAAAATTTAAGGATAACAATTGGTGTGATGGTATTGGGCTATGCGTTTTTGCTTGGCTGCTCAACCGATAAGGTTAGGGATTTTATGCCCGGGGTTTATGTGAATTCAGCTGGTGGAGAGTTTTCAGTGGCGAGTGATACGCTTGCCATTGAACTGGTGGAAGGAAACAATTATGTCGTGCATCGAAGGACTGGATTCAATCTGGTTACTAATGGTAAGCTGGGCAGACGCGAATATGAAGTTGAAAAGTGGGCTGCCATTTATAATCCTAGTGCGCAGGTTTTGACCGAAACAAAAAAGGGAAAACTGATCTCATTTTTCCCTGACAGTGGTTCGCTCAGTGTTGGGCAAAGGGTATATAAAAAGATTGATTAGAAGGGAAAAGGTATTTGGCTTTGCTGGAAAGCTCAGCTTAATACTGGCCCCCAAAGAAATTAACGTAAAAAATATTAAAGAAATAGAAATGAAATTTTTGAAGTGTATGAAAAAATTTATGGTCATACTCCCCTTGAGTACCATGACGCTTTTTGTTGCATTGCCGACAGGTGCGAATGCGCAGGTGGCGGTGCTGGAAGTGATCAAGGCGGGAGTTAAAAAAGTAATCAAGGCGATGGACCTAAAAGTCCAGCGCCTGCAGAACGAAACGATCTGGCTGCAGAATGCGCAGAAGGTTTTGGAAAACCAACTCTCTAAACTGAAGCTGACGGAGATTTCCGATTGGACTCAGAAGCAGAAGGAACTGTATGCTAAGTATTACCAGGAGCTTTGGAAGGTCAAATCGGCGATTGTCTACTATAAGCGGCTGAAGGAACTTTCTGCTAGGCAGCTGGATATCGTGGAGGAATACAAGTGGGCATGGAGCCTGTTCAACAAGAGTGGCCATTTTTCAGTAGATGAGCTTTCCTCAATTGAAAAGGTGTATTCGGGGATACTCACCGAAAGCGTGAAAAATGTAGACCAGATCTTGGTCGTGGTAAATTCATTTAAGACCCAGATGAGCGATGCGGCTAGGCTGGAACTGATCTCTGAGGCAGCAAAGGAAATGGAACGCAACTGGTCGGACCTGAAAAGGTTCAATAGGGAAAATAGCCTAATAAGTATACAGCGTGCCAGGTCTTTGGAGGAGGCTACTAAGTTAAGGGAGCTTTATGGATTAGAGGATTAATGCGCTGCTTTGGAAATTGGCTGGCCGAAGACCAGGTAGTTACCGTCGGGGTCGCTGATGGCAAAGTCCCGTAAGCCGTATTCACGGTCTCCTATGGGGTAAACGATTTTGACCTGTTTTTCAAGCAGGGAATTATAGTAGCTGTCGATCTGGTCGATGTCGATGCAGATATGACCTTGCCCTAGGGATTTCTTGATGCCATCGTTTCCCTGCCCGCAGAGGTGTATGGTTACTTCTCCCGAACAAATACCAGCATAATCGCCAAAAGTAAAGGCATGCTGGAATCCAAGTACGGTGGTGTAGTAAAGGATCGAGATCTCCAGATTGGAAACATGGAATACGGTGGCCGAGGAAGTTGCTTCCATGGGATTGGATTGATGAACAAATTTAATAAAAACAAAATGAAAAAGATTACAAAAATAGTGGCTGTGCTAGTGCTGTTAATGGGACTGTTTGTCCAGAGCCATGCGCAGACCTATGCGGAGTTTTTTAGGCAGAAAAGAACACAGGAAAAATACCTGTTGAAACAACTGGCCTATCTGAAACTGTATGCGGGCTACCTTAAAAAGGGCTACGATGTGGTGTCGGACGGGTTGGGTACGATCAAGGGGTTTACCTCTGGAGAGTTCGGATTGCACGAGGCATTTTTCGGCTCGCTTGCGCTGGTGAATCCGCTGATCAAAAATGATTATAGGGTCGTAGAGATTGCCTCGATGCAGGGGAAGATTTCGAAGGCTTTTGCTGCGATACTTCGCCTAGAATTGGGACAAGAGAATTTGGCTTATATCCGTTCGGTACGTGATGGGGTATTTTCAGAATGTAACACCGATTTGGATGAACTGCTACTCGTGATTTCGGCTTCGGAGCTGGAAATCAGTGATCAGGAGCGGCTTTCCAGACTTGCAAAGGTGCATGGCTCAATGTCTGAAAAGTTGGAATTTGTTTCGGGGCTTTATGTGGAAGTGCAGTCTATTGCCGAGGCGATCCGAGTTAATAAATCTGAAATTATAAACGTGAGGAGGCTGTATGAAAAAAATTAGATTGATACTGGTGGTGATGTTCTTGGGACTGGGCGCAAATTTCTGCTTTGGCCAATCTTCTGAGGCTACGCAGCTGCTGTTGAACGTAGAAAAGCTATCCCAGCTGAAGAATATTCTGACCGATATGAAAAAGGGATATACCATTGTTTCTAACGGTTACCGTTCGGTAAAAAATATTGCAGAAGGAAATTTTTCCCTGCACGAGGTGTTTTTGGATGGATTGATGCTAGTCTCGCCAGAGGTGAAAAAATATGCAAGGGTGGCAGATATCATTTCTTATCAGAAAAATATTGTTTCAGAGTACAAGCGGGCATTAAAGGGTTTTCGTGCAGCTGATGTGTTTTCAGCGGATGAGCTGTCCTATGTGAGTTTGGTGTATGAGAACCTTTTTGATCAGAGCTTGCAGAATTTGGAGGATCTGACAATGGTGATTACTTCTTCTAAACTGCGCATGAGCGATGATGAAAGGCTTCGGGCAATCGATCGGATATTTATCGATACCCAGGATAAACTGATGTTCCTGCGGAACTTCAATTCAGAGGCGAATATGCTTTTGCTCCAGAAGAAAAAGCAGAAAAAGGAAATTTCCCAGCTCAAGAACCTTTACTGATTTTAAATTAGAAAATTATGGATAGAAAGTTTTTTTTAAGCGCCGTTCTGGTGCTGATGGGGATGGTGTTGCCGCTAGTTTCCTTTGGGCAGGGTGTTTCCGAGTCACTTCGGGGAATGCAGCCCGTTTTGGACAAGGTGTATTCGGAGATGATGCCGCTATGTGCCCGTTTGATTGATGTAGGTCGGGGGCTTGCAGGATTTGGTGCGCTTTGGTATATCGGCTCTCGGGTTTGGAAACAGATTGCCCAGGCCGAGGCGATTGATTTTTACCCCTTACTTCGTCCGTTTGCCTTGGGGCTTGCAATACTGATGTTTCCTATGGTCATTAGTTTGATGAACGGGGTTTTGCAGCCTACGGTTTCGGCAACTGGCGCTATGGTAAAGGATTCCAATAAGGCGATCGAAAGGTTATTGGCGGAAAAGGAAGCGGCACTAAAAAAGACCAAAAAATGGCAGGTCTATGTGGGGGAATCGGGCGATGGTGACAGGGAGAAATGGTATAAGTACCGACATCCAAAAGACCCCAATGGTGATGATGAAGGGTTTTTGGACGGGATGGCCAATGACCTCAGTTTCTACATGGAAAAGCAGCAGTATAACTTTGAGAACTCGATCAAAAAGTGGATGAGCCAGGTGCTGGAAGTGCTGTATGCGGCAGCTGCCTTGTGCATCAATGTGGTGCGAACTTTTATGCTGATCGTGATGGCGATTCTAGGACCTCTGGTTTTCGGCTTTGCTGTGTTTGATGGGTTCCAGCAGACCCTGACGGTGTGGATCGCTAGGTATGTGAACATATTTCTCTGGCTTCCCATTGCCAATATCTTTGGGAGCATCTTGGGAAAGATCCAGGAAAATATGTTGCGTTTGGATATTTCGCAGATCGATGCCGCTGGAGATACCTTTTTCTCCTCGACCGATATTGCTTATCTGATTTTTTTGCTAATTGGAGTTGTTGGTTATACCTGTGTACCCTCTGTTGCGAACTATGTAGTCCATGCTGGAGGGGGAAATACGGTGGTGCAGAAAGTGAATTCGATCATTTCTGGGAGTTCTTCTGCTGGGATGCGAGGCGCTTCGGCAGGTGCGGGTATGGCGGCCGATGGCCTTGGTGATTTGGCAAGAAAGGTGAGCCAAGGGTATGCCGCCCAGAGTACGGGCGATTATTTCCCAGATGGCGGAAGTGCTCACCAGCGCGATAAGCTCTCGGGCAAGTAAAAATTAGGCCTTAATTAAAATTCAAAAAGATGTTTACACAATTTAAAAATATTGATACCGCCTTTAAGCACATCAAGACGTTTTCGCTTTTTCTGATCATTGCCTGCATACTGGTATCGGGATTTGCGATCTACAAGAGCTTTGATATGGTAAGCACCAATAATGCCAAGGTATATATTTTGGCTAATGGTAAGGCCATCGAGGCATTTTCGGCAGAGCGGAAAGATAATATTGGGGTAGAAATCCGTGACCATGTGAAGATGTTCCATCACTGGTTTTTTACGCTCGACCCTGATGAAAAGGTAATTCAGCGCAATATGCTTTTGGCGCTGAATCTGGCCGATCAGAGTGCAAAGAAAAGCTATGATAACCTGAAGGAACAAGGGTATTTCACCAATCTGATTTCTGCCAATATCTCCCAGGAGATTGCGGTTGATTCGGTAGAACTTAATCTGGATGTCTATCCCTATTACTTCAAGTGTTTTGCAACCCAGCAACTGGTCCGCTCTACTTCGACTGTTGTTCGTCGGTTGGTCACGCAAGGGTATTTGCGCAACGTGTCGCGTTCTGACAATAATCCGCATGGGTTTCTGATCCAGCGCTGGGAAACTTTGGAAAATTCGGATGTGATACAGCCTTAAGCTATGGGATGGTTCAAGAGAAAGGTAAGTGAAGACAATGGTGCTTCGCTTGAAATGGTGGCTGAGCGGATTGCTGGAAAAATACTTAACTGGCAAACTGTGTTTTCAGCAAAGCTGAATGCCAAGGCCAAAAAATATAATCAGAAAACGATACTTCTGTTTATGGCAGGCTTGGGGCTTTTGTTCGCGAGCTACTGCCTATGGCTGATGACCAGCCTATTTAGATAATCGATTATTTACACAAATTAATTTTTATGGAAACAATTAAAAAAACAAGGGACAAAAGGAAAATCCTTTTGGTGCTGCCGCTGATGCTTTTGCCCTTTATGGCGCTGGCATTCTATGCGTTGGGTGGCGGTCGAGGTGAGGTGATCGATCCTTCACTTGCTAGCAAGGGGATCAATACCGCTCTTCCGGATCCGAATTTTAAGGCGGACGAACCAGTTGATAAAATGGGGTTTTATGCCAAGGCCGGAAAGGATACTTCAGCTGAAAATAGTGTTTCAGGGATTGCGGGCAAACTGGGTTTTGGTGCTGAGGATGAAAAGACCTCGGAGATCAATGCCAAGCTGGCAGCGTTGAATAAGGAAATTAATTCGTCTGTTGCTCCTGTTGTGGAACCGAAGGCAAAGATTAATTCGGGTGGTGGTAATGCCTCGATTTCTGGAGATGTCGACCGATTGGAACAGATGATGAAATCCATGCAAGAGGGCAAACAGAAAGACCCTGAAATGGAGCAAATGAATTTGGTACTGGAAAAGATACTCGATATTCAGAACCCAGTTCGGGCGCAGCAAAAAGTTTTGGGCAGGATCTATTCTGGGCAGGATCTGGAAAAATTTTCTGCCATTACTGCGGTAATTGATGGGAATCAGAAGGTGGTGCAGGGTGCTTCTGTAAAATTGCGCTTGACCGATTCGGTGATGCTTTCTGGGGTAATGATCCCAAAGGGGCACTTGCTTTTTGGTCTGTGCAAGATTACCAATCAAAGGTTGCTGTTGGACATCAAGAATGTGCGGTTGGGAAGCCAGATTATTCCTGTTGACCTTTCGGTGTATTCGCTGGACGGGATGCCTGGTATTGATGCGCCCGATGCGGTTTTTCGTGATGCAGCTGGAATGGGTGCGGCGGATGGGATTTCGGGTGTTTCGGTCTACGGCATGGAGGGCGTTGGTGGGGAACTGGCTGGTGCTGGGATCGATGCTGCAAAGTCGCTTTTGTCGAGAAAAGTGCGAGTGGTTAAGGTCAAACTAAAAGCTAATCTTCCTGTATTACTTCGGGTAAACAGGCAACTGTAAATGGAAAAGCTACGCAGGCAATTGGCAGACATTGGGCTTTCGGATGAAAATTTACGGGAAAAGGTAAACTCTTTTTTTGCCGATGGTGAGCCTTTGGTACTTGAACGTACCATTGGAGAAGTTAATGTCAGGTTCGACTTGGAAATCCAATTTACTGAAAATGATGATTTAGAACTGCTAGGCTATGAACTATGGAGACCTAGATCAGTAGATACCTGAACATTTCAACTATGGTACACCTACCCAGCCCATCGAAGAACTGCTGAAGGTGATTGACGTTCCGCCCATACTACCGCAGGATTTTATGTTGCGAAGGGATGAGAATGAGGCGTTCGATCAGTTAGGCAATGTATTCCAGGAGTTCAACCATCGTGAGTTTTTCCTACTGGGAGGCGATGATGATTTGGAATTCAAGAAGATCAACCAGATGCAGAATATGCTTTTAGTGAAATATGGTGCTGGCAATGGCATGGAAGATTACCTATTAAAGATTGATAAGAACTACTGGAAGAAAAAGTTTTATGAAACATTTTCTTTTCCACCAACACTGCATGTAGGTGCGGTAATTAACAGAATTAATAACACGGGAAGGCTTCAGTACTTAAGTGAGCTGTCAAAAGTCTAGCCCGAAAACAAATTGATTATGAACTTGAATAATTTAGAGAACCTCCGTGAGGAGATGGCAAACTTGGGCTTTAAAAAAGAGCTCATCGAGCAGATGGAAGAGAAGATGAAGGCGAACGTGGCTGATTTTAAATTGTATGATTCGGTCGAGGCCACTAGAGGGCGTGTTGATATGACCCTGTTCTTCAAGCAGTCGGGCCAGTCAGATTATTATTACCTCAATAAGTTTGAGGTGTGCCACGAAAAGGGGCAGAAAATTCCTGAAGGACAGAAGATCATGGTGTTGACCCATACCGAGGGAGCGGATAAGGGAATGACCAAGGTTTTTGTGCATGTATCTGAGGCGATTGCCTTTTTCAATGGGCAAAAGGAACAGTTCAAGGACCAGAAGGGGATCAGCCATCTGGTGGTTGGCAAGGATGCAAGTTCTGCGGTGAAGCTGGCAACGATGGAAGATGGCAAGGTCAACTATGTGCAGAAAGAGTTTGGGCAGACCTACCGTACCTCTTCGATCAACCAGACGATCTATGTAGAGAAGGGAAAGGGCTTTTCGGCCGAGCAGGCGGTTAACCTGATCCAGGGAAGAGCGGTTTACCGTGATGACATGGTTTCCCAGGCTGGCCAGCAGTATAAGGCTTGGATAAAATTGGATTTTGATGTGCCAAAGGACAGGTTTGGGAATTTCCTGATTAACCAGTACACCGATCCTGCCTATGGGTTTGATCTTTCTAAGGTGCTGGACAAGTTTGAGATAAAGGAACTTTCGGATCCGGCCAAGCGTGAGCTTTTGGAGGGTAGTATCAGAAATGGCAACAGGGCGGTGGTTACCCTTGAAAAAAATGGTGCACCTGTGAAACTGGAACTTGAAGCTGTTCCACGTTACAGCCAGGTCAACCTTTATACAAAGGAAGGTAGGCCAGAAAAGCGTGAGCAGTTCTTAAAGCAGCCTGACATGAAGCAGGAATATGCGCAGAGCAGGGAAAAGTCACAGGCCAAGAATAAAAAGCAAGGGCAGGGATTGGGAGTTTAGATTGTTATAAGTTAGTTTGGAGGGCTGCCAGTTGGTGGCCCTTTTTTGTTAATATCAATTATCATTTCTAATAACTAAAGTCACCAGATTATATTAGCTTTAATCAAAAATTACAAATTATGGCTCTCAAAATCACAAATGTTGAAAATGGCAATACGCCAAAAACCGAAAAGGTTAGGATCACTGCCACTAAAGATGTTAATACAAAAGGTTATGCTTTAGTGGATAAAACATTCGATCAAAATGGGAAGCTTTCCAACGAATTTCGACATATCTATATCTTTCCCGCATTAGATATCAAAAAAGGCGAAGAAATTATATTATGTACAGCGGAAGGTACTGATGAAAAAAGGAAATATGGGAATTCTGACAGCTTGTATCAAGCATTGTACTGGGGTTCTGATCACTGCATCTGGAATGCTGACGGAGACCAGGCAACACTAATCGAATATGCAGTTGTGAACTCTTTTAAAGTAATTCCCAAGAAAAAATAGGTGCTAACTGATTTAACATAGTATTATTATGAAACTAGATTTCGGTTTTACCATATATTTTCTAGACCCACCACCCTTAAGTGAGATAGAAACTTTTTTTGTTCAGGTTCACGGTAAATTGGGAATTCATCAACGACACTTTCAGACAACCATTAACTTGTACCAAAAGGAAGTTGATGCTGAATTGCAAAAACAAAAGGATGAGCTAGGTTCCACTATGGCCACGGCCAACGCCGAGTATAAAAAGGCTTATGATGAACTAAAGGCTGATGAATATGAAAAACATATTTATGCAATTCGCGAATCGGGAATTGATGAAATTGAACACCATTTTGCAACGCTAGACGAGCAGACAAAGCTGGAATATATTGAAATGGCAGACCATTACAATAAATCCTCGGCTGCAACTTTATATGCGCTTTTGGAAAGCGAACTCAGAAGATTTTGTGGTCAAGCAATGAAACATTTTAAACTTACATTTCCTGTAGAGAGATTTGAAAAATCAGATTACCTATACTCTATGATGGAGTACTTAAAACTTGTCGCAATAATAGATACTTCAAAAGCTGACACGTTTTTGCCAAAACTGCAACAGTTGCAGTTTTTAAGAAACAAGATTATGCATAATGGTGCAGAATTTGATAATGAAGCGAACGAAAAGCTGGATAATTTAGTGGATCAAAACAAAGGAGTGTTGTTTTTTGACGAATTACCAGAAGAAAACATTCGTATCCTACGTGTGAAGTCCAATTTCGTGATTCCCTATTATGAGATCATAAATGACTTTTTCATATCACTGTTTTCAGCCCTTAATCAAAAGCTTAACTTTTCATTTTTAGCAGATAGAGTAAAATTTATATTCGGGTTTCTATCTAAAGCGGTTACAGTATCACTCGAGAATGAAAAAGAGGTCAAAAACGGTAAGCAATATGTTTTTGATGTCAAGTCGGACCATAAAGACAATGAATTTGAGTTCAAATTGAAATTAACCATCGCTACTTCAGCCACCGATGGGGTCAGCATTACCAACCAGTTAGATCCGATAAAAGACATGGAAAGATGGGTCCAACAAATTACCCAGAACAATGCAATCCTACGGCAAGCTTTTGTGGGTTTTCTCAATCCAAAATCAAAACACCAAATTGACTTGATGTTATACCCTCCGAGTTAATATGGCTACAAATAATGATTAAAATTTCAGCCCCTTTTTATGGATGCTTTCAATTTTAACAACATTGTCAAATTCACATTTGGTACAATGCTCGATCAGTTCATCCTCTTTTTTACTGTGATAGACTTCTATACCCATGCTCCCACATTCCGGACAGCGTGGGTCGTGGTCAAAGCCTAGATACTTCATGAAAAGATTTTCAAATATAGAAACCGTGGTAGCAGCCATTATAATGCATATTTTCACATCGGGAAAGTTTTTATGGGAAGAGTGGACAATTTCCGAAGCATAGCTCCAAGCCATATCCGTCATTTTTCTTGCATGGTTCCTTAATGTTGCATTTTTTTGATCGGGGGCATATTCCTCGATAAATGCGTAGGCAATTCCCTTGAAGTCAGCTTTCTTAAGCTCTTTTTCAGCTACGATGACTGGATTTCTTTTGGTCAGTTCGTTTCCCAGTGCGATCAGCGCCTCTCTACAGGTAAGCCCAATGGCTTGCATCTCTTCCGGCTCCATTCCGATGTGTACCTTATCTGCTGCAAGGGTAAGTTTTCTTCTGATCTCGTGTACCTGTTCCAGATCCAAAGGTATTTCGTCCAGAATGCCTTTTGACATATTATGATCTTTTTCCAACCTTTGTGTGATGCCTAGATGAAATGAGTAAACTTCATCGACTGAAAAATAAAAAGCATCTTGTGGATAAAGATTCATTGGGGCATATCTTCCCTCGGCAACCCACCATGCGCCCTTTTCAGTTTTTACATTCCAGATATTGATTATTTTGTCAAAATCATCAAAGGTTTGTTCCAGCTGCAGGTGAAGTACTTTCCTGATTTTGTTCATTCTCAGGTACCGCTTGATATCCTTTTCTATCAGTTTAAATTCTTGGGGCGTCATTTTAAATCCTTTTTAAATGTAATAATTTATGGTTTAGCTGTCTAATTTATCCCTGGTATAATGAACTCGTTGGAACTAACAGGGTAAACATATACATCTAGATGCTCTTTCAAGTCCATCGTATCAAGATGCTATTGGGAATATAGGCGACCCTTTTCATCAAAATCCAGGTCAGGTCTAACAGATAGGATAAGGTCCTGGTTCTTGTCGATTTTTGCGGATAAAAGAATCTCGCTCGGCAAGTAACTCATTTTATCTAACTTTTCGACTTGAACAATGGCTTTTGTACTCCAGGTATGCCCATCGTTTTTTTAGCATAATACTCCTCGATGCGATCTGAATATTTCAGCATTTGCAAATGATCGCCGTCTTTTTGCGACCCAAGTGGGAAATTGCCCTCCATAAAGAAACCGAGTACATCCAGCTCATCAGAGAACTCGATATCGTCACGATCGTAGAGTTTAGTGCGATTATCCAGATATTCTTTAAATTTCTCCTCATTTGGCATCAGGTCAGCGAACACCATCAAGTCATATAGTGATACAATCCATGACCATTTATATTCCTCGCTGAAGATACCGGCTTCAACAAGATATTTCAAATTCGCGCTAATGGAGGCAAGATGTTCAAAGGTGACAGTAATTTTGTGGAATGAAGTTATTTTAGTTTTGTCAATTGCTAACGTTTTCCTTGTTCCAGAATCAGCATAGGTAAAATGTGGGTTTTCCGTTGAATTTATATAGTTGATTGCTCTTTGGCACTGGTAGGAGCCAGCAGTAACGGTTTGTTCCAGCCTATCTTTTAGCCCTTTCAATGCTCCACGACGATGTTTGTCGTTCAATATGCCAGCCTTAACTTCTATAATATAAGCTGATTCTTTGCTAATCCCTATTATATCAAGTTCTGTTTTTTTTGCCTTGCCGTTGTCGATAAATTCGTAATCTAATGAATGATAGAAGTTGGCAGTGGGTAGTAGTTTTTCAAAAAGGGATTTTACCTTTCTTTCAACATAATTGTCTTTGGAATCTTTATTGGTATTTCCCTGGAACTCGTGTTCAAAATAGACTTCGCTACCTTTTCGGATCAGCTCTTCGGTGATCCGGAAAATGTTCCTAAAACCCAGATTTAATGAGAGATGATAGAATTTGTCATTTTCTTTGACCAAAGGTTGATATTTGATGAGCGTATCGTTAAGGATAAACGCCTTGAACTTTGCAGGTTCCAGAAAAATATTATTCTGTCCGAAATCAGTGGAGATAGCTTCGAAGATAATTTTCTCGCTCGGGGTATTTGGAATTACCCAGTAGATTATCTGATAGCTTGAAATGTCATCTAGAGATCTTGCAATAACATGGTCTGGACTGTCCGGACTATAAAGATCTGGATTAGCCTCGGTAAACTGTCTTATAAAATGTTTGCCAGTAGCTACCATTTCTTCATGGATCTTATCTTGTCCTTTTTGTTCCATCCACTCGGTCATCCTTTGGTGCGAAAACCCTGCACCAAAAGCAGATCCGATTTTAGAGAATACGAGCGTATCAAGCTTCAATATAACCTGCAATAGCTCCGACGCATCAAAGCCATGTATCTTTTTGATGAAATCGTTGTGTGGGGCGAAAAGTTCATTGAATACTTCAATAATATGGATCTGATAGCCGCTTCCACGTACATGAATACTCTCGGTAACAATTTGCGTGCGCAACCAATGGTCAGCATCGCTGCCATCACCTACGTTTTCTGCCGAAATTTCATAAATTGCCATATTCTGTTTGATTATAGCTAATTGTTCGTAAACGGCATCTATATCTTGTTGTGTGGGAATTTTTCCTTTGTTTTGATTTACACTACTAGTGGCAATGCTCATCGCGTACTCCAGCAAAAGTTCGACCTGATCATCTGGCTGAAGATATTCTTCTTTGGGTATATCACCTTTGTCTTCTCCCTGATAGGTTTCCAAAAACTGATTATGCAGTGTCGGTGTGGCCCTTATGAGCTTAGTGGCGAGTCCACCTAAAATGTAGATCTTATCATGCTTGTTGATCATGTCCATCACTTTTTCTATTTCTTCCTTAATCCAGCCGAGGTACCGATCCCTATCTTTCCTGATTTCTTGGAACGCATATTTCCAGTTTTCCCTAATTTCCTCTGGTATGTTCTCTGTGTGCATATTTTTTTTTATAAGGTGTTAGCAAGGTTTATCTTATCATTAACATTATTAAAATACTCGGTATAACCCAATAAGTTAGGATCGATCCACCCGATTACATCATGAACATCACTAAGTATTTGCGTTGCGGCTGAAAAATCTACTGAATTGCCTCTAAAACAAATTGGTTCGTTATGGTATATCCTATTTCGGAATTCTCTAATGTTCTTCAATTTCGTGGCTATAGCTGATCTATTCGTTGCCGCTGACTTGTTGGGGAATGCGGCCATTATCGACCCGTGCAATAAAATGTAATGATGGTTGTCAAAAAGTGCTGTCCAAAAGCCTAGGGTCTGCTCTGAAATAATTTTTCCAGAGGTAATAGGTTGGGGACGGATCTTACTCTCCGCTTTGAGGACACAGCCTCTGAGAAAATATCTAGATGGGGCAAGGCTGAGGTGGCTCATGAAAAGTGGTTTTTGATTGATAATCCAGTCGTGATCGTTGAAATGTAAGGCCAACTGATTATTGAGCGCGTTGCGAAGGAAGATTTCAAACAAGTTCATTACCGGGTAGAAGGCCTGCGCTACACGAAGATTGATCTTATAGAGTTTCTGCGCCTTAGATTTTGAATTTCCGCATGCTCGTAGGAAGCGATTAAGTCTTGGCTGAGAAACGTATAATTCGAGTTGAGCGTATTTCACAAAAAATTTTGGTTTGATTAAAAATTTACCTTAACTTTGACTTGTTATGCTTAGTCAAGCCTCCTCTTGTTCGCAAGAGCGTAACTAAGTAAAAGCCTTAGCCCTGGTCGTGTCCGGGGCTTATTTGTTTAAAGTGCTTTTCAATAGGCGATCTCAAGTAACAAAAATACTAATTTCTTTAATGGATGACAAGGTTGGACGAGCTTAAACCCAATAGGATATGGAGATTACCAAATGCGCCATTTGTGGCTATGAACTGAAACCGGGAGAAGTAAGCCCGATACTTGGCACCACTATAGAATACGAAACCATCCTTCGTTGGAAAAGTAAAGATTGGCCTGCCAACTTATATGGAGCTTATCAAAGGCGCTTACGAACGCTACCTTATTGCTGGTATTTGCAAGCAAAGGACCTTGGACGGAAAGGCCCCAATACTGATCGACCACCAGTTCATTACCGAAAACTATAAGAATGAAAATCCTCCAATAGAGTTTGAGGAGAAATGTTTTGCCCTGCTTAAAAACCTATATCATATGGGCGGTAAAATCAATAAGGATCTGGAGCTTAATTCTACACGGGATTTTGCATTGGGATATGCTGATGCGGAAGAATTCTGCCGCATAGTTGAACAGTTGGAGGATGACTATTCTATTACCATAAGGAAAACACATAGAATGGCAAGGGGCAATGGTTCAAAAGTGTACATTGGTGTTAAAATGACGTCCTCAGGAAAGGAAAAAGCAGCCAAGGTATTGTCGAAAATGCCTATGGTCGGTCTGGTGAGCCAAGAAATTACTACCGGTGATTTGGAAACAGACCAGAAAATAAATCATGCGAGGGGATTTTTCTTTGCCAAACCGCAAAACATGGATAAGATGAGATCAGCATGCGAAACATTGAGCTATGTGTTAGAACCTTTAAGAGACGATCTAACGGATGTATTTTCCTCGAAAGATGTTGCGGATTTTTTCCAGTTGGTGAATAGGTTCGATATACGACATAATAAAGATACTTTTTGTGGTGGACGTGCAGGGGGCAACGGGAGATTTTACGGTTTTCAATGATGATTTTGAAACGGTGGGCTATATGAATATGCGTGATACCAGTCAGCCGCGAACCGAGCCTGATTATGGTGATGACCGTCCCTTTCCGAACTTTAACGACAATTCACTTTGGGAAGCTTCCAATATGGAGCTGGGTTATGTGCTAAAGGAAATCGTAGAGCAGATCGCGGAGCAACTTGATGAGGGTGAAGATCCTAACTTGGAACAAGGGTAGCAACTAGATTAAGCTTAAATAATATTACTGCAAAGATTTCCATCTTCATCGATGAGATTGATGTCTCTTGAAATATCCTGAATGAATTTTGACATTGGTCTTTTGAACACATCATTTTCATTCACATATGTGCCTATGATTAATCTGGATAGCATACCTTGGTCAGGAAAGAGGTTGTTGAAATTATTAATAAGGGTTTCGTTGTATTCCTTTGTGTAGACTTGTTGTTTATGAATAAGCTCCACTATGATATCTTTTTGCGTATCATATATCTTGCTTATGCTAAACATGTCGTCATAGGTCTTTGCTTTCTTATCATTTTCTTCATTGGGGTCTATGTGGTTGAATACCAGTTTAATGTGGGCTGGATTTTTATCCGCCCAATAATTTATCACAGAGTCATTGGAAAGAGCAAATTTGAATAAGGTGAATTGCGGGCCAGTGTGATACAGAAAAAAATCCGAGGATTTGTTGCTTTTGGCCTTATTGCATGAGCCGCAAACTGGATATAGATTATAGAATGACGTACAGAGGAAGGGATATTTGGATTTTGGATACTTATGATCAAGTTCTAATTTTCCCGTCCATTCTATTATGTCCCCTGCGAGGATACCTTCGTCAGGGTTATCATGAGCAGCCACTGCTTTTTCGATTGTTAGAGTCAACTGCGAATGACAATATATGCAGGTCTTAATCTTCAGTGGATTTAATATCTTTAAAAATTCCCTATCTCTTAAGGCTTCATACCTCATGGCTTCAACAATAGCTTCCCAGAATTTTTCTGTGATTTGTTCAGCAGACATTAGCTTGTCGAATTGTTTGATTAAAATAGCGATTTCATCTTGATCAGCGCTCAATATTTGTTGATAATTCCTTCTTATTTTTTGAAGGTACAAAATCGGTTTGCCTCCTAGAGGCGCATACAGACCTGGCTTACTCGCAATTTTTTTTTCAAGCATTTTTAGTTTAAAAGCCGGCATTTGAAAATTTGATTGCCTATCCTTAAACAGTAGTTTGTTAAAGTCAACAACTTTTTGCTTTAGTTCTTGCGTATTATTTATCTGTCTCACCTCTTAAGAATTTAAGTTTTAGTTCCAATTCTTCAATCAACTGTTCTTTGCCGATTTCTTCTTTAAATTTAGCACCGTGCATATCAAGCAGCCTTTGTTTGATCAAGGGTTCACCAATAAGATTGATAACTTTCAGCGACCGCTCCTTGGACCAGTCTTCTGATTTCTCTACCGAATCTGGGCTAAGGTAGTTTGCTAACTCGACGATAATTTTTTTAACATGGTTACCCATAAATCCCTCCATAAAAAAACTATTTGCAAGTAAGTCGTGGATATTTGAGCCAAACGTTTTAATGTCAGTGTCAGCTTTTCCTAAAAATAAGATATTCGGATTTGGTATATCAGATAGTATGAATGGGGAATGCGTAATAATCAGGATGTTTAAGGCAGCTATTCGGTCTAGGTTGATCCTAGAAATGTAACTTAAAAGATGGTTGATAAAATCTTGTTGCATTTCGGGGTGGAAATAAAGTTCAATTTCATCAAAAATGATATTGATGTATCGGTAATTGACAAATTCTTCTTTCACGCTCACAGAATTGAGATTGTAAAGGTGATAGACAACAGAACTTATGGCATATATGCGTTGCTTTTCTCCAGAGCTTAAGTGGTCTAATTTGCTCCCGTCATCTAAATTTATTGATACTTGCAAGAATGTGGGCGGTATTAAATGAATAGTTTCCAGTTTTTGCTCATCAGAGTTGGAAAGTATTGACTCAATATCAAAGGAGAGTTTATCGATTGGAACCTTTGCTGCTTCGAAATCTGGAGCTTGGGTTAAATGTTTTCGAATATGATCAAACTTGATGAAATTTATTGCTTGTCTGAGCTTGTATGTAATATGGCTATAATCATCGAATAGGCGATTTATAAACTCAATATATCCCGAGAACTTGTTAGTTTTCGTATCGAAATAGGTCCAAGTAGGGTAGGTTCTTGCAATACTTATCAGTTTTTTTAAGATGTACCAAAATGCATAATCTGTGACGGTATTCCGCTGAGTAATATCTTTAGGGATCAGTGAAGAATCAAGCCCAAATTTTGTACAGACCTTCGTCAAAACCCGCATAAAATATTTGGAAGTCACGTCAAAACCAATCGCTTTGGTTCCTGATGTATCTTTGATAGCAATTCTGTACAGGTTCGAAAACTTGCCTTTATCAAGAGCGAGTGTTAAGTTGTCTGCACTTGCTTTTTGAGTGAGTTTTCGCAGGTTCATCTCTTGGGTATTTTCGGGTTCAGGTAAAAGAAGGTTTGTCATCAAGCGCTGCTTAGTTAAACCCTCTTCAATATTCACATTGATATTGCCCTCTTCTCTATAAGGATTAATGGTTAATGGTAACTGATATCCATCATTTTTTTTGAAAAGAGGCTTAATCCAAGTTCCAATATGCCTACTATTTAGTCCGTAAAATGAATAGTTAATTGCAATTGTAAAGAAGAACTGACTTAGGTCGAATTTATTTGTTTCAATTTTCTTAGGTTTAGCAAAAAGGTTATCTTCAGATTCATAACGATAAATAAAAACCTCGCTTTCGATATATTTAATACAGTAGAGGAAATCTGCTATATAGTATAGTTCAAAATCGAACTCCGGTATGTGTTCTAGATCAGTCTGTAAATTAGAATGAGTTTTTGACAATAGATTAATTGCGATATAAATTAGTTCTGTTATCGTACTTTTTCCCTGACCATTTTTTCCTACAATGGCTGAGATGTTTATAGGTAGATTTTTTAGCGAATAGATATGTGCCTCTAGAGTTGGGTCATAGGTAATATTTTCAAAATCTTCAATGTTGAATGCATTATAAAAACAATAAGACTTATCGAATTCAAGTACCTTTTTCAAGTTTTTATTTAACCCTTGTAACGGTTTAATTCCAATTACTCGGAAGTTTCCAATGTTGCTTGACGGTAATTTCTCGTCATTAATGTCGCTATGATCTCCAGGGGTTTCAGAAGGACTATTGACCAACTGATAGGCTATTGTTGCAGTTTCAAGGTATGGTTGATCATGGTCTACTAATAGTTTAATATATTCAGCGTATCCTTTTGGTGCGACTTCAATACGCCCTGTCTGTATGAGGAAGCCCACTGTATTTTTGTCCAAGGGCAAAAAGTTATTGGAATCAATCCAAAACAGAAAAATTGTAAAGGATACAATATCGATTCCTCTAATGTATTGAAGTCTTTCAAACACAGCCTCTTCGAGAAATGAAGGGCCAAGTTTCAGTGAATGCTCAAAGATCCACCATATTGTTTCCTGGTTTTGTTTACTGCGTATAGACATCAAGTTGATGCTTATAGGGGTGGGGCAGCCGCTAAAATCGATATCCCTAAAAGTTTTGTCAAGTAAAATACGACACAAGGTATTTACCCGTAATAGCCTATTTTCTCTTTTCGACATAGACGCGTTCAAACTTGCAAACAATACCAACGGGTCTATAAGTTGTACTTTGATGGACGAATATTTAGCGAACCATTGATTGCTACTTAAAAACTTTGCATCTCTTACTAAGACGCTATGAAGATGAGAGCCTGCTTTTTTACCGTAGTCAGTCCTGATTTTGGCCAAGGCCAAGGCAAGTTCGTGGTACACGATATTCCATCTTACCGTTGAAGTTGATGCATTGCCAGTTTTTAAGGGTGCCATTTTGAGATTGTTAATTTAGGATGCAAGTTAACAAATTTGAATTCTCTAATTGACTTAAGAATATTTCAAATGCATATTTGTTAACTTTGTTAAAACGATAGGCTGATGTGCGCTAAGACCTGCAACATCCATCATAATCTTGCCGCCGTTGAATTGTGGATTATTACGCCATTTACTCAAGCGTGATGCTGTAATATCAAGTTCGTAGGCTGCATCTTTTACCGAACCTTTCAATTTCGATAGCTCTACAGCCATCTTTTTGAATTCATCATCAAATACCCTGTGTTTCATATCAATCAAATTTAAAATTACTTCTTTAAATCTGCTATATAAATGCCTCTACTCAAAGGTAGCAACTCCAGTAGCAACTCCAGCATTCTTTGGGCTTTTGGAAGGGATGGAAAGATGATTTTCTATGTCACAGAAAAACCCGTTTGGCCTTTTGGGGCGCGAATTTCTGAACCATCCTTTTTCCGTCAAGGCCATGCCCTAGCGGGTTTGCTGAAAAAATCTTCCCTTCTGGCTTCGCCAGCGAGGTTTTTTTTCGCAAAGCCTTGTCTTGAAAAATGATGGTGTCAAGGTGAGGGGGCTTAACAAAAAGCCAGGAGGCTCGAGCCGACTGATAAAAACTAAAGCCATGAAAAAAACAACATTTCCATTAAGCAGGGTTGCAGAAATCAAGATTAGCTACTCCCCAAAATTTAAGGCCTGTGAGCGTGCAAAGGTCTGCACCTCGCAGGAAGTTTATCAGATCCTTTTACAGAATTGGGATTTTGGACTTTTGCAGCTACAGGAGCAGTTTAAGATCATATTGCTTAATCGCAATAATGCGGTCTTGGGGATTTGCGAGATTTCAAGGGGCGGTATGTCGGATTGTCTGGTAGATGCAAAACTGATTTTTTCGGTTGCGCTGAAAGCTGGCGCGAGTGCCATCGTTTTGGCGCACAACCACCCCAGCGGAAACCTAGTCGCCTCGTCTGCGGATCTGCAAATGACCAAAAAAATCTGTGAGGGGGGAATGCTGCTAGACATTACGGTTTTTGACCATTTGATTATTTCGGGGCATGGCTATCTGTCCTTGGCTGATGAACAGTTAATGTAAAGCTTATGAAAAGGGAAACACTTGTAGTAATCGTGAAACTGGTATTGGATACCAGTTTACCATCGACCGAGGAAACGGCGTTAGAGCTTCGGAAAAAGCTGAAAATGAAAATGATGGAATCCGAGGGCGTCAAGGTCTTGGAGTCAGAATTGATTGGATGCGTTGCGCCTGATTTGCCACAAGGTTCAGCAGGTAGCGAACTGGTCAATTAGCTTTTAATTGCCAAGGAGAAAGGGTTTAGTAGGCCCTTTTTTTGTTTCGACTCAAGTGTCTGTTAAGTGATGTTTAGATGAAGGATTAATTATTATAGTTATTTTCGCATATGAGATATACTCAGCACCTAAAAATTGACCCACTATCGGCTACAGACTTGGCAGAATCACTGTTGGAGGTGGAGAAACAGGCAGCCGAAAATTTTTCAACAATGGAGAACGGTGATGTGTTGATCGCTCAAGTTATCTCCCTGTTCCATCAGGCTTTTCAGATAGATAATAAAAATTTCGTCAATGAGATGTTCTTTGAAAGCCAGCGTGCCATTCGGGCAACTCAGAAACATCAGCTCTACATTTTTGCCCAATGGGATAGGCTAAAATCCAATGCTGGGGGAGAGTTTTACCAAGTTGAATTGGTCAATTTGTACAGGAACATTGTCTCTGACATGTTTGATCCTTACCTTTCCATCGTAGTGGGTAGCCTTAAAATGATTGATGGAAATTTTAAGTCTTTTTTGGAAGCAAATCTCTCCTCGGCCGAGTTTAGCAAATTCCAATATGCCTCTAAAAAACTATCGCAAACAAAATTGCTAAGCGGCTACTTTCCCATTATCAGAAATGCGGTGTCTCACGCAGGAACTGATAGCATTGATTATCTTCCCGAGGGAATAGTTTTTAAAAAGATTGAAAGGGGTAGCGATCCCAGTATAAGCGATTTTTTGAGGTTGACCGAAGCTGAGCTCGTTGTCCATATCCAGTCGCTGATAGATTTTACAACTGCCATCGACGTATCGATGAACATTTTTGGTCTTGACATCATTGGATTTATAAAAGAACAAAGAGACGTGAGTTTTCAATTTGCCGAAAAACTTGCATCAGTTGAAGCCTTTGAGTTATGGCGGAAGAACTGCGACGATTTTTACCTCCCGATATGGTCTGATCACAATCTTGACGAGAAGGCAAAGCAGGAATATTTTGCCATGGTTTTTGCGCAGGAGTGCAATAATAGAGGGCTTCCTGCTAAGCAGCTAGTATTTAAGGAAAACCGTTTGCTGTTAATTGAAGTTTCCGCCCGTAAAATTGATCTAC
The DNA here is from genome assembly GCF_014172375.1 of Pedobacter planticolens. Lineage (GTDB taxonomy): Bacteria > Bacteroidota > Bacteroidia > Sphingobacteriales > Sphingobacteriaceae > Pedobacter > Pedobacter planticolens. The sequence goes on from NZ_WNXD01000001.1 coordinate 161,738, forward strand.
ACGATCATCAACAGTTGGTAGAAAGAATTGTTGAGCTAATCAGGTATTGTTTACTGGCCGAGCCACTTTTTTATCCCCGGGTAGACTCCTTTGTAGTGGACGAGCTTGCCGAGGAAGGAAAGAATTCCCATCAGGTTTGGCTAAAAGCGGGTGATCTAAGGGACTATAGTATACGCAAGGCGAATATATATGACCTGTTACACGATGGTAACTTTTATCGGAATAAGATGAACCTTAATATCAATGTAGACTTTGAAAAATTGAAAGAGCTTAACATTAAATCTTTTGACGTTGTAAGAAAGGGCAGGCAACGTGGCTGACAAATCTTCAGGCAACTTACCAGAAGCGGCAATCCCTTATCCCTGCTAATTTGAAAGGCCCTAGTTCAATCCATGCAGATCATGTCTTTGCGAAATACCCAAAATAGATCTCGGCTAGTTTTTTATCAAAACTTTTCCTAAGGTTATCTTCCAATGATAGGGCAATCAGTTGATTTCCTTTCAAACGTTCATGAACGAATTTGTTGCATGCGAGCAGCCAGTTAGGCTCAAAGCTTTCATAGTCAAAGTTGAGTGGGTTTCTCAGCCAGCTTTCAAATGGGGACAAGGTATCCAACACCTCAAACTCTGGTAACCCAAAATCCAAGTTTAGAATGTAGGGGATCATAAGGAAGTTGATGTGTACCGTGTGTGTAAATTTCGCATTGCCATTTTCCATACCAGTATATCCAATTACCTTAAACTTGTTCACCTCGTTGGCCAACCTAAAAAGATAGTCTTTTCGGTCATGTGGGATGATCTTTTGCTTGAGTAAATGTTCATAAAAATCTTCATTGAAATTGTTATCCAATTGCCGCTCGAATTCCAAGGTTAATAACCGTTGGTTTTCCAAGCTGGATATTTTCCAGATTGCTGCCAATGGCAGCAGATCAGCTATGCCTTCATTGTGACAACTTAATATTGCAGCCCTTACGGTATGTTCATCCGTGAGCAAAAAGCCCGGGTGAAATTTTTCCATGGCCTGGCAAATATCATTAATCAAGGTTTTATACTTGTTGCCTTTAGGATATCGGTGAGGACCAATAGAGGATTTTAACAGGTCATAAAGCTGTTTTTCGTTAAGAATATCAACTGAAGTAATCAGTTTGCCCAATTGTTGAACGTCCCACCACCGAAGATCATCATCCACAGCAATAAATCTCACTATAGGTTCGGATAAAGGTAAAAACTCCTCCCTTGACGGTTCGATATGCGACAATAAAGTGCATAAATTATTAAACATATCATTGAATTTGTCGTGGAACCTCCAGTTGTGGAGCTGTCGAGCGATAAGCTCATTCTTTGAGAGGTTTCCAAATATTCCGACATTAACATACGATGAGAAGAAAGCCTCCGCTTTTTTCAGGAAAATATGTTTTTGTTCCCGCTCCATTGGTATCCTTCCCATCCTGGCCAACAACTCCTTTACCCTGGAATTGGAGGCGTAAATGACAGCCTCGGTCAAGTAGAACTCCCTTATGATTGAAAGTCCCGCGCCTATGGTCTGAGCGCTTGTTAGCATAGCCTCAAAAACCAGTTCGACGTATTCCCGGTAACTACTGAAAACATCTCGGACGAGATAATTCTGTTGAAAGTGCCCATAAACCTTAAGGTATTCATCATGGATCAATTCGGGGTAGTTAGGCCCCGACATTTCGCCTCCCCTTTCATAGAGGGATTTCATCTCCTTTATTTGCTGCAGGGTTTCCCTGCAATTGTGAATCGCATCCTTAAATAGCTTGTCATCTTTTATGTCCACCAGAAGCTTTCTGACCTCTTTATCAACATAAATATCAATTTCGTTATTGATCAACCTATCTAGGTCTATATTATACAATTCCTTGCGTATCTTCTTGCCATCTCCCTCGTCGTAGAAAAGGTTATAATGGTACAACAGATTGAACTTCGCGGCAAAGTGTAGAAGAATGTGCTTATCGACCCCTTTGGTATCATGTTCTATGTCCTTGAGGATTTTATATGACCTTTTGTGATTATCGGTAGAGATAAGATAATGTCCGTAAGCTAGTTCAAGTGGATTGTAATCTTCCTGAGCCTCAATTTTCTCAACCTTGCCTATGAGTTTCCTGAAATCAAGGGACCTGTAATTGCAAGAAAGACAATCGCAATCAGTAACGCTTTTTGGTTTGATTTTAAGTATCGCTCCATTACCAGCGTTTATAGGTACAGGGTGGCGATAGGAAAAGCCAATGGTGTGTTTTTTTTCCTCCTTGGTTGTTTCTAGGCTTTTCAATGCAGAAATGGCATATATCTGTGACCGATATAGTTTTTCAAAAATGAAATCCAATTTCTTTCGGTATTCGATTACCTGCTCGCTTATTAAGGCTTTCTCATATTCGGGCTCGATTTGCAACTCACCTTGAACATACTTGAGGTTTCGGATTAATTCAAAAATCTGGAAGTTCAGGGTGAAGAGTTTGCCCGATGGACTATAATGCCACACATAATTATCCAAAACATTGAAGGGCCGTAAATTGGCTATCAGTCTTGGGCTGACAAAGTTCATTTCCTCGAAGCGTTTAAGGCTCAAATGGAGCTCGTCGATGATATGTGCATTTGTGATTTCCCTGGGCAAGGATTTTTGGTGTATGACAAGCAACTTTTCGGTTGTTGATTCCAATTGGTTGTCTAGCCTGTCTCGATGGAACAGATATAATAGTTCCTTAAGTTTTTCTTCATGCAAAAGCTCGGTCAACAGGTAACGCTGATAGCGACTTTGGTCATTGGCGCGGTAGAATCGTATCTCCCTAAGATTGGTCACCACTACCCACTTGCATTTGCCCTCCATCTTTGTGGAGTATAAAAAGGCTTGATCGACAGGAGATATCCCAGTTTTCCGAAGCTGTTTGTCATCTAGTAACGCAGAAGAATTTTTGACTTCTATAACTATCCTAACTTCACTTTTAATCCTATCCTCACTGATGTAGAATGTTCCTAAAGCTCCATCGGGTTTGGTCTGTCCGACCTTTGATCTTTGTTCTTCCTGAAAAAGCCATTTTCCAGTGTTTTTATAATTGAAGCCAAGCAGTTGGCCGAATATTTCAAGTAAAAACCTTGATTTAATGCTTTCCTCTTTCATCAAATCCAATTTTCCCGACTCATCGGTGTCAGCCCAGTTCGAGATTATTTCCCTGTTCTTTTTGATCCCACTAACAGTAGATAAGTCGAAATTTAAAAGGTAGCCGGAAAGGAATTCAGCGCTGAACAGCGGTTTGTAACCTTTTGTTTTTTTATCTGCCATCAAGCCAATTTACTTCATTCACATGGTTGTCGCTGGATAAAATTATCCACAAAAGTTCAATGTCAAAGGAATTTGATTAACACCAAGCATGATTACTGGAGCTTAAAACATTATGATAACAGTATTACTGAAATGATTTCTAATACATCCAACCTTTTTGAGTAGCAAATTTCTGAACAATTGATTTTCCGAAAAGACCGAGCCCCCAAGGGGTTTGCTGAAAAAATCTTCCCTGTCCAGCTGTGCTGGACGAGGTTTTTTTTCGCAAAGTCTTGTCTTGAAAATCAATTGTATCAAGGTGAGGGGCTTAACAAAAAGCCAGGAGGCGCTAGCCGACTGACCTAAATATTTAAGCCATGATAACAGTAAAAGACAGAAGCCCACCAAGAAAAAGCAGTTCGCAAAAATTGAACGCCCAAATTAAAAACCCAACGCCCATAGGGCAATTAATCAAATTTCATTACCCCAAATTTTTAAAAACAGAAATTATGAACACAATTAAATTAAATGGAAAAGCAAATGGCAACGGAGCAAATGCCGCAGCGACAGCAGTACAAACGCCACAGGCTAAAAGTAGAGCTTTGCAAAATAGCACGGCTTTTGAGGATAAAAAAGACGATGCAAAAAAAATAGATGTTGCCCCGACTGCTAACGGGCTAAGCTCGGCGCAGCCACAGATCGAGGCACCGAAAGCCGATTCGCCAAAGACAGAGGAAAAACCAGTAGCATCAGAAAAACCTGCCTTGAATTTGGAAGGCACTTTAAAGCTTGTTGAAGAGTTGCACAAAAGAAAGGTTCACCGTGACAACCTGTTGAATACCATTAAGACCCTTGATGATTTTAAGGTAATGGTTCAAGAGGATGATTCAGAGGATATCGAGTCTACCCACTTTCAAGGTTGTAAACTCACCATTGAGGACGATGACAGAAATTCATTCACCACTAAAAACCCATTTATCATTAAGGCAGTTGCCGAGTTTGTCAACAAACTTTGCACTAGCAAATTGTCAGAGATTGAAGCCAACTTGGTGATCCCTGCCTAAAATCTTTGCCCTTTGCGCATAATAGCGCAAGGGGCTATCTATTCACTAAAAATCTATTGTTATGAAAAAGTATCACACCCTTTATCTAATGGTTAGGGTAATGGCAGAGACCGAACTAACTACTGTTTCCGATGCAGTCCATGAGGTGGAAACCCATTCTAAATTTCTCTTGCCAGACACGCCAAAAGTTAAAATCTTGGAAACCGAAATCTTATTGACCCGAGTTAGGAACATAAATAATATCAATCATGGCACACAATCTTAATTATAACGAAACTACGCAGAAACACAGTTTTTTTAGCGTGAAGGAAAAGGCTTGGCACAACCTTGGGCAAATTATCTCGGATTACCCGACAAGCGCCGAAGCTATCAAACATGCGCAGCTAGATTACTTGGTAGAGAAACGCCCTTTATTTACCTATGATTCTGAAAACCAAAACGGACAGACCGATTTAATCATTCCAGAGGTTGAAGTAAATGATTTTTACGCTACAGTAAGAACGGATACCGACCAAGTTTTGGGCGTAGTTGGCAAAGATTACCATGTGGTGCAAAACATTGATGCCTTCACGTTTTTTGATTCGATTGTTGGCGGAAAAGATGGGATTCTTTATGAAACCGCTGGCGCACTGGGTAAGGGCGAAAAGATTTTTATTACCGCCAAGTTGCCCGATTATATCCGTGTTGGAAGAAATGATTTGATAGAGCAGTATCTATTTTTGACCACCTCGCACGATGGATACGGAAGTATTACGGCAGCATTTACCCCTGTTCGCATCGTTTGCCAAAATACGCTGAATGCGGCAATGCGCAGTAAATCAAATTGCATCAAGATCCGCCACACCTCGAGCGCAACCGACAGGCTCAAACAGGCGCACGAACTACTGGGCATTACCAATCTCTTAGCATCAGAAATGGAAGAATTATTTAACAGCTGGGCAAAAATCCGCATTACAGATTCCGAAGTTAAAAAATTGGTGCAAATGGCAATGGCTCCCAATAAGGAAACCTTGCAAAGCCTACAAAGTAACAGGTATGAGCAGCTGTCCAGCATTTATAATAATTCGATAAGTGCGGTTTTAGACTATGCAGGTTCGCACGAATCCCAGCAGGATTATACCACAAAAGGCACTTTGTATGGGGCATATAATGCGGTTAATGGTTATTTTCAGAACGTGCGGAATTATAAGGATGAGGAAAGCAAATTTAAATCCATTATGTACGGCACGGCCTTACAGCGAAACCAAACCGCCTTTGATTTATGCCAACGCTTTGCCAAAAGTGGCTTAAAGGCTTTTAATTAAACCCTAATAATAAAATTGGAAACGTCTATAGAGATAGAGGCGTTTTTTTGCGGCCTTTAAGTGCTTGAAAAGTGATTATAGAAGTCTTTATTTGAGTTGGGAAAGGCTTTTATCAATAGCAACATTTATTTCATCTATGAGAAAGCTTTATTCAATTTTTATTAAAAGCTTCCTGAGTTTAGCGGAATTCGATATGTGTGGAAGTATTTGTTAATTTAACAATACAATAACGTATTATTGGGAATTGAGGAATTTTTTAAATGGGGTGAAACATGAACATAGGAAGGCTTAACAACTACAATAGTTCGCCAGAGGAGGCTTTTGAATCGTTGTGTACACAACTTTTTCAAAGGTGGTTAAATCGAATGTATGCAGCGGAAATTTCATATTTTTCTGTTGTCAATGGCGCTGGTGGCGATGGGGGTGTTGAGGCTTATGGTGTATTTAATGATGGATCAATAATTGGCCTTCAGGCAAAATATTTTTTGCGCTCAATTAATAAAGGACAAAGAGATCAGATTGAAAAATCTGTTCGAACAGCCATAGCGGTACGGCCTGAATTATCCTGTTATATCATTTGTTTCCCAAGGAAACGTTTCAGTAAGAAAAAAGGCCAAGAAGGCAAGTTAATCGACGATGAAGAGACGAAATTAAATTTGCTTCTGTCACAGTTTAACACAGAATTTCCAAATCTTGTTATCGAATTGTGGTTCGAAGACCGTTTGTTGCTGGAACTTGCTGAGGCTGGAAACGAAGGGATTGCACGTTACTGGTTTGATAAGGAGGAAATTTCTTTTGATACCCTAGACCTCCGATTTAGATTAGCAAAAGTAGGGTGGCTAAATGAACGTTATGTCCCTGATCTTCATGCCACTGGTAAGATCGCGACCTATATTGAGGAACTTCTCTACACCCCTGCCTTTATTGATCAAAAACGTTCTGATATCCTCAAGGTTAGAATGGTGGTGCATTCTGCTTGTGATTTGATACTTAATTTTTCAAATCTAAATACGGCTGCTCCGCTCATCAACAGCCAATTATTGGAACTCAGAGACAAACTGCTGGAATACATCGAAGTTTTCGATGAGTTACTTGAAGATTTAGAGCGTCAGTTATGTCCTTTTCGAATTAGGATACCAGGTGAAGTGAATATATGGGCACTGATTTCTGATATTGAACAGTTGCCGAAAATAAACACACTTCGAAATTTATATCCGAAACTGATCTCTGTATTAAAAGAGGTTCATCAGATTCATCTTGAGGGATATTTTAAAGATTTAATACAGTTGTTCAGCCCGCACAACTACAGTATCCTTGGTCCCGTGGGTACCGGGAAAACCCACGCCCTGGCTAATGTCGTTGAATCATGTTTAGCCGAAGGTCGACCCGCAATAATCATAGCGGCGAAGGATGCCGCCTGCAAGAGTTGGGGAAACATCCTTCGGGGGTATTTGGACTGTTGCAATGACTGGAGCGATGAAGAAATTTTCACTGGTCTGGAGGCATTGGCAGTTAGAAAAAGTGTTAGTCAAGCAGGAGGTAAAAAGACGGGGGAAAAATTTTTGAACAGAATGTGCCGGGTTCTTATCTGTATTGACGGTATTGATGAGGCAGATGATTGGTCAGCATGGCGCACCCGCCTGCTCGAGGCGCAGGAGTGGATCATAAAAATGCCGATTATCCGCTTTATGGCCACTGCGAGGTCATATCCTCCTCTAAATATGAACCCATGTGATCTTCCCGATAATGATTTGGGTCAAATACGCATCGACTTGCCCGAATATGGGGATTATGTCCTCCGGGATTTGGTGCCAAAGTATTTGAGCGCATATGATATCACTTTTAATGAGAACAGTTGGATTTTAGATGCTTTTGAAAATGCATTGACACTAAGGCTCTTTTGTGAAATCAACCAGGGCCGCAATGTTTCCTCATTTTCCCCCAAGCCAGCTAATTTCACACTAGGGGCACTCCTAAAGATTAAAATCGACAGATTGGAAGCTGAATGCCTAAGGAAATTTCCAAAAAAGTTTGCTGAGGATGAACAGGTGATGTTGAAGGTGCTCACTTTTTCAGCTGAAGAATTTATGGTAACCAAACAAATAGAACGTGAAGATCTGCGTAACCGGATTTTTCAGCAGATGTCAGGTTTGTTGGATAAAGGTACCGTTGCTCAAATCATGTTAATGTTGGCAGATCATGGATTTTTTCAGGTCCAGCACATTCCGTCTGAAGATGGGATTTCGCCGGATAAAAAACTTTATGGAATTGGCATCCAGTCCTATATGGAATACTTACTGGCAATTAAATATGCCGCATTGATTTCGGGGAGTCATACCAAGATGCTTCCGGCGGCACTGCTTGAGCCAACTAATGAATACATCAGGACGCTGACCGCTATCATTCTTTTTACTGATCATGGCATATTTGTGGGTAAAGACGGTTACTGGGAAGCTGCATTGGACATGAGGCAGATAATGCGTTTGCAATTTGCTGTGTTGAAGAGTAGTCCAGACGAGCTAATTGCCCCACAATTGGAGTACATAAAAACAAAATTCTTAAGTTCCTATGTTAACCGGGACCTGGTTGTAAACGAGTTTATTCTTCCTAATTTGCATAGGAAACAACTGCGACTCGGCGTTGATTTTATCCATCAGACGTTAATTGAATTTCCCAATACTTATCAGCGGGACCTTTTCTGGTCAGGCCCTGATTATCATGACTATATTGATAACAGCCATTTGTCGCTTTACCTGGACAGTCAGCGTATTTACTTTTTTGATGAGTATGATCAAACGCCATTGTTAATGGCATGGTCCCTTAGTTCGATCAATAATAAATACCGAGCACATTGCCGCTCAGAACTGTGTACTTGGGCGGCTTACAATCTGGAAGGATTTGTTAAGCTTTTAGATCTCGTATACAAATGCGGGGATCCTCAGATTCAGGAAGATCTTTCAACGGTAATGCGAGGAATTACCGCTAAGTTGAATAAATCTGACCCAAAAATCCGCCTTCTAGTTGATTGGATATTGATAGAGATATTTGACAATAGTGTTATTGTGAATATTACAAATTCAGTTGTTCGGTATGGCGCCTTGAGTTTTATTCAAAGGGCGCATGCTTTGGGAATGTGTACTGAAGAGGAGTTATTTAAATGTAGCCCCCCTTATCGTGTATCAGATCGGCTCCTAGAACTAAATTTGACAGCCCACCCTTTAGATACTGCACATGATGGACGTTTTCCAATACAAGACGACTTGGGGTGGTATGTTATCAAAAAAGCCTTCGAGATGTTTTTGCCCTACAAAAGCGGGGGATTAGATGAGGACGGGAAAGTGTTCATCGCACCGTATGAATTGAAATATGGCGTAAAACTAAACCAAAATCAATTTGCTGTTGCCGCCGCAATCGCATTCATCAGAAAACTTGGTTGGAATAAAGAAACTGGGCCAGCTTGGGACGGTAATAGTGGATGGGCGACCTTCGAAGAAAAATACACACACCTAGCCGTTCATGAAATTCAAGGTTACCTAGCTGATCGTGTTTCCTATAACGGTTATGGTACAGAAAATCGATTAATGGATTATGGAAAATTATTTCATATCTCAAATCCTGCCGATCATGATTTAGCTTTAAGATATCATTACTTTCATAAAGACGCTCATAATTGGTTTGTGCCCGAGGAAATAGCTGAGCCCCTTGCATTTGATTCTAAAGCCACATTGAGCCAGATACGTAACTGGAGCAGCCGCGCATTCGTTCCGGATTTTAAAAAGTGGTTTTATCCTTCAAAATTACAGTTGCATGGAAGTCACAATTGCCAAGATGATTGGATTACATTGTATTGCAGTACTTCATTTCCAGAGGTAAATGGTATAGGTAGAGCACGCCTGAGAATGACATGTGTTCTAGTTGACTTGGAAGAGTGGGAAGACATCAAATCGGTATTGGAAGATCCAAATGTTGGAGTTGATACTGGTGACATTAGTCCAGATGATTTGCGCGCGTCTATTTCGGGCGGGGTCTACCACTCAGTGACGGATGTTGTTTTAAATGGTAAGCCGGAAGATGACGCCGCAAAATGGATATCAACTGATCATGGTGAGTTCCAAGTCTGTGCAACAGTTGCTGAAGTACACGAGTCAGATGGCGATAGTGATGGCGATATCCTGACCATTCCCGCATTAGCGCTCAGGTCGGGTCTTAATATTCAAAAAACAGATGGTCGGGGATTTTTTAATACTATGGACGACCTAGTTGCCGTAAATTATAGAAATGTGGAAACTACTTATACGCGACAAGAGCTAACACTTGTAAATAGGACAAGCTTTGAACAGTATTTATCAGAAAGAAAACTGATTGCGGTTTGGTTTGCTGAAAATTTCAGAAGTACCATTTCTGATAGTGGACAAAAAGCAAAAGATGACCATTGGCAAAACTGTACTAAATGGGTAGTGCATTCTGATAGCTTTAAAGTGATCGAACTACACAATTCATCACATTGCTAGGGGCTAATGCAGTGCCATAAGGTTTTCTTAAAATGGCAGAAAATACGTTAGTACTTAGTTTCTCACTACATTCAGTGCAGGTCAGATTAATATGGACAAAGTTTTTTGATAAGCAAAAAAATCGCTAATTTGAAAGCCTTAACGACTCAAACGATGGCAAAATTAAGATCAGCTAATCATTCTTTACAAGACAAGCGACCAATGGATTGTCTAAAGGGTGCAATCGCATCTGGCTTACAATCCGAAATCCTTCAAATATATATATCTCTAGGCATAATAGAATTTCCAACCAGGAACTTTTGTGCATTAGCTGAATTATCAAATGATGAAATAATATTCTTTTTCAGAAAACATGTCGAAAGTGCTTATAATTTGTATACAAGTGCAGCCTAGGATTGGAACGATCCTAAGATATTGGTTAAAAATCCAATAGGATGAAAAGACCTGACCTAGTCAATAGAGTTGAACCAGGCAATCTCTCAAATTAAAATAAACTGAAGCTAAATAATTAACGCCAATGTACATCCAAAAGATCAAGATCGAAAATTTTAGGCTGCTGAAGGAAACCGAGGTTGAACTCAGCATCGAAAAGAAACAGGACCTCGCCCTTCTGATCGGTAAGAACAACTCTGGAAAGACCTCTTTCATCATGCTGTTCGATAAATTCTTCCGTCCTGAGAACATCAAGTTCGACTTCAACGACTTTTCGCTCGCCCTTAGAACAAAGATCCGCGACATACTTACTGGAACAGACCTCAGTGACTGCCACATCCGCATGTCTCTTGACATAGCTTACACCGAACATGACGACCTTGAACACCTGTCGGATTTCATCTTGGACCTCGACCCTGCCAACAACATCGTCAGGCTTTTATTTGAATGCAGCATCAACAGCGCTGAGCTCATCAAGGATCTTGGGGAGATCAGCGAAAAGAACCGAAAGGACTATATTGAAAAAAACCTCACCAACTATCTGCAAACGCGATACTATGTTTATAGCGAGGACGAAGACGTGGAGGTCCATGACCGTAGCGAGCTGGTGGAAAAGAAGATCTCCGACATCCGCAGGGTGATCAACTATCAAGTCATCCACGCCAAGCGCAACGTCTCAAGTTCCGACCACTCCGGAGGCAGGCGCACCGCCCTTTCCGAACTGGCAACCGACTATTTCAATAGCGAGAACAAATTCGCAAGGGAAGCCTTCGGAAAGATCAATGACCAGATGCTGGAAATGGACGCCAGCCTGAACGAGACCTACGAAAAGCACTTCTCCCCATACTTCGAAAATGTGAGGCAGTTCGTAGACGGAAAGCTGAATGTCATCTCCAACCTGGAATCCAAGGCCATACTAGCCAATTATTCCAAGGTCATCTATGGGGAGACCGACGGCTACCTTCCCGAAACGATGAACGGGCTGGGCCACCTGAACATTCTTTTCTTGCTGCTGCAGATCGAGGTCAAGCGAAAGTATTTCGAACAGGAGGCACGCAGCATCAACATTCTTTTCATCGAGGAACCAGAGGCACATACCCATCCGCAGATGCAGTACGTCTTCGCCCGCAAGATCAAGGAAATACTCAAACTGATCCCGAATGTACAGACCTTCATCACCTCGCACTCCTCCCACATCGTCTCCCAATGCGACTTCAAGGACCTGCGGTACTTCAGGTTGAAGGAGGGGAATATCGAAGTAAAGAATTTCCACCAGGCGCTGAGAAAGAAGTACGAAGGGGAGGAGGAACATTTCAAGTTCCTCAAGCAGTACCTTACATTATATGCGTCCGAACTTTTCTTTGCCGAAAAGATCATCTTCATCGAGGGAACTTCAGAAAAGATACTTCTGCCGTACTTTATCAAACAATATGATATTTCTCGGGAGTCCGAACCTGATTATGTTCCCCTGACCTCGCAGAACATCTCCATTTTGGAGGCCGGCGCCAATGCCAAGGTGTTCCGCCATTTCATCGAATTCCTGGGCATACGCACCCTGATCCTTACCGATCTTGACGGCACCGAAATCGTGCAGGGGGATAAGAAGCGCACCTGGAGCGCATGTCAAACCGACAGAGCATTGAATACCAGCAACGTGACCATCAAATATTTCTTTGCCGCACCGGAGCTTCCGGCAATGGATGAGAGGGAGACCGAAGCCGAAAAGCTGAAGAAGTTCGACGGTTGGTTCAAAACCATCAAAGCTTGCACCGCAGAAACGATCAGCCCGGATATAGCGGTCGCCTACCAGTCTCCTGAAAACGGCCACCATGCCAGGAGCTTCGAGGATGCGTTTATGAGTACGAACCTCGATCAGATCGTGGTAAGCCAAGATGACATCAATGGACTTGAGAACAAATCAGGACTCAAGGCCGATCGCAAGGACTACTACGAGCTGACTGGCAAGGTGCTCAAAAGCAGCGGCAAGTCTGATTTTGCTTCATCCATCCTCTACCTTGCGTTGACAAAAGACATCAAGTGGAATACGCCCAAGTACATTTCAGAGGGGCTTAAATGGATCGCACAATGAGCCAGGCGATAACAACCATCAAACAGATCATCGACGCCAACCATTTAAAGGCGGATGATTTCACCAACTTCGTCCTGCAGGGCGGAGCCGGCAGCGGGAAGACCGAATCCCTTAAGGAGATTATCGGCTATATCTCCTCGACTTATCCCGACAAAAAGATAGCCTGTATTACCCATACCAATATCGCCGTCGACGAGATCATTGTAAGAGTGGGCGATTACTATGAAATCTCTACTATTCACTCTTTCCTTAACAAACTGATCAGGAACTACCGCAAAAACATCAAAGAAGTGATCGGGCAGATCTTCTACCTCCAGCAGCCGACAGTTCCGGGACACGAAGAATACAAGAAAGTCTACACCAAGTACGCCACAAAACTGTTCTCAATCACAGGAGAGACCGCTGCGAAAGTGACCGGTAAAAGGGAATATGACAAAAGCCCCGCCAGCTTTGATGCACAACTGCAGGACGACATCCAAGCCCTGAACCAGGTCATTGCGAACATCATAGAAGCTCAGCACCACAGCCAGATACACTATAACGAATCAAGGTTCGATTCGCTAAAGGAGCTTAGCTTCTCCCACGATTCCCTGCTTATCATTTCCTGCGCGCTGTGCGAAAGGTTCCCATTGCTCCCAAAGATCATCAGCGACAAATATGATTTCATCTTCATCGACGAATACCAGGATTCCGCGCCCGAAGTAGTCCGCATCTTTCTGGAATTGCTGCCAAAGAACCGCAACACAACAATAGGTCTGTTCGGCGATTCCATGCAGGGCATCTATGATGACGGCATAGGCGACGTTCAGTATTATGTTGACCAAGGACTACTCAGGAAAGTGGAAAAGGAAGATAATTTCAGGTGCTCGCAGGGCGTGGTGGACTACATCAACATCCTGCGCAACGATGGTATAGAACAGGAAGTCGCACTAAAGGACGGCGAAACAGCCGAGCAGCGAAAAGGAGAGGTAAAAGTATTTTTTCGCGGTTACGGTGCCAAGCCCGGACCCTTCTCACCTGGTGACCAAAAGGCGGCCTATGCCGATGCCCTAAATGAACTTATCGCCCAAAGCCTGGCTCAGTTCGACCATCCAGATACCAAGGTACTGATGCTCACCAACAAGTCCATATCTTCCGAAGTGGGATTTAAGAAGCTTTATAAACTCTTCGACGATCGTTACACAGAGGTAAAGGAGGAGATCGAGAAGGAACTGGCGAAGATCCAGGTTTCCGAACTTGTCGAACTTTGCCGGGCATACTCGGCGCAGGCATATAATCCGCTCATGGTCGCACTGAAGAAAAGGGGATTTGTTATCCGCTCGGTCAAGGACAAACAGGTACTCAGTGACCATTTCAAATATCTACTGGAAAGTGGGCTCAGTATGCAGGGGGCTTTGGCCTATGCCCTCGAAAAAAAGCTCATCAGAAAATCCGAACGCCACACGAACTATCTTGTAGCGCGAATACAGCTTCTTGCCGAGCTGGAGGCGGACGGAGATTTTAAAGTATTAGAAAATCTCTATAACGGTGGATCGAATACCCGTGCCAGACTCTTAAGTAACCATGATATTGCCATCACAGACGAAGAATTCGACAATTTTCATCAACAGTTGAAAAGGAAGAATTTTGCGATCGGTTTCCTTTCAGATGACATCCCCTTCGAGGAGGTGCTCAACTATTACAGCTACCTGAACGAGGAGACCGGATACATTACGATGCACAAGACCAAGGGCTCTGGCATCAAAAATGTTATCGTGGTACTTGATGAATATCTTTGGAACAAGTACAACTTCAAAAGTGTATATGATACCCATACAGACCCGAACGCCAGACTTAGGAACCAGAAACTCTTTTATGTCGCCTGTTCAAGGGCTATATCCAACCTTGCCATCGTGAGGATGATAGTTGACCAAGAAGAAGAGGAACTGATGAAAGAATATTTCAGCCACTGTGACTTCATTCCGTTACCACAATAGAACCTGATGATTTTTCAAAACTACCGAACCCGTTATGCAAGAATACAATTTCCACGACCTGATTTGGACTAAGAATATCACTCGTGACGATGGCAACGCATGGGCATACATGGAACACGAAATCGGAGCTGTCTTCGAATTGAACTTCTCATCGAAAATGGGTGCCTCCAACGCAAGGCTGGCAAAAAAAAACGATCTGATCCTGCTCGTCCAGAGCGTAAGGAGCCCCAACAGCTCTAAGAAACCTACCTACCTCACGCACATCGTCGCACCCATCAATGACGAGCTCACCTTTGATGATCCGCCGGGCAGCCACGCGATCAAAAGACTTGTAACTGTTGTTGCAAGGAATCTTAGGCCTCTAGTCAAGCCGGAATCTCTGGACTTCAAGAGACCAAATCGGGGCAAGGTATGCACCATCGACCTGATCATCCCTTTTCTGCGGACGGGACTTGTTATAGATCTTTCCCAGAAACAGCGACTGCTATGGGAACTGTTCACCGTAAAGGACCTATCGGTAAAGGAGATCATCTCCGAACTGGATGAAACCCTAAAAGATCCTAACACCCAGGCCGAGGAGGGTAAGGAACTCTACTGGGAGGGGAAACACAAGTACTATGAACGCGACCGCAAGCTCATCGAAAAAAAGAAGAAACAGGCAATTCAAAACGGTAAACTCTTCTGCGAGGTATGCAACATCGACTTTGAGAAAAAATACGGCCCGATCGGCGAAGGATTTATGGAATGCCACCACCTGTACCCGATTGCAAAAAGCGGAATAAGAACGAACACTTTGGATGATCTCGCCCTGGTCTGCGCGAACTGCCATCGGATGCTGCATAAGAAAACGTTGGATGGCCAATACCTTTCCATTCGGGAACTGAGCGACCTACTAGTTCAACATGTGAAAAAATCTAGCAAACTTAGGATATCATCCCATTAATCAACCAGAACAACATTAAATATTAAGTTAACACATGCCCATGACAACAGAAGCTACGAAACCGCGATATGAATTTTCACAGAATACTAAGGACAAGATCAAGATGGCTGCTGCATTCATCTGCGCAAACCCGGACTGCCACTTGGTAACAATCGGGCCATCCGGATCCGATGAAAACCGGATCCAATACAACGGCAAGGTATCCCACATCTTGCCCGCTTCGGTAGGCGGACCGCGTGATCGTGAAAAGGTAACGCCGGAGGAACGCATGGCGATCGAAAATGCCATTTTCCTGTGCAGCAGCTGCGGAGACCTGATCGATAAGAACAACGGCATCGACTATCCGGAATCACTTCTGAAAAAATGGAAGGAGGACCACCACCAGTGGACCAAATCAAACCTCAACAAACCCTACAACGGCAAACAGACAATCAACATCGGAGCAATTCTGAACAATTCTCCCGTAGCCGTGCAGAACATCTACACTGGACAGGTTCCCGAAGACAAAGAAATCGCGCATGACCTAGAAATCTTCAAAAAGCTGGAAGAAATTGCCGACGAACCCCTGTTGATGCTCATCTGGAATTCACTAAAGGACTATTTCAGGCTGATGAGCAGCCAGCAGCATAAGCTCGACGATGTCAGGGATTTTTTTGAGCTTTCCAAAAATGATTTTTTGAACGATAACATTCAGCAGGCCGCATTAAACTATAAGGCCAGCCTTGAAAAACTGGATGTCATCCTAAGTTACGATTTCGACAAATATCCAGCCAATCAGGGAACAAGGGATTATCGACTGGAACTACTGCCCTACAGTATCCATTATACTGGAAGGGAGCTCAATGCCACCGATCATGCCAAATTTGAAAAAGGAGCAGAAAAGATGAGGACCATTATGCCGGAACTAATCGACAATTACCGGAAGTTCAGGCTCGAAATCAAAAGAGCATTGGCCTATTGATCCCAATTCCTATCATAAAGACCCCATTGCCAAATGTGCAAGGGTGATCGCTATAATTTGATCATCGATCATATCCTTAACATTGATGTCTTATAAATTTCGCTCAGATGTATAATCTCCACTAGGGATGTTTTATTTTGGAACGTCTCTAGTGGGGACATTGAATGCATCCATAGTGTACATTTCTTGAGAAATAAGGATTATACAACACCCGCCAATTTCTTCAAATCATACATAAAATATTTTGAGAATTGTTCAGTTAAGACCACTTAAACACATAATAGATTGATCATCAAATTGTTATGTGTTTTTTTTTGTTTAATGTTGTGGCTGAGTCATGACTTTTTCTAACTGAAATGGCCTTTTATTCTATCTGTGACTGCGAAAATCATAATGTTGTGGAGAATATTGCATTTCGCTCATTATAGATTAATGGATTGAACAGTAATGTTAAACCTTCATCTCAACATTTAAATCAGCCGAAACTCAGCCTCCCTCATATTTTGTCAAAAATAATTTGGATGCTAATAATTATACCATTCACCAGTATCGCGTAAAGGTAGAGTTCAGATGACTTGAATATGATGTATCAGCTTCAGCAAAATCGATCGAAGATAGTCCACTTCCTAATGAATTTGGCAATGCGCTGAAAGAGGCTAAGTAGATGATTCTAATGAATTTTTTCATTAAATTTCCATTTTTTTTAATGGTTTAACTTAATAGCTGCATTATTCTAAATCATTTTCGCCAATCCTTGAAATTCTCGTAAGGTCGTCGATTAGGTTTCTAGAAAAGTAAATAGGCTCGGGAGCAAATTGAAAGCCTTACAGTAATGTAAGGCTTTTTTGTTCTAGTAGATTCTATGGTTTATTTATATATTCTGATAAATTATATTATCAACATTTTTTACAATAACATTTCGGCTCAACCTAAAAAAGAGAAGTTTTTTGTCAACTATTCATATAATCTTAATTCGTTCAGCCTTCCAAAAACCTCTTTCATCCATCAGTTTATGTTGTTCACCAATTTAATTACGATTAAAAAATCCTTTACCTAATTTCAAATCCAAAGAATTGCTATTTAAGCTAATTTGAAGAAATGAAAAAGATATTCAACCATAAATTTAAGGCTTATACCCTCACAGAAATTTTAGTCGTATTGGTCATCATTGGTATTTTGGTATTATTGGCACTTCCAAACCTGATGCCACTTATTACAAAGGCTAAAACAACCGAGGCTAAGCTACAATTAGAACATTTGGCCAAACTGGAACAGACCTATTTTTTTGAGCATTCCAAATATACAACCGACCTCTCTGAACTGGGCTTTATCCAGGAAAAACTATCTTCTGACGGTAAGGACGGTAAGGCCAATTATAAGATTGAGGTAATAAGTGCCAATAACAACACATTTAATGCAAAAGCCACTGCCATAGCTGATTTTAATGGTAACGGGGTGTTCAATGTTTGGCAGATTGATCATGACAAAAATTTAAAGGAATTAACGGCAGATTAATATGGACCTGCTTTTAACCTTTACGCTTCTAGTAATGCTTTTTATCTTTATCCAAGATATTAAGTATAGGGCTGTTTATTGGTGGCTGTTTCCTCTTTTATTTATACTGCTTGCATTGCTGGGGGGTGGCTTGCACCAATTGTCAGAAACAACAGAAAAATTTATTTCTAATCTTGCTTTTCTTACATTACAACTGTTCTTATTAATGATCTATTTTGCCATTAGGCACAAAAAAATTATAAATATAACCAAAGCCTATCTTGGCCTAGGTGATATCCTCTTTCTTCTGGTCATTGGTATCTATCTTTCATTTCTCAACTTCGTGCTTTTTTATGTGGCTAGCCTCATGCTAATCATAATTTTTGAATTGATTAAAAGCAAGCTGTTAAGCTCTCGAAATAAAAAAATTCCGTTGGCAGGTTACCAAAGCCTATTCTTATGCGCTTACATTTTAGTCGACCAGTTCACAGTTCGCCTAAACTTAACCAATGATTTATGGCTCTTGCCTTTTTTAAATAATATAGTCTAATATGGGAATAGAGCTTACTAGTGAACTGGTCCATGCATTGCCAAATGATTTGGTCATTAGCTACAGGGTTATACCAAAGGCAATCAATAATGACATATATGAATTGTATTGTGATCAAAATATAGCCCAACATCTACTCGTTGATGAACTCACCATTATATTAGGTAAAAAAATATGTCTGGATGTAATCGATATTATAGAACTTGATCGCCTGCTTTCGACCTATTATTTTTTGGATAGCAAAAACGAGAAAAGCCACGAACAAAAGGCACTAGCGGTTGGTGAGGACTTTTTAAATACACTTATTAATGAAGCGAAATCTTTAAAAAGTAGCGACATCCACATCGAAACCTATGAACAGAAATGTAGGATTAGGATCAGAATAGATGGGATGATGGTTGAAAGATACCTGGTTGCCAAGAGTGATTATCCAGCGCTGATCAATAAGGTCAAAATTTTGGCCAATCTGGATATTGCCGAAAAACGCTTGCCTCAGGATGGGCGCATCCACCACCGCCAGAATAAAAACTCCGCTTTTGACATTAGGGTTTCTGTGCTGCCCACACTACATGGAGAAAAAGTAGTTCTAAGATTGTTGAATAATAGTTCGGTAGGTGTTGAATTAGATGTACTCGGACTTTCACCAGCCGACTTAAATAATTACCTACAGGGCGTAAAACAGCCAAATGGTATTATTTTGATTAGTGGTCCAACTGGCTCTGGCAAGACCACTACTTTATACGCAACTTTAAAGCTGCTCAATAAGGCAACCCGCAATATCCTTACCATTGAAGATCCGATAGAATACACTTTGGAAGGAATTAACCAGGTGCAATTAAAGGAAAGCATTGGACTGAGCTTTGCTTCTGCTTTGCGCACCTTTCTCAGGCAAGATCCAGATGTGATTATGGTAGGTGAAATCCGTGACCCAGAAACTGCAAACATGGCAATTAGAGCAGCATTAACTGGCCACCTTGTACTTTCTACCATCCATACCAATTCTGCGTGGGGTACAGTCTCAAGGTTAATCGATATGGGAATTCCAAGTTTTTTGGTAGCCAATACACTCAATACTTCGGTAGCACAACGTCTATTGAGAATGCTTTGTCCGGCTTGTAAAGCGGAAACCTCCTTTGATGAAACTACTTACCCAAGTCAGTTTTCAGCGCCATTTAAAGTGGCCAAACAATTTGTGCCCAATGGCTGTGCACATTGCTTCCATACGGGCTATAAGGGTAGAAAAGCAGTTTACGAGGTGATTCCGATCGACCGAGAACTGGCCTACGCAATTAAACAGGGCAATATGGAAATTTCCGAACAGCTGAAAACAAAACATATCAGTACGCTCGGCGAAAATGCCTTCGAACTTTTTGCCAGTGGCGAAACATCGTTGGAAGAAGTGTTTCCTTTATTATTAAGTAACTCATGAAAATATACATCCGCTCTTCATTCTTGCTCCTCCTTTTGATTTTCGGCCTGATGTCGTTTGTATTTGGTCAGGCTAATCCTGCCGAACGTATCAAACAGATTGATGAACGGCTCAGAAATTTGGCAGTTACTGTTCCCGGCTTAGGGCAAAAGGTAGAACTGACCATGTCTGGTGCAAATGCACAGGAATTTTTGAGGGCATTGGCACAATCCAATAACCTCAACATCAATATCGATCCATTGGTAAATTTTAAGGTATACAACAATTTTAGGAACGAAACTGCTGCCAATGTACTCCTATTTGTAGCCAAAGAATATAATCTAGATATCAACATGATCGGCTCTATCATGTCAATTACCAAAGCGATCGAAACAAAAGCAATAATAGCAGTAAAAGAAATCAACGTAAAATATAATGCTGATCGAAATAGACTAGGTTTTGAACTCACCAATGATTCACTTAGTGCCGTTGCCCGAAAAATCTCCATGGTATCTGGCAAAAATGTGGTAGTACCTGTTTCATTGATGGGCAAACGCGTAACTTCCTTTATTGCTGATGCCAATTTTGAAACTGCGTTGGAAAAATTGGCTTATGCCAATGAACTTAAATTGAATAAAACTAATGACGGAATCTATATTTTTCAACCCTTGGCTGAGGGAGAAGAACTTTACATCAATAACGATAACAGCACTGCAGTCAAAAAGAATAATAAAATATTACCTAATGGTGGCACTGTAGCTGGAAATTACAACATCGCCGCAAAAAAAGATAATACTGGCAATAAGCTCATCAGCATCAACGCCGTAAATACACCAATTCTTGATCTTATTAAATCGTCTTCGGTAGAAGCCAATGTCAACTACTTTATTTATTCTGATATCAAGGGCAGTATTACAACCAGACTTAATGACATTAGCTATGAAAATTTTTTATCTGCATTATTGCAGGGAACAGAATATACTTACAAGTATGAGGCTGGCACTTACCTGATCGGCGATCGAAAATTGGAAGGATTACGTTCACATCGAATTGTAAAACTCCAGTATCGCTCATTGGACACCATACAGATGATGATTCCCGTTGAATGGAAAAAAGGAGTTGAAATCAAGGAATTCCGTGAACAGAACACGCTCTTGTTGTCTGGTGCCGCACCACAGGTTAACGAAATTTCAAATTATATTGCACAGATCGACAAAGTTGTACCCATGATTCTGATTGAAGTTACACTGGTCGATATCCGAAAGGGAAAAGTAGTGAAAACAGGGATTTCTGCAGGAATGTCTGATAGCGTAAAAACTGGTGGCTCAATTTTACCGGGACTCGATTATACCTTTGGTGCCAATTCAATTAACGATTTCCTTTCTCGTTTAGGCAGCAATAACTCGATTAATTTAGGTAAGGTAGCACCAAATTTCTATGTGAAGCTGAGTGCGCTGGAAAACAATAACAATGTAGAAATCAGATCGGTTCCCAAACTCTCTACCTTAAATGGACATACCGCTAATCTAAGTATTGGTAGTTCAAGATTTTACAGTACACAAACCCAAAATGTAATTCCTTCACTCAACGCACAAACTGTAATAACACAACAATTTACCGAAGTAAATGCCAATCTGGAAATAGAGATCAGACCAATTGTTTCGGGCGATGACCAGGTTACGCTAAATATTAAAGTCAATATTTCCGATTTTATTGGCAATCCACCGCTCAATGTACCACCGCCGAAATCAACAAGTAAGTTTCAGTCTATTATAAGGGCAAGGAATGAAGATATGATTGTATTGGGTGGGCTGGAACGTACCGAAAGTTCAGAAGCGGGCTCTGGCATACCGCTTTTGTCTCGTATTCCCATACTAAAATGGCTGTTCAGTAGCAGGGAAAAGGCAAACAATAAAGTGGTTACCCTCGTGTTTATCAAACCCATTGTAATGTATTAATATGGTATTTGGCACTGGATTGAAGGAATGTTTAGGTGTTGAACTTAAGGTGCTGGTAGATGATAGCTACAGCTGCCGCTACCTGCAGGTTTCATTAATTAAAAATAATCTTGAACTCGGAAAGGAATTTAGCCTTGAGGGAGGGATCAAGACTATACTAGAAGCATTGCCAAAAACAATTCCAATTGCATTGGTAATGACTGGGGCAGGTATTTTGCTTAAAAAGAGTACCATTGATAACGGAGACGAACATGAACAGCTTTTATTCAAAAGGGCATTTCCAAGTTTAGAAAGAGATGAGTTTTATAATCAAATTTTGGTGCAGGGAGATATCTGTCATCTATCTATTAGCAGAACACTTTGGATTGATGAGTTGTTGCTGCGGTTTGAGCGTGCGGAACTAAATGTATTACAAGTTAGTATTGGGCCTTTGGTTGCTACGCAAGTATTTGGCCAACTCAATCGATATGGGAATGAAATTTTGTTTGATCGGCATCATTTTACCATCAATGAACAAAAAGACCTTATTAGTTATCAGGTTAACTCTGGAAGTGAAGATATCCACGAGCTAAAGATTGAAGGACATATTATTTCCGCAAAAAGCATATTAGCCTACGCTGCTGCTTTTCAATTTTTGCTGCATGAAAAAATCAGATCAATAACTGCAAATGTTGCCAGCGTCCATAATGCGCTTGATAAATATTCAGCTCATCAGCATATTAGGCGATACGGACTATTGACGCTATTTTCAAGTTTTGGCCTGTTGCTGGTGAGTTTTATCCTCTTCTTTTATTATAACCAGCAGAACGCCGTTTTATTACAACAAGTGGGTGCAAAAGCCAACAGTTTAAGCGATGTAGAAATGCTCACAGCAACAATTGCCAGAAGTGAGCAACAATTAAAACAGTTGCGATGGAATGGAGGTTATGCTCCAGCTAACCTGATAGATGAAATGGTGATAGACCTGCCCAAGCAGTTGCAATTAAAAACGATAGAGATCAAAGCTTTGCAACAAGAAAATAGCCTAACGAATCAGATTAGGGTTACAGGTTCAACCAACGATCTGCAAGCCATGAACAATTGGATGTTCCTGCTCAAACAGCATGCCTGGGTTAAAGAGGTTAAACTCATCAATTACGAGTTGCCCGCGGATGAAAAAGACCATCAGTTTAACCTATCAATCAGTTATTAACTATGATAAAAGAAGTGATTTTTAAACACCAGAAAGCCGCCACACTTATTATCATTGCTGCATTGATTTATTTTTGCTACCAGTTTTCGTTTAAAAAAACAATAGCTGCAATGCTATTGCATCAAAAGCTGAGCAAGGAAGTAAATGCACAAGACACTGGAGTACAATCTACACTCTCTATAATGGAGCAAAAGCAAATTGCCTATACAAAAATCATAAAAAGCTATGTAGTAAAAAAAAGTAGCCGAGAAAATACAATGTGGCAAACTATTTCAGGTTTGGCCTTGCAACATCAAGTATCCATCTCTTTTCAGCCACCAAAATTAGAAACGGACACTAGTTTGTCAAAGAGCCAATTTAATCAAGAATACCACTTCAATAGTAGCTATTCCAATCTGATCAGGTTGTTGGATACATTACACCATGTACAACAGATTGGTAAGGTGACAAGGGTTAAGATTTTTAAAGATCATAGAGATACTGAGAGCAATGATGGGCTAATTATGGAACTCGGTTTTGTAGGTCTAGAAAAATAGTCTGATAGCGTAACTCATTTAAAGCACCAAAATAGCAGTTGAACTGAGCCAAAATCAGCAAATTTTCCCATTCGCAGTCTTCGTCTTTTACCTTTCAAAAAACCATTCATCCTTTATTTTCTATCGTTCAGCCTTTGGTAGCTGTTGTAGGCAAAAATACTTCATTTTGGTGTAAGGCAATCGTATGTTGCGTTATCAAAATAGTTTTTTACCATCTATTCGCAATCAAAATGAAACGAGTTAAACAATTGTTGCTATTTATGTTAACATTGGTGTTTAGTCTGCAGATAAACGCCCAAACTACTGCAACTGCACCCGAACTTCCGAAGGTATTACCTCCTTCACCAAATGCCTCTGCTTTAGGTATCGTTGGAAACATCCCGGTAGGCCTGAGCACTGGAACACTCAATTTTGGCTTACCGCTACTTCAACTTTCCGTAGGAAAGGTATCACTTAACGTTACAGCATCTTACAGTGCGAGTGGCATTAAGGTAGATCAAATCGCTTCAAGGCTGGGCATGGGATGGATATTGGATGCAGGAGGTATGATCAACAGAACCGTACGTGGAAACGCTGATGAGTCAGCGCTGTATGCTTCGCCGCCCGCCGACATCAATCTCACTACGCCAGCGGTGAAAGAATACCTAAAACGCGTAAGCCTTAATAAAGACCATTACGACGCCGAACCCGATATATTTAGCTTCAATTTTAATGGCTATTCGGGTAAGTTCGTATTAAGGCCCACCAATAAAACACAAGTTGTTTTTTTAAACAAATCTACCCTTAAAATAGAAACAGATTTTAGTGTAAATAGCCTTAAACCATATACACTTAAGGTAACAGACCCCGACGGAATGGTTTACTATTTCGGAGGTGCCGGCGCAACAGAAAAATCACGAAGCACAAACTCCGGCGGAAACAATTGCGGTAAAACCTATGATACAGGAGTTGAAACCGCGTGGTACCTTACTAAAATCCAGGACCTGAATGGAGATTATATTTCCTTTAGCTACCTTCCGTGTGATATTTATTACGATACCAGTGCTTCGCAGAGCATCCTGGCCATGAATCCAGAAACCGTTGGTCAAAGTTTATATGATGACGACTCGAAAGGTTATTTATATCCAGCACCAGGTTATTCGTCAACATGTATCAATAGTATTATAAGCAACGCCGTATACCTTAATGAGGTTACAACTTCTAAGGGTGCGGTGTTGAAGTTCAGCTATGCTGGAAGGAGCGATCTTGATGGCGACAAGCTTGTGAGCAAGATTGAATATGGATTAACTGGCGCTACGCCACTAAAAACGTATGACTTCATTTATACCTATGGTATCAGTTCAAGCGGATTTAATGGTGCATACAATAGTAGCTATAACCCAACAATATTTAGTAACCGTCCCTATCTCTCAGGTATCACCGAAAGTTCGAAAGGCTTAACGGAGACGAAGAAGAACAAGTTTAATTATTACAATATCAATGACCTGCCACCACGTCTGGCATTTGCACAAGATATATACGGTTACTACAATGGGCAGAATAACTCTGGTTTCATTCCTGGGCCGGTTTCTTCTATTTTCTCCTACACCCCCGCAGATCGGTATACCTACGGTGCTTATGCGAACTATGGTATGTTAAGCAAGATTTTTTACCCGACAGGAGGTACAGACAGTTTAATTTATGAGCCTCATGGCGTTGCCTCAGAAATGGGTACGGGTCCAATACCTACATCGTACGTAGACGCAGTAGGCGGCGCCCGCATCGCTCGTATTATTAGTCATGATCCTATTGCGAATACCGACAGGATCAAAGCCTATCGCTATAACAAGTTTAGTAATCCAACCTTGTCCTCAGCATTTGTTTTTAGCATCTCTCCAACTTATTTTACGCAAGTTGAGCGAAGGATCACCAACTTGGTTGGTACTGCTGCTATGTTTAATACCTATACGCTGGCAAGTGCGGGTGGGGATATAGCGTCAGGGCAATTTGATGGGAGTCATATCTATTATACTGATGTATGGGAAAGCGATGGCGCCGATTTTGGCAATGGAGCAACATTGCATCAATATGAAATCCTAACGGGCAGGCCAGGCCCCGATTTGTTGAGAGGCGCTGGATACCTCGGTATGCCATCAGGTTTAAGCGGCGCAACTGCCATCCATGAAAAATATCAGCAGGTATTTAAGCAGGATGAACTTGGAAATAGAACAAAGCTTAAAGAGGTGTTCCTCACGCAGAAAAGCATCCCTCTTGAGGTTGTTACCAGTGTTGTAGGGCGAGAAAACTATGATATTGATCTTGCAGGTGGATCCAATCCATATGATATTTCTTCATATACCTTTGAAAGTTACTGGAATTACAATGATTCTACCAAAGTAATCAACTATGATACCAATGGATTAAATCCGGTCACAGAAATTACCGCTACAAGCTACGGAAATATTTTGCACTTGTTGCCTACCCAAACGGTAAGTGAAGATAGTTATGGGCGTAAGATTTACCGAACCATGGAATACCCGCATGAGATGGTGGCAACATCGAATGATCCTCAGGGTGTGTATGCAGCAATGATTGCTAAAAACAAGATCAGTACAGTAATCCGCGAAAAAGAATTTGTGCAAACACTGCAAACTGGAGAAAAGTTGACTTCTTATTTCCAGCCCTTTACAAATATCTTTGTGCCTCAAACCGTAGCGCTTTATAACAATGCTTTAACATCCTTAACAAACAGAATTCGGTTCCACAAGTACGATGCGTTCGGCAATCTGCAGAGTGTTTCGCTTCAAGATGGCGCAAAAGTTTGTTATCTCTATAGCTATAACAACCAATATCCGGTAGCCGAGATTAAAGATATGGATTACACGGTCATTGAGTCTACGCTCACAGCCGCTGCAATTACCAGCTTCAGTCTTTCCAATCCGACCAAAGTAGACATTGCCAATTTTCTTTCTCCATTAACTACCGCGTTTCCGAAAGCACAGGTTAGTCAGTTATCTTATGAGCCTTTAGTTGGGATGCGCAGCATGACAGACTCAAAGGGAATGAGTAGTTTCTACGAATATGACGACTTCCAACGCCTGCTGAATATCAAAGATCAACGCGGGGATATTGTAAAGAACTATAGATACAACTATGGAGCGAATGTAAACACCACCCCAACCTGGACCGATACCAATGTAAAAACCTGTGTTGTTGTTGGCGGGAGTTACACTGGCGAAGAACTGATGCAACAGGTTGATTCCAATCCGTACAGTTTAACCTACAACACTAATCGCACACGGAGCCTGGGCACCACGGGCAATTGCCAACCAGTAATTTATGCAAAGGTTTTTGAGGAAAATCTAACTGTGGCGTTAAGGCGTACAAAGGCCGACATTGTAGTGCGGTTTTTTAATGATGCCGCCTGTACCGTTCCCATTTCTGTAAGTGGGTTATCGGTTTCCTATCAGGAAGTTGATGATGTGTATAATCTGATCAATTCCGCCTCTATTGTTGCCAATGGAACTTCTGGCACCATTGCCACTCAAGCCATCATACAAGAAAATAATCCCTTCGGTGTGCCTGTTTCCTATTATTATTTTCTGCTGCTAAATGTTCCAGGTTACACTATTGTCTATTAACTTTAATATGAAAAGCCATATAAAAAAATTATACAGCCTGTTTCCAATACTGCTGGTGGCAGTAACAGGCCTTTGTCAATCGCCAAGTCTTAACCGCAACTTCACCATTGAAACCATCGTAAAAGAAGCGGGACATCAAACTGCATCTAGTCTTGCAGTCCTGCCTGTTAATTTAGCTAATCGCACCGTTACTTATTTAGATGGTTTGGGTCGGCCGTATCAAACCGTACAGTGGCAGGCAAGCCCTAGCCCTAATAAAAAAGATATTGTTAGTTTCAATGTTTACGATACTTATGGTCGCGAAACCACTAAATATGCGCCGTATGCCGAACAGCTTAGCGCTGATCTTAGCTCAAAAACAAATCCACTTAGCATGCAGGGAGCCTATTACGGAGTTGGAAGCTGGGATGCTCAGGTGGTTAAGAACCCTTACCCCTTAAGCGTAACCAAGCCCGAAAACTCACCCCTCGGACGTATACTGGAGCAGGGAGCTCCGGGTGCCGCTTGGCAGCCTGCTACTACGAGTATCGCCGGATCAGGCCATACTGTAAAAACAGACTATACGGCCAATGTTGCAGCTGAGGTAGCCATTTGGATCCCAACCAGCCACGGAGCATCTACTTCTGGTACCTTCCCAGCTGGTGTGTTATACAAAAACGTGATCAAAAATGAGAACTGGACGAGTGGAAATGAAAACACAATCGAGGAATTTAAAGATAAAGGGGGAAAGGTGATTTTAAGAAAGACATGGGAAACTGCAACCAAATCACTTTCTACCTATTACGTTTATGACGATTTTGGCAACCTTCGCTATGTGTTGCCTCCCGCTGTTACAGAGAATGGAATTCTCAGTTATGCCAATACCACCGTATTTACTGAAACTGATCCAGTTTTTGAAAGGTACATTTATGGTTATCACTATGATGGACGGAGAAGACAAACGGAGAAAAAGATTCCGGGTAAGGGTTGGGAATACATGGTCTACAATAACCTCGACCAGCTTATTTTTACACAAGATACCCTTCAACGGGCTGTCGGGCAATGGTTGTTCACCAAATATGATGCCTTGGGAAGAACAATTATGAGCGGCATTCATAATAACGGCAGCAGCAGGGCAACATTACAGGCCGCTGCAGATACTGAAACGGTATTTTGGGAGCAAAGGGATAATGCAAATACGCTGACTGGATATACCAACCTCAGCCTACCAAATGTTACGGTTAATCTTTCTGCCCTGCTTTCCATCAATTATTACGATGATTACCTTTTTAACGGAAATACCTTCACGCCAACATCGATTACGGAAAGTACGAAAACTCTGGGCCTGCCCACCGCAACAAAGATCAATGTGATGGGCAGTAGCACCATGTTACTTTCGGTAATGTATTATGACGAAGATGGTAGGATAATACAGAGCAAGAGTGCCAACCATTTAGGGGGATTCGATTTGGTAAATAATACCTACAACTTTCCAGGAGAACTTACGGCAACTACACGCATGCACGTTGTTGGCGCAAATACCACCACCATTGCAAACAGCTTTACCTATGATCATGTGGGTAGAAAACTCAATACCATAGAAAATATAGATAACCAAGGGGCAGTAGTGTTGAACCGCTTGGAATATAATGAAATTGGGCAGTTAAAAGGTAAAAACCTGCACAGCACTAACAACGGTGCCAGTTTTTACCAGCATACCGACATGACCTACAATGAACGCGGATGGCTTACCAATGCTACAAGCCCTCAATTTAGCTTCTGGCTTCGGTACAATGATGCCGAAGGTAGCACTACCGCGAATTTTAATGGCAACGTGAGCAACCAGTACTGGGGAGCAGGATCATTGGATGCGAGCACGCCCAATTTTTTCAGGTATAATTATGATGCGCTAGGCAGACTGCTCAATGGCAAAACAGCAACGGGAAGTACAGTAGCTATGAAAGAGGAAATTACCTATGATGTAATGGGTAATATCCTTTCCATGAACCGCGATGCGGCAGGTGCATCTACCTATACTTATATCGGGCACCAGCTGCAGGGCATCAGTGGCGGTTCGCTCAACACCGGAACCTACCTATATGATGCCAATGGAAATGCCAAAACAGATGGGAAAAAAGGGATTTCACTCAACTATAACCTCCTCAACCTTCCTGTTACAGCAAGCAAAACAACGGGAACGCCGGTAGATCTCAGTTATACCTATAATGCTGTAGGGCAAAAACTGAAAAAAGTGGATGTTGGTACGCTCACCACTACAACCGATTATGTTGGCGGGATCCAATACCAAAACAATGTAATCGATTTTATACAGACCGAAGAGGGAAGAGCAGTTAGGAATGCAACCACTGGAACTTATACCTACCAATATAATTTAACAGACCACCTTGGAAATGTGAGATATAGTTTTGATATTTATAGCGGAGCGAT
This sequence comes from Pedobacter planticolens, assembly GCF_014172375.1. Lineage (GTDB taxonomy): Bacteria > Bacteroidota > Bacteroidia > Sphingobacteriales > Sphingobacteriaceae > Pedobacter > Pedobacter planticolens. The sequence continues at coordinate 191,479 of NZ_WNXD01000001.1, forward strand.
CAGGAAGTTGCAGGAGGATAATTATTACGCCTTTGGGAAAAGGTTAGGGGTTGCCGGAGGCACCAACAAATACCTGTACAATGGTAAAGAGGAACAGGACGGGCTGGACCAGCTCGACTACGGTGCAAGGTTTTATGATGCCGAGATAGGGAGATGGAACGTAATTGATCCCTTGGCAGAGGTTTCAAGAAGGTTCAGTCCCTACACTTACGGGTTTAACAATCCAATCAGGTTTGTAGATCCCGATGGTATGGCATCTAAGGATATGGTATTCAGGGGGAGGGATTATGATGATCGTAGTTCGGATGATTATCAGGCGTGGAAAAGAGCTAATGAGGCACCACCTGAATGGTATCGTCCTGCAGATAAACTGACTGGAAAAGAGCCTGATGACAGTGGCGAGCAGAAAGTATCTAATAATCCTGGTGACCCAGATCCTAAACCAAAGAAAGGGGATGCTAAGGAAGCTAAAAAGGGGCGTGACCCTCATCCGAGAGGTGCAGCAAAAGGGCCTGTACCATGGTACGGTAATTTTTTAGGCCCAGGGCCACCGGATAACCCTTATACACTGAAGGGCTTTAATGGCAAAACCTTAAAACCAATAAATATGTTGGACGAAGCAGCTCAACGACATGATTATGCTTATTTTAAAGCTAAAACTGGTGGGATTAGTGGAGCTTTATTTAACAAATCTGTGAGTGATGCAGATTTAGAACTTTCAGCCGGAGCTCAATGGACAATAATTTACAGTTTTTTAGGAATCAATGATCCAGTTTCAGGAAAGCCTGTAAGCTCGGCTGAATTAAGATGGGCATGGGCTGTAACAATCTCATTTACTGACTTAGGGACTTTAAAGAAGTTTTAATAAGGAGGTTTAACTATAGCAATTATCAAAATGAAAAAAACAATATTAATTACAATAGCATTAGGCTTTATACTTTTCACTGCCATCTTTATATATTTTGTATCAGGAGTAAGTTCAGTATCTCCCCCGATAAAAAAATATCAATATTTCGGGAGTGTTAATCAATTACTGTCAGGATTTGAAAAATATTCTTCTAATCATTCAGATATGACGTTTAAAATTACAGACACGGTTGGTGGTATTGAGAATGGTTATGCTTATTATATGACTATTGAAATAATGAACAATAAACATAATATTACGTATCGTATAATGTGTGAGCAAAACAAGGATGATAAAAACATCAAGACCAACGTTAATCTTATACTTGCATTTGATGAAACTAATAAAACTGGAGGTTATCAGATGAAAGGTAAAGTCGTTGAAGTGCTGGTAAAGCAATTTGATTTGGGTGTTTTAAAGCCTTTAAAAGATAAACAAAACATTCAAATCAATCCTTTGTAATTAGAAATCAACATACAAGTCTGGCCACCCAAGCTGGACTTTTTATCTTTTGGGATTTAAGGATAAGAAAGCAATCAGGGGGCTCATCCAAGAGGTGGGATCGACATATAATGTAGGGATTAACAGTTAATGAAAGAATGCGAGATATAGATTTAATGGTTAATTTAACAGAATTAGGTAAACAATTCTATTCAGATTTAGAAAAAAATTATAATAATCGATTATAGTTCATGTGATGACCCACATTAGCGCAAGTATGTCGCGTTGGCCTTACTTGCTTTATAGTTCGATAACTAAAAATTGCTGAGCTTTTTTAGTTATCATACCAAATTTTGCTCCTAGTTATGTAGGAAATTGTTCCATACAGCACATAGTGAAGGATTGGAAATGTGAGCTATAGTTTTGATATTTATAGCGGAGCGATCAGGAAGTTGCAGGAGGATGCGTATTACGCCTTTGGGAAAAGGTTGGCGGTTGCCGGAGGCACCAACAAATATCTGTACAATGGCAAGGAGGAACAGGACGGACTGGACCAGCTCGACTACGGTGCAAGGTTTGTAGCCTGCCCAGAACGCAGAGAAGGGATGCCGAGATAGGAAGATGGAACGTAATTGATCCCTTGGCAGAGGTTTCAAGAAGGTTCAGTCCCTACACTTACGGGTTTAACAATCCAATCAGGTTTGTAGATCCGGATGGGATGGCATCACGTGACGCCGTATTTAGAGGCAGGGGATAAATGACTATAAACTAAAAAAACATGAACAAAGATCTCTTTTCTTTCAAAAAATTATTTTTTGCTTATCTATTTGCTATGATTCCATTCTCATTGCTCGGAGGTATACTATCATTATTCAATATAGTGCCTGTAAATTTTAATGGAAACCCTACATATGGTTTTAAAGGGTTTATAGTTGCTATCCTATTTACCCCTTTTATTGCACTTATGTTTAGTGGTCTGAATTGGCTATTCCTAAATTTAGGAGTTTTGATATATAGGCTTTTTTCAAAACAGAGATAACTCATCTTGCGCAAGGATCCACTTGTGCTTTTAAAAAAATATAGTTCGGTAACTGAAAATGTTGCCGAACTTTTTAGTTTTCATGCCTGGCATATATGCCTACTTATTAATTTCAGCATGCGAATTTACTTGTTCAGCATTTGAAAAGCATCGTTTACAAATAAATTCTTCAAACAAAATATTCTACTTTAAATTATGGAACGATAGGTTGATTAACATCTAACGTTAAAAAGCTATTGAGCAGTAATTAGATAGCCGATAAAAATTGAGCTAATTGCTATCAAATTAAATTTCTCCATTATTTAACGCCCCAGACTCACATGCCAACCTGCTTCATTTTTGCCGAAAACTTATCTATTAATGCTATTGCACCACACATAGAACAGTTATCTTTGCCGATCATCGGAACCGCCACTACTTTTGACGAAGGCTTTCGACTAATCATGGGATTTAAACCAGAAATCGTATTCATCGACATGATCTTCGTACAGCGTTACAGTGAAGAACTTCAGTTATTGAAACATAAAACCTCATTTGTTGTCATTTCAGATACTACTGCTGATGCCTTTGCAGCATTTGAATTTCATGCATTAGATTATCTACTCAAACCAGTGAAATATACGCGTTTGATCAAGAGCATTGAAATATATCAATCTATTGAAGCGAGATTTGCACTCGGTCAAAAAATAAATCCCGAAATCTAGGATTATTTTTACATGAAAACAGATACCAAAGGAATCAAAGAGGTCAAGATTTTTTACAAGGATATCGTTTACATTGAGGCCCAGCACAACCATGTAATTGTTTATCTGGAGAACAATAAACAGCATGTGGTCTTTAACACCATGAAAGATATGGAAGAGAACCTGCCTTTTGCATTGTTTTCAAGGATCCATAAATCGTTTATCATCAACGATGATAAGATCAGTTATATTGAAGGCAATGCTGTAATCCTGAACGATAATACCAAGCTCAAAATTGTAATCGGAAATACGTTTAGGAAGGCATTTATAGAAAAAAAGAATAAACGGGTAATCAAGGGTAATAAATCTAAGATCAAAGAAGAAATTATGGTAGGCCTATTGTTGCCATTAACCTTGATGCTCACAAATCTTGTTAATTTGGTGAATGAACTCAACTTTTTTTAAAAACTGTTGCTCATCTGGAACATGGGTAAATACATGGCAATCAGGATCACACCAACGACCAGGCCGAGTACAATAATAATCAAGGGTTCTAACAGGCTGCCAATAGCGTTAGTCTGGTATTCAACTTCTTCGGTATATTGATTGGATAACTGTTCGAAAAAATGTTCGAGTTGATTGACTTCTTCCGCAATCCTAATTAATTGGATAAATTTGCTTGGATAAAAAGTATGCTGACCCAAACTTACTGAGAGGCTTTTGCCATGCATAATGTCTGTTTCTGCCTGTTGCAGAGAAAAAACGATGGGATAGAAATTGATCATCTGTTTAACCAAGGTCAACGATTGCAACAAAGGCGTATCTGTACCGACTAATAAGCGCATGGTATTGGCAAATCTGGCTAAGTAAACCTTTTGTACAATTGAACCTATAATTGGTATTTTAAGCGTTAGTAGCGCTGCCTGTTTTTTAAATCGTGCAGTACTTCGCTGTGTAAAATAAAATATGGCCGCGAGCAACAACAAGATGAGTCCAAAATAGAAATAATGATCAAAACCTTCAGAAATATTGATAATGAGTTGTGTAAGATAAGGTAGTTTACCACCAAACCTTATAAACACATCGCCAAACATTGGCACCACAAACTTGACCATAAAAAAAATAGCGCCAAAAGAAGTCGATAGGACAATAATTGGGTAGGTAATGGCGCTGGTAATCTTTCTTTTTTGGGCAATCTTTCTTTTAAAATATAGGAAAAGCTCTTGTAGTATTTCGGCGCTTCGACCAGTTTCTTCGCCTATACGGATACTGTAATACTCGTAAGGACTAAATTTATTGGTTTTTTCTAAGGTTTCTGAAAGAGATTGCCCTTCAATTACCTGGTTTTTTATTTGATTGAATAATATTTTATCTGCTTCCTTCTCAAAAGATTCGCTTACCAAATCTAATGAGGTTTTGATATCAATGCCTGATTTGATCAAGGTGCTCAGTTCACTGTAAAAAGCAACCTTCTTTTTGTCGGGTAGCTGATAATTATCGCCAAACCGGATATCGGTATTGAACAGCTCGAAAATACTCTTGGTTGTGTCTTGTTTATTTGAAGGTTTTTTTTTCGTTTGGTAAGCTGAAATATCTATGCTTGGCATAATTAGTTGAATAAATTGGTTGCACTATATATCTTTTGGAAACGAATGTTATTTTGTTTGTTTTTTAAGGAATAGTTAAAGGTAAGCTCATCTACTAATCCAGAGTCTATTGCTAGCTTTTCAAATTTGAAAACCAGGTTTGTGATTGCCATTTTTACCGTATCATTTTTGAGCTGATACTGGTTTCTTACCATGCATTCTGGTTTGAACTGATACTCGATGGTTCCATGTGCCATTTCGCAGCTGATGCCAAATTCGGTTTTGTTAATTTTGCTTGCTATCTCAAAATCATGCTGTAACACCTGTTTCATCAGTAGTATATTCCCCACTTCGTCCTTTCTTGATTTGATCTGGGCATAATATTGGTTAGTAAGGGTAAATGCGGTATAGCAGATGCCGATGCAAATCGCAGAGAGGAGCATTGCAACGGTAACTTCCAATAAGGTAAAAGAGTTAATTTTGTTCATCTATATGAGGGATAGCTATGAGTCCTTTTATTTTTGAGATTATCTGTTGTTCTTGTGTTGCTGTAATTTCAATCAGCTTTAATCCATCAATTTGGCTTTCACTGATCTCGTAGTGGTAAACAATCTCATCAATTGTTACTTCATCTATAATTGCTATTTCTCCCGCTTGGATCTGTTGCAATTGATGCTCCAGTTGTTGGTTAACCATTAATTTGGTGTAGGACGGTATCTGCATAAAACTATTGAGATATATCTTACTTGCGATTGCAAAAACAATCATGATAATCAACATGGCTACCAATACTTCAACCAAAGTGGAGGCGCTGAGTTTTTTGTTTAGTTGAGCCATTTCAATACTTTTTGCGAGTTTGTATTGCTGGTAAAAAGAAAAGAGCTCAGATAATAGCTGCTCCGCTCCATGGAATTAATCTTTGCACTTACTAGGAAATTTTCATAAACTGTACTTTTCAATTGCATTAATAACTTATTGCAGCTTATTTTTCCAAAAATGTTTACATTTTCAGCAAATTTGATGGTGCCCTCGGCGTATACTTCACCTTTGATAACATTATTCTTGCCAATGCTGATCAAGGTCTGTAGAGGCGTTCGGTTAGTTTCATAAGAGAAGATAATACCTGAAAAGTTTACATTTTCTCCAAGGGTGATAATTGGCTGCGGGTTCGATTGAGAGGTTTCATCCCGTATAATGCCCAAGCATGAAGGATAGCTGAAAGTTGCCTCTTTTTCTACAACAATAGAATCCCTTGCAAACAACTGAAGGCTACCAGTAAATCCTGCAGCAACCCTGATTTCACGGGCGTAAACTTGGATGTCTTCCAGCTTTGCATCGGAAGTAATATAAACCGTAGTGTCAGAAGTGATAACAATGTTTCCTATGAGATGGTTTGATAACGTGATGGGCTCATGCGTAGAAAGATAAATTGTTTCTTTCTGAAATGATCGGCTGCTATTATTGTCAAAAGATGAAGCGCTTGTGTAGGAGAATTTTTGGAAGTTGGCATTGAGCAATTCGATCCATTTTTTTTGAAGCGATGGAAGCTGTTTCTCACTTTCTTTGATGCTACCATAAACTAATTGTTTGCCGGTGTAAGGCTTGCCTTCTACATATGATGGTTTAATGCCGGATTTGGGCAGAATAGCAGTGCCAATAATTCTAGCTTCCTGACTAATGCTTAGTGGTCTATCTTCATCACTCAGATAGATGGCAATTTGGTCTTTGCCCGGCTCGTTTCCAAGTAGGTATGGTTTTCGTAACGTGTCGGTTTGGATGTGGCTTTGTAGTTTGATAAGCTTAAATATTCCCCATTGTTGGTTTTGAATAAGGATACTGTCTGTCTGGTCGCCATATAGATCGATATATTGCAGGGTATCGATCAATAATGGCTGATGTAGGCTAATCAATATCCCAGCATAGATATGGTCTTCCAATCTCTGCTGCCGTTGCGCCTGTAAATAATATAGCTTAAAATAGAAAGATACTACGATGAGTGAAGAGCAGATCACTCCGATGATTAACGCAATGGTAATAGATAAATATAGCGCACCCGCATTTATTTTCATTGTTGTGCTCTATGTCTAGGTTTAAAGCTTCGCTCAATCCAGCTGAGGTATTCGGCTTGTTGTACAACTTCGCCATTGCGGTACAAGATATGCTGTATGCTGTCGGGTCTAATGTAACGTACTACTTTGCCATTAATTTTACCGGCACTATAATTACCAGATTCTTGCAATTCACCTTTCGCAAAAAGTTGATATTTCCCCTCAGGTAATCCATTTTGATAGGTTTTTTGACTAAGTAAAATTCCATCTTCGTTCCATACTTTCCATATTCCCTGTTTAAGCCCATTTTTAAATAATCCCTGTTCCTTTAGGTTACCATTTAGGTAAATCGCCGTATACGGTCCATCTAATAATTTGCCACTAAAGCCACCTTGGGTAGCATGGAGCTGATTATTGCTGTACCAATAATAATGTGCTTTATTATCTATCAGTTTTGATTGTTGTTCTTTTGCAGTCAGAAAACTCTCTTTGTAATTGGTATAGGTGATGGTATGGTGATATGTCGCAAGTGCTGATGCATAGATTTTATCCTGAGCATTCGCAATAATTGTAAAACTGCAACACAACACAAAAAGAAGAAATTGTTGATAGGTCCGCATATTATTTGATACTGATGTATTTGGTTTCATGATTGAAAAGGATCTTAATGCTATCACCCATATTCTTGAGTAACTGAATGCCCTGATGTTTTGATCCTTCGGTTATCATTAGTTCTTTTGCATTGATAGAAATGATCGTTATTTTTTGCCGGCTTTTTCGATTGTTGATATATCCTCGGTAGCTAATGGTTGGCCATTGTATTATTGGTTTTGCTACGATAGGTTTTGTAGTTTTTGCTGGTTGCGGTGATGTTTCATTATAGACTGTAGCAATAAAATTATAGCTACTAAACGGGTCTCGCTGTAGGTGCAGTTCGTGCTTATCTTCAGTGTGGTCTACAACTGTAATGCCATTGAGTTTTGGCTGATATTTGGGAAGTATAGGCTCTTCATCTGTTGCGAGCGACGAATAAATTCGATAAATAATTAATCCCCAAACAATGGTTACGCATCCAATCAGTAGATATACTGCTTTTTTATTTTTCATTTTATCTAAGCATTGCCAATCCCTAAATATACCTTGTCCAAATTGTTGATTAAAAAATCTGACAGTCTATTTTTTTAGCGGATTTAGGAATTTCAATTTCGTCACTGATTCAAGAGTGTTCAGCTTGGAAATGGAACTGTTCGCCCTAAAAATATTTAGGATAGCTGCTTGAGCCTATAGATAATTTCTACAATGGCATCTGTGTTTTTGGCCTTATTTGAAAACCAAAGACAAAAATTGCTAAATAAAATCCAGCAATTTTTCTGCAACTTCCTTCTTAATCTTGCTTTCAAAGCCAGCCCAATATTTCTGCGTGATAAAGCTAATCCTACTCATCCGCAATATAATGCATGCAGTGATACTAGAAGATCGAACAGATTAATATTTTGTAGAAATGTCAAGAATTATCTTAAAATCTTAAGTTATTCCCAATAATCTTCATCAATCTTTGAAATTCTTGTTAAGTCATCAAGCAAATTTCTAGAAAAGTACACAGTCTCTGGAGCCATAATGGGCAGGCTGGGGGCTACACCAAAAGTGGCCACATATTACGCTCCAAACTGGTCACTCCGTTTCGCTTGAAAGTGGTCAGTCGGCTGATTTTAGGGCTTTTTAAGGCTCTAAATCCGTGTTCTGGACTGATGTATCGGATGAGTGTATGATAAAGAATCTGTGGGCTTAAAATTGTCCAAATCCGATAGTATCCCAGTGGTTTTGTTGACCTGTCTGTTGAGGTCCGGATTGGATGTGCTGAGAGGTATGAAAATGGGCTTTTGCGGAGCAAAAGCGTGATTGGTGATGGAATGTTGGAATATCTTTAGGCTGCTGCTGCAATCAGGGAATCGAACTGGGTGGATAAGGTGCTAAGCGCAAAGTCCAGCTTCGGGGTGGACAGTTTGGAACGGAATGATGTGGCTACTTTCACCGAAATACACACATAGCTCTAGTAAGACCATCAAGTATGCTTTCCAATGCAAACAACTCAGCCAAAACTCAGCCAAATTATAGAAAAGCTTCGGAAAAATTGCAGTTAAAAATTTTCCGAAAAAGATGAAAAAAACAGCTTATTTTAAGATGGAATTGATGATTTAAGGAAAAAAATATTTGTTGATAATAATGTGATTGCCACAAAATAGATTTAAAATATGTCTTTAAAGTGGTTTAAGTGGCTATTTTTGTTTATCTTTATTTTAAATAATTGATTAAAAACTCAGCCAAAACTCAGCCAAATTACCCAAAATGACAGATAAAAAACCCCTTTTAGAGCATCAAAAACAGCGTTTAGAGCTCGCAATTGATGAAATATCCACTCCGATATTCTCCACAGTAATCCGCAATTAATTGCTTATCGATTGATTGCGGATTTTTTATGAAAAATCCTGTTCAAATTTAAATACTACGACAGTCATAATTAATTATTCCTCAACATAAAACCCGACTTTTTGAGGATCCTACACAAACTAATTTAGTAATGTTGTTGATGTATTCTAACTGGTATGTGTTCTTCCATAAAAATTGAGCCTTTGTAATAGTCTGCGCTTATGCTTAAGGCGATTAATGAGCACCCGAAGAGAAATGCGATCATAAGGGATAGTCAATAGCACCTGAGTTCCCCCAACAGTTAAACTTTTAATTTCAAAGCTTCCTTTCCATTTCTCTGCACGACTTTTAAGGTTCAACAATCCGTTGCGTTTTGGAGAAACTTTTGAAGCATCAAAGCCAACACCATTATCAGTGATTTTAAAAAGCAGATGACCTCGGGAATAGTCTAAGTCTATATCAACAATATCGGCATTAGCATGTTTACGAATGTTGTTTAAAATTTCCTTAAACATCAGAAATAAGTCTCGCTGAGATTATATGGAATGGTTGATGAAAAGTACAGTCCATAGTGAGAATAAATTGCTTTCTTCAAAACAACAGTATACAAAGGACACTCAAGGTAGAGTTATTTCAATTACCAGTAGTTATCCTAATCAGGGAGGGAAGCCTGAAATCATACGCTTCAAATATGCGCCGGTATCTTAGCTCAATTAGTCCGCCCGAGGCATCCATTTACCTTCCATCGGCAGCTTTTCTGAATAACAGAAAATTGTGGAATTCTTGCTGGAAAAGGACTTTGATGTTAATATACGATAGGATATAAATTACTGAGCAATATAATTTCATTTACACCATGCCAGGATGCTATCAAAACATTAATACTCTTATGTTCAAAGTTACTTTCGGAATATTAGTCCTAACTATTTTAATCTATGCCTGCTATTTAGAGTGCTATACTTTTGATGGATTTTATCAGAGAAATGAAAGTACAACTGTTGAGACTGAAAATATCAGTTCGGGGAAGAAGGTACACAAAAGGAAGATGGAAAAACTCATCTTTGATATGGAAGAGATACTTTCAGCGCCTGAAATAAAGCATTTTGACAGCTTGTTCCGAGCGCATGAAAAACTTACTGGAAATGAGATCGTGCTCGTTACCACTAGTGATTACGGAGGCTATCCAACTATGAAGGCCTATGCTCGAGATTTTCTTAATAGCAATGGAATCGGTAAAAAGGGACGTAATAATGGCCTTGGTATTTTTTTTAGCAGAACAAAAAGAGAAACAAGAATTTCTACAGGTACGGGAACGCAAAAGGTTTTAAGTGATTTTTTTGCAAAACAAATTATTGATAGTCTGATGATACCAGCATTTAAGGTCGGAAGAAATTACGAGGGCATATTGGCAGGTGTAAATGAAATAATCAGCTTTCTGGAGAGACCCGAGAATAAAATCCTTGCCATAGAAGACAACAGGAAATTTTAGTTGCACATTTAGAGGAATCTTTAATCTGCCGAGCCCGCACCTTTAGAGGGAAGAGACCCAGTCCAGCAATTACTGGGTTTTATTGGTTAGGAATTATTCAAAAAGAGAATAACAACTTTGTCTAGCTAATTCCTAAAACATTTTTTCTCTTTCTGGATAAAAAACTTTTATCTTCATTTTATGAAAAAGATCATCTTTACGCTAGTAAGTTTAAGTTTTTTTATTGCTGTTCAGGCTCAAAAAACTTTACCAGAAATTAAAGCAGGTACTGTAATGAGTGCAAGTGCTTTTTTACAAGGTCAAGAATATCCTTTAATTATAACAGTTAAAAGCCTAACGGCTCCAATTACACTTGCTTGGTCGGTAGATGGTTATGGAGATGGTGCTTTTGAAATTAACGAAAAAGGAATGCAAAGTGGAACAGCCTTGTTCTTGGGACAACCAGGATTGGGACTTACCAAATTAGGAGATAATGAAACTTATTGTTTAATCTCAAAAGCTGCTTTTAAATCTTTGACAGATACTAAAACCTTTACGTATAATGGAGTGAAATTTAAAGTTAAAACAGCAGATTCTACTCCTATGAAATATGGGGGGAAAGAAGCAGATATTATTCAAGTAATAAGTGAAGATGGTAAAATGCAACTTTGGATTTTAAATAACCCTAATTTGCCGTTTATTGTACAAACGGTAGGCTTGCCTATTGATCTTTTAATTAACGATATTAAATAGGAATTAGTAAGGTTTTACCAATTTACTATAAAAAATAGAGCCCGATTGGGCTTTTTTCATTTGTAACCCGTATTTTTGCAACAATATGGAAACTCAGAAGAAAGATATATTCGATACCGTTGCCCAACGTTTACAAATAGAAGGCTTTAATGTTGTAAATCGTGATGAAACCCGTCCTTGGGGTGGCTTTTTTGTAATTGATGAAGAACAAGCACAACAATTTGCAGATACTTATTTTGATGGTTTGGATGTAAATAGTTTAAAAATTGGCGGGAAATTAAGTCCTAAAGTTTTAATTGTTGCACCAAATACACGCCTTTCTTGGCAATATCATCATCGCAGAGCGGAAATTTGGCAAGTAGTTAGTGGTACGGTTGGCATTAAAACTAGCGAAACTGATGTTGAAGGAGAAGTGAAAAAATATCACCCTAAAGACCAAATTAAATTACAACAAGGCGAGCGTCACCGCTTAATCGGTTTAGAAGATTGGGGAGTTGTAGCAGAAATTTGGCAACATACCGATGCTACAAATCCATCAGATGAAAGCGATATTGTTCGCGTTCAAGACGATTTTGGAAGGTAGTTTTAATTACAAACAAAAACTGAATCACTCTCCAATTCGTTTATAATTGAAGGCTTGTCATCCAGAACGTAGTGAAGTATCTCACCAATAAAATTCAAAAATGAGATTCCTCGCAAGCTCGGAATGACAAATTACTAACACACACAAATCATACATGATAATTCTAATATTCTTTTTAGCTCACTGGTTCTTATCTCTTTTCAGTCAAACCTTTTTTCTACACCGTTACTCATCACATAAGATGTTTAAAATGGAGTTATTTTGGGAACGATTTTTCTATCTCATTTTATTAATTTCTCAAGGTTCTTCATTTTTAAATCCTAGAGCATATGCTATTTTACATCGTATGCACCATGCTTATAGTGATACAGAGAAAGACCCACATTCTCCACACTTTTTTAAAGATGTATTTGGGATGATGATTGCTACGAAGAATATGTACATGAACTATCTTCAACATAAAATAGAACCTGAACCAGCTTTTAGAGGGAATTATCCTGAATGGCCATTGGTTGATAAAATTGGAAATTCATGGATTTGGAGAATTTCTTGTGGTTTATTTTACATCGGTTTTTATATTGCTTTTGCAGAATATTGGTGGATGTTTATTTTATTGCCAATTCACTTTTTAATGGGACCATTGCATGGTGCTATTGTAAATTGGTGCGGACATAAATATGGTTACTCAAATCATGATAATGATGATCATAGCAAAAACTCATTACCTTGGGATTTCTTGTTAATGGGCGAATTGTTTCAGAATAATCACCATAAAAAACCGAATAGCCCAAATTTTGCAACCAGATGGTGGGAGTTTGACCCAACGTATCCGATGATGAAAGTTATGCATTGGATGAGAATTATTAGGATTAGAAAGGTTTAGATTTATTTAAATTATACTATAACATACTAAAGGTTGGTGCTTGCACTAACCTTTTTTTATTTATAAAAACCTGCAATACTCTTTTTTCGTTTATTGCATATATGATTACAACCTTAAAGATTATTTTTTCTGCACTATTAGTTTGGGTTACTTATATAGTCGTCAGTACAAGCTTAGAAAGTTCGTTGTTTAAAGAATGGGATTTTCTCGGTTCAATACCTTGGATGCGAGCAACATTATGGGATTTTTATGCGAATATATTTATCATCACCTTATGGATGTTTTACAAAGAAAAATCTTTTTTCCTTAAAATCGTTTGGGTAATTTTATTCGTATGTTTAGGTAGCATTGCCACTTGTGCTTATGTTTTAATTAAATTATTCAAACTAAAACAAAGTGATGGTGTTAAGGAATTAGTGGGGAATAGGGGTTGATAGACAATGGTTTATAGATCATTAGCTATAAACCATTGACCATTTTTAAAATTATGGATTACAAACATCTACTTTTTATCGCTCTTATCTCTCTCATTGCCTGTTGCATCATTATGTTTTTGGTTTGGCTTTGGGCAAAGAAAATCGAAAATGCTGGTGTGGTAGATGTCTTTTGGGCGCTCAACTTTCCAGTAATTACTGTGATTACTTTTTTCCTGTCGGAAGGTTTTGGAACACGTAAACTTTTGATTTGTGGTATGTTTTTAATTGCTGAATTAAGATTGGGAATTCATCTCTGGCGAAGAGTAATTGGGCATTTAAATGAAGAAGAGGGGAGATATGAACAGCTTCGAAAAGAATGGGGGAAAGATGCAAATAGAAACCTCTTGTTTTTTTTTCAGTTCCAAGCGATATCTAATGTGATACTAGCTTTTCCATTTTTTATTATTAGTGCAAATAAATCTACAGCAATTTCGATTTTAGAATATATTGGATTAGCTATTTGGATCATTTCTTTCTTTGGTGAAATGATTGCTGATAATCAATTGGCAGCTTTTAAAAAAGACAAAAATAATAAGGGGAAAGTTTGCGATAGAGGTTTGTGGTATTACAGTCGCCATCCCAATTATTTCTTCGAATGGTTAACATGGATGGCTTATTTCGTATTTGCTTTGGCAACTCCTTGGGGCATTTTGGCAATCATCAGCCCTGCGATAATTTTATACTTATTACTAAAAGTTACAGGCGTACCAAATAACGAAGAACAAAACTTACGTAGCAAACCATTGGCTTACAAAAAATATCAAGAAACAACCAGTGCCTTTTTTCCTTGGTTTAAAAAGGGCAGATAGCTAATGGTTAATAGACCATAGACTAAAAACCCAAACCATTAACAATTGTCCATCAACTCTCTTAAAAAATGTGGTACGATAAATTAATAGAAAACGATAAACTTCCAGACCCTGTTTTACGAGCTGGAATTAGAAAACTCTTAAAACAACGCTTAGCTGATGAAACTTTAGGCGATGAAGAATTGCAACAACGAAAATTTATCAGTTTGGTGAATGAATTGAAAGCCTCGCCAATTGCAGTAAACACAGCAGATGCTAACGAACAACATTATGAATTACCAACGGAATTTTTTCAATACTGCTTAGGCAAAAATCTAAAATATAGCAGTGGATATTGGAATCCTGGGGTAAAGGATATTGATACTTCTGAAGATGATATGTTGGCTTTAACCTGTAAAAGGGCTGATTTGCAAAGCGGACAAAATGTTTTAGAATTGGGTTGCGGCTGGGGTTCATTGTCGTTATATATGTCGGCTAAATTTCCAGAAAGCAAGTTTACAGTAGTTTCTAATTCAGCAACACAAAAGATTTTTATTGACGAAACTGCTAAGCAAAGAGGTATTCAGAACTTAACTGTTTTAACTGCAGACATGAATACTTTTACAATAGCAGATAGCTTTGATAGAGTGGTTTCTGTTGAAATGTTTGAGCATATGCGCAATTACAAACTATTGCTGGCTAAGGTTTCATCACTCTTAAAACCCGACGGAAAATTGTTCGTTCATATTTTTACGCACAAAAATTTAGCGTATAAATATGAGGTAATTGATGAAAGCGATTGGATGAGTAAATACTTTTTTACTGGTGGAATAATGCCATCCAACCATTTGTTTTTCTATTTTAATGACGACTTAAAAATTACCAAACATTGGGTAGTAAATGGAACTAATTATGGCAAAACTTCTGAAGCTTGGCTAAGTAATATGAACAAACATAAAAAGGAAATTATGCCCATTTTAGAAAATACTTATGGCAAAGATCAAGCTGTGAAATGGTGGGTTTATTGGCGTTTGTTTTATATGGCATGTGCCGAATTGTTTAATTACAATAAAGGAAATGAATGGATGGTTTGTCATTATCTTTTTGAGAAGAAATAAGCTATGCAGAAACTAGCAATAATAGGAACTGGAATAGCTGGGATGGGTTGTGGACATTTTCTTCACAAGAAATATGATATTACACTTTTTGAAGAGCTAAATTATATTGGTGGTCATACGAATACAGTTGCCGTAGAAGAAGATGGTAAAACTGTTTTTATAGACACTGGGTTTATGGTTTTTAATTACGAAACCTATCCAAATTTATGTAAGTTATTTAAAGAAATTGATGCACCAGTTAAAAAAACAGATATGTCTTTTAGTGTACAGTATTTACCAAGCGGATTAGAATATTCTGGTTCGAGCATGAAGCATCTTTTTGCACAAAAGCGAAATATATTCAACCCTTCTTTTTTAAAAATGTTGATGCAGATTAATCGTTTCAACAAAGAAAGTGTGGCCGTTTTAGACGATCCAAAATATGCAGATTATTCTCTTGGACAATATGTAAAAGAGTTTGGTTATGGGGAAGATATGGTTTGGAAATACCTTATACCAATGAGTTCTGCGGTTTGGTCTACACCGATGGAGCAGATTTTAGATTTCCCTGCAGTATCGTTAATTCGTTTCTTTAAAAACCACGGCTTTTTAGGTTTAGATACTCAACATCAATGGTGGACTTTGCATAATGGAAGTCAGGCTTACCGAGAAAAGCTAATTGCACCATTTAGAAATAAAATCAGAATAAGTACTAAAATTACCAGTGTAGAACGATTGGAGAATGGAAAAGTTTTAGTCACAACTTTAAAAGGCGAGGAATTGGAGTTTGATAAAGTAATTATGGCTAGTCATGCTAACCAAACACATCAAATAGTTAAAAGTAAAACTGAAGATGAAGAGCGATTGCTTTCTAAATTTAAGTATCAATCAAATACCGCTATTCTTCATACAGATAAAAGCCAAATGCCGAAGAAAAAATTAGCTTGGAGTAGTTGGAATTATAGAGTAGAAAAACAAGGAAATATTTTAGTGCCAAGTACTATTTATTGGATGAATCAATTGCAAGGAGTTTCAGATAAAGTAGATTATTTCGTATCGATTAATCCATCAGCTACACTTGATAAAAGTAAAATAATTAAAGAAATTGCATATGAACATCCACTATTTGATGTGCCAGCAATGCAAGCGCAAGAGGAACTTCACAAACTAAATGAAACTGGCCCTGTTTATTATTGTGGAAGTTATTTTAAATATGGTTTTCATGAAGATGCTTATAAAAGTGCAGTGGATTTGTGTAAGTTGTTATAGACCGTCATTGCGAGGAAGAATGACGAAGCAATCTATCTAGCAGGAAAGATTGCTTCACTGCGTTCGCAATGACGACAAGATGAAAAATGAAATTAAACTCATCAATATATTCCGCTAAAGTTATGCATCATAGGTTAACGCCTAAGAAGCATAGTTTTTGGTATGATGTATACCTATTTTATATTGATTTGGATGAAATTGAAAAACTAGATAAAAAGCTACGTTGGTTCAGTTATAATCGTTTTAATTTATTCAATTTTAGAGATAAGGATCATGTGCAATTTCCTAAGGAAAATCCCGACCAAACTAAAACAGTTAAACAACAAATCACTACGTATCTAAAATCCCACAATGTGGAGATTGGAAATGGCAAAATCAAACTATTAACTAACTTGAGTGTTTTAGGATATAACTTTAATCCTGTTTCATTTTACTTCTGTTTTGATGAAAATGAAAACCCACTTTGTGCAGTTTCAGAAATTAGTAATACGTACCATGAAATGAAAATGTTCTTTTTTGGAAAGGAAGATTTGGAGAACAATGTATTTAAGCAAAAGGCTGAAAAATTATTCTATGTATCACCATTTATAGATTTGGATACGTTTTTTGATTTCAAACTTACCATTCCAACTCAAAAATTAGACATTAAAATAGACGACTATGATAAAGAAGGGAACAGGTTTTTTATCAGTACATTAAATGGCGATAGGAAACCATTAACTAATAAAAATATGTTGCGTTATTTCTTTTCAATCCCCTTAATTCCTTTACAGGTTATGGGATTAATCCATTGGCAAGCATTTAAATTATGGATCAAGAAAATAAAATATCATCCAAAAGCTGCAAACCAAGATTTGCAAAAAGACGTATATAAACCTTATAAAACAAATTAAGATTATCACATGTCATCACTCTCTCTAACCAAATCGAAATCAGGATTTTACGAAAATGCAGTTGTGAACGCACTTTGTAAAATGGACAAAGGTTTTTTGAACTTGACTTTGCCTAGCGGAGAAAACTTGCAAATTGGTAATACAAATTCTAGCTATTATGCAAATTTAGAAATAAGAGATCCTAGATTTTTTAAGTGTGTGGTTTTATATGGAGACATTGGTTTTGGTGAAGCTTATGTAAATGGGTTGTGGGAAACTGATAACATAACTAATCTCATCAAATGGATTATCCTCAATATCGAAAATGCACCATCAGTTTCTGGCAGCAAAGTGAAAACTTTAGGGTTGAATTTATTCAAGTGGTTGAATAGAATTTACCATAATAATCGCTCGAATAGTATTACGGGCTCTCAGAAAAATATAGCTGAACATTACGATTTAAACAATGATTTCTTTGCCACTTTTTTAGATCGTTCAATGACTTATTCTGCTGCGTATTTTAAAACACCAGAACTAACTTTAGCAGAGGCACAAGATGAAAAATACCGTCGACTTTGTGAACAATTGTATTTAAAACCTTCTGATCATGTTTTAGAAATTGGAAGCGGCTGGGGTGCAAATGCTATTTTTATGGCAAAAAATTATGGTTGTAAAGTAACAACGGTCACCATTTCAAAAGAACAACAAAAACTTGGACAAGAAAGAGTTGCAGCTGCTGGTTTATCTGATCAAATAGAAATCATCATAAAAGACTACAGAA
Organism: Pedobacter planticolens; assembly: GCF_014172375.1. Classification (GTDB taxonomy): domain Bacteria; phylum Bacteroidota; class Bacteroidia; order Sphingobacteriales; family Sphingobacteriaceae; genus Pedobacter; species Pedobacter planticolens. Next base: position 209,580 of record NZ_WNXD01000001.1, read on the forward strand.
ATATTCAAGGACAATTTGATAAGATTGTTTCTATAGAAATGTTAGAAGCAGTTGGTCATAATTATTTGGAAACTTATTTTTCTAAATGTGCAGAGGTTTTAAAACCTAATGGAATTTTCGCGTTTCAAGTAATTACAAGTCCAGATAATAGATATGATAGTTTACGACGAGGGGTGGATTGGATTCAGAAACACATTTTCCCAGGTTCTTTGCTGCCATCGGTTGCGGTAATCAATAAAGCAATTAACAATACTAGCGACTTAACATTAGTCGACTTGAAAGATTTAGGCTTAGATTATGCTAAAACATTAAAACTTTGGTATATCGAATTTAACCATAAAATCAACGAAGTAAAAGCATTAGGTTTCGATGAACGTTTTATCCGCAAATGGAATTATTATTTAAACTATTGCGAAGCGGCATTTGAAATGAGGAATATCAATGTAATGCAAATGGTTTATGCTAGACCCAATAATACAGAGAGATAAAACAAAAATGGTCCGTATTACTACGAACCATTTTTTATAATATTTGAGCGTCATTGCGATACCGATTTTTCATTGGGAGAAGCAATCTTTCCTACAAGATAGATTGCTTCGTCATTCTTCCTCGCAATGACGATAGAGCTAAAATTTAATCCCTTCTTCTGTTACCACCACCGCTAAACCTGCGGTTGCCACCACCAGCGTTTGCACCTGCAGTGCTACCTGTATGGTTTGGTTTTCTAGCACCACCTTGATGCGGTTTCTTTTTTGCACCACTTAAGTTTGGCTCACGTTCACGAGGCTCACGTTGGTTCCCTTTTTTCTTTCCACCACTTTTGGCAGCAGCAGCGGCTGACATTAAACTTTGCCAGCTCATTGCGTACGGATGATCTTCGTTTACTGGAACTTTTATACCAATCAATTTCTCAATATCATCTAAAAATTCTTTCTCTTCGCCATCGCAAAACGAGTAAGCAATTCCGCTTAAACCAGCTCTTCCAGTTCTACCAATTCTATGTACATACGTTTCAGGAATGTTTGGTAATTCGTAGTTAATTACGTGTGCTAATTCATCCACATCAATACCACGAGCAGCAATATCAGTAGCTACTAAAACACGAGTTGTACGAGCTTTAAAGTTTGTTAATGCTCTTTGACGGGCATTTTGAGATTTATTTCCGTGAATAGCTTCAGCCTTCACATTAATTTTCAGTAAGTCTTTAACCACTTTATCTGCACCATGTTTGGTACGCGTAAATACCAAAACAGTTTCAATCGCTTTGTCTTTTAATAAGTGAGCCAATAAGCTTCTTTTATCATTTTTCTCAACGAAATAAACTGCTTGTGTAATTTTTTCTGCTGTAGAAGAAACTGGAGTAACTTCCACTTTTACAGGATTGGTTAATATCGTGCTAGATAATTTCTGAATTTCAGTTGGCATCGTAGCCGAGAAAAACAAAGTCTGTCTTTTTGCAGGCAATTTGGCAATTACTTTTTTCACATCGTGAATGAAACCCATATCTAACATACGGTCAGCTTCATCCAATACAAAAATCTCGATATCACGTAGGTTCACAAAACCTTGGTTCATTAAATCTAATAAACGACCAGGAGTTGCCACTAAAATATCAACACCTCTATGTAGGGCATCAGTTTGTGCTTTTTGTCCGACACCACCAAAAATCACCAAGTGCTTTAAAGGTAGGTTTCTGCCATAAGCCTTAAAGCTTTCTTCAATTTGGATGGCTAATTCTCTTGTTGGCGTTAAAATTAAGGCTCTAATTGGTTTAGGTCCTTTTGTGTTTGTATGAGGTTTATCTAATAATTGCAACATCGGTATAGCGAATGCTGCGGTTTTACCAGTACCAGTTTGAGCGCATCCCAATAAGTCGCGTTTTTGTAAAATAGAGGGTATAGATTGCTCTTGTATAGGTGTAGGTTGTGTATAACCTTCGGTTTCAAGCGCCTTTAAAATAGGGGCTATGAGGTTTAATTCTGAAAATAACAAAGTATAATTTTTAAATGTAAAATATCGAAGAAGCTAGAACAATCATTGCTGGAAGGACTAACTTGCGAGTTGCTTTAAATGATAAAGAAATTCTGCTTCGGCACAAAGGTAAGTAAATTTATTAAACAATTGGTTAATGGCTCATTGTTGATAGTCAATCGCTATGGTCTATTAGCCATTTGCCTTTTTGAAAATGTTTGTCAGTGCTTTTCGGCAATTACAATCCTGCCCTCGCTACAATCTTTTTTGTACTTCGACAAGCTCAGTATGACAAAAAAGTATTTCCGCTAAGTCAGGTTTATAGAACGAAGAAAGAAAGTTATGGGGAAATTTTTAAGACTTGGCATTCGAAAATATATAGGTTAAAACATATAAGCTATCAACTATTGACCATTAACTATCAATCCCTCTTCTACTTTCTCTCCTTAAATCGTGTGAAAAATAATAGTGCCAAAACACAAAGTGCAAAACCAACTACACCATTTAAACGCAAACCATAGTCATTGCCTGGATCTTTTCCGTAAATAGTTAACATCGCAAAAATGGCAATTCCAATCGTTTGACCAAGTTTTACAAAGAGATATTTTACAGCGAAGAACATTCCTTCGTGATTTTCACCAGTTTCTAAAGTATCTTTTTGAGCTATGTCTGCTAAAATTGCGTTTGGCAAAATGCCTAATGCAGCTAAAGGAAAAGATGCGCAAATCACCAATAAATACATCTGATTACTCGGAGTAAAAGGTAATTTCCCTAAAAAGAAAATAGTAACGAAAATTAAGCTTAAAACGCCAAATGCCAATAATACCAAAGGTTTCTTGCCAAACCTCTTAGATCCATAATTGATAAATGGATAGAAAACCAACGATAAAACTACCATTAGCCCCATAAATTTACCACCATCCGAATCGGGTAGGCCAAGTAATACAGTTACAAAAAATAGCAATCCACTACTCATCAGGCTCAATGCCGTATAATAGGTAAAATCTGATATGAGATAATACTTGAAATTACTGTTTCTGAACGTATTTTTAATCGCGGGCAATAAAGGAATGTGGGTAGGTTTACTTTGCACATATTCCTTTTCATTGATGAAAATAATAGGTAAAATCATCACTATACCTGAAAAAATACTTAACCCCCAAATGGTGTATTGCAAGGCTTCAAATCGTTCAGTAACATGAAATACAGTTTGAATTAAATCGGCAAAATTATTGCAAAGCGCTCCTAAAATCATTCCTAAAACAAAACCAACTTGCTGAAAAGTAGAAAGTTTTACTTTTTCTTCGGGAGTATGTGTTAATTCAGCTAATAGCGCATTATAAGGAATAATATAAGTAGTTACAGAAACGAAAAATCCGGCTAAAACTAGGGTTAACCACCAGGCATTGCTTATACTTTCTCCTTTTACTAGCGGAGTAAAAACCAAACCACAGCAAATCACCGCAGGTAAAATTGCCCAGCGCATAATTGGAAAACGCCTGCCTTTTGGGTTGTTACTACTATCACTTATTGATGCAATAAAAGGATCGTAAGCAGCATCAAATAATCGGCCAGATGCCGCAATTAATGATAGGATATTAAAAGCTCCAAAAACCAAAAGCTGTGGTACCAAAGGTGATAAACCAGAATTAGTTGGCGGCAAATAAAAGTAAGGCAGCATCACAATAATTAGATTGGTCATAATACTCCAACCCATCATGCCAGATGCATAAATTAATTGTTTTTTAAAAGGTAGGGCTTGTATTGGCATTTATTCTGACTAAACCTGACTGCTTTCTTTTTTGTTATTAAAATATCTGATAATGAAGTAAATAACAATAAATCCTATAAAGATATATAAGCCATTTAACGCTGCATTTGGATCATCGCTATAAATACTGAAGGCTACAAATAAATATGCGGCAATAAATAAGAGCGGCAAAATTGGACCCAATGGAACAGTATAAATATCTTTTTTAGCTAAATGAGCAGTTTTTTTACGCAAAATGAAAATGGCAGCAGCCGAAGTTGCAAAGCCAATGCAATCTAAAAATATAGAGTAGTTTAAAATTTTATCGAAAGTTTGGGCGTAAAATAGTGTGAAAATGGAAATAATGGTAAAAACAGTTAAACTGACTATCATTACACCATGTTTTTTAGTGGTTTTAGTAAAGATTTTAGGCAATGCTTTTTCCTCGCCCATGGCATACATTGCTCTCGGATTGCTCAATAAATTCACATTCACGTAGCCTAAAACAGATAAATAAATTAAAACCGATAATAAAGAAAATCCGATTGGACCGAAAATTTTACCAGCTAATATAGCAGCAATACTTTCGGCAGTTTTAAGCTGTTCAAAACCAATTACTTTTACATAAGCGTAATTTATAGCCATGTACAAAGTGATAATTATGGCCAAACCAATGATAATGGAACGCGGTACAATCTTTTTTGCTTCTTTTACTTCGCCACCAAAATTGATCGTTTGCTGATAACCACCAAAACTAAAAGAAACAGCAATTAAACATAGGCCGAGCGCTTTTCCATAATCACTCCAAACTGGGGAGCTTCCAGTTACACTTTTAAAAATAGGGGTAATGCTTGTGGTTTGTTCGCCAAAAAACACTGCACATATTAAAGTAAGCACCATTACAATTTTAATAACGGTTAAAACATTTTGAGTTTTTGAGCTCGCTTTTAATCCTAATAAGTTAATTGCATAAAATATAATAATGCTAATGGTTGCAATGAGAATTCGGTATTCGCCAGTTTGCATTTGCGGATCAAGAATAATTTTACTCAAATATTCGGCACCAATTAATGCTATACCAGCAACAGATGCCGCGTTGGAAACTACGATGATACAATTGATAGCGAATGCAATAGATGGGTGATAACAAACGGAGAAAATCTTATAATACCCACCTGTAACGGGATAACGAGAGCCAATTTCGGCATACGTTAATGCACCACAAACAGCTATAATTCCACCAATAATCCATGCTAAAAAGAACAGTTCTGGAATTTGGGCTTTAGCAGCCACGCTAACAGGAGTTTTGAAAATTCCCATTCCGATTACTAAACTAACCACAATCATGGAAAGATCGAAAAGAGAGAGCTGTTTTTTAATTTGCATGAAGTTTAAATTGATTTTGGAAGATACAGTTTTTTAGTCTTGAGTCAAAAGTCAATAGTCTTGAGTAACTAGCTTGTGGCATAAATTAAAAATGTTCATTTGTGGAAACTTTGTAATTGATTTCCATAGAGATTAAATTAAATTTGTAATGCTGAGTTATTCCCCGTCATTTCGACGGAAGAATAATGGAGAAATCTGTTAAATAGTATTTCAATCTACCGATTCTTCGCTACTCTCTTAATACCATCTAAAATATACGAATTATGGCAGAACCGATTTATAATGACGATAGTATACGTTCCCTCGATTGGAAAGAGCACATCCGTTTACGACCAGGTATGTACATTGGTAAACTTGGCGATGGTTCTGCACAAGACGATGGAATTTATGTTTTGCTGAAAGAAATCGTAGATAATTCTATCGATGAATTTGTAATGGGATCGGGTAAAACTATCGAAATTACACTGTCAGAGCATAAAGTTAATATTCGTGATTATGGTCGTGGCATCCCTTTGGGTAAAGTTATAGATTGCGTTTCGAAAATAAATACAGGCGGTAAATATGATAGTAATGCTTTTCAAAAATCGGTAGGTTTAAATGGAGTAGGTACAAAGGCGGTAAATGCGTTATCAACCAATTTCGTAGTACAATCTTATCGCGATGGCAAAACGAAAAAAGTAGAATTTAGCAAAGGTGAAATTGTTTCCGATCAGCCAATAATTGAAACTACACAACGTAATGGTACGGCAATTACTTTTTATCCTGACGATACCATCTTTAGAAATTACCACTACATTCCGGATTTTGTAGAGAGCATGATTTGGAATTATGTGTTCTTAAATACAGGTTTAACCATCAGTTTTAATAATCAGAAATATTTCTCGGAGCGAGGATTATATGATTTGTTAAATAAAGTGGCCGACGTAGAAAATATTCGTTATCCGATAATTCATTTAAAGGGAAACGATATAGAAATTGCGATGACACATGGTCAACAATATGGCGAAGATTACCATTCTTTTGTAAACGGTCAGCATACTACGCAAGGCGGAACACACCAAGCGGCTTTTAGAGAAGCGGTGGTGAAAACTATTCGTGAGTTTTATAAAAAAGAATTTGATGCAAGTGATGTTAGGGCATCTATTATTGCAGCAGTTTCGGTTAGGGTGCAAGAACCTGTTTTCGAATCGCAAACTAAAACAAAATTAGGTTCTCAAAATATGGGTCCAGAAGGGCCATCAGTTCGTACGTTTATTATGGATTTTGTGAAGAAAGAATTGGATGATTATTTGCACAAACATGCTGATGTTGCCGATGCTTTGCTGAAGAGAATTATCCAATCTGAAAGAGAACGAAAAGACATTGCTGGCATTAAAAAACTAGCAAATGATAGAGCAAAAAAAGCTTCTTTACACAACAAAAAACTAAGAGATTGCAAGGTTCATTTTAATACTCCTCACGATAAAAGATACGAAACTACTTTGTTTATCACCGAGGGAGATTCGGCTTCTGGTTCGATCACAAAATCTCGTGATGTAGATTGTCAGGCAGTTTTTAGCTTAAAAGGAAAACCTTTAAACTGCTACGAACTTACCAAAAAAGTGGTGTATGAAAATGAAGAGTTTAATTTGCTACAACACGCTTTAAATATTGAAGATGGTTTAGAGGGTTTGCACTATAATAACATTGTAATTGCAACAGATGCTGATGTAGATGGAATGCATATTCGCTTATTAATGATGACTTTCTTTTTGCAGTTTTTCCCTGATTTGGTAAGAGCTGGACATGTATACATTTTGCAAACACCATTATTTAGGGTTCGTAACAAAAAAGAAACTATTTATTGTTATAGTGAAGATGAACGTCGTGATGCGATTGAAAAATTAGGTGGCAAACCAGAAATTACTCGATTTAAAGGTTTGGGAGAAATATCACCAGATGAATTTGGTTTATTTATAGGTAAAGATATTAGGCTTGACCCAGTAATTTTGAAAGATCAGACTATAAAAAGCTTGCTAGAATATTATATGGGTAAGAATACCCCAGAAAGACAGCAGCACATTATTAAAAATTTAAGAATAGAAAAAGACGAAATTAAAGAAGAAGAAAGAGAAAGAAATGATGCAAATACGAATACTGAAGAACCAGAAAATTTGGAGGTAGCTTAATTTTGTAAATTAACTTACAAGCAATACTTATTTTACTGTATGTTTGTGTACTCCTCTACTTGTTATTAAAAAAATTGCCCTAGACTTAATTTTTGGGCATTTGTAATTTTAATTAACGAGTATTATGCCTTTTTCTTCTGCCAAAAATCCTTCAACACGTTATAGTCTTGTCGTTTTTTTAATAATAGCCCTATTTTTATGTGCTATTTTTTTCTACGTTCGAAATAATAGAACTACTGTTTTATTAAATGATATTCATCAACTTTCTGAGTTAAAGGAAGATTACAGTCAGATAGATTCGTGTATAATCGTATTGTATAATGCAGATAACAATTGCCGATTATTTGCTGTTACAGGTCAGAAATACTACATCCAACGGTTTACGAGTGATATAAACTTTGTTTCAAACATTTTAGATAAGATTAATAGTAAGGCGGACGAGAATGAAAAAACTAGTCCCAAAAACATTAAGACATTAGTTAATCAAAAAAGAAATAGAACTGAACTCTACTTAAAGTTAAGATTATTAACTGATAGCTTAATTAATATTTCTTCAGGAGTGGACACGACTCGAGTTCAGGCTGATACCCGTAATAATCTTACGTATAAAAATATCAAAAAAATGGTTAAGGTTGATACTATCAGCACTGCTGCTAAAACCCAACCAAAGCGAAAGTTTTTTGAAAGATTAGCTGCTGTGTTCTCCAAAAGAAAAAATGAAGTTAGAGATACTTCTTATAAATTGGTTAGAACGGAAACCAATTTCGACACTTTTTCACAAAATAAAAGTTATAGCATAGCTCAATTACCGAATGTAAATAATTTGTATGCGGCTAATAATATGCTCAAAAAAAATGAAATAGCCATTTTACAGATTAACAATAAAATAATTACGGAGCTGGTTTCTCTACTGCAAACCTATAAAAAGCATGAAATGGGTTTTGCTTCACAAAATAGAAAAGAGCTGAATACTATTATTAAAGATAATTTTAAAAGCATTGATGAAATTTTTATTTTAAGTATCATGGTGCTTTTAATATTGGTTTCTGCCATTTTGTATAATATTTGGAAGATTTATAGAAATGAAAATGAGCTAATTAGTTATAGCAAGAAAGCATCTCAATATGCGATTTCTAAAAGTAGATTTTTAGCAAATATGAGCCATGAGATACGCACACCATTAAACTCGATTATCGGTTTTTCAGAACAATTAAGTCATAGTAAATTAAATGAACAACAAGTAGAACAATTAACTGCAATAGAAAATTCATCTATCATGTTGTTAGATGTTGTGAATGATATTCTCGATTTTTCTAAATACGAAACTGGTAAAGTTAGCTTTGATAAAATTTCATTTATCCCGCTAGATGCGATTACTGAGGTATTTAATAGCATGAGTATTTTGGCAAGCAAAAAAGGAATTGAATTAAAAAAGGATATTTCTTTTGAAGAGAATATTTGCTTTTCAGGAGATTCACTTCGTTTAAAACAGGTGGTAATGAACTTGTTAAGTAATGCAATTAAGTTTACCACTAAAGGTTCAGTTACACTAAAGGCAGATATTAGTTTAAACACGAAAAAACAAGGAATATTAAAAGTACATATTATTGATACTGGTATTGGCATTCATCCCGGAAACTTAGATATGATATTTGATGAATTTGCCCAAGTATATTATTCATCAGCTAATGTAAAACAAAAGGGAACGGGCTTAGGTTTAGCGATTTGCAAAAAGATAGTGGAGTTTAAAAATGGGCAAATAAAAGTAAGTAGTAAGCTGGGAGTCGGTTCTATATTTAGTTTTGAAATTCCGTACGAATTATGTAGTAAGAATGTGGTAATGCGTAAAGAATCTACTTTTGTTAGCTTAACTCATTTAGAAGGGAAGCGGGTTTTATTAGCTGATGATAATAAAATGAATGTTTTATTGATACAAACGGTTATTAAAAAATACAAAATGCTGAGCGATGTTGCTTATGATGGCAAACAAGCTTTTGAATTGTTTGCAAATAATACGTATGATTTGATTTTAACAGATATTCAAATGCCTGAAATGGGAGGAGTGGAGTTAACACGTAAAATTAGATTACATGCTGATGCTACTAAAATAAATATCCCGATTTTAGGAGTTACTGCAAATGTTTTACAAGAAGATCGTGAAAAATATATCGAATCTGGGATAAATGATTTGGTGTTAAAACCGTTTTCGGAAAAAGAGTTGATGGATAAGATTATAGGTTATATTTAAACTTTAGGGTTGTTCAACGGTATCTTCTGGATGTTGAGGAGGTAAAATGGTAACTTTCTTTTCTACAATTATTGTTTTTAAATGCACTGCATATTTTGTTGGCGCAATACTTTCATCGTATTTTTCGGCGTAAACTTGAGTAAATTCAGCTCCAAAATACAAAATGATAGCGGTATAATAAATCCACACTAAAATAATAATAACAGAACCTGCTGACCCAAATACTAATCCTGGGTTTGATTTTTCTAAATAAAGTCCAATTAAATATTTTCCTAATCCAAAAAGTAAAGCAGTAAATGCAGCACCAATCAAGGCCGATTTCCATTTCAAAATTACATCGGGCAATACCTTAAAAATAACAGCAAATACGCCTGTTACCACTATAAAAGTTAACACATTGTTTAAAATTAGAATGATAAATGCAGTGGTATTTGTAATTTCTGGAATAAACTTAGATAGTTTATCGCCAAAACTTAAAACTACACTATTCACAACTAAGGAAACCAAAAGCAAAAACCCAAGGGAAACGATTAGTGAGAACGAAAGTAAACGATTGGTCAGTAATTTTTTCCATCCTTTTTTAGGTACGGCTTTTACTTTCCAAATTAAATTTATGCTATCCTGTATTTCGGTAAACACCGCTGTAGCTCCAATTACGAGAATAATAATTCCTATTACTAATGCGAACGAACTTTTGCCAGATAAACTCGCATTTGCTACAAAACCTTGAATTTGTACGGCAGCGTCATGCCCAACCATTTTATTAATTTGAGAAAAAAGCTTGTTTTCAATCGCATCTTGACTGTAAATTAAACTGGCGGATGAAATAACGATAATAATTAATGGCGATAAGGAAAAGATAGTGTAATAGGCTAATGCAGCGCTTAGTTTCGTAACTCTATCTTCCGAAAACCCTTTCCCAGCTGCTATAAACAAATGCACTGTACTTATTAAAAAGTTTTTCGCCTTCTTTATTAAATTAGTCATGTTATTAAAACGGGTATCCGATGCCAATGTTTAAAATAAAATTTTCTTTACGCCAAGTTTTACTGCCAAAATCTACTTGATCCAATACCCAACGTTGTCCACTTGGTAAATAAGGTTTCCGAATTGGGAATGCACCATCTAATCTAATCACAAATATTTGAGCATCAATTCTTAAGCCTGCACCAGTACCAACAGCTAATTCGCTTAGTGTGTTTTTGAGTTTAAATCCTGAACCTGGTCTTCCACTTCCTGGAATTGCAGGATCTCCTTTATCTTCTTTTCGAAGCCAAACATTACCAGCATCAACGAATACAGCACCATATAAAACGCTTACAATCTTAAACCTCAACTCTGTATTTAACATCATTTTTATATCGCCACCTTGATCTGCGAATTTTGCATCAGGCTTAACTTTAAAAGTGCCTGGGCCTAATGTTCTAGCTCTAAATGCTCTAATATCATTACTTCCGCCAGCAAAAAACTGACGTACAAAAGGCAAAGAAGTGCTATTGCCGTAAGCGTAACCATAACCGAAGTTTAATCTGCTTGCCCAAGTTACATTTCTGTTGATTTTGTAATAGTCTCTTAAATCAGTTTCAAGTCTAACAAATTGAGTAAGTGGAGTATTGAAAAATTCTCGTTTCCCTAAATCATTTTTCTGTACAAATAATCCCCATAAATTACCGCCAGTTTCTATGCTGCCAAAAAAGTACGTATTATTTCTACGCTTATCTTCCATTTGATTGGTGTACGTGAAGTTGTAATTGCTACCAATTATAAATTGTCGTTCTAAAGCACTTCTTAAATAAGGATTTTCCAAATAAAGGCTTTTCTCTACAGAATCTGAAGGGAAACTAGGCTGAACATAATTGACAGAAATTGGGTTTAAATTATGCTCTTTATAGATATTTTCTTTAAAACTATAACCAAATTCTGCCTTAAATGCATTTAAAGAATATTCTGAGCCTCTACTTAATAATTGATAAGAAAGCGATGCAATAGTTTTAGGAATAAATGCATTTGTAACTCTAGGTTTATAAAAAGGAACTATAAATTGAGGAAAAGTTAATTTGCCTTCTGCAGTAAAAGAATAAGAATTTAAACCTCGAGATTGTCCGCTAACTTGTGTTTCAAAACCACCACTTAGACTTACATCTAACTGCTCTGCACCTCTAAATAAATTTCGTGTGGTTTGAGTTAATTTAACTTCAGAGCCTACAAAATTATTCGATTTACTTGTTCCAGTAACTGAAAAAGTTAATGAGTTTTTCTTGAGTGGAGTGAGATAAATGTTTAGGTTTAATTGATTGTTTTTGAAACTATCGATTGGTAAAAATTCTGCTCTAACATCTTGAAAAGCGCCAATGTTTACCATCCTATTTAAAGATTGATTATGGTCTTTTCTGTTGTAATTTTCTCCTTTCTTGAAGAAAACTAATCTGTCGAATAATTTAGGTTTGAAAGTGTTTCTATTATCGTAAATATTGAAATCGTTATACTGTAAGGGCATTAAACTTCTTAATAAACTATCTCTACGTAAATTATAATTTGGATAAATATTGATGTTTTTAATAGTGTAAGGTTTTAATCCAGCATCTGGAGAACTATTTTTAATGTTTACATTGATATCAACCAAATTTTTGCCAATTGTACTATCTACTTGTAAAATCAAATAATCTGGACTGAAATAGAAATAACCACTTTCTTTTAAATCGTTATCAATTCTAATGCGCTCATTTTTATAGGTATCTAAATCGTAAAAATCACCAATCTTTAAAAGTGTTTTATCTTTATTTAAATTGATGATATGCGTTAAATTTCCTGTGTCTTTTGGGAAAGTTATGCTGCTAATTTTATACCTAATTCCTGTATTTACAGTATAAACAGCTTTCCCTTTTTTACCTTTTATAACCGTATCCCCGGTAACATCAGATTGTAAATATCCTTGGCTAATCAAATAACTTTTTAAAACATCGTTATTGTATTTAATTTTTACCTCACTCAATAAAACTGGAGGTTCGCCAATCTTGTTTTTTAACCAATTGCCAATGCCTTTTGGCTTCACGGTATCAGGAGCTAGATTGTGAATCAACAACTTATATTTAATTCCTAATATCGATTTATTTGGAGTTGGTCTAGTTTTGCTTTCTAAAGTTTTTTTAACCTCTTTTTGGTCATCAATTCTTGCAGATGAATCCGGATTGATATTTATATCCGCCCCAGTATACAAATATTGCCCAGGTTTTAATCTGCTGGTTGTACTACAGCTAGTCACAACCAAACAAGCCAATAAAAATAATATCGATTTAATTAGTTGTTTCATTTTTTGTTTTTTCTTCTATTTGTTTTCTTATTTTTTTCTTGCGGGATTGGAAAATCTCTCTAAACTTATTGTAGTCTACAACTAACGTAAATCCGAGGCCAGTTTCTATAATCTGCCCTTCAACTATTCCTTCATTTTGGTTACGGCGATAAAATCTTAATCTATATCTTCCATCAGCAGAAAGTGCGTAATCTATATTTACATTTCCTGCAATATTTGATGAACTTTGTCCAGGTGTTTTAGGGCCTTCTAAACCAAACGAACTTCCTACAGTTACTGTCAATCTATCGCTCAATAATTTTTTAGATAAACCGATTTCTAAATCTGTTTTTTGTTGTAATGCTCCAGTAGAATAATCTTCAGAAGAGTTAACACCAAAGTCCAAATCTACACCTTGAATTAAATCAGATGCTAAATTATTCAATTGCTCAGTTAATAATTTGCTTACACTAGATCGAGCTAAAGTAGAAGCACCACCACCACCACCAGCTAAACTTTGGAAAGGATTATTGGCAATAAATCGGTTTAAAGCAAGTAATGCAAAAACTTGTTTATTCAGTTCATTTTCATCTCTATTTACATTTTGTAATTTGGTGTAAACGGTTCCTTCCAATGCGCCACGTTCGTTTTCTGGTAAATCAATTTTGAAAGAAATGGTTGGTTTTAGTAACTCATCTTTCATGTATAGATACACTTGGAAAGGTAATTTCGTTTTTGCTCTAATATTATCTGGTTCGTTAATTAAATCAATTGGAGCGGCATTAACTTCATATAATGCGGTTAAATTAACAGTTGCTGCGGTTGGCTCACCTGTCCAAATAATAGTGCTTCCTTTTACAATTTTAAATGGTCGTTTACCCAATGGTGCAACAGTTAAACTATAAGAACCTTCGTCAACTTCATAACGTCCAGTTAAACTAATTTTTCCGCTAGGATCTATTGTTGCGTTCAAATTGGCATTGCCTTTTATGCTTAAATTATCTCCATTTTGAGGATCGACAACTACATTCAATTCAGCATCTGGATCAACAGTTATGTCAGCAACGAGATTTAAACCTTTAAGCGGAGATTTACTTATGCTATCTGCTTTTAAGTCCTTTTTGCCATTAAATGGAGGCGTATCTTTATCAATAAACTCCACAATTCCGTCTTGTTCAATTACCGATGGATCACTTATTGGTAAAGCATAGAAGAATTTTGTTCCTTTGTTAACTTTCACGTTCATGTTAACATCTGGTTGATTTAAATCTCCGCGAACTTTTATCGTACTGGTTAAAAATACTGTACCATAAATCATATCATTATCAGCTGCGGTAGAATTTAATGCTCTAAAATTATTCGTTCTAATGTCTAAACCAAATCTTACATTTTTAAAATCTGTGGTGTAAATATTTCCATCGATAATTGCTTTTTTCCCTAATGAATCAATTAACGTGAAGTCGTCAAACCTAATTCCTTCATTTGTAAACGCAATTTGCTGATCAGGCATAGTAAAGTACGAGTTGATGTAGGCCACGTTAAATCCAGCATTGTTAAACTTAAGCGCACCCAATATTTTAGGCGCCGTTAATTCTCCTTTTACAGAAAATTGACCTGTTAATGTCCCTTTTCCATTCCTTATTTGACCTAAACTAACACTTTCTATTTCTCGTAAGTCTATTTTGTCAATATTTACAACTAAGTCTAACGCACTTTGTGGCGCTGTGTAGTAAAACCCTTTTGCACTTAATTCATGAACGCCTTTTAATCTCGCATCAACTTCAAAAGCATTCTCAGTATTATTATTGACTAATAAACTCAAATCTCCAAGTTCATCTTTTTGATAACGTAATTTATTCACAGTTAAATTGGCTTCGAATTTAGGATTTGATACTAAGTCTTTGACATCAATTTTTCCGTTAATTGTACCGCCAACCAAAGTCGTATCAGTTTCTGCAAATTTGGTTAGCGTTTCTATTTGGAAGTTTTTAAACTCTACTTCTAAAGGTGAGTTTGGAGTATTGTTAGTGCTGTTAATGCTTAGTAATTGCGAACCTTGACTTAAATTAAATTGATTGGCCAAAATACCAGATTGACCAAATTGTATATAATTTTTTGGATCAACAGTCCATTTTTCGTAATCCAATAAGAGCTTGTTGGGATCTAAACTAAATCTGAAATCTTTATTAAATGAGTTGAAAATCCCTGCAATTACGTATTTATCTTTTCGTTGTCTATCTCGAAGAAATACATTTGCATTTAGCTGATTATTTGCTGCATTGCCCGAAATTTCACTGTTAAATAAAACGATAGTAGGACTTTGAATACTCTTGATTGTGAAATTGTAATTTAATTTTTGATTGTTGTTATTTACTACAATTCGAGTGCTATCTATAGTATAATCGCCATAAACTATTTTTGGAAAAGAAGCATTCATCAATAAGCTGTCCTTTTGTGTGTCTAACAATCCATTAATAGTTGATGGTACGAAAGAGGTCAATTCTGGCACAAAATCTTCTAAGAATTTAGGATTGTAAATATTGATAGCAAACCGAAATCGCTGATCTGGAATGGGAGTAACTTCACCAAATTGATAATATTTATTGATCTGATTAATTACTGCATTTCCGATTTTACTCAATTGATATTTCCCATCAATTTTTGCACTTAATAATTCAGATTTTAAAGAAAGTCTATTCTCTGTTGCGGTAGAAAGTGCATGTAGCTCAACAGTATCTACATTAAATTTTTTGCCTTCTTTTACCAATTGCAAACCAGTGGCAAAAACATCACCATTTAAATAATCTATGTCAACAGTGCTGATATTCGCTTTAATATTCCCTGCAACTTTAAACTCTGTTTTACTAAAATTTAGTTTCTGCAAATCAACTTGTTTCAAATCTACATTTGCTTTTAAAGCAAGATATTTTCCTGCTAAGTTAATTTGTGCGTTTAAATTAAAGTTCGCATTACTATCAGGCATATTACTTTTGACATTTACTAGCTGATTAGCGTAAGTTCCACTCAAACTCAAATTGCGATAATTATATTTATTGTACGTAGCACTTAAAACTTTCGCATTAAACTTCGCATTGATTTTTTTAGGATCTAAACCCGTTCCAACTACATCAGCTTTAGCGGTAATTTTGCCCAATGTTGCTTGTTGTTTTAGCAGTTTTCCTACATTAAAATTGTTTAAACTGATATTCGCTTTGTAACTCTCTTTACCTTTTGGCCCTTTCATATTTGCAACAACTACAGCACCACCCATATCTGTTTGTACATTTAGGTTGGTGTTGAAATCTGTCATTGAACCCTTGAAATTCCCTTTCGCATCAATTACATTTGGTAATTCTATAGTAGGGGGTAACGATTTTTTTGGAACGATAACTAGAATATCACTTTTAGTTAAATGAAGTTTCTTAATAGTTAAATCGAGATAGGTTTTATTAATATCAGGTAATCCTTTTGCCTTACCGCTAATGTCAATTTGTGTGTTTTTTAAGCCGCTAATTTGCAATTGAGGAATATTCAAATTGTTTAAATATCCGTTTACATTCGCATTGATTTTAATTTTTTCATTTCGATAATTTGCAGGAATTGCATCACTGAAAAAAAATGCATCCTTTAAACCTATGGTTGTGTTTTTAAAGTTTAAACTCAATCTCACTTTTTCAGGATGTTTGGTTAAATCATCTAACGAAGTAAAGTTCAATTCAGTTGCGTTTTCTATGGTCGTATTTGGAGTTTTTAAAATGAAGTTGGCTAATTTAATTTGCTTGTCATTATAAATCGCATTGCCTTTTAAATCGTTTAAAATGAAACCACTTTTATCTTTTAAAGAGCTATTATTTACTTTAACTGTAATTCCGCCATTACTAAAATTCAAATCATTAGCTCCTAAATTTAAATTGGTAATGTTAAGATGATTAAAATCTAAACCTTTTGTTGGTTTTGCGGCTAAATTATCAAATTGTAGTTCATTGTCATTAAAATCAACTTTCTTTAAAAATAAAGCCAAAGGCGATGTTTCTACAACAACTGTATCTTTTACTTTTTTTAGATTATTACTCGGTGCAGGTTTAAAAGCAAGCAAAATTTTCGATTTATTTAATCTGGCTTCATCGGCGTTGTACTTGCCATTTGTTAAATCTACTTTTAAATTAACCAAGCCTAAATCATTTAAGTTTGCAATTGCTTTTGTAGTTGATAATTGATCGTCGTAGTTGATTTTTACATTGCTAAATGAAAAATTTTGTACAGTTATCGTTGGTAATTTTCCGGTTTCTTTTTGTGTGCTGTCAACACTATTGGTAATATGTTGCACCAATTGCGTTAAAGGTTTCTGCTGAAGATAATTTAGCGACGTGTTTTTTAAACTTAATTCTTTGATAACGTAATTCTGTTTAGCTAAATCAAAATCTTTAATCCTCGATTTAAATTCGCCAAGATGTAATTTCACATCGTTACCTGCAACATCATCCCGATAGGTAATACCAATATCTGTAAATAAAACTTTATCAATTCTAAACTTAAGCGGGGCAGAAGCGGTATCAGTTTCAGGATTTTTTTTCTCCTCAGTCATAAAAGCATCTACCAAAAAAGAAAAATTGAAACTCGTATCCGGATTAATCCGTTTTACATTAGCACGTATGTTTTTTAGCTCAATATTATTAATCTCAACTGTGTTTTTGAGCAATTTAAAAAGATTAATATCTACCGCTAGCTTTTCAGCATACAAAAGTGTATCGCCCTTTCTATCTTCGATATAAAATTTACTTAAGATTACATCTTTAGGCAGAGCGATTTTAATACTTTCTAGTCTGATTTCTGTCTTTGTTTTGTTTTTGAGATAGGAAATAGCTCTATTTTTAACAAAATTTTGTACTGCTGGAATATTTAGGGAAACCGCAAGTAGCACAACTAGTAAAATTAAACTAGCTATAACCCAGAGGGTAATTTTAAGGCCTTTGCGTAAATATTTCTTCAAACGAAAATTAGTTGAGGTGATTAATAAATTTGGTCGCTAAAACCATGCCATCAAAATAACGTTTTTAAAGCAAAAAGGTTCTGAAAAGTTCATTAGAATTTAAAGAAAAAATAGCTTAGGTTTATATCCCGCAAATAATTTGTGGAACTAAGTATATGAATACACAAAACTTTACAATCAGCTACGAGACTTTTGATGGTTTAGAAGAACTTTCTGAAACAGACCAAATGTTATGTAATAAAGCAAAAGAAGCATTGGCTTCTTCACACTCACCATATTCTAAATTTAAAGTCGGAACAGCAGTTTTGCTGGCTGATAATCAGGTGGTTTTAGGGAGTAATCAAGAAAATGTTGCTTACCCATCTGGACTTTGTGCAGAGCGAGTTGCACTATTTACAATTGGGTCAAATTATCCAAATGCGATTATAAAATCGATGGCAATTACGGCACAAACTGCAAATTTTAAAATAGAAAACCCAGTTACTTCTTGCGGCGCATGTTTACAAGTAATGGCAGAATATGAACAAAGACAAAAATCGCCAATTGATGTTTTGTTTTACTGTATTGACGGCAAAATTATTAAAGTAAGAGGAGTGAAGAGTTTATTGCCTTTCGGTTTTGTTGAGGATAGGTTGGGTGGGTAAAACCTCAAATAGTTGTACAAACCTGCGTTGACTAAACCCGATGGCAGCGAACACGAAGTAAAGTGAACAGCGGGAGTAACATTAATAGGAATTGGATTTTAGCTTTTCAAATTCAATCTAAAATCTAAAATCCAACATCGTAAATTTATTTCACAACGTGTTCAAAACTTCTCTCTAAAATTCTGCCAACAAGCGTTATATTTACGCATCCCAAATACTTTAATAGCGAATGAGTGACGAATTAGAAAACAACTTAAACGAAGAAAATAAACATACAATTACCCCAATTAATGGGCTTTATGAAAATTGGTTTCTCGATTATGCTTCTTATGTAATTCTAGATAGGGCGGTTCCGCACATACACGATGGTTTAAAACCTGTGCAGCGCCGTATTATGCATTCGCTTAAGGAAATGGACGATGGACGATTTAATAAAGCGGCCAACGTTATTGGGAATACGATGAAATATCATCCGCATGGAGATGCCTCAATTGGCGATGCGATGGTGCAAATTGGTCAGAAAGATTTATTAATAGATTGTCAGGGCAACTGGGGCGATCCTGTTACAGGAGATAGCGCTGCGGCACCTCGTTATATCGAAGCACGTTTATCGAAATTTGCAAACGATGTTGTTTTTAATGCTGATACTACCATTTGGCAATTAAGTTACGACGGTAGAAACAGCGAGCCCGTTACGTTACCAGTTAAATTTCCCTTATTATTAGCGCAAGGAGCCGAAGGTATTGCCGTTGGATTGGCGACTAAAGTTATGCCGCACAATTTTGTGGAATTATTGGATGCGTCGATAGAAATTTTAAAAGGAAATAGAAGCAACATTTTACCAGATTTCTTTACGGGTGGGATGGCCGATTTTTCTAACTACAACGAAGGCATGCGTGGTGGTAGAATTAGGGTTCGGGCAAAAATTACAGAAAAAGATAAAAAGACTTTGGTGATTACCGAAGTTCCATATAGTACCACAACCGGATCTGTTATTGATAGTATTTTAGCGGCCAACGATAAGGGCAAAATCAAAATCAAAAAGATTGAAGATAATACAGCTGCTCATGTAGAAATTGTAATTCAACTAGCACCCGGCATCTCGCCAGATGTTACGATTGACGCATTGTATGCCTTTACTTCTTGTGAGGTTTCAATTTCGCCAAATACGTGTATTATTAAGGATGATAAACCTCATTTCTTAACGGTTAATGATATTTTAGAACAGAATACCAAGCACACTAAATTTCTGTTAAAACGTGAATTGGAGATCCGTTTGCACGAATTACAAGAACGAATTTTCTTTAGTTCATTGTTAAAGATTTTCATTCAGGAAGGGATGTATAAAAATCCTGAATATGAAAATTCAACTGATTTTGACGGTGTTGTTACGGTTTTAAATTTATTGTTTGACCCTTTTAAAGCCTCATTATATAGAGAAATTTTACCTGAAGATTTTAAAAAGCTAATTGATAAACCAATGAGTAGCATCACTCGATTTGATGTGAAAAAGGCAGATGAGCAAATGAAAGCTTTGGAGGATGAAATAAAAGTAGTTAAAGGCCATTTGCGTCATTTAACGGATTACGCCATTGCTTGGTATCAGAAATTAAAAGATAAATATGGCAAAGGCCGAGAACGTAAAACGGAAATTCGTCTGTTCGATAAAGTGGAAGCTAGTAAAGTGGCGCTGGCAAATGTGAAATTGTACATGAACCGTGAAGATGGTTTTATTGGTACGGGTTTACGTAAGGATGAGTTTGTGGCAGATTGTTCTGATATAGATGAAATTATCGTTTTTAGAGAAGATGGGAAATGTATTGTTTCCAAAGTAGCCGATAAAACTTTTGTTGGTAAGGGAATTATCCATGCACAAGTATTTAAAAAAGGCGATGATAGAACGGTTTATAATCTCATTTATAGAGATGGCGCTAACGGAACGAATTACATTAAACGTTTTTCGGTTTTGGGCGTTACCCGCGATAAAGAATACGATTTAACTAAAGGAACAAAAGGCTCTAAGATTTTATATTTTACCGCCAATCCGAATGGTGAAGCGGAAGTAATTACCGTACAACTTAAACCACATTCTAAACTTAAAAAACTACAATTTGATATAGATTTTGCAGAAACTGCGATAAAAGGTCGTGCATCACAAGGTAATATCATTTCTAAATATCCGGTTAAAAAGGTTTTATTTAAAAGTAAAGGTGTTTCTACATTATCAGGATTAAAGATTTGGTACGATGAATTATTGAAGCGGTTAAATGTAGATGGAAGAGGAAAATATCTTGGTGAGTTTGATGGCGATGATAAGATTTTGCAAGTTAATGTCGCAGGTTGGTATGAATTGACTTCATTCGACTTAAGTAATCACTTTGATCCAGGAATTGTGTTAATGCAAAAATTTGATCCTGAAAGAGTTTACGGATTGGTGCATTACGATACCAAAGCGAAAAACTATTTTGTAAAACGTTTTGTGTTCGAATTACAACCTGCAGGTAAAGAAGTCAGCATAATAAGCGAAGAACCTGGTTCTAAATTGATTTTAATTACCGGAAAATCAGATGCTCAAGTGCAAGTTGATGTAGAAAAAGGAAAATCTAAAACTCCAGAAACTTTGTTGTTGGATTTGACAGGATTAATTGATGTTAAAGGGCTAAAAGCAAATGGTAACCGGCTTTCGCAACACGAGGTAAAAAATGTGAGTTTAGTTAATGCGGAATCTGAAATAGGAACAGAGCTTGTTGAAATTATAACTGTTATAAAAACAGATTCTAATGTATTGTTGGATGAGGAAGAAGATTTAGTCGAAAACTCAATAGAAGTAGTTGATGAAATAACTATTGAAGAAGAAATAATAGAAGATGAAATTTCAACTGCTAATTCGGAGAGTGTTGAAATTGTTGAGGTAGAACCTGAAGAAGAAATCGAACAACCTATTATAGAAACTCCAGCCGTTAAAGTTGAACCAAAAGTTGAAAAACCAGAAGAAGAAGTAAAACCAGAAGAACCTAAACCTGCTAAAAAAGTAGATTTCGAAATCACCAATCCAGATGATATAAAGATTGACGATAAAGGGCAGTTAGGGTTTTTTTAATAAAAGAGAATAAATTAAAAAGGCTTCTAGATTTCTCGAAGCCTTTTTAATTATATAATTAATGATTTAAAGTGACTTAGCTTTCATTTTTTTTAACTCCTCCTGAAGATTTTCATAAGATCTCCCTTCTATTTTAGCTTGATTAATAGCAGTTTGTTGTGTCTTAACAGCCTGTTCAAAATAACGTAGTTGGTAAAATAAATGGGCTAAAGTATCATAATAACTAGCACTTGGATTTAATTCAATAGACCTTGTACTCCAAGTTACGGCTTTAAGAAGATAATTTATGTTTTTTGTGCCAGTTTCATAAAAACTCCAAGCAGCAGAATTCAATGAATTTGCATAAGAATTGGATAAACTAGCTGATGATGTTATCGCTGAAATTGTTTCTTTCTTAACTATGGTATTTGGGCTTGATTTTATACTGTCGATCTTTGCTTGAGATAATGTTGTCTTTGGAGAATACAGAGCTTGCTTATTCCTATCTAAGGCAATTTGTTGTTGCTTAGCTTCTAATTTTTTAATCGAATCTGCACTAATATTCATATATCTCGAATCGTAATAGAAGGTTGCATTCCTTAAGTAGTTGGCAGTATCCTTTACAGATTTATAATACCTCAACATATAAAAACTATAGTTACTATTAGCGACTCTCGAAGCAGCTTGAGCTTGATTTACATTTTTATCTCTTATGGCCTTTGCCATTGTATTTTCGATTATTCCATTATTTATAGCGGCTCTAACCTGTAGTGGTTCATTCTTATAAATGCTATCAGTTATCTTTTTGTTAGAAAAAGCAAATTTATAGGCAGACCCATCAGCAAATGGACCAGCCTCGAGAATAAATAAAACGATCTCATAGTTGTTAAAATTATCAATCTTAAGATTTGTGACATATTTTTCAATTAGTTCAGCATTATCAGTTATTGAGTTTCTTTTTCGTAGTTCTATTAGTTTTTTTAATGTTTCATTATCAGTTTTATTGGCAGAATAATCTGCGGCTAATTCAGTAATAGATTTTTCTTTGCTCAAAGCAATTGCTCTTTCCAGCATTAAGAGATATCGATTTTTATTGCTCATATTCCCAAATTCAGAATGAAAAGCGTCCCCGTTTGGGTGTAGAAAAAGGAAAGTCGGATAAATTCTGATTTTATATTTTTCAATTATTGCATTCATGGTTGTATCAGATCTATCCGAATTAAAAACAACAAAGTTATCCTTCATTTTTTTGAGTACATCGGGTTCTTTTAGAGCAAGATTTGGAGCAACCTGAATGTTAACATTTTCAGGAAGTTTGATGCTAACAATAATTAATAAAGGTTTATGAGTTTCTTCAGCTAGCTTTAAAGCTTTTTTGTAGCTATTGGCATCACTTAAATTTTGCGCACAAACACAAAAGGGCATCAATAAAAAGAGAATAATTCGTAAGCTGTTTTTCATAATAGCGTTTAATTTCTCTAATATAAAAAATCCCCATCCAAAAAAGATTGAATGAGGATTTAAAAGATTTTGAATCTAATTATTGATATTGAATATAACTAGGCAATGGTTTTAATTTCATTAACTCTTCTGGCGTCATCATGCGATTAGGTGCCTTTTTAATATCGTTTTTGTAAAATAATTTAAATCCTGTAAACTGTACTGGTTCTCCAAAAATGAAGTGACGATATGTTCCTAATTTTAAATCAGGTTCACCCCAACCATCCATGTGCATTACTATTTGCACTTCTGGTCTTAATTTAATATTTTGACTATTAGTCACCATCTTTTTGGTAAAACGGTGCAATACAAAAACTTTCGGAGGAAGGTTATATTTTTTAACTAGATCAGCTAAATATCCAGTTACGTAATTAATATCAGCTGCATCATAAGTCCCGATTTTTTTGCCTGGCAATGAACCATCTTTCATAGAAAACTCTGGGTCGATACCTAAATGTACATTAGGCATCTCCAAATACTTTTCAATATGAGGAAGCTCAGCTTTTATAGTACTTAAAGCAACTTGTAAATCTAAAAACACAATGGTATTTGGGCGCATTTTAGCAATCGTTAAAACTGAATCGATTTGCTTATTTGCCATTCTATTAATATATTTTCCGTCTTTACCAGGTGTACCACTCGCTACTGCTGCAATATAATGCAAACCAACTTGCACAGGGGTAGAAGGATCTACTTTTTCCCATTTTTTAACTTCTGCATTTAAACGTTGCCACATTTCTTTAGGAGCATATTCTCCTAATGCGCCCATTTTTTTCGAATGTAAATTTCCGTAATAAACTACAATACGTTTAAATGGTAAAATTGCTCCAGCTAATGGGTAAGGCTGATTTTTTACTGGCCATTTTCCAGTAGTATCACCATTGGCTAATTTTTTAATTAAAGCATTATACTTCGCAGTATCAACTGGCGCACGTAAGTTTTCCTCTTCAACTTTGGTTGAATCTGTACTTGCAGTTTTACCTTTAGCCTTTTTAGCATCAGAAGTGCAATAAGAGAAGGTGCTAATTGTAGCAATTCCGATTAAGAATATCCCCGCAATCTTGGTTATTTTCATAAGTAGTATTTATTTTTAGTTTTCTAGTTCGTCAAAAATACATCAATTCAGTTTTGACGTATCTTATACTTATCAACAGATTAACATTCTGTTAAAAAAGCTGATTTTTTATTAAAATTTAATCGATTATTTTTTGAAAGTATTGAATTTGCCAAAAACACCCAAAGGCAATTTAATGCCAGATGTAGCCTGTAAATAAAGCTCTCCTGTCTCTAAGTTTTTTACCTGTGGAAAAGAGGTTTTAATTAGGTTTTCTACAATTACCGATGAAAAACCTAATGAATACGTGTTTAAAATAAGAAAATGCTCATCTTCATCCAATAATTGAACAACATCTTGCATCATTTCTTGAATATGATCTTCTAGTTTCCATTTCTCGCCATTTGGGCCATGACCAAAAGCAGGTGGATCTAAAATAATACCGTTGTACTTTTTACCACGTTTTAATTCTCGTTTTACGAATTTAAGTGCATCTTCAACTACCCAACGTACATCCTTTAAATTAGATAATTCTTGGTTTTCGTTAGCCCAATTTACCACTTGTTTAATCGAATCAACATGTGTGGTATCCGCACCTGCGGCCTTAGCCACCAAAGACGCAGCACCTGTATAAGCAAATAAATTAAGCACTTTTGGTACTGGATTTTTAAATTTTTTAATTGATGATGAAATGTAATCCCAATTTACAGCTTGCTCTGGAAAAACACCAACGTGTTTAAAAGAGGTAAGTCCTAATCGCAGATTAATACTAATATCATCGTTTTTATAATTTACATTCCAGCGGTCTGGAATACTTTTTTCAGATTTAATCCATTCTCCAGATGTTGCAGAGCGGCCTTTAAAATTAATGTGCGTTTTTTTCTTCCACTCTTGTGGAGATAATACTTTTTTCCAAACTGCTTGCGGTTCCGGACGAGAAAGTACAAGGTTGCCAAAGCGTTCTAGTTTTTCGAAATCTCCACAATCCAATAATTCGTAATCTTTCCAGTGTGTTGGGGTTAAAAGGCTTATCATAATGGTATAGTAAATTAAAATTTGCCTTTGGCGGCTTTCATAAAACGGCTGGCAAATACAAAATCGTTAAGTTCTTCGATATCAGTTTTAGCAATTTCTTCTTTAGAACCTTCCCAGAATTTTTTTCCTTCGTGTAAGAAAATAATATAATCGCCAATTCCCATTACCGAGTTCATATCATGCGTAACCACAATGGTTGTAGTTTTGTATTCTTCCGTAATTTCTTTAATTAACTCATCAATTACAATAGAAGTTTTAGGATCTAAGCCCGAGTTAGGTTCATCGCAAAAAAGATATTTTGGATTCATTGCAATGGCACGAGCAATACCAACACGTTTTTTCATCCCACCAGAAAGTTCTGCCGGAAATAATTTGTTTTTATCCGCAAGATTAACTCTTTCCAAACAAAAATTAACTCGATCTAATTTTTCACTTCGTGGTTGGTCGGTAAACATATTTAAAGGAAACATGATATTTTCTTCAACTGTCATCGAATCAAATAATGCCGAACCCTGAAATAACATGCCAATCTCTTTTCTAATTTCTATACGTTCTTCGAAATTAAGTTGCGTAAATTCCCTTCCATCATATAATACGGTTCCTTTATCAGGCTGATGTAAGCCAATCATGCATTTTAATAAGGTTGTTTTTCCAGAACCAGAACCGCCAATAATTA
The DNA here is from genome assembly GCF_014172375.1 of Pedobacter planticolens. Lineage (GTDB taxonomy): Bacteria > Bacteroidota > Bacteroidia > Sphingobacteriales > Sphingobacteriaceae > Pedobacter > Pedobacter planticolens. The sequence goes on from NZ_WNXD01000001.1 coordinate 235,370, forward strand.
AATTGGTAACGCCTTCTTCGAATTTTCCAGAAATTCCTTTTAAAACCTCATTATCACCAAACGATTTATAAATGTCTTTAATCTCGATCATAATAATAATTGAGTTACAATATAATCACATGCTAAAATACTAATACAGCTTACTACAACAGCTCGTGTACTTGCTTGTGCAACCTCTAAAGCGCCACCTTTTACATAAAAACCTTCGTAAGCTGGTACTGATGTAATGATAAAACCAAAAACAAATGCCTTAACCAAAGCTACTGTAATGGTATACGGATTAAAATCTGTAGTAATACCTTGTACGTATTCTGCAGCAGAAAGCGCTCCGGAAAGTGTTCCACCTAAATAACCACCAACAATACTTAATACCATCGAGATAATTACTAAAACAGGAACCATTGTAATACCCGCTATAATTTTTGGTAAAATTAAATAACCAGGTGCATTGATACCCATAATCTCTAAAGCATCAATTTGTTCGGTTACCCTCATGGTACCAATTTCTGATGAAATGGCCGAACCAATTTTACCAGCCAATACAATTGCACTAATGGTAGGACTTAACTCTAAAATACTCGAGTCACGGTTAACAGAACCGATAATAGTTTTAGGAATAAAATCACTCACCAATTGGAAAGCAATTTGTAAAGTCATTACGGCGCCAATAAAAGTAGAAATAATACTAATTAAACCTAATGAGCCTACGCCTATAAAATCCATTTGCTGAAAAATGGCCTTTAAATATATTTTAGTTTTTTCGGGTTTCCTGAACGCTGCTTTTAATAGCAGGATATACTTGCCAAAATTGGTAAAGTTCATTTAATAAAGATTAGCTGTAGTGTAAATACAATATTATGCAAAGAAACAATAAAAAATCTTGAGGCTTTGCGTATTTATTAAAAAATATTATTGTTTCCCAATATTAATACCCTTTTTTGTGTTAAGCAAACTATATTTTAATTATGAATGCAGTAATTACAGGTGCCACCAAAGGAATTGGAAAAGCTATTGTTTTAAAATTAGCTCAGCAAGGATATAACCTAGCAATTTGTGCCAGAACAGAAACTGATTTACAGCTACTCAAAAATGAACTAGCACAATACAAGGTTAAGGTTATTGCCATCAAGGCGGATATGGGCAATAAAGACGAGATCTATAATTTTTGTACTGAAGTGAAAAAAATCTATCCAAAGATTGATGTTTTAGTTAATAACGCAGGAGTTTTTATACCTGGAAGTTTGTTAGATGAAGAAGATAAAACCTTCGAATATCAAAGTATGGTAAATGTAAATGCACCTTATTATCTATCCAAATATTTTGGGAAAATGATGAGAGAACAACGCTCTGGTCATATTTTTAATATCTGCTCTATAGCAAGTACCCAAACAATTGATAACGCAGGCAGTTATAGTGTAACAAAAGCAGCGATGTTAAGTCTTAATAATGTATTGCGGAAAGAGTTATCAGCATACAACGTAAAAGTAACAGCAATTTTGCCAGGTTCTACACTAACAGCTTCATGGGCAGGCACAACAATAAGCCCAGATAAATTTGTACAACCAGAAGATATTGCCAATTCTTTATACTCCATTTTAAATTTAAGTAATGGTGTAAACGTTGATGAAATAACACTGAAGCCATTAAAATTTTAACACATAAATAGAAGGAGATAGCGTTATGGAAAAGAGATTGTTTAGAAACGAACACAACAAAACCGTTGCAGGTGTTGCATCTGGTTTGGCAGATTATATGCAAGTAGACATTACAATTATAAAAGTGTTATTTGTATTAGCTACTATATTTTTAGCGGGCACAGGTTTACTGGTTTATATTGTAATGTGGATTGTAGTTCCTGTTAATAACGACCCAACTGCACGTTATGCAAAGTTTAACGAGTATTTTGAAAAAAACAAGCAAGATGCATCTATGTTTAATTCGCCAAATGCATTTAATAACCCTGCAAATTCTGGAGATCAAACCAAATGGAATACTCCAAATGCAGGGCCAGATTTTAAAGACCCAAATAATATAAATCAATTTCCAAAAGGGAATGACACTGGTCGTACAATTGGTGGTTTAATCTTATTAATACTAGGTTTTTACTTCCTGCTAAGACAATTTGATGTGATCCCTCATTGGTTTAATATTTTTAAAATTTACAAATTATGGCCTTTAGCAATTGTTGCCTTAGGAGTAAGCTTAATTTTTAGAAATCAGCGAAAAAACGAGTGGGATACCTTTAAAAAAAATACTGAAGATGCACAAAAAACAACTACAGAAAAACCTGTTGAAGATGCAACTATAGTAGAAGAAGATAAAGATTCGGCAACACCAAATCCTTAACCAATCTTACCAAATAAGCATGATATATAATTAATTAAAGGTTGGATAGTTTTCATGCGAACTATGCGCCAAGCACAAAATAATTTTGACAAGATGAAATTAGATAAAGTAATATGGGGTGTGCTGCTTTTATTTATAGGTGGCGTACTATTGTTAGATAACTTTAACGTTATTGAGTTTTATTGGCGTAATGTGTGGGATTTTTGGCCAGTATTTTTAATCATATTAGGTGTAAATATCCTTTTCAATAGAAACAATTCCCAAACAGGAAACATCATTTCATTAAGTATTTTAGTAATAACCTTATCGGTTTTGTTTGTAAAAGGACAACAAAGACCCGAGCGTGGTTTTTGGTGGAATGATCGTGGAAACCATGTTAATATTGATATGGATGACGATGATAATGACAGCGACTCTAATTATAGCAAACTGAATTTTTCTGAACCTCTTATAGCTGGTGATACCCTTAAAAAAACAATTTTAAATATTTCTGGCGGAGGTACTTCGTTCAATCTAAAAGGAGAAACAGACAGTTTGTTCTCAGCTGATGTTAAAAAAAGAAACGGAAATTTTGCATTAAACAAAACAACTACTGATAGTGTAAATACCCTAACCTTTAAAATGCAAAACAAAAACAATCGCAGAGGATGGTCGATTGGTAACGGAGGAAACGATGTAGATATACGCCTAAACACTGCGCCAATTTGGGAAATGCATTTTGGAATGGGTGCTGGTCAAATAGATTTTGATTTAAGCAATTATAAAGTAAGAACTTTCAATTTTGATGGAGGTGCAGCAGAGCTGGATATTAAATTAGGAGATTTACTGCCAATTACCGATGTGAACGTTAAAACTGGTGTAGCCGATGTAAAAATTAAAATCCCGACAGGATCTGGTTGCCGTATTAAAACCAAAACTGGTTTGTCTTCTAAAGATTTTACAGGCTTTATCAAAGTTAGCGAAGGTCTTTACGAAACACCAAACTATCAATCATCAACCAAAAAAGTGTTTATTAATTTTGATGGTGGTTTAAGTAGCTTCGAAGTAGATAGATATTAATATTAGGTTCTACAGTTTTTAGAGAGGTAATGAGTAAAAATTAATTGTAGAAAATTTTTACTCATTACATTTGTAAAGTAGTAAGTAAAATGGATGCTTAATACATAGAACTTAAAACCTCAATGGAGTATACAGTAGTTATTAATGGTAAACCAGAAGGTCCTTATAGCTTAGCGGAACTAAAAAACCTAAATATAAAGCCAGGTACTTTTATTAGAACACCCAGCATGGACGACTACAAAGAAGCTCACGAACTACCAGAGCTACGTGAATGGTTAGGCTTTCGTCATCAACAAACGGCACCACAATATTTTGCTTCTTTTGATCAACGCTTACTTGCTTCTGTTATCGATTATTTCTTTTTAATGATGGCCTATGTTGCGGTAGTTCTAATTACATTCATATTTATCGATCAAAAAGCTATTCGTGTTACAACCGCCTTAGTATTTTTAGCACTCGTTCCAATTGCTAAATTAGTGTACGGCAGTTTTGCAGAAGCATCGATTAAACAAGCAACAATTGGCAAACGCTTATTAGATATTAAAGTAACCGATATGCTGGGCAATCGTATCCCGTTAGGTGTTTCTTTTAGTAGAAATTTGGCGAAAACTATTTCAGTTATGCCATTGTTTTTAGGCTATTTGTATAGTTTCCTCAATAAAAAACAACAATGCTTGCATGATGTAATTGCAAACACACTCGTTATTAAACAGCGATTAATTTAACACTCCATCAATATAACAATTGAACATTTACATTATCTTTGCATCGCATGCAAGAAGTAGCTAAACCATACCAATTAGAAGGCGGTTATTGTAACAGTTTAACCCAATATTCGAGGCTTTTAACTCGCGAAGTTACAATAGGAAATATCCCAATGGGAGGTTTAAATCCTATCCGCATCCAATCCATGACGACTACTGATACGATGGATACTGTCGCGACGGTAGAGCAAACTATTCGCATGGTAGAATCGGGTTGCGAGTATGTACGCATCACTGCTCCAAGCATTAAAGAGGCCGAAAATTTAGCGAATATTAAAAAAGAATTACGCTTACGCGGATACGATGTTCCTTTAATTGCCGATATACATTTTACGCCAAATGCAGCCGAATCTGCTGCTCGTATTGTAGAAAAAGTTCGTGTGAACCCAGGTAATTACGCCGATAAAAAGAAATTTGAAAGTTTAGAATATACAACAAGCGCATATCAAGCGGAGCTAGAACGTATTAATAAAAAATTTACACCACTAGTTAAAATCTGTAAAGAATACGGTACCGCGATGCGTATTGGCACAAATCATGGTTCGTTATCAGATAGAATTATGAGCCATTATGGCGATACACCACGTGGAATGGTAGAATCGGCAATGGAATTTATCCGCATGTGCGAAGACTTAAATTTTTACAATTTGTGTATTTCTATGAAAGCCAGTAATACGCAGGTAATGGTGCAAGCGTATCGCTTATTGGTAGAAACGATGGTAAAAGAGGGTATGAATTATCCTTTGCATTTAGGTGTTACCGAAGCCGGTGATGGAGAAGATGGACGTATTAAATCTGCTGTAGGTATAGGAACTTTATTGGCCGATGGATTAGGAGATACCATACGGGTTTCTTTAACTGAAGATCCAGAATTTGAAGCGCCAGTAGCTAGAGCATTGGCAGATAGATTTGAAAGAAAGTCATTAGTCATTAGTCATGAGTCGGAAGTCCAAACTCACAACTCGCAACTCGTAACTCGCAACTCAATGTATTCTCCTTACCAATATGCTCGCCGCATTACAACTCCAGTTCAGCAAATTGGCGGTCATTTTCATCCAGTTGTACTAGTAGATGTTACCCAGCAAAATTTAAAAGACCCTTACTTTTTAAGTGCTTTAGGTTATAATTATAGCGCTGGATTAGATAAATATAACCTCACAGATCAAGCATGTGATTTAGTTTACTTAGGTGATAAACTACCTTCTTTCTCTTTTCCAGGGAATTTAAAGCAAGTTTATAACTATCAAACTTGGCTTAATTTAAAAGACAAACACAATTGTTATCCGCTGTTTAGCGAAGCAGAATTTAACACAGTTGATGTTAAAGATGAAGTATTGAATTTTGTAAGTATTAACGCTGATGAGTTTAACTTATCGGACTTACCGACTTTCGGACTTTCGGACTCTAAAACAGTTATTATTCTCGAGACTTCGAAAAATTTAGGTATGCAACAGCAGAGAGCATTTTTTGTCGCTTTGCAACAGCAAAACAGTCAAGTTCCTGTTATCATTAAAAGAACGTATACCAATATAGATGCCGACCAATTGATGTTATATGCAGCTAGCGATATGGGTGCATTATTGACAGATGGTTTTGGTGATGGAGTATGGATTGATGCACCTTCAACTATTGGTTTGCCTTTAATAAACTCTACAAGTTTTGGGATATTACAAGCTACACGCACTCGTATTTCTAAAACTGAATATATTTCTTGCCCAAGTTGCGGACGTACGCTATTCGATTTACAAGAAACTACACAATACATTCGTTCAAAAACTGATCACCTAAAAGGGATTAAGATTGCCATTATGGGTTGCATTGTAAATGGTCCAGGAGAAATGGCTGATGCTGATTATGGTTACGTAGGTACAGGTCCTGGGAAAATTACTTTGTATCGTGGTAAGGAAGTAGTAAAGAAAAACGTAAACACGCCATCTGCTTTAAATGAACTCATCGAGATTATTAAAGAAGATGGGAACTGGGTGGAGACGGTAGCAAATTAGAAGTCAGCTCATCTTTGCGAAGGAGGTTTTTCGTCGAATGTGGCAATCTCCACCTTGTTCGTCATTCCCGTGAAAACGGGAATCGTAAAGCGTATTAAAGCCTCCTATTGTATTAGAATTCCCATTTTCACGGGAATAACGAGCAGAGCAAAACCTATTTTAATACTTAAAATCTTCTCTTCCCGGACTAAAAACATCTAACAATGTACAATCTGTAATTGCTTTTCCACCATGTGGTACATTCCCAGGAATTAAAACAAACTTACCCGTATCTAAAATCTGAGTTTCCTCACCAACAGTCATTTCAAACTGACCTTTTAAAACAAAAGCGCATTGGTGGTGCGGGTGACTGTGAATAGGAGAGTCGCTACCTGCTTTTATATCAATAAAATTGATGGTATTGTTATCGGTGTGAATGAGTTTTGAAAAGAAACCTGGGCTCATTTCTTTAACTTCGATATCGGCAAATTGACGGAATATTTCTTTGTTCATATGAGTTCTAATAGGTTATAAAGATACTATTTGTCATTCAGAGCGAAGCGAAGAATTTAGATTTTGCATTTTAGCAGGTGCTAGGTTTCTACTGGCAGGTGCTAGGTTTCTACTGGCAGGTGCTAGGTTTCTACTGGCGGGTGCTAGGTTTCTACTGGCAGGTGCTAGGTTTCTACTGGCAGGTGCTAGGTTTCTACTGGCAGGCGCTAGGTTTCTACTGGCAGGTGCTAGGTTTCTACTGGCAGGTGCTAGGTTTCTACTGGCAGGTGCTAGGTTTCTACTGGCGGGTGCTAGGTTTCTATTGGCGGATGCTAGGTTTCTATTGGCGGGTGCTAGGTTTCTACTGGCGGATGCTGGGTTTCTATTGGCGGATGCTAGGTTTCTTTCTATATGAATGAGATTACTTTACAACCCATTCAAAAACAATAAACTCTTTTCGCAAACCAGTAATAAAGTTGCGGGCAAAGTTTCTTTATCATACGGATGCGATGCGCCATACACATGATTAGCCCCTTCAACTTTTATTAATCTGCTATTCAAATTTGCATCTGCCAGTTTTTGGGCGGTTTCAAATGGAACGTTTACATCATCATCGCCCTGCACAATTAACCACGGAATATTTATCAGCCTTGCGCTATTTATTATATTTAGTTTTTCTTTATTTGCTTCAAAATCTGTTAATAGGGTAACATTTAGTGGCATTTTTTTTTTAGTACGAGCGTTCATTACATATATTTTGCCTTCCGCTTTCCATTCTTTTTCACGTTCTTTTCCCCAAAGACTACTAAAATCTGAAATGGCGCTCCATGTAATTAAACCTTTAATATGTGGGTTGTTTGCAGCTTGTAAAATACTTAATCCGCCCCCGCGACTATGGCCAATAAGAAAAACCTCTTTAACGCTCAAGTTTTGTAAGGCATAATCGATTACTAAATCAACATCTAACATTTCTTTAGAAACCGTGTTGGCAGCAAAAGCATCCATATCACTCACGTCATTTGGCTTTTCTGGTGTTACTCCACTATGTGATAAATTAAATTTTAAATAACGATACCCGTTTTGAGCAAAGTAACGAGCAACTAAATTATGAGCGCCCCAATCTTTAAATCCTTTAAAGCCGTGAACAAAAATTACCAATGGCGCTTTTGTATTCTTATCGTCATAAGTTATATCTCCAACAATAATTTTTTGATCTGCGCCAGCTAATGAAAACTCTTCTTTATGTATCATAATCTATCTTAAACTTAGTATTTTAAACAAAAATAACAATTTTAAAAAGACATGGTTTGTTAATTCAAAGTTAATTTAAAACCTTTCTAAATTACCCTAAATTACAGCATAATGACAGATATGCGGGTTTGCGTATTTACTTTTGTTGTGCTAAAAATAATACGCTGAACCTATTTTGGAATATTTAAAGATTATTGCATTTACGCACAAACAGATTGACCTAAAAGCGTTAGGGAAATTAGTTATATGTGAGCATACGTTGGACGATAGGTTGAGAAATATCCAATCTGAACTAAACATAAAAGAGATTTTTTATGTTGGTACTTGCAACCGTGTCGAGTTTATATTTACCTCATCGGCAGAACTTGATAAAACTTTTATTAGTCGTTTTTTACATGTATTAGATATGGGTTTGCCCGAAGAATACATGGAACAATTTATAGCAAATGTTTCGGTATACGAAAAAGAGCATGCTTTTAATCACCTATTACGTACCTCTTGTTCTTTAGAAAGTTTAGTGGTTGGCGAGAAAGAAATTCTTGCTCAAATACGTAAAGCTTACGAAGCATGTCGCGTAGCTGGGTTTACTAGCGATTACATGCGGATGATTATGAGCCGAGTTGTTAAAACCGCTAAAGAAGTTTATACGCATACTAATATCTCCAAAAATCCAGTTTCAGTTGTATCATTGGCTTATCGCAAATTGCGAGCATTAACCATGTGTACCAATCCACGTTTGTTAGTTATAGGTGCTGGCGAAACCAATAAAAACATTGCTCAATACCTTAAAAAGCACAAATACTCTAACTTTTCTGTGTTTAACAGAACTATAGAAAAAGCAGAGTGTTTAGCTAAAGATTTAAACGGAAAAGCATATCCGCTTTCGGCATTGGCCGATTTTGAGCATGGTTTTGATGTAATTATTACTTGTACCGGTGCAACTGAACCAATTATTACTGAAGAAGTTTACACCAAATTACTAAACGGAGATACTGGTAAAAAGATAATTGTAGACTTAGCGATACCTAATGATATAGCACCAGAAGTGGTGAAAAACTTTCCAATACATTACATCGAAGTAGAATCATTAAAAGAAACTGCCCGCAAAAATATTCAAGAACGTTACGATGAATTAGTTAATGCAGAGCATATCATCGACGAAAATATTAAAGAATTTGAATCCGTTTTACGCCAACGCAAAATAGAAATTGCGATGAGCGATGTGCCTAAAAAGATTAAAGAAATAAAACATACGGCCATCAATGGTGTTTTTGCAGATGAAATAAATACTTTAGATGATAATTCGAGAGCAGTTTTAGAACGGGTGATGGACTACATGGAGAAAAAATGTATTACCATTCCAATGGTGATGGCAAAAGAAATCTTAGTAAAACATAGCTAAGTTTTATTGTCGTTAGTCCGTTTAATTCGGGCTCTCTCTTGCAGAAAAATTAATTAAATTTGCGGAAACAACTAACATAAAGGTGAAGAAAATAATTATTGGTACACGCGGAAGCGATTTAGCATTATGGCAAGCTAACAATACAAAAGATAGGTTAGCGGCTATTGGTATAGATGCAGAATTGAAAATTATTAAAACGCAGGGCGATAAAATATTAAATCTTAGACTTGATAAATTAGAAGGCAAAGGTTTTTTTACCAAAGAGTTGGAAGAAGAATTGTTAGGTGGAACGATTGATATTGCCGTTCACTCTCATAAAGATTTACCAACTACTAATCCAGAGGGATTAATTATCGCCGCAGTTACTGAACGCGAAGATCCATCAGAATTATTATTAATTTTAAAAGACTGCGTAGATGTTAGTCAGAAATTATCCTTAAAAAAAGGAGCAATGGTTGGCACATCTTCTAATCGTCGTAAAGCACAATTATTGGCGTTGCGCTCTGATTTAAACATTGAAGATTTACGTGGAAATGTGCCAACACGTATTCAGAAATTACGTGATGAAGATTACGATGCTATTTTACTAGCAAAAGCTGGTGTAAATAGATTAAATATAGATTTAAGTGAGTTCCATGTAGAAGTTGTAGATACAACTGAACTAGTTCCTGCACCCGCACAAGGAGCTTTAGCTATTCAAATTCGTGAAAATGATACAGAGCTATTTACTGCTTTACAAAAAATACACAATTCGGCAACTGCCGAAGAAATTGCTGTTGAACGTAAAGTATTAAATCTTTTTGAAGGTGGTTGTCACATGCCTTTGGGTTGTTACTGCAAAAAGGAAGATGGTGAGTTTGAAGTTTGGACATCAAAAGCAGAAACTGATGAGGATTTTCCAGATCGCTTATTTTTAAGGTCATCAACTACCGAAGGTTTAGCAGAAAAAATTGTAGCTAAGTTTGATAAAGAACGAAAACTTCCTGCTAAGGTTTTTATCTCCAGAGAAATTGGTGAGCATAGTTATTTTAGAAAAGCTTTAGAAAAACACGATATAGAAATTGATGGACGTTCGTTAATTCGCACATTTCCAATTGTAAATATTTTAGATCCATTTTATTTAAGAAACTTAGATTGGATATTTTTTAGTAGTAGAAATGGGGTAGAATATTTCTTTAAACTAAATCCGGTTTTAGCTAAGAAGGTAAAGTTTGGTGTAGTTGGTCGCGGTAGTGAAGATACGTTGAGAAAATTTGGGCATTTAGCAGATTTTGTTGGCGAAAGCGGAGATATTACAGAGGTAGCAGAAGAATTTGCAAAGCTAGTTACAGGTAAAATAGTGATGTTTCCAAGAGCGCAAGATTCTCTATTGAGTATTCAGAAATCTCTAGGTTCAGATACAAAAATTGTCGACCTACCTATTTATGAAACTGTAATTGAAGATAAAATTGACGGTACAACTGCCGAAGTATTGATTTTTACAAGTCCAAGCAATGTTGATGCTTATTTTATTGATAATTTATTAGACCCAGAACAAAAAGTGATTGCCATTGGTAATTCGACAGGTAAAAAATTTGAAGAAATGGGTGTGAAGTATACGCTGCCATATTCTCCAGATGAAATTGGTTTGGCAGAAGCTGTTTTTGGAATATAAAAAGTTGTGGGTTGTGAGTTGCGGGTTGCAGGTCATGATTCATAACAATTGAGTTTAATATAGGGTTTTAGACCCACAACACGCAACCCACAACTTGTAACAATATGCAAAGACCACGTAGGTTAAGAAAAAATCCAGTTGTAAGAGAAATGATTGCTGAAACGCGATTATCGAAAGATATGTTTATCTATCCTTATTTTGTGGTTCCTGGAACTGGAGTAACCAAAGCAATTGATGCGATGCCAGGTGTAAATCATTTTTCTACAGATACTTTGTTAAAGGATGTAGAGAAAGGATTAAAGTTAGGTGTAAATAAAATTATGCTTTTTGGCGTAGGTGATGAGAAAAGTGAAGATGCAAAATCTGCCTATGATTCACATTCTTTAGTGCCAGTTGCAGTTAGGGAATTGAAGAAAAACTTTGGTGATGATTTATATGTTGTTACCGATGTTTGCGTTTGTTCTTATACCACTCATGGTCATTGCGGAATTATGAAAGATGATTATATCCAAAATGATTTATCGGTAGAATTAATTGCGAAAATGGCTTTAAACCATGCAGAAGCGGGTGCAGATATGTTAGCGCCTTCGGATATGATGGATGGTCGTGTGGCGGCAATTAGACATAAATTAGATGGAAGTGGTTTTGTAAATACGGCAATCATGAGCCATGCTACCAAATTTGCTTCGGCTTATTATGGTCCGTTTAGAGAAGCTGCAGATTGTGCGCCAAATAAAGGCGATAGGAAAGCGTATCAAATGGATTTCAGAAATGGAACAGAAGCAGTTAGGGAAGCGTTGTTAGATGAAAGTGAAGGCGCAGATGTGTTGATGGTTAAACCAGCTTTGGCTTATTTAGATGTGATTAGCAAATTGAAACAAAACTCTGATTTGCCAATTGCTTGTTATAATGTTTCGGGAGAATACTCGATGGTTAAAGCGGCCGCACAAAGAGGTTGGATAGATGAACAAAAAGTGGTTATGGAAACGATGCATGCCTTTGCCAGAGCAGGAGCAAGTATTATTACCACGTACCACATTAGAGATATAGTAGAGAATAATTGGATGTAATTGAGGTGGAAGGTAAAAGGTATAAAGGTTGAGGGTTTAAGCGCTCAGACCTTATGCCTTCTACCTTCTAGCTTTCAGCCTTAAATAAAATGTTAGAACAGTTAAAGAAAATATTTTCGGGAACCGAAGAAGAAATGCCGACAAATACAGGGAGTAAGCCTGATATCAGTCGTGAGAAATCGGCGGAGTTGTATGAGAAATCGAAAACCTATTTTCCTGGCGGAGTAAACTCTCCAGTTAGGGCTTTTAAATCTGTTTACGGAATACCATTATTTATTCAAAAAGGTGATGGTTGTTATATTTGGGATGCCGATGGAAATCAATTTATAGATTTTTGTGCTAGTTGGGGCCCGCTAATTTTAGGTCATAACAACGCTAAAATCAGAGAAAAAGTTATTGAAGTAATGCAGAATGGAATGAGCTTTGGCGCACCAACTGCACTAGAAAATGAATTAGCAGAGCTGATTATCAAGAATAACAGTTATGTAGAGAAAATCCGTTTTACGAGTTCTGGAACTGAGGCTGTAATGTCGGCGATTAGATTGGCTCGTGGATATACTGGGAAAGATAAAATCATCAAATTTGAAGGTTGTTACCATGGTCATAGTGATTCACTTTTAGTAAAAGCAGGTTCAGGATTAGTAACTTTTGGAGAAACTTCTTCGGCTGGTGTACCTAAATCTTTCGCTGATGAAACAATAGTTATTCCTTTAAACGATAAAAATGCAATTTCTGAAGCTTTTGCACAGTTTAAAGATCAAATTGCTGCGGTAATTATAGAAGGCATTCCAGCAAATAACGGATTGCTATTACAAGATCAAGATTATATCGAATTTTTAAGAGCAGCTTGTACAGAAAACAATGCCTTATTAATTTTTGATGAAGTAATTACTGGTTTTAGAGTTGGTTTTGAAGGTGCTGCGGCACATTACGGCATCAAGCCAGATATAGTAACCTACGGAAAAATTATCGGCGGAGGTTTGCCAGTCGGAATGTACGGAGCTTCTGCAGAAATTATGGGTCATATTTCGCCCGATGGCGGAGTTTACCAAGCGGGAACTTTATCTGGAAACCCAGTAGCAATGGCTGCGGGTATTGCCACTTTAACTGAACTTTTGCGCTCTGGATTTTATAAGGATTTAAACCAAAAAACGAAAGAGTTTGTAGATAGTATTCAGCGTTTTGCAACTGCTAAAAACTATAAATTTAAAGTGTTTACTGTGGGTTCTATCTTTTGGTTCGCCTTTACAGATAAAGACATTAAAACTGCTGAAGATATTGATCCGACAAGTATGGATAAATTTAAAGTATTGCACCGTGAGTTATTAAACAGAGGCATTTATTTAGGCCCATCTGGTTATGAAGTTGGTTTTGTTTCTGCAGCGCACACTAAAATAGAATTAGAGAAAACAAAAAGAGCTATTTTTGATGCGTTGGATTTAGTTTTTAGAAAAGGATAATGAAAAAATCAATTCTCATATTTTACTTTTTATTGCTCTACGCATTATTAGAAATGTTTTGGTGGGGCTCAGTTGTAATCGATTTACAGCCACAAAAAATGGGAATGATAATGGGAGAGGGCTCGATTTTTATATTCTTACTTTGCGTTGGTGCTTATTTTATTCACGCTTCTATTAAAAAGGAAGATAGGTTAAAAGAGCAGCAACAGAATTTCTTAATGTCGGTTACTCATGAACTGAAATCGCCTTTGGCTGCTATAAAACTAAGTTTGCAAACTATTATAAAACGAGATTTAGAGAAAGCCATGCAGACATCTTTACTAAATAATTCGCTAAAAGATATTGAGCGTTTGGATGATTTGGTAGAGAATATGTTATTGGCTACAAAGATTGAAAGTCGTACCTATTCTTTCCCAAAAGAAGAATTTGATTTCTCTGAAATGGTAACTAAAATTACTGATCGATTGCAAGTTCATTCGTGTGGAAACCAACAGTTAATCAACACAAAAATAAAAAAAGGCATTAAAGTGATGGGCGATAAATTTGCTTTATCATCGGTGGTTACCAATTTGGTAGAAAATGCTGTTAAATATTCTGGTCCGTGTGCCGAAATTGCAGTAGAGCTCTGTCAAAATGACGGTAAGCCCTTTTTAACGGTTTCAGATAAAGGTCCGGGCATCCCAGAGGGAGAAAAAATGCTTATTTTCGATAAATTTTACCGCGTTGGCGATGAAAATGTGCGCAAATCTAAGGGCACTGGACTTGGCTTGTTTATTGTTAAAGAGGTATTACAAAACCACGACGCTGATATTAGCGTTAAAGATAACGTACCGCAAGGTGCAATTTTTGAAGTAACATTTAATTGATATGCCACAAAAATTAAGAATACTGTTGGTAGAAGACGAAGATCATTTGTTAGACGCCATTAAATTAAACCTCGAATTAGAGGGTTATAAAGTCCACGCTGTTAAAGACGGCAAAACCGCTCTTAAAGTTTTCAAGGAAGAACGTTTCAACTTGATTATTTTAGATGTAATGCTGCCAGAAATGGATGGTTTCCAAGTTTGCGAAACTATTCGTTTAGAGAATACTGAAGTTCCGATTTTGTTTTTAACTGCTAAAAACACAAGTGAAGACCGTGTAATGGGTCTTAAAAAAGGAGCTGATGATTATTTAGTAAAACCTTTCAACTTAGAAGAATTAATTCTACGTGTTGGAATTTTAGTAAAACGTAGCTTAAAAGCTGATGATTTAAAAGAATTAAACTCTTATAAAATCGGCGATAAAACTATTTATTTCAATTCGTTTGAGTTAAAACAAGATGATGGTGTTGTTGTGCCTTTAACTAAAAAGGAAACCATGTTGTTAAAACTGTTAATTGAACGTAAAAACGAAGCTGTTTCTCGTGAGCAAATTCTAGAAACAGTTTGGAATTACGATGTGTATCCGTCAACAAGAACAATTGATAATTTTATTTTAACGTTCCGTAAATATTTCGAACCAGATCAGAAAAACCCGGTGTATTTTCACTCGATTAGAGGTGTAGGTTATAAATTTACAGATAGCGCACATTAATGTACAATACTTGGAGTAGATATGCTTTAATGGCAACTTTTGCCCTTTCTGCATTGGTAAGTTTATATTTCAATCAATACCAGCTGGCTGCAATAGCCGGCTTTCTCTTTGCCTTTATTTTGTGGAGTCACTTTAAACATAGTTCTGTTTTATTGGCTTCTAAACATTTTAAAGATGCAGATTATGATAAGACCGAAAAGATTTTAGCAGAAGTTAAAAACCCTGATCGATTGGCTAAAAATCGTCGTGGATATTATGAGTTCATGAAAGCGAATATCGCCCTGCAAAGAGAAGATTTTGAAACAGCAGAGTTTCACTTTCAAATCGCTAGTCGTTTCCCATTGGGAGGAAAAAATGATAAAGCGTTTGTGATGATACATTTGGCTAATCTCGCTTTGCGGAAAAAGGATGGTGAGAGAGCAAAAGCATATATAGAAAAGGCGAAGGAGTTGGCGACAACATCAAGAGCGCAAGAAATTATAAAAATTATAGAGAAAGAAGCCAGCAATTTGGCCTAATACAAGATGAAGAATAACTTATTTTTAGACGCTGCAAATTCAACAGCTACAGAACGGCCACCAGTTTGGATGATGCGTCAAGCAGGTCGTTTTATGCCACAATATTGGGAAATTAAAAACAAATATTCGTTTTTAGAAATGTGCAAAAACCCAGAAATTGCTGCTGATGTTACGATGTTGCCAGTTGATTTATTGGGAATTGATGCTGCTATTTTATTCTGCGATATTTTGGTAACAGGCGAAGCAATGGGTGGAGATTTAAGTTTTACTCAAGGTGTTGGACCGAAATTTGCAAATCCTGTTCGTACTGCTGCTGATATCGATAAATTAGAAACTGATGTTGTAGATAGATTGGAATATGTTGCTGATGCGATTAAAGTTATTCAGCAACGTTTAGATGGTAGTATTCCTTTAATCGGTTTTGCAGGTGCTCCATTTACGGTAATGAGTTATTTGGTGGAAGGTGGTTCTTCAAAAGATTTTAAGTTAACGAAGTTGTTAATGCACAATCACCCTGAATTGGCGCATCATTTATTGGCTAAAATTGCAAAAGTAACTACCGATTATTTGAACTTACAAATTGCCGCTGGTGTAAATGCTGTTCAGTTATTTGATAGTTGGGCTTTGGCTTTATCTTGGAACGATTATCAAGAATTTTCTCATCAATATAACCAACAAATTATTGCTGGATTAAACAGAACCAATGTCCCTGTGATTTCTTTTTGCAAAGGAAGCTCGGTTTTTGCGCCAATTATGGCTGAAGCAAAACCAGATGTAATTTCTGTTGATTGGAATGCAGATTTATTAAATATTAAAAATGCTTTACCTGCTGGAATTGCTGTGCAAGGTAATTTAGACCCGCATATTTTATACGCAGATCAACCGGTTATCAAAAAACACATTCACCAATTATTTGAAAGAATGCGTGGTACAGAAGGTTTTATCTTTAACTTAGGTCATGGTATTATGCCCGATATTCCTTTTGATAATGTAAAATATGCAATTGAAGTGGTAAAGGAATTTAGATATTAAACCCCTAAATCTACTAAAGGGGACTTGATTTAATAATGGAAGAATATTACAAATACTTTTTAGCGGTTCACATCATCTTCGTCGTAAGTTGGATGGCTGGACTGTTTTATGGTGTTCGTTTGTTTATTTATCATACTGAAGCTAACGACAGACCAGAGTTAGAAAAAAATATTCTTCAAAAAGAATTCACAAAAATTGAAGGTCGTTTGTGGAATATTATTACCATTCCGGCGATGTGTTTAACTGTTTTGGCCGGTGCTTTAATGTACTATACTCATTTCGATTTCTTAGTTACTCAAAACTGGATGTGGGTAAAACTCGCATTTGTAGTTTTATTACTTATTTATCATTTCATTTGTCAAAATATAATGAAGCAGTTGAGAAAAGGTATTTTCAAATATTCTTCTAATCAGTTGCGTTTGTGGAATGAAGTAGCGACTATTTTATTAGTTGCCATTGTATTTACGGTGATTTTAAAAAGTGCAGTTAACTGGATTTATGGTTTATTAGGGCTAATTGCTTTTTCAATGATTATTATGATGGCTGTGAAGATTTATAAGCGTTATAGAGAGAAAAAGGGAGAATAGTTTAGCGATAAAGATTGCCACGTCGTTCCTCCTCGCAATGACGAATTGGCTAGGAAGTTGCGAGAATTTAAAATTAGATATGAAGAAACAATTACTCGCAATCTTAATTACTTTATTTGCTTTTTCGGCAAAAGCTCAATTCAACAATGAGGCAATTTTTAATCGTATTCGTCCTACAGATAGTTTAGATAAAGAATTACATTTTAATTTTTACAATTTCAATTACGTTCGTAATTACGAATATTCGAATAAATTCCACGACGGCTATACTTTATACGGTACGCAAATAGAACCGCAATTGGTGTATTATGCAAATCCGAATTTGGCGATTGTGGCTGGCGCTTATTTGCGTAAGGATTTTGGTAATGAAGGAATTTACGACGCTAAACCTTTGTTTAGCTTAAAATACCATAAAAGAAACTTGACGTTAGTTTTTGGAAGTCTAGAAGGAAACATTCAGCATAATTACATTGAACCGATTTACGATTTTGAACGAAAAATTACAACGCCAATTGAATACGGAACTCAATTATTAATTGATAGAGAGAAATTCAAATTAGATAGTTGGATTTCTTGGCAAAAAATGATTTATAAAGGTGAGGCTGCAAAAGAAGAAATTGTTGGCGGCTTAAGCACGGAAAGTATTTTGTTAAATACTGGAAATTGGAAGTTGAGTATTCCCGCTCAATTTTTAGCATTTCACCAAGGTGGACAAATTGATGTGTTGAAAAATATTCCGATTAGCACTTTATTTAATGGTGCTACTGGTTTTAAACTACACAAAACTGTTGGCGATAAAGTAAAAGAAGTTTTTACGGATAATTATGTTGCGGTTTACAAAGATTTTTCGCCGACAAAAAGAAGGGCTTACCAAGGCGGTTTCGGGTTGTGGTTAAATGCTGGTATGGATACCAAATGGGGAAGTTTAGTCGCTTCGTATTGGAAAGGAAATAATTTCTTAACGATTAAAGGAATGCCTTTATATCAATCGATTTCTGAAACTTTGTATGATGCTGGTTTTAAACAAAGCAGCAGAAGTATTTTAGCTGTTAGGTATGTTTATCAGAAACAGTTGGTTCCTAATTTATATTTAGATGTTCGCTTTGAGCCACATTGGGATTTAGGAACTCCTGACGCAGATTTCCAGTTTAATCATTCTTTATTTTTAACTTATAAGGAAGATTTTAGGATTTTTAAGAAGAAATAAGTCCGAAAGTCTGAAAGATTTGGCGTTCTGCAAATTTCCCTATGAAAAAGAGGTTTTTCTTAACTAAACCCGATAGTAGTGGAATTTTTTTTGTCATGCTGAGCTTGTCGAAGCACAAAAAAAATGTAGCGAATAGTGGGGCTACAGAATCTATAAAACACTAACATTCGTTTTCAAATCATTTTTTTACCATTAAGATATTACATTAATTAAGGATTACTTCATTTTTCTTAATTCCTTAATGTTGTATTTTTAGACTGTGAAATTAACAAATAAAAAAATATTTGCAACCTCGTGCAACCTTTTACTTCTAGGGCTCATCTACCCTATACAAACAACAAATGAAGGTGACTAAAACATATACGATTGATGACTTACTGGAAGGCTGCAAGGCTGGTGACAGGAAAATGCAAGAGACGCTGTACAAGCAAACTGCATCGAAAATGTTGGCCGTTTGTATGCGTTATGCCAAAGACCGTATGGAAGCCGAAGATGTTTTACAAATGGGATATGTTAAAGTTTTCCAGAAAGTTAAAGACTATCGTGGTGAAGGATCTTTTGAAGGTTGGATTAGAAGAATAATGGTAAATACTGCGATAGAAAGTTATAGAAAAAACTTGCGTATGCTAAACGTTGTGCCGATAGAAGATGCTTATGAACAACCTTCTCAAGGGTTTGATTTTAGCAGTTTAGGTATGCAAGATTTAATGAAAGTGATACAAAAACTGGCCGACGGTTATCGCATGGTGTTTAATATGTACATTATAGAAGGGTATTCGCACAAAGAAATTGCAGAAACATTAGGCATCTCAGAAGGTGCTAGTAAATCTCAATTAAGTAGGGCGAGAGCAATATTGCAACAAGAAATTATTAAAATGGAGGGCTTTGGTTATGCAACACATGCCGGATAAAGAATTCGATAATTTAATTAGAAATAAATTTGAAGATGCGGAGATTGAACCATCTGCAAATTTATGGGCTAACATAGAACAACAGTTAGCGCCAAAACGTAAACGCGTTATTCCGATTTATTGGATGGCGGCTGCAAGTGTGCTTATTGCAATTACAGCATTATTGGTTTTTCAGAAAACAGAAAAAATACAATTGCATGGTGATGATACTGTTGCAACTGTAGTTACGCCAACTGAACAAGATGCAGTTATCGCAACTACCGAATTGCCAGTTGCAACTATTTCGGTAAAAGAAAATAGATTATCGCCTTCGGTTAAAAAAGTACAATTAATAGATCGTACTCCGTCAGAAAATAATACGAAAATTATTTTTGCAAGCGTGCAACCGAATACAACAACTGATCGTCTACTTATTAAAGCAGCAGATGTTAAACCACTTGACGTTGTAGAAAAAGAAGTTCCTGTAGAAAATAATGCAGTAGTAATTGCTCAAGTTGAACCTCAGAAAGAAGATCAAGTAATTACTGAAACAGAAAATAATTCGGAACGTAAAGGAATTAGAAATGTTGGAGACTTG
This sequence comes from Pedobacter planticolens, assembly GCF_014172375.1. Classification (GTDB taxonomy): domain Bacteria; phylum Bacteroidota; class Bacteroidia; order Sphingobacteriales; family Sphingobacteriaceae; genus Pedobacter; species Pedobacter planticolens. The sequence continues at coordinate 255,257 of NZ_WNXD01000001.1, forward strand.
GTAAACTTTGTAGTAGATAAAGTTGATAAGAGAGAGAAGAAATTTTTAAAGTTTAGCACTGATGATGATGATAATTCATCGCTAATTGGAATAAACATTGGCTTTTTAAAATTGAATAGTAGGAAGCATAAATAGGATCAGGATTTTAAGATTTGCAGGATAAGGCAAGATGATTGAAGGATAATAGGATTAATATAAAACACACATAAACCAAACAAATACACACAAATGAAACATTTAATTTTAACAGCAGTTTTGGTAAGCGGACTTACCTTTCTGGCAGGCTCAAGTGCGAGTGCACAACAAGATAGCGTAAAACGCAAAAAATTTAATATCAACTATGGAGTAGGAATTACTTTAGGAGGAAAAAAAGATAGTACTGGTAAATGGGATCAAAACAAAGGTCGTTTTGTTGGAGGAATTACTTTTACTCGTTTAGATATCGGTTTCTCTAAATTAATTGATAATGGAAGTTTCTCTTTATCGCCTGCAAATGACTTTTTAGATTACAAAGCTGGAAAAACTAGTCATCTTTCATTTGATGTTTTGCAAATGGGATACAGATTTAACTCGAACTTTAAAATCTACGTAGCTGGTGGTTTCGACTGGACTTTAATTCGTTTAAAAAACAACATTACAATGGTTAAGAATAGTCCAACATTGACTTATACTACAGAAACTCCTGAAGTTCTATATAGCAAAAATCGTTTCTCTAGCAGTTATGTTCACGTTCCTTTAAACTTTGAATTAAGAACTAAGGAAAGTCATAAAGGTAGACGCTGGTATCTAATTGCTGGCCCAGAAATAGCTTTCTTATTAAACGGTAAAGTAAAACAGATTAGCGATGAACATGGTAAAGTGAAACAAAAAGACGATTATAACTTTGCTCCATTCCGCTACGGTGGTACAGTAAGAGTTGGTACTAACGGATTAGCTTTATTTGCTAAATATTATGCAAGCGATATGTTTGATAGTGCTCCGCAAAAAGGATTAAAAAATATGGCATTCGGTTTAACATTTGGATTAAACTAATTAACAGTTTTCAGTTTACGGTTCGCAATTGAACTAGTAAACCAAACACACACACAACACACAAATAAACCCAATCCTGCAGACGAAAGTTTGCAGGATTTTTTTTGCGTTGATCTTTAGTCTTTTCAGCTTATCGCTTTATGCTTATATTTACCGTGTGAATGAGCAGATAATCACCGTTAATAAGCTAACAAAACAATACCAGCAAACACAAGCTTCGGGTATAACAGACATTAATTTTTCTATAACAAAAGGAGATATTGTTGCCATTATTGGCGAAAGCGGTAGTGGAAAATCAACTTTGTTAAAATGTATTTATGGTTTGCTTAAACCAGATGCCGGTGAAGTTTTAATGAATGATAAAAGAGTGAAAGGGCCAGACGAACAACTCATTCCTGGTAATGCTGAAATGAAAATGGTTACCCAAGATTTTTCCTTGAATATTTATGCTAAAGTTTATGATAATATCGCTTCTATGCTGTCTAACACAGATATAAAAGCGAAGGAAAGTAAAACTTTAGAAATGATGGAGCATTTGCACATCACAAAATTAAAAGATAAAAAAATTATTGAGCTTAGTGGAGGAGAACAACAACGTGTTGCAATTGCAAAAGCATTAATTAGTGATACTAAAGTTTTATTATTGGATGAGCCTTTTAGTCAAGTAGATTCATTATTGAAAAACCAGTTACGAGCAGATATTAAACGTTTAGCAAAAGAAACTGGATTGACTATTATTTTGGTTTCTCATGATCCAACAGACGGATTATTTCTTGCTGATCAATTATTGATTTTAAAACAAGGACAGCTTTTACAAAACGATAAACCAGAAACAATTTATCAAAATCCTTCAGATTTATATACTGCACAAATTTTAGGAAATGCGGTTATTTTAACTAGAGAAGAAGCATTGCAATTAGGTATTAAAACTGCAAAACAACATGTAGTTTTTTATCCCGAGTGGGTAGAACTAAAAAGTACTTGGCAAAGCCGACGATTTGAAGTAAAAGAAGTTTATTATAAAGGTTTTTACGATGAACTTTTGCTAGAGCGCAACGGCGTAAAAATTAGAGCTTTGCAGCTTAACAGTGGAGAGCACAAAAAAAATGACCACATTCAAGCGAATATTGGTCATTTCTTAGAGTTTTAATCAATTTTTTTATTGAGAAGATTCGATAAGAACAATTTTAACTCTTGTTCTTGTAGTTGGTTTATCTGGTATTGCTGATTGAAAATCTGACGATTGAATATCTATATCGATTCTACCTTTACTTACTGTATAGCTATAAGACTGAACATCATAAACAAAAGGTAATTGTTCGTAAAAATTTCCATCATTTCTAGAGATATAAACTAAAATCCCATCATCTTCAAAAGTTCTATCATCAATTCTATTATCGGATAATGATGCAGATAAAGTAAATCCATCGGCGCTTGACTGCCATTGATTTGCTTCAATGTATTTAATAATTGTCAAATTGTTGGCACTTTGAACAATAGTGTCTTTTTTGCAAGACGCCAGACCTAGTGAGGCGATGCAGATTAGGATTAAGGTTAGCTTTTTCATGTTGTGTGTGTGTTTTGCAATTTATAATACAAAACTATTGCCAACTTTTCAGGATGAAAGATGTTAGAATGCGTTTAACCGTTTATCAAACAAAAAATGTTATAAAAGGTTTGATTTTTTTCTTCTCAACCGCCTTTCTATTCGTCGCTGTTTTCTTTTAACCATCATCTTTAAGATAACGTTAGTGAAATTTTTATTGGTCGGATAACTTCTTTCGGAGGTAATATTATTGAAAATTAGTGCAATAATATAAAGTATCAAACATCCTGTTAAAACAGGAGAAAAAATGTACATGTATCCTAGTGCTTTAATTTTATCCGAACCAATTACTGCAATTAACGCAGTTGCGCCACCTGGCGGATGTAGGGTTTTTGTAACCTGCATACCAACAATAGAAAGTGCAACGGAAAGTGGAGCTGTTAAATAAATAATATCAGGGAAAGTTTTGTAAATAACAACGCCAATAAATGCTGAAATGAAATGACCACCAATTAAGTTTCGAGGCTGAGCTAATGGACTTTGAATGGAACCGTAAACTAAAACACTTGAAGCGCCAAATGAACCTATCAAAAAGATGTTTTCTTGTTTTGTTAAGAGTTGACTTTGAAAAAAAGCAATTATTCCAATGCCAATAAATGCACCTAAAAACGACCAGAAATGTTCCTTGTAATCAACTAAAGTTTCCTTATAGATAATATATTTTGAAACCCTTATTCCCCGCCTTATCCTCTTTTTAATCATTAATGAACCTTATTTATACTAAATATTCAAACAAAGTTTGATCTTGATTCAGTTCAATCATATCGAATTTAAAGGTTTTCATTCTTTCCAATAATCCTGCATAATCCTCTCTCTCTTTTAGCTCAATACCCACTAAAGCTGGACCATTTTCACGTTCAGTTTTTTTAATAAACTCAAATCGGGTAATATCATCATGTGGACCTAAAACCTCATTTACAAAAAGCTTTAATGCACCTGGTCTTTGCGGAAAACGAACAATGAAATAGTGTTTTAATCCTTCAAAAAGTAAAGATTTCTCTTTAATTTCTTGCATCCGTTCGATATCATTATTGCCTCCACTTACAATACAAACCACTTTTTTGCCTTTAATCTGGTCTGCACATAAATCTAAAGATGCCACAGCCAAAGCACCCGCAGGTTCAGCAACAATTGCATCTTCATTATATAATTTTAAAATGCTTGTACAAACTTTTCCCTCTGGAATCAGCATAATTTCATCTAAAACCTCCCTACAAATAGGATACGTTAATAAACCAACAGATTTTACAGCAGCTCCATCAATAAAACGATTAATTTGATCCAATTTTATTGGCCTACCTGCTTTAAAAGCGGCATCCATAGAAGGAGCACCCTCAGGTTCTACACCAATTAAAAGAATATTTGGGTTAGTTTGTTTTAAGTAACTTCCTGTCCCAGAAGCTAAACCACCGCCACCAATAGGCATAATTACTACTTCAGCATCCGGTAAATCTTCTAAAACTTCTACGCCAACCGTTCCTTGTCCTTCAATCACATGATAATTATCAAATGGCGGAACGAAAGTCATTTTGTTTTCTGTAGTAAATCGAAGTGCTTCTGCTAAACAATCATCAAAAGTATCGCCAACTAAAACAATATCTATCCAACCATTACCAAATAAAGTAGTTTGACTTACCTTTTGCTTTGGCGTAATTTCGGGCATAAAAATAGTACCCTTAATTTTCAATTTATTACAAGAATGAGCAACACCTTGCGCATGATTACCCGCACTTGCACAAACTACCCCATTTTTAATTAAATCTGCAGGAATTTGGCTCATCATGTTATAAGCTCCACGCAATTTATACGAGCGAACTACTTGTTTGTCTTCGCGTTTTAAATAAATTTCTGCTTGATATTTTTCAGATAATCGCTGATTAAACTCTAAAGGAGTGCGTAAAACAGTACCTTTCAGCCTTTCAGCCGCTGCTAAAAAATCAAATGTATATGTTGTATTAGTCATTTTCTTGTTGTTCGTATTCAGTTATTCGTCATTCTTTTTGAGCTTTTTCACTTTCTTGAAAATGAAAGTCAGCAACTCTTATCTGCTGTAGTCCCGCTATTCGCTATAAATTTTAGTGTTTGGTCTTCGACAAGCTCAAACTGACAACACTAAAATTTTTCGCTGCTATCGGGTTTATTTAACAATGGACTGTGTTTCAAACCAGCATTTCGCTTTAAGCTTTAGTCTTTTACCTTTTCGCCCTCTTAAACTAAATTTAAAGCCACTAATTGGTTTAAATCATGGTCGTCAATACCTTGTTTGCTATCTGCCAAAACCAAGAATTGTTTATAAACGATATCTAAATTGTCCTTATCTAACGTATGACCTAGTCTATCTAAGTGGTGTTTTAAAGCGTGACGGCCACTTCTTGCAGTTAATACAATTGCAGCAGATGGGAAACCAACATCTTCAGGTTTAATAATCTCATAATTTTCGCGATTTTTTAAGAAACCATCTTGGTGAATACCAGAACTATGTGAAAATGCATTTCCACCCACAATAGCTTTGTTCGGTTGTACTAGCATATTCATTTGCTCACTTACATGTCTGCTAATGTTGTAAAAACCTTGCGTATTGATATTAGTATGAAGATTTAAGCTTTTATGCGTTTTTAAAATCATCACCACTTCTTCCATCGAAGTATTACCAGCACGTTCGCCAATACCGTTCACAGTACATTCCACCTGACGAGCGCCATTTTGTAAACCAGCGATAGAATTAGCCGTTGCTAAACCTAAATCGTTGTGGCAATGAACAGAAATAATTGCTTTATGAATGTTTTTAACGTTTTCTTTTAAATATAAAATCTTTGAACCATACTGATCAGGCAAGCAATACCCATTTGTATCTGGAATATTTACAACTGTTGCTCCAGCAGCAATTACAGCTTCAACCATTTTGGCTAAAAACTCGATATCTGCTCTGCCTGCATCTTCAGCGTAAAATTCTACATCTTCCACATATTTTTTAGCATATCTTACCGCTTCAACTCCACGTTCTAAAATATCTTCACGAGTACTATTGAACTTTGTTTTGATGTGCATATCACTTGCTCCAATTCCAGTATGAATTCGAGGTCTTTTTGCAAAACGTAAAGCATCTGCAGCAACGTCGATATCATTTTTATTTGCACGAGTTAGCGCACAAATAATAGGATCTTTTACGGCTTTCGATAACTCGATTACACTATTAAAATCGCCAGGACTTGATACCGGGAAACCAGCTTCAATTACATCAACCCCTAAAAACTCGAGAGATTTTGCGATTTCGATTTTCTGATTAGTATCTAATTGGCAGCCTGGAACCTGCTCTCCATCACGCAAGGTGGTGTCAAAAATGTAAACTTTATTAGGATCGTGTATCATCGCTTTATGAATTTGTGGTAACGGTTTGTGATAAAAATTTTAATACTAATTTGCCCATTTCTTGGGTGCCTAATACCTTGTATCTGTTGGTGGTGCTATCTGCAATATCATTGGTTCTAAAACCTTCTTTTAACACTCTATCTACTGCATCAACCAATGTTTTTGCTTCTTCTTTCAGTCCAAAACTAATTTCAAGCATCAGCGCAGCTGATAGGATAGAAGCAAGCGGATTTGCCAAATCTTTGCCTGTAATATCGTGTGCAGAACCATGAATTGGCTCGAAAAATCCAGTTCCATCGCCTACAGAAGCTGATGCCAACATGCCCATAGAACCTGCAATTTGCGATGCTTCGTCTGTTAAAATATCCCCAAATAAATTGGCGGTTAATACCACATCAAATTGTTTTGGATCTTTAATTAATTGCATGGCAGCATTATCAATAAACATGTGCGTAGTTTCTACATCAGGATATTGTTTTGCAATTTCTTGAACAGTTTCTCGCCATAAACGTGAACTTTCTAACACATTTGCTTTGTCTACCGAGCATAATTTTCCACGACGTTGACGAGCTGCGGCATAGGCTTTATGGGCAATTCGTTCTACTTCATATTTGTGGTAAATCATTAAATCTGAGGCAGTTGTTCTATCTTCTGAGCGAGTTTTCTCTCCAAAGTAAACATCGCCTGTTAATTCTCTGAAAAACAAAATATCCGTACCTTTTAAAATAGCAGGTTTAATACTAGAAGCATGTAAAAGCTCATCAAATAATAAAATAGGGCGAAGGTTAGCATACAAACCCAGCTCTTTTCTAATTTTAAGTAAACCTTGTTCTGGCCTAACTTTTAAGGAAGGATCATTATCATATTTCGCATGACCAACAGCGCCAAACAGTATTGCATCACTTTTTTTAGCTTTTTCTAAGGTTTCATCTGGTAATGGATTTCCTGTCGCTTCAATTGCAACGTGGCCCATTAAGGCTTCGTCAAATGTAAAATCATGATCGTAAGTTGCTGCAATATGCTCCAATGCCGCTTTTCCCCATTGGGTAACTTCTGGTCCAATTCCATCTCCAGGAATAACTAATATATGCTTCTTCATTATGCTAATTCTTTTTGTGTGTGGTACGCTTTTATATTTTCTATTACTTCGCCGTTATTTAACAGCAGTTTATGAGTGAGACAAGCTGGTAGTTGTGTTTCAAAATGGCCAACGTAAATTAATGTCATCCCGTTAGTACACAGCTCATCTATTAAGTGATTAAAATGTTCTGTTTGTTGTTGATCTAAACCTTGGCAAGGCTCATCTAATATTAATAATTCGGGATTTTTGATGATTGTCCTAGCCAATAAAACCAATCTTTGTTTGCCAAGGGGAAGTACTTTTAGTAACTCATTTTTATATTCATTAAGCTCGAAATAGTCAATTAATTCTTCTACTTGAGCCTGTTTTTCTGCTCCAATTGTTTTAAATAAACCCGAACTATCAAAAAAACCAGAGGCGATACTTTGAAAAACTGTTGCTGTTGCATCAAAATACCAATGCAATTCTGGCGATATTAAACCAATGTGCGCTTTAATTTCCCAAATGCTTTCTCCACTTCCTCTCTTATTGCCAAACAGGTGAATGTTATTCGCATACGCTTGAGGATGATCGCCATTTACTAAACTTAATAATGTTGATTTTCCTGAACCGTTATGACCTTGCAACAACCATTTTTCGCCAGTTTTAACTTCCCAATTAATGTGTTGCAATACCTTTTTCTCGCCATAACTAATATTTACATCAGTCATGCTGATTAAAATTTCAGTACTAGAAATAGGGGCTTTACTTAAGAAATTCGGAATGGTTTTCACGATTTTTTTAGGCAAAACTGAAATAGATTCTACTGATTTGGAAATAGTTAAACTTCCATTTTTTATTTCCGCAAAGCGATTAATACATGTTGGTAATTCACTAGGGTCAGTAATCATAATCAATTGCACACCTTCTGCAGAAATCTCGTTCAATAATGCACTTAGGTTTTTACGCGAAAGCACATCTAATCCTGTATAAGGTTGATCTAAAATTAACAATTGTGGTTTTAGCCATACTGCCTTAACCAATTGCAATTTTTTATGTTCTCCACTTGATAATTGAATTAACTGAACATCTTTCAATTCAGAAAATCCTAAAGCACTTAAAATATTTTCAAGTTCATCAAACCGAAGCTGATTTTCCTTGCCGTAGTTTAGTAATTCTGCATAAACCGTATGTGTGCGATGTGCTTGTTGACTATTGTAACGTTGCTGATAATAGAAATTAGATTCGCCCTCTAAATCTTTAAATTGATACCAGCTTGCAACATACAATGCTTTTGCAGGTAATTTATGAGTAGAATCAAATTCAATTGTGATATCTCCAGAACCACTTATTAATCCAGCAATTAGTTTGACTAATGAAGTTTTTCCGCTACCACTTTTGCCACTTAACAACCAGTTTTCTCCACGATTTATTGTCCAATTCAAATCCGCTAACACCAATTTGTGTTGGTATTTTAAGTTTAAATTTTCAATATGGACGACTGGTTGTATCATTATTTTGTTTGTTCGAATTCTGCTATTAATTGTTTTTGGTTTAAGATGAAATCGATATCATCATAACCGTTAATTAAACATGATTTTTTGTAAGCATTAATCTCAAAATTTTCTTGCTGACCAGTGCTTAGTATCGTAATAGTTTGTTTTTCTAAATCAATTTCAACTTCATTTTCATGATTTTTTGCTACTTCGATAAAAATTTGATGCAAAAAATCATCACTCACTTGAACTGGTAAAAGACCATTGTTTAAGGCATTTCCTTTAAAAATATCTGCAAAAAAACTACTTACCACAGCATCAAAACCAGCATCTTGTATTGCCCAAGCCGCATGCTCACGACTACTGCCACAACCAAAGTTTTTACCAGCCACTAATATTTTGCCAGCATACGTTTTATCATTTAAAACAAAATCTGGTTTCGGATTACGATTTTCATCATATCGCCAATCGCAAAATAAATTTTCACCAAAACCTTCTCGTGTAGTTGCTTTCAAAAACCTCGCAGGTATAATCTGGTCGGTATCAATGTTTTCTATGTTTAAAGGCACTATTGCCGATGTTAATTTTTCGAATTTTTTCATTCTTTTATTAATTACTGTCTTCTAGGCTTATTTCTTCCAAGCTTTAATTCTCAATCTTCTATAATCTGCAACCCATTCTCCATTCTTAAAATAATTGGGTTTTAGTAGTTGTACGGCTAAATTTTTGACTTCTTCAGCCTGTATTGTTGTCAGTTTTTTAAATGCATGTTGCGCAAATTGACTAATCCAATCATACATTCCATTTTCACCATTTAGTGGTGTTGGTCTGTCAAATAACCAAGCTTGTTCAACTTCAAAACCTTGTTTTTCCAATAAAGTAGTATAAGTGCTTACCGATGGAAAAAACCAAAAATTTGTAGTAATCTGATCGATTAAACCCAATTGACCGGCTGCTGATTCAATAGCATCTGTTATACTTTTAACATTTCCTTTACCACCAAACTCTGCTGCTAATCTGCCACCAGTTTTTAAACTGTTATATAATCCTTTGATTAATGCATCTTGATTTTCTATCCAATGGAAAGTTGCGTTGCTAAAAATAGCATCAAAAGCATTTTCATACGGCAACTTAGTCGCATCAACTACTTCGAAATCTAAATTAGGATGAGCGGATTTTGCACTATTAATCATCTCAAATGAAGCATCAACTCCAGTTACATTAGCACCAGTTTCGGCAATTTGAGCAGCTAACTGACCAGTTCCACAACCTACATCTAAAATATGTTCGCCAGTTTTTGGAGCAAGCCATTGCACAACATCTGCTCCGTAATCAGAAACAAAATGATGTTGTTTGTAGTATAATTTGCTATCCCAATATATTTCTGGCATCTTTTTTTAATTTTTACCATCTAAGAAATCTTAGAAAACCTAAGTTTTAAGATGATGTTTAGTCCTTAATCTTTGTTTCTTTATCCTTGCTCTTCCATCAGGTTTATATAATGCTCAACCGTTGGAAAGGGCTCATAAAAATGATGCAGTAACTTTTTCCAATCTTGGTATTCCGAAGAGCCTCTAAAACCTTCGGTATGTGCCTCCAATGTTTTCCAGTTTACGAGCAAAATATACCTGTCCGCTGTTTCTAAACACTTTTGAAGTTGATGTGAAATGTAACCTTCCATTGAAGAAATGATTTTTTGAGCCTCCTTAAAAGCTTTTTCAAAATCAACTGATAAACCAGCTTTTACATTTAATATGGCAACTTCTAATATCATTTTTATGCTTCAAGCAATTCTCTAACATCTGTAATTCGTCCAGTAACTGCTGCAGCTGCAGCTGTAAGTGGACTAGCCAATAATGTTCTTGCATTTTGTCCTTGTCTTCCTTCAAAATTTCTATTCGATGTAGAAACACAATATTTTCCTGCCGGAATTTTATCCTCATTCATCCCTAAACAAGCACTACAACCAGGTTCTCGTAATTGAAAACCAGCGGCTTCAAATATTTTGTCTAAACCTTCGGCAATTGCTTGTTGCTCAATTTGTTTAGAGCCAGGAACAATCCATACGGTAACGCCTTCAGCTTTATGTTTTCCTTCTACAAAATGTGCAACTTCTCGTAAATCTTCCATTCTAGAGTTGGTGCATGAACCAATAAAAACATAGTCGATTGATTTTCCCAATAGGGGAGAATTATCGGCAATGCCCATATAATCTAATGCTTTTTGATACGATAATTGCTCAGGAACAGCCTGTTTATCAGTTGCAGGTACATTTTGAGTAATCCCCATTCCCATGCCTGGGTTTGTACCATAGGTAATCATCGGTTCTATATCAGCCGCATTAAAGGTTAAAACTTTATCAAAATGAGCATTAGCATCACTATATAAAGTTTTCCATTTTACCACTGCTTTATCCCATTCTTCTCCTTTCGGACTAAATTCTCTTCCTTTTAAGTACTCAAAAGTAGTTTCATCAGGAGCAATTAATCCACCACGAGCACCCATTTCGATACTCATATTACAGATGGTCATTCTGGCTTCCATACTTAAAGAAGTAATTGCCGAACCTGCATATTCAATAAAATATCCAGTTCCGCCAGCTGCAGAAATTTGCGAAATAATATAAAGAATAATGTCTTTTGCGCTTACACCAACACCAGTTTCACCATTCACTTCGATTTTCATGGTTTTAGGTTTTTGCTGCAACAAACATTGTGTTGCCATTACCTGCTCAACTTGAGAAGTACCAATGCCAAAGGCGATGCTACCAAAAGCGCCATGTGTAGATGTATGACTATCGCCACAAACTATAGTTGCTCCAGGTTGAGTAATTCCTAATTCTGGTCCAATTACGTGAACAATACCTTGAAAAGGATGTCCTAAACCATATAACTCAACGCCAAATTCAGCACAATTTTTCGTTAGCATATCTACCTGATACCGAGAAAGCTCTTCTTTAATCGGCAAATGCTGATTTACAGTCGGTACATTATGATCTGCAGTAGCAATGGTTTGTTTTGGTCTAAAAACAGGCAATCCCCGTTTACGTAAGCCATCAAAAGCCTGCGGACTGGTTACCTCATGAATGAAATGTGTATCAATGTATAAAATATCAGGAAACCCTGCTTCACTTTTTACTACGTGAGCATCCCAAATTTTTTCTACTAATGTTTTTGACATCTTGTTATATTGTTTTAACCTTACAGGTTTTTAAAACCTGCAAGGTTTGTTGTTTTTTATGCTGTTTTAATTGATTTCATTGCTGTCATCGCTTTGCGTAAAGTAGCACCAATTTGTTCTACTTCATGAGAACGAATAGCCTCATTTACTGCAATTAGCGTTCTATTATCAACTGCACCATCTTTACCATCGTTAAAGTTTTTACCAACTAAATCAGTATCTACTTTTTTCATAAAATCAGCTAATAATGGTTTACAAGCTTGATCGAATAAATAACAACCGTATTCTGCAGTATCAGAAATTACGCGGTTCATTTCGAACAATTTTTTACGAGCAATTGTATTTGCAATTAGTGGCGTTTCGTGTAATGATTCGTAATATGCAGATTCTGGTTTAATACCTGCCTGAACCATAGTTTCGAAAGCTAATTCAACACCTGCTCTCACAAAAGCAACCATCAAAGTATAGTTATCGAAATACTCTTGCTCACCAATTTTCACATCGCCAGCTGGAGTTTTTTCAAAAGCAGTTTCACCAGTTTCAGCTCTCCAAGCCAATAAATTTTTATCACCATTTGCCCAGTCTTCCATCATGATACGGCTAAATTCACCGCTCATAATATCATCTTGGTGTTTTTGAAATAACGGACGCATGATATCTTTCAATTCTTCCGAAATTTCGAACGCTTTAATTTTTGCAGGATTACTCAATCTATCCATCATGGCAGTAATACCACCTTGTTTTAAAGCCTCAGTAATTACTTCCACACCATATTGAACCAATTTAGAAGCATAACCAGCATCAATTCCTTTCTCAACCATTTTATCGAAAGATAGGATAGAGCCAGTTTGCAACAAACCACATAAAATAGTTTGCTCGCCCATTAAATCAGATTTTACTTCGGCCACAAAAGATGATTTTAATACACCCGCTTTATGTCCGCCAGTACCCACACAATACGCTTTTGCTTGCGCTAAACCTTTACCTTGTGGATCGTTTTCTGGGTGCACAGCAATTAAAGTTGGTACACCAAAACCTCTCACATATTCTGCTCTAACTTCACTTCCAGGACATTTTGGTGCAACCATAATAACCGTTAAATCTTTACGGATTTGCGTACCTTCTTCTACAATGTTAAAACCATGCGAGTAAGATAATGTAGCACCCTCTTTCATCAATGGCATTACCGCATTTACCACCGAGGTATGTTGTTTATCCGGAGTAAGGTTAATTACAACATCTGCTGTCGGAATTAATTCTTCATATGTACCAACAGTAAAATTGTTGTCAGTAGCATTTTTCCAAGAATCTCTTTTGCCTTCGATAGCTTCCTTACGCAATGCATAAGCAATATTTAAACCGCTATCTCTTAAATTCAAACCTTGGTTTAAACCTTGTGCACCACAACCTACAATTACCAGTTTTTTACCTTTTAAAGCGTTTACGCCGTCTAAAAATTCAGAACTGTCCATAAAATCACAAACGCCTAATTGGTTTAGTTTTTCTCTAAGTGGTAATGTGTTAAAATAATTTGCCATTGTTTTTTAGTTATTTCTTTATTAGTTTAATGTTTTAATTTTATTTTGAAAAGCGTGTTCAGCTCTTTTCGGCTTCTTAAGCCCCGCTTTTCATTTCAAGTCCTCGCTACGCTGTGGGCTTTTCATTTCAATCGGGTTTAATTAACTATTTTCTGTTTTTCATTGGTCAGGTTACAATTTCTCTACCTTATCAATATCCTCATTAAATGAAATTTTATTATAAAAAGGATCGTTTACGGTTACGCACCAACTGCAATAAAAAGTTTCTTCCAAACCTGGGCGATTGTATTTATATTTCTTTGCAATTAATTGTTTATGAAACTCTTTTACACCTTCGCAACGAACAAAAACATTTCCACCTGGTGATGCATCACCATGATGCTCACTTAAATGCAAAATAATATCGTCTAACGAAACTTGCATATAGACGGGTGTATTTTCCTCAAATCTGTGTTCCCAATCTATTTTAAAGCCTAACCAATTCACATAGAATTCAATCGTTTTATCGTAATCGAATATTCTTAAAACTGGTACAACATTTATAAGTTTCATATCTCTTAATCTTTTAGAATATTACATTGTAAATATTTTTGCGCCTTTTTCTAAAAACTCATTTTCTACCAATTCTTCACCTGGCTCAATAGCTTCAAATTCCTTCAATTTTTCGTGGAAACCTGCACTATCTTTTATAATTGCAATTCTTGCACTACGTACAAATTCAATTAATTCGTAAGGTTCTAATGCTTTTATTAAAGCATCTGTTTCTTCTTTATGACCAGTTACCGCAAAAACAGTATAATCTTTACGAATAACTACCGCACTTGCACCATATTGTCTTAACAAACGCTCAACAGTTACTTTTTCTGCAATTTCATCTGTCGATACTTTGTAAAGTGCTAGTTCTTGCCAAATAATTTCATCGTTCGTATTAAAATATACTTTTAACACCTCAATTTGTTTTTCAATCTGACGAGCCAATTTTCTAACTACTTCGTAACCTTCGTGAATCACAATATTAAAGCGGTGAATGCCTTCAATTTCAGATGGAGAAGTATTTAAACTCTCAATGTTTATTTTCCTTTTAGAAAAAATAATAGCAATTCTGTTTAATAAACCAATGCGATTTTCTGCATAAACGGTTATAGTATATTCTTCTTTCCCATCAATTAAAGGGGCACTTTTATTCTCGAAATGATCTATTGTACTCATTTTATTCTCTTTTAATTGCTCAATTATTTCAACCTTATTTCACTTACGCTGCAACCTTGTGGTACCATCGGGAAAACGTTGTTTTCTCTTCCAACCATTACTTCCAGTAAGTAAGAGCCTTCGTGATTTATCATCGTTTCCAAAGCTGTTCTTAGGTTTGCACGTTCGTTAACCATTTGCCCATCTATATAATAAGCTTTTGCCAATGCTACAAAATCAGGACTGGTAATGTTCACAAATGAATAGCGTTTATCGTGAAATAATTGTTGCCACTGACGAACCATTCCTAAAAAGCGATTATTTAAAATCAGAATTTTTACAGCTGCACCGAATTGCATAATCGTACCTAATTCTTGTGGTGTCATTTGGAAACCGCCATCGCCAATTATAGCAATAACTGTTTTGTCTGGTGCGCCATATTTAGCGCCAATTGCTGCAGGTAAACCAAAACCCATGGTACCTAATCCACCAGAAGTGATATTACTACGTGTGTTGTTAAATTTAGCATAACGGCATGCAACCATTTGGTGTTGACCAACATCCGTAACAATTACGGCATCGCCACCACAAATTTCGTTGATGTTGCGCAATACTTCGCCCATGGTCATTTCATCTCCAGTTGGGTAAAGCTCTGGCGTAATTACTTGATCTATTTCTTGTTGATTGTAATCTCTAAATTTAGCTAACCAATCTTCGTGTTTATTTTCATTTACCAAATTGGTTAATAATGGCAAAGTTTCTTTACAATCGCCCCAAACGCCAACATCTGCTTTCACATTTTTATCAATTTCGGCAGGATCAATATCTAAATGAATAACTTTGGCCTGCTTCGCATATTTATCTAAACGACCAGTTACACGATCATCGAAACGCATTCCTATAGCAATTAAAACATCGCATTCGTTGGTTAAAACATTCGGGCCATAATTTCCATGCATGCCCAACATACCCACATTTAAAGGATGAGAAGTTGGAATTGCACCTTCGCCCATAATTGTCCAAGCAGCTGGAATTCCACTTTTATTAATAAACGCTTTAAATTCTTCTTCGGCTTTGCCTAAAACAACTCCTTGACCAAACAATATAAATGGTTTTTTAGCAGAATTAATTAATGCTGCCGCTTCTTCAATATATTGTATTCTAACTTTTGGTTTTGGACGATAACTGCGAATATGATTGCACTTTACGTATTCAGGAAACTCTTCGATTTGTAACTGTGCGTTTTTAGTAATGTCGATTAAAACAGGGCCTGGTCTTCCACTTTTAGCGATATGAAATGCTTTTGCTAAAACTTCTTGAATTTCATTTGCATCGGTAACTTGATAATTCCATTTGGTAACGGGCGTAGTAATATTAATTACATCCGTTTCTTGAAAAGCATCAGTTCCTAATAAATGAGCAAAAACTTGTCCTGTAATACAAACTAGGGGAGTACTGTCAATTTGAGCATCTGCTAAACCGGTTACCAAGTTTGTTGCCCCTGGGCCGCTAGTTGCAAAAACAACACCAACCTCGCCACTTGCTCTAGCAAAACCTTGAGCCGCGTGAATTCCACCTTGCTCGTGACGCACCAAAATATGTTTTAATTTATCTGCATAATCATATAATGCATCGTAAATTGGCATAATTGCACCACCTGGATAACCAAAAATGGTGTGTACACCTTCTTCAATTAATCCATTTAGAAGAACTTGTGAGCCAGTTCCCTTGAAAATTTTTGTTGAGGTTTCTGCTTTAGCCTCAGTTGTTGGTATTGTTTCTTGTGCAGTTTCCATAGTCTTTATTCTAAATTCTTTAGCTTCTTAATTCCTTTTGTGAGTTATAAGTATTCGTCTGTAACACAACCATTTGCTGCGTCTGAAACTGTTTTGGCATATTTATAAAGTACACCTTTAGTAACTTTTAAGGCAGGTTGTTTATATTTCTTTCTTCGCTCTGCGATAATTTCTTCACTCACTTGTAAGCTGATGATATTATTCACAGCGTCGATTAAAATTGGATCATCATTCTCTACTAAACCGATTAAACCACCTTTATAGGCTTCAGGGGTTATATGGCCAACAACGAAACCATGAGTACCGCCAGAGAAACGGCCATCGGTAATTAGCGCAATTGATTTACCTAAACCAGCACCGATAATCAGCGAGGTTGGCTTTAACATTTCTGGCATACCAGGAGCACCAACTGGCCCTTCATTTTTAATCACTACTACATCACCTGGTTTAATTCTGCCAGAAGAAATTCCCGCAACTAAATCACGCTCACCATCAAATACACGAGCTGGCCCTTCAAATTTCTCTCCCTCTTTTCCAGATATTTTTGCAACTGAACCTTTTTCTGCCAAGTTTCCATAAAGGATTTGTAAATGGCCTGTAGCTTTAAGTGGTTCGCTTAATTTTTTAATGATTTTCTGGTCATAATCCATAACCGATTTCACATCAGCTAAATTTTCCGCTACAGTTTTTCCAGTTACGGTCAAACAATCGCCATGTAATAAACCCTCATTCAATAAATATTTCATCACAGCTGGAATACCACCATATTGATGTAAATCTTGCATTAAGTATTTGCCGCTTGGTTTAAAATCGGCAAGAACAGGTGTTACATCACTCATTTTTTGGAAATCATCTTGCGTAATTTCTACGCCAACCGATTTTCCAATCGCAATAAAATGTAACACCGCATTTGTACTTCCACCTAAGATAATGATAGAACGAATTGCATTTTCAAATGCTTTCCTCGTCATAATATCAGATGGTTTTATATCTTTTTCTAAAAGGATTTTAATGTATTTTCCAGCATCCAAACACTCTTGTTTTTTCTCTTCACTTACTGCCGGATTTGAAGAAGAATAAGGCAAGCTCATACCTAAAGCTTCAATTGCAGCTGCCATTGTATTTGCAGTGTACATACCACCACATGCACCTGCACCCGGACAAGTATGCTTAATAATTCCTTGATAATCTTCTTCAGAAAGGTTGCCACAGATTTTTTGCCCTAAGGCTTCAAACGCAGAAACAATGTTTAATTCTTCTCCTTTATAATATCCTGGAGCAATTGTTCCTCCATAAACCATAATCGAAGGACGATCTAAACGAGCCATAGCCATAATTGCACCTGGCATATTTTTATCACAACCTGGAATTGCGATTATGCCATCATAATATTGACCACCACAAATAGTTTCGATACTATCGGCAATTACATCACGACTAACTAATGAATAACGCATACCATCGGTACCATTGCTCATACCATCACTTACGCCAATGGTATTAAAAACCAATCCAACTAAATCATTTTTCCAGACACCGGCTTTCACATCTTTAGCTAAATCGTTAAGATGCATATTGCAGGTGTTACCATCGTAACCCATACTTGCAATTCCAACTTGTGCTTTTGCCATATCCGCATCGGTTAATCCGATTCCGTATAACATGGCTTGTGCTGCTGGTTGGGTTGGGTCTTGTGTAAATGTTTTACTGTATTTATTGATTTCGTTCATTTCTATTTATTCAATTGGTTCATTAGTTCACTTGTTCATTAGGTCGCCTGTCTGAAACCTAAATTATCACCTCGTAATTTACTTTTTCTAACACTAAATTTTTATAAGCTCGTTGTATTGTAGCGCCAATACTATCATTCCATTTTTGTTTATAAACTACATCATCAATGGTATGAATGCCGATAATTTCAGTTGCTGTACCACAGAAAAATGCACTATCTGCTTTTTTTAATTCAGCAACGCTGATGGTTTTTTCTATAACTTCGATATCTAACACATTACATAATTCGATAACTGTATTGCGTGTTATTCCTGCTAAGATATTTCCTAAACTAGGGGTATATAATTTTCCGTTTTTCTCAATGAAGATGTTAGCTCCTGGAGCTTCGGCTACATTTTCATTCATATCTAATAACAATGCTTCATCAAATCCTTTGCTTTTTGCATCTGTAGTAGCCAAAATGGAGTTTACATAATGCCCGCTAATTTTAGCTTCAACAAAAGTTGATTTGGGATTTGGTCTTTGAAAAGGAGAAACGCAAACTTTTAATTGTTTGTTGCCTAAATAAGCGCCCCATTCCCACGCACAAATCATAATTGATGCTTCTTGTGGAGCAATCAACGTCATGTTTGGCTCGCAATACACTAAGGGACGGATATAGGCATCCTTCAAATTATTCAATTCTAATAATTTATAGGTTTGTTTAATTAGTTCATTTTTATCCCATGGAAATGGAATATTAACTAACTCGCAAGAACGTTGCAACCTATCGTAGTGTTCTTTTATTTTAAATACTCGAGTAGCGTTATGAGTTTTATAAGCTCTTATGCCTTCAAAAGCTGCAAAACCATAATGTAACGACTGACCGTATAAGTCTGTTTTCATTTCTTCGGCTTTTTCAAACCGGCCGTTTACATAAATTACTGTGTTAGAATTGTAGTATTGCATTTTAATTTTTTTATTTAAAAAAAGCGTCCCTTTTAATTGGGACGCTTTAGGTATATTTTGAGTATTAAATATTCATTTTATAGCGACCCCTGCTGCTTACTTAGTAGCAGAATAATAGCAATAAGAATGACATATAAAGTAGACGTATTGTCTGCTCTATTTGCTAAACTTAAACTAAAATATTTAGGGTTGTACATTGTCATTGTTTTATAAAACCAATTTAGTTTTTGGTTCATAAACTAGCAATAGCAAATGAAAAATAATTAAAAAAAAATATTATTTTGATTTTTATAATAATACGGAATTAAATATCTATTTATTATACTAATTCGATGTATATGGTGGTGATAGGTAGACTAAATATGATTTCGGTATTCGGTATGTTTATTATGCTTGCATTGTAAATTGATGATTTTCTGCTTAAAATTCAAAAAATACTAGAAAAACTACTCAAATTTATCTCTTTTGAAGCGCAAATTCCTGCAATTATTTTAGACAATCCTGCCATTCACTTTACGTCGCTTCGCTAGTGTTCGTTTCTGTCAGGGCTATATAATTGGGGTTTGTGTAAGGAAACTTAAATAGTAGCACAGCATTAGGTGAAATAAACCTCATTGCAGCGGTATACTTTTCGTGTCAGGGCCAACTTTGTGGAAGGAACGAAAAGATTTAGCGGAAAGGAGGAGTGTCGTTAAAATGAAATACTAGTTTTGCTTTTCAAATTATAACATTAAGAGATTAAGAAGTACTAAGGTTAATTTTCTTAAAGTTGAAAAACAAAAAAAGCCTTTCCGAATTACGGAAAGGCTTTTAAGTTATTTTGATAAAAGCTTAAGCTACTACTGCTTCTGCTAAAACTATAATTTTATTGTCCAGAACTTCAACTACACCACCTTTAATATTAAAGGTATTTTCGCCGTTAGCATCTTTAATAATTACTAAACCATCTTCTAAAGTAGAGATAATAGGAGCGTGGCCTCTTAAAATTTGAAAAGAACCTAAAGTTCCAGGAACGGTAACTGAAGTTACATCGCCTTCGAAAACTTTTTTATCTGGAGTTAATATTTCTAAAGTCATTCTTTTAGTAGTTAGTATTTAGTAATTAGTATTTAGACCAATCCACCAAATAAATTAATGAGATAGTACTTAGGCTAGAGAAACTTATCTTTATACTAAGTACTAACTACTATATACTAGTTAGATTCTGCTAATAATTTTTTACCTTTTTCGATAGCTTCTTCAATGCTACCAACTAAGTTAAATGCAGCTTCTGGATATTCATCAACTTCACCATCCATAATCATATTAAATCCTTTGATGGTATCTTTAATGTCAACCAACACACCTTTTAAGCCTGTAAATTGCTCAGCTACGTGGAAAGGTTGAGATAAGAAACGTTGAACACGACGAGCTCTTGATACCACTAATTTATCTTCCTCAGATAATTCGTCCATACCTAAAATCGCAATGATATCTTGTAATTCTTTATAACGTTGTAAAGTTTCTTTCACACGTTGAGCTGTATTGTAATGCTCATCGCCTAAAACAGCAGGAGAAAGGATACGTGAAGTAGAATCTAGAGGATCTACCGCAGGATAAATACCTAACTCAGCAATTTTACGAGAAAGTACTGTAGTTGCATCTAAGTGGGCAAAAGTTGTAGCCGGTGCAGGGTCAGTTAAATCATCCGCAGGTACGTATACCGCTTGTACTGAAGTAATTGAACCACGTTTAGTTGAAGTAATACGCTCTTGCATTAAACCCATTTCGGTTGCCAATGTTGGTTGGTAACCTACCGCAGATGGCATACGACCTAATAGTGCCGATACCTCAGAACCTGCTTGAGTGAAACGGAAGATGTTATCAACGAAGAAAAGGATATCTTTTCCAGCGCCTTCGCCATCACCATCACGGAAATATTCTGCAACTGTTAATCCTGATAAGGCTACACGAGCACGTGCACCAGGAGGTTCGTTCATTTGACCGAATACCAACGTTGCTTTTGATTCTTTTAATTTTTCTGTATCAACGGTTTTTAAATCCCATCCACCTTTTTCCATTGAGTGTAAGAATTCATCACCATAGTTAATTACACCAGATTCGATAAACTCACGCAATAAATCGTTACCCTCACGAGTACGCTCACCCACACCAGCAAATACTGATAAACCAGCATAAGCTTTAGCGATATTGTTTACCAATTCCATGATTAGTACAGTTTTACCTACACCAGCACCACCGAATAATCCAATTTTACCACCTTTTGCATAAGGCTCTAACAAATCGATAACTTTAATACCAGTAAATAGTACTTCAGTTTCTGTAGAAAGATCTTCAAAACGAGGAGGAGCATTGTGAATTGGGCGACCACCAGTTTTATCAACCGCTGTGATACCGTCAATTGCATCTCCAACTACGTTAAACAAACGACCTTTAATTTGATCTCCAACAGGCATTTTGATAGGTGCACCAGTATCTACTGCATCCATACCACGAACCAAACCATCTGTCGAGTCCATCGAGATGGCACGTACACGGTCTTCACCAAGGTGTTGTTGAACTTCCAAAACGATCTTTTGTCCGTTTTCTTTTGTAATCTCTAATGCAGAGAAAATTTTAGGTAAATGAGCATCGTTAGCAAAACTTACGTCAACTACCGGTCCTATAATCTGCGCTATTTTTCCAATGTTAGGCATATACTGTTTTTGATAAAATTATAAAAATCAAAATGTTAAAGGCGTTTTTACACGCTTGTATTTCGGTCTGCAAAGCTATGATTTTTCAACTTAAATTTTATATATAAATAAAAAATTTTTCAACAGAATTTTTGCGTATTGTTTTTAATAGTAAAAACGATATGAAATCGTTTAATCAAGCGCCTAATTTATTGCTCAAGATGGCTACTTCTTTAAATCATATTTAATTCGGGTTTCAGTCGTACTTAGTTCGGATTCAATTGTCACAAGTCCGAACCAACCCCGAACTAACTCCGTCTAAAGCGCGTTTGAACAATTACCATTTTACGACATTTTTAGGATGTCTTATTAATGGAATTAAGGTTACAATAAGAAATTATATTACTGCTTGTTTATAATTAAGTTTGAAGTAATTTGAATATGAATGTTTGGATAGCGTAATTTGTGGCAAGAATAAAAAACGATTCATGAAAACCATATTAGTAACAGGGAGTAATGGGCTTTTGGGGCAAAAAATTACTGAGAAAATTTTAAAAGAAGGTGGCGTAAATTTGATAGCTACTTCAAAAGGAGAAAACCGTTTTCCTGTTAAGGATGGCTATATATATGCCGATATGGATATCTTAAATCCAGATGAAGTAAGAAAGGTTATTGAAAAATATAAACCTGATGCAATTATTCATACAGCTGCAATGACAAATGTGGATACTTGTGAAGATCAAAAAGAGTTGGCATTCGCATTAAATGTAGAAGCGGTAATCACTTTAATTGCAGTTTGTGAACAACATGATATTCAGTTAGTGCATTTATCAACCGATTTTATATTTGATGGAGAGGATGGGCCTTATGCTGAAGAAGCGGCACCAAACCCATTAAGTTATTACGGAGAAACGAAATTACTGGCAGAAGAGGCTATTAAAAATTCGCATTGCAAGTGGGCAATTCTTCGTACCATTATTGTATACGGTATTGTAAGTGATATGAGCAGAAGCAATATTGTGCTTTGGGCAAAAGGAGCATTAGAAAAAGGTCATCCTCTAAATATTGTTAACGATCAATGGCGCATGCCAACTTTGGCTGAAGATTTAGCCGATGGTTGTTTGTTAGCAGTTTCACATCATGCTCAAGGCGTGTATAATATTTCTGGAAAAGATATGATGAGTATTTCTGAATTGGTTGCTCGCGTAGCGGATTTTTGGAATTTGGATAAAAGTTTAATTAATGAAATTAGTGCAGCTACTTTAAATCAAACTGCAAAACGACCAGCTTGTACTGGATTTATTTTAGACAAAGCAATGACGGAATTAAATTATCAACCGCATAGCTTTGAGGAAGGGTTGGTGATTTTGAATCAACAGCTAAAAGGAAGAAATTAATTAGTCATTAGTTCAGTAGCGTCATTAGTTCATTGGGTCTAACTTTGAATACAAATGAGCAAATGAACCAATGAACAATTTAATAAATAACAATTAAACAAAAGATATGTCATTAAAAGTTGGCGATAAAGCCCCAGATTTTAAATTAGTTAGCTCAGAATTAAAAGAGGTTTCATTAAGTGATTACAAAGGAAAAAAATTGGTTTTGCACTTTTTTCCCTTAGCATTTACTGGAACCTGTACAACGCAACTATGTACTATGAGAGATAGTTTTGGTTATTATGAAGGTATGAATGCTGCCGTTGTTGCCATATCTGTTGATTCTCCTTTTGCTTTAGGTAAATTTAAAGAAGAACAATTTTATCAATTTCCTTTGTTATCTGATTTTAACAAGGAAATATCTCAAGCCTATGGTACATTTTATGAAGAATTTGTGCTTAATTTAAAAGGTGTGTCTAAAAGATCAGCTTTTGTAATTGATGAAGAAGGAATAATTAAGTATGCAGAAGTTTTAGAAGTAGCAACAGATTTACCTGATTTTGAAGCAATTAAAAAAGTAATAGCTGGTTAGTTAACTAAGTGCCGAAAGTGTTAATTTCAATTATTCAATAAAAAAATTGTTAAATTGAATTTCAAGCGTTACTTTTGCAATCCGTTAACCACACGGAAATATTAACTTTCGCATTTGTAGCTCAATTGGATAGAGCATCTCACTACGGATGAGAAGGTTTGGGGTTCGAATCCCTACAAGTGCACCAATTTTACATGAAGCCTTGCAGCCAACAGGCGGTAAGGCTTTTTAAATTTTAAAGCCATCCTTAATGCTGAATTTTGTTCTTTTTGGCCCTCCAGGTGCAGGCAAAGGCACCCAATCTGAGAAACTGATTAACAAGTATCAGTTAGTACATATTTCTACTGGAGATCTTTTTAGAGCACATATTAAAAATCAAACTGCTTTAGGTAAAAGAGTAAGTAAATTGATTGCCGAAGGAGAATTAGTGCCAGATAAGATTACTATTGACATGTTAGAGGAAGAAATTGATAAAAATCCAACTGCAAAAGGATTTGTATTTGATGGTTTTCCTAGAACTATTCCTCAGGCAGCGGAGTTGGATAAGTTTTTAGAAGAAAAAGGAAGTAAGATTGATGGTGTTATTGCATTAGATGTTGATAAAGATGAGTTGGTTAAACGTGTAGCTTTACGTCAAAAAGAAACAGGTAGATTAGATGATCAAGCAGAGAAATCTCAAAAAAGAATTGATGAGTATTTTAACAAAATCATTCTAGTTTTGCCTTATTATGATGAGCAAAAAAAGTTAACCAAAATTAACGGTATTGGTAATATCGATGATGTTTTTAACAACCTTTGCGCTGTTATAGATAAGTATTAAAATATAAAATAGATAAAGATAGCGGGAAAGATTGTTCAGTTCTTCCCGCTTTTTTGTTTTTAAATAAATTGTTATGTCACAGGGATCAAATTTTGTAGATTACGTAAAAATATGTTGCCGTTCTGGTAAAGGAGGAGCTGGTTCTGCACATTTGCACCGTGATAAATTGACTTCAACAGGTGGACCAGATGGTGGAGATGGCGGAAGAGGTGGACATATTATTTTAAGAGGAAACTCTCAGTTTTGGACTTTACTTCACTTAAAATACCGTAAGCATATTATTGCTGAGGATGGATTGAGTGGTGGAAGTAGTCAAAAAACTGGAAAAACTGGGAAAGACGAAATTTTAGAAGTTCCACTTGGAACTATTGCCCGTGATTCAGAAACTGGAGATGTTTTATTCGAAATTACTGAAGACGGAGAAACAAAAATTTTAACTCCTGGAGGAAGAGGCGGATTAGGAAACTGGCATTTTAAAACTCCGACTTTACAAACTCCACGTTTTGCACAACCCGGTGAAGCAGGAAAAGAAGAGTGGATGGTTTTAGAGTTGAAAGTATTGGCAGATGTAGGTTTAGTAGGCTTTCCGAATGCTGGAAAATCAACTTTGTTATCTGTTTTATCAGCAGCTAAACCAGAAATTGCCGATTATCCGTTTACTACTTTAGTGCCTAATCTGGGTATTGTTTCTTATCGTAACGGAAAATCTTTTGTAATGGCCGATATTCCTGGAATTATTGAGGGAGCATCGAAGGGAAAGGGATTAGGATTTAGATTTTTACGCCATATAGAACGTAATTCTGTTTTGCTTTTTATGGTGCCCGCAGATACGAGTAGAAGCATTAAAGAAGAATATGAAATTCTGAAAAATGAATTACAACAGTTCAATTCAGAGTTAATGCAAAAACCTCATTTGTTGGCTATTACAAAATCAGATATGTTAGATGAGGAGTTGAAAGCTGAGATGAAGGCAGATTTACCTAAAATCCCTACGATATTTATTTCGGCCGTTGCCCAACAAGGTATTACCGAATTAAAAGATATGTTGTGGAAGGCGATTAATGAAGAATAATTAGTCTATAACTCTATCTTTCACTTTACTAGCTGGATTACCCTGATAAATGGAATAGGCTTCCAAATTTGTGGTTGCTACCGAGCCAACTGCAAGAACTGCATGTGATTTAGCAATAACACCTGGGCAAACTGTAGCTTTAGCACCTATCCAAACGCCATCTTCTAAAACAATTGGTTTTGTAATTAAATCAAACCCTGTTGTTTTATAATTATGATTGCCAGTTAATAACATTGCTTGTTGCGACACACATGCATTTTTGCCAATGTTAACCTCAGCTAAATTTTCAATTCTACATTCTGCCAACCAAGAATAATCGCCAATGGTTAATTTCCATGGATAATGAATATAAATGAAAGGTTTTATTCTTACATCTTTTCCAATTTTTGCGCCGAAAATTCTCAAAATAAATACTAAAACTGAGCTAAAAGGGATTAAACCAGATCGAAAAAAGAACATACTTGTAAAATACCAGCATACAATTTTTAACGAAGAAGCACCAGGATTAAAATCCTTTTTATCAAAATCCTTTTTAAGTTGGGTTTCTTTAGTCAATTTTTGTTTCAGTTTCTGATTTAACAATTGGAGTGTTATTCTGTTTTACCCAATAATAAAGTAGTATAAATACGATGATATAAACTAAAATATTGAATACTTCGTGATGGTATGCGAAATTTTCTCGTTGCGATTCAAAATAGCCTAATAGTACACCTAGTGCAACTATTCTTAACATATTCAGAATATAAATCATCATTAATCCATAAATAAGGAGTTTAATTTTCGATTTTAGTTTAGCAGGAAATGCAATTACAAAAGCCGCTAAAAAAGACATTACACCTAAACCTAAACACGAATAATTAATCCGTAAATGAGGGCCAGCTACAACCATTACATCCATTTCGTTGTGAATGGCGTAAAAACCAAATAATTTGATAATCCATACTGCTGGCACAATAAGTGCAGTTTTTAATCCTTGAATGTAATTGAAATGAGTGGAAATATATGCATTATAATAGCTACTTCCTTCATTCATCATGCTATTCATAAATAAATTGCCCTGACTAAATAGGAAATAAAAAAATAAGAGTTTTATTACAAAAAATATGGCGGTTTTATTAGCTTCTTTTTTGTTGTCGAGAGATTGATTCATACTTTGAGTTAATTTATAGCCTAATTTACAGTTTTAGATTTTATAATTTCTTTGATTTTCACATCAACAATTAACCTAAACCAAAAGCCTTGTAAAAAGTGAAATAATATACCTGTTGAACCATCTAAAATACCGAGTTTGTAAAACAATCGATAACTAAAATATAAAAAAGGTCTAAAGCCTAAAGGAAGTTTCCACCACAATCTTTTTAACCATGCATTCCTCTCATCTGGGCTACCCCAAAAATTAGGTTTTATAGTTTGATTACGCAAATTATTTAATCGCTCTACTTCTTCTTCAGCAATTAAATCACTATATCTGTTGTGTTTTGTTATCCAAAAACTGATTTTATTTTCCTTTAAATTTTCTTCTATAATATGGCCCTTTTTCCAAATTTCGGTTCGACCTGGAACAATAAAGCGATGATCCATATTTTCATTAAGATCTGAATATCCGATATTGGTTCTAAACATTTTGAGTAAATATTTAGGATAAAAACCTCCATGTTTAATCCATTTACCTTTAAAATAATTTTTTCGGTTGAAATAGATACCATTAATATTCGTGTAATTTTCGTCTTTGAAATT
Source organism: Pedobacter planticolens (assembly GCF_014172375.1). Classification (GTDB taxonomy): domain Bacteria; phylum Bacteroidota; class Bacteroidia; order Sphingobacteriales; family Sphingobacteriaceae; genus Pedobacter; species Pedobacter planticolens. The sequence continues at coordinate 282,473 of NZ_WNXD01000001.1, forward strand.
TTGCAACGACAAAAATAGCTCTGGAGTTACCATTTGATCAGCATCCAAACCGATAATCCATGGAGTTTGGATATCGAAATTTTTTAAGGCGAAATCCCATTGTTTAGGGTGATTTTCGAAAGGATTGATTTTAACGAACACTTGATGTTGTTTTGCTATATCCAAAGTTTTATCGGTACTACCTGAGTCTAAAATATAAATGGAAGCATTTAGCCCAGAAATTGAATCGAGCAATCTTGGAAGATGTTGTTCTTCATTATATGTTAAAATAATAAAACTGAAATCTATATTCATCAATTAAATGGTTGCTTTTATTACCATTGACATCCAAACATAAGGAATTCGGCCGCAGCCAACAAAATCTGTTACTTTAAAATCTTGTTCCACTAACAGTTGGCTAATTGTATTTTTAGACCAAAGTTTAATATGTCCACCATCCCAAAGTGGATTTGCATGCTGATCCCATTTTCCGGTTATGGCCAACAATAAATTTTTTATATACCCATGATAAGGTGTACTTAAAATAAGTTCGCCACCACCATTTTTGACTAAAATCTTTTTACAAAATTGAATAAATTTTCTAGGATCGTATAAATGCTCAATCACTTCTGTCGAAATAATGGTATCAAAATTGAGGTTAGCAAACTTCTCTGGGAGTTCATCTGTTGAAAGATCTTGAACTGCAAAACGTTCTTTAGAAAATGTTGAAGCTATTTTTATTCCTGTTTCAGAAGCATCGGTTCCATAGGCATTAAAACCAATTTCACTTAATTGTTTAACCAAAGCTCCATTACCACAACCTAAATCTAAAATAGTTTGATTGGTGTTTTTGTTTAATAACTTAATAATAGGTTGGGCAATGTATTGATGCGCATGAGTTGCATTTGCACTATGATAACCATAATCTTTGTAATCTGCCATTTAAATAACTTGTTTGTAAAACGTTATATACTTTTGAATTAGATTTTTTGGATCAAAATCTTCTGAAATTATTTTTGGTGCTTCTGCTCTAATTTTCAATCTACGATTAACATCATTATAAGCTAAAAGTAGGTTGTGCCTAATATCTTCTCTAGTTAAACTAGTTACCCAACCTAATTTTTTTTCTTTTACATAATCTGATAAACCAACCTCATTAGTAACTAAAACTGCTGTTCCAACACTTAAACTTTCAATAACTATATTGGCAAAATTTTCATTATATGAAGTTAAAACTAGTAAATGATGATCTGCAAGTAATTGAAATTTATCATTATTTGTTACTTGACCAACCCAGTTAATGTTTTTATCAAGCCTTAAACTTTCTGCTATAGTCTTTAAGCTTTTTACATATTCTTCTTCTCCAGATCCAGCTATAGTTAGCGTCCAATTAATTGTTAAGCCAACTAAGGCTTCAAGAAGTAATTCTAGCCCCTTTTTCTCTTCAATTCGAGATAAAAAAATGAGTTTAAAAACACTTTCTTGTTCTTGCATTTGAAAATCATTGCTTTCGGATAATTCTACAAGATTTGGAATTATGGCGATACTTTTTGGTGTTATAAATTGCAATATATCATGTTTTTCCTTTTCACTAGTTGCATGAATATGGCAATAGGCTAGTAGTTTTTTGCCCGTTGCAGCATGAATAATCGATTTAAAACCTGAATTTCTATTACCTAAAGTATAATTTGTAAGCATTCCTCGTGGTGATAAAATAACAGGAATATTATACCATTTGGCTATTTGGCAACTAAAAATGGAAACCAAGTTCCACCATGCGTGAATGTGTATTACTAGTTTATTGTTGTTTTGATTTTGTAGGATGATTTGTCTTAATTTTCTTAAAAGACTTGGCGAAAAATGAGTATGATCTTTGGTTAATCTTTGAAAATAAGTAACATTTACACCATTAACTTTTTGAGTTTTATTTGTGGCAACATTTAACTCAATTTTACCATTGGCAGTAGTTGTTAAAACTTCAATTTCTACTCCATTTTCAGTTAGTGCCTCACATAATTTAGCGACAGACATGGTTGGTCCACCGTAAATGTAGGCAGGCTTATACGCTGCTGTTATCTGCAGTATCTTTATAAACATCCAATTCTGTTATAGTATTTGACCTTTTTAATACCCAAAAAATGGCATACATAGCTATGTAGCCATAAAATATATTATTAAATAAAAATTCGAAGTTATTGCCTCGCCATAAATTTTGAAAAATAGCATTGAACATGACAATACAACCTAATTCATATCCACCAAACCATTCTTCGGCCTTGTTGCAAAGCCATTGGGTTAACCATCCATATAAAAAAATAGATATAAATACACCAATTAAACCTGCACTTACATATCCATCTACAACTGGTCGTGTTTTTGCTGACACAGTAGAACCTCTGTTAGCAACTCTCGCTTCATATACTCGCTGCATAGATACGGTTTCGGTTATAAATTTATTTGGCCAAAGAAATCTTGGAATAATAGCTAAGATGGAATTCTTGAAAATCTCTAAACCATAATAATCTCTTTCTGCGGGAATATGTTTCACAAATTTCGTAAACATACTAATTTCACTCAAACGATTAGTCAAAAACCCCCAATTCGTTTCATCAATTACTGGAGCATTATTGGTTAATAATGTATTAAATGCTTCTTTTCTTGCTTCCTCAGCAGTTTTTTGTCCAGACCATGATTGAGATCTTACTATACTTGCGAATGTTGGTAGTATATATAACAGAATATAAATTGTAGGTAACGCAAGGGTTAGAATAATTTTTTTATAGTAGGGATAGAGTAAAAAACTAATAATAATTACGTTGAGAATAATACTTTCTTTGTAACCAGTTAACGTTGAAGCTAAAAAATTAAAAACAAACAATCCTCCTCCAAAAATTATATAACCTCTTTTTCTTTGTACAATACCTCTTACAAACACTAAGGCGCTACAGGTAATTGAGATGTTAATTAAACCGTAAGAAAACTGTGAAATACTTGAAATTCGAGAAGCTGCGCCGCCTAAAAGATAACAAATGACACACAACCAGATTAGAAAAAAATCTAAATTTAGATTTAGCTTATGCTTGATAATTGGGAATTGTTTAATTTGAACAATTATACCCGTAACCAATGCGGCATGCGCCAATAATGACATGCGTTGACATTTGGCAATAAAATAAGTTTGTTCATTTACTCGAAAAGGTAGAAAACTTACTTTGTTAAAATATTCATACCCCATATGATCCATAAAGTAAAAAATGGAAGTAGTGCACATAAAGCCTGCAAAGATTAGCTGAATTAGCACTATTGGTCTCATTACCTGTTTGTTTAAAGGTAAATCATGAGGTATAAACTTTACTCTAGAAAACAGTGTCAGGTAAAAAATATAAAATGAACCTAACCATGCCACAAAATAAGAAACTACAGGATCTAGTTGGGTAATTACGGCCAAAAGCCACGGTACATAAACTAAAATGAGTACTTTTTGACGAGAAAAATTTGGGTATTTATCTGTTAACATACCTTACAATTGCGTTTACTTGTTCTTCAAAACTCCAATTTTGGATATATTTTAATGAATTTTCGCCCATTTTTTTTAACTCATATTTATCTTTTGTTAAAGCTATTAATTTTTGGATTAAATCTGTTAAATCTCTATGTTTAAACACACTTCCAGTTTTAGTTTGCACTAAATCTGAAGCACACCCTACTTTATCTGAGACTAATATTGGTTTTCCCGATGCCATTGCCTCATTTACTGCCAAGCCCCATGTTTCACTATTAGATGGAAGACAAAATAGATTGCAAGCTTGGTAAATAATTGGCATTTGTGTTTGGTTTTGAAAATCTAAAAAATGAATGTTCGCTGTTCTTTGGTCGCTGTTCGTTGTTTGGGTTTTTGCTCGCTCTTTTAAGTTCTCTTCTAGTTCTCCGTTACCTACAAATAATAAATGCACATTAATTAAATCTAGTCTTTTAATGGCTGAGAGTAATAGCTTTGGATTTTTAACAGGTTCTAATTTTCCTGCAAAAAGTATCAAAACTTCCTCTTCCTTAATTCGAAGTTGTTCCCTAAGTTTTAATGCTTCTTTATGCTTAAATTCCCCAAATCGTTTATTATCAATGGCATGTGGAGCAAAAATTAACTGTTCATCCTTTAGCCCATATTTTTTAAAATAAGCTTTATTCGCTGTACCTACATAAAATGCAGCATCAATGTGTTTATAAACCCAAGTTAAAAATAGGCTACGAAATAAATTTTTAAGACTAGATTTTTGATTCAATAAATTAGAATCTCCCCTAAAATAAACAGGAATCTTATTTTTAAAATATCGAATAATTTTTAAATGACTATTATACGCCCAACCGTAAATTAAAATTGCATCTGGCTGATAGTTTTTTATTTGTGCAATTGCATTTGGATTAACAATACCTTCAAAATGATGACTACCCTTATTTTTAGCCACATTTTCTAAAAATTCATACTCATAACCTTCCAATAATGGAATATCCCATTCAATTTTTTGTTTAAAACCGACATCATATTTTTCGAGAGAAGAATTACCAGCAGTATAAAATACCTTAATATCCGATTTTTTTGCAAGCAATTGAAATACAGGCGCATAATATTGGATAGGATGGGTACTGATAATTGCTAATTTCTTAGTCATTAGGTAGTGCTAAAATATTACCTGATTTAAGTTCATTAAAATTATCTAAAGCCATTGGGCCTTCTTGATAAATATGCATAAAGCGATAATTTAAGTCGGATAAAAGGGAGAAAATATAATCTTTAGCTAATCCAGTTTTTTTGTGATAATGAATGTCGTACTCAAATATAATTTTCGGTCTATTTTTTTTAATGGTTCCAAGCAAACCTTGAATCACAAAACTTTCATACCCTTCCACATCAATTTTAATAAAATCAACTTTTTCATCTCCAATAATTTCATCTCCAATGCAACACGTAATTAAGGTATCGCCACTTTGATCAAAAAGATTAAAAGTTCCAGGATTTGTGCTTTTTTCATCAACAACAATGCTAATTTGTTCGTTTTTATTTCCAAGAGCAATATTTTTAGTTTTAATATGATGAAAATTATTTAGGCTGATGTTATAATTAAGCGTTTTAAAATTATAAGGAACAGGTTCAAATGCTATAATTGAACCTTGCTCTCCAACTAATTCTGCAAAAAAAAGAGTATGAAACCCAATATTTGCACCAACATCTAAAACGCGATATCCTTTTTTGATTTGAGATTTGAATACATTTTTAAGAGCGGGTTCATAATTGCCAGTGTAAACTATTTTTGCACCAATCCATGTTGCAGTATCACAATTAATTTTAAAATTTCCTTGAATTGGTTTAACAGTACGCCATCCCTGATTTAGTTTATTTTTTTTAAATAGATAATTAAAAAGACGGTCTTGTCCTTTGAAAAATGGTCTTCTTAATATGATTCTAATTATGTTTTTTAATAACATTTTATTTATTAATCAATACTTCATTAAATAATTCAACTTGTGATTTTGTCAAAGATGAAGCCGTATAGAGTTCAAACGCTGTAAAGTTGGTTGGTATTGGTAGTTGTTTTTTTATGCTTGTAATATAACGATGTACTATTTGGTAAGCCTCATTTTGAGTGTCATTAAACGTAATTAAATCACCAGCATTACAATCTGTCATAATTCTTGCAGCACTACTCTCTTTATTAAAAATCCCTAGTAATTGCTTTTTTGCTAAAATATAAGGGTATAATTTAGAAGCGGTATAGCCACTGTCATTAGAACCGATTATAATTAAGCCATCAGCAGTAATCAATTGTTTAATACTTTCATAAAAACCAATCCGGTTTGTGTATTCTGTAACATAGTTAGAAATATTTGTTGCCTCCGCAATTGGGCTTATGGTAGCTATACCTTTGCCAGCCGGAGCATAACTCGTACCGATAAAATGAAAGTGAATGTTTTCAAATAGCTCTGGTTCATTTTCTAGTCCGATTTTGAATGCTTTAAACAAAATTTCTATCGCATCTCGCATATCATATCCACCTCTGCCAACATATACAAGATTGATTTGATCAGTTGAAGTGGTGTAATACAATTTTAGCCGCTCGTTATTTGTTTGAGCAATTTTAAAATCGAGTTCATTTGCACCAAAAGTGATCACTTTAGTTGGGACATTTGCCAAATTAGCATACCTATCTTTTAAGGTATTTATATATTTTTCTGATACACTAATTAAACCGTCTGCATTTTTCATGGCAATTGGCTCCAAGAATTTATGTAAACGATAAGAAAACCAATATTTTTTTGGTCGTTCTGATTTTGGCTTATTTTGATAATAATCACTATGCCAAGGATCCTGCATATCAATTACATAAGGAATGTTAAATTTATTTTTCCAGTAAGAACCCAAAACACATACAGGAAATTCCGTTGTAGAAAAATAAATTAAATCGATTTTTTTACTTCTTAATAATTGATTAACCTTTTTACGATAAAACCATAATGAACGCAATGCTAAGCTTCCAAGCCCAATTTTGCTAGTCCATTTTTTAGAAAAAGCATTTACTTTATGAATGATGATATGACTAGGAATTGATTCCATCAAAAGAGAATCCTTTACCATATCTACATAATTTTCATTGACGGTAACAACTTCGGCTTCCCATTCAAGTTCTTTAAAATAAGGCAAACTCATTCTAATGCGTTGCATGTCCGCAGCATTTGCAGGAGGAAAGTGAGGCGAAATGATAAGAACGCGTTTCAATTTAAATTGTTTTTTTATAATTAATGGCAACGCGTTCTGTAAAGCAGTAAATTAGGTAAATGATGGGAGTAATTACTAAAATAGCTAATATAACATACCACAAATGATAGGGTATATCATGATTTGATTCAGAATTTACGATTATAGCCTTAAATAAACTTAGAAAAGGGGTATGAAATAAGTATAGTGAATAAGAAAATGTACCAATCCAAGTCATTTGAATTAGTAAACTATTGATAATAGAAATCTTTTCAAGTACAATTAAAGCTATAAAACCTGTAGTAATTAACCCAAAGCAAAGATCTAAAACCGGAAAATTGCTCTCTGTTCGCTTTACAAATGGATATAAAAAACATAGTAGTAATAAATAAGGAATATATTTTAATAACGCATAGGAATTTTTATAAGCTACTGCTAATAAGCTGCCTAAAGACCATACGGTCAAGGTATATGCGGCTGTACCAATGTAGGGAATACTGAAACCCAAAAAATAACTAAAATATAGACCTATTGATACAATAAAGGGCAAAAACGAGCTCTTATTAGCTAACCATAACAATAGTGGATACATCATATAGAAGAACCATTCATGCTTCAATGACCATACGGGGAAATTATTGCCCCATATGGGCGCATCGGGTATGAGGAATAAATTATATAAGAAACTGCTAAAGGTATATTTAGAGAAAATGCCTAAATTATCGGGTATAAACTTGTAAATTAAGAAATCTATCAACAGACACAATAAGAATGAAACCAGTAGTGTAGGATATATCCTTATTATTCTTTTTTTGAGGTAGGCTATTATTTTGAAATTCTCAAAATCATAATTGCTACTGGCCTGTTTTAAGTGAATAACAAAGCCAGAAAGTACAAAGAAAATAATTACAGCTTCATGTCCGAATTTAAAAAGGCCAAAGAAATAAACCAACAGTTTATCATACCATTCGTATTTTTCGGGATGCATAACTAAACCACTTTGATAGGATTGGGTTAATGCTAAACGAGCATGGTGAATTAATACATATAATGCACTCAAGCCCCGTAATCCATCTAAAGCTTTTAGAGAATCTTTCAAATTAAGATTTGATTAATTAATGTTAAAAATTTCGTTTTTTCATTATCCCAGTTTAAGGTTTCAAGAGCATAATACTTTGCCTTTGCTTGCTGATAAACCAAAAGACTTTCATCCTTAAAATAGTTGCTAATTGCTAAAGAGATCGATTGGGGATTGTTTTGATTATACACCGTTCCCATATTGGGAAAATTTTCTAATAATAATTTCTGCGCTCTAGTTGATGAGGCCAAAATGGCCAATCCTCCTTGGACATAAGTGAATATCTTGTTTGTTAAACAAATGTCCCGATTTTTAGGGGTATTGAGTTCAGTAGCCAATCCAATATCGAATTGTGAAGCGAAGGCAAATATTTCATCAGCAGGAATAGGTTTATAAAAGTGGATATTGTCTTTTTTAAGACCACTTTCATTAGCCAAGGCCATAAAATGAGTTTTTATGGCGTCATCATGATTTCCTAAAAGATGTAATTCAGCATTGAATTTACCAATTGCTCGGATTACATTTTCTAAACCCCTATTTGTACCAATGGTTTGAGAAAACCAAAATAATTTTAATACAGAAGAATCAGCCATTTTCTGTTTAATGATACTTTGTTTAGGAAATACATTTAATAAAGTTAATGGCTCTAAATTTGGATATAGCTTTTTATAGGCATTACTAATTAATGGACTTGCAGTAGTAAGATAATTTAACTGTGGAATATATTTATTTTCTATATGTGTTTTAATTATAACATCGAAATCGGTTAAATTATCACTTACTTCATTCCTGTGAAAATCTTCAGCATCGAATCCGCATTTAGCTTGATTTTTTTTGCCTGCTTTTATTGCAGCTGGCAAAGCAGCAAGGTTATGAGCAATATAAAGATCCGCTTTAATCGTCAATGCTTTTTTAATTAGGAGGGAAGTACATCTCCCAAGCGCCTGTTCTGCGAAAGTATTTAAACCAAAATTTTTAACAAAGAAGTTGGCAATTTTAAATTTAAATCTTGATTTTAGATAGAGCATTTTTTCAACCAATGGCGATCCACCGACAAGATGGTATTTCCATTTCTTGGTAGCCAATAGTTTTTTATCCAGATTTGTCGCCCAATCATTCCAGTATTGGTAAATTACAGTAACATCATATCCTGCATCGATAAGTGCATCAGCCTCTTTAACCAAACGAGGGTTAAGCGAGGGCTGCCCAGAAGTAATTAATACTATTTTTTTGCTGGTTATATCCACTTTGCTGATCATCTCAATGGATGATTTTCCTTAATAAATAAAAAATCTGATTGATAAAGTGCTTTGTCGTATGACCTATTTATCAAGGTGCAATTTTTTATGCTACCTAATTTCTTTATCACAATAGGTTTTTGTTCGTGTTTGAAGATATAATCTGTCGATATAGACTAATATAATCATTAATGATTTTTTCACTAGAGAATTTTTCTTCTACTGAACTTCTTACTGCAGCTCTTGAAATTTGATCTATTTGATGAATATAATTACACAATTCATCAAAATTATTTGCTAAAAAACCATTTACACCATGATTAATGATTTCGGGTAGGGCTCCTTTAACATGACCAATTACAGGAGTGCCACAAGCCATTGCCTCTATTGTAACGATACCAAAAGGCTCGTTCCAATCAATAGGCATTAATAATGCACATGAATTTCCTAAAATCTCATTTTTTTGTTGATCATTTACTTCTCCAACATATTGTATACTTTGAGATAAATGCGGTTTAATTTCAGTATCAAAATAACCTTGATATTCTGATGGGATATTGCCAGCAATGATGAGTTTTTTTTGAGTAGCAATTGCAGCTTTAATAGCAGTATGAGTTCCCTTAATTGGCTCAATTCTTCCTAAAAAAACCAAAGGCGCATCGTGCTTACAATTTTCTTTAAATTGATAGTATCGTGTATTAACGCAGTTATAAACAGTAGTTGCGGAGGCAAACGGCTTAATCTGATTGCTGATGTAATTGCTGCAGCCAGTGAAAAATAATGAATTTTTAGAAGAAATTTTCACTGCCTTTTTGATTTGGCTAAGTGTTGGCTCTCTTTGATAAGACATAATCTTTGGCACTTTCGATAAGGTAAAAGGAATGAGATAAGCTAACCTACTAAAACTATGAATAAGATCAGGTTTCCATTTTTTTAATTTGTTGATGGCATGTACATTTTTTAATGGCAACAATAAACTACTCTTCGATTTAGAATATATAATGAGTTCAGAAGAGACATTAGAATCAGGATGTGCTACTAAAATAACTTCATGCCCATTTTCAATTAACCCTTCAACTAACAAATAGATTATTCTTTCAATTCCTCCATAATTTAATGGTGGTACTGGAATAAATGGGTCGGCTGTTATTGCAATTCTCATTTTATTGATATCGAATTAATTATGAGCCATATACTTCTTTGATGATTTCGAGCATTTTTGATGCACTTTTTTCAAGAGATAAGTTGTTAATAACATAATTTCTTGGACTATATTCATGAAGCGTACTTTTGGCATAAAATTGATTAAATATTGATTTAAAAGATAGGAGATTATGAAATTTTTCACCACATTCTTCACTGAAATAAGGTGCTGATGATGCAGGAACCAATTCCTTTTCTCCCCAATCAAATCTATTCGAATCTAACCAAACTCCCTTATCCCAAGCTAAAATGGGAACATTCATAGACATTGCTTCTTGATAAGCTAGTCCTTGACTTTCATGTTCGCATAAAAAAATCATTCCTATGCTTTCTTGTAATAACTCTTTATAGTCTGTTAAACTATAGGAACCGTATCTAATTATTTTATAGGAAATCTGTTTGTCTTTTAAAAATAGCTCAATTGGTGCCAATAACTTGACTTCATTTTCTTCCTTGTTCCATAAAAATTTAACATAAAGTAGAAGGTGTTTTTTGGTTGAATTTTCTTTTGGCTTCCAGAAGTTTGTATCGATACCGGCAGGCCAAATTTTGCAATGATTTTCACCATACCATCGGTTATAAATAGCAGCAGTCCACTCTGAATGCTGAAGGTAAACCGAAATGGGGTATTCTTTAAAAAGATTTGGCCAATTAGAGGGATGGGTCATCAGGCCGATGCCTGCAATTATTTTATTACTTTTTTTATAACCTTTTAGTGCACTTTTCCCTATACCTAATGTAATGATTCTATCGTCTTTTCTAATTTTATGAAAAGGCAAGTTTTTGATGTATTCTACTTTTAGAAAATCAAATCCTTTGCATAAATTAATAAAAACCCTTTCTAAGCTACTCACCTTTTTTGGAAAGAGAATTTTCTTAATCAACAATATCAAATATCGATCCCCATAGATAAAAGAATCTTTTCTAGGTTCTTCTTTAAAGTAAATCAACAACCGATCTTTTTTCATTTATGCAAAAATCTAATTGATTTGGATAGCTTTAATGCTGGTTTTTCAATTAAAATATAGAATATATAAGCGACCAAAATACACCACACCATTATGATAAGGAATAGGGCAGGGATAGGAATATGATAACGCCTCAGGTATTCAAATAATAAAGCCCCAAAAAACATATGAACTAGATAGAGTGAATAGGATATTCGCCCTAAGAAATTAGTAATCGAAAATTGAAAATTTAAATAAAAAATTACCAATGAAGTAATGTAACCTAGTATTGCCGTATGAATAGAAATTGTTAGGGCAAGATACAGTGTTAATGAAAGAATTAAAATATGCCAAGTAATTACTGATATTTTATTCTTTTTTGCTAGAAGTGTAATTAAACCATATGCGAAAAAATGAGCATTATGAGTAATAAAGTAATGCGATCTTGGAACTTCGATGAAATAGCCTCCAGCGGCAATGAGTAAAATGATGGTAAGAACTATCTTGATATTTCCACTTTTAAAGACTGGAAATAACAATCCAATTATTAAATAGAATTGAAACTCAATTCCTAAAGTCCAAAATATACTTTGATACCAGAGATAAGTTGTAAAAGGAACAAAGTAGGTAATATGGCTAAGTAATTTTAAGATGTCTAATTGTTGGAGAGAAATAATTGACAATAAAATCATAACAAAATAGGGTGGATCAATTCTTAACGAACGCTTAAGGACATAAGAGAAGAAATTTTTGATCTCGTAATTTGAATTCCAAAGAGAATAGGGAATTATAAAACCTGATATTACAAGAAATGCAGCCACGCCATCTTGTCCAGCAGATAGGAATTTGAACTGTGGAAATTTTGAAAGGTTCGTTATATAATAAGTATGAACAGCACAAACACTTAAGCTCGCAATTCCACGAAGAAAATTTATAACTGGTATGAAATCTTTGGTATCTTTCAAAAATTAACCGATTAATTTATTTAGAATAGAAGGAATACTATGTTCGTTTAAAGCTTTTTGTTGACCAGCAGTTTTAATTCTTATTCTTAATTGTTTATCATTTGACAGGCGTTTACAATTTTCAATCAGTTCATCAGAAGTTTTAAAAGTTAATATCTCATGGTTGATATCATATAGATGATCAAGACCTGCAGTCCACTCAGTTAAATAGCATGCCCCAAGCATTGGAGCTTCAATATCTCTTAATCTAGAATATGTATTTGGCTTGTGAAGTGGGAAATTAAAACTAGGATATCTATTAATGCCTAATACAATTTTACTTTCCCTCGTTTTCTTAATATAATCGTTAAAATCTAAAGTAGATTGCAGTGCATTAGTTAATTGTAGACTTAGTAGCGCATTAAAATTATTCTGTTTTATTTTATTAAAATATGAACCTATTCCATGTTTGTTTAAATAACTAAATTGATTGCCAATTTTTTTGATAATAGAAGTTTGTTTAGGAGAGGGCGATTTAGTTGACTGCCATCCATTGCCATAAATTTTAATATCAAAATTGTTATCTTTTGTTAAAACGTCTTCAAAAAACAGTTGGCGTTGAATATCTTTTGATCCTATAAATGTGATTTCATCGTGTTCATACTCACTAATAGCTCTGTATTTTGGATCTACCCACATTGGCATTGGTAAATTGAAATAGGGCAGTTTAGCTTTTTGATATAATGGAATAGCTTTATATTCTGGAACCCAATTTTTATCAAAAACTTCAAATTCTTTAGGCAGTTTAGTAAATAAACGTACATGATCACAAAAAAAATTGATAGTTTGGATACCTAACTTTTTGATTGAATTGATAGCGTCTATATCAATCTGATTTGGATATAAATAACTTAAAAATACATCGGGAGTGTTATTTTTTAAATATCGAAGTGTTTTTTCCCAAGAATAGCTCTTCCAATCTGCTAATTCTTCTTTCGTTTGTGGCACTAGTCCTTTTGCCCAATCCACTTCATCACATTCTATCCATTCATAACCCGCTTCTTCAATTCCATTTTTAATATAAAATTCCCAAAAGCTATATGCTGGTATTGGGTGCTGTACTTTAGATTGTAAGAAAGAGAGGAAAATTTTCATTCGTTGATTATCGTGTAGTAAATTCCGTATTAATACAGCGGCTTTTTCTTAATAAGTTTAAATTTTTGCCCTATAACGGTATAAAAAAAGGAAACAAGTTTAACAAACGAGGTATTTCTTATGAAATTCCATTTTAAGAATACTTTTAGTATTCCAATGAAAGGATACCCAAGGATGTTCATTCTTAACAGAAATATTTTTCTGTTTCTCCATTCGATTTCTTTTTGCTGCTTTTTGGTAAGATCGCTTACTGGAAGGATATGTTTCCATTTTTCTGATAGTTTTATGGAATAATGAACCCAGTCTTTGTTTAGGCTTCCAGAAGAGAAATGTTCAATTAACATATCATTGAATACAAAAAGTTTAGCTTTTTGCCCAACTTGGATACAGAAATCGAGGTCGTAACAGTGAAATTTGTCGAAAGTGATCTCGTCAAAATTATTTTTAAGCCATGTTTCTTTGGTGGTAAATAAGAATACCCCATCTAAGGTTTTAACTTCAGAAAACTGATCAGCACTTTTTGTTGTATCCAATGTTACTGAATCATTATAGTGTTGAATTAAATTGAAATGATCTGTAGCATATAAGCCTTGATTCCAAGTGCTAGGTACAAGCGATTTATGAGCGGAGCCAGCAATTCCAATTACCCCAATATTTTTATGCTGTTCAAAAAAACGGATAATTTCTAAACCCCAGTTATCTGATTTAAATAATATATCCTCATGAATAAAGCATAGATATGGATTTTTAGCCCGATTTGCACCTAAGTTATAAGCTTTGCATATACCATAGTTTGTAATCGTATTTTCAATTCTAATTATTTCGTATTCAACTCCAATTGTTGCCATTATACTTTGAGCTACTTGGTCAAAGTTTTTGTTATCAATGGAACAAATAATAATAGAAATCATTTTAAGATTGAATAATGGTGGTATTCATAAATAATTTTCATTCATTAATTGCTGTTAAATTCTCAAATCCAGCAATCTGTCCTTCAATTCCAATGGTATCAATCAACTCTAATTTGTAGTTGCTATTTTTTAATACTCTCACAGCTGCAAATTCTATTGATGTATTTAATTTTTTGGAGAAAATAGGAAAAAAAATATTTTTTAATTGAAGGATTGAACTTCTCCAACCTACAAACCTACTTTGATAAATAAAGGCTTCATTTAATGTTTTTAGTAAAAAGTCTTCGTAAATTTCTTTGTTTTTTACAAAATAGCCTCTTGTAGAAATTGTTCCCCTTCTTTTGAAAAAGTTATAGGTGCGCAACTTAAAATCATATTCAGCATTAAATTCAAAATTAAATGACTCGTTTGGGAAATACCTGCCACTTATCTTAAAAATAGGCGTGTCTTTAGGGATTTCATCCAAAATGGTTAGCAACATTAGGAGTTCATTAATTCCTTTATTTGTAAATTGATATTGTTGAATATGTAAAATCTTAACATCATTATGAATTAATTTAATGCTATTAAAATCTACTTCATAAGAATTATCAATTAAAATAATTTGTTTAAATCCTGTAGCTTTAAGACGCTCTAAAGTGTATAAAGTTTGTTCTATTCTCTGTTTTAACGGAACAAAACTTCTAGAATTAGATGAAAGTTGTTTTGGATGAATACATGAAGTTACTATAGCAATCATTTTTTATAATATTGAATTAATCTTGCAATTCTCCATCCTAAAGTATTGGAAATGAAAAATAGGTTAGGTCCTCCGCTCATAATTGGAGTAAATTTATATTTGCCCAATTTTTTAACCTCTTTAATAATGGAGTTAGTAAGTTTTGAATATCTTGGATAAGCTTCAATAGCAATAGAAATGAGTTGACGTGCAATTGCCAATTTTGCATTATCGCTATTATTGTGCTTAAATAGTTCTTCTTGTTTTAATAATATAGATTGATAAGAATTATGTAATGCAGCATAACTTTTTAATGAACTGAGGCTGTTCCTTACAGCAAATTTCCTGTAATAATTTAATGCTTTTTCGGTGTATAGAATTCCTTTACTTGCCAAAATAATTCTACAAAAGTATTCTCCATCTTCATCTGGACATGGGGAAATACTGGTATTCCAAGGTCCTGCTCTTTTGATAACTGATATCGGTGTTAAAAAAGCATTTGGCTGGATCATTGAACCGCCATTTCCATTCCCACCCCAAAGGTTAATTAAAAATTCGACAGGATTATTCGTTGTATATAAATATTTTTCCTCGTGAGTACTGGGCAATTGTTCCAAATAATTTTGATGATATTCGAAATGAACTGTACTGCATACTGCTACATGATCTGGATGAGCTGTTAAAGTAGCAACCTGTATGGCGATTTTATCTTCACTCAAGATATCATCAGCATCTAAATACTGAATAAACTCACCATTTGCATGTTCTAATCCAATTTGTTTAGCCTTGCTAGCTCCTTCATTCTGCTTAGAAATAACTTTAATTCGCTCTGAATTTTGTGCATTGATGATTGCTACAGTTTTATCAGTTGATCCATCATCTACAACAATGATTTCTATTGGCGAATAAGATTGGGTCAATGCAGAATTAATTGTTTCTAAAATAAATTTTTCGGCATTATAGGCAGGTATAATAATGGAGACTAAGGCATTCATTTACTTAAATTATAATCTATTCTTCGTCTACTTAACCAAATGTAAAAAGCAACGCCAAAGAGTTTACTGATGTATTCAGAAAATAGTGTTCCTTTAATTGTACGAACTTTTGTTCTTAAAGCAAGATTAAGGGCTTTATTGCTTAAGTCGACTTCATTTTCTTTATAAAAATAATTGGAGAGCTTAGCGGCCTGCTCTCCAATTATTTCGAAATATTTAGGGTTTAATACGAGGTGATAGTGTTCTAAACATGTAAGCTTATCCTTCATACAGTGCAACCAATTTTGTACAGAAAATGAATCTTCACGAGTAATGTTTGTGACAAGCGCTTTATTTAAACAAATAAAATGAGCACCTACTGCCGCTAATCTTATATGTAGGTCAGGGTCTTCATTCCCTCTAATATCTTCTCTAAATCCACCTATCTTTTTAAGTAAATCTATTGGGTAACAGCCGATTAGAGCAAATCCATTGTTTTCTAAAAAATATTTAATCGCATCTTTTTCAATTTCTTCACTATTGTAAACAACTGTTGATTGAATTTCTTTATGAATGCCTCGTTTAACATCCATATTCGATAGATAGCAATTTGACTGTGTGTTTAAACTGTTTTGTATACTGTGTTTAAATTCTTCAACAAATGAAGAATCAATTAGATCATCTGCATCATGAAAATGGACCCAATTGCAGGTAGTAGCTTCAATTAATCTGTTTCTTGCAAATGCTGCTCCCTTATTTGTTATCCCCTTAATTACTTTTGCTCCTAATGATTGAGCAATTTCTGCTGAATTATCTTGACTACAATCATCATAACATATGATTTCATCAAAAAGTATAGATTGTGCATGTATCCCTTCGAAGAGATATGGAAGATAATTCTCTACATTATAACATGGAACTAAAATGGCAATTTTTATTTGTTCCAAGGTGATGGTCGTTTCCAAAATTTCTGAATAAATTCATATAATCTGGTGAATAAAATATATTTCACTCTCTTATAGCTTCTTGCTTGTGGTGGTGGGCCATGTCTTTTTTCAATAAGCATATCATCCATTCTCCAGGCTTTTTCCCATTTGTCATTGCTTGATTTTGATTCAGTATGATGCCTATAAACACCTAATGGATAGCGGATATATCTCTTTTTTTTACCTTTTAATAACCTAATCCAAAACTCTCCATCAATATTGCATTTCATCTCTTCCCATATTTCTTGATGAATTGTTTTGCTCCAGAAGGCGCTATGAGATGCGATAAGGCCACCGAATCTCAAAAAAGAATCTGCAACAAATTTTGCGTCAGTATAAGATGTATGCCCTTGATTTATTTCTAAGGAGTCTCCATAATAAAATCCAATGTTAGGATTAAAAGCCTCTGCCAATTTTAAAAAAGAATTTGGCGTATAATAATCATCACTATTTATCCATCCAAATAAATCTCCTGTAGACTTTCTAAATCCTTTGTTTATTGCATTTCCCTGCCCGTTATCGGATTCAGATACCCAATAAGTAAGTTTAGATTCGTATTTTTTTATAATTTCTATAGTTTGGTCTGTACTTCCACCATCAATTATGATGTATTCTAAATTCGGATAGTTTTGATTTAGTACAGATAGAATTGTTTCTTCGATAAAATCGCCTTGATTATAGCTGGGCGTAACAATAGAAATTTTGGGCCAGGTATTTTTTTTTGGTGATAATGGCATCTATAATTGGGACGATAAATTTTTATAATTAGCTAATTTAATAACCATTAATCGTTTATATATTTTCCTGATTTGAAAATTATACTTTAGAAAACTATTAGCTATGATGAACCAATTTCTCAAATGAATTATTTCAATTTTCCCTTCAGTACCATTAATTATTTTTGGCAAATAGAAAATTGCATATTTTAATACTCTACCATAATAAAAGAAACTTCGCTTTAGCCAATAAAACGTGCCAATTTTCTTTTCGTTTAAAACGGATTCATAAATATACAGTGGAACAAAGGCATGAGCAAAACCATCATGTAAGCGCACAAGATATTCCCATGTTAATCTACTTGCAGTAAGTTCATGTTTAAAGGATAGTTTTTCTGTATAAAACACTTTATAACCAAGTAATCTTGTTCTTAAACATAGTTCAGAATCGCCACCAGAAGAAAGCGTTTTACCTTCGCGGTCTTTCAATAAAAATGGTGTTGAAATGAATTTTGAATTTTTAACTGCACTTTTTCTTAGACCCATTCCCGCGCCATAAACTGTATTGAGGTATTGATCTTTTTCTGCTTGTTTTCCAACTGCATAACCACTATCAAATTGATCGAACCACCAAGGTTTTGTTTTTTCAAAAACAGGCTCACCTATACCCCCAACAATCGCAATGTCTGGGTTTGAATCAAAATAGGTACGTATAGTTTCTAAATAGTTTTCATTTAGCCAATTGTCATCATCGCAAAAAATAAGATAATCATATTTAGCCATTGCTATGCCCTTTTTTCTAGCATTGCTTAAACCTGGAGTTGGCTCAGCAACAATTAAAAGATGAAATGGACTGTGGTATGTCTGCCAAACTTTTTCTGCGAGAATGACCGTTTTATCAGTAGAATTATTGTTAACCAAAATTAGCTCGGCAGGTAATGAACTTGAAAGCTTTTGCCTAGCCAAATGAGCCAGCGTTTGTTCAATTCTATTTTCGCTATTGTAACAACAGATTATAACAGAAATGCCCACTTTCACCTAAAAATTTGTTTAACTTTTAACAATAATTTTTCTAATTATGGAAGATAACTTGATTTCAAATGGTTTTGGTTCATTTATGCTACCTCTATTTGAATCCAATTTTCAGGATAAATTTCAGGTGGTAATGTTTTGTCGATATGAAAACCTAAAAAGTATTTTGGAGCATAAACAATTTTATTGGGCTTGTTATTTAAATACGCTCCCCACCAACTAAAAGTGCTATTACTGATTATACAAATATCTGCGTAAATAAGATGTTGTAAATCAATTATTTCACTTTCATTTGAAATGTGTTTGTTTGGTAGGTACTCAAATTCTTTAATGATAAATGGAGTGTCATCGCTTATAAAAACGAAATATAAATTCGCATCTTTTTTACAAAGGTTTTCTATTAGATTGTGATAATAATTTAATGGAAGTGTAAGGTCATCATTACCGAGACCTAAAGTGCCAAGATTTTGATAATCTGTTCTTCTCACATGAATAACAGCAACTTTATTTTTAAGTAATCCCTTATATTTCTGCTGATATAGCTCCTTATATTTCCTTTTAATCGTTAATTTTTCTTTAATGTTAACTTCATGATCTTTAAAGAAAAGTGTAGATTGAAAATAGCCTTCATATATACTATTGTTTTTTATGGTTTTATTTACTTCGTCAAATGCTGCAGTAAAAGGAAATGAATAAATAGATTTATAATGCATCAAAAGTTTAATTGATTTATAAAACTTCTTCCTTAAATAAAGCGAAAAAAAACGTTTATAATCTTTGATTGAAAATAAGGTTTTATCCAACAGATTAAATGTGCCAGTACTAATATCAAAATATTTTATTAGAATACATTTTTCAATTTCCTGATCTAGGTAGTAACGAGTAGAAAGTTTCTTAGCTGTCGAATATGCAAATGCATACTGAAATAATTGATTACCTAATCTGCCTTGGAGTTTAACAACAATCATTGCTTCGAACAATTAAATTTGTCATTCATTAAGGGTTTTTCTTCCAATTTTCCCAAATAAAATCAAATTGATAAGTGGGCGTATGTGTTTTTTTTAATTTTTTACGGATACTTTCCATTTCTGAAATTGCATTAGGAACGAAATCATGGAATTGAATTTGTAAGTTGATAATATTATTTATTTTTCCAGAATCAATCAGATGGTTTAGTAGATTGTATTCTCCACCTTCAATATTTATTTTAATGAGATCTATTTGCTTTATTTCATTTTCATCCATAAAATTTGATGCTTTTTTAAGTTTGGCATCAACCATTATTTCTGCTTTTTTAAATGAAGAAGTACTTACCGTATCTATAGAAATTTGAATTGTTTCATCGATGGCACCAAGCCCGAAATCATAAACTTTTATTTTATCATTTAATCTGAATCTTTCTTTAATTTGTTTAGTGTAAGGTTGATAAACTTCAAAAATATAGAATTGACTCTCATAACGGCTAAATAAATCACTTGTAAATTCACCTTCATACCCGCCTACATCAAAAACAATTGAGTTTTTATTTAGGTCATAGGCATAACGTAATTCTTCTCCATTAGCTTTACAAAACTTTGTCCATCCTAAATCTTTTAAAGTAGTAGTAGGAGTGTAAATTTTATAAGCTATTTTTCTAGCTAGACCGTCCATTTTCTGACCTAAAAGAAGGATAATCCTGCTTATTGTTTTTAGCATTGGGTTTTGTAATTAGTAAAGAATTGTTTGATAATTGTACAAATTTTACTTATTTCTTTAGTGCTAAGTGAATTAGAAATAGGTAAACTTAATGTTGTATTGTGAATCAATTCTGAAATTGGGAATGATTGATTAATAAAATGTGTTTGATAACCAACTTGTTGATGAGCAGGAATTGGATAATGAATTTCAGTTTTTACTCCATGGGTAAATAGGTATTGCTGGAGTTCATCTCTTTGATTAGTTCTAATGTTGAAAATGTGATGCACATCTTTAATTCCTTCTTGCTTAATTGGTAATATTATATTTACATCTTGAAGCTCGTTAAAATAAATATTTGCCAGATTTTTTTTATGCTGATTCGCTTGATTAAGATCTTGCAATTTTATCCTTAAAAATAAAGCTTGTAATTCATCTAATCGACTATTGATTCCAATGTAATAATTATGATATTTTTTGTGGGAGCCATAATTTCGTAAGGCTTTTAATTTATTTGCAAAATCTTCATTATCGGTAATTATTGCACCTGCATCACCCAGTGCTCCTAAATTTTTTGTGGGATAAAAACTATACGCACCAAAAACTCCCCAGTTGCCAACCATTTTGCCATTTACCTTAGCACCATGAGCTTGCGCACAATCTTCAACAATTGCTAAGTGAAATTTTTCACCAATTGCCACAATTTTCTCCATCTCACAGGGCTTACCATACAAATGTACCACCATAATTGCTTTGGTGTTTTTGGTGATATATTTTGGTATTAAATTCGGGTCTATGTTATAGGTTTCTAGCTTCGGTTCTACTAAAACAGGTTTTAACCCAGCATTTATAATACTTAAAATAGTGGCAATATAAGTATTGGAAGGAACTATTACTTCAGCACCTTTTGGAAGTTCTAATGCAATAAGAGAAAGATAAAGTGCATCTAACCCATTTGCAACACCAATGCAGAATTTGCTACCACAATATTTTGCAAATTCTTCTTCAAAAAGCCTAACCTGGTTACCCAAAATGTAATAACCGCTCTCAAGAAAAGAAGTTAGTGCTTTTTTAAACTTAACTTCATAGGGTTGGTTAACTAGCTTTAAATTTTCATATTCAATCATACGGCTCAAAAATATAATCTGAAGGTTCAAAATATTCTGAAGCAAGCACCATTAGTATGGCATCCTCGCTAAACTCATGCATGGTGTGCCAATCTTCTGGATTGATAATTAAACATTTTGCAGGGTGATCTAACACAAAATTTTCAGATTCGTTACCATTATCGCTAAAAATAGTACACTTGCCTTGGATACAGATTGCAGCTTGGATAGTATTATGATGTCTATGACCACCTCTTACAGATTTATCTACACCATAGATATAAAATATCCTTTTAATGTCAAAGGGTATTATTTTTTCAATAACAGTTAGATTCCCCCTAGAATCAGTAAAGGTCTTAAGATTTATTAAAAATGACATTTAGTTTTCTCATAAAATAATTATAAACTCTTTTGATAAATTTAATATCAAAAAATAAAATCTGATTAAATATAATTAGTGCACCTATTTCACTCTCCCATATTCTAGACCATAATATTACTTTAGGGGATGCATCATTGAGCCTCAAAATTTGATTGTCGTTTACGCGATTCAGCTTAATATTAATACTATTTAAATTTTTAAGATAGATACGGTATAGTTTCTTTACAGGTTTTGAAATCGTTGAAACTCCATAAGCAAGTAATCCATGATTAATAAAGTGTTGATATATTCTTAAATGATGAAAATGGTAATAAATTAAATTACTGCCATTTACGTTTAAGTTTCCATCAATTGGAGTATCTTTTATATTCCAAGGAGCCCTTCCACAAGTTTTAAGATCAATATCTCTTACGTTGCTAAAGTCTGATTTCCAACTATCGAGGTATTTTTGATCAGCGAAATATTTAGTTTCTGGATCCAAAATATCGTAGCACCAGTTTAAGCATTTATCTTTCCAATCATTTAAAATATTTAATGAATTTGGAGTATTTGGGAACGATTGAAAACTAACATTATATCGCCCATATTCTATTAAAAATTTTAATCCATCAGAGAAGTCATGTGGCGTAATCAGAATATCATCCTGACCAAATTTTTCAAAAATAGATTTTGGGCTCGAAAAAAAATAGATGTCTGAATCTAATGAGGTAACTCTATTAAATGTAGGGTTAGTTTCTAGGATATATAATGGTAAAAAAGGGCTTAGTGTAAAATAATATTCAATTTTCGTCCGATTTGATTTCGCTTCGAGGAGTACTGGATATTTTTGTTCTATTTCATCAATCTGGATTACAATATGTTTATCTTGTTGATTTTGATGAAAGAAATTCTTTGTTTCTTGATCTAATGCTAGTATAAAAAGCTTGTAATCATCTTTAAGGGTTTTGTCTAACGAATCAATCAGGCATAAACCCCTATTTAAATAGTTGTAGTCAAATAAAGTCGCAAAAATTAGCATTAGTTTTTTATGGCCTCAATAAATAAAGAATCTGGTTTTCTAGTTTGTCCATTTTTTTGATCTAAATTATAAGTATCCCATTCAGTACAATAGCTATTTGATGCATCTCTAATTATAATTTTATCAAAACCAATGCTTTTTAAAATATAATTAAGTGAATATCGATCGTACATCCATTGATGAACCTCTCCTTGTAACCTAAATTTTCCAATTTGACTTTCAATAACCGCTTGCCTACTTTTTTTAAATGGATTTATCCTACGTAGTGCAGAATAGAAAAGAGATTTTAAGGTTCTTTTACGTGGAGTAGTGTTTTTAGGGCTTTCTAAAAAATACTGTCTTATTGCCTTACCTTCTTCTCCAATTCGTTCAAAAACAAATTCTTCATTAATTATTGTTTCTTGGAAAAGAAACTTTGCCATTTCACCCCCACCATGATTCCTAACGGTCTGATCATACATTTCTAGCATAATCCAATCGTAGTTTGCACGAATTTTTTGATTTTCCTCATCTTCAACTCCTATTTCTAATGTTTGAAGGTAAGTTTTAGCTATTCTTTCTAAATCTGGTATTGCAATTCTGATAATTCCATCTTTCTTTAAAACCCTGTAACATTCTTTCAAAAACTTTAAACCATCAAGTTTTGTAAAATGCTCGAGCACATGCGAATGATATACCAAATTGAATGTATGATCTGGAAAGGGTATTCCAGCTAATAGGTTATGTGCGATGACACCCTCACCAGTTGAAACAAAATCTAAATTGGTCCAGACTTTTTCTTGTGAAAAGTGTTGCCCACAGCCTAAATTAAGATATTTCATTTCTTTTTAGTATTAATCCGTCCCAGTATATTTTTTTTCCATTTAGTACTTGACTGTGCGTATAACCACTATCAAAATAGCCTAGAATATTATATTTATCTTGAAAATGTTTAATAAACCTTTCCTTCTCAAAAAACCAACAGGGATAACTTGCATGATAGATATAGTCTGGTACGCGTTGTAAGCAAACCAGATCTTGGCTATCCTGTGTAAAGGCTGTCCTATCAATAATAATGTAAGGAATATCTAAGCTCAAAAAATATTTAATCCATGTAATTGGATCGGCTAAATATTGGATTACACTACTTAATAATAACACATTTGGTTTGTGCTCTTTGAGACATTCTGAAATTGTATAATAAAACTTTAGTTGGTCATTTTCGAATTCTTCTTGACCACATTTTACAAAATTTTCTTGCTCTACAATGCACCATTCCAAATTTTTTAGGGGCTCTAAAAAACCCTTATTTTGGAAATAAGAGCTTCCCAAGGAACCCCCAAAATCAAGTACGCAAAGTTCATTTCCATATTCGATAGCTGCTTTTTGCAAACCTGCCAATAATCCCCAACTGTATTGAATTTCATCGAATAACATCGAGTCGCGTTCATACACTGCTTCGCCATCACGAACTTTAATCAATGATGATTTGCATTTCTCCAAAATATCTGATGCATTGTATCCTTCAGCATCATTTTCGGCATCTTGCCAATTCTGATAGAACGTAAACCATACAAATTTTTTTGGTCCAAAAAAGTAATTTTTAACCTTAAAGATTGGCGAAGGAATTATTTTTTTTAATACTTTTTTAAGACCCATTTTATTTGATGATTGATCTTGCAAACTTTTTAGTGCGATGATAATAACTTCTCAATTTATTTAAGTAAAATGTTTGATCTTTTTTAATCTTAATTTTATTTCCATAAAAATCGCCCTTGCCTTGGTAACCTAATTTCATTGCTGCATAAACCTCAGGAATTACAATTACTTCAACTTTTTCAAGTACTATTTTTTCTTCGAGCAGGGGAGGGACAACATTAAAAGAAGCATGGGTTGCATTTTCTATAAACAAATGTTGGGTAACAGCTGGATTTGGATACAATGTAAACCAATCGTTTAAAATACAAGTTGCCGTCCATTGTACATCCCAAGCAGAAACCTGATTGTTGGCTTGTGCAATTAAGAGTTCCTCCATTTTGAAAGCACCATGTCCATTAAATTTTTCGATTAGATTTTTTTCTCTTAACTCTTTCAAAAGTTTATCGGCATCAGGTTCAAAAGAACTCCATCGATTAGCCCATGTTGCCCAACCTAAACAATCAGGATATTGGATGAAAAATGTGCTTGGAAATTTATCCCCGCAGGCAAAAAAATTACAACTGCCAATTGAAGATACTTTTGGTTCGTCTTCGTAAAGATCCAGTGCATCATTAATATAGTTTAGAAAAAATGGAGATAAGTTGAGATCGTCTTCTATCACAATCATTTTCCCATGTTTATTTATAACTTCTGTAACGCCTTTTATGATGGATGGTCCACATCCTAAATTTTTTTCGGCCTCAATAAGGTGCACTTCTTTACACCAATTTTTACTTTTAACAAATTCTCGAACAGTGGTAATTTTATCCCGTTGCTCATCGGTTGCATCTTCTTTTGCGCCATCAGAATACACATATAAAATGGAATCTTTAGCCAGAGAATTCCTTAGCAAAGAATTCAATAGCGTTTGTGTATTGGTTAATCGATTATAAACAAAAAGTACGATTGGTGCTAAAGCCATTTTATCATTTTTTACGTTAATCTTGAAGACGCGATAATTGATCCGTGCTGTGGATGATAAGGAATAGTGCGTTCTGGAGTTGGGGGTTCAAAAATTTCAAATCCCAATTGATTATCCACCCAATCATATACTTCTGATTCACTCACGCCAAGAAGTGCGTATAACGAATAAAGGTCAGGGATTAGATGATCTAAAGAAATCTGACAGCTGTACGCATTTGCTTTACCATTAAACTGTATAAACTGATCTAGCGATGGATAGGCCTGAAGAATTAATCCACCTAAACTATTTTTAATTCCAAGAGCAATAAAAGCGGGTGCAGAATTAGATAAACTGTTCACTTCAAATTTCACATTTAAGACTAAATGTGGTTGCTTACCCTCCAATTGGATTTCAATTTTTGTAAAACTTGGGCTATTGAGTACTGCTGTACGTATCCATGAGCTACTCAAATATTGTGTTTGATTTTTTTGGTAATAATCAACAGCCTTATAAATATCGCCAGAAACGATCATTTTTCCCTGGTCCAGCACAATTCCTTTGGTACAGAGTTCGGTAATGGCATGCATATTATGACTTACAAAAAGCACCGTTCTCCCTTCACCTTTGCTTACCTCATTCATTTTGCCCAAACACTTCTTTTGAAACTCTGCATCGCCAACGGCTAATACTTCATCTACAATTAAAATTTCACTTTCTAAATGGGCAGCAACTGCAAATGCTAAGCGCACATACATCCCACTACTGTATCTTTTAACTGGAGTATCAATATATCGTTCTATCCCTGCAAATGCTACAATTTCGTCAAATTTTCTTTTAATTTCATGTTTTCTCATGCCCAAAATTGCACCATTTAAGAAAATATTTTCTCTGCCTGAAAGCTCTGGATGAAAACCTGTACCTACTTCTAATAAACTTGCTATGCGACCATAACCTGAAATTTTACCTGACGTTGGAGCAGTAACTTTGCTTAAAATTTTAAGTAAAGTACTTTTTCCTGCCCCATTTCTTCCTATAATACCTACTGCATTACCCTGTTCAATTTCGAAATTTAAATCTTTTAAACTCCAAACAATATCACTATTTCCCTTTGTATTTCGATCATTGGTTTCTCCAATTCGAAGAAATGGGTCTTCTTTGCCCCGTATTCGAGCATACCATCTCTCCAAGTCACGGCTAATTGTTCCTGTTCCAATATCACCTAATTGATAGGCTTTGCTTAAATTTTCTACTTTTATAGCGATGTTTGACATGAGTTGAACTAAGATTGAAAGTTAAAGGCCTTTAAACCGTATCAATAAATGTTTTTTCTACTTTATTAAATACAATAATCCCTATAATTAAAAGAACTGCTGTTACTGAAGTGGCATAGCCTAAACTCGTCCAACTAAAACTCCCTTCGCCTAAAAAGCCATACCTAAAAGTTTCAATTATTGGAGTCATCGGATTAAATTCAATTACCCAACTATATTTCGGATATTTTTCGATGGCAGATGATAAAGGATAGATTACAGTAGTGGCATACATTAATAATTGTACTCCAAAACCCACTAAAAAAGCTAAATCCCGGTACTTAGTAGTCATGGCAGAAATAATCATACCTGCACCTAATCCTAAAAGTGCCATTAAAACAATGATAAATGGGAACAATATAATTGCCCAACTTATGCTAAATTGAGCGCCATTAACATAATAATAAAGTATCATGAGGATAAACAAAATCATTTGCACTCCAAAACGAACTAAATTGCTTGCCACAATACTAAGAGGCATAATTAATCGCGGAAAATAAACTTTACCAAAAATTGCCGCATTGTCTTTAAACACAGTCGATGTTTTAGTTAAACAATCAGCAAAATAATTCCAAGCAGTAATTCCTGCCATGTAAAAGAGTGGCTTTGGCAATCCATCTGTAGATATGCCAGCAAGATTACCAAAAATAAAAGTGAAAATTATAGTGGTAAATAAGGGCTGTATAAAAAACCAAAGCGGACCAAGGATAGTTTGTTTATAAAAAGAAACAAAATCTCTTCTTACTAATAAGCCTAATAAATCTCTGTATGCCCAAACTTCTTTTAGCTTAAGCTCAAAAAGTTTACTTGATGGAAGAATTTCCCAATTTTTTAATGATTTGTTTATTTCGTGATTGACCAATGTACTGCCATTAATACTAAGTTGCTAAATTTTAACTATTTATTTAAAGTCGCTTAACCTGAAAAACACAGTGTTTCCAGTTTTAGCATAAAAATTATAATCTCTTTCAATTAAAAATAAATAAGGTTGCGTTTTTAAAACCTCTATGATATCGGTATCATTAATTTCTAATAAAATTACTTTAGGCTTAAATTTCCAATCATTAGAGTTTAACACTTGCATTTCAGCCCCTTCTACATCGATAGACATAAAGTCTATTTCCTGGTCAGGTTTCAAATAAGTATTTAAAACATCTCCAAGACGCATTGATTTAATTTTTTTTGTTTCAAGAAACGTACACCATTCTACTTTTTTATATTCTTCCATTACTTCATCAGAAATTGTATTCATAGAGGGTTGATTAAACATATGGAAATTTACGTTACCATTTTTTTCGGAAATCAATAAGCTTAAGTTAATATCTCTAGGACGTTCTTTATCAAATAGCTCTTTCGCATTTGGATTGGGCTCGATATTAATGCCGTTCCATCCCATATTATAAAATAGTTTTGTGTTTGAAGCATAACTTGGATGATGAGCACCAATATCAACAAAAAAACCCGAAATTTTATTTGGGAACAATCGTGTAAGCATAATATCTTCCCCTTCCGCAGAAAAAGAACGAGCACTAAAAGCTAGCTTTTTGTGTTCTTCATGAGTATAATACAAATGATCTACTAGTTTTTTTGGTAAAAATTTCAATAAACTTTTAAATATTGACTTCATTTTATTGTTGGATTAATTTCCTAATGCTTTCGCGATATTTTTCATAGCTAAATGCCTTTAAAACACTTTTTTGTAAAGCAATTTTTTCTTCGTGATCTAAAGGAGATTTCAAAAGTTCATTTAATGTTTTTTCAATTTCATTCGAATCATCAGGGTTAACTAATTTACCTAATTCTCCATTTTTTAAGGCATCCACACTACCATCTTTATTGCCAGCTACAACGCATAAACCGCTTGCCATTGCTTCAATAAATACAATCCCAAAACCTTCTTTTTTACTTGGCATTACAAAAATATCCGACAACAAAAAATGATCGGTAATCTCGGCTTCATCTATAAAACCGATTAATTTAATGTGATCTGCTATTTGATGTTTGATGATTAACTTCTCCAGTCTTAACTTTTCTTCTTCGTCAGATTTGCCAGCTATTAAATACACAACTTCAGGATATTTTTTAATTAACTGGGGTAAAATGGAAATAGTATTATCGTAACCCTTATATTTTTCTGAAGATACGACTCTAGAAAGCGACATTAATATCTTTTGATTTGGGTTAAGTCCATATCTTTTTAACAATGGCTCGGGTTTGCTGAAATTTTCGGGAAAGAAATAAAATGGATCAATACAATTATTAAGTATTTCTATCTTCTCTGCCTTAATTCCATGTATGCTTTTTATCTTTTCTGCTGTAAAATGGCTAACGGCAATAATTTTATCTAATCTGTTAAGTGCTTTCAGCTTAGGTTCGGGTAGTTTTCTCCAAATTTCTATCCCATGGGCGATTAAGTAAACCTTAGTCTTTGGGCTAAATCGTTTAATTAGATAACCCACAGATAATAAGTTAATATGACTTAAAATAATAACATCAGATCTTATGCCTTTTAATAAAGATTTAATCACAAAATACTTTCTATGTTCATTAAATCCTTGATACTGTTGCTTTTTTAAATACCTCGAATCGCGTTCAAAATATTTATCGTACATAGAATAAACAGTGGGTTCAAGCGTATTTTCTTCTCCCAAATCATATAAAGCACGACAAATAGAACGGCATACTTTTTCAATTCCACCAGTAAATCCGAAAACTTTTAAGGTTAAAAATAGAACTTTAGGAGGCATGAAATACTTTGTAAAGTGCAAAAGCTGAGGACCAATGCAGGTTATTGTTGTTAAAAGAAGTGATTAACTTTTTAGCTTTTTTATTTTGATAAAGATCAGGAGATGAAATGTCTTTGTTTTTTTTAATCCACTCTTGAAAAGGAAAAGTAAAACCCATTTTAGACCGATTCCAGATTTGCTCTGGAAGTTCTTTTTTATAAGCCTCTATCAATAATCGTTTTTTCTGATAAACCCCAAACTTTATCGAAGGATGTATCGAGGTTACTAGATTTACAAAATTTACATCCAAAAATGGAACCCTTACCTCCACACCATGGCTCATACTCATAAAATCGGTGTCCTTTAATAATTGGTTTTGCATATACATATTCATCTCAAACCAACTCGCTCTTTCTTCATCGTTTAAATAACGAATGCTATCATTTAAGGGAATGTTTTGCAAGCAATTAATAACTGTTTGTACATCTATTTCTAATAGTTTGGCTATAATATCGGGCGTGTATAAACCTCTTAAACATAAATATTCGCCAACTGGCGATTGAAAACTCAAATAATAGAGTCTATTTAATTTAGTGTTTTTCAGAAATCGAGCAGATTTAATTAATTCCTTGCTCAATTTTCCTAAATTTTGAATTTTTCTAATTCTATCAAATGATGGATATCCACCAAATAATTCATCAGCACCTAAACCAGAAAGCACCGACTTCAACCCATTTTCTTTTGCACATTTACAAACAAACCAAGTATTAATGCCATCATTAGTAGGTTGATCCATATTTTTTAAAATGGTATCAAAATTATAAACGAAATCGCGATACGTAATCATATGCTCACGATGACTTGCCTCAACTCTTTCAGAAATAATTCGGCGATAAGAGCTTTCAGAAAAATCTATTTCATCAAAATTAGCAGATATAGAAGTTAAATTTCCTTTAGCATATGTATCCGCCAGTACAGTAATGATACTAGAATCGAGCCCACCACTAAATAAAACACCAATAGTTGAATCAGAAATTAATTGAAGTTTAATCGCCTTATTTAGTTCTTCCTTAATTCTAATTATTGCTTCATCTTCATCTATTATTTGAATAGCAGAGCTAAATTGAAAATAGGGTTGAATTTTAAATGAACCATCATTTAATTGATATTTTAAAAAACTGCCTTTCGGAAGACTATATACATTTTTTAAAGTAGTAAAAGGTTCGGGAATATGCCCAAAGGCTAAATAATATATTTTCCAATTTTCATTTGGCTGCTGAGTAATACCCGAATATTCAAATGCTTTTACTTCAGAAGCAAATGTAAAATGATCAATACTATTACTATAATACAATGGTTTTACACCACTTTGATCTCTTACTAAATAAAAGCAATTCTTTATTTTATCGTGTAAACAGAAAGCAAAAATCCCATTTAATTTTTCGAAAGCATTTTCTCCCCAAAATTGATAAGCCTTAATAATTACTTCTGTATCTGTGTCGGTTTTAAATTGAAAACCATTTTGAATAAGTTGATCTCTTAGAATTTTGAAATTATAAATTTCTCCATTGTGGGTAATTGCAATTTGTTCATCGTCATTAAACATGGGTTGATGACCCGCAGAACTCAAGTCTAAAATAGAGAGTCTTCTATTGCCTAAACCTACCTTTTTCTGTTCATCAATAATTACCCCAAAATCATCAGGACCACCATGAATCATACTATCGCACATTAAGGTAATTTGGTGTTTTAATTGTGTTGAAGAAAAATTTGGAGCAATTATGCCGGCAATTCTACACATGTATTAACTATTCGTTAAACTATTAAAGTGGTAATTGAAATGATGAATGGGATTTGTATTTTTTAGCAAAATAATTGATGAAATGGGGTGTAAATCAGGCGCAGCTTCGCCCTCTCAATCACATTAATTTTTTGTAACTGCTTAGTATTTTGGTATTTAAACTATAGGCTCAATAAAAGCCATAGAAGTATTAATTTGTATAGAATAACCTAATTCTTGTAATCGTAAAACGATATTTTTTTTGCTTTTTAAAGATACTAATTCTGCAATTATTCCCTTAAATGGGCCTGCCTTAATTAAAACTTTTTCTCCTGGAGAAATATCATATTCAATTACTTCAAGATCTGTTTCGTTAGCTAATAATAACTTCAAATCTTCTAGCTGCTTATCAGGAATAGAAGCAATTTTTCCAGAAAAATAAATAAAACGACTCATGCCAGATGTCATTAATACTTCTGCATATTCTTTGGCCGAGATATAAACAAAAAGATAGGATTTTAATAAAGGTTCCTCAACAATTTTCTTCCGATCACTCCATTGTTTTAAGACCTTTTTTAAGGGCAAATAAGATATGATATTTTTTTTTGCTAATGCTATCTGTGTGGTTTTTTCAGCCCTAGAACGTGTGTAGACAGGGTACCATTTGTAACTACTGTCTATCATATTTGGTATCCTTCGTATACATTATTTCTTCTTCCAAAATTCCCACCATTTTTTCGGATCCTCTTCATAATACCCAGATCCAGCGTAGCCAGAATAATCAGAATAATAATATGTGCTGTTACCACCACCCCTAGCGTAGTCGGTTGTGTAATAATTAGAATGAAGAGCATCATCACCAAAAGCATTTAAAACGATAGCTAAATTACTTAAGCCGTATTCGCGAGATAGCCTTTCGGGTATTGCTGCGGCTCTAAATTGTGATTTACCTGAGCGAATTACAAATAGGTTTACATCAGATTGTCTAATTAATGGGATAGCGTCTGAAACCAAACCAACTGGAGCAGTATCTACCAATACATAATCATATTGAGGAGCTAATATTTCTAACAATTTCTTCATAGATTCTGTATGCAATAACTCCGAAGGATTTGGCGGAACAGGACCAGAAGGTATAAAATCTATATTATGGACATCATCATGAATAATAACTTCTTCTAACGTTTTTTGTCCAGTTAAATAAGAACTTAAGCCATTTTTATTATCGCTACCAAAAACCTTATGTAGTTTCGATTTCCTTAAATCGGCAGCAATTAGAATTACTTTTTTATCAATTAAAGCCAATGTGCCAGCCAAATTAACCGTTACAAAAGATTTTCCTTCTCCAGAAACCTCAGAAGTTATACAAATAGTTTTACTTTTCTTGTTACTTGCTAAAAAGCTAAGGTTTGTACGAACGGAACGCACTGATTCTGCAAAAACAGATTTTGGTTTCGAGATGGAAAGTGCTTGTCTACTATCTTTATCAATATACTCTGGGAATTTTCGAATAACCCCAATAATAGGTGTGTTGGTTAAAGCTTCAACCGTTTCTTTATCATAGATATAAGGATTTAAGAAGCGTACCAACAAAATAAGACCAAAACCACAGGCTAATCCTATCATCGCTGCGAAAGAATATATTTTATTTTTTAAAGGAGAAATTGGAACATTTGATGGAAATGCTTTATTTACAATTGCAGCTCCAGCAACAATTGCAGCGGCATTTAGCTCAGATTCTAATTTTTTCTCTGATAAATAAGTTAAAACTTTATTATTTACATCAAAATTAGATTGAAATTGCACAAAATCTTTTTCCTTACCTGGTATTTGGCTAATACTTTGATTAACTAAAGCAATTTGATTATCAAAATAACGCATCAATTTAAGATTGCGCTCTTTTAAAGATTTAATGTTGTTTTTAATTGCAGCCTTAACGTCTGAAATCTGTTTATCAACCTCTTGAATTGGTTCTGAGTTTGGTCTAAATTGAGTTAACTTTAGTTCTCTAGAACTAATTAATGTATTAAGTTGACCAACTAAACCACTTAATAAACCACTTATGTTGCCTTCTAAATCAAAATTAATTTTGATTTTATCTCTATTATTATTGATTTGATTTTCTAACTCATTAATGCCAATCAATTCTATATTTACTTCAGATTTTTGAGTTTCAAGTGCGCTTAATTTGCTTGCATTTAGTTGACTACTAGCGCTTAAATCAACCATTTTGTTTTTTATTTTATAGTTGGCTAAGTTAGACCCCGCTGTATCTGCTTTTTTGCTTAAAAAACCTAACTGACTTTCAATAAACTCAATAGTTTGCTCTGCTGATCTCCGCTTTTCAATGATGTCATAAGCCACATATTCCTTCATGATAGAATTCAAAATATCAGCAGCAAAAACAGGATTAGAGTCTGTTTGTATAAGCTGCATAATATTAGTGAAATTGCCCATTTCACTAATGGTAATATTGCCTGCTCTACCTATGAAATCTTCTTTTGAGTTAAATTTAAAACTATATGATCCTGCTGGGATTTGACTTTTAATCCTGAATATCATATTGCCCATTTTTAGCGTGTCGCTATAATGATATTCCTTTTTAGGTCCGTTATTTTCAGAAATTAAAGTATATGTTGTAGGGTTTACGGCTTCTACTTGATATAAAAACCGACTAAAATCAACCGAATCTTGTTTAATAATTTCTATTTCAAATGGTTTTCTCGGATATAATTCCGTAGTTCTAATCGTACCTTTTATATAGTAAGATATTTTATAATCCAAATTGGAAATTGCATTTAAAATAACATCATTACTCTGAATAACAACTCCCTCTGACTGTATCTTGTCGGTATAATTGTAAGCTTGCGAGGGATCACCTCCCATTGTATTAAGTGTTGGTCTGTTTTCTTGTAATTTTAAAGAAGCGCTCGTCTGATACATTGGGGGCGTATACAGGATATTAATTCTAGCTATTATCAATGAAATAATTACACAGCCCGCAATCCAATACCAACGACTAAAAAAAACCTTGAAAATCTTATAAAAGTCTATATCCTGCCTAACAGATTTATTATGTGGTAAAATTTCTGGATTGCTCATTAACGTGTAAATGTAAATATTAGTACGGCTAAATTAATTACAACAAGCAAAGGTTGTATAATATTATTAAAGCTCTGCAGTTTTTCGCCAAGAACACTGCTTTTAGTAGGTTGAAGTACAATTATATCGTTGTTTTGTAAAATCAATTTTTTGCTAGCTAAGCTATTGATGTCATTTAAATTAACATAAATAATTTCTGGATTGCTTCTATCGCCACGTATAATTTTTAGCGTTTTAGGATCGGCAGTTTTTGTAATACCCCCAGCTTCACCTAAAATATCTATTAAAGTTGTGTTATCTCTTTCTAATAAAAAATTGCCCTGTTTCATGAATTCACCCAATAAAGTAACCTTAACATTTACAATTGACACCTCAATAATAGGGTCAACTAATTGTTTTTCTTCATAAATTGCTTGTAATTTGGCAGTAACCTCTTTTCGGGTCAAGCCAGCAACTGCGATTTTTCCAATTGCTGGGAGATTCACTTTGCCGTCATTATCAACAGGGTAAGCTGTAACATTTGTTGCAGATCCACTAGAAGAAGCTGCGGTCGAACTTGTAGATCCAAACTCTTTATTTTGCACATTTCTAACAGCCAAAATATCATTTACTTTGATTTTATAGTACAAATCACCCAGCCCTTGATCATTTACTACATAAACTTGCTTAATTGTATCAGTAACTATATCTGTTGAAGCGTTAAAAAGAGTTTTTTCTTTGCGAGCTGAGCAAGCTGATAACAATAAAAGGATTGTGAAAATTAAGAGTGAGTTTTTAATATAAATGGTTTTCTGCATAGTATGATATTCCTTTGTAGAATTATAATCGTCTACATATATTGTAAAACTATTAAATACATGTTAAAGATGCTGAAAAAATATGGTAATAAAAAAGCGCATTTTTAACTTTAACTAAATAAAATTTCTCAAATTATTTCGGCTTAAAATTTGCTTTTAGAGATCAAACTTAATTTGTCAATACCTACCCTCTTAGGATTTATATAGTATTTTTATTCCTGTTTCTAGTCGCTTCTCAGCATTGAATGAACTCTCTTGAACTTTAATTATTTAGGGCATAAGTTTTGGATGTTTTTTCTTTATAGAAGAACTCATTTAACTTTTAGTTAAATTGGATTTTGAATGCCATATTTTGCGGGTATAATTGAGTAAAATCGAGTATTTAATTTCCCATTTATACTCACTTAAATAGAGGTGTGATGCTTGTTTATAGACTATAATTTATATGATTTTTTAAAATTATAATTTAACATCTATTAAATTATAGGTATAAAGTCTATTTTTATCAATTTTTGTCTTAATTAATGAAATGGTGCAATTATTGAGTTCGTAAGTACTAGCGAAATCCTTTTATGTTAAAATATTTCTTTATACTATTTCTAATTTTTGTAATCACGGATAATAGCAATGCTGCTATTGGTTGTGTAGTTGGATCTACAAACTATACTACGCTTAAGAGTGGCACTACATATAGAAAGTCTGGAACAAAAGTAACTTTAGGTGCGGGTTGTACATGGTATTATACTACACCATCTACTTGTTCTGTTGATATGGGTATAGGCACCGGATTAAAAGCATACGATACGCCACAAAGTTGTCCAATTGATGATTATGTTGGATTAATTATAATAGTTTTTGCTGGATTAGGCTACTTTTTTATAAAAAACAAAAACTTTTTATCGTGTTAAACCAATTTCTCTTTCCTTAATTAATTTTCCTTTTTAGAAATTCCATAATAAATTCAAAAGGATTTAACCTAACTTTCATAACGCTAACGCATAAATATTTTCTAATGAAAATAAGTTTAATCACAGTCGTATATAATGGAGAGAAATACATAGAAGATTGTGTTAAATCGATTATTTGTCAGGCATATAGCGATATCGAATATATAGTAATTGATGGAGGATCAACCGATTCGACTTTAACCATATTAGAAAAATATAAATCAAATATTGACTGTTTTGTTTCTGAAAAAGATAAGGGAATGTATGATGCGCTAAATAAGGGGATTAATTTAGCCACTGGAGATATTATCGGAATACTTAATGCCGATGATATGTTGGCTTCAAAAGATGTGATTTCAAATATCGTTACATGCTTTAAAATAAATAACTCAGATGCAGTATATGGAAATTTGAATTATGTTCATCCAGAAAATGCAAATCAAATTATAAGAAAATGGATTTCTAAACCATTTACAAAAAAAGATATTAAATTAGGTTGGATGCCCGCACACCCGACTTTATATCTAAAAAGAGAATTATTTAACCGTTTAGATAATTATTCTCTCAACTTTGGTTCAGCTGCAGATTATGAATTAATGTTGAGATACCTATATCGTTATCAAATTAAAGCAGTATTTCTTAATCAATTAGTTGTGAATATGAGAACTGGCGGAATGAGCAATGCTTCTTTTAAACAACGATACCATGCTTTAGTTAACGATTATAAAGCGATAAAGGCAAATAATATTTCATTTCCAATAGTAACTTTATTGGTAAAAAAATTAAGTAAGCTTAAACAATATTTACATTAAATTAATAAAATTAACTTTCAATAAATATTTAATAAGTATTTTTGAAATACATGACAAATCAATTTATTGTGGATTTTTTGCAAGGAAATTTAATATACTATATCTCAATTGTTGGTTTATCATTTCTATTATCAATAGCTGGCATTCCCTCCATTATTTTTACAGCCATAAAATATCGTTTATTTGATAATGCTGATGGATATAGAAAAGCACATCGCATTCATATTTCTAGGTTAGGTGGAGTTGCTATTTTTTGCAGTTTTACCATAACTATATTGCTGTTTGCTACGACTGTAAATTATCAACAAGCTAATTTTTTAATCACCTCGTGCATTATCTTGTTTGGTTTAGGCTTAAAAGACGATTTGTATGGGGTAAATCCTAGCACTAAATTTTTATTGCAGTTAATAGTAGCCATAATTTTAGTCGTGTTAGGAGGGTTTAAACTAACCAGTTTATATGGTGTTTTTTATACATGGGAGGTCAACTCAGTATGGGGAAGTTTGTTTTCTATTACCGTAATTATTTTTGTAAACAATGCATTTAATTTAATCGATGGTATAGATGGTTTAGCGGGAACTTTAGGAGTAATTGCCACATTAAGTTTTGGAATATTTTTCGCAATAGCTAATGCATTACCTTATGCTTTTATTGCTTTTGCAATGTTCGGTGCTATTGCTGGGTTTTTAACTTTTAATTATTCGCCTGCTAAAATTTTTATGGGTGATACAGGTGCGTTAATCATAGGATTGGTCTGTGTGGTTTTAGCAATTAAATTTATTGAACTTAACAAGGTTGGCTCTCTACCGAAACCTTATTTTTACTCAGCCCCATCTATTGCAGTTGCAGTTTTATTAGTCCCAGTTTTTGATTCATTAAGGATATTTTTTATCCGTATACTTCATAAAAAATCTCCATTTAAAGGAGATCGTAATCATGTCCATCATCGTTTACAGCGTTTAGGTTTTAACTCCAATCAAATTGTAATGATTTTAGGTTTTTTTAATGTAGCCATGATTTTCTTAGCTGTTGTACTACAAGATGTCGGAAATTTCACTTTAATCACGCTATTAATATCAATTTGTATAGTAATGAATGTAGTAATAACCTTTGCAATTGGTAAAAAGATCAACAAAAATTATAAATTAATTGATGTTATTTTTAAGGATACCTTTAATCCTTCTACTGATTAAAATTTAAATCAAAAAACGACAAAAAATAACATTTCCTTTAAAAGAATATAGGTAATTTTGCTGCATGAAGTTAGCAATAAATGGTTTTGGTCGAATTGGCCGAACTTTTTTACGTACCGCAATAGAACGTCAACTTAATGTAGTAGCAATTAATGATCTTTCCTCAGCTGCAACTTTAGCGCATCTTTTTAAATACGATTCTGTTCACGGAGTTTACAAAGGCGAAGTTACTTATGAGGATGACTTGTTAATTATTGATGGTAAAAAGATTAAGATTTATGCAATTTTAAATCCTAGTCAATTGCCATGGGCAGCATTAGAAATAGATTTAGTGATTGAATCTACAGGTAAATTTACTAATCGAGCTAATGCATCCTTACATCTCCAAGCAGGAGCAAAACAAGTGTTAATTTCTGCACCAGCAAGCGATGCAACAATTCCAATGGTAGTAATTGGAGTAAATGACCATGAAGTTAATCTTAAATCAGAGATATTATCCAACGCCTCATGTACTACAAATAATGTAGCACCAATGGTGAAAATTTTGGATGATAACTGGGGCATAGAAGACGGATATATTACTACTATTCACTCTATGACAGGCGATCAAAACCTACATGATGCGCCACATAATGATTTACGTAGAGCGAGAGCAGCATCTTCTTCAATAATTCCAACAAGTACGGGAGCAGCAAAAGCAATTACCCATATTTTTCCTCACTTAGATGGAAAGCTTGGAGGAGCAGGAATTCGTGTGCCAGTTTTAAACGGTTCGTTAACGGATTTCACGTGTATCCTTAAAAAGAAAACAACAATAGAAGATATTAATGCTGCCTTTAAAAAAGCTGCAGAAGGTAAATTAAAATCAATTATTGAATATACAGAAGACCCAATTGTTTCAGTTGATATTATAAATAATACGCATTCTTGTATATTTGATGCGCAACTTACCTCTATCGTTGGCGATTTGGTAAAAGTGGTAGGTTGGTACGATAACGAATCGGGATACTCGAATAGACTTGTGGATTTAGTTGAAAAAATAGCAATTGTAAATGGTTAAGTTTATTCCATTTGAACTCACTTTGGGACTTAGAAGTAAAATTCTAAGAAATGGTTTACCTCCAGAACAGTGCATATTTCCTACAGACCAAGTAGAAGGGGCGTTTCATTTAGCTTTTTATGTTGATGAAGAAATAGCTTGTATTGCATCTTTTTTTCCTAATAACTATAAGGATAAAAAAGAGTTAGGTTATCAATTAAGAGGAATGGCAAGTGATACTATATTTGCAGGAAAAGGATACGGTTCGCAGTTAATAAAATTTGCAATTGAATATATCAAAAATACAAACGCACAATATATATGGTGCAATGCTAGGAGTTCGGCCACCAAATTCTATAAAAAACTAGGCTTCAACCTTGTTTCTGATGAAGTTGAAATAACAGGAGTTGGACCACATTATGAAATGATTTTAAACTTATACTAATATAATGAACACAATAGACAAATGTAATTTTAAGGATAAAAAAGCACTGGTAAGAGTAGATTTTAATGTGCCTTTAGATAAAGATTTTAACATTACCGATGATAAAAGAATGCGTGCCGCCTTACCAACAATTAATAAAATATTAAATGATGGTGGTTCAGTGATTTTAATGTCGCATTTGGGTAGACCAAAAGGTGGACCAGAAGAAAAATATTCTTTAAAACATATTTTAGGTGATTTATCAAGAATGCTCGATTTAACCGTAAAATTTGCTGAAGATTGCATTGGTGCTGATGCAGAAAATAAAGCTAAAAATCTTTTTCCAGGAGAGGTTTTGTTATTGGAAAATTTACGCTTTCATCTAGAAGAAGAAAAAGGAGATGTTGCATTTGCAGAAAAACTATCAAAACTAGGTAATGTATATGTTAATGATGCTTTTGGAACTGCTCATCGTGCTCATGCTTCAACAACTATTGTAGCTCAATTTTTCCCTAATGCAAAATATTTCGGCTATTTAATGGCTGAGGAATTGAAAAATGCCGAGAAAGTAAATAATGGTGCTGCAAAACCATTTACAGCTATTATGGGTGGTGCAAAAGTTTCAGATAAAATTTTATTAATCGAAAGTTTATTAGACAAAGTTGATAATCTGATTATTGGCGGAGGTATGGCGTACACTTTTGCTAAAGCGCAAGGCGGAGAAATCGG
Source organism: Pedobacter planticolens (assembly GCF_014172375.1). Taxonomy (GTDB): domain Bacteria; phylum Bacteroidota; class Bacteroidia; order Sphingobacteriales; family Sphingobacteriaceae; genus Pedobacter; species Pedobacter planticolens. The sequence goes on from NZ_WNXD01000001.1 coordinate 322,722, forward strand.
CACATCACTTTTAGAAGAAGATCGCATGGCTTTATGTCTCGAATTATTAGATAAAGCAAAAGCTAAAGGGGTAAATTTAATTTTACCAGTTGATACTGTAATTGCTGATAAATTTGATAATGATGCAGCTAAAGAGCAAGTAGATACAGGAAAAATTCCAGCAAATTGGATGGGTTTAGATATTGGCCCAAAAACGATAGAATTATTCAGTGAAACTGTTAAAAATTCTAAAACATTACTTTGGAATGGACCGATGGGCGTTTTCGAAATGGCAAATTTTGAGCAAGGCACAAAAGCTGTCGCTTTAGCAGTAGTTGAAGCAACAAAAAAAGGCGCTTTCTCTTTAATTGGTGGCGGAGATTCGGCTGCTGCGATTGCTAAATTTGGTTTAGAAGATCAAGTAAGCTACGTTTCTACTGGTGGTGGCGCTTTACTAGAATATATGGAAGGTAAAGAATTACCAGGCGTAAAAGCTATTCAAAACTAGATGTAAACAACTCATAATTAGCACTTAAAAGGCGGTGTTTCGGAGATAATTCGAAATACCGCCTTTTTGATTCCCACTAATTTCCTTCAAAAAACACTCAAAAAAGAAGCGAAATGGGGATTTTAAATATGTTGAAAACTTTTTGTGGTAAGAAGTGGTAAATTGTGGTAGAAGTACTTATTTTTACACTACATAAAAAGTGTTGGTGGTAAAATGATACAGCTATTAGGAGAGTTTGATTGTAAATTGGATGCGAAGGGTCGCTTAATGGTGCCTTCGAGTCTAAAAAAACAATTGCCTAGTATAGAGCAAGAGGGCTTGGTCATTAACCGCGGATTTGAAAAACACTTAGTGATTTATCCGAAAAAAGTGTGGGAAGGTATTGTAGCTGAGTTAAGTAAGTTAAATCAGTACGAGAAAAAAACCAGAGAATTTATTCGCTTTTTTACCCGTGGTGCTACAGAGTTAAGCTTAGATGCTTCGGGTAGAGTTTTATTGCCAAAATCTTTATTAGAGTTTGCTGGCATTAATGGCGATGTAGTTTTGGCCTGTCAGTTTGATAAAATTGAAGTGTGGTCTAAAGCTGCTTATGATAATTTATTAGATAACGAGCCAGAGAATTTTGCAAATCTTGCAGAAGAAGTAATGGGTGGTAAAGATAGGAGAGATGAAGATGGAAAATAATTACCACGTACCAGTTTTATTGAAAGAATGCATCGAAGGATTAAATATTAAACCATCTGGAGTATATGTGGATGTTACTTTTGGTGGCGGAGGTCATTCTAAAGAAATATTAAAAAATTTAGGCAAGGATGGAGTCTTAATAGCTTTTGATCAAGATCCGGATGCACAAAGAAATAAGATTAACGATCCACGTTTCATTTTTGTAGATCAAAATTTTGGCTTCCTTAAAAACAATTTACGTTTATTGGGTTACAAACATGTTGATGGTATTTTAGCTGATTTAGGCGTTTCCTCTCATCAATTTAATGAGCCTAGTCGTGGGTTTTCAACTCGTTTCGAGGCAGATTTAGATATGCGTATGGATAAGCAACGTCCATTGACTGCTGCGGTAGTTTTAAATACTTATGCGGAAGATAAATTGCATAAAATCTTCGGGATTTATGGAGAAGTTAAAAATGCGAAATCATTAGCAAGAACGATTGTAGCTAGTCGCATAAATCAGCCAATAGCTACGCTTGCAGATTTTAAAAGTGTAATTGCGGCTCATATTCCAAAGGGAAAAGAGAACAAATACATGGCGCAGGTTTTTCAGGCTTTACGCATTGAGGTAAATGCAGAAATAGAAGTTTTAGAAAGTTTTTTAGAGCAAAGTGCTGTGGTTTTAAATCCAGGTGGTCGATTGGTGGTGATGTCTTATCATTCATTAGAAGATAGACCAGTGAAAAACTTTATCGCTAAAGGAAAATTTAGAGGTGAGGTTGATAAGGATTTCTTTGGTAATGAAGAAAAGCCTTTTAAATCAATAACCCGTAAAGCTGTAATAGCTGATGAAGAAGAGTTGGCAAGGAATAGTCGTGCTAGAAGTGCAAAATTAAGAATTGGAGAAAAAATATGAATAACCAATTCAGAAAAAGGATAGAAGAGCAAGAAGAAGAATTGGAAGCTCAAAAGGGGCAAGAGGTTTCGGAAGAACCTGAGAAGGAAGATGGTCCGACAACGGCCTTTTTTAGAAAATTATTTACAGAAGGAGTTGTAAGTAAAGAATCGGCAACGGATATGCTTCCATTTTTGATTTTTTTGTGCGTTTTGGGGATGATTTATATTGCCAATAGCCACATGGCAGTAAAAAATATACGTGATATAGATAAGTTAAGTAAAGAAGTTAAAGAATTAAGCTGGGAATATAAATCGCTAAAAGCGGATTTAATGTTTAAAAGCAAATTAACTGAAGTGGCAAAAAAAGTAGATACACTAGGCATAAAAGAATTAATAGAGCCGCCTAAAAAAATTATAGTAAACAATCAATGAACATAAGAGCAAATATATTACTGCGTGTGTACTTGGCTTTCGGGCTAATTGTACTTTTCGCCTTTGCTGTTTTGTTGAGGTTGGGCGACGTGCAATTTATTCAGGGGCATAAATGGAAGGCAATGGCCGATAGCCTTTCTACAAAGGAATTTGATATTGAGGCTGCTCGTGGAAATATCTATTCTAACGATGGTAGTCTGTTGGCAACATCAGTTCCTGAATACGAATTACGTATGGATATGTTGGCAGGCGGAATTCAGGATAAAGAAGTATTTGATAGTAAAGTAGATTCTTTAGCTATGAAATTATCCCAATTTTTTGAAGATAAAAGCGCTAAAGATTATTCTCGTTTTTTACGTAAAGCTAGACAAGATAGTGCTCGTTATGTGCTAATTAAACGCAAAGTTTCTTATCAGGATTTAAAAGTAATTAGAACTTTTCCATTGTACAATATTGGAAAATATACTGGCGGTTTAATGGCTATACAGCAGAATAAACGCATTTTACCATTTAAAGATTTAGCAGCAAGAACCATAGGTTATAAAAATGCGAACGTTAAAAATGGTGTTGGTTTGGAAGGTGCTTATGGTAATTATATTAATGGAGAAAGTGGTAAGCAACTGATGCAAAGAATTAGTGGTGGAGTTTGGATTCCAGTAAATAATGATGCTGAGGTTGCACCAAAAGATGGAGCAGATATCATTTCTACTATTGATATTAACATGCAAGATTTAGCTCAAAGTGCATTAAAAGAAGGATTAATTAGAAGCAAGGCACATCATGGAGCTGTAATTGTAATGGAAGTAGCTACTGGCGAAGTTAGAGCAATTGCAAATTATACAAGAATAGAAGAAGGTGTTTATAAAGAGGCATTCAACTATGCGATTGCAGGTAATCAAGATCCTGGGTCAACTTTTAAATTGGCTTCTTATATGGCTTTGCTAGAAGATAAATTGGTGGATACCAATACAATGATTCAAACTGGTTATTATCAAATTCCTGGCCATTTAATTAAAGATTCGCACCCTAAAATTGAAATGGTAACGGTTAAAAGCGCATTTGAAAATTCTTCTAATGCAGCTATTGCAAAATTGATCAATGTAAATTATGGGCAAGATCCTATGAAATTTACAAATCATTTATACAAATGGGGTTTAAATGAAATGATGAAATTGCAAATTCCAGGTGAAGCAAAACCAAATATTAAAAATATTGAAGCAAATAAAAGTTGGAATAAAAATATGACTTTGCCGCAAATGGCTTATGGTTATGAAATGGAATTAACTCCATTAAAGATGCTTTCATTTTATAATGCGGTTGCAAATAATGGGAAATATATTGCTCCAATTTTTGTAAAGGAAATCAGAAGACTGGGCAATCCGATTGAGCAATTTAAGGCAAGAGTAATTAATGAAAAAATATGTTCTGACGTTACTTTGTCTAAGATTAAAAGCATGTTAGAAGGTGTTGTAACAGAAGGAAGTGGAAAGCAAATAGTTTATAATCCACTTTACAAAATTGCTGGTAAAACAGGTACAGCTCAAGTGGCTGATGGTAATTTGGGATACAAAGCTAAAAAGCAATATCAAGCATCTTTTGTTGGTTATTTTCCAGCGGAAAAACCTAAATATTCAATGATTGTAGTAATTAATGATCCCATTGGTGAATATTATGGAGCATTGGTTTCTGGACCAGTTTTCAGAAAAATTGCAGATCGTATTTATGCTGGAGATGTAAATATGTTTAGTAGTGTAAAACAAAATGTAGTTGGAAATACAGTTGCGCCAGAAGCAAAAGCTGGTCAAAGTAAAGCGACGAAAAAAGTGTATAACGCATTTGGCATTAAAGCACTTTATGCAGCAAAATCAGATTATTTCAATTCGGTAGATACAAGTAACGGAATTGCTTATCAAGAAAATACACCAGTTAAAGGTATCATGCCAAATGTAAGTGGTATGGGTTTAAAAGATGCCATGTATTTAATTGGGAATGCTGGTTTAAAAGCAAGAGTAAAAGGTAATGGAAAAGTGAAAAGCCAATCTATACAGCCTGGTAGTAGAATTGGTAAGGGATTAATGGTAGAAATAGAATTACAGTAAGATGCAGTTGCAAGATTTATTATATGGCGTAGCAATTAAAAGTTTGACGGGAAAACCTAATCAAGAGGTTGGTTCTTTGGCTTTTGATTCCCGACAGGTAAAAGATAGCACCTTATTTTTTGCAATAAAAGGAACTGTAGTAGATGGTCACGAATATATAGCGCAAACTATAACTGCTGGTGCAACTGTAGTTATCTGCGAAACTTTACCTACAGAAATAGTATCGACCGTAACTTATGTTGAAGTAGATAATTCTTCGATTGCTTTAGGTGTTGTTGCTAGTAATTTTTATGGAAATCCATCAACCAAACTTAAACTAATTGGTATAACAGGCACCAACGGAAAAACAACAATTGCAACGCTTTTATTCCAACTATTTCGTGGTTTAGGTTATAGTGTTGGTTTAATTTCTACTGTTCAAAATCACATCAATGAAGATATAATTCCTGCAACGCATACCACACCAAACCCAATTGCTTTAAATTCTTTATTGCAGGATATGGTGAATGCAGATTGCGAATATTGTTTCATGGAAGTAAGTTCTCATGCGGTAGTTCAACATCGCATTGCGGGATTAACTTTTGGAGGAGGAGTATTTTCTAACATTACTCACGATCACTTAGATTTTCATCAAACATTTGATAATTATTTAAAAGCTAAAAAGGAATTTTTCGATCATTTACCAAAATCTTCATTCGCATTAACAAACTTTGATGATAAAAATGGTAAAGTGATGCTGCAAAACACAAAGGCAACTAAAAAGACCTATGCTTTAAAACAAATGGCCGATTTTAAAGCGAAAATAATCGAAAATAAGTTTAGCGGATTGAATTTGAACATTGATGATATTGATGTTCATTTTAGAATGGTAGGCTCATTTAATGCTTATAATTTATTGGCAGCGTATGGAACTGCAATTTTATTAGAGCAAGATAAATTAGAGGTTTTAACCATCTTAAGTACACTCGCTGGCGCCGAAGGCAGATTTGATTATACCGTTTCGAAACAAGGAATTATCGGGATAGTAGATTATGCACATACACCAGATGCCGTTCAAAATGTATTAAGTACAGTTGCAAATATTAGAAAAGGCACAGAACAAGTGATTACAGTTTTAGGCTGTGGCGGCGATAGAGATAAAACTAAACGTCCAATTATGGCGCAAGTTGCATGCGATTGGAGCGATAAAGTAATTCTTACATCGGATAACCCGAGAACAGAAGATCCACAAATTATAATTACTGAAATGGAAAAAGGTGTTTCGCCAACTAATCAGCGTAAAACCTTAAGCATTTTAGATAGGAAAGAAGCGATTAAAACAGCCTGCCACATTGCAAAACCTGGAGATATTATCCTAGTTGCAGGAAAAGGTCATGAAAAATACCAAGAAATTAATGGTGTAAGGCATCATTTTGACGATAAAGAAGTACTAATCGAACAACTAAACCAAATCAACTAATGTTATATTTATTATTCGAATATCTGCATAAGCACTATGATTTTCCTGGATTAAGGTTGTTCCAATATCTTACTTTCAGAGCGTCGTTATCAATTATTTTATCGTTGATTATCACTACAGTTTATGGTCGCAGAATTATAGATTATTTACACCGTAAACAAGTTGGCGAAACCGTTAGAAACTTAGGTTTAGAAGGTCAAATGCAAAAACAAGGTACACCTACAATGGGTGGTATTATGATTTTGTTGGGTATTCTAATTCCCACTTTGTTGTTTGCCAATATCACCAATGTGTATGTTATTTTAATGATCATTACCACAGTGTGGATGGGTGTAATTGGTTTTGTTGATGATTATATTAAGGTTTTTAGGAAAAATAAGGAAGGTTTAGCGGGAAGATTTAAAGTAGTAGGACAAGTTGGTTTAGCGGTTATTGTTGGTTTAACTATGTTTTATAACTCAAATATTGTAGTAAGACAAACTGTTGATGAAACTACTGTTTCTAAGAATACAGCTCCGATGATTTTGAGACAAAAAGAAGGTAAATTTTACTATAGTCAAGATGTAAAATCGACGAAAACCAATGTTCCTTTTTACAAAAATAACGAGTTCGATTATGCTAAAGTACTTAAATTCTTAGGTAAGGATTATGAGAAATATGCAATCATTGTATTCCTGTTTTTTGTAATCACAATAGTTACGGCCGTATCAAATGGAGCAAATTTAACAGATGGAATTGATGGTCTGGCGACAGGAACATCAGCGATAATTGGAATAACGTTGGGTATTTTGGCCTACGTTTCTGGTAATACGGTAATTGCCGATTACTTGAATATCATGTACATTCCTAATTCTGGAGAGCTCATCATTTTTGCAGGTGCTTTTGTAGGAGCTTGTGTAGGTTTCTTGTGGTATAATTCTTATCCCGCTCAAATTTTTATGGGCGATACTGGAAGTTTAACTATTGGAGGTATCATTGCTGTTTTTGCAATCATGATTCGTAAAGAATTGTTAATTCCAATTTTGTGCGGTGTGTTTTTGGTCGAAGTTTTATCAGTTACACTTCAAGTAAGTTATTTCAAATACACTAAGAAACGTTTTGGCGAAGGGCGACGGATTTTCTTGATGTCGCCATTGCATCATCATTATCAGAAAAAAGGGTACCACGAGGCAAAAATCGTAACCCGTTTCTGGATTATCGGCATTATGCTGGCAATTATCACATTCGTAACCTTAAAACTACGCTAAATGAAAACAAAGAGGATTGTAATTCTTGGAGCAGGCGAAAGCGGAGTAGGTGCGGCAAAGTTGGCGCAAAAACATGGTTTTGATGTTTTTGTATCAGATTTTGGCGCTATTGCTGATCGCTATAAATCAGCTTTGCAAGAATTAAAAATCTCTTTTGAGGAAAAACAACATACTAATGAGCTGATATTGAATGCAACAGAGGTGATAAAAAGCCCAGGTATTCCAACTACCGCACCAATTGTTAAAGCATTAGTTAAAAATAACATTCCAGTAATCTCGGAAATTGAGTTTGCGAAAAGATATACCACTGCCAAAACTATTTGCATTACAGGTTCAAATGGTAAATCAACGACAACGATGTTGATTTATCACATTCTTCAAAATGCAGGTGTAAATGTTGGTTTGGGTGGAAATATCGGTCAGAGTTTTGCCGCTCAAGTTTGTGAAGCAGAATACGATTGGTATGTATTAGAAATATCAAGCTTTATGCTGGATGATATGTATGATTTTAAAGCAGATATCGCTGTTTTGTTAAACATTACTCCAGATCATTTAGACCGTTACGATTATAAATTAGAAAACTATGCTGCATCAAAAATGCGCATTGTTCAAAATCAAACTGATAAAGATTTTTTCATTTACTGCGCTGATGATGAAGAAACTCTAAAATCCTTACAAAAAACTAAAATAAACGCTAAGCAATATCCTTTTTCAATTCGTAAAAAAGTAGAAGAAGGTGCTTACTTAGAAGACCAAACTATACACATCAACACACACCTTAAACAACCATTCACCATGTCAATTTCAGAGTTAGCCTTACAGGGCAAGCACAACATTTACAACTCTATGGCTTCGGGCATAGTAGCCAAAGTTTTAGAGTTACGTAATGAAACCATCCGCGAAAGCATGGGTAACTTTAAAAATATTGAGCATCGTTTGGAGTTTGTTGCCAAAATATCTGATGTGACCTACATTAATGATTCTAAAGCAACGAATGTAAATTCTACTTGGTATGCCTTAGAAAGTGTGGGCTCGGATGTGGTTTTAATTATGGGAGGAGTTGATAAAGGAAATGATTATAGCATGTTGAAAGATTTAGTGCGTAGTAAAGTTAGTGCCATTGTGTGTATGGGCAAAGACAATAAACGCATTCACGAAGCTTTTGAAGATGATGTAGATATTATTGTAAATACGTTTTCTGCAGCAGAAGCAGTTCAAGTGGCGTACCATTTAGCAAAAAAAGGAAATACAGTGTTGTTATCTCCAGCTTGTGCAAGTTTCGATTTATTTAAAAACTACGAAGATAGAGGCAACCAATTTAAAGCAGCGGTAAAAGAATTATAAGATGTTTAATATCAATGCACTTTTAGAAAGAACCAAAGGGGATCGATGGATTTGGTTGATAATTATCATGTTATCACTGATTTCTATTATGGCTGTTTATAGCGCAACTGGAGCTATTGCTTATAAAAAGGGAATAACTGTAGAAAAATATTTGCTGTATAAACACGTAATTTTTGTGCTTTTGGGTATTGCAATGATTTATATTTCGCACCTGCTGGATTATAAATATTATTCAGGAATTTCTAAAATATTAATGATTGTTACCATTCCATTATTGTTCTACACTTTGATATTTGGAAGCAGTATTAATGATGCGTCTCGTTGGGTAAAAATTCCAGTAATTGGTTTAACTTTTCAAACATCCGATTTAGCAAAATTAGCTTTGATTACTTTTTTAGCAAGGATGTTAACTAGAAAACAAGAAAATATCAAGGATGTAAAAAACTCGTTTGTGCCTATTATGGGTTCGGTTTGTGTAGTTTTCATTCTAATCGCGTTAGCCAATTTATCTACCGCATTAATGTTATTTGGTGTAAGTATTTTACTGTTGATTATAGGTCGTATTAGTATTAAACAAATTGCAATAGTTTGTGCGGGGGGGATTGTTTTATTAATGTTTGTGGTTTTTTTAGGCCCTAGAAGGGAGACCTATAAATCTCGTATTAATTCGTTCATGCATCCAGAACGACAAACTTCTGATAAAAATTACCAGGCAAATCATTCAAAAATTGCCTTAGCAACTGGTGGGTTATTTGGTAAAGGACCGGGTAATAGTACGGAGCGTAACTTCCTACCTCACCCATATTCTGATTTTATTTTTGCCATTATTATCGAAGAATATGGAACAGTTGGAGGTTTAGCCATTGTAGTGCTATACCTGGTTTTGCTTTACCGATGCGTTCGGATTGTAACTCGAAGTCCCAAGGCATTTGGTGCATTGCTGGCAGCAGGGCTGAGTTTTAGCCTAACCATACAAGCTTTTGCCAATATGGCTGTGGCAGTTGGTTTAGGTCCGGTAACAGGTGTGCCATTGCCATTGGTAAGTATGGGCGGTACATCCATGATATTTACAAGTATAGCTTTTGGTATTATTTTAAGTGTAAGCCGAGATGTAGAAGAACATAGTAGTAAAAAAGAAAAAGTTATTGTTGGAGAAATTCCAGCGATGGCATAAAATAATAACAATGAATAATTTCCCAAAAATTATCATATCTGGAGGTGGCACAGGCGGGCATATTTTTCCCGCTATTGCCATTGCCAATGCTTTAAAAAGTATTTCGCCCAATTGTGAAATTCTTTTTGTAGGCGCAATTGGCAGAATGGAAATGGAAAAAGTTCCAGCCGCTGGATATAAAATTGTGGGTTTAAATATAAGTGGGATACAAAGAGGCTCTATTCTAAAAAATTTAGGTTTGCCTTTTAAAGTAATTTCAAGTGTGCGCAAGGCGATAAAATTAATTTCAGATTTCAAGCCAGATGCTGTTGTTGGAGTTGGAGGTTATGCTTCTGGTCCGTTATTGTATGCAGCATCATTAAAGAAAATTCCTTATCTGATACAGGAACAAAATTCATACGCAGGCATAACCAATAAATTATTAGGTAAAAGTGCTGCTAAAATTTGTGTTGCATTTGATGGAATGGAAGCATTCTTTCCGGCAGATAAAATACTGAAAACTGGAAATCCTGTTAGAACAAGCATTGTTGATATTGAAGGAAAACATCATGCAGGTGCAGAATTATTAAAATTAGATCCTTTAAAGAAAACGATATTAATTACTGGCGGAAGTTTAGGTGCTGGAACGTTAAATAAAAGCATTGAAAAACATTTGCCAGAGATTATCGCACAAGATGTGCAAATAGTATGGCAAACGGGTAAGTTTTATTACAAAGGCATTATCGAAAGATTAGGTTTAGACTACCACCCAAATGTTTGCATTTTGGAATTTTTAAATAAAATGGATTTAGCTTACGCAGCTGCTGATTTAATTATTTCTAGAGCTGGCGCAGGAACAATTGCCGAACTGTGTTTAATTAAAAAACCAGTGATTTTAGTGCCGTCGCCAAATGTTGCAGAAGATCATCAAACGAAAAATGCAATGGCATTGGTTAAAAATGATGCAGCAATTTTAATTAACGATCGCTCGGCTGAAGATACATTAGTTGCCGAAGCGTTGAAATTATTGGAAAATACAACACGTTGTAAATCACTAAGTGAAAATATAGGTAAAATGGCATTAAAAGATGCCGACATAATTATTGCAGAAGAAGTATTGAAATTAGTTAATAGATCATAAAATGGAATTGGCAAATATAAATAGGGTGTATTTTGTGGGTATCGGTGGTATCGGTATGAGTGCGCTTGCTCGCTATTTTGCCAAACGTGGTGTTGTAGTTTGTGGATACGATAAAACGCGAACTAATCTAACAATTGAATTAGAACGTGAAGGGATTTTGATTACGTATTTAGACGAAGAATCTGCAGTTTCAATTTGCTTTCAAAAGAATCACGATGATACGTTGGTAGTTTATACACCAGCAATTCCTAAAAATTCTAATATCCTAAATCATTTTAAAAACAATGGCTTTAGTTTAAAAAAACGTTCTGAAGTTTTAGGAATTATTAGTCAAGGAATGTTTTGCATTGCTGTTGCTGGTACGCATGGTAAAACTACAACTTCATCAATGATTGCGCATCTGTTAACAGATACAGGTTTTGGCTGTACTGCATTTTTAGGTGGCATAACAAGTAATTATAACAGCAATGTTTTATTCGGAAAGAATAATGTGGTAGTTGTAGAAGCTGATGAATACGATCGTTCTTTTTTAACGCTTCACCCAGATGTGGCTGTTATAACATCAATGGATGCAGATCATTTGGATATTTATGGAGATGAAAGTCATTTGCACGAATCATTTCACCTATTTGCTAATCAGTTAAAAACAGATGGTAAATTATTCGTTAAAGATGGTTTGCCTTTAGATGGAATAACATATAGTGTAACTGAAAATTCTGCATTAAGAGCGAGTAATATTCATGTAGAAAATGGAAATTTTGTTTTCGATTTCGAAGATGGTTACACTACAATTAAAGAGTTGAACTTGGCAATGCCAGGAAAACACAATGTAGAAAATGCAGTTGCAGCAATTGGTGTTGCCTTGAGTTTGGGTATTCATCCAAAAAGTATTAAAAAGGCAGTTGCTTCATTTAAAGGGGTAAAACGCAGATTTGAAAAACAAGTAAATACATCAAAACATATTTATATTGATGATTATGCGCATCATCCTGAGGAATTAAGAGCGTGCTTTGATGCAGTTAAACAATTACATCCTGATAAGAAATTAACTGTAATATTTCAACCTCATTTATTTACACGTACTCGTGATTTTGCCGATGATTTTGCAAAAGTTTTAAGCACAGCTGATGATGTAGTTTTATTAGAAATTTATCCAGCAAGAGAATTACCAATTGAAGGTGTTAATTCGCAAATGTTACTAGACAAAATTACAAGTGCAAACAAAGAATTATGTGGAAAAGATTCGGTGGTAGAACACATAAAGAACAAAAATCCTGAACTACTTTTGACAGTTGGTGCTGGAGATATTGATACGTTGGTAGAACCATTAAAAAATGCCTTAAATCATGCTTAAGAGAATAAATTGGAAAGCGATTTTTAAAGGATTTGCTTGGCTTATTTGCCTAGCAGGGATGGTTGTGCTCATGAGTTTTATCGAAAATAAAAAACATGGAGTAAAATGTACTAATGTTAAAATATTAATTCCAGGAGCTGATAATTTTATTGAACGAGAAGAGATCGATGCAATTTTAAAACAAAGTCAAGGAGAATTAATAGGTCGAAATTTAGAGCAGATAAACATCCATCAAATTGAAAAAACCTTAAAAGCTAATCCTTACATCGCATTTGCAAAAGTTTATGCAGATATGAATGGGATTATAAATATTGAGGTTAAACAACGTCAACCGGTGTTAAGAATTTTGAATGCTGGCGGACAAGATTATTACATTGATAGTGATGGTTTGAAAATGCCAATGTCGCCAAACTTTACCGCGAATGTTTTAGTAGCTACGGGAAATATTTTAGAAGGTTTTGGTGGTAAAGTAGACACTTTATTTACACCACTTGCATCAGATTTGTATAAAACTGCTTTGTTTATAAAGAAAGATACATTGTGGGATGCTCAGATTGAGCAAATGTATGTGAACGATAAAAATGATATTGAATTAGTTCCTCGTGTAGGAAATCAACGTATTATTTTGGGAAATGCCGATTCACTTGAAACGAAAATGAATAATCTATTGGCTTTTTATAAACAAGCAATGCCACTAGTTGGATGGAATGCGTATAAAACCATCAATTTGAAATACATTAATCAAATTGTTTGTGAAAAGAACGATTCGTTAGCAGTTAAAAAAACTGCACCAATAGTAGTAAGCGATAGTACAGTTGTAGCGAAAAAAGAAGTTGATTCACTGATAAAAGATGCGATACAAGATGAAATTAAAAAGGCATCAGCCGATGCTGCAACAGTTAAGAAAATAACACCAAAAGCTAGTACACCTACAGTTACAAAACCAGTAAGTGTAAAAGAAAAACCAGAAACACCAGCAAAAATAGTAGCCACGAAGGAAAAACCTAAACCAGTTGCTACAACAAAAGAGAAAACAGATACCAAGAAAAATAAATAAACAAACTCAACAAAATAATAAAGTTATGGGCAAAGAAAAATCTACCATTCAATCTCCAATCGTAGTAGGATTAGATATTGGTACAACAAAGATTTGTGTTATTGTGGGGCGCAGAACACAACACGATAAAATTGAAGTTTTAGGCATCGGAAAAGCAGAATCTGCAGGGGTAACTCGCGGTGTAGTTTCCAATATTCAAAAAACGGTTCAAGGAATTGCCTCGGCAGTAGAATTGGCAAGCGGTCAATCTAATGTAGAAATCCGTGTGGTAAACGTAGGTATCGCTGGTCAGCATATTAAGAGTTTGCAACATCGCGGAATTTTAACGCGTAGAGAGCTAAATAATGAGATTAGCAAAAAAGACATAGACAAATTGGTAGATGATATGTTTAAGCTGGTTATGCCCCCTGGCGAAGAAATTATTCATGTATTGCCCCAAGAATTTACTATTGACAATGAACCTGGTATCAAAGACCCAATTGGTATGGCAGGCGTTCGTTTAGAAGCGAATTTCCATATTATTTCTGGTCAAGTAACTGCGGTTAAAAATATTATGCGTTGTGTAACCAATGCAGGTTTACAAACACAAGAGCTTATTTTAGAGCCTCTTGCATCTTCAGAATCGGTGTTGAGCGACGAAGAAAAAGAAGCAGGTGTGTGTTTAGTTGATATTGGTGGTGGTACCACAGATATTGCTATTTTCCACGAAGGAATTATTCGCCACACGGCTGTAATCCCATTTGGTGGTAATAGCGTAACCGAAGATATTAGAGAAGGTTGCTCGGTTATGCGTAATCAAGCAGAGCTGTTAAAAACTCGTTTCGGATCAGCATTGGCTGAAGAAAATAAAGAAAACGAAATTATTTGTGTGCCAGGATTGAGAGGTAGAGAACCAAAAGAAATTTCGGTAAAAAACTTAGCGTATGTCATCCAGGCCCGTATGGAAGAGATAGTTGAGCATGTTTACTACGAAATAAAATCTTCTGGATATGAAAAAAAATTGATTGGTGGTGTAGTAATTACTGGTGGTGGAGCGTTATTAAAACATCTAAACCAATTAGTAGAATATGTAACTGGATTAGATTGCCGTGTGGGATATCCGAACGAGCATTTATCAAAATATGAAGATATGCCGAAAACAATTTACGATGATTTGAAAAGCCCAATGTATGCAACCAGTGTTGGTTTGTTGATAAAAGGAATTCAAAAAGCGGAAGAATTGTTAGAGGAAATGAAACAACCGGGAGTTTTTGTAGAACAGCCTACTGTAGCAAAAGAAAAAGTAAAACGCAGCGGTGGATTGTTTGATAAACTACTGAAAAAAACTACAGATTTCATCAAGGATGATATGAATGTAAGCGACGAAGATTACATTAAACCGTAATATTTTTCCACAATTTGGGATTTTTCCACATTATTAACACTTGTGGAAAACGCCTGTTAAAAAAGTGTTAATATTACAAAAGAGATGAACAGAAAATTTCAATTTTTAAACAACTGATTCATAACGATATGAAGTTCGAAATGTTAAAAGATAAGTCGTCAATCATCAAAGTAATTGGTGTTGGTGGCGGTGGAGGTAATGCGGTAAACCATATGTACCGTCAAGGAATTACTGGTGTAGACTTTATTATTTGTAATACTGATGCGCAAGCATTGGAGTTTAGCCCAATTCCAAACAAGGTACAATTAGGTTCTAGCTTAACCGAAGGAATGGGTGCAGGCTCAATTCCAGAAGTTGGTAAAAACTCGGCTATTGAAAATATAGACGATATAAAAGCCATGCTTGGTAGCACAACCAAAATGCTTTTCATTACAGCAGGCATGGGTGGTGGTACTGGTACAGGCGCTAGTCCGATTATTGCACAAGCTGCAAAAGAACTTGATATTTTAACGGTTGCTATCATTACAACACCTTTTGCTTTTGAAGGTAAAAGACGTAAAATGCAAGCTGATGATGGTTTAGATGAATTGAAAAAATATGTAGATTCATATTTAGTGATCTCTAACGACAGATTGCGTGAAATCTTTGGAAACTTAACCTTAGGTTCAGCTTTCGCACAGGCAGATGATATTTTAACAACTGCCGCAAAAGGAATTGCAGAAATTATTACTGTTCCTGGTTATATCAACGTTGATTTTAAAGACGTACGTACTGTGATGAAAGACAGTGGTGTATCTATAATGGGTAGTTCTGCTGCTGAAGGTGAAAACCGTGCATTAGCAGCTGTAGAAGGTGCATTAGCATCTCCATTATTAAAAGATAATGAAATTGAAGGAGCAAGATATATCTTATTAAACATTAGTTCTGGTTTACGTGAAGTAACAATGGACGAAGTTTCTATCATTACTGATTTTATCCAAGATAAGGCAGGCCTTTCTGCAGATTTAATTTGGGGTAATTGTATTGATGAAAACTTAGGTGATAAATTATCAGTAACTATTATTGCTACTGGCTTCCAAACGACAGAACAAAGAGCAAAAGATAAACAGAATGTTAAAAAAATCTCTTTATTAACTCCTGAAGAGGCTCCATTAGTTAGACCTGTTGAACCAGTAAATTCTTTTATTGAAGCTAAACCAGAACCCATTAGTACAGAGCCTGTTTTAAAAGTACAAGAAGAGCAAAAACAATCTGATTTATTTGGTGATTTATTTAACTTAAATAGAGCTCCTAAAGTTGAAGAGCAAGAAAACTTAACCATTGTTCATCAATTAGCTGCAGAAGAAGAAATTCCAGTTGCTGAAGCCGCTCAAGAAGCAGGTTTCGAATTTGAAGTAAAGCTTTCAGAAACTGATTTTGTATTTGAAACTCCGGTTGCAGAACTTGAAGTAGAAGAAGAGATTTATGTTCCTGAGCCAATTGCCGAACTAGAAGAAGTTGGTGCAGATGATGATAAAAATGATGAATCGATTGAAGATCAGTTGAAAAAATCTAAGGAAAGAATTTTAAGACTGAAAGATTTGAGCATGAAATTGCGCACTACAAATGGTTTGCAAGAGTTAGAAAATGAACCAGCTTATAAACGTAAGCAAATGCAATTACAGCAAGTTCAACATTCTTCAGAGTCACAAGTTTCGAGATTTACATTAAGTAATGATGAAGATGGATCAACAGAGATTAGACCAAATAATTCATTTTTACACGATAACGTTGATTAATAAACCAAATAAATAAATATACGAAGCCTTAACAATGAAAATTGCTAAGGCTTTTTTTGTGCTATAAATCTGCCCTTAACGAGTTGTTAAATAGGTATTTTAAGCGTAAATTTGCACCATAAAAAATCAGGTAACACTAAAAATATATAACATTGGATATTTTCGATAAAGTAGCAAAACGCATGGGCCCAATCGGGCAACACCAAAAATGGTCTCATGGATATTTCTCTTTTCCTAAATTAGAGGGAGAGATTGCACCACACATGAATTTTAGAGGTAAAGAGCATTTGGTTTGGAGTTTAAACAACTATTTAGGCCTTGCTAATCACCCAGAAGTTAGAGAAGCAGATGCAAAAGGAGCAGCAGAATTTGGTATGGCTTACCCAATGGGTGCACGTATGATGTCTGGTAATTCTAAATATCATGAACAATTAGAACAAGAATTAGCTGAGTTTGTAGGTAAGGAAGATGCATTTGTACTGAACTATGGCTACCAAGGTATGGTTTCTATTATTGATGCTTTGGTTGATAGAAATGATGTTGTTGTTTACGATGGTGAATCTCATGCTTGTATTGTTGACGGTTTGCGTTTACACATGGGCAAGCGTTTTGTATATAAACACAATAACATTGAAGATTGCAAAAAACAATTAGAAAGAGCTAAAAAATTAGCCGAACAAACTGGGGGGGGCATTTTAGTAATTACCGAAGGCGTTTTCGGAATGTCTGGTGCTCAAGGTAAATTAAAAGAAATTATCGAACTTAAAAAAGATTTTAATTTCCGTTTATTGATTGACGATGCGCATGGTTTTGGTACTATGGGGCCAACGGGTGCAGGTACACATGAAGCACAAAACTGTATTGATGGCATAGATGTTTATTTTGGAACATTTGCTAAATCTATGGCAGGTATTGGTGGATTTGTTGCATCAACTGCAGAATTAACCAATTACTTTAGATATAATTTACGTTCTCAAACCTATGCGAAAGCATTGCCAATGCCTATGGTAATTGGTTTGTTGAAACGTCTAGAATTGCTGAAAAATAATCCTGAATTAAGAGAGAAATTGTGGAAAGTTGCAACAACTTTGCAAAATGGATTGAAAGAAAGAGGTTTTGATATCGGTGTAACGGATACAGTGGTTACGCCTGTTTTCTTAAAAGGGGAATTATTAGAAGCTACAGCATTAACCATGGATTTGCGTGAGAACTATGGTATTTTCTGTTCAATTGTAGTATATCCAGTTATACCAAAGGGGATGATTGAGTTAAGGTTAATTCCTACTGCTGTACATAGCATGGAAGATGTACAACGAACATTGGATGCCTTTAGTGAAGTGTCTGATAAATTAAAAAGTGGCCACTACAAAGAAGCTAAAATACCCACAACATCATAAAAAATAATTAAAACATAAAAAATGCCCTCACAATACTGTAGAGGGCATTTTTATTTTAAAATTAATGTAAATTACTGAAAATCAATTAAATAACTATATTTTTAGATATCTCGGTTGTTCATAACCATCTAAAATGTGGAAAAAAACAGCTGTTTAAGCACTTTTTTATTGTTGCAAAAATTTTTTTATTAAAATAAACCTCTTACTTTAGTATAGAGTATTAATCAAAACCTTAAAAAAAACTAAAAAGGAGTAATTAAAAAATGAAAAAATTTAACGAAGTTAAAGCACTTGTTGCAGCTTTAGAAGCTGATGCAGACAAATTCTACAACAAAGCAAACAGCGCAGCAGGTACACGTGTGCGTAAAGGTATGCAAGATCTTAAAAACTTAGCTCAAAGCATTCGTTTAGAGATTCAAGACACTAAAAACAAAGCTTAATTAGCATTTTTGTTAAAAAAGAAAAGCGCCCATAACCGAGGCGCTTTTTTTATGCTATATTTTTTGAAATTTATACTATTACCGATAAACCTTCTAATTGTGCAGCTAAACTTTTATTAAGCGTTGTAGAAGCTTTAACAAGTGGAAGTCGTACAATGTCATCGCAAATATTCAATTGCTTTAAAACAGCTTTAACTCCTGCAGGATTTCCTTCTGCAAACATTAATCTTGTTATTTCTAATAAACTTAAATGTGTTGGTAGAGCCGATGAAAAATCTCCTTTTAGACAAAGATTAATCATTGATGATAATTGTTTAGGCAAAGCATTTCCAATTACTGAAATTACACCAACTGCTCCAATTGAAATCATGGGTAAAGCAATCGGATCATCTCCAGAAATTAATAAAAAATCTGCAGGTTTATCTCTCATAATCTGATTGAACTGTTCAAAACTTCCAGAAGCTTCTTTCGTTGCGATTACGTTTTTAAAATCATGTGCTAAACGACAGGTAGTTTCTGCACTCATATTACTTCCAGTACGACCAGGTACATTGTATAAAATGATTGGCAACTCACTTAACTCACTAAGATATTTGTAATGCTGATAAATTCCTTCTTGCGTTGGTTTGCTATAATAAGGGCTAACGGAAAGTACAGCACTGTAATTGTTGTTCTCAAATGTTTTAATTGTATCGCCGATGGCAAATGTATCATTGCCGCCAATACCAGCAACTAAAGGCAAGCGACCATTGTTAATTTCAGCAGTAAAATCCCACACCTTCTTCTTCTCGTCCTTGTTTAATGTAGCTGTTTCGCCTGTTGTACCTAAGGATACAAGGTAATCTATACCTCCATCAACCAAGTGATTAATCAGATTTTTTAAACCCTGATAATCTACCGTTCCGTCTGTGTTAAAAGGTGTAACTAGGGCTACACCAGTACCGTGAAATTTGTTCATTTTTAATTAGTCAGTTATTTTATTTAGTATCAAAACAATGTCTTGATGTTTTATTCGAGTATTTTCAAAAGCTCATCTTCGCTAATTAAAGGAACATTTAATTTTGTCGCCTTTTCTAGTTTAGAAGGCCCCATGTTATCGCCAGCGACTAAATAATTTAACTTTGCTGAAATTCCGCTTAGAATTTTACCGCCATTTTCTTCAATAAGTGCCTTTAATTCTTCTCTGCTGTACTTTTCGAAAACGCCCGAAATTACGAAAGTTTTTCCTAATAATCTATCACTTTGATAGACTATTGTCGTTTCTTCTACTTCAAATTTTAAACCAGCTGTTTTTAGTAATTCAATTTGCTTTAAATGATCGGATTTGCTAAAATATTCTTGTATGCTTTCTGCAATGCGACCACCAATTTCATCAACGGCTGTTAATTCTTCAATCGATGCATTTGCTAAATTGTCTATATTTTTTAAACCTTTGGCTAATTTTTTAGCGACAGTTTCGCCAACATATCGTATTCCTAAACCAAAAAGTACTTTTTCAAAAGGCATCTGTTTTGAATTTTCAATGCCTTTTAACATGTTTTCTATCGATCGTTCACCAAAACGTTCTATCAATTTAAGTTCATCGGCTTTTTCATGTAACGTATATAAATCACTAATGTGAGCTACTAATCCTCTTTGATAAAAAGTTTCTATCGTTTCATCACCTAATCCATCAATATTCATCGCTTTGCGCCCAATAAAATGCTGTATTTTGCCTACAATTTGTGGTGGACAACCCTCATCGTTTGGACAATAAAATGCAACTTCTCCTTCTTTTCTAATCAACTCTGTTTCGCATTCTGGGCAATGGGTAAGATAGACGATTGGTTGAGAATTTGGCTTTCTCAACTCTAAATTGACCTTAATTATTTTTGGGATAATTTCTCCGCCTTTTTCGACGAAAACAGTATCGTTTTCATGTAAATCCAAGCGGATAATCTCATCTGCATTGTGCAAAGTTGCCCGTTTAACAGTTGTACCAGCTAATAAAACTGGTTTAAGATTAGCAACTGGTGTAACAGCTCCAGTTCTTCCAACTTGGTAAGTTACTTTTTCTAAAACAGTTTGTACTTCAGCAGCTTTGTATTTATAAGAAATCGCCCAACGGGGCGATTTAGCTGTAAAACCTAGCTCTTGTTGTTGCGCATAACTATTTACTTTAATTACGATGCCATCAATATCATAACCTAATTTAAAGCGATGTTCTTCCCAATAGACGATGAACTCCAAAACATCATTTATGTTTTTGCTTAAACGAGTATGTTCACAAACATTAAAACCCCATTTTTTAACAGAATTTAAGCTTTCCCAATGTGTTTTAAATAGTTGTTTATCACTATAAAGTGCGTATAAAAAACAGTCTAACGGGCGTTTGCTTACTTCTTTTGAATCTTGCATTTTTACAGTTCCACTTGCAAAATTTCGTGGATTTGCATACGGCACTTCGCCTAATTCTTCACGTTCTTTATTTAAACGTTCAAACGCAGCACGATGCATAAAAACTTCACCACGAATTTCGAAAACTTCAGGAATATTTTCTCCTTTTACTTGATGCGGAATGGTATGAATAGTTTTAATATTTGTAGTTACATCATCGCCTTGCATACCATCACCACGTGTAACTGCTCTTGCTAAAACTCCATTTTCATAGGTTAAACTAATCGATAATCCATCAAATTTCAACTCACAAACATATTCAAAATCATCGCCGATGGCTTTTTTTACACGTTCATCAAAATCACGTAAATCTTGCTCATTATACGTGTTACCCAATGATAACATGGGCCATTTGTGTTTTACAGTTACGAAATTTTTGGTAATGTCGCCGCCAACTTTTTGAGTAGGAGAGTTTGGATCAGCAAATTCTGGATATTCTTTTTCTAGTTGAGCAAGTTGCTCTAATTTTTGATCAAACTCGTAATCGGCAATGGTAGGCATTGCTAATACATAATAATTATAGGTATGCTGATTTAACTCAGTAACCAAGGCTTCCATTTGTTCTTTTACTGCAAAAATCGACATACAACAAATATAAAAAAACGGCTTAAACCACTAGCTTATTTTTTCAAAAGCTTGCTTTCTATTTCATTAAAAATGGATATATAATCTTTTTCGATGGAAGTTTTATAAATCACTAACTGTTCATTTAATAATCCAACAGTTGTTTCATTTAAAGGATGAGGCCATAAACGCATACAAATTCGCTGTAAAGCATAGCTGATATTTTCTAATTTTTGGTAGCTTAATAAATACCTGCTTGATCTGAAACTGTTTAAAAAACCAAAGAATTTATCGGTATCATCACATCCACATTTCTTTAAGAATGTATTTAAAAATTCATCATCAACTTTGTTTAAATGATCATAAAATGAATTGATATTTATGATATTATCTTCGACCAATAAATGATCTAAAACTAATTCCACTCCAATATGTGCTAAAAATGATGGACGTACTGGACTATCTTGAAGTATTGGGATAAGTAATTTTTTAAGCTTTGCAGTTTCGGCATTAAAAAAATCAGATGAATGGAATAATAGATCGACTTCTAAATGCCTTTTCCATCCTTTTAGTAAAGAATTCAGTTGATTATCATCTGTAAAAAGTTCTTCCTTTTTTTGAGGATAAAAATTCCAGTCTTTGTGCGCATTTTTAACCAAGTCGGGCAAAACCGTTCCGATAACCATGTTTTCATCTTGGTTTTTTCTTTCAAAATAAAAATGCGAAAGGAAGTTCATGTCGTAAAGATAATTGTTAAAGTATAAAGTAGCATGTATTGAATATCAAGATAAGGTCAGTTTCAACTTTGGGCTTTCTGCTTAAAAAACTATCTTTGCGAGCTAAAATAATTAATAAATGACATCCATCATCATCATATTGAATGTATTTAATGTGATGAGGATAGCTTGAATGCCATTGAAAATAAATAATAACTGATGAAAAACTTTGTTGATGAATTGCGTTGGAGAGGAATGTTGCATGATATCATGCCAAATACCGAGGATAAGCTGAATGAAGGTATGTGTGCTGGTTATATTGGCTTTGACCCGACCGCAGATTCTTTACACGTTGGACACTTAACTCAAATTATGACGTTAATCCATTTTCAAAGAGCTGGCCATAAACCTGTGGCTTTGGTAGGCGGTGCAACGGGTATGGTTGGAGACCCATCGGGTAAATCTGCTGAACGTAATTTGCTGACAACAGAGATACTAAATCACAATTTAGCACAGCTAGAAACACAATTAGGTCGTTTTTTGGATTTTGGAACCGGAGCTAATGCTGCTCAAATGGTAAACAATGCCGATTGGTTCAAAAACATGAACTTTTTAGATTTTATTCGTGATGTTGGTAAACACATTACGGTAAACTATATGATGGCAAAAGATAGCGTTAAAAAACGTTTGGAAGGTGAAACTGGTATGTCATTTACCGAATTTAGCTATCAATTAGTACAAGGGTATGATTTCTATTATTTATGGAAACATCATAATTGTGTAATTCAAATGGGTGGTTCTGATCAATGGGGAAATATTGTTACAGGAACAGAATTAATTAGAAGAAAAGATGCTGGAACTGCGTATGCAATTACTACTCAGTTAATTAAAAAAACCGATGGGACTAAGTTTGGTAAAACAGAAAGCGGTGCTATTTGGTTGGATGCTGAGAAAACTTCTCCATATAAATTTTATCAATTTTGGTTAAATTCTTCTGATGAGGATGTGAAAAAATGGATTAGAATTTTCACATTAAAAACTCAAGAAGAGATAGAAAAGTTAGAACAAGAACATGACGCTGCACCGCACCTGCGTATCTTACAAAAAGCGTTAGCTGAAGATATTACGGTCAGAACGCATTCGAAAGAGGCTTTAGAAACTGCTATTAAAACTTCAGAATTTTTATTTGGAAATGGAGCTTTAGAGTTTTTACAAACATTAGATTCAAAAAGTGTGTTAGAAATATTTGAAGGCGTTCCACAATTTACGATTTCAAAAACAGAACTTGCAAATGGAATTGATATTGCTACACTTTTAGCAGAGAAAACTACAGTTTTTCCATCAAAAGGAGAGGTTAAAAAAACTATTCAAGGTGGTGGATTAAGTGTAAATAAAACTAAAGTTACTGATGTTACAGCAACTTATTCAACAACAGATTTAATTAACGATCAATTTATTATTGTTCAAAAAGGAAAGAAGAATTATTTCTTGTTAATCGCAGGATAATTTAATTATAAGATACTAAAGCCCATGCTTAAAAGTATGGGCTTTTTTGTGGATTTACTGCACTAAAAGATTACAACCTCTAATATCTGCATTATCAAATCTGCCCAACACTTCAAAACTTCCATCTGAATGAAACTTTCCTAAATCTTGCGTAGCAATAAAGGAACAAGAATTGATATTTGCTAAATCGATTACATTAATACCTCCACTTTGTTTGTTTTGAACTAAACTTAACGGATCTGAGGTATCTCTCAATAAAATTTTCATCCAAGGCGGACAATTGAAAATTCCTTGACCATAAGAATAAGCTTGAGAAAGTAATTCTGTCATTCCGTATTCGCTATGAATGTGATTTACACCAAAACCTGCATATAAAACTTCATGCAATTCTTCACGAACCATTTCTTTACGTTTACCTTTCATTCCACCAGTTTCCATTACAATTAACTCAGGAAAATCAATTTTAAACTGTTCTACAAAATCTAATAATGCATAAGTTACGCCAATTAAAATAGTTTTTTGACCAGTTTTTTTTAAATCTAGTAGGGTGGTATAAAGTTGATCAAGGTTATGAAGGAAATATCCACTTTGTGGATGCTTGCTTTGTTTTAATAAATCGTCAACCATGTAAATTAAAGAAGAACCTTCTCGCTCTAAATAGGATGGAAGCAATGCTAAAATGCAAATCTCTTTTGGGCTACCGTAAAATTGTTCGAAAGCTTTGTTAAAACTTTGCTCGTAAATAGTTACATCGCTAACTAAATGTTTACTAGTAATTTGACCAGTAGTGCCAGAGCTACTAAAAACAATTTCGGGTTTTAATTTTGAGCTTAAAACTTCGTGAGTTTTAAAAAAACTAATAGGCAGGAAAGGAATTTTTCTATAATTATTTACGGAAGCTAAATCAATTTTTAGGTGATGAATGTAATCATGGTATACTTCGCAATTTTTTTCTTGATGCTGAAATATAGCTAAAGCCACTTCATTAAAAGCGATTTCATTATCAATAGAAAAAATTTGTTCAGGAGCTATATTCACTGCACAAAAATACGAAGAAATATAGATTTAGGCAGGCGTTTTTAAGCTAATTACTGCCTTTCTAAAATGGTGACCACAATAACCACTAATACCAGCCACTAAACCACCCAATAGAATGGTAATTAATAAAACTAAAGGCCAAAGTTTAACGCTTAACATTTCGGCAACTCGAGTGGCTAAAATATTATGATTTGGCAAACTTTTAAATAAAGCCATTCCTAACCAAAGTACAAAAATTGCTAAAAAAGGTTGCCAAAAAGAGATTTTTCCAGTTTTACCAATTAGACCACAGGTGGCGAAAGAGATGATGATAATTACCCACCAAGGCAAAACTAGTTGTAGTAAAAAAGAAGCTATAATGATGACTAAAAAAACCATATTTTATTTTTTTGAAATTTTGTAATGAGAAATTATTTTGCCCGATTTATCATCTGGAGATTGCATAAAGAATAAGTCGTACAATTTACCTTCAGCCCAAGTATCAATCATATTATCATAAAATGGACTACCTGGATTACCAGATTGACCGCCGGGATAAACGCCATGTCCTTTAGGTGTTTTACCCAATTCAATTACCATTCGCCACGATGGTCCGTTGCTTTCGCTTAGTGCATTAACAGTACTTTTTCCTCCACCAATTAACAGCTTTTTAGAACCAAAACCTGGTATTTTAGCTAAATGTGGCACATTGGTGTTTTTAACTTTTCCCCAATTCCAGTTTTTGCCGATAGCACCATATTTTCTTTCTAAACTATCACATGTAAATTTAAATGATTCATTCACTAAATCTTTTAAAGTTTCTTTTTGACTTGTTTTTACATTATCAAACCATTTAGAGTTTGGATCTTTTTGAATTAATTCTATCGTACGATCTCTTGATGGATAACGCATTGGAATGTTTGCAATAGTAAACTCATCATCCCAAATATCATAGTTTAAACGCTTGTTCCATAAATCGAAAATACTGGCAGCAACTTCTTTGGCTTCGAAAAATTTATTCCACTTTGTGGTGAGATGTAATGCTTCTTTTTGCGTTGCATTTAACTGTGTAGAATCAACCAATGGTAAAATATAAGGCAATAAATTTTCTGCAATTATGCTATACGAATCGCTCTGCAAATTTCGCATGCTATCAACATTTGCTTTAGTCATTGTAGTAAGCCTATCGTTAATTCTCTTTCCGCGTTCATAAGGCGAAAATTCCCAATTAATGTAATAAGGATAAGTTGTATCTGTAGAAGATTGATTAGCAGAGCTCACAAAATTACGAGGTGGGTTTTTAACTGTCGGATTTTGCGATGCAGGAATCCATCCATGCCAATCATTTCCAGGATCAGAACCATCCAATATAAATTTACCTTGATCTTTCCATTTCAATGGGAATTTACCATTTGGCGTAATTGCGATATCATTATCAGCACTGGCAAAAACAAAATTTTGTGCTGGCGCTGTATAAAAAGTTAGTGCTTTTCTATAATCAGTATAATTTTTACCTCTATTTAAATAATAGAAAGTCATTAATTCGTTCGATTTATCATGCGCAATCCATCGTAAAGCATTTCCTACAGGAACATTACTTGCCTTGCTATAATTAGGTTTTTGAAAATAGACTACAGGACCTTGATGCGTATAATAAACGGTATCGATTTCGTCTGCTGAACCTCTAATTTTAATTTTTTCTAATCGCTGACTGGTATTTTTCCATTCGTTATTGTACCAATAATTTTTATGCGTGTTGTCTTTAAATTTAATTTGATAAAAATCCAGCACATCTGCAGCAACATTGGTTACACCCCAAGCTATATTTTGGTTAAATCCAATAATAATTCCGGGAGCACCAGGTAAAGAAACCCCATAAGAATTTAAACCAGGTGCATGTAATTGAATTTGATACCAAATAGAGGGTAATGTTAAATCTAAGTGTGGATCATTTGCTAATATCGGATATCCTGAAGCTGTTTTTGCGCCAGAAACTGCCCAATTGTTACTACCAATTCCTTCAATTTTTTGCTTTGTTTGTACATTGCCAGTCAACATTTCTGTATATCCTTTTGGTATTGGCGGAATTGGAAGTGGTGTAAAATCCCATTTTGTGCCTACCGGGATAATAGGGTCTTCTTTAAAAGGATAATCTGGAAAAAGATCTTTAGTAATTTCTGGCCCAAACTTTTTAAGGATGTTGGTCATGTAAAATTCATCAGAACCCATAGCCAAAACCGCAGACATTTGTTTAAGTAATAAAGCACATTTGATTGGTGTCCAATCTTCTGGTTTAAAATCCAATAACTTATACTCTAACGGTAAATTTGCCCTAGATAATGAATGGATATAATCATTAATTCCGGCTGTATAAGCCAAAATCATTTCTTTTGCTTTTGGATCTTCCATCATTCCTTTTAGCGAATTTTCGGCGCCATATACCATACCCATTCTACGCTGATATCGATCTACCTCAATGGCCTTTTTTCCAACAACTTCAGAAATTCTACCTGCAGCAAATCTAGTTTGAAAATCCATTTGCCAAAGGCGATGCATGGCTGTTACATAGCCTTGTGCATAATACACATCATGATCGTTTTGTGCAAAAACATGGGGTATCATTCTATCATCAAAAAGAATATCAATCTTATCATACGCACCTTTAAGAGCGATTTTCTTGTTAGCAGTAATCATATTACTCTCGGCATTTTGCCAAAAACCGGTAAACGGATTTAAAAATTTAAGTATTGGCGGGGTATCTCCAAACTTAGTATTTAACATATAAGCTAATAAAATAGGTGTTATAATGCAGATGAGGGCTTTTGCTCTATTCATTAGGGTAATTTAAGTTATTTGGTTGATTCTGTTTTAATTGCCGAAACATACTTCTGCAATTTACTATAAAATTAAATTCAATTATAATCAAATTAGATTTTGCTATATAAATTTTATGCAGAATAGAATTTGTTAGTAACAAAATTTGTATTAAGTTTATAGTAAATAAACAAATATAAACTACTTAAGTATGAAGAAAATTTTTACAAAAGTCATTTTTATGCTTTTGATGTTGCTCACAACTGGAGTTGTAGCACATGCTCAAAGCATTGTGGTTAGCGGTACCGTTACCGATAAGCTAACTAAAGAGCCTATTCCTGGCGTAAGCGTAACCGTAAAAGGGAAAACCATTGGGTCATCTACAGATTTAAAAGGTCAATTCTCTTTTAGCACAACAGAAAAGGCACCTTTTACGTTAATGGTTTCTTATATAGGCTTTACAACTGTAGAAAGAGAAGTTAGTGGTAACACAGCTAATTTAACATTCGAACTAGAAAGTGGTACTATCTTAGGACAAGAAGTAGTTGTTTCTGCATCAAGAACACCGGAGCGTATTTTAGAATCTCCTGTTTCTATAGAGCGTATTAGTTCTGCTGCTTTAAAAGAACTTCCTGCGCCATCATTTTATGATGCTTTAAACAACCTAAAAGGTGTAGAAATGAGCACTCAAAGTATGACTTTTAGATCAGTTAATACACGTGGTTTTAATGCTAATGGTAACGTTCGTTTTAATCAATATATTGATGGAATGGATAATCAAGCTCCAGGTTTAAATTTTTCAGTAGGTAATATTGTAGGTTTAACAGAGTTAGATGTTGATAATGTAGAGTTGTTGCCAGGTGCGGCATCTGCGTTATATGGTGCTGGTGGTATTAATGGTACGTTATTAATGACATCAAAAAATCCTTACCAATACCAAGGAGCTAGTTTCCAATACAAAACTGGTATTAACCATGTTAGTGACGACAAAACAAGTCAAGGCGTACAAGAATTTAAAGAATTAAATGTTCGTTTAGCAAAATCATGGAATAATAAATTTGGATTTAAAACCTCATTTGGCTTTTTACAAGCTAAAGATTGGGCTGCTACAGATACAAGAAACTTTGATAGAACTGCTCGTCAGTTGAAAAGTGGAGATAGAAACAGTGACCCAAACTATGATGGTATAAATGTGTATGGCGATGAGATTAGTCAGAATATGGTAAATGTTGCTCAAAGTGTAAATGCAGCTAATATTGCAGGTATTAATACAGCAACAGCTGGAGCAATACCTAACATCCAAACACAATTGAATGGTATTTTTAACTTATTAAGTGTTCCAGCAAATGGGCTTCCTACCGCAGCACAGCAAGCCACAGCTTTAGGTTTTTTACCAGCAGCTTTAAGACCTACTGTTCAAGCCTACTTACCATTTTATATAGGATTAAGAAGTATGCAGCCAGGTCAACCTGTACAGTTACTAAGTAATCAATTTGTATCAAGAACTGGTTATAATGAAACTGATTTGGTAGATTATGATACTAAATCTTTAAAAACATCAACTTCATTACACTATAAATTTAATAATACTGTTGAGGCAATTGCTCAAGCTAATTGGGGTACTGGTACATCAGTTTATACTGGTACAGACCGTTATTCATTAAGAAACTTTAAAATTGGCCAGTATAAATTAGAACTAAAAGGACAAGATTTCTTTTTAAGAGGATATACAACTCAAGAACGTTCTGGGGAAGCTTATAATGCTACTATCTTAGGTACATTTATCAATGAAGCTTGGAAACCATCTACTACTTGGTTCCCTCAATATATTGGAAATTATATTGGTGCAAGAGGTGCTGGTCAGTCTGATGCAGCTGCACAAGCATTTGCAAGATCACAAGCAGATATTGGTCGTTTAATACCTGGTTCAGCTGGTTATGAAACTGCTAAAAGCACAATCGCATCTAAAACTATTGGTCCAGCAAATGGAGCTAAGTTTAACGATAAAACCAATTTATATCATTACGAAGGTATGTACAACTTCTCTAACGCATTTAATAATGTAGTAGAGTTAATCGTTGGCGCATCTTATCGTGATTACTTCTTACATTCTGATGGTACAATATTCGATGATGCTAATCGTGATATTGTAATTAATGAATATGGAGCTTACGCACAGTTAGGTAAGAAATTTGGTGACAAATTTAAAATGACTGTTGCTGGTCGTTATGATAAAAGCAAAAACTTTGAAGGTAGACTTACTCCTCGTATAACGGGTGTATGGACAGTTGCTCCTAACAATAATATTAGAGCATCATTCCAAACAGGTTACCGTAACCCAACTACGCAAGATCAGTATATTGATTTAGCTGTAGGTGGTGGTTCTACTCGCTTAATTGGTGGTTTACCAGAGTCAATTAATAAATACAATTTAAACACAAATAAAGGTGTTACTTCTGCAAGCTATAAAGCATTCTTAGCTTCAGCTGCTGCTGGTGCTCCAAACCCTGCATTATTACAACAATATACTTTTGATGCTGGCGGACTTCGTCCAGAAAGTGTTAAATCTTTTGAGGTAGGTTACAAAGGCTTAGCTACTAGAAGTTTATTAATTGATGCTTATGCTTATTATAATATCTATGAAGACTTTATTGGTGGTGTAGAATTGTATCAAAACCCTACTACAGCTGCTGTTAAATTTAGTGTTCCTGTAAATATTGCAACAAAAGTTAAATCTTATGGTGCTGCTTTTGGCTTAGATTATCAAGTTGGCAAGTTTAATTTTAATGGAAATACTTCTTATAATAAATTGAGTGATATTCCTGCAGGTTTCGATAACAACTTTAACACTCCAGAATGGAGATTTAACGCTGGTGTTGGTAGCAAAGAAATCGTTAAAAACTTTGGTTTCAATGTTCAATATCGTTGGCAAGATGAGTTCTATTGGAATTCTACTTTTGCTACTGGAACAGTTCCAGCATACTCAACATTTGATGCACAGGTTAACCTAAAAATACCTTCGGTTAAATCTGTAGTTAAATTAGGAGGTTCAAATGTTTTAAATAAATACTATAGCACTTCATTTGGTAACCCAGAAGTTGGTGCACTTTATTATTTATCATTCACATTTAATCCATAATAGATTTTATATTTGATTAAAAAGCTTCCCGATTTTCGGGGAGCTTTTTTGTTTATGATTATATTTTAAAAAATCTTTGCGTTTTAACTTAAAAATTAACACTTTCGTTAGTTATATCAACCAAATATAAAATGATCAAGAAATTAATTTTCTTAACGGTGCTCTTATCGACCCAATTTCAGCTACTAAAAGCTCAAATGCCTAAGCTCGAAAGAATTGAACCTATGAATTGGTGGGTGGGCTTTAAAGATCAGTCACTTCAATTATTGGTACGAGGAAATCGCATTGCTGATAAAACAGTTACGCTCTATTATCCTGGAGTGAAGCTCGTAAGTGTTCAAAAAGTAGAAAACCCTAATTATCTATTTGTAAACTTAAAAATTTCTTCAGCTACAAAATCGGGAACGTTCCCAATTTCATTTACTAAAAAAGGAGAAAAGGTAATTAAGTATACTTATGAGTTAAAATCTAGAACAAACCATACTGAAGGTGTAACCAATAAAGACCTTATTTATTTAATTATGCCAGATCGTTTTTCAAATGGCGATATAAGTAATGACAAAATAAGCGGGATGAAAGATATGACATTGAATCGCGATTCGATGTATTATAGGCATGGTGGAGATATTCAAGGAATTATTAACAATTTACCATATCTGCAAGAACTCGGTGTAACTACACTTTGGCTAAATCCAGTATTAGAAAACGATGAGTACAAAACATCCTACCATGGTTATGCCAACACAGAAAATTACCAAATAGATCGTCGTTTTGGGACGAATGCACTGTATAAAAAACTAGTAGATGAATGCCACAAACGTGGGATGAAAATGATTAAAGACTTGGTGCATAATCATATTGGCGATCAGCATTTTTTGTTTCTAGATCCGCCAGCAAAAGATTGGTTTCATCAATGGCCAAAATATACGGGCACAACCTATAAAGACCAGGTTTTATTTGATCCGTATGCTGCCAATTCTGATAAAAAATTGATGTCTGATGGCTGGTTTGATCATCACATGCCCGATGTAAATCAACAAAATCCGTTAGTAAAAAAATACATTATGCAAAGCCATATTTGGTGGATAGAATATGCCGGATTGGATGGATTTAGATTAGATACATATGCCTATAATGATTTGAAATTTATGGCAGAATGGGCAAAAGCAATTACTAGAGAATTTCCAAAGTTTACTTATTTTGGAGAAACTTGGGTTCATGGAACTGCAAATCAAGTTTTTTTTACTGAAGGAAGTACGGTTAATCAACACTTTGATACTGGACTACAAGGCGTAACAGATTTTCAAACTTATTTCGCTATAAATGAAACATTAAACGGAAAATTTGGTTGGACAGAAGGTGTAAATAAATTATATACCGTTTTGGCAAGCGATTATCAATATAAAGACCCAACCAGAAATGTATTGTTTTTGGATAATCATGATACAGATCGGTTTTTATCTAAAGTTGGCGAAGATTTCGATAAATATAAATCGGGTATTATCTTATTGCTTTCACTCCGTGGAATTCCAGAAATGTATTATGGCACAGAGATTTTGATGAAAAATCTTGCAAATCCAGATGGTAAAGTACGTGATGATTTCCCGGGAGGATGGACAGGAGATAAAACAAATAAATTTATCACCTCTGGTAGGAATGAAAAGGAGAATGAAGCATTTAATTTTGTTAAAAAACTAGCCAATTACCGTAAAAATAATTCTGTTTTACAAACAGGTAAGTTAATGCAATATGTGCCAGAAAATGGTATTTATGTGTACTTCAGGTATACTAATGAAAAAACAGTAATGGTGGTAATGAATACAAATGAGCAAGCTGAAGTATTAGAAACAAGTCGTTTTTCAGAAAGAATTGGTAAATATCAAACCTTGTTGAATATCATAACGGACCAGAAAATACCAATTGATAACATAAAATTGCCAGCTAAAACATCATATATCTTTGAATTACAATAATATGTCTAACCTAAAAGCGTGTATTTTTGATCTTGACGGCGTTATAGTTGATACGGCAGTGTATCATTATAAAGCATGGAGAAGATTAGCCAATCAAATCGGATTTGATTTTACCGAAGAACAAAATGAAGAACTGAAGGGCATTAGCAGAATAGAGTCGTTGAAAATTATATTAAATTGGGGTGGAGTAAGCAAATCGGAAGAAGAAATGCAGGAATTGGCGACCTTAAAAAATACATGGTACGTTGATATGATTACTAAAATGACACCTAATGAAATTTTGCCAGGTGCAAAAGAATTTTTGGAGTCGGTAAGGGAAAATAACTATTTAACGGCATTGGGTTCGGCTAGTAAAAATTCGGAAACTATACTAAATCAAATTGGCTTAATGTATCTATTTGATGCCTTGGTAGATGGAAATAAAGTAACCAAATCAAAACCAAATCCTGAGGTTTTTTTAGTTGGGGCGCAAGAATTAGGCGTTAAGCCAGAAGAATGCGTTGTTTTTGAAGATGCGATTGCAGGCGTTGAAGCTGCGAAAAGAGGAAATATGAAAACGGTAGGTATTGGTAAAGCCGATGTATTAACCGAAGCAGATATAGTGGTAGCGGGATTATTTGAAATGACTATTGAAAAATTGGAGAGTTTATAAGAATGAAGAATTATATCAAATATAACGAGTGGCAGATTATTGAAGAGGGATTTGATCCGCATTTGAACAAAATCTCTGAAAGTATATTTAGCCTAGGTAATGGCAGAATGGGCCAACGAGCCAATTTTGAAGAGCAATATACTGGAGAAACTTTGCAAGGCAATTATGTGGCTGGTGTTTATTATCCTGATAAAACTCGCGTAGGATGGTGGAAAAATGGGTATCCTGAATATTTTGCCAAAGTATTAAATGCAACTAATTGGATTGGAATTAATATTGTTGTTAACGATGAAGTTCTCGATTTAAATACCTGTAAAGTTTTAGATTTTAGTCGTGTGCTAGATATGCAATTGGGTACATTAACTAGAAGATTTAGTGTGGAACTAAAAAACGGGAACGTTCTCGATGTAGAAACAATTCGTTTTTGTAGTTTAGTTGATGATGAAGCTGGAGCAATTAAATACACGATTACTCCGCATAATTTTGATGGAAAAATTTCGATTGAATCTAGTTTAGATGGAGATGTAAAAAACCAAGATTCAAACTATGATGAGAAATTTTGGACTGAAATAAGCGCTAAGCAACAAGATGATTTTGCATTGCTAACTATGGAAACCAAAAAAACAGCTTTTTGGGTAAGTTCTGGTATATACACGGCAATTCATCAAGATGGTATAGCGTTAAATGTAAAACCTAAATTTTCTACTAAAGAAAAGTATGTAGCACAGCAATTTACGGTTGATGTTAAAAAAGATCAAGCAACTACAATTTATAAATATGCAGTTAATCTTTCATCAGAAAATCACGATAAAACTGAACTAGAAAATGCTGCTGTTGAAGTTTTAAAAACAGTTGTTGCCAAAGGATTTGATCAAATGCTTAAGGAACAAGCAGCTGCTTGGACTACTAAATGGCAAAATGGCGATGTAATAATTGAAGGCGATGTTGCAGCACAACAAGCAATTCGTTTTAATATTTTTCAACTGCACCAAACCTATACAGGTGAAGATGCTCGCTTAAATATTGGTCCAAAAGGATTTACTGGTGAAAAATACGGAGGTTCAACTTATTGGGATACAGAAGCGTATTGTTTGCCTTTTTACTTGGCAACTGCACCTCAACAAGTCTCAGAAAACCTATTAATTTATCGTTACAATCATTTAGAAAAAGCAATTGAAAATGCAGAAAAATTAGGTTTTAAAGATGGGGCTGCATTATATCCAATGGTTACTATAAATGGCGAAGAATGCCATAATGAATGGGAAATTACCTTTGAAGAAATTCATAGAAATGGCGCCATTGCTTTTGCAATTTTTAATTATATCCGTTACACGGGAGAGCAAAAATATTTAGCAGAATACGGTTTAGAAGTATTAATTGGTATTGCTCGTTTTTGGGCACAACGCATTAATTGGAGCATCGAAAAAGAGAAATATGTAATGCTCGGCATAACTGGCCCGAATGAGTATGAAAATAACGTGAATAACAATTGGTATACGAGCACAATTGCAACATGGTGTTTAAAATATACAATCGAAGCAATTGATTTAGTAAAAGCCGATAATCCTCAAGAACTAAATCAAATTTTAGCCAAAACAAAGTTTGATACAGTTAAAGAAATCACCCATTGGCAAGATATTATTACTAAAATGTTTTATCCTGAAGATGAAAAACTAGGAATTTTCTTGCAACAAGATGGATATTTAGATAAAGAACAAGTTTTAGTTAAGGATTTACCAGCAGTTGATCGGCCATTAAACCAAAAATGGAGTTGGGATAGAATTTTAAGATCATGCTTTATTAAACAAGCTGATGTTTTACAAGGAATTTACTTTTTTGAGGAAGATTACGATATAGAAACCATTCGCAGAAATTATGATTTTTATGAGCCACGAACTGTTCATGAAAGTTCATTATCGCCCTGCGTACACGCAATTATTGCCGCAAAACTTGGCGATTTAGATAGGGCTTATGAATTTTATTTGCGTACATCTCGTTTAGATTTAGACGATTACAATAACGATACAGAAGATGGCTTGCACATTACTTCAATGGCTGGAACGTGGTTAAGCGTGGTTGAGGGTTTTGGCGGAATGCGCATTAAAAATAATCAATTACATCTTCATCCAGTATTACCAAAAAAATGGAAATCTTATGCGTTTAAAATTGGTTTCAGACAAGCGATAATTACAGTTAAAGTAGATGAGCAAAAAGTGAGTTTAAAAAATGAAAGCGAGAAAGCTTTAACTTTAAACATTTTTGGCGAAGATCACACTTTGCAAGCTAATGGAGTTTTAGAATTGAACTCACAAATCATAGCTCATTGAAAAACGGTATCAAAATAGCGGTATTAATGGTCATTATTTGTGGCTTATCTGCTTGCGGACGAAAAAATAATTTGCAAATGTTAGATCCAAATCAAACAACCAAAGAGAAAATCGAAAATAAAAAGTTGGTGATTTATCAAGCACTTGTCCGTTATTTCGGCAATAAAAATACCACCAACAAATATTACGGTTCACTAGAAGAAAACGGGAGCGGAAAGTTCAATGATATTAATGAGAAGGCATTATCTGAGTTAAAAAAGTTGGGTGTAAATTATGTTTGGTACACGGGTGTAATTGAACATGCAACGATGACAGATTATACGTCGGCTGGAATTAAGGTTGATGATCCAGATATTGTGAAAGGAAGGGCGGGTTCACCGTATGCGATTAAAGATTATTACGATGTTGATCCTGATTTAGCGATTGATGTTAAAAATCGCATGGTCGAATATGAAGACTTGATAAAACGTACGCACAATCAGGGATTAAAAGTACTAATGGATTTTATTCCAAATCACGTGGCCAGAACTTATCATTCTGATGCTAAACCAGCAAACGTAATTGATTTAGGTGCTAATGATGATGTAAGCAAAAGCTTCGATCCCAACAATGATTTCTATTATATTCCAAACGAAAAATTTGTTGTTCCATCGGGTTATAATCCAGGGGGAAATGAATATCATAGTCCTTTAAAAGATGGAAAATTCGAAGAAAATCCTGCTGAGGCAACAGGAAATAATGTGTTTAGCAATGCTCCAAAATTAGATGATTGGTTCGAAACCATTAAATTAAACTATGGTTTTGATGTTCAAAATAACAATACAAAACATTTTGTGCCACAACCTCCTGTATGGGGAAAGATGCGAGATATTTTGGCTTTTTGGGCATCAAAAGGAGTGGATGGCTTTAGATGTGATGTAGCAGAAATGGTGCCTGTAGAATTTTGGCATTGGGTAATTACAGATTTGAAAAAGAAATATCCAAACTTAATTTTCATTGGCGAAGCATACGATAGAAATCAATACAAAGACTTTTTAGTGAACGGAAAATTCGATTTCCTATACGATAAAGTTGGGTTATACGATGGATTAAAACGTTTAATAACCGATGACAATAAAGCGACGGTAAAAGACATCAGTTTTGTTTGGCAAAAAGAAAGTAATGGGTTTTCTCAGCACATGTTACGGTTTTTAGAAAACCACGATGAAGCTCGAATTGCTTCGAATGCATTTGCTGGAAATGCATGGTATGGCGTACCAGGAATGGTAATTACTGCAACATTATCTTCAGGCCCAGTTATGATTTACAATGGACAAGAAGTTGGCGAACCTGCACATGGTATAGAAGGTTTTGGCGGAGAGGATGGTAGAACTTCCATTTTTGATTATTGGGGAACACCGCAACACCAAAAATGGATGAATAATGGCGCATTTGATGGTGGTAAATTAAATAATGACGAGAAAAAGCTTCGCCTGTTTTATAGCAAATTACTTAATCTAGCTATCACAAACGAAGCAATTTCTAGTGGTAATTTTTATGAGCTTTTGCAAGCAAATAAAACTTCAACGGGTTTTAACAATAAAATCTACGCATATTTAAGGTATACTGAAAACAAACGAGTTTTAGTAGTAGCAAATTTCAATAGAAATGAAGTTAAGTTAACTATGAATTTGCCAAAAGATGTAATAGAAGCATTTAATTTAAAAGACAAAACTACTTTTACAGATTTACTATCAGGTACTAAATTTAAAACTGAAAATATAACTAACGGATTGAATATTACAATGGCTGCTACGAGTGCTGTCATTTTAGAGTTTTAAGCCGACTAAACCAACCATAACCATGACCGATTTTTCACGTAAACCAAAACTTTCATTTTGGAGCATTTTTAACATGAGCTTCGGCTTTTTGGGTATTCAATTCGGCTTTGCCTTACAAGGCGGTTTTATGTCTCGAATTTTTCAAACCTTAGGCGCAAGCCAAGATAGTATACCTGCTTTGTGGGTTGCAGCACCATTAACGGGTTTATTAGTACAACCGATAATTGGTTATTTAAGTGATAGAACGTGGAATCCAAGATGGGGAAGAAGAAAACCATTCTTTTTAATTGGAGCAGTATTGAGTACTGTTGTCTTGTTTTTCTTGCCAAATTCTCCAGTTTTATGGATGGCTGCAGGATGTTTATGGGTTTTAGATGCGTCTATCAACATTACAATGGAACCTTTTAGGGCTTTGGTTGCCGATAAATTACCCGATTCCCAACGTTCGTATGGTTTCGTAATGCAAACCTTAATTATTGGTGTAGGTACATGGATTGCCAGTAATTTACCGTGGTTGGTTAATAAATTAGGAGTTTCTAATGAAGCCTTGCCAGGAATTGTTCCATTATCGGTAAAAATTGCGTTTGCTATTGGTGGAGTTGTTTTTTTAGGTTCAGTTTTATACACCATTTTCACCACTTCAGAATATCCGCCAGATGATTTAGAAGAATTTAAAAAAGAAAATGAGCAGAGCAAAGGCTTTTTAAACGGATTTAAAGAAATATTTTCTAGCATCGGCCAAATGCCTAAAACAATGAAATTGCTGGGTGTAATACAATTTTTTAGCTGGTTTGCATTCTTTGCCATGTGGAGTTTAGCTACGCCAGCATTAACTACACATGTTTTTCATGCGCCAGCACCCATAGAAAGTGCTTTTAATATGGCCGATGAAAGCTCAAAAGCATTATTTATGTCGGCAAGTAAAGCATATAATGATGCGGCCGATTTAGTGGGTTCTTACATGGGTATGTACGGATTATCATCCATGGCATTTGCGCTTTTACTTACTTTTTATGCCGCTAAAAAAAGTATCAACAGAAAATATATTCATATGTTTAGTTTAATTGCTGGCGGATTAGGTTTCATTTCTATGTACTTTATTCAAGAGCCACAGCAGTTAATTTATTCATTTATTCTAATAGGAATTTCATGGGGAAGTATACTCTCTATGCCTTACGCTATGTTGTCGAGTGCTATAAATCCTAAAAAAATGGGGATTTATATGGGGATTTTTAATATGTTTATTGTAATTCCGCAAATTATCGCTGCAACGGGTGGTTTAAACTATTTATACCATCTAATTTTTGGTTCGGCGGTAATTAATGCAATGCTATTAGCAGGCACTTCTTTGATTATTGGAGGCTTAGCTAATTTCTTAATTACCGATAAAAAGGTAATTACGCATCAAGCGGAAGATACAGAAGTATTAAGTTAAGCATATTGACAGAGAGTTAAATTTTTATGGAAGAAGGAAAAAACCAAGACGAAAAGGAAGAAATTATAGCTGCAGCAGCATCAGATCATATAGAAGACGATATAATTCAACATCTTAACAATCCTGTAACTAGTTTAAAACCAATAGTTAAACAGTATTTAACAGAAGTAAAAGGAGTTAAAAAAGAAAAGAACAAGTTTTATTTTTCTGATGGAAATGCTCGGGTAGAAGTAAGAGTTGTTAGTGATGAAATTATTAGAGTACGGTTAGCGCCACATGGCGTTTTCTTAGATGATTTTTCATATGCGGTTCCACTAGTAGATCAAAAAGTAACCACTTTTAAGTTAGAAGAAAGTGACGAATATTATTCGATTTCTACCAATACTGTAACGTGTAAAGTTAAAAAAGAAAACTTCTTAATCTCTTTTGTCGACAATACAAGTGGCACGATTATGAGCCAAGATACTTCTCCAATGCATTGGGAAGAAAATGTAGAATTTGGTGGTTATTATGTTTACGCAACAAAAGAATGCTTGCCAGAAGAAAACTTCTTCGGTTTAGGAGATAAATCGGGTAACATGAATTTGCGGGGCAGAAAATTCCAAAATTGGAATACAGATGCCTATTCATTTGGTTGGGATCAAGATCCTTTGTACCGCACAATTCCGTTTTATATAGGTATACATCAAGGTGCCGGATATGGAATTTTCTTCGATAATACATTCCGTTCTTATTTTGATTTCGCTAACGAAAACGGTACTAAAACAAGTTTTTGGGCAGATGGAGGCGAGTTACAATATTATTACATTCATGGGCCACACATGATGGATGTGGTTAAGCGTTACCAAACCTTAACAGGAACACATCAATTGCCACCAAAATGGGCTTTAGGTTTTCATCAATGTCGTTGGAGTTATTATCCAGAAAAGAAAGTTAGAGAAATTGCTGAAAGTTTTAGGTCACATCAAATTCCTTGCGATGCGATTTACCTCGATATCGATTACATGGATGGCTATCGTTGTTTTACTTGGAACAAGAAATACTTTCCAGATCCTAAAAAGATGATCAAAGATTTATTGAACATCGGTATGAAAACCGTTGTAATGATAGATCCAGGAATTAAAGTAGACGATAATTATTGGGTATTTAAAGAAGGAAAAGAATACAATTACTTCTGTCGCCGAAGCGATGATTACTTTATGGAAGGGCATGTTTGGCCGGGTAGATGCCAATTTCCAGATTTTACCAATCCAACCGTAAGAGAATGGTTTGGCGGATTATATAAAGAACTAGTAGATTTAGGTGTTGCAGGTTTCTGGAACGACATGAACGAACCAGCAGTTTTTGGCGCAGGTACTTTCCCTAATGATGTAAGGCATAATTACGATGGTTATCGTGGTTCGCACCGTAAAGCACATAATGTGTATGGTATGCAAATGGTACGTTCTACTTATGATGGTTTGAAGAAATTAATGCGTAATAAACGTCCTTTTACTATAACCAGAGCAGGCTATTCTGGTGTGCAACGTTACGCCTGCGTATGGACGGGAGATAACGTAGCCACTTGGGAACATTTAAAAATCGGCAATATACAATGTCAACGAATGTCTATTTCTGGTGTTCCATTTGTAGGAACAGATATTGGTGGTTTTAGTGGTGAGCCAGATGGCGAATTATTTACCCGCTGGATACAATTAGGTACTTTTTCTCCATTTATGAGAGCACATTCTGCTGGTGATACTGCTGAACGCGAACCTTGGAGTTTTGGAGAACCTTTTACGAGCATTAACCGTAAGTTTATAGAATTAAGATATCGGTTAATGCCGTATATATATTCGGTTTTTTGGGAACATCACCGTTATGGTTTCCCAATTTTAAGACCGTTGGTAATGTTGGAACAAGATAAAGTGAGCAATCATTACCGTCAGGATGAATTTACATTTGGAGATAAAATTTTAGTTTGCCCTGTGTTAGAACAAGGTGCAGTTTCTAGAATTGTGTATTTACCAAAAGGACAATGGTACAACTTCTGGACGCACGAATTGTTAAACGGAGAAAATGAATACACCATTGCTGCTCCGTTAGAGGATATGCCTTTGTTTGTACGAGCAGGATCGGTAATTCCAGAATATCCAGTAATGCAATATGTTGGCGAGAAACCGATAGACGAAGTTTGGTTAAACGTATATTATGCAGATTACGAAGTAAATTCATTCTTATTTGAAGATCATGGAGATACATTTGCTTATGAACAAGACATTTATTTAGAGAAGAAATTTAACGTAAAAGGTGATGGTAAAAACTTATTTATCAGACAAGATACGGAAGGTTTGTATACACCAAACTATGAATTGTACGACTATAACGTAATTGGTTTGCCATTTAAAGTAAGCAAGATTTTTGTCGATGATAAAGAAGTAACAGATTTTAACATCGATGAACGCAGTAGATTAAGATTTAAATCGAATAAAAACTTTAT
Source organism: Pedobacter planticolens (assembly GCF_014172375.1). Classification (GTDB taxonomy): domain Bacteria; phylum Bacteroidota; class Bacteroidia; order Sphingobacteriales; family Sphingobacteriaceae; genus Pedobacter; species Pedobacter planticolens. Next base: position 363,932 of record NZ_WNXD01000001.1, read on the forward strand.
ACACATTAAGATTATAGGGGCGTAATATTGGGTTAATTGTTTAAATAGTAGAGTTGCTTTATTGTTAAAAATATAACTGATTAATCGAAAACGAAAATGACCAACACAAAAAAAAGTACTCCTGCTAAAGAAGCAAAAGCAATAACAAAGGAAAATCCATTTACAGATTTTGCTAAAAGTGTTTGGGTTCACAGTTTATTTACCGATTTCGATGTTTCTTTATTCGTATCAGGAAAGCATTTCCGTTTGTACGAAAAAATGGGTGCGCACCTTTGTACAGTCAATAAAATTAACGGAACTTATTTTGCCGTTTGGGCGCCCAATGCACAACAAGTAGCGGTTATAGCCAACTTTAACGGATGGAACAGAGAAAGTCATCCACTAAATAAACGTTGGGATGCATCAGGTATTTGGGAAGGATTTATTCCACATGTTGGCAAAGGCGAGGTGTACAAATATTATATCAAAGGGTTTGATGGGAGTGATATAGAAAAAGGAGATCCATATGCGTTGCGTTGGGAACATCCCCCACAAAAGGCTTCTATAGTTTGGGATACAGATTATACATGGAAAGATAAATCGTGGTTAACTAAACGCCCAAAACTCAATGCACTAGACCAGCCAATGTCTGTTTACGAACTACATTTAGGTTCATGGCAACGCGATCCTAGCGATCCAGAAAGAGTGTTAAGCTATGGCGAAATTGCTAAAAGCTTAGTTCCTTACATTTTGGAAATGGGTTTTACGCATGTAGAACTGATGCCGATTATGGAGTATCCGTATTACCCATCTTGGGGATATCAGATTACTGGATATTTCGCCGCAAGTTCCAGACATGGCGCTCCGCAAGATCTAATGCACTTAATAGAAGAACTGCACAAAAATAATATCGCAGTAATATTAGATTGGGTTCCATCACATTTTCCAGGCGATGCGAATGGCTTATTTAATTTTGATGGTACCCATTTATTTGAACATGCCGATATGCGCAAGGGTTTTCATCCCGATTGGAAATCTTACATCTTTAATTACGATAGAAATGAAGTTCGCTCATTCTTAATCAGCAATGCGATGTTTTGGATAGATAAATATCATGCCGATGGTTTACGTGTAGATGCTGTTGCTTCTATGTTATATTTCGATTTCTCGAGAACTGCAGAAGAGGCGGGAACAAATGAATACGGAGGGAGTGAAAATTTAGGTGCTATCCAGTTTCTGAAAGATTTAAACGAAGCAATTTACGGACAGTATAAAGGTGTACAAACTATAGCAGAAGAAAGTAGCACTTTTGATGGTGTTACGCGACCAGTTTATGCAGGCGGTTTAGGTTTTGGTATGAAATGGATGATGGGATGGATGAACGATACCTTGAAATATTTCAAAAACGATCCTATCAATAGAAAGTTCCATCATCATCAGTTAACCTTTAGCATGACGTATGCCTTTACAGAAAACTTTATGTTGCCTTTTTCGCATGATGAAGTAGTGCATGGCAAATCATCTATGATTTATAAAATGCCAGGAGATGAATGGCAAAAATTCGCTAACCTGCGTACACTTTATGCATATATGTTTACGCATCCCGGCACGAAATTGTTATTTATGGGCAATGAATTTGCGCAAACAAACGAATGGAATTTTACTGAATCGTTAAGTTGGGATTTATTGCAACATGCACCACACGCAGGTATGCAACAATTCGTGAAGGCTTTAAATCTGTTATATAGAAAAGAACCAGCCTTATACAAATACAATTTTTCTTACGAAGGCTTTGAATGGATTAACGCAGACGATGCAGATAATTCGGTGTTTATTTATGCAAGAAAATCTGATAAAGCAAAAGATACGTTAGTTATCGTACTTAATTTGACGCCAGTTTACCGAGAAAATTTCAGAATTGGTATCCCGATGAAGGGTAAATGGAAAGAAATTTTTAATACCGATGCGGAAGCGTTTTATGGTAGCGGAAAATTAAATACTGAAACATTGCCGGCAGAAAATATTTCTTTCAATAATCAGAAACAATCCATTGCAATTAATATTCCACCATTGGGTGTTGTTATTTTTAAAAAAGGAGTTTAATATAAATGGTAAAAAGAGACTTCGAATTTTATAAGAATGAAAAGAACGAATGGTATCTGAACTTGCCAGAATGGAATGGAGATCCGGAAGATTTACAAATGGTAGAAGGAGCCGATAAATGGTTAGATTTAGTCAGCAACAATGCCTCAACTGTAAAACTCACATTATCCGACGAACAATTTGACGGTGCCGAAGTCCTTACGCTTTTGCGTATACGTGAAGATAATTTAGGCGGTGGTGGTATTTATTTTTTAGAAAGCTATCAGGATAAAAAAGTAGCACTTAAGCTTTGGCTATGTGAAGTAACCAAATTTGTTTTTAAAGCAATTCCGCAGAAAATTTATTTTATTGTTTTCTAACCTAGTCGTCATTGCGAGGAGCATAGCGACGTGGAAATCTCTTCTTTCTCCAGAAAACCACTAGCGCTAAACATAAGCAAATCCCAACACCAATTCCCATCCATAATCTCCAACTTATAGCTGGCTGCATAGCTATTTGCTGATCTGTGCCCATATAAATTAAACTATCCCAATAATAAGGCAAATAAAGTGCATCAGTAGTTTGATTAGCATTTAGCCAATCTAATTTTGCCGAATGTAATGCCTCTCCATTACTTTTATGCGCTAACAAATGCTTGTAAAAATTACCAGTAATTACTGAAGCAGTAACATCATTCACATTCCATAAACCAGCAATTGTGGCTGGCGTACCAATGGCATTAAATCCTCTAGATAAACTGATAATGCCTTCGCCGTTGGCTAATAAACCATCCGCTGTGCGACAAGCACTTAACACAGCTAAAGATGGTGCACTTTTCTTTGCGGCAAGTTCAAATAGAAAGATTTTCTCTTTCCCAAAATCTAACGTAGGTTCTTGGCTTTTGCCAGATAAATAAGCATGCGTGCCAATATGTAAAATTTTACTTTCTTCAAAGGCGTTGATGAACGTTTTGGAGTTTACTTCATCGTTAAATAGAAACTTTCCACGTATTAATTTTTTGATGCCATCTGCCTCATCTTGCACCGCTTTTAGTGGTTTATTGCTGTTTTTTTGATGCGTAATAAACAATCCTGCAAAATCTTTATGGTTAACTTCAGTTTTATTAGCGGTTAATGTTTTAAGCGAAAATGCATAGGTAATGGTATTGTTTTTTATGAGAAATGGCCAGCTCGAAATGTTGGGTGTGTATTGATTAGTGGTGATTAATCCATCAAAAGAAATGTAACCTAAAACTTCATCAGGTACTATAATGACAGGTTCATTTTTAGTTAATTTAATATCTTTTAAAATGGATTGATAGATTTTATTGGATGCTAAAAAGAATTCTTTAGGCGCATTTAACATCGCATTTGGCCCATGCTGAAAATAAGTATTTGAATATGTTTTTATTAATGATTCTATGTTAGAAGCATTCTCTATTTTTATTACATCATCTATTTTTCTATCCTTAATATCGATTAGATAAATAGCATTTCTACCTACAAAATACTCCAATATTTTTTTGTTTGGCAAGGCAGATAATAGACTGGAAACCTTAACTTCATTATCAAAATTGAATTGTTTATATTTTTGTTTAATCTGTTTGTTAATTAACGCGAGATCATATTTTAAAGAAGCTATAGTTTTTGCATTTTCATTCTCTTTTGCCTCTAAGGCTTGTTTCTCATTATAAATAACTGCTCGCTCTAAAGCTTGTTTCTTTATAAAAAGAGAATCCTTTTTGTTGGCTGCATTTAATAACTGATTTCTATTAATCTGATCTAAAAGTGTTCTTGCTTTATTTTGTTCAGCCAAATCTAAAATGCCAGTTAATAGACTTTTATCTTTTGTTTGTTGATACAGATTAAAACTAATTTCTATTCCTCTTTCAGCTATAATTTTAAGATCAGCTTGTAAACGTTCTTTTGTTTCATCATCTGCAAACTCGCTTCTAATTTTATCAGCAGAAAGCAACCCCAGTTTTATATGTTGAAAAGCTTCGGTAGGTTTTTTAAGTAGGAGATAAGCATTTGCCATTTGCTCAAAAACTTCTACCAATTTATTATCGCCATATATTTTGCTGATAATAAGCGAATTATTTTTGTCAACGATTTTTAAAGTAGTAAGCGTTTTATTAAAGAACTGTAATGCTACTAATGGTTGATTTTGCAGCAATTTTATTCGGCCAAGTTGAGTTAAAATGTTAGCTTTTTCTCGAAATCGACTATTCGCATTATAGGTGTTAAGTACGTTTAAGGCTTTATTAAAATATTCATCGGCTTTTTGAGTTTTGCTTAATGCTAAATAAATATTACCAGCTGTTGTGTAAGTGCTCATTAACCAATAGGCATTCTCTGATTTTATATTTTTTTGCTTATTGATATTTGTTTCAATCAGTTTTGCCGCTTTTATATATTCTTTTTGGTCGAAAAATATATCGGCCAAAATATTGTTTAAAATGATATCGACTTGTGTACCTGGCTTTACCAATGCTAATCCAGCTTTTATGCTTTTTTCAGCATCGCTAAAGTTTCCCATAGAACGATAAGAAATAGCCATGTTACTATAAACCGCAGCTATGTTTTCGGGTTTATCTTTTGTTTGGATAAGAAAGTTAACCGCTTTTTGCTGTAAGAATAAAGCTCTTTCATAATCACCTAAACGTGTATAATTGTTGCTTAATGGTTTTAAAGTATACTCGACAATATCATAGCTGGCAACTTTGTTTTTTTTGTAATAGACAAATGCCGCTTCATAACTATCAATAGCTGATAATATATTTCCAGCTAACAATTGATAATATCCTTGTGTATTTAAAAGATCGAGATAAGCGTAATATTCATCTTGAGTTTTTGGTTGACGCCAAAGCTTTTTCTGAGTTTCGAGTAAAAACAACAATCGCTGCTGCGGATTTAAGCTCACGTAATCTAACCTTTCATACAGCCATTCATTCAAATTGTTTTTTGTTTGAAGAGAGTCTAGTTTACGTTTTACGGCATCACCCTGTGCAAAAACATAGCTATTTACGCAAAGAAATATGAAAATAAGAGTGTAACGTAAAAGGGCTGAACGCATAAATAGGATTGCATTTCAGCTAATTTATTAAATAGATTTCTATAAACGGTCGTCACCCTGAATTTTTCAATAGCTTTCATTGATTTTTGTCTTCAAGAAAGCTTCGCTGTTTATTTCAGGGCCTTTATAACAGGAAAGATGCTTCGACTACGCTCAGCATGACGGGTATGACGAGCATGACGGGATATCTATTCTTATAACTTCCAAGTTAGATACGTACCCATGCGGCTATTGTTAGTTTTTGGATCGTATAAATACCTGAAGCCAATAGATGGGCCTACATGAACTAAACCCAATTGTACATCTGCAAAAAAGGAAGCATTGATATCTGAAAAACGCTTGGTCAAATCATTTGCAATTACATTTAAGTTTACTTGTGTGCCTTGCGCCGGAATTAATCTATATCGCAATTCATCTGTAGATTTATCGTATAAATTAACAGAAACCAATGTGCCTGCACCTGCACCAATATATTTATTCAGGTTGTACCTAAATTGTAAGGGCACAGCATTAATGGTCATAATTTTAGTAGTTCTGTAATTATCTTTTCTATCAATCCGATACGGAATTTTATTAACTATGGTATCTCTAGATATCCCAACATCTGTATTCACCAAGAAAGTGTTTTCCTTAAACGTGTTTAAATAAACTTCTACTTGCCAATATGAACGATGCGGTGCATAAGGTGCTAAACTTGCACCAATTACAAAGTTTTTATCGTTCAAATAGTTCTTGTTATCTGTTTGGAAAGGGAAACCATAGCCTATGATTAACGCAGGAGATAAACCCATTTTAAATCGGCCAACAGCTCTGTTGGTGTAAATAGGTTCGTTTTTGTCAAATACAATTGCCGCTCCACTTTTTATGGGTAGCTTTTTAGGTTTCTCTTTAAATCTGATTTTATATTCTACAAAACCCATAGTAGAGTCTGCATCGTTTACACCTTTTTGCTGTAATCCCGGTAGGTAAATATTACTAAACACAAAGTGAACACTATCTGTTCCTTTAATGGTTTTAATACAGCTTTGTCCGGTATAAGCCGAATCGCAATTCACTACCTCGGGTTTTGTTTTGGTAACTCTTAGTGTAGTCATGCTAAATACTTCAGAAATGTTTGCGGCAACATCAATCTTTTTTGCTGGACCTTCTCCTGTATTCTGAAAACGAATTTTATAAGTTAACTCTCTGTTTTTTCCTGTAAAACGATAATTCATTCTGCTTTTTCTGAGCACCATTTTATTTGGATCGTGAGAAGCAACAATTTGCAATTCCATGTTAAAGAACTCAGTTTCTAGTAAAGGATTATCAGGAATAAAAACAGCGGAAATTCTCACCACTGCATTCGTATCCTTCACCATTTCTGGTGTAGTTTTAAAATGCATGAAAAGAAAACGTTCTTCACCTTGTTGTAAGTTTTCAAATCTCCAGCTTTCACTGCTTTTAAAATCCTTTGCTTTATCTTTTAACAACACTTTCTCATCAAATGCGGTTGTACTTGGCATTTCATTGGTTAAAGAAGCATAATAAACAGGAGCATTTTTTTTGCTGGGTACGTATGCAGTGGTTAACATCGATTTTAAATCACCTTTTTTCTCGTTGTTGTACGTTCTAGTTTCAGCCAATACAAAATTGTTATTCGCAAATTCTCTATCATTATATAAAATAGCAACAGTACCATTCACATTTTGTTGACCATTTGTTGCTTTGTTTCTATAACCAAAAACCAACATCATATCGTCGCCAGGTTTGGGCATACAATTACTTTTTAGTTCTATGTTTCCGCCCATTTTAAATAATCCAGAAGGATCATTAGACGCTAGCATTGGTTTAGGGGTAAGTGGTTTTATTGGTCGTGGTTTAGTAGGTGGGCGTTTGCCGTCATCGTAATTATTAGTCGCAAAAAGCCTCACTTTTACCGAGTCTGTTTTTTTATACTGATGAATAGGATCTTTCTCAAAGCTAAATCCACCGTCGCCAAACTCCCAAAAATAAGTATAGAATGGGGCAGGAGCTCCCGCTATTTGACGCAATGGTCTAAGTTCCGAATCGAATTTAGTAGCGCCATTTTCCGTGGTGTATTTAATAATGGCAGGTACCGTATCGGTTGGTAAAACCTGAGCATGTAGTATAGTTATACTCATGCAGCATAAAATTAAGAGTAGCGTTTTCATCACTAATAAATTTATATAATTTTATTTGTAATAAAGAAATGACTAAAAAAGATGAAACCCATAACGGGCTCCATCTTTCAGTTAAAAATTAGGGAATTTTTATCTTAGTAACCATCTAAACTATTAATGGCGAGTTGAACTTGTGCTTCGGTAGTTTCAACCAATGTTAATGTAATGCTTTGACTAGCAACAATGGTTGTTTCCTGCTCAGCATAATAATATTTTCCATCTTTTATACAGAACGATAAATATTTACCTTGTACACCAATTGGCATCATATCATCGTAACTTTTTACTTTGTTAGCACCATCTGGAGTGTATAATTGAGCAGCTACATTACTTCCTTTTGCACAGAAGAACACAAAAGTTTCTCCGCTAAATGCTCTAAATGAAGCCATGGTACCTGGGTTGTTTACCAACGTTACTCTAGTGGTAGTTTTCGGATTGGTATAGCTATAAAACACATCACAGTTAATCCATCCTAAATTTCCCATATCAAATGTGAAATTACCGCCAATTGCTTCCGAATCTCTTTTAATACCTACACCATTTGCTGCTTGTGCAGGTGCTTGCCATGCCATCTGATTATCTGCACCTACTTTTTCTACACCTTCCCAAATTTGCGTAACGCCAGCTCTTTTTGCAGGGATTGAAATTTTAATAGCAGCACTTAACGCTTGATCTACTTTTACACCGTTTACACTTGCATTTAAGTAAATAAAACCATCAGATGCTAAAGGAGCGCCACTAATATGGTTAGTGTTTGTGCCGCTAAATAAAACTGAACTTCTATTTAATACTTCAATTGCACTATAGGTTACATCGCCAGTTATGGCAACGCCACCAATTTTCAACGCACCAGCTGGAATAGTGATTTTTGTTCCGCCTTTTAAGGTAAAGGTATGTTCTACGGTGTTGTTCATTTTTAAGGTTTGAACTTCTGGTCCGTATAGTTCTGCAAATTCTTTAGCCGATTTTGCAACACCTTTAGTGTTTGAATCTTTTTTACATGCTGCCGAACATAAAATGATAAGGGCAACGATTACATAGGTTAAGTTAAATTTTTTCATGATTTCTAGTTTTTACAGTTTTGCTTACTCTTTAAAGGCTTTTCAGCAGCCGCCATTTTATAGGGTTTGATGTTATATAAGTCGTATCCAAAATTTGTTACCCCTTATTTTTAATTTTTTTTTCGCAATGCGGAAGAAACATTAAATTAGAGCACAAAATCCCTCAAAATCACTTGTCAATGGCTAAAGCAGTACATCCCGATCAGCGTTATTTAACAGCGTTGATAACTAATGATACCGGGGTAGTTAACGAGATTTATAAAAAGTGCGCAGGCAAAGTGAAATCTTTTATCGTTTTTAATAACGGAACAACTAGCGATGCCGAGGATATTTTTCAGGAAGCTTTAGTAGATATCTATAATCAGGCTAAATACAAAAATTTACAACTCACTTGTCCGTTTGAACCTTTTCTTTTATTGGTGTGTAAACGTAAATGGTTAAATGAATTGAAAAAAAGATCCATTTTACCGGTAACAAAAAACGAGGACGACTTATTACATATCGGCGAGGATACATTTGAACAAGCTGAACTATTGGAACAACAACAAGAACAGTCTACTTTGTTTTTAAAAGCTTTTGAGAAATTGGGCGAGCGTTGCAAAGAAATCATTAGATGGAGTATGCAGGGCGATGCACAAGAAAAAGTAGCAGAAGCATTGGGCGTTACGTATGGCTATTTAAGAAAAAAGAAATCGGAATGTATGGCGAGCCTTATTAAATTGGTTCAGGTAAATAAATAGAAAAGATGACTGAGGATAAAATTTTACTAACTGCCCGTTATGCTGAGGGAGATTTGAATGAGGATGAAAGTGCTGCATTTGAAACGCGTATGCAAAGCGATGAAGAGTTGCAGCAACACTTAAAAGATTACCAGCACATTCATCAAAGTTTAAAAATGCAATTGGCAAATGATGCAAACGATGAACGATTTAAGAATACTTTAAAAGGATTAAACAAGCAATACTTTAGAGATGAACCGAAAGTTATTTCCTTTAAACCTGCGCTTAAATGGTTAACTGGAGTTGCTGCGGTTTTAATTGTTGGACTTTTAGTTTGGGCACCTTGGAGAAGTAATTTATATGAAAAATATGCTAACAACGGACAAATGTTAGTTACAGAAAGGGGAGCAGAAGCTACAACAGATTTAGACAAAGCTGCAGCATTGTACAATGAGAAAAATTATTCGGCAGCTAAAACTATACTCGAAAAGTTATATGTTAAGGAGCCAGCAAATGCAATGCTTGGTTATTATTACGGTTTAACTTTATTAGAAACAACACAATTAGATAGCGGTAGAAAAGTGTTAACTCAAATTTATACTGGTGAATCTGTATTTAAATATGATTCTGCTTATGGCATTGCATTAAGCTATTTAAAAGAAGATAAAAAAGCGGAGTGTAAAACATGGTTGCAAAAAATCCCTAAAGGCACTACGCATTATCAGCAAGCAATAGAGTTGATAGAGAAGTTGTAAGTTTTTTACCATCCTTCTCGTCTTTGCCTCACTGCTCGTCATTCCCGTGAAAACGGGAATCCTAAAGCGATAAAAAGGTTTGCTATAGCATTACGATTCCCAATCGAGTTGGGAATGACGAGTAGGTACTTATGTGGTTTACTATAATTTTTATTTGTTGCCACACCATTTAACCAATTTTAGTATATTAGCGTAGTTAACACGCCCTCATCAAATTGGTTCATGCTAGTACTAACCTCAAGCTTCTTTAAATAGCCATGGAGAAGAAACCACGTAAGCTATCGGCTTGGTTTTTATCAAGACCTAGAACATCAGGGTTTATATTCTTTCTATTTCTACTTAGTCTTATCGGTTTAATTGTTAGTCAGCGTTACCAACTTTTTCAAGAAAATAAAGAACGAGAAATTTCTAATATTCTAGATGGCGTAGAGCAGAACATAGAGCAAACGTTAAAAAACCATTATACCGTTGCACTCACGTTAGCACTTACGGTAGATAATAATGGCGTTCCACAAAATTTCGATGAAGTTGCTAAACAACTAATTGCCTCAAACCCAGATTTACAAGCAGTGCAACTCGTACCAAATGGTGTAGTAAAATATATCTATCCCCTAAAAGGAAATGAAGCCGTACTTAATTTAAACCTTTATAAAAGTCCTCCGCGAACTATACTCGAAGCCGAAAAAGCAATTAAGAGTAGAAAAATGTATTACCAAGGCCCGGTTAAACTTACCCAAGGTGGGGTAGGTGTAATAGGCAGATTACCGTTGTTTATCAATAATAAATTTTGGGGTTTTTCGGCTGTAGTCATTAAACTCGAAAAACTATTCGAAGCAGCAGGAATTGATAATAAAAAGTACGAAGATTACCAATTTCAATTCTCTAAAGTAAACGACATAACCCATAAAGAAGAGTTCTTTCTTCCTTCTACACAGGATTTTACCGGGCAACAAGCTAAAGCCATCAATTTCCCCGATGGCGATTGGAAACTATACGTAGTTAACGTAAACCCTTACAGTAGCTGGCTTCAATTAATAAGTGCCGTATTATTTGGTATAGGTTTAACAGGCTTATCTAGTTATTTATTAACCAGATTACTTAAAAAACAAGCGCTATTGCAAGGAACAGTTTCTCATCAAGCATCGCAATTAATAGATACCGAAAGCAAGTTTAAAAACATTTTTGATCATGCTGCCATCGGCATTGCCAGAATAAGTTCACTAACAGGTCAAATTTTAGAAGTTAACCAACATCTGTGTAATTTTTTAGGTTATACCGAAGAAGAGTTAATGAGTAAAAAAATTAAATCGGTTATTTACCCCGATGATTTAGCAGAAGATAGAGACCTCTTTAAACAGATTTTAAGTGGAAACATTAGGCAGTATAACAACGAGAAAAGATATTTAACAAAGGAGGGTAAGGTAATTTGGGGCAATGTAATTATAACTCCCCTGTGGAATGTAGGCGAAGAACCCACCAACCATATTGTAATTGTAGAAGATGTAACCAAACGTAAACGAGAAGAACAAATTTTAATCGCCTCTCAACAACGTATCGAATCGCTTATTAACACAGTAGATGGTATTGTGTGGGAAGGAAATCCGGAAGATAGTACCTACACATTTACCAGTAAAAAAGTGCAGGATATTTTAGGGTATACACCTAAACAGTTTATGAATATCCCAAGGTTTTGGTTTGATCATTTACACCCAGAAGACAAAGAGAGAGTAGAAACCTATATCTCTAAAAGTACCAAAGAAGAAAAACAGCGTGATTTTGAATACCGGATGATTGCAAAAGATAAATCCATAGTTTGGATTAGAGATATTGTAACCATTATTAAAGAAGTTGGACAACCTGTAAAATTAAGAGGGATTATGATTGATATTACCAATCAGAAACATGCAGAAGCCACTTTAAATAAATCATATCAGTTGGTAACCGAGCAAAATAAACGCTTACTTAATTTCTCTTACATCGTTTCGCACAATTTACGTTCGCATTCTAGCAATATACAAGGCATTTCTGCCTTAATAGAAAGTGCAAAAACAGAAGACGATAGAAACGAAATGATACAGCTATTAAAAACGGTAGCCAATAATTTAAACGAAACCTTGTTTAACCTAAACAATGTTATCAATATTCAAACCAGCATAGATATTATTGTAGAACCATTAAATCTGTACGATTACATTATAAAAACATTAACCACACAAAATGCTCAGATTTTAAGTAGACAAGCAACAATTTTAAACAAAGTTGATCCACATATAGAGATTACGTACAACAGATCGTATCTAGAAAGTATTTTGCTCAACCTAATTTCTAATGCATTGCGTTACAGTCATCCCGATAGGAAACCAGTTATTTCTATAACCTGTTTTGAAGAAAACGGACAATTAGTGTTAAGAATGTCTGATAATGGCATTGGTATAGACTTAAAAAAATACGGCGATAAAATGTTTGGGATCTATCAAACGTTTAATGGCAACGCCGATGCCAGAGGATTTGGTTTATTTATTTCTAAAAACCAAGTAGAAGCCATGGGTGGCAAAATAGAAGTAGAAAGCGATTTAAACAAAGGCACCACATTTAAAATTTATTTTAAATAAAGGCAGGTTTAAATCAAATGATTCTTTAATATTGAAATCATTAATAGCAGCTAAATCTACGTACAGCTCACCACTCACTACCTATGGAGCAAATAGACAATTCAGACTTTTTAAATATCTCGAAAGATAAATACGATGAATATCTGCTGCTAAGCAATTTCTTTATGATTTCTGCAGATTTATTGTGCATTGCAGGTTTCGATGGGTATTTTAAAAGAATAAATCCTGCAGTAGTTAAATTGTTAGGCTATACAGAAGAAGAATTGATGGCCAAGCCTATTAATGATTTCGTGTATAGCGATGATAAAAATATAACTAATAATTCTCGTAAAACGGTGTATGATGGAATCCTGTTAAGCAATTTCGAAAACCGTTACGTGACCAAAAGTGGCGAAATTGTTTGGCTCGCTTGGACATCTATGCCTTCGGTAGAAAAGAAATTAGTATTTGCTATTGCTAAAGATGTAACACTTAAAAAACGACAAGAAGAAGAACGTAATTTGCTGATTGCCAACTTGAGTAAAATTAACAAAGACCTACAAAGTTTTACTCAAATGACTTCTCATGATATGAGATCTCCGGTAAATAATATCTTAGCCATTTCTAGGTTATTAGATCATGCTAAAATAGAAGATCCAAAGACCGCAGAATTAGTAGAAATATTAAAATCTACCAGCGAACGCCTACATCATACCATTAATAACTTTGTTGATGTGATGATTAAAAACGACAAAGTGAATGTGCAATTGGAAGAATTAAATCTCAACGCTGTTGTAAACACGGTTACTAAATCTATTGGCTCACTTATCATCAATGCGAATGCGCAACTAGTGAGCGATTTTTCTGCTTATGATACCATTCAGTTTAATAAAGTGTATTTAGAAAGTATTTTTCTGAATTTATTTACAAATGCAATTAAATACGCTAAACCCAATACAGCACCACTAATTAAAGTTACCGCTGTCATAACAAATGGGGTACATCAATTAATCATTTCAGATAATGGTTTGGGCTTTGATATAGCTAAAGTAAAAGATAAAATCTTCGGACTATATCAAGTCTTTCATCAACATGAAGATAGTAAAGGGCTGGGCTTACATTTAGTGCATCAACATATTACTTCTTTAGGTGGTAAAATAGAAGTAGAAAGTCGCTTAAATGAAGGGACAACGTTTACCATTTCTTTTAAATCTTAACTTTTACCTTTTACCTCCCTGCTTCGTCTTTGCGAGGAGCGCAGCGAACCACGATTGCTCAGCGAAGCTAAATTTTAAGTTTCAAAGATTTCTCCATTCCGCTACACTCCAGTCCAAAGGACGATGCTTAACCATATTCCTCATTCCCTTCCTACTCCGTCATTCCCGTGAAAACGGGAATCGTAAAGCGGAAAAAAAGGTCTACTATAGCATTACGGTTCCCAATCGAGTTGGGAATGACGGGACTACCGAACTAAAAAACTCAATTAAATAAAACTTAAAACAATTCACATCAAAAAACTATTGTCTTAGTAATACGTTGATGATCAATGTGTATAAAAGATAAGTGGAAATGAAAAAAATATTGATTGTGGATGACAGTACAGATATACTGGAAGCACTTGCCCTGTTATTAAATTTAGAAGGTTACAACGTTAAAACTGTTGATAATGGTTACTTTTTAACCAATGCCGTTAAACTATTTAAACCAGATGTTATTTTGCTAGATGTGATGCTGGGCTTATTAGATGGAAGAAAACTATGTGATGAATTAAAACATATGTCGGAAACAGCTCATATCCCTATTATTATGATTTCTGCAACACATGATCTTAGCTCACTAACTACCGGAAGTTGTGGTGCAAATGATTTTTTACCAAAACCATTTAACATAGACCAGCTGTTAGAAAAGGTAAGTTTTCAATTGGCTAGTTAGTTTACAGTCTTCCTATTTGCCTTTTCTTATTCACAAAGCTGAATAAATATTTACTCGAAATTCATTTTTAAGTAGCGGTATTTATAATAACTTTATAATTGAAAACAAAACAATAAACAACTAAAACAGAAGAACAATGGCACAAGTAAATCCTTATTTAACCTTTGGCGGTAATTGCGAAGAGGCTTTTAATTTTTATAAATCAGTATTTGGTGGAGAATTCCCTTATATAGGCAGATTTAATGAGATGCCACCTATGGAAGGCTGCCCTGAAATGCCAGCATCTGAAGGCGAAAAAATAATGCACGTTTCTTTACCAATTAGCAAAGAAACTACCTTAATGGGTAGCGACAGTTCTGAAGCATTTGGACAAGCGAACGTAGTAGGCAATAATTTTTCTATTTCTATTAATGCTGATAGTCATGAAGAAGCGGATAAATTATTTAATGGCTTATCTGCTGGCGGAACAGTAACCATGCCGATGGATAAAACCTTTTGGGGTGCTTACTTTGGTATGTTTACAGATAAGTTTGGCATCAATTGGATGGTTAACCACGATGAAGTTCAGAAATAAAAAGTATTAAATAATAAAAGAAGCAGGGCTGATGATTTTCAGTTCTGCTTTTTTGTTTGATTTATTTTCCTGCCAAAAATTCATTTAACACCGCAACAAAGTATTGTAAGGTTTCAAGGTTTGGATTGCTCGTCATAATCTCTCCCATATAACTTCCATGCGAACCAGGTAAAATTGCTAAACGACCATTTTCGAAAAGACGATACATTTCAACAGCATGTTCTGGCGTTGGTAAATCACGATCGCCAATTAACACCAATACCGGCACTTTAATTTTTTGTAAATCTTCTGCTTTCCAATCTTTAAACGTTTGCATCCGTTGCGAATCTTTAGTAAACATATTCATCAGCGCTGCGGGATTATTATTTATTTTAAGAAACTTATCTTTGTACACCTGTGGCATATCGCTAAACTTTGCATGAGCCATGCCTTCCCAAAAGCCAGCAGGGGCACCAGCTTTTGTATAAAATGCAGAAGCAACAATTAATTTATTCACACTATTTGGATGACGCATGCCAATTTCCATAGCAGTTTGGCCGCCATTACTAAACCCAAAAATAGCAGCTTTGCTAATGTTTAAGTATTTTAATAAGGCTGCCACATCATCTGCATCTTGCTGAAAAGTTTCTGGTGCATCTCTATCTCCCGAATGACCATGTGCTTGTAATTCTACCGCAATAACTTGATGTGTTTTTGCTAAGTAAGGGATGATCCTGCCAAAGGTAGTTTGAAGTGTTGAACCTCCGCCATGGATTAAAACCAATGGGCTACCTGTACCATGAATTTCATAATACATTTTTAAACCGTTTACGGTTGCATATTTTCCTGTAGTTTGTGCTTGTGATACATTCATGGTGATGATAGTGATTAGGAAGAGTAATTTAATGATTTTCATGGTATTTGGTTTATACAAATTTGAAAAGGATATTTTGAAAATCAAAATGTGTTTGGGGTGGTTACAGAGATGAGTTTAAAGATTATGTAATGAGTAATTGGGGATGTCTCTATTGGTTATGTTTAATTCTTATTATATTTAATTGCTGAATATTAAGACACAAACAGATAATAATGCTAGATGACATAATGTTTATTTACGATAAGAATTATGGGCGAACTATTAGCCTAATAAACTTATATACAAGTCAAACTTCAGTAAGAAGAGGTAGACGAACTACCGAACAACTGGATTTACTAAGAGTAACTGTAGTATTGCTCCATGCCACAATGGAGGATTTTCTTAGAAACTTAATGAACTGGAAACTTCCATTATCGAGCAAAGAGAAAATTAATAAAGTACCTTTATTTACAAATTCTTACGAGCCAAGAAGGACAAAATTTGAACTTGGAGAATTACTAGAACATTCCGACAAAACTGTTGAGGAAATTATTGAACTTTCCGTGAGAGAATATCTAAACTCGATCAGTTTTAATAATACATCAGATATCGTTAAAAATCTTGGCGATATTCAATATATTATGAATAGCAATATGAGATTGCATTTTGCTAAGTTAGATGAAATGATTAAACGCCGGCATAATATTGTACATCAGGCAGATAGGGATTTCGTAGTAGGAGAGGGGATACACAAGATAAAATCAATAAACCTTGAGCTTGTTCAAGGTTGGCAAAATGCAGTTGATAGATTTGTGTTAGAAATCGTTAGATTTACATACAATAATGAAGGATAGTAAATATTATGATAAATCTTAATGATTTTCAATTGAAAACCTCTTTAAAAAAGAAAGGAGATTATCCATCCAGACTAATCTCCTTTTCTAACCAAATATAAACCTGTATGAACGGGTTATCTTTTAATTTCCTTCTAACCAAGAGAGGAAATGTTTTATCTCTTTTTTTATCAACCGTTGTTTGTCAACGAATGATGATGCAAATATAGAAATAATTTCCAATAGTGTAAAAAGTACACTAAGAAAAGCTTCAATTTTATTACTTTTCTGTTATTAAAATGACAAAAGCCCCTTGGCATTGTCAATTCATACTTTCTATAACGCAAAAATAGGTCCAATCTTTTGTGTAATTGCGCAAAAGATGTTAAACTTATGTTAAATAATTTGGTGGGAAGAGAGAGAGGGTTGTAAAAAAGAAGGGTAGTAACACAATCGTCATTGCGACCCCGATTTTCTCTCTGCTCGTCATTCCCGTGAAAACTGGAACCACGATTGCTCAGCGCAGCTAATCCTAAAGCGGTTAAAAGGATTGTTATAGCATAGATTATTAAGTATTTGCTAGTTTTTACTATTCAATTTGCAGTCTACACAGCACAATTTTTAATGAACAATGCAACGTTTTTAACCTACAATGAACTTTTGCAGTCTGCATAGAACAATTTTTAATGAACAATGGAGCGTTTTTAACGGACAATGAACCTTTGCAGTCTGCATAGCTCAATTTTTAATGAACAATGGAGCGTTTTTAACGGACAATGAACCTTTGCAGTCTGCATAGAACAATTTTTAATGAACAATGAAGCATTTTTAACGGACATTGCACTTTTGTTCATGAACATTTTGCTTTTGTTACCGTTAAATTGGCAGCATTAAAAAGACTAGCGTTGTATGTTATCTTAAAACTAAGGGGGTAAACCAGCTTTTTTCTTCTGGTAATAAAACAACTAGAAATTGTTGATGCTTTTAAGACGAAACAGGTTATTACTTGTTTAGCTCATTAAGCTAAAGCGAATTAAAACTATGTTTTCTATGTGCCTATATGGTAAAAACTATAGCATTACGATACCCAGTCAAGCTGGGTATGACGAATGTGTTATAAAAAATCTGTGTTATCTGTGGCAAAAACTCTTTGCGTTAAAACCATCAACCAAAAAACAAAAAAAATGGCAATACTAATTAAAGTATCGCCATTTTAAATTAATAGAAGGAAAATTATTTTAAACTTCCATAGTATTCTACAAACTTAGCAAGGGCAGAAGAATAACCCCACTCGTTATCATACCATGAAACAACTTTAACAAAATTATCATTTAATGAAATTCCAGCTCCAGCATCAAAAATAGAAGCGTGGTCATTTCCAATAAAGTCAGATGAAACAACTTCATCTTCTGTGTACGCTAATACACCTTTTAAGTAACCTTCAGATGCAGCTTTCATTGCATCTTTAATTTGCTGATAAGTAGCAGGTTTTTCTAAACGAGCAGTTAAATCTACCACAGAAACATCGGCAACAGGAACTCTAAACGACATACCTGTTAATTTACCTTTTAATTCTGGTAACACTTTACCTACTGCTTTTGCTGCACCAGTTGATGAAGGAATGATGTTAGAGAAACCTCCAC
Source organism: Pedobacter planticolens (assembly GCF_014172375.1). GTDB lineage: Bacteria > Bacteroidota > Bacteroidia > Sphingobacteriales > Sphingobacteriaceae > Pedobacter > Pedobacter planticolens. The sequence continues at coordinate 382,191 of NZ_WNXD01000001.1, forward strand.
GACCACCTCTCCAATCTTTTGCGCTTGGACCATCTACTGTTTTTTGAGTTGCAGTTACTGCGTGAATGGTACTCATTAAACCTTCAACAATACCGAAGTTATCGTTTAATACTTTAGCAATTGGCGCTAAACAGTTAGTAGTACATGATGCATTAGAAACAACAGTTTGATCTGCCGTTAATTTATCGTGGTTAACACCCATTACATACGTTGGGATATCTTCATCTTTAGCAGGAGCAGAGAATACTACTTTTTTAGCACCAGCAGCGATATGCTTGTTTGCATCTGCACGAGTTAAGAATAAACCAGTAGATTCAATTACGATTTCTACACCAACTTCATCCCATTTTAAGTTTGCAGGGTCTCTTTCTGCAGTAATGCGGATCGTTTTTCCGTTTACTACTAAGTGTCCGTCTTTTACTTCCACAGTTCCGTCAAAACGGCCATGCGTAGTATCATATTTTAACATATAAGCCATGTAATCTGGCTCAATTAAGTCATTGATGGCAACAATATCCAATCCTCTTTTCAGCGCAGCTCTAAAAACTAGTCTGCCTATGCGGCCAAATCCATTTATTCCTACTTTAGTCATTGTATTTAATTTGTGTAATAATTAAGTAAATTATATATTGGTTCTTTAGTAATCGTTATTATTTTAATAGCCTGCTTTTCTGCAACTAAACGCAACCTATCCTGAAACGTTCCGGCAACTGTACCCACAAAATGAACTTCTTCATTAGGGTGTTCTGCTGCGGTTGGTACTAGGTAAGTGTTAATGTATTTTTCAAAAGCCTGATCTATTAACTGTTCAATGTACTTATGGTTTCTATTTTCGATGTAAAAATCTAAAAAGGAACTGAGGTAGTTTTGTACATTGGGTTTTTTGTATATCCGTTCTAAAATGGACGGTCTATCTAAACTATATTTTGCTTCAAGCAGCTTAGTTAAGTCTGCAGGTAATTTTTCTTCTAAGTAATGCTTTAATATCATTCTGCCCAAATAGTTAGCAGAACCTTCATCGCCAAGTATGTAGCCTAAACCAAAGTTATTTTGTTCGGGTTGCTTACCATCAAAATAAGCACAGTTTGCGCCGCTACCTAATATACTTACAATGCCACTTTGGTTATAACAAGCTGCAATAGATGCGCCGTATAAATCATCTTTAACTTTTATTTTGGCATTTTTAAAAAACAGACTTAAGGTTTCTGCTAAAGAGTTTTGCATGGCAACAGATGACGCACCAGCAGCAAAAACGTACAGTTTTTTAACTTTTTCTGCGTGATTAATCAGTACTACGTTTTTATTTAATAAATAAAGGATATGCTTTTGGTCGTTAAAGCAAGGATTAATGCCCGGAATAGTACATTCGGCAACTGTTTTGCCTTCGTTTGCAATTTTCCAGAAAGCACTTTTAGATCCGCTATAAACTACTGCTATCATTTTATGTATTTAAATGGATAAAACGTGAGTCATTTCTAATAAATCAGCTTCTAACTTGTAGCTGTGTATATTTAAGGCTTCTTCTAAACTGGTCAACTTAATTTCGTTGCCACGAAGACCAACCATTTGCATGGTTTCGCCTTTTATCATTTCATTTACAGCAGCATAGCCTAATCTACTTCCTAAAATACGATCGAAACCGCTAGGGCTACCGCCACGTTGCAAGTGACCTAATATAGTTACTTTGGTATCATAATGTGTAAACTTTCTTTTTACACTTTTAGCGATATCGTAAGCGCCACCATATTTATTTCCTTCAGAAACAATTACAATACTCGATGATTTCTTGGTATTCACTCCATCTTTTAATTTGGAGATTAACTCTTTTAAGGAAGTTTCTTTTTCTGGCAATAATACTGCTTCTGCACCGCTGGCTATGGCTGTTCTTAGTGCAATGCATCCCGAATCTCTGCCCATTACTTCTATAAAGAATAAACGGTCGTGAGAATCGGCAGTATCTCTAATTTTATCAATCGCTTCTATAATCGTGTTAACGGCAGTATCATAGCCTAAAGTAAAATCAGAACCATACAAATCGTTATCTATAGTACCCGGAATACCAATTACGTTAACGCCGTATTTTTCGCCAAAACGTTTAGCGCCTGTAAATGTTCCATCGCCGCCAATAACAATTAATCCGTCTATATCTTTTGCCTTTAAATTTTTATAAGCGAGTTCCATACCCTCTTCTTCTTTAAAAGCTAAACATCTGGCTGTTTTTAATATGGTACCACCCATATGTAAAATGTTGCTTACAGAACGGGCATCCATTGGCTTAATGTTGTTATCAATTAAACCTTGATAACCTTGCATTACGCCAAACATATTTAAGCCATTGTATATTCCAGTGCGAATAACGGCTCTTATGCATGCATTCATACCTGGGGCATCTCCTCCCGAGGTTAATACTGCTATATTTTTTAGATTAGATTTCATTTTAATATACGAATATACTGTGTATTTATTACACTAAGTAATTTTTTTTCATTATTATTGTGAATAAACGAAGTAAGTATATTTATTTTGTTCTAATATTATAAAATATAAAAACGGATTTGTCTTGAAAGAAGTATTACCTGTATTTAATTCGGCGGTCTCAATTGACTGCGTTTTATTTGGTTTTGATGGCGGAGAGCTCAAAATTTTATTAATAGAGCGAAATGAAGAACCTTTTAAAGATTGGTGGGCTTTGCCCGGTAATTTGGTAGGGGAGAATGAAAGTGTAGATCAATCGGCCTCGCGTATTTTACATGAGTTGACTGGCTTGAGCGATATTTACATGGAACAGTATTATACTTTTGGCGAGGTAGATAGGCATCCCCAAGGTAGGGTAATTACGGTTGCTTATTATGCAATGTTACGCTTAGGCGGAGATAAAGCTTTAAAACCGCTAACTACCTATGCTAAAAAAGCGCAATGGATAAATGTTAAAGAGTTACCTAAGTTAGGTTTCGACCATCAGCATATATTTGATAAGGGTTTAGAAAAGATTAAGCGAAGAATTAAACATTTGCCAATTGCTTTTGAGTTGTTGCCAGAGAAATTTACATTAACTCAAGTACAAAACGTATACGAACTTATTTTAGGTAAGAAACTGGATAAACGTAATTTTAGAAAAAAGATATTGAGCTTTAAGGTGTTAAAAGAATTAGATGAAAAACAGAAAGGGGTTTCATTTAGAGCTGCAACTTTATATAAGTTTGATAAAAGAAAGTACGCGAAATTATTTGGTAAGGAGATTTCTTTTTAAAAAAATAGGTTTTAAAACGATACCCATTGGACGGTAGGGCTATAAATTGAGGCTATAGACTCCCTATCGTAAAAAAAATACATATTTCATTGCAAAAATTAGCCTTGATGTGTTATATTTACACTATCAACCTAAATGTATGGAGAAACTCTACAAATTATTTGTAATTTTTGTTGGGCTAATTGCGATAAGCGCATCTGTTTATGGGCAATCAGAAGTGTATACTCCATATTTAGCAACAGACTCTACTACTTCGACAACAAACTACACATTTATAGATTTAACATCTACCGCTACTGCCAATATTGATTGGAATGATGAGTCGGCATTAGTAGTTAAACAAAACCCTTCTTTTACCAATTACCCAAATCCTGCAACCGACCGAACTACGATTGCGTACACGTTGGCTACTAAAGCAAAAGTTACGTTACGTGTAATAGACCTAACGGGAAAACAATTAGCAGTTTTAATTAAACAAGAAATTGCTGCGGGTAAGCATGAATACGATTGGGAATTGTCTAAAAACAACATTACATCTGGTATGTATATTTTAGTTTTACAGGTTGATAATAAGATTTTTAGTAGAAAGATTATTGTTCAGTAATCTTCTTAAAACGAATAGATAACAAGAAAGCCTCGATTAATTAATCGAGGCTTTCCTTTTTATATTTAATTTGAAACCATACATGTCATGCTGAGCTTGTCGAAGCATTAAACTAAAAGAAGTCTTCGACAAGCTCAGACTGACAGCAAGATCAATTAATAGCTTATTATTTCTTGCTTAAGTGATAATCAACTAAATCATCTATAGGTGAACGGATAATTTTACCTACACCCATTTCATATCTATCTGCAACCACACTTAAACTATCTCTGAAGCTATAGCCCACAGAACCTACACAGTTTAACTCGTAGTTTTTATAGTTAGGGTAATGGATCACTAAGTTTTCGAAGAAAGCAGTAAATGCGTAATCTACGACCGAGTTGGTATAATCTTCGTAGTTTTCCTTAAAATCGTAAATGAACTTGCTAAAGCTTGCACAAAAACGATTTGGTAGAGGTTTGTTGTAAATGTGTTCGAAGATATCTTCGTTAGTTAAAGCATAGTTGTCGTAAAAGCTTTCTCTTAAGCCTTTAGGCATGTAGCCTTTCATGTAATCGGCTAAAATACGTTTGCCAATGTAGCTTCCACTACCTTCATCACCTAAAAAATAACCTAAAGAGTCTATATTTAAAGAGATGTCTTTACCATCGTATAAACAACTATTAGTACCAGTGCCTAATATGGCAGCAAAACCTTCGTTGTCTCCTAATAAAGCACGACATGAAGCTAGTAAATCATGACCAATATTAATTTTTGCATTGATAAAGATCTTTTGCATGGCATCTGCAACAATCTTTCTTTTTGCATCAGTAGAGCAGCCAGCACCATAGTAATAAACTTCAGCAAGTTTTTCTGGTTCAAGGTGATCTGGTAAAGAATTTTTTAGGGAATTCTCAATGTAATCTGTGTCTACAAAATAAGGGTTATACCCCTCGGTGTTAAAATGGATTTTCCTTCCTGCTTCGTTAATCAAACACCAATTGGTTTTTGTTGATCCACCATCTGCAATAACTATCATTTTTTTGGTTTGGTTAAGTTTTGTTATACGTAAAAAGTCTACCAATATATGTGGCTTTTTTTGAAATAAAAAATTAAAATTTAGTTTTTATTTTCTTAACGATAAGTTTATATCAAACGATTGACGAGGCTTAAATGAAAGTTTTTGCTTAAAGTGTACATTGTACACTAATAGCCTTGGTTTTAGACCGATTGTTTTATTGGTATCTGGTTTCTGAAAAAACAAAAAGCCCTTAAAATTAATTAAGGGCTTTTTTATTAAAATTAGTTAAGATTAATTTTTTGTAATAGAATACGTTCTATTGTACTCATCTAATTTAATAGTGTAATTTCCAGCAGCTGCTATTACTAAGTTATCACCACCATCTGCAATGACGCCAGCAGAACCTCCGTAGTTATAATCCCAACTTCCTTTGGTTGCAATGAATTTAAATTGACCAGCACTTAAGTTAGTAGTTACTGTCCATTTTCCGCTTCCGCTATAAGTCATTGCTGGAAGTAAAGCATTACCAGCAGAGTTATCCCAACCGCCAGCAGTTGCATCACCCACTAAAAATACTGTTCCATCTGTTATTGAGTATTTTAGGTTTTTAATATCAGTTCCATCCCAAATTATACGATATGGTCCTGTTGCACCAGGAACGGTCATGTTGTCTGCATCTCCTTGCGTAATGGAACCATCTGTTTTGGTTTTTACTTTTCCAAAATCTTTGGATCCAGCAACTGAGCCATCGCCCCAAGCATTACCATCAATAAATTTCCATGAGTTACCAGCACTTAGATTTACAAAGCCAATAAATTTATTAGTTGATATCAATGTAAGACCTTGCGATGGGAAAACATTAGGTGGATTCCAACCTGCAGTTGTAGCATCACCTACAGCACCCATTCTACCATCTTGAACATAGTATTTAAGATTTTTTTGATCAAATGATACACGATATACACCGCTTGCACCATAATTTTCAATGTTAGCTTCGTTGTCAACAGCAGCATCACCTGGAGTTCCAGGTTTCATACCCCAATCTGAAGAGTTTAAACTACCACCCGGCCATTGTTGTTGATTTAAGAATTTTAAACCACCATTGCCTGCGTTTAATTTTACATAAATATAAAAAGTACCTGGATTATTTTTATCAGCAATCATTGGTAATGCATTCTCAGCTGTCCAACTTGCAGGTGTATCACCACCAACTAAGAACATTTTAACTTCTCTAGTAATCACTAAATCATTTACGTAATCTGCTGTTTTTTTGAATGAACCAGAAGTAGCTTCTACTGTCCATTGTAAAGCTACTGGTGTAGCTTGATCTGTATAACCAGCAGCTGTTAATTTATCGCTGATGTCCTTATAGCTTATTGCTAATGCAGAGTCTAAACCAGTATTGTTTGAGGTATAAGTAAATAAAGGAGTTGAAAAATTACCACCTTTAGCTACAAACTTAATTTGATACTTAACTAGATTTGTTGCTACGCCTGGAAAAGATTTCTGCCATTTAAAATTCATGAAATCCGTTGTAGCATTTGGATTAATAACTACAGGAGTATTTGATGAAACAGGACCATATAAAAGGAAGTTACTTACTCCATCGCCCATACGAGTGATCGCTATATTTAAAGCAGGAGAGGTACTCACCGTCATATCCCCATTGGTTGCTTTGATAGCCCAAATTAAATCGGTTTTAATACCATCGGCAATAGATTTAGCTTTTAAGGCATCATCTAATTGTTTTTGAGTAAATGTTAACGTATTGTTTTTACCACTATTATCTGAAGGTATTTCTAACAAAGGAGCATCAAGGCTACCTGTTTTTAAAGCTGCCACAAATTTATAGGTTGGCATGGTACTTACACCAGGTTTTGCAGCGCTCCAGCTAAAAATTACTTTAGCAGCAGGCGTAGCAGAGTTTAACACTAGCGTTGTATTATTTACAGGTGCAGTAACAGTGAAAGCTCCAAGTGCTTCACCTTTAGACACATCGTCAAATTCTGTTTTTTTACAACCAAAAGCAATTGTTACAAAGGCTAGTAAGGTATATAATATCTTATTTTTCATAATTGAGCTTAATTAAAGATGGTATAAATTACTTCATTTACGGGACCAGCGGTTGCTACATTTGCGCCAGTTGCATCTTTAATACTACCTGTAAATTGATAGGTAAATTTGCCTAATTTGGTTCCCGCAGGTAGCGTTATTAATTTCTCTGGAATAAATGAATAAGAATATAATGTGCTTGATTCTTTAACCGCTACTAAAGCTGTTCTGGTAGCAACAAGGCCTCCCGCATCATTATAAAAAGTAAGGTTAACTTTTACATCAAACATCCGTTGTAAATTCTGATCTGTTGCTAAATCTTGATGGAAATAAACAGTACTCATGTCTGTAAAGTCTTGTTTAGCTGGAAAAATGCGGAATTGAGAAGGGGTAAACACTAAAGGGTCAAACTTGTAGGGTTTAAAATCTTGTGTTTGTTTTGTTCCGTCTTTGCTTTTACCTAAAAAACCGAAGTTGATTAGTTCTGCAGGGCTTTGACCGAATAAGGTTGTGCCTGTAAATTTGAATGTAAATTTATTGGTAGCAATTTTGGTCATTTTAGCCGATTCAGAAGAACTGCCCCATTGACCATTTGTTAAAGCATCTTTACCACCTCCAACGCCGTCGTTAGAGAATGCCCAAATATAAACATCATTTTGCCCAGCCATAGCTGTACCACTAATATCAAGTGTAATGGTAACCTCATCTTCTGAAGTAAAAGTAGCAGGGCTAAAAGTAACCTGAGCAAATGCAAATACCGCACTTAAGGTAAATATGATTGATAATATTAATTTTTTCATAATTTCTTTAATTTATCGATTACTTTTTAGTGAATTGATAGGTATAACTTACAATAGCTTTACCGTTAAATTTCTTCACCTTTTTAAGATAAAACTTCCCTGATTTCAATTCAGCATAAGAACCTAATGTTAAATCTGAAGTAACGGTTCCATTTTTTAAGGTAATTGTAGTTGGTGCTTTGGCATTATCTACCATCCAAGTACCTGTGTTAAAATCAGAGATTTTAGGAGAGTTACCAGGAGTGATCGTAAATGCTGTTGGAGTACCAGCAGCATCTCCTTGAAAAGCAATTACTAAATCTTTATACGCGTAAACACTTGTAATGTCTAGCTCTTTGTAAGGAAAACCTTTGGTTGCTGCATCTTCGTCTTTTTGGGTAACTTTTGTTAAACCCCAAGTACCTTGCAATTCCTTTAAAATATTCTCTTCGGCACCAATTGGTCCAAATTCTTCTGGCTTACATCCCCATACCGATAGGATGCATACTACCAACATCATATATTTAATGTTTTTCATTTTTATATTTTTAATTAGTTACAACCACCTTCAACATTTCTCTGGAAACTGGTATTACTTGCCATTTCTCCTTGTGGGAATTGCAAGATTAAACCTGGGCAATTCCATACTGCACCGCGTTTATCGATGTTTTCGCCTTTGGCACCAATTCTTTTAATTTCAGAAATTCTATTTCCTTCGCCAGCAAATTCAATACTACGTTCAAAACGGGCATTACTCTTAATTAAACTTGCTGAAGATGCCAAAGGGATACTTTTAGTACCAGCATAAGCTCTATTTAAAATATCGTTGATGTCTTGTGCTCCAACAGTTAAGTTTGTTCCAGTTTCTGCAGCAGATTCTGCTCTGATTAATTTCATGTCAGTTAAGTAAAGTACTGGCACTTCAATATGATCAAAATTGTATTTCTTGGTCACAATAACACCTGGATATTTTACATTATCATATAAAGCTTTACGAACATCATTTGGTGTATTTACACTTGCATAAAAATCAGTAGTAAACCTTAGCGTAGAAGCATTAAAATCAGATCTAAATTGTCCCTTTAATTCGCCCCCTGGTTCATAACCGCCATTAGTGTAAATAATTCTGAAAATACTTTCTTTTGATCCAGTTGTAGCAAATCTTGATGCATACGTATCTAAAGTGAACTTATTGCTAGCAATTACTTGATTTGAATATAAATAAGCATTTATAAAATCGTTCATCTGAAAATAAACTTTTGCCAACAATGCTTTTGCTGCCCATTTGGTTGCATAGCCACCATTATCATCAGGTAGTTTTACTTCAGCAACTTTTAAATCTGCAATAATTTGATCATAAACTTGTTTTACAGTAGCACGAACACCAGCATCAATGGTTGTACTTGTTCTAATTGGTACGCCTAAATGAGAGTTGTCTGTAGTAAAACCATAAGGTTGTGCAAATAATTGAACTACTTGAAAATGGGTTAACGCTCTTATAAATTTAGCCTGACCTTCCAAGTTATCTCTCATAGAAGTAGCTTTATCTAAATTCTCTAAAACTGTATTAGCCCTAAATATGGTTTGGTACATATCGGTGTACATTCCATTTTTATAATCGCCAAATACAGAAGTTTTACGTCCGAAAATTTCTCCAAAATCGCCATTAAGTAATGAGCCATTTAATTGATCGGCAAGCATTTCGTTGATGGCTTGTATTTTACCGCCAAACATATTGCCGCCCCCAACAATTTGATAAGCCGAATTCATTACCGACTTCAAACCTGTTTCATCTGCTATGGCCACATCTTTAGGAAGTGACTCAATAGGAGGGGTTTCTAAGAATTTTTTACATCCAGTACCTATAACTGTTACTACAGATAGTATTAAGAATGATTTTAATATATTTTTATAATTGATTTTCATTTTTTTATCTATTAATATCTATCTAAAATGAAGTTGATAATCCAAAAGTCAACGATTTTTGTTGAGGCGTAGTTAAATAAGTTACGTTAGGACTCATGTTCCTATCTTGTGGATTTTCGAAATCTCTAGCAATTTCTGGATCGCCACCTGGGTATTTACTAAAAGTTAATAAATTCATACCTGTTGCAAATAATTTTAGACTTTGTAATCTTAATCTTTTTGTGAAACTAGCAGGTACAGTATAAGATAGCGTTACTTCTCTTAAACGTACAAATGTTGCATCATACAAAAACATAGTTGAATTGTATTGCCACTCGCTTGATAAACCTGCGTAAGTACTAGGATTTAATGTTAAACGTGGAAATTCTGCATCGTCGCCAGGTTTTCTCCAACGATTAGCAATATCAGTTCTTATATTCCAATCAGTAACCACACCTAACTGACGTTTTGCAGAAGCATCATAAAGGTTTCCGCCAATGGCGAAAGTGAATAAAGTATTTAATTCAAAACCTTTATAAGAGAAGGTATTGGTTAAACCACCAACGTAATCAGGTAGAATTTTTCCTACTGGAACACGATTGTCTAATGAGAATGTTTTAGTCTCGTAGCCAGCTTTATCTAGCCAAATTGGTAAGCCATCAGCTGGATCTACACCTTTATATCTTACTAAATAGTTAGTCCCGATAGGATAACCAACAGCAATACGTGTATCATTTGTACCACCACCAACGGCATCAGGAGTTAAACTACCCAAGCTTAATACTTCATTATGATTTTGAGATACATTTAAACGTGTAACCCATTTAAAATTATCAGATTGAATGTTAATTGTATTCAAACTTAACTCAACACCTTCATTTAAAATTTCGCCCACATTTAAATAACCTGTAGCAAAACCCGTAGAAGGAGAAATACCACCATTAATTAAAGCACCTTTTGTGTTTTTCTTATAGTAAGAAAACTCACCAGTAATACGGCCTTTAAATAAACCAAAGTCTAATCCTAAATCAAGATTTCTTCCCTCTTCCCATTTTAAGGATGGATTAGCAACATTTGTTGGGAATAATACGGGTTGTCCATTATAACTTCCAGAAAACTGGAAATTTTGATAATACTGAGCAGAAGGGAAACTAGAACTACCCACTAAACCATAACTAGCTCTTAACTTTAAATTGCTAATTACTTTGTTGTCCTTTAAGAAATCTTCTTGACTAATATACCATGAAGCAGATGCAGCAGGGAAATAACCATATTTATTTTCAGGACCGAATTTAGATGAACCATCTCTACGAGCTAATACCTCTAAATAATATTTGCTATCATACGAGTAATTGATACGAGCAAATAAAGAAGCAAAGGTGTCTCTTTGGAAACCACTATAATAAAGCAGGCTATTACTAGTCGCCAAGTTCTGCATTGCTAAATATAAATTGGTTTTGTTTTCAGAAAATGGTTCAGTAATATTTGCCCCAGTAGCTGAAATACCATTTGGATAAGTGTTTTTATAAGATACTTGAGATTCTGTACCTACTAAAAACTTTAATTTATTCTTGCTATCTAATTGCCAATCGTATGTTGCAGTACCAGAAAAATTGCGATTAAATATTTTTGTAGGATATAATGTTGCACTACCATCTGTTGTACCTGATAAAGCTGCAGGTGTGTAGATGTTGTCTTGTACATCTAAGTTATCCATGTTAAAACTTCCTTTAATACTTAAGTTTTTAACAGGAATTAATTCCATAGTTACACCAGCTAATAAACGCTCGTTTCTAGTTTTCCAATCTAATAGACCTAAATTTCTAGCTGGGTTTGCACCACCACTAAAGAAAGTTCCATCTGCATTTTTAACAGGATAAATTGGTAAAGCTGTAGACATTGCATCTCCAAGACCACCGCCCCAAGCTGCGTTAACGCGTTGGTTAATACCTTTATCGTAACCTACATTAATACTTGTTGAGAAATATGAAGTAGGTTTGATGTCGAAATTTGTTCTAAAACCGTAACGTTCGTAAGAGTTACCTACTAAGAAACTTTCATTATTGCTATAATTAGCAGAAATGTAACTTTTAATTTTTTCAGTACCTTGACTAAAAGAAATAGCCTGATCATTTGATTTACCTGTTTGGGTTAAAATACCCCACCAATCGGTATTGTTTTGTTGAGCTTGAGCCCAAGTTAATCCTCCAGGTAAAGAAGCTAAACCAGTATTGCCATCATTTGTCCAAGCCTCTTGACGTAATTGTAGCCATTCTGCACCTGTTACAAATTCTGGTCGGTTGGCATAAGTGCTTAAACCATATTTAGAAGAGAAAGAGATTCTAGGTTTTCCAGTTTTACCTCTTTTGGTAGTAATTAAAATTACACCATTTGCACCACGGGAACCATAAATACCTGCTGCACCAGCATCTTTTAAAATCTCTACTGATTCGATATCATTAGGATTAATAGTAGCTAATGGATTTTGGTTCATTGCACCACGATTACCAGTAATAAATGGATCGGATGTTACTGGAATACCATCTACTACATATAATGGATCACCGCCAGCACTAATTGAACCAATACCTCTAATTCTAATTACAGAGCCGCTACCAGCTAAACCGCTACCTTGTGTAACTTGTACACCTGGTGCTTGACCTTGCAAACTTGCTTCAAAACTTGGTGTTGGTAGTGAAGTAAGTTTGTCTCCACTCACTTTAGAAATCGCACCCGTTACTTCGCGTTTAGTCTGCGTACCATAACCTACAACAATTACTTCGTTTAAGTTTTGAGATTCTGATTTAAGGCTAAAATTTAAAACAACATTTCCACCACCAACTGTGGTTGTTAATTTTAAAGGAGTAAAACCAATATACTTCGCTGTTAAAGTATAAGTTCCACTTGTTAAACCTGTAATTCTGAAATTTCCATCATTATCAGTAACAGCTAATTTTTGAGTGCCATCAACTTGAACTGATGCTCCAGGAATAGGGAGTTTAGTATCGTCGATAATTTTGCCAGAAATGCTTCCGGTTTGAGCGTAAGTTGTTAATGTGCAGAGTGCAAAAAGCATCAACAAACAAAGCTTAATTGGGTAAAGTTTTTTCATAGAAAAAGCCCGTTTTAATGGTTAAATATTTGGTTATAAAATGTGTTGTAACACATTAATGTAAATTTAACGTTGGATATGAAAAATCAAAATTTTATATCATATTTTTTTTAAACACCATATTTTAAGGATGTAAAAAGACTAAAAAAGCGAATATTTAGTTGATTTTATTTTTTTAAATATTTAACTTATATTTTTTAAATAACTGATATTCAGATATTTTTAATATTATTTTTGAAAATAAGGTGTAATTTATACACTATGCTGTTTTTTTTGTGTTTTTCGGGAACGTTTTCGGGAACGTTCCCGAAAAAATCAACATAAAATGAAAAGTTGCTAAGAGTGTAAGGGCAAAATTCTGCGTGTTTTGGTGAAAACCAGATTTTTTTTGATAAAAAGTGACTTGTTTTTTAGGTTAAAAAACGGTGCAAAATAGCAACGGTTTTTAGTCGTTCGAGGTGGACTTTCTTTGTATCAATTTCGACTTTAGAATCACCTCACTATCAATGTTTATATCGCCAGGACTTTCGAGCATTTTAAAGAGTAATTCGGCAGCTGTTTTACCTAAATCTGAGGCTGGTTGAGTTACTGTACTTAAAGCAGGATTTAGTAATGGTGCAATTTCTAAACTAGAGAAACCAATTACCTTTAAATCTTTTGGTATAGAAAGATTGATGTCATAACAAGCATAGTAAGTGGCAAAGGCTAAACGCTCAACCGAAGTGAAAACGCCATCAGGTTTTAATTCAGTAAATACTTGCTTTAAATGATCTATATTTTCTTTGTAATTGTTCGTGCAATCAATAATTAACTCATCCTTAAACGGGATTTTAAATTTCTTTAAGGCATCTATATAACCCTGCATACGCGTTTTACCAATAGATAAAGTTTTATTTACCGCTAAATAGGCAATGCGTTTACAGCCTTGTTGGATTAAATGTTTGGTGGCAGAAAAACTACTTTCATAATCGTTTGTAATTACACGCGGCGTGATGATATCTTCGTAAACACGATCGAAAAATACTAATGGAAGTCGTTTTTTAGAAAGTTCATTTAAATAGTTATGGTCATTAGCTTCACCAGAAACAGACATAATTATTCCATCGGCCCTGCCATTATGTAAATGTTTTATGAATGAAACTTCTTTCTCGAACTGATCGTTGGTTGCATAAACTAAAATATGGTAGCCTTTTGCACTTGCCACTCTTTCGATACCCTGAATGGCTAATGAGAAATAATTGTTGGCTAATTCGGGAACAATAACTGCGATGGTTTTACTTTTTTGCTCTCTTAAATTACTAGCATAATGGTTTGGCTGATAATTTAATTCCTTAGCCATTGCCAAAATACGTTCTTTTGTAGCAGCATTAATATCGCTATTATCTCTAAATGCTCTAGAAACGGTAGATGTAGAAAGATGAAGGGCTTTAGCTAATTTTTTGATATTGACATTATCCATTCTACTGATAGCAGTTATTTTATTGTTAATCTATTTGGCTGTAAATATAAATGATAAAAAAAGTAATTAATTCTATTTATTTGTTAAATGATTTGAAAATTAGCTTAGTTTTTGAAAATAGGGCTATAAATACATCAATTAAATAAAGAATAATGAAACGGATTTATTTTTTTCTCCTTTTAATATATAGCTCTCTTGGAGCTAATGCACAAGTTAAGGTTAAGTTCGAATTGCAAAATATCCCACAAAATAAAGATTCTATACCTGAATATTTTGTAGCTGGTAATTTTAATAATTGGAAACCAAATGATCCTGCATATCGATTTTTAAAAGTAAATGATGCAGATTATGTACTTGAAAAACAATTGCCCGCTAACTTATATGAATACAAAATCACTCGTGGTAGTTGGGCAAAAGTAGAATCTGAGAGTAAAGGGAATACTATCGGAAATCGCAGTTTGAATTTGAAAAATGATACAACAGTCAAAATTACTATTGCAAATTGGGCTGATCAATTTAAAAAAGAACCACCTAAACATACGACATCAGCTAATGTTCATATCATTGATAGTGCTTTTTTAATTCCTCAGTTAAATGCAAAAAGACGAGTTTGGATTTATTTGCCACCATCTTATGCTTCGTCGACTAAAAAATATCCAGTATTATATATGCATGATGGACAAAATCTTTTTGATCAGTTGACGAGCGGCTACGGAGAATGGGGTGTGGATGAATTATTGGATAGTTTAATCGCTAAAGGGCAAAAGGAATATATAGTTATTGGTATAGATCATGGTGGGAGCGAAAGGTTAAAGGAATATAATCCTTACAATAGTGAATATGGTATTGGAAAGGGCAAAGCTTATGTCGATTTTTTAGTGAACACCTTAAAACCGTATGTAGATGAGCATTATAGAACAGAAAAAGATATTAAAAACACAGCAATCGCAGGAAGTTCTATGGGTGGTTTAATTTCTATGTATGCAATTGCAACTTATCCAAAGGTTTTTGGCAAAGCCGGAGTTTTTTCTCCAGCATTTTGGTTGGGTAAAACGATAGAAACTGATGTTAAAAATGCCATGAGAAATTTAAATGGAAGCAAAGTTTATTTGGTAGCTGGAGATTTAGAAAGCAAAACCATGGTTAGCGATATGAAAAATATGTATCAGATTTTAAATCCTACTGGAAAAAATAAAAATATAGTAATGGTCGAAAAAGTTGATGGTAAACATAGCGAATGGTTTTGGCATAGAGAATTTGTAGATTTTTATAAATTCATTAGTAATTGATTAAAATTTAACCATTAAGGAATTAAGAATATTTAGGACCGATTTTAGTATTAATTACTAAAAATCGAATATGACAAAAACACAAATCACTCAATTATCTTATGAAATTACTGGATGCGCTATTAAAGTGCATAAGTCTTTGGACCCAGGACTATTAGAATGTGTTTATGAACAATGTTTGAAATATGAATTACAAAAAAATGGATTTGATGTAAAACAACAATTGATTATTCCTGTAATTTATGATAATTTGCAAATCGATACGGATTTACGGTTAGATTTATTAGTAAATGACTTGATTGTAGTGGAATTAAAGACGGTTGAGAATATTCTTCCAGTTCATGAAGCGCAGATTTTAACATATATGAAGTTATTAAAGGTTCCTCAAGGATTACTTATCAATTTTTTTACAGATAATATTTCGAAATCGATGAAGCCATTTGTGAATGAATATTTCAGATTTTTAAGAGATTAAAAATGGCAACCCACTTATTTATCTTAATGCCTTAATGTTAAATTAAATGGATAAAATAGATTTTAGAAGCGATACGGTAACCAAACCAACAGCTGGAATGCTTGATGCAATGATGAGCGCAAAAGTTGGCGACGATGTTTTTGGAGAAGATGAAACCGTAAATGCTTTAGAAGAAAAATTGGCAGCCTTATTTAATATGGAAGCTGCATTATTCTGCCCATCTGGTACAATGAGCAATCAAATTGCTATAAAATGCTTTACCCAACCAATGGATGAAGTAATTTGTGATCAAACTGCGCATGTGTACCGTTATGAAGGAGGTGGAATAGCTTATAATTCCATGGCATCAGTTCGATTATTAAACGGCGAAAGAGGAATTTTAACGCCAGAAATGATTGAGCCAGAAATTAATGCCGAAAATATCCATTATCCAAATTCAAGCTTAGTTGTTTTAGAAAATACAGTAAATAAAGGTGGTGGCAAATGTTATACGCTTTCTCAAATTGAACCTATCCATAATTTGTGTGCTATAAAAGGAATTAAACTCCACCTTGATGGTGCAAGAATATTTAATGCATTAGTAGCCACAGGCGATAAAGCAAAAGATTACGGCAAATATTTCGACGGAATTTCAGTTTGTCTTTCTAAAGGATTAGGCGCACCAGTTGGTTCTGTTTTGTTATCATCAAAAGCTACTATTAAAAAAGCCACAAGAATTAGAAAAGTTTTAGGCGGCGGCATGCGACAAGCGGGTTTTTTAGCAGCTGCAGGAATTTACGCATTGGATAATAATGTAAATCGCTTGGCAGAAGACTATAAACATGCAAAAGCTTTGGGAGATGCATTGAGCAAAACAAATTACGTAAACTCAGTAATGCCTGTTGAAACAAATATTGTTCTTTTCGATGTTTCGCCAGGTTTAAAAGCCGATAACGTAGTGAAAGCATTGGAAGCGAAAGGCATTTTGTGTAATAGTACGTCTAATCAAACCATCCGATTGGTTACGCACTTAGATATTTCCTCAACAATGGTCGATAAAGCCATAGACATCCTAACACATCTACATCTATAATAAGTATGGCTAACATTTCGAAAATTCTTATTGCCAATCGTGGTGAAATTGCTTTGCGTATTATGCGTTCTGCAAAAGAAATGAACATTAAAACGGTAGCTGTTTTTTCAGAAGCTGATAGAGGTGCTTTGCATGTGCGTTATGCGGATGAAGCAATTTGTATTGGGCCAGCGCCATCAAATCAGTCCTATTTAAAAAGTGATAAAATTATTGAGGCTTGTAAGTTAACAGGTGCACAAGCAATCCACCCCGGTTACGGTTTTTTATCAGAAAATGCCAATTTTGCTAAAGAAGTTGCAGCAGCAGGGCTGATTTTAATTGGTCCAACGCCAGAAGCGATGGAAATTATGGGGAATAAATTATCTGCTAAAGCTGCGGCTTTAAAATATAATATTCCTATGGTTCCAGGTACAGAAGAAGCCATTACCGATATAAATGAAGCAAAAGAAAGAGCGGTTGAAGTTGGCTTCCCGATTTTAATTAAAGCTGCGGCAGGTGGAGGTGGAAAGGGAATGCGCATTGTAGAAAAAGCAACCGATTTTGAAGAACAGATGCATTTAGCTGTGAGTGAAGCAACATCAGCTTTTGGAGATGGTTCTGTATTTATAGAGCGTTATGTGACTTCGCCAAGACACATTGAAATTCAGGTTTTAGGCGATACGCATGGAAATATTGTCCATTTATTTGAACGTGAATGTTCAGTACAACGTCGCCATCAAAAAGTAATTGAAGAAGCCCCTTCCTCTGTTTTAACTGAAGAAATTAGACAAGCAATGGGTAAATGCGCCGTTGACGTAGCTCGTTCGGTTAATTATGTTGGTGCGGGTACGGTAGAGTTTATTTTAGATGAAAATCTAGATTTTTTCTTCTTAGAGATGAATACACGTTTGCAAGTAGAACATCCTGTTACAGAAATGATTACGGGCTTAGATTTAGTTAAAGAACAGATAAAAATAGCCAGGGGCGAAGTGTTGAGTTTTAAACAAGAAGAGTTGAAAATCAGTGGTCACGCTATGGAATTAAGGGTTTATGCAGAAGATCCTTTAAATAATTTCTTGCCTGATATTGGTACTTTACAAACGTATCGCACTCCAAAAGGAAACGGAGTTAGGGTTGATGATGGTTTTGAAGAAGGAATGGAAATTCCAATTTATTACGATCCCATGATTGCAAAACTCATCACCTATGGTGCAACTCGAGAAGAGGTAATTGAGCGAATGATAAGAGCGATCGATGAATATGACATTACAGGCATACAAACCACCTTAAGCTTTGGTAAATTTGTAATGCAACATGATGCGTTTACATCAGGCAAGTTTGATACACATTTTGTAAGTAAGTATTTTAACGCCGATAGTTTAAAAAACGATAGCGAAGAAGAAGCATTATTAGCAGCCCTTACTGCAGTTTTATTGCTTAAAAAGGAAGATAAGATCAGTCTAGCGCAAAACAATGTGATTGCAAATAATTGGCGAAAAAATAGAAAGAAATACAGTTAAATGTTTACAGGAATTATAGAAACGCTAGGCGAAGTTGAAAATATTGTAAAAGAAGGAACTAATGTCCATTTTACAGTAAATTCTTCTATTTGCGCCGAGTTAAAAATAGATCAAAGCGTGGCACATAATGGGGTTTGCTTAACCGTTGTGGCACTAAATGAGAATTCACACACCGTTACTGCAATTGAAGAAACCTTAAATAAAACGAGTTTAGGTAACTTAAAAATTGGTAGTAAAGTTAATTTAGAGCGTTGCATGCAAATGAATGCTCGTTTAGATGGTCATATTGTGCAAGGCCACGTAGACCAAACGGCTATTTGTATTTTGGTAAATGAACTAAATGGTAGTTGGGAATTTCGCTTTAAATACAATGCCAATTTAGGCAACGTTACAGTAGAAAAAGGTTCAATTTGTGTAAACGGGATTAGTTTAACGGTCGTAAATTCTCAAGCTGATGAATTTTCAGTATTTATTATTCCTTACACTTTTGAACACACCAATTTGCATGAAGTAAAAGTAGGAGATACGGTTAATTTAGAATTCGATATTATTGGCAAATACGTTGCTAGGTTAATGGGAAATAAGTAATTTTTCCGAAAAGCAAAAACAGTGTTTCAAATAAAAATCAGCCCTGCTAACCGCTTTACTCGCTGCGCATCGTGTTCGCTTTTATCAGGTTTAATTTACGCGGGTTAGAGCAATAAATAAAGCTTTGACAAAATTCTTTCAAACTGCTTATAATTTTGTCAAAGCTCAACCAACGAAATAAATGTACAGTAAAGAAGAAGCATCAAAAATCCGCCAACAATTTTGGATAACTTTTGGTAAGTACATGAAACCCATTTCATCAGCCGAAGGCTTGTCGATAAATTGGATTAACTACAAAACTGGTGTAAAACATATCTATTTCAGAATGAATGCTGAGCAACATAAAGCAATCATTTCTATCGAAATCACTCATCCAAATCAAGAGATTAGAAATCTGTATTTTGAACAATTTAAAGCTTTCAAATTATTATTCGCTAATGCAGTAAATGAAGAATGGGATTGGGAAGAAAATGCTGTAAATAACTTTGGTATTCCTTTAAGTCAAATTACTAAAACCATAAATAACGTTAGCGTTTTTAATCAACAAAATTGGCCAGAATTAATCTCATTCTTAAAACCTAGGATTATTGCCTTAGACCAATTCTGGACAGATGTAAAACCTGTTTTCGAAGCTATTTCGTAGTTACCTTTAAGTCTGATACTCTGGTTTTAACGTACTCAATTTGCTCCTTTTCGCTATTCACATCAGGTTTGCTTTTCAGATATAAG
This sequence comes from Pedobacter planticolens, assembly GCF_014172375.1. Taxonomy (GTDB): domain Bacteria; phylum Bacteroidota; class Bacteroidia; order Sphingobacteriales; family Sphingobacteriaceae; genus Pedobacter; species Pedobacter planticolens. Next base: position 402,004 of record NZ_WNXD01000001.1, read on the forward strand.
TTGTAATAGGTTAAAGCGCTTTTTTGTTGTTTTAACTTTAAATCATACAATAAACCTAGTCTGTAATAAATATTGCTGTTCTCACTAAAAGTTAAGCCTCTTTTATACGAAGAAACAGATGTAGTTAAATTCCCATTGCTTTCTTGTAATCCTGCAAGTAACCCATAATAAGTTGCAGTATTTGCCGAAACTCCTTCTTCAATTGTTTTTTTGGCATAAACCATTGCCATATCTAAATTTTTCAATTCGCGATAACTTAAGGTCATCAGATATAAAGTCATTTCGTTCTGCATTGCCATTTTTTCTAGCATCTCATACAAATTAATACATTTCTGATAGTTTTTTAAAAAGTAATAGGCCTTACCAACATTCTTTACCACATTTGCATCGGTTCCATCTTTAAGCAGTTTTTCGCCAACGTAAATTACTTCTTTGTATTTTTTTAATTCGTTAGCAAAAGGTAATTGTGCTTGTAGTAAAAATAAATTGCTCGTATCTGCTGCAATTGCAACTTTTAAAACTTGGTAGCCCAATGCCCATTGCTGTAAATCTCTGTAACCTTGCGCTAGGTCAGTTGCTACATCAGCATCTGCTGAATTTAAAGAATTAGCCTTTTTTAAATAAGCAATTTTCAATTGCAAACTATCTTTTATTAAACCAGCCAACTGTTTAAATGCATTAAAATTTATGGTATCTATTTTTACAATGCTTTCTAAATAGGCTTTTGCTTTGGTATCATTTCCTCTTCGTGTATTGATATTTGCCAAATTAAACAAGACAGGAAGTGTATTTGGCTGAATTTCATTAATCGACAGATAGCTTTTTTCCGCCTCGGGTAATTTGCCAGCCATCATATTACAATACGCCATTTGACTTAGTGCTTTCACATCTTTTGTATCCGTAGGATAGATACTTTTCAAATATTGAGCAGCATCTGCATAACGTTGGGTTTGATAATATTCTAGTAATTTCTCTTTATCTAAAACTATAGATTGAGCAAATGTAACCAAGTGAAGCAATGCCAAAAAGAATACAAAAAATAGCTTTTTCATAACGATTTAATTTTAAACTAATTTATTAGTTATTTATTAGAAATCCAAAACCTATTTATATAATCCAAACATTTTTACTACTAATGCGTTTTATAAGGGATAATAGTTAAATTTTAACATTAATAAATTACCATATGGATACGCTAAAAAAGTTTGAATTAATGGAAAAGATTGTAAGAGAATTAGAAGACTTACAACACTCGCAACAGGCAATTATTCAGAAAATTGGAAAAATTGAAGTAGATAATATAGAACTAAGTGATAAAAAATTGGACAAAGATTTACCCGATATGCACCAACGTGTGGCAGATAATCTCGATTCTATTGTTGATATATTAGCTTATTTTGCAGATAAAACCCAAAACTTCGGAAATAAAAACAATGTAGATGCTTTAAAAGAACAGCAAGCCATTAATGACGCTACTGGTCAATAAGTAAATTAAAAAGGGTTCGGAAATTTCTGAACCCTTTTATTATGAAGTAGGTATGGTAACACAGAACTTGGCGCCTTTTCCTTCTTCCGTTTCCACAGTAATATTACCACTGTTTCGGTTCATGAAATCTTTACACACCATCAAACCTAATCCAGTTCCTTTTTCGTTAGAAGTGCCTCGAGTGGTTACGTTTTCATCTTTAAATAGTTTGTCAAGAATATTTTTCGATATACCAATGCCGTTATCTTTAATGCAAACTAACATCATTCCGCTCGTTTGGTAGGCAGCAGTAATGTGTATTTCGCAATCTTCGTAACAAAATTTAATGGCATTATTAATAATATTTCGCATTACAATTTGCACCATTAAAACATCAGCATAAACCATTTCTCCTGGAAAAACATCATGAATAATCTTTATTTTTTTTAAGGTAGCGCCAGGTAAATGGTAATTAATTTCATTAATAATTAGGTTGCGAAGGTTAAAGAATTCTTTTTTAATTCCGAATCCTTTTAGTTGACTTCTAGACCAATGCAGGATGTTTTCTAAAAGATCTGTCGTATAAATAATATCATTGCTAAGTGTGGGAGAGATGCTTTTAAACTCTTCAATGGTAATCTGGTTATTAGCAATCATTTTTAATACTTCCGAAAGATTAACTAATGGGCCTCTTAAATCATGTGCAATAATGGAAAATATCCTATCCTTTAATTGATTTAATTTTTCAAGTTCTTGAGCTTGCTCTTTGGTACGAATAGTTTCATTTCTAATACTTGTTAAATCTTGTAATTTGATAATTGTGAAATCATTATTGAGTTTATTGTCGTTTAAAAAGAGTATTTCGGCTTCCAAATACAATTTCTCATCATTAATATTGATGTTTAGCTCTACTTTACCCTGTTCATGATCTTTAATTCGTTTAAAAAATTCTGGCTGATTTTGGAATATTTCCTCTCCAGGAAGGCCGATTAATTTCTTTTCATTGGTAGCATTAATATATCTCTTTACCGATTCATTATAATCAATAACTCTGTTTTGTTGATCTAATAATAAAAAACCATCTCGCATTAATTCCAATACTTTTTCTCGGGCAATAGGAATAATATCAAAAAGTTTAAAGCGATAAATACCTATTAAAATTAAAAATGATGTAAGGATAAATGCAAACGGAGTAATATCTAAATGTCCAAGAGGTTTTACGCCTAATACATGGGCAATATTTGCTAGCCAAGGTAAAAGTGCAGCTATAATAATACTGTAGTTTTGTTTTTTATAAATAGAATCTGATATTCTGAACTTTATGAAAATCAAGTAACAACCGCAGGCCAATAACAAATAGAAATAGATGGTAAAAATTCTATAAAACAATCCAAAGTCGATATTTGCCATTGGAAATGGGCCATCTGTTGCTAATGCAATATTCTCATAATATAAATGATGATAATCATTAGTCCATACCAATAAAATAGCAAGGATAGGCATGATAAGGAGGAGAATTAAATTTAATGGTTTTTTATACCAACATTCCTTACCACAAAAATGAAGGCAAAATATAAACCAGTTTAGGGGTAAACTGGCAATGCCGATATATTCTACATTAATAAAAAACTTAATTTGCCAAAGAGAACTACTTGCCAATTCTAAACCATAAGCAATAGACCATATGGCATTAGAAATCATCATGTAACTAAACCACTTTACCGCATTTCCACCCCTTCTAAAAATATAATTGGCCAGTATAATAAGTACAGCGCCGCATATTAATAAAAAAATGGCATAACCATTGTAGGTAAAGTTCATTGAAAGCGATCAAAAAATATCCAATAAAGATACGAGATATATTGAATTTCAATATGGTCGATATAAAATGATATAAACCGCTAGAATTAGACACTAATAAAAAATATTACTAGATTTATATAAATATTATTTCATTATGAAAAAGTTCAGTTTGTCACTATTGCTTCTTTGCTGTAGTTTTTTTGCATTTAGCCAAGTGCTACCATCTTTCCAATTTGGTTTAAAAGGAGGAATGAATCTATCAAAATTTAATACAGCTAATACATTTAGCAGTGATAACCAAGCAGGTTATTATGCAGGTGTTTGGGCTCGTATTGGTGCAGCAGGTTTACATTTGCAGCCAGAACTTTACCTTTCTGGTAAAAACACTACATTGGTAAATAGTGCTGGTCAAGAAAACAAAGTAAAATTCACCAGTTTAGATGTGCCTGTTTTAGTAGGTACAAAAATTGGTGCAGCAGGTATTGGGTTGCGTTTAAATACTGGGCCTGTGGTTTCGTTCATTTTAAATGAAGATCAAAGTTTCTCACAAGCGGCATCGGCAGCTTTTAATGGTAAATTTAAAGACCAAGCTTTTGCATGGCAATTTGGTACAGGTCTGGATATTAAGAAATTGAGTGTAGATTTAAGATACGAGTTAGGTTTATCTAAAATTAATTCAGATGGCTATAATTCATCAACAAAATTGAATCTATTTACCCTTGGTTTAGGTTACAAATTGTTTTAATTAAATCATCTTTTCTATTAAATAAAAAATGGATAGGCTTTTTAAGTTTATCCATTTTTTTTGGCGTTAAAATTGATAATTGTTTTTTAATCAAAACCTAACCTTTAACATCATGAATATTAAAGAACTGCTATTAAACGGCCAGAGCTTTTTGGCGCTATTAAAAGAGTTTGCAATTGAGGCAAAAGATATTATTATTCAGGACGAAGATGTAATTCTTGGCGACCATAATTTAGCACAACGTGAAATAGTTAAAGAGACAATTTGCATTGAAGGAAAAAATAAAGACGGAATTTTTAATTTTTTTGGAACGCTACACTATAACATTCTAAATAAACTAGCCGTTTTCGAAATGCAAGGTTTTGAGCAAGTAGGAATGCGTACTAATTAATTCTTTTCTTTAATAACTTCTTTCAACTCGTAAAGGAAAGCTCCTTTTATTGGATTGATAGGCTTGCTACCTGCATCGCTAAGTACTTTTACAAAGCAGGCTCCAAAATAGAAGATAAAGGAAGAATAAAATACAAAAAGCATAATTAAAACAATAGATCCTGACGCACCATAAATGTTTCCTATGTTGCTGAGTGGAAGCATAATGCGTAAAATATACTTGCCTAGAGTAAATAAAATTCCAGTCAACAAACCGCCTTTCATTGCTATATTCCAACTTGGTCTGCCATTGGTTAAAAACCGAAATAAAACGGTAAACCAAACCGTAACAATAACTATAAAAAGCAATTGATTTAAGATGGAGAGAAATATTTTTCCGACAGTTGGCGCTGCAGTATTAATATAAGTTCCAATTATGGCTTGGATGCTATCGGTTAACAAACCCACAAAAAATAAAATTCCAGCTAGTAAAATAATAACCATAGATCGAGCTCTTAACTTCAGGTTAAATAAAATACCCAATTTTTCATTTAAGCCAATACTCCAAATCTGATCCATGGAATTTTTAATCACACTAAATAAAGTGGTGGCTACAAAAATGAAAAAGACAAAACTGAGAATTGTTGCCCACCAATTGTAATCGACTCCACGAATATTTCTTAAGGTTTGGCGAATTTGAGCAGTACTGCTATCATCTAAAATATTTGCTAAACGCTCAAATAATCTAGTCACTAACATCCTTCTATCAATAAAAAAACCAAATAATCTAATTAAGATGAGTAGGATTGGTGGTAATGCAAAATTGGCAAAAAAGGCAGTGGCTCCAGCTAAACGCAAAGGGTCATTTTTTCTAAATAACTTAAATGCTATTCCTAAATGTTTGAAAAATAACTGAGATCTCTTTATTGTGATTGCGTACATCTTTAGCATTTACCCTGATGTCAAAATTAATAAAATTATGCTAAATAATTTCGCTTAAGCATTAAAAGCAAGTTTTATCAGTTATAAATGTGCTTAAATTTGTGAGTTTCTGTTAAACAATGAAGAAAAAAATTAAATTTACTGCTCCTTAATTTTATAAATCCCTAATTCATGAAAAATCTCTTTTCAACCTTATTCTTGTTGTGCATAGTATCATTTTATGTAAATGCGCAAGAAATAAAATATACATCAGGCAATAATAGTTGGAATGCAGATTCATTAGGGAATCAACGAGCGGTAGTCAGTTTTAATGGTGTAGGGAAAATAGCTAAAGTAGTGATTAATTGGCGCAGAAGTGATCCAAATCCAGAGCAAAAAGCGATCATTGTTCAGGATGCAAAAACAGGTAAGAAAATTAAAAACGTTTTGCCTATTTCAGTAGATAAAGAAGAAGGAATTATTTGTTTCGAACCAGAAAGTGGAGCAGGTACTTATTATGTTTATTATCAGCCTTATAAAAATGAAGGAAGATCAAATTATCCTAAAGGTGTTTATCCAAAACAAGAAAAATCGACGGGTGAGATTTCTATAAAAGATGCGAATGCAACGGTTTCAAACACTAAAGTACTGCAAATCGAATCAATTAATACTTTTAACAGGGTTTATCCAATGGAAGTTATCGCAACTGCGGAAGAAATGAAAGCGTTGAGAGTGAAAAATGCTGAGCCAGCTTATCTCGTTTTTCCAGAAAGTAGAAATTATCCTATTATCATGAAAAATGATATACCACAAAGGTGGATAATTAAAGGTGCACAAAAAACATTTACAGATAAAGCTTTTAGAGGAGAAAATTTTTCTTTTCAATTGGGCATTCTTGCTTTAAAAGATTTACAAAATGTGAGATTGAAGTTTAGCGATTTAAAGGATAAAACAGGACATAAAATTTCATCAGCTTTGCTTTCTTGTTTAAATACAGATGGAATTGCCTACGATGGAGTTCCATTTAAAAAAGAAGTTGATGTGCCAGCTAGTCAGGTACAAGCGTTATGGTGTTTGCTTACCATTCCGACAAATGCTTATAGCACAACGTATAGCGGAACAGTAATAGTTTCTTCAGCTAATGCTCCTTCACAAACTGTGAAAATAAACTTAATGGTAGTTCCTAGAACTGTGAAAACAAATGGAGGAATTGATGAGCCATGGAAACAAACGCGTTTGACGTGGTTAAATTCTACGTTAGCTCAAAAAAATACCGTTATCGCACCTTATACTGCATTACAAGTTCAAGGAAATACAATTAGTCTTTTGGGTAGAAAAGTAGAGTTGGATGAAAACGGTTTTCCAAAGCAAATTCAGACTTTCTTTAGTCCAGAAATGACGGATTATACCACAACTCCAAATAATTTGTTGGCAGAAAATATTCATTTTCATTTTGTGCGCAAAGCGGATGGAAAAAATACGGTACTAAAAGATGGTGGAATAGAATTTACCAAAAAAGAAGCTGGAACTGTGCAATGGAAAAGCAAAAATGCAAATGATAGCTTACAAATGGATGTTGCTGGCAGCTTAGAATTTGATGGTTTTCTCGCATATACTGTAAAAGTGACTGCGTTAAAAGATGTTGATTTGAAGGATGTAACGATGCATATTCCTTTTAATAAAACAGCGGCAACTTACATGATGGGACTTGGGCAAAAAGGAGGTTTGCGCCCCGAAAAATTTGACTGGAAATGGGATGTAGCGAATAAAAATCAAGATGGTGCTTGGTTAGGAAATGTTAATGCAGGTTTGCAATACGCCTTACGAGATGAAAAATATGTTAGACCCTTAAATACTAACTTTTATCTGCAAAAACCATTGTTGTTGCCAACTTCTTGGGGCAATGAAAACAAAGGCGGCGTAACGATTGGCATAAAAGGAAGTTCCATGTTAGCAAATAATTATACAGGCGAACGCCAACTAAAAAAAGGTGATGTGTTGTATTATAATTTCACTTTGTTAATTACTCCATTTCATACCATAAATACCGATTTCCAATGGGAAAACCGCTTTTATCATAAATATAATACCATAGATAGCATTAAAGCAACCGGTGCAACAGTAATAAATATTCATCATGCTACACCAATCAATCCTTGGATTAATTATCCATTTATTGAGCATGCAAAAATGAAAAGCTATATAGATGAGGCGCATAGCAAAGGACTAAAAGTGAAGATTTACAATACAGTTCGCGAATTATCTAACCGAGCTTATGAAACATTTCCAATGCGAAGTTTAGGACATGAAATTTATTCTCCTGGTAAAGGCGGAGGATTTTCTTGGTTGCAAGAACATGTTAAAGATGATTACATAGCTGCTTGGTTTGTACCAGAAATTAAAGATGCTGCAATTGTAAACAGTGGCATGAGTCGTTGGCATAATTACTATGTAGAAGGCATGAATTGGTTAACCAAAAATGTAGGTATTGATGGTATTTATTTGGATGATGTTGCATTCGATAGAATAACTATGAAACGTATTAAACGTGTTTTAACTCAAGATGGACATCCAGGAATTATTGATTTGCACTCGGCAAATCAGTACAATAAAAGCGATGGATTTAACAATAGCGCTAATTTATATATGGAGCATTTCCCGTATTTAAATCGCCTTTGGTTTGGTGAATATTTCGATTATGAAAAAAATAAACCTGATTTCTTTTTAACTGAAGTGAGTGGAATTCCGTTTGGTTTAATGGGTGAAATGTTGCAAGATGGCGGAAATCCATGGCGTGGAATGGTTTATGGGATGACTAATCGTTTACCTTGGTCCGGCAATAATGATCCTCGTCCAATTTGGAAAGTTTGGGATGATTTCGGAATGAAAGGCACAAAAATGATTGGCTATTGGTCAGAAAATTGCCCAGTTAAAACAAGCAATGCTGAAGTTTTGGCAACAGTTTATAAAAAACAAGGTGCTGCTTTAGTTTCTATTGCGAGTTGGGCAGATAATGATGTAAAAATCACTTTAACTATTGACTGGAAGAAATTAGGTATTGATCCTGCAAAAGCTGTAATTACTGTTCCAGAAGTGAAAGATTTTCAAGCCTCAAGTTCTTTAACTGCACAAAGTGAAATTTCAATTCCAAAAGGAAAGGGATTGTTGATAGTGATTAAGGAGAAGTAAAACTTTTCATGTAAATAATGGTTATATCTTAAAACCATTTAAATATGAATAATTTCTTCAGAACAATACTAGCCGGTTACGGTGCTAAAAAACTTGGTGGCGGTTGTTTATCAACCATCGTGATATTTGTAATAATTTATTACGCTTTAGGGCATTGTTAAAAAAGCTGCTTAATTTTTTAAGCAGCTTTTTATTATTCTATTTTCTATCGTCTTTCCAGATCAATTTCTCTTTAGTGCGCTTTTCAAAAAAGTCTTTGCACTTTCCATAGCCTTTACCTGTAAAACCGCCATCTGGACTACAAATTAAATTACAATCTTTATCATAAAGCAAACTTGGAAGGTCGCAACATTTTTGTGGAATAAAATAAACAGTTTGTCCATTATATTCATATTGCCAAACACTTGCTGGCGGATTTGTCACATCTTCAGTTTTTAATTTATCAATCTTTTCCAATACGCAAATCGGAACATCCTTAAAATCTTCTTTTTTGCAAGTTTGAGTTTGTAAAAGCACAAACCCAATTAGCAGTAGTTTAATTTTTGAAGCTATCATGTATTAAAAACAATAGAAAGGCAAAAATGGTTTATAAATAATTCTATCGGCTGGTGTCTCACCCGCCGAAATTGCTATAAATGTTTCGGTAGGTGAGACACCAACCGATAGTTTAATAAAGATGCTTTTAAAGATTTCCCCTTAATTCTTGTTCACGTTCTAATGATTCGAATAAAGCTTTAAAGTTTCCAGCTCCAAAAGATTGTGCTCCTTTACGCTGAATAATTTCAAAAAATAATGTAGGACGATCTTCAACAGGTTTGGTGAAAATTTGCAATAAATAACCTTCTTCGTCGCAATCAACCAAAATACCTAAGCTTTTTAACAAGGTAATTTCTTCATCTATTTCTCCAACTCGTGTTGGCATCATTTCGTAATAAGCTTCTGGCGGTGCGCTTAAGAATTCTACACCACGAGATTTCAAATCGGTAACTGTTTTAACAATGTCTTTAGTGGCAACTGCAATATGCTGCACACCTTCCCCTTCGTAAAACTCTAAATATTCTTCAATTTGAGATTTCTTTTTGCCTTCTGCAGGTTCATTGATAGGGAACTTAGAGAAACCATTTCCGTTACTCATCACCTTACTCATCAATGCAGAATATTCAGTGTTGATTTGCTTATCATCAAATGAAAGAATATTTACAAAGCCCATCACATCTTCATACCATTTTACAGTTTCATTCATGCGGTTCCAACCTACATTTCCTACACAATGGTCAATGTATAAAAGGCCAGCATCTGCTGGGTTATATTCACTTTGTAATGCTCTATAACCAGGCATAAAAATACCTTTGTAGTTTTTGCGCTCAATAAACATGTGAATGGTTTCGCCATAAGTATAAATCCCACTCATTTTAATTTCGCCATGCTCATCAGTTAAAGTTTGGGGTTGTAAATATGGTTTTGCACCACGTTTGGTAGTTTGTTCAAATGCATCATAAGCATCATCAACCCAAAGTGCCAATACTTTAACACCATCACCGTGTGTTTTTACATGTTCGGCTATTGGACTATCAGATTTTAAAGCCGTAGTTAAAATCAACCTAATTTTGCCTTGCTGTAAAACGTAAGAAGCTCTATCTCTAACGCCAGTTTCTGGTCCGGCGTAAGCCAAAGATTGGAAACCGAATGCTGTTTTGTAATAGTGAGCTGCTTGCTTGGCATTGCCCACGTAAAATTCTATATAATCCGTTCCATTTATAGGAAGGAAATCTTGTGCTTTTGCTATTTTTTCTGCAAATGTTTGTGTGCTCATTGTTGTTTGTTGTAATGTTTAAAAGTTATAAGGTTGAAATGTTAATCTTGCCTTATCCTGCAAATCTTTAAATCCTGATCCTATTCTACATTAATTTGCCAGCTGGTATGGTAACTTTCATCTTCAATGTCAACCGCATCTTGGGTTAACATTAAAGGTCTAAAAGGATCTATCATTACAGCTAGTTCTTCTGTTTTTTCTTTACCAATTGATTTTTCTACAGTTCCAGGATGCGGGCCGTGAGGAATCCCCCCTGGGTGTAAAGTAATTTGACCTTTTACTACACTTTTGCGACTCATAAAATCACCATCAACGTAATATAAAACCTCATCACTATCTACATTACTATGATTATAAGGCGCAGGAATCGATAATGGATGATAATCGTATTTACGAGGGACGAAAGAGCAAATCACAAAGTTATGCCCTTCAAAAGTTTGGTGCACAGGAGGAGGTTGGTGTAAACGACCAGTAATCGGTTCAAAATCATGAATGGAAAATGCCCACGGATAATGAAAACCATCCCAACCTACAAAATCAAAAGGATGTGTTCCGTAAGTGTAAGGATACATAATTCCTTGCTTTTTAATCAAGACTTTAAAATCTCCAAACTCATCAATTGTTTCTAAATCTTGTGGACGTTTAATATCTCTTTCACAATAAGGAGAATGCTCTTCTAATTGTCCAAATGAATTACGGTAACGTTTTGGTGTACGAATTGGACTAAAGCTTTCTACGATGAACAATCGATTTTTCTCATCATTAAACTCTAACTGATAAATAGTGCCACGAGGAACAACCAAGTAATCACCATAAGCAAATTTGATTTTACCAAAACCAGTTTTCAATGTTCCAGAGCCTTCGTGAATAAAAATTACTTCATCTGCCTGACTATTTTTGTAAAAATAATCGGTCATTGATTTTTTCGGCGCAGCCAAAGAAATATGTAAATCGCTATTCACCAAAACAGGTTTGCGACTTTTTAAATAATCATCTTCTGGTTTAATGTTGAAGCCAATTAAACTCGTATGTCGCAAATGTTTTTCGCGAGCAATTTTTGGTTCCACAGAATAAGGTTCACCTAATTCTTTTACAATTGTTGGTGGGTGACAGTGATAAACTAAAGAATATAAACTCGAAAAACCTTCAGTTGAAACTAATTCCTCAGCGTATAAATTGCCATCTGGTTTACGAAAAACAGTATGTCGCTTCGGCGGAATAGTTCCTAATGTATGGTAAATTGGCATAGCGTTAGGTAATTTGGTTAGAAATGTAAATATATAACGATTAAAACGTAAGAAACGTTTTAAAATTGACGCTCAGAAAAACGACTTAAAAAGAATATTGCGCAAAAATGATTTTTGAAAGCATAGCATATCTAAAAGCTGCAAGAACTTCGTTTGCATTATGGTTTTGATATGTTGATTTGCTAATCATTTCGGTGAGTAAAATTATGATTTTTAAAGCTAAATTCAAATTAATTCATACTTTTAAATATGGCAAATGACAATCAAAATCTGGAGAAACTGACTGCCGCAAAGGCTGCCATTGCGTTTGTGAAAAATAACGATGTAGTAGGTTTAGGTACAGGTTCTACTGCAACATTAGCTATTAAAGAATTAGCAAAGCTGATAAAAGACGGACTTAAAATTACTGGAGTTCCTAGTTCTGAAGCTACAAAAAAATTAGCCATTTCATTAGGTATTCCATTGTTGGAGTTAGGTAAAGTCCGTTCAATTGATGTTAGTATTGATGGAGCAGATGAATTTACCAAAGAATTAAATCTCATAAAAGGTGGTGGCGGTGCATTGTTCAGAGAAAAAATTATGGCTTCCTTGAGTAAAAAAACAATTATTGTTACAGATGGGAGTAAATTGGTGGAAAAGCTGGGCGCTTTTAAAGTGCCAATAGAAGTTAACCCAAATGCAGAAAAATATGTGATGATTAAGCTTAAAAAGCTAAAAGGCAAACCCGTAAAGCGCATTGAAAATGGTAAAATATTTATAACCGATAACCAGAACTATATTTTTGATACCGACTTTGGATTAATTGATGATCCTGAAAAATTAGCTTATGAACTAAATCAAATAGACGGAGTTTTGGGACATGGTATTTTTGTAAACTTGACTGATATTATATTTATGGCAAAGGGAGATTACATCACCAGTTATCATAAAAATATAGGATAGAAAATATCGAATAAAAATTTTGAAACCTAGCACTAATCCTTAGCTTTACCACTATATTCTTAACCAGATATCATATGAACCCGACTTGATTAAAATATTTATTTTAATCACCAAAGGCTCCATCTAACCTTTAAAAACAAAATATAAAAAAGATGAAATTAGTATCCTACAAAACCGAAGATAGTGAGCATTTAGGTGTTTTTGTAAATGGGCATATTTACAATCTAAATTCTTGTCATAAGTTAATTCCTGACAATATGAATGCTTTTTTACAAGGCGGAGAGCCTTTAATGGAGAGAGCAAAACAGATTAATCAGGATATTATTAGTGGAGATTTAAAACCTAAAGAAGAAGTTTTCTATCAAATATTGGCACCAGTTCCGCATCCAACTTCTTGCAGAGATGGCTACGCTTTTCGTCAACATGTGGCAGCAGCAAGGCGCAATCGTAAAGTAGATATGATTGCAGAATTTGACCAATACCCAATCTTTTATTTCACTAATCACAATGCAATTCAAGGTCCTGGAGAAATAGAATGTATGCCAGATCATTTTCAGAAATTAGATTTTGAATTAGAGGTAGCCGTTGTAATTGGTAAAAAAGGGCGTAATGTAAAAGCAGCAGAAGCCGACGAATACATCGCTGGCTATATGATTATGAATGATATGAGCGCTCGAACTTTGCAAATGGAGGAAATGCTCTTAAACTTAGGCCCGGCTAAAGGCAAAGATTTTTCTACAGTAATTGGTCCATGGTTAGTAACACCTGATGAATTGGAACAATATAAAGTTGCCGCAAAACCAAATCGTGTAGGCAATGCGTACGATTTAAAAATGACGTGCAGAGTAAATGGGGTAGAAGTTTCTGCAGGAAATATGGCGGATATGGATTGGACTTTTGCAGAAATTATTGAGCGTTGTGCATACGGCGTAGATATTTTACCAGGTGATGTAATTGGTTCTGGAACTGTTGGGACAGGTTGTTTCTTAGAATTAAATGGAACAGGTTTGCTAAATGATCCTAACTACAAAACACAATGGTTACAAGCTGGTGATGATGTTGAAATGGAAATTACTGGTTTGGGAAGTTTAGCTAACATCATTACTAAAACTGATACGGATTTCTCTTTGTTAGGATTGAAGAAATCCTAATGTTGAAATGTTTTAAAGTTGAAAGGTTGGAAAGTTTTGGATTCAGATTGAGATAGCATAAAATATGGCAAAGATTGAAAAATTTGAAGACATGGAAATTTGGCAAATTGGAAAACAGATTGCAGTTGAAGCCTATCGAATTTCTGACCTAGAACCAATGAAATCTGACTTTGGATTGAAAGATCAATTTAGAAGGGCGGCAATGTCAATGTCAGATAATGTTGCGGAAGGATTTGAGTACAATAATAACCCAGATTTTGTTCGTTTTCTTGTATACGCTAAAGGCTCATCTGGAGAATTTAGAAACAAGATTATTATTTTAAAAGAAACTAAAAAAATAAACGAAGAAGATTATTTGTTCTTCTACGGTAAAGCTATTGAGTTCTCTTCAAAGGCAAAACGTTTTATAGAATACCTTAAAGAATTTGAAAAGAATAAGAAAGCTGCAAAAAAGAGGGCTTTATAATTAGACATCCAAAACATTCCAACAATTAGCAGGATTTAAGGATGATAAGATTTACAAGATATGCATCCAGAACATTCCAACTTTCAAACCTTTCAATATTCCAACTTTTATAAATGCTAACACTAAAAACATCAGACCTTTCTCCAATGCAATTGCAAAACTATTTGCAATATGCAATCGCTCCTCGACCAATTTGTTTTGCATCAACAATAGATTCTGAAGGGAATATTAATTTAAGTCCGTTTAGTTTTTTTAATATGTTTAGTACAAATCCACCTATGTGTATTTTTTCGCCTGCACGTAGAGTTCGAGATAATACCACTAAACATAGTTTGCAAAACGTATTGGAAGTTAAAGAATGTGTCATCAACATTGTTGACTATGCCATGGTGCAACAAACTAGTTTGGCTAGTACAGAATATGCTAAAGGAGTTAATGAGTTTGAAAAAGCAGGTTTTACTATGCTTGAATCTCATTTGGTAAAACCACCAAGAGTTGCCGAAGCACCTGTGCAGTTGGAATGCGTGGTTAAAGAAGTTATCCCATTGGGAGACCAACATGGCGCTGGAAATTTGGTTTTAGCAGAAATAAAACTCATCCATATTAAAGAAGAAATTTTAGATAGCGAAGGAAAAATAGATCAAGCTAAAATAGATTTGGTAGCTCGTTTAGGTGGCGATTGGTATTGCAGGGTTACTCCAGAAAGTTTGTTTAAAGTAGCAAAACCTTTAACCACTTTAGGAATAGGGGTTGATGCTTTGCCAGTTTCGGTTAGAAATTCATCAGTTTTAACAGGTAATGATTTAGGAATGCTAGGTAACATTGAACATTTACCAACCAACGAAGAAATTGATGCAATGCGATGGAATAGTAATGTAAAAGATATTTTAGATGCCACAATAGGCGATGAAACGAATAGAGAACGAGAATTGCATGAGTTAGCACATCAGCTCTTGACTATTGGAAATGTTGTTGATGCGTTGAAAGTGGTATTGTTATAATCCAGTTCGTCTTAAGGTTTTGTAAATAGATTATTCGCTACGCTCTGAATGACAAAGCCTTATTTCTTCAAATTACGATAAGAAATCTCACACATTTCTCTTAAAACATCGACATTAATATCTTTTAAATTTTTAATGTAAATACATCCCTTACCAGTTTTATGTTTGCCTAAGCGAGAAAGAACATCTGCTCTTTCATCTGCGCTGCAACCCATTATATATAAACTAATGTTTGTTTTCCTAGGAGCAAAACCTACCATAAACCATTCGCCAGTTCTACCTGTCGAATAACTATAAGTATAATCTCCAACACCAACAATGGCTGTTCCCCACATTTTAGCTTTGGCTTTAGTTACATCTTCCATCAATTGGCAAATAGCCTGACAATCCTTGCGAGTAGTTTCATCAGTAATTTGTAGTAGATAATCTGGTACAGATTGTTCGGTAACTTTGGTTTTAAGTTCAGCCATTTTCAGTTAAATTGAGAATATGAAAATAGAGAAAGTTTTACCATTTGGCAAATTTAGAATATCAATGAAAACTGTGAACTGCAAATTGTAAACAGAACTATTCTACAATGCTAACAGCCTTCATGAAACGACTCTTGTAATAGTCGTTAAATTCTGTTACCGTTACACCATGTGCTTTACCTGAAGTGGAATGGATGAATTTAATTTCTCCGTTTTCGATAGAATAGATAATGCCAACGTGACCAATCTTCCTCACTCTAGGGTTGGTTCCTGTGAAAATTAAAACATCACCAACTTTAGCATCTGCTAATTTTACTGGAGTGCCAGCACCTGCAAATTCTCTTGATGAACGTGGCACTTTAAATCCGAAGTTGCTAAATACATAACTTACAAAACCAGAACAATCAAAACCTCTATCTGGATTGCTTGACGCATATACATAAGGCTTGCCAAGCATAGATTTTGCGAAATCAATTAAACTTGTAGCGGCAGAACTTGTTACTTCAGGGATTTTATTGAAGATGCTAGTCATCTTTTCCTGATACTTAGCAGGAAGTGAAGTGTTGTCTTGCGCCTTGCTCGCGAAAGCAATGAACATGGTGAAACAAAAGATGAATAAGCCTTTCTTCATATGGGGTTGCCAAAGATAACAAAAAAATATAAATGAGGTAAAGTGTTGAAAACTTGATGATTGTAGAGTTATGAAATGTTTTTGAAAAAAAGCATATTAGAATAGAAAGCAAACTGTTCAGAATGTGTTGTTATGAATTCTTGCTATTTTGTTTTAGGTGTTTGATTGTACTGCTCAACAGTGAAATATATATTATCTAAAATTTCATTTGAAAAAGTATTATTAAGTGATTTTGTAATTATTTTTTCTGAAAGTCTGATGATTTGTTCATAATAAAATTGTTGTTTTATGATCTCGTTTCTATCAACCAAATGATATTTTCGGCAAAATGGAAATCTTAAGTTCCCCAATGAAATAAAACCATCATGACGAACCTCATGTTTTACTGTAATAAATGTATAAGGAGTTGTTTTGTTGAATCTGAATGGTACATATTTTGGTATTATAGTATCAATTTTCATGAATATTTTTTTACCTGTAATTTTATCAGTGTCAAATAAACGAAATGCTTGAAAAGGAGCGAAGAGTACTACAGGAGTTGTACTGTTTTCGCATGCATTTTCAAACATGTAATTAAATTTTGGCCACCATTTCTTTGCTAAATCCAAGGGTTTATCTTCTAATGTTGTGTGAAGTGAAATAATTTTTTTAAAAGATTTTGAAAAGTTTGTATTATCAAATCTAATTTCTGTTTGAGCACCCCAACTATGTCCTACAGCTACCATAGAAGAAGTATCAATATTGGGCATTTTCTTCGTTAATTTCAATACGAACTCCATATCTGATATATTATCAAACTTGTCGTTAGTTGAAACCGTTAATTCATTAGGTTTACCCTCATTTGGTAAATTATAATTGGATGATATAACAATATATCCTTGACTTGCCATATATTCACAAAAAACGTTGTTGTCATACGGTGTACTTTGAGCGCCATGATGATAAAATACACATGGAAATTTATTCTTAATTTCTGTTAGATTCCGCTTTGCATTTACCTTTGTTTCTAAAATAGAATAATATAATCTTTTATGAGTTTCATCAAATCCTACTTTCTCGCCACCAGGTTTAATATTAATGCAAATTCCATCTTTAATTAAGATATGATGAAATACATTGATTAGTGAATCATACATATATCCATAACTGTCCTTTCTTGTAAATTCCAAATAATCTTTAAAATGTAAAAATGGAATTTTTTTGTTGTCAATAGCAGGATACCATATACTAATAAAGAATGGTTTTTGGCCTTTATAATCATGATAAGAAAATTGTTCGTCTGTCTTGAATATAACTGTGTCTTTGTAACCAACTGTATATTTTCCTTTCGTTAGTTTACCCCATTGAGGAAATGACTTTGCATTGGTAATATTAATGGTGTTGTTAGCGTTTTTTGTAAAACCATGATAATGAATGAAAAAAATTAACATGCAAGTAATTAAAGTTGGTATTAAATTTTTTCTTTGATTTGTCATTTGCTTATATTATAAATTTATCTTTTGTTCTTTTTCTGATCTTATATGCTATTTCAATTTCTATCATAGCTAAAGATATTGAGATAACTTGAGGATTGTGTAAACTTGAAGGTAACGGAAAAGCCTATTTATTTATAGATAAATAGGCTTTTAATAAAAATTGATTTTATTAAATAGATGGGAACATCGTTTGAGCCTTTGCTCCTATAATAGGCATTGGTGTTTTTAATCCTTTAAAAGCGCCAATTAAACCAATAATCCATACTGCAAAAAGTGCAATATAAACTACATACATTAAGTAAGCTAGAGCAATAATCCCAGTAGTTACGATTAAGATACCTAGTACAAAACCAAACCCCCATCCCAATATAATAGATACTATTGCAAATAATAAAGTTTGCCTTAAATGATAAGAGCTTAGTTCAGTTTTTTTGTCTTTGTGCATAGCGAAGTATGCAATTAACCATCCGATAATTGAAAAATAGCTAATGATTGCAGCGGTTTTGCCGTTGTCTGTTGTGGTAATGTTGTTTTCCATAAGTTTGAATTTGTTTACTCTTACTATTCAAACCTATTGCCAAACAAAAAAATGGCTATGGAGTAGTTACTGCGACAGGTAATACTTTCCCGTTAAAAAATTTATGCCCAGTACGGGCAAAATCAGCCACGTATTTTCCCATCTCAAAAGCCATTACTGGACTTTCATAACCTGGAAAAGCAGCTTCTAACATTTCGGTTTGTGCCGAACCTAAAGCCAAACAATTTACTTTAATTCCTGTTTCTGCTAACTCGAAAGCTAAACATTCACTTAATGCATGCAAAGCGGCTTTACTAGCAGAGTAGGCAGCTAAACCTGGAAATTTAACACTTCCTTGAAAACCTCCCATGCTACCAATATTTACAATATGACCTCCGCTTTGCATAAATGGTAATGTATGGCGGATCATTTTAAAATGGCTCATCACATTGTGCTCTAGCATTTCTGCTAAATCAGCCTCGGTAGTTTCCGTAAACGGTTTATTGATTAATGAACCTGCATTATTTATTAAAATATCAACAGTACCTAAACGCTCTTTAATAAAAGGAACTAAGGCTGCATAATCATCGTTTACTAAATCAAAAGCTACTGGAAATAAGGTGCATTCTGGATTAATGCTTTTTGCAATTTCATGTAATTTTCGCAGTTTATCTGCCGAACGAGCAATACACACCACTTTATTTTTACTATCTAAAGTAAATTCTAATGCGGTTTCGAAACCAATTCCGCTACTTGCGCCAGTTATTATTACGTTCATTTGGTAATATTTAGTAATTAGTATTTAGTAATTAGATAGAAAGTGTAAATAGTTAATGTTGTTTTTGTACTTTATACTAATTACTAAATACTTCTTAATCTTCCTCAGTTATTAATTGTGTTACCGGATTAGCGATAATATGTAAACCATCGTTAATTAGTTTGGTATACTCTGGTTCTGTTGCGGCTTTCATTTCTAAATAAATACGCAATTCTTTTTCCAGCGCAGCATCTAATTGTTTGTGGTAAACAATTTCTAATATTTCTAAAGTACAAAGCCAATCGGTGCGGTGTGATGTTTTTAATGTGTTAAAGATGCTTGCTAATTCTTCGTATCCACTTTGTTTTTCTCTTACCGTACGCACTTTCTGATATAGTGTATGCAATTGTTGTGTTGCTTCGTCGTATATCACTTTGTGCGTTTGTTCTTTACTTACCAAAATAATTTCTTCAAAAGCATCTTTATCGGCTGCCCCATTAAATACGGATACTACTTTTTTACCGATGGCCATATCGTACGTTCCCCATTCTGGTTTAAATAAAATATTGCCGTTTTCTTCTTTAACCGTACAGTTTTCGAAAACAATTAAGATGACTTTACTTGCTGCAACCAGTATTTCTTTAACTACACCGATTACGTTAATACCACTTTCAAAAATAAGATCAACCTGTTTTCCTTCTATAATTCCAGCTATTTCTAACTCTATTAAGTTGTGTTCTTCTAATGGTTTTGCTACATCTTTTAATTTGCCAACTGGCGATGAAAACCCATCCTTATGGTAATCTTTTCCATGCCCATCTAATTGTTTGCCTGCAAAAGCTAATGCAGATGGACCAGTAGTTTTAATAAAAGTCAATTCATCAGCTTTGCTTATACCTACATCGGTAAATGTACCTGTAAGTTGCAAACCAGAACTATAAACTGCTGTTGCAGGGTTTTTACATTCTATTGCTTTTAAAATACTTTCGGCACCGCCACGTCTAAAGGCCATCGTATCTGCAAAGGCTTCCAAAACATCAATTAAATTCTGAAAATTCTCCGTTACAAAAAGTTGCGGTTGTTGTTGCGTAATATCGTATTGGTAGTTTATGGTATTTAAATCGTACCAAATCTTTTTAATATCAGGGTTCATGCAAGTTGCACTTTCGCCAATCGATGAAAGTAATGCAGCGCCATAGATCTTCGGATTTTCTAACGTTCCGATTAAACCATATTCTACCGTCCACCAATGTAAACGACCAAGTAAAGCCATTTCAGATGGTTCGCCCATGTTGTCGGCAATGTTTCTTAAACTTTTTTCTGCTGCACTAATTTCTTGCTCATCCACTCCGTGAGCTTCTTTTAAAATAGAAAGCTTACGTATTGCTTCGTACAACTCGAAATCTTTGCTCGAAAACATTGCTTTAGCACCAATAGAACCGAAATAGCTTAGGTAATTGTTGTAATCGGTATCGGCAATAATTGGCGCATGACCTGCACTTTCGTGTATAATATCTGGTGCTGGAGTGTATTCGATATGGTTAATCTGGCGGATATCTGCTGCAATAACCAAGACTCTATAAGCTTGGTATTCCATAAATGCTGCTGGCGGAATAAATCCATCAACTGTTACGGCTCCCCATCCAATTTTGCCCAAATTATCATTCATCGATTGCAAATCTGGAATGTATTCGATGCTTAAACCTGCTCTTTGCAAACCTTTTATGTAAGGATAAAATGCCACATGTTTTAAATAGCTATAGTTTTGACGCATTACATAACGCCAAACCGCTTGGTCTACTGGCGTATACTTTTCGTAATGTTGCTCTACTATAAACTGCCTTAAATGTTTAGGAAGTTGCGCTACTTGCTGATTATTAAAATCGCTCATTGTGGGTGTGGGTATTGATTGTGGCTAAATTAACTTGTTTGTACTAGTAATGCAAGAAAAAGAATAGGGTTTTACGGTAAAATGATGAGGGTTTGTTTTGTTTTGAAAAGAATCTGTAGTGTTTTTTAGTAATGTTTATTAGGCGGTCGTCATTGCGAGGCACGAAGCAATCTTTCTTGCTTATTTTATTTTTTAGCTCGCCGCCGCTATGGCTCTTTCGTTTTTCATGAGTGTTTATTTTAAGGGTATTCAAGAATGCTTCGAGAAAAGAAACAAAAAATCAAGGCTTAGTATCATCTCTCGGATTAAGCAATCAAAACTTTTAGGGCAACAGAATAAGGTCCCGATGAAGAATCGGAACTGCATTCTGTTTTGGGTTGTGGTTTTTGAAAGTATTTACACAAGTTTTAATGCTTTCTCCTTCGGGATGCTACAAGGCCGTATTGCGTTCTTGGGAATGGGTTGTAGTTTTGGGAAGGTTGCAGGCTGATTATCATTGCAAGGGAAGAAGAAGTCTATGCTTATCGGTTGGTGTCTTCCCTATCCGAAATCCATTAAAAAAGATAAAATTAATAGTTAAAGAATTTAATTATTTTGATCTCTAACTTTTAAAATTGTTCTAAGAGCACTGTATAGAACTCCAGTATTCCAATCAGCTAAATAGCTATAAGTTCTATTTATTTTGCTTTTATCTTCAATCGAATAAATTGCAAAATATGTTTGATAATCTCTTGTTGCAACGTTATCCCAAGTAATTTCCTTCTTTTCTTCTTTTATTAATCCTGCTATGCTTATTTCTAAACCCTCTTTTTTGAAATTGATATTTCCTATGCTAAATTCTTCTGTTTTAGAAAATTGCTGTAAAAGATTATTTGTAATGTCGCTAAAATAAAATTCCCATAACGCATTTATGATTTTAACATATTTCTCAAAATTCTCTTTTTTGTTTCTTCCATAGAAACTTTTAAAGCTGATTTTTAAAATTTCATCTTTATTATTTCTAATAAATATTTGATACTCTCTCCCAACTGTAAATTCAAAACCTCTAATCCATTTAATTCCAAATCTGTATTCTTTTATCGAACTTTTATCGAACTTTTTTCAAACTTGG
Organism: Pedobacter planticolens; assembly: GCF_014172375.1. Taxonomy (GTDB): domain Bacteria; phylum Bacteroidota; class Bacteroidia; order Sphingobacteriales; family Sphingobacteriaceae; genus Pedobacter; species Pedobacter planticolens. The sequence goes on from NZ_WNXD01000001.1 coordinate 423,968, forward strand.
TCAAGCCGTCAACAGCCGTATTGTTATCTTCAAAACTTATAAATAATGGATTTATAATCAATTGCCTAGGTCTTTTATCGAATGGACTTCGTTTAATTGTTAATATTATTTGTTCAGGATTTTCGAGCATTATTACAGACTTGTTAAGATTATGGCCGAATTAACTTTCTAAGCAATTTTAAAACTCTTTATTCCTTTTTCACTTTAAAAGAGAAATACTTTTGTGAGAAGTAGCTAAATACAGCTAATATGAGGGTGATTAGGGTTTTTGCAATGGTTGGGTAAAATTGAAAACCTTCTACCAAGATTTTCATGAGGGCGTAGTTGAGTAGGAGATTTGTTGCAACTACGGTGGCATATCTAAAGAGTTGGATGCGTCCTTTTAGGTTTGATTGTGTAAATACAAGGTATTTGTTGAGGGTAAAACCGATAATAAATGTAGAAACGGACTCGATGGCTAGGGCTGCGATGTGTGCGGTTACTAAATAGGGGCCAACGGTTACGTCTTGCTGGTGTAATACGTAATTATAGATTAAAAAGTAGCCGATAATACCTGTTGCTGCGGTTATGCCGCCAGATGCCATGTATCTAAATGTGTGTAGGGTAAACCATTTTTTGAATGGTGGGTAAAAGAAATCGATGACCATTAATGCTCTTTTTCTCATGTTATTTGGCGGTTAATTGGTCTTTAATCATTCTATTATTGTATTGCTGTATAAATGCTTTTAGGTATTTTTCCATCGAGTTTTGAACTTCTGGCGCTTTATTTACGAGATTGTTTTTGGTTAATCTGTCTGTTTTTAAATTAAATAACGCGTTAGATTTTAATCCGTCGTTAATTAAAAGGTAATCGCCTTGGTAAAAGCTAAAGCTGCCATCGTTGTTATTAACTACAAAGTTGTTGTTTTTAGTACTAAATGCATCAAAACCAAAGGCAAAATAAGGTTTATCATAGTTAAGATAGTTTAAAACGGTAGGCATAATATCTGCCTGTTGTATGAGTTTATCGGTTTTTCCTTTTAAATCTCCTCCTGGGTAATAAAATAAAATGGGGATGGAGAAATAACCTGGTGTAGTTTGATATTCGGGTAGGTAAGATACGGTTGCATGATCTGCGCACAACACAAATAGTGTGTTTTTATACCAAGGCATTTTTGATGCGGTGGCAAAGAACTTTTTAATCGCCATATCGGTATAACCGATTGGTTCTTGTACGGGTAATGGCCCTTTTGGGAACTTACCAATATATTTTTCGGGTACTTTAAAAGGGTGATGTGAGGAAACAGAGAAGAATGCAGAGAAAAATGGTTGCTTAAATGTGTTGATGGTTTTTGCCATGTATTGCATAAAAGGTTCGTCCCAAATGCCCCAAATACCATCGAAATCTGCATCGTTATTGTATTCGGTTTTACCATAATATTTTTTAATTCCGGCAAGGTTGGTATATGCCGAAAAGCCCATTGAACCGTTTGGTGCACCATGAAAGAAGGCGGTTTGGTAGCCTTCATCGCCTAATAATTTTGCAATACTGGTTGTTTTATTGCCAGAATAGGATGAAAGTACAAAGGGTTCGCGAATAGACGGAATGCCAGAGATAATAGATGGTAGTGCGTCGATAGATTTTCGCCCGTTGGCGTAAGTGTGTGATGAGGTAAAACTATTGACTACTAAACTATCGATAAAGGGGGTGTAGCCTTTGTAGGTTCCGTTTAATAGATCTTTATTTAAGGCGCCAATATGTTCTTTGCCTAGACTTTCGATAATTAAAAATACGACGTTAAGCTTTTTAAATGGACCTTTGTTTTCTGGTTGATGAATTGGGGTGTAAAGGCTATCAAGTGTTTGTTGGTTATAATAGTTGATGGGTTTTAGGGTGGTTGCCTTTAGCGTTTTCATGATGGTGAAAGGTGTATTTAACACCAAACTCATGTCGCTAGGAGATTTTACAAAATCGCCAGCGTTGCTCATGGTAATTGGTCGGGTACTATGACGCCAGCCTCCACGCATACCTATTACACTTAAACCTGCTATTAATACTAAAGCCAATGTGTGGGTTAGGTAAATGTACCACGTAAATTTAGGTGCTTTTTGTATGCGAATAACTTGATATAACTTAATGAATACGTATATGAAAATGATGAAGAGAATGAGTAGGTACCAGTAATCTTCTGAAAAATCTACGACTAGTTTTAGTTTGTTTTGTTCGTTACTAAATTGTGAAAATACACTAGCTGTGGTGTGTTTTAGGGTGTATTTATAATAGGCGAAGTCTATAAAGTTGGCTAAGAAACCAATACTGTTGGTGATGATAAATAACCATTTGCAAAACTGTTGGTATCCGTTTCTGTATCTAAATGGAAATGGAATTGCTTGTAATACGATATATAGGGAGTTGATGTAGAGTAGGGCGACGATGTCGAATTTTATACCGCCAGCAAAAATGTAGAGCAAATCGGCAAAGGGAATATGGTTAAAAAGCGAACGATTAGTGAGGTAAAAGCCAAGCCTACACAAGGTATATAATAGTAATAATACTAGAAAACGATAGATTAATGCTACATAAATGGATTGTTCTCTTTTGAGTATTGGTTTCATTTTTTCCTAAAAGCTGGCAATTTACGGATTTGGTATTAATTAATTCACCACCTAAGAAATGGTTTTTTACCATTAAGGAATTAAGATTTAGTTTTCCTTAACTTCTTAATGGTAAAATGATTCACACATAAGGCATTTAAGGAAATATAAGTGTTTTGGTGATTGATTTATTATTAATGCACAGGGAACAGAAACGAATAGACTTCTTTTTCTTAACTTCTTAATGGTAAAATAATTTATGAAATGTAAGTTGCCAGTTACGAAATATGTATATAATTCTATTTGTTGTAACTTCGTTTTGTGATGAAAAATTTTTATTTAGCTATTATTTTAAGTTTTTGCTTTTTTGGGGTTAAAGGGCAATCTGATACTTCGGTCTATCGTAGTGCTGCTATTGAGGTACAGAAAAAGTATGCACCAGATAAACGTTCTGTTTATTTTAATATGCATATACGAGGTGATTCGGTTCGATTAGAAAGTACATCGGAAACTGCTTTGCTTGAATTTGAAAAAGTAAAGCCTACGATGCAAAATATAAAGTTTGCATCGGTTTTATTACCTGCTAAATCATTAAACGGCTTAGTTTATGGTGTTACAAATATTTCTGTAGGTAATAATAGAAGCAATCCGGTGCATGGAGCAGAGCTGATGACACAAATGTTGTTGGGAACGCCAGTTGAGATATTTAAAAAGCAAGGTGGATTTTATTTAGTTAAAACACCTGATGGTTATTTTGCATGGACGGATGGTGGAGCACTTACCGCAATGAATGAACAAACCTTTAAGGATTGGCAAAAAGCCGATAAAATTATTTTTATTGCAGATTATGGTCATGCGTTTAGCAAGGCTGATGTGAACTCTATTCGAGTTTCTGATTTAGTTAGCGGAAACATTTTACAGGTTTTAGGTGAGGAGAATAGTTTTTACAAAGTGAGTTTTCCTGATAAGCGAATTGCTTTTATACCAAAAGCACAAGCTGGTGTTTATAAGCAATGGTTAAAAAAACCAAATCCAAATGCTACTGCTGTTTTGGCTACTGCACAAACGTTATTGGGTGTGCCTTATTTATGGGGCGGCACTTCTATTAAAGGGGTAGATTGTAGTGGCTTTACTAAAACTGCTTACTTTTTAAATGGAATTATTATTCCTCGTGATGCTTCGCAACAGGCTTTAGTAGGTGATGTTGTTGATGTTTTAGAGCATGATACAATTAGTGTAGCGAAGTGTTTGGCGAATTTACAACCAGGCGATTTGTTGTTTTTTTCTGCCGCAAAGCGGAGAGGGATAAATGGCGGAAAGGTTACACATACTGCAATTTATATGGGTAATGGAGAGTTTATTCAGAGTGCAGGAATGGTTAAGATTAATAGTTTAGTACCAACAGCAACTAATTATGATGGTGGGCAAGCGAGTACATTGGTTGGTGCTCGTCGGATTTTAACTGCCATTGGAAAGCCCGAAATTACTAGAGTAGACCACCACGAATGGTACGGAAAGAATTAAAAATATGCTAACAATTTATCATAATAGTAGCTGCAGTAAAAGTCGTACGGCTTTAAAAACTTTAATGCAGGGCGATGAAGAATTTCAAATTATTAACTATTTGGAAGAGGTGCCAAGTGTGACTGAGTTGAAAACCTTACTGCATAAATTAGGCTGTAAACCTCACGATTTAATTCGGACAACTGAAAAGGTCTATCAGGAAAAATTTAAAGGGAAAGATTTAACAGACGAAGAATGGATTATCGCTATGCATGAAAACCCTATTTTAATACAACGGCCTATTGTTGTAAATGGAGATAAGGCAGTTATTGCGAGGACTGATGATGCTTTGGATGATATTTTATAAAAAAAAGCCGCTAGTTTTCGCTAGCGGCTTTTTTTATAATATTAAGAAACTTTTAAATTTTATTCAAATAAATCATAAGCGGTTGTCATCCTGAGCTTGTCGAAGGATATGCACAAAAGTCTTCACTTCGGCTACGCTCAGTGCAAGCTAGCTCAGACTGACATGCAAAAAACCTAACATAAATTTAAATAGGTTTCAGTTTCTATTCTTATTAAGCTAGCAAATTTCTCCAGCTTACTTTACCTTCAATAATGGTGTGCAATTCTTTTATTTCAATTCGTTGTTGCTCCATGGTATCACGGTGACGAATGGTTACGGTATTATCTTCTAAAGTTTGATGATCTACAGTTACGCAGAAAGGTGTGCCAATTGCATCCATACGACGATAACGCTTACCGATAGCATCTTTCTCTTCATACACACAGTTGAAATCGAATTTCAAATGATCCATAATTTCACGAGCTTTTTCTGGTAAACCATCTTTTTTGGTTAATGGGAAAATAGCCACTTTAATTGGTGCCAAAGCAGGGTGTAAACGTAGCAAAGTTCTGCTGTCTTGTTTATCAGCTGTGCTTAAATCCTCTTCTTCAAAAGCATTAATCATGGTTAACAAAAACATACGATCTAAACCAATAGAAGTTTCGATAACGTAAGGAACGTAATTTCCATAAGGTTTACCTTCTTCGTTTAAATCATTATCAAAATATTGCATTTTCTTGCCAGAAAACTCTTGATGTTGTGTTAAATCGAAATCAGTTCTACTGTGAATGCCTTCCACTTCTTTAAATCCGAATGGGAATTCAAATTCGATATCTGTAGCTGCATTTGCATAGTGCGCTAGTTTAACGTGATCGTGGAAACGGTATTTTTCTGCAGGAGTTCCCAATGCTTTATGCCATTTTAAACGAGCTTCTTTCCAATACGCAAACCATTTTTTGTCTTCGCCTGGACGAACAAAGAATTGCATTTCCATTTGTTCAAACTCACGCATACGCATAATAAACTGACGGGCAATTACTTCGTTTCTAAATGCTTTACCAATTTGTGCAATCCCGAAAGGAATTTTCATTCTTCCAGATTTTTGTACGTTTAAGAAGTTTACAAAAATACCTTGTGCTGTTTCAGGGCGAAGATAAACTTCATCACTTCCTTCTGCCATTGCACCAAACTGAGTGCTAAACATCAAGTTAAACTGACGAACGTCAGTCCAATTTTTAGTTCCACTAACTGGGCAAGCAATTTCGTGCTCTTCAATTAGAACTTTTAAACGAGGTAAATCTTCTGCCGTTAAAGCAGCATCCATATCAGCTTGCAATTTTGCAGCTTTTTCGGTTTTACCATCTTTTTCGTAACGAGCAATTTTATCTTCTAATAACTGATCAGCACGATAACGTTTTTTCGAGTCTTTATTGTCAATCATTGGATCGTTAAAACCATCCACGTGACCACTTGCTTTCCATACTTTAGGGTGCATAAAAATTGCAGAATCAATTCCTACAATGTTTTCATGCATTTGTACCATAGCTTTCCACCAATAGGTTTTGATGTTGTTTTTTAGTTCGGCACCTAATTGTCCGTAGTCGTAAACGGCACTTAAACCGTCGTATATTTCGCTGCTTTGAAATACAAAACCGTATTCTTTAGCATGTGATATTACATTTTTAAATTGTTCGTCGTTACTTTTAGCCATAGTGAGGCAAATATAATAAAAAGCCTTAAAGGTATGTGTGATGAAAATGAGGTTTTTGCAAATAGAAAAAGCCATTTAGTTTGCCATGTTTAAACATGTTGCATATATGATTCATTACTGGAAGATGAAAGCTTAACTATTACGATATATTTTAGTCGGGTTTCAGTCGGACTTGCTTCGAATTGAATTGTCACAAGTCCGAACCAACTCCGACCCAACCCCGAACTAAGTCCGTTTTAACAGTTAAACTTTCACGATCATTTTAATCGTAAAACGAAGCTGTTCAAATAACTTTAGAACTAAAAAACAGGGTAATTGAAAGGGCGGTTTTGTAATTAATAGCCGAATAACAATTTGATAATGTAACATTTCAAGCTCAAAACATTTTTACCTTGCAACTTTAATTTAATTTTGGAGCATGAAAAAAATCAATTTACTGGTTGTCGCTGTTTTTGTGGTATGTTTATCTTGCATATCACCAGCAAAACATAACTATATCTCTTTTCGCTCTGCGGAAGAGTTTACTGATTTCTTAAACCGTAAAACAACAGGTTTCCCATTGATTAGTGCACATCGTGGTGGTCCGATGCCGGGTTTTCCAGAAAATGCGATTGAAACTTTCGAAAATGCAACTACGTATCAGCCTGTAATTATAGAGTTTGATGTGGCGTTAAGTAAAGATTCTGCGCTAGTAATTATGCATGATGATAAATTAGATAGAACTAGCACGGGAACTGGTGCGATAGGAAATTATACCTATGCAGAATTGCAGAAATTTAACCTAAAAGATGATGATGGAAAAGTAACCGCTTTTAAAATCCCAACGTTGGATGAGGTTTTAACTTGGGGTAAAAATAAGGTGATTTTTACTGTTGATATTAAGCGTGGTGTACCTTATTCGAAAATTGTAGCTGCGGTGCGCAGAACAAAATCAGAAACCAATGCAATTATTATTACTTACAATGCTAACCAAGCTGCAGAAGTACATAAACTGGCACCAGATTTAATGATATCGGCTTCTGCCAGAAGCATTGCAGATATAGAACGTTTAAATGAAATGGGTGTGCCAAATAATAAGATTGTTGCTTTTGTAGGCGTATCAGCACCAGATAAAGCCGTGTACGATTACTTACATAGCAAAGGCATTACTTGTATTTTGGGCACTATGGGCAACTTAGATAAAAGTGCAATTGCTAATCCTAATCAAAAAGTATATGAACAATTGTTAACTAATGGTGCTGATATTTTATCGACAGATGAATTGGTGTTGGCAGGCACACAATTTGATAACTATAGAAACGACAAAAAGCTTAAGTTTGCAAACTTAACAGTGAAGCAAAATGAGCATTAAAGTAAAAGATCTATCTAAGCACTTCAGTTCACAAAAAGCAGTTGACAGCATTAGCTTTGAAGCGAAACCGGGGAGGATTTTAGGTTTTTTAGGTCCGAATGGCGCTGGTAAATCTACTACTATGAAAATGCTGACAGGTTATTTGGCAGCTACATCTGGCAGTATTGAAATTTGCAATAAAGATATTTTGACAGATGGATTAGCCATAAAAAAGCAAATAGGTTATCTGCCAGAAAATACACCTTTATATACGGACATGTACATCCGAGAATTTTTAAGTTTTGTAGGAGAAACCTATCAAATAGAAAATTTAACACACAGGGTAGAAGATGTGATTAAGCAAGTTGGATTAACGCCAGAACAGCATAAAAAAATCAGCATGCTTTCTAAAGGGTATAAGCAACGTGTTGGTTTGGCGCAAGCAATTATTCATAACCCACAGGTTTTAATTTTAGATGAACCAACTTCTGGTTTAGACCCAAATCAATTGGCAGATATTAGGACATTAATTAAAAATTTGGGTCAAGACAAAACGGTTATTCTTTCTACGCACATTATGCAAGAAGTTGAGGCTATTTGTGATGAGGTAATTATCATCAATAAGGGGAAAATTGTCGCAAATGCTACCATAGACGAGCTTAAAGCGCAAAATAAAACCAATTCTTTAGAAGAAGTCTTCAGGAAATTAACCAATTGAAAATCATTTTATTAACTAATCATTCTTATAAGTTGTCAAAAATCTGACACTAATTTGTAACTGCTGGCTTAGTTATTGTGTCTTAATGGACAATTAATACAAACATAAAACACAAAAAAACACAATGAAAAAATTAGTATTATCATTAGCCCTTGTTGCAGGTTTAGGCTTTGCAGCATCAGCACAAACAGAAGGTGCTGTTAGAAAATTAAGTATTGGTGCAGAATTTGGTATTCCAACTGAAAAAAATTCAAAAAATGAATTATTAGCTGGTGGATCTTTACAATTCGAACAACCAGTTGCTAAATCATTAAACTTAACTATTTCTGCAGGTTATATTTCAGATATGCTTACTGGCGATGTAAAGGATGCTGCTAAAGCTGCAGGTTATCCAACAAGTTTCGGTTATGTTCCTTTAAAAGCAGGCGCTAAATATTACTTCGGGGGTAATTTTTATGCTGCTGGTGAAGTTGGAGCTTCAATTAGTACTGAAACTGGTGGATCTACTTTATTAGCATTCGCTCCAGCTTTAGGTGCTTCGTTTTCAGTATCAGATAAATCTAGCTTAGACTTTGGTTTACGCTACGAAACTTGGTCTAACAATGGTTCTACATCATTTGTAGGTTTACGTGCTGCTTATGCATTTGGCTTATAAGAAATAGTTAGATATTAACTTTAAAAAGCCTCAGTAGATATTTTTTACTGAGGCTTTTTTATTGCTACTAATTTTATAGTTTTACAATTAGATAAACAAACAAGAAAACATTAGTACTATCCTTAATTTTAATTGCAGATTTTAGCAAGTTGGGTTAGCGTCAGAACAGCCTAAAAAAATCAGTGTGCTTTCTAAAGGAAATAAGCAACATGTGAGTTTGGCGCAGGTAATTATTCATCATCTTGAGGTTTTAATATTAGATGAACCAACTTGTGGTTTAGATCCAAATCAATTGATAGATATTAGAACATTAATTAAAAAATTGGGTCAAGATAAAACGGTTATCCCTTCTACACATATTATGCAAGAAGTTGAGACCATTTGTGATGAGGTAATTATCATCAATAAGGGGAAAATTGTGGCAAATGCTACCATAGAAGAACTTAAAGCACAAAATAAAACAAATTCTTTAGAAGAAGTCTTCAGGAAATTAACCAACTGAAAACCATATCATTAAAAGATTACTCTTATAAGTTGTCAAAAATCTGATACTAATTTGTAACTACTGGCTTAGTTATTGCGTCTTAATTGACAATTAATACAAACATAAATTACATAAAAAAACGTATGAAGAAATTATTACTATCATTAGCCCTTGTTGCAGGTTTAGGCTTTGCAGCATCAGCACAAACAGAAAAAGGTACTTGGATGGTTGGTGCTCAAGCTGCAAATATCAATTACAATACTACATCAGAGGTATTTAGTTTATCATTATCTCCACAAGCTGGTTATTTTGTGAAAGATAATCTTGCAATTGGTGCTAAATTAGGGCTAAATGTTGCTAGTGCATCAGGTACTACAGCTACATCTTGGGGTATTGGCCCATTTGTACGTGGTTATTTTGGTGGTACTGAAAAATCTAAATTTTTTGCTGAAGGTAATGCAGGTTTAGGCGGCGTTTCATATAGTGGCGCTAGCAGTACTGCATATAATTTAGGTGCAACTCTTGGTTATGCTTATTTTATTACTAAAAATATCGGTTTAGAAACAGGTTTAGGTTATGGTTATAGCAATTCTACCGATGGTGGAATGGGCTCATCAGACTTAGGTTTAAATCTTGGTTTCCAAATCTATATTGGTAAAAAGAAATAATCAATTTTATAATTTTTTAAAAGTCCTGACAATTTTGTTAGGACTTTTTTGTTTTAGGAGATATTGTATAACTTCGGCTTCATTAATCACATTGCATGTACGCAGTTTTTAAACGAGAATTATTCAGTTTTTTAAATTCACTAATGGCCTATATCACCATTGGTATTTTTTTGTTGGCATGTGCCTTACTTTTATGGTATTTTCCAGATACATCACTATTAGATTATGGTTATGCCGAACTAAATGGGTTTTTTAGTTTAGTCCCTTTTTTATTCATGTTTTTAATTCCTGCTATTACCATGCGCTCTTTTGCCGAAGAACGGAGGGAGGGAACCTACGTACTTTTAGCTACTCGACCTTTAAGCGATTTACAAATTATCTTGGCAAAATATTTAGCCTGTATTGTTTTATTACTTTTTGCTTTAATACCTACATTAGTTTATTATTATAGTATTTATCAATTAGGTTTACCCAAAGGGAATGTAGATTCTGGAGCTGTAATTGGCTCTTATCTGGGGTTGTTTTTATTGGGGAATGCTTTTACAGCCATAGGGATTTTTACTTCATCTATTACAAAAAATCAAGTTATTGCATTTGCCATTGCTGTTTTCTTATGTTTTTTCGCTTTTAATGGATTTGATTCACTTAGCAAATTGTTCGAGCTAAATTATTTAGAAACAGTACTCATCAATTTAGGAATTAACGAACATTATCAATCCATTAGTAGAGGAGTTTTGGATACACGGGATTTAATCTATTTCATCAGCTTTGTGCTTGTGTTTTTAGGCTTAACCAAGTTTGTGATTGGAGGTAGGAAATGGTAGGGGCAGGGAATAATGAACAAGGAATAAGGAACAAAGACCAACGAACTAAGAAAAATAAGTACGTAAAAATACTTTTGTTTATTGCATTTATAATTCTGATGAACGTACTCGCTCAATACTTTTATACACGTTTCGATTTTACCAAGGAGAAACGCTATACCTTAACGCAAAAAACGAAAGAAAATTTACAAAAAACGACCAAAGACATCACTATTACGGTTTTTTTAGATGGCGAAATACCTGCTGCTTTTAAAAGATTACGCAATGCGACGAAAGATTTATTGAACGATTACAAAGCTTATTCAAATGCCAATGTAAAAATTGTTTTTGAAGATCCTTTGGCTAATGTACCTGCAAATGAACAAGACACTACCATAAATAAGTACATTCAAATTGGCATAAAACCTTTAGCGGTTAACATTAAAAATGATGCAGGAATTACGCAGAAAATAATCTTTCCGATGGCGCTTATAGAGAGCGATGGAGAGCAAATGCCTGTTAATTTATTGCAAAAAACAGGTGGGGCAGCTACAGATTACGAAGAAAATATCACCAGTTCTATTCAAAATCTCGAATACACGTTTACATCAGCCATTAAAAGATTAATCACAAAAAGTAATCCGCGTATTGGTTTTACGGAAGGACATGGCGAACCATCAAATTTGTATTTGTATGATGCAATTACCTCTTTATCTCAGCAATATTATGTGGGTAGAGTAGATTTAAAACTTATTACCAAAGAAGGGTTAGATAATTTAAAAGTATTAATTGTTGCTAAGCCACAGCAGGCATTAACAGAAGTCGAAAAGTATAAAATTAACTATTTTGTAATGCAAGGCGGACGAGTGGTTTGGGCAATTGACCAAGTAAATGCAGAACTAGATAGTTTGCAAAAGCAACCGCAGATTATGGCGGTTAATAGGCAATTGAATTTAGATGATATGCTTTTTGAATACGGTGCCAGAATTAACTATAATCTGATTACAGATATTAATTGTGCGCAAATTCCGTATGCAACTGGTGCTGCCGGACAACAAGCTCAAATAGATACAGCGCCATGGCTATATTTTCCAATTTTAATGCCTGATACAACGAGTAATGTGGTTAAAAATATTGATGGTATTCGGACTGAATTTGCAAGTACAGTAGATACCATTGGGGTTTTAAATGTGAACAAGAAAATCATTCTTCAAACATCACCTTACAATAAAATTTACGATGCACCTAAACTGCTTTCATTGCAATTATTAGCACAACAACCAACGCAAGAAGAATACACCAGTACGCCAAAAGCAGCTGGAGTTTTACTAGAAGGTAGTTTTAAATCCGTATTTCTAAATCGGCCAGTGCCAGAAGGAATTACAGAAAAATATGATGTGCCTGCAAGTAGTAAGCCCACAAAAATGATTGTAATTGGCGATGGAGATATTTTTAGTAACCAGGTAAGTAAATCAGAAAACACACCTTTCCCGCTAGGATTTGATAGATATTCGCAACAGAATTACGGAAATAAAGCATTGCTGTTAAATATTGCAGATTATTTTACCGACGACGATAATTTAATCGCCCTGCGTAATAAAGAAATTAAGGTGAGATTGTTGGATAAAGCTCGTTTACGTACCGAAAAAACAAAGTGGCAATTAATTAATGCAGTTGCGCCCTTGTTATTGTTAATATGTTTCGCAATTTTTCAACATTATTACCGTAAACATAAGTATGCAAAGTAATTTTTATATTTTTGAGAACAGATAAAATCAACTATGAGATTTATAGTATCAACATCAACATTATTAAAACATTTACAAACAGTTAACGGCGCATCTAGCAGCAGTACTGTTTTGCCAATATTAGAAAATTTCTTATTCGAAATTAAGGATGGAAATCTAACTATTTCTGCTACAGATTTACAAACGAGCATGACCACATCGTTAGCTGTAGAATCTAAAGAAGAAGGTAAAGTTGCCGTTCCATCTAGAATATTATTAGATACCTTAAAAACATTACCAGATCAACCAATTTCTTTCAATATTGATGATGCTACATTCTCTATCGAGATTAGCGCAGGCGATGGAAAATATAAATTGAGTGGCGAAAACGGAGATGATTTCCCTAAAATTCCAGTAGTGGAAAATGCTTCATCGGTAAATTTACCTGCTTCAGTTTTAACAGAAGCAATTACCAAAACCATTTTTGCAGTAAGTAACGATGAGTTGCGCCCAGCAATGACAGGTGTGTATTGTCAACTTTCTCCTCAACACATTACTTTTGTAGCAACAGATGCACATAAATTAGTACGTTACCGCAGAATGGATAGCAAAGCTGATAAGGCATCATCGTTTATTTTGCCTAAAAAGGCATTGACTTTATTAAAAGCTGCTTTACCAAGTACAGATGTGAATGTTTCGGTAGATTATAACGCAACAAGTGCTTTTTTCAAATTTGAAAATATCAATCTAGTTTGTCGTTTAATTGATGAACGTTATCCAGATTATGAAGCAGTAATTCCTGCTAATAATCCGAATAAACTGGTAATTGACAGAGCATTATTTTTAAATACTTTACGTAGGGTAGTAATTTTTGCTAATAAAACTACACATCAAGTGCGATTAAAAATTAACGGAAGCGAATTAAATATTTCTTCAGAAGATTTAGATTTTGCAAATGAAGCTCACGAACGTTTAAGCTGTCAATATGAAGGCGAAGATTTAGAAATTGGTTTTAATGCCCGTTTCTTAATCGAAATGCTAAGTAATTTAAGCGGCGAAGAAGTTACTTTAGAATTATCTACACCAAATAGAGCTGGTTTATTAATACCACAAACTAACGATGAAAACGAAGATGTTTTAATGTTGGTGATGCCGGTAATGCTAAATAATAGTTATTAAGAGAGTTGCCTGTTTGAGAACGTAAACCTGCAACCTTTAACACGTAACACGTAACCCATAACAACAATGGCTTGGTTTTTGACCAAGCCATTGTTGTTTAGTACCTGTTAGACTAAAAATTTATGAAAATAACGCTACCATTCGTTAAAAGACTTCATCTCTATTTAAGTTTAACGTGTCTTGCTACATTTTGCTGTCTTGTTTCTTGTAAAAAGGACATGGTAATTACCAATGAAGTTGTAAAGGGAGAAGCAAAAATTAAACTAGTTAATGCTTCACATACTTCTTCATCTGTTGATTTTTATTTAGATGATGTTAAAGTTAATGCTCAGTCTTTAGCTTTTGGTGAGGGCAGCGATTACATTAAAATTTCTTCAGGTACTAAAAATGCATCTTTCTCAAATGCAAGTGAAGATGTGTCTGCGCAAGTTGTTTTTGTCCCTACGTTATCTTATACGTCATTTTATGTAGAGGACAAATCTAACCAAGGAGAAGTTTTAACTTTTGAAGACAATTTAGGTGCTACAGCAGCTGGAAAAGCAAGTGTACGTTTTGTAAACTTAAGCCCATATTTTACCAATACCATAAATGTGAACTTAACAGGAAACGTTTTATTAATTAATTCATTGCCGTTTAAAGAAGCTTCAACCTATTTTTCTATAGATCCAGGTATTGATTTGAGAGTTTCTGTTTTGGGTGCTGGCGGAGTTAAAGTTTTTTCAGGAGCGGAGTTTGAAGCTGGCAAAATATATACCATTTGGTTTAGTGGAACGTCAAATGCAAATCTTACCATAAATAAAATTACCTACAATTAACATCAAATTATTGAAAGTAAGCGTGGTTATCAAAATCATATGCCTATTTTTGAAAAAAATATAAAAATTGGAATTACTACAACAACTCATAGACTTTATTCTTCATATTGATAAGCACCTTGCTGACATTGTAAATGAATATCATACCTTAACTTACCTCATTTTATTCTTAATCATTTTTGCAGAAACTGGATTTGTAATCACTCCATTTTTACCTGGCGATTCATTGCTTTTTGCAACAGGGGCATTAATTGCAGGAGATAAAACCGATTTAAATATTTGGTTGATGTTTTTCATTCTTACTGCTGCAGCAATTCTAGGGAATACCTTAAATTATAAGTTAGGAAGTGTATTGGGGGCAGGTGTTTTTAAAGAAAAAAATAAAATTCTCAAACTAAAATACTACCATCAATCGCACGAGTTTTTTGAAAAACATGGTGGAAAAGCAATTATTTTCAGTCGTTTTTTACCAATTTTCAGAACGATAGCTCCTTTTGTGGCTGGAATTGCTAAAATGCCTTTCGGTAGATACACTACGTTTAACATTATTGGTGGCGTTTCATGGATTTTTAGTTTACTATTTGCAGGTTATTTATTAGGTCAAATTCAATGGTTTAAAGATAACTTTGATATTGTGATTGTATTAATTGCTGTGGTTACTTTTGTGCCAGCGGTTTATGCAGCAATTATGAGTAGATTTAAATCGAAGGAAGTTGAGGTAGTTGCACCGAAGGAAGATTAATTTTCTCTACCAATAATTTTACCTTCTTTATATTTCTTGTCTTCTAGTTCTATGGCTTTTCTTTCTTCAGTACTTATTTCTATTTTAATTAGATTTTTAAGTTCGGGCTGACCTGCATCTACCCATGCAGAAAACCAAAAAGAACCAATCATCAATATAGCAGAGCGCATTTGTTTTTCTACCATGCCATTCATTTTATCTTGATAAGCTTTTGAATAGGCTGATGAATATTGTTTGGTTACTGCATTGCTTCGCTCTGAGAAACTATATTTTTGATCAGATGGAAATGTTTTATTGAGTTCTGCTTCAAGAAGCAAAACGCTATCTAATAAACTATGTGAATGTTTCACAATTCCCCATGCAGCTTTTAAGGGGTCATCAATGTAATAAGCTTTGCCTACTACAAAATTGTATCCACCAGCAAATAATTCTGGCACTCTACTTTCCCAAAAAGCATGAATACCATGCTGATTGGTTAATTGCCCATTGTGGTTACTTGTAGTGTGTAAAGGAACATGAGCATCGCCAATATAATGACCTAATTCCGCAGAATATTTTAAGATTTTTAGTGAATCATGAGTTTTAAAAGCTTTAATTAAACTGTAATACATTCGTTGAATTTGCCATGGAACAATTCCATTTTCATTCAGCTTCTTTTGGCCATATTTGGCTAAGGCATCTTTAAATTTCTCAGGAATACTATCTATATTTTCCTCGTAGTTTTCTACATCTAAATAATGTCGAGGAGCTTCTAGTGTATCAATATATCTACGTTTATCTGGATCTACAGCATGTTCGGTAATATATTTATAACCAGATTTGTAAAAACTAATCATTTCTACAGGCAATGTAAATACTGCTAGTTGATTAATTCTTCGGTGGGCAAAAAAGCCCCAAGAAGTGCAAAATAGAAAAGGGATGATTAACAATAGTAAAATCGTTAATCTTTTCATAAAATGAAGATAGAGAAAAGAATTGATTACGAAATGCTAATGGATATATTTCTTAGTATCGATAATTATCTTTTTATTGTCGTTATATATTAAAGTAATGGTGTCATTATAATAATATATTTTATTAAACTGATATTCTGGAACTGATGAATTAAAATCTTGTTTATTAATGTCAGTTTTAATTTGTCTATCACTGTCAATAAAATTCACAATTATTTCGTTATGCGTTTTTGAAAAATATAAAACAAAATCATAAAATAGTTTTTTGTCATGGTCATAAATAAGTTCTCCAAATTCTTTTTTTACTTTGCCTGTCGATTTATCAATTAATACAAAGTTACATGGTCCATTTGCTGGGCAGCTGCTTCTGAATAGTAAATATTTTCGATATTCTTTCTTTAAGACATATTTAAGCCTCCATTGAATCTGAAAAAAGTTATCAAAGTTCTCTTTTTCTGAATAAATAATCTTTTTTTCTCCTAATTTATTTTCAAGAGTTAACCATATTGAATCACAATTAAACTGATAATATAATTTACTTTTATTTTCTAATATAGTGGTATCACATGTTGTTGTATTTTCATTTTTGATACTGTCTACCTCACAACTGCAGTTTGTTTTTAAATTTGAAATGAATTCATTTTTTGATTTAGAAATCATTGAGCTTTTTGTTGTTTTATTTGTGTTTTTACAAGAAATTAATAAGCAAAAAACAAGTATAGGAAGGTATTTAGGTGGATACATACAAAAAATTTAAGCTAATACTTTTTCAAAACACACGCTATTTTCTACACCTTCATATTGACCGTAATTCGGTATAATTTGATATCCACTCTTTAGATAAAGTGCAATGGCTTCGGGTTGCTTGTTACCTGTTTCGAGCACACATCTTTTATTGTGAAGTTCTTTTGCCCAAATTTCTAATTCATTTAAAATTGTTGACGCTATTCCTAGTCCACGTTTGGTAGGAGATACAAACATTCGTTTCACTTCCATTGTATCTTGTGTATAGGCTTTAATCGCTCCACAACCTACGGCTGTTTCATTTTTATAAGCTACAATTACATGTTTAATAGCATCAATTTTATTAAACTGAGCATAAAATGAGTGATCTTCTCCATCTCTAATTTTTAAGTCAGCATCAAGTTCGGCTACCAATTTTTGGAAGTCTTTGTTTTCGGAGTTTGTTCTTATGCAGTTAATCATTTGTATTTAATTCTAAATTTAATTCCTTAACATTTTAAAAGCGAAAAATCCTAATCATTAAATATAGTGATGAATTTGATATAAGAATAATGTATTTGTTGATTAATTAAGTGCGCTAAGAAATTAAGAAATATCGGCTCATTTGAATTTTTAATGTTTGAGAACATTGTTAAGTTGATAAGCTTTTCTATGAGATGCTCCTACAAAATCATTACCATATTTTACAGATAGTAATTGATACATTTTGATAGTATAACAATCAATTGCATAATAACTGACACAGTTGTTGCCGCGAATAGTTTTAATCTTATAGTCGCTTTCCAATATGTCAGAAGGATAGACTATAGTGTCATAACGAGTATCTGGAAGCCCCCAAGTAACTATTTGATAAGTTCCTTTTTTAAAGTCTGTTATAGCTTGTTCTTTACCTATTGTACAATTTGTACATTTTAAGTATAATACTTGTATAGGGGTTAATGGAATGAAAAGAAACCAATAGATTAATATAGAAGCAGTTAATATAATTGTTGATCCAATACTTAGTATCGAGTTAGAATTTATTAGTTTCATGTTTTAATGATGCTTTAATAACTTAGTTTCCATATTTTTGCAATTTAAATTGAATAAATGGAAGTTTCTTGCCCTATTTCTGCTGAAAGAGTTAATGAAAGTGTAATTAGAATAGTTGCGTTCATAGTTGCAATTATAGCAGTTGTATGTATTGCTTTTGGTAATTACTATGCAATGATTTTTTTAATGGTAGATTTTGCAATTCGAGCTTTTACTAGCGGAAAATGGAGTGTGTTAAAAGCTATTGCGCTACAAGTTTTTAAGGTATTCTCTTTACCTACAAAAATGACTGACTTAGCTCCAAAGAAATTTGCTGCAACGTTGGGTTTTGTGTTTTGCTTGCTTATTAGCGCAGTTTATATATTGCAGTTTGATATTGCTGCATTAATTTTAACGAGTGTGTTATTGGTTTTCGCCATACTGGAAAGTGTATTTGCAATTTGTGTAGGTTGTTATGTTTATAGCTTCTGGCAAATGATATTTAACGATAAATAGAATTTTAGCTACAGATTTACCAGATAAACACAGCTATTCAACTTTTATCTGTGTTCATCCTCTTTATCTGTGGTTAATTATTGTTCATCAACTCTTTTGCCTTTCATAGCTTGACCAACTGCCATATCCATTAATCGCTCTGCAAAAGGGCGAGTAAACTCATTCAGTTCATCAGCTTTCTTTAAAATACGATCTTTTTCACCGCTATCTAAAGCGTCTTTAAGTTCGGCAATAAGCACAATAGTTAGTGTAAGTTCTTGTTCGTTTAAGATATTGCCGTTCTTTTTAATAAATCGCTCTGCGGTATACACCAATTGCTCGCCTTCGCTTTTAGCTTCAATAAGCATGCGTTGTTCAACATCGCTTTTAGCATTTTCAATGCTGTCGATTAACATTTTTTCTACCGTATCATCACTTAAACCGTAACTCGGAATAATATCGATTTCTTGTTTCACGCCAGAGCGTAATTCTATAGCCTGAACGGTTAAAATTCCATCAGCATTCAATAAGAAGTTAATATCAACCTTTGGTAAACCTGCAGGCATAGCTGGAATTCCTTTTAAATCGAACTCTGCCAGTTTACGGTTTTCTTTCACTAAATCTCGTTCACCTTGATAAACTGAGATTTTCATATTCACTTGTCCATCAATTGACGTGGTGTATTGGCGACCAGCTTTTGTGGGTACTTTGCTGTTGCGAGCAATAATTACATCCATCAATCCACCCATAGTTTCGATACCTAAGGAAAGTGGAGTAACATCTAATAATAAAATATCAGAGCGATTGCCTGCTAAAATATCAGCTTGGATGGCTGCACCTAAAGCAACAACCTCATCTGGATTAATTTGATCGTGTGGTTGGCGATTAAAGAAATCGCTTACCGCTTGTTTTACATAAGGTGTGCGGGTTGAACCACCAACTAAAACTACTTCGTCAATTTCGGCGATGGTTAAACTTGCATCAGCTAATGCTTGTTTACAACAGGTCAAAGTTTCAGCAACTTTATCTGCAATTAGTTTTTCGAAAGTTTGTTTGTCTAATGTGCACCAAATTTCTCCTAGTTGTTCATTGTATAAATTTTGGGTTGATAATGTTTTTTTAGCAGCCTCAGCCTGTAAACGCAAGGTTTGCATTAGGATATTATCTTGAGCAACGGTAGCAAAATCTAAGTTGTTTTTCTCTATCCAATAGTTTAAAATGGCTCTGTCAAAATCATCTCCACCTAAAAAAGTATTACCGTTAGTTGCTAAAACTTCAAATATTCCATTTTGTATTTGGAGGATAGAAACATCGAAAGTTCCACCACCTAAATCGTATACTGCAATTGTTTTTTGTTGCGTAGGATCTAAACCTAAACCGTATGCTAAACTTGCTGCGGTTGGTTCGTTTACAATGCGCAACACATCTAATCCAGCTAGTTTACCAGCATCGCGAGTGGCTTGTCGCTGACTATCGTTAAAATAGGCTGGAACAGTAATTACAGCTCTATTTACTGGAGTTTTTAAGGCGTGCTCTGCTCTTGCTTTTAGCTCTTTTAATATCTCTGCAGAAAGCTCTATTGGGGTATAAAACCTGTTTCCAGCTTTAATTTTCACTAAAGCATCTGTATCATCATCAATAATTTTATAGCTAAAAATATCCTTGTGGTTGGCTACATCTTTGTACGAGCGACCTAATAATCGTTTTACAGAAAAGATAGTATTAGCAGGGTCTGAAGTTAAAAAAGCTTTGGCTTCGTTACCAACTTCAGCATCGCCATGTTCATTGAAATGCACAATAGAAGGCACTAAAAGCCCTTTGCCAGTATCATTAATTACCTGAGGGTTTTTCTCTGGATTGATAAAAGCAACCAAACTATTCGTGGTTCCTAAATCTATACCAACTATAATTTCTTCTTTTTGAAATGAACCTGTTGCTAGGTTGATGGATATTTTTGCCATAACAGCGCAAATTTACATAGTTTATTGTTTACAATTGTTTGAATGTTGTAAGAAAGGTTTATTATTTTACCACGTAAGGCATCTTAGTTAAGCTAAGATTAATTTGCCTAGGGTGTTCTCAGGTTTCTTAGGTGGTGCAAATCTTCTGACTTCCCGACTAATTTTGTAATTTTGAAACATGCTAGGACTTAAATTATTGACTGACCCACGTTGGGCGAATATTGCAGAATCTAATTTAGAGGAAATTTTAACTGACCATGCCTGGTGCGAGCAAAAAGCAGCTACTAACTCTATAAATTTGATTGCTGATAATTGTGAACACATAGATTTGGTTTCAGAATTAACGATTATCGCATTAGAAGAAATGCAGCATTTTCAGCAAGTGGTAGATATCATTAAAAAAAGAGGATATACACTAGGTCGTGGTAGAAAAGATGATTATGTTGGTCAGTTAATGAAATTTTGCAAGAGAGATGGTTCTAGAAACAACAGTTTTATAGAAAGATTATTGTTTGCCGCAATGATTGAAGCGAGAAGTTGTGAACGTTTTAGAGTATTATCCTTAAACATTCAAGATAAAGAATTAGCTCAGTTTTATCATGATTTAATGGTTTCGGAAGCTGGACATTATACCACATTTTTAAACTTTGCACGTAAATACACCGTAGATGTTGATGTAGAGAAACGATGGAAAGAATGGTTGGCTTTTGAAGGAGAATTAATTATGAGTTTTGGAAATAAAGAAGCGATACACGGCTAATCAGTTCTCGGTTTGTAGCTTTCAGTTGAATAACGATATCCAAAACTGACAGCTGTTAATTGACAACAGCTAACTGACCTTTATGTATATTCCATAGCCAAATCACAATATTCTGATAGCTTTTAATTCCTCTTTTTTGATTGTTAAGTTTTAAAAATTTATCGAAAGCTACACCCATATAATTCGACATTTGTCCGTTGTATTTAGCCCAAAATTCATTTTCTGCTTTAAAATTTGCTAAAACTTCTGGAGCTATCTTATCTCGCATTCTAAGATAATCTTCAGGTGATTTTATCCTAATTTCGAATAAAATATAACGCAACATATTATAATTTACAGAATATTGGAAGTTGATATCACTACTATTTATACCCACTAAATAAGCCACTAAATTTGCTTCATCTTCTCGGGCAACACCCATTTGGTGCGAAATTTCGTGACAAACCACAAAAGGCAATACCCAAGCTGGTAGTTTCATATTTACATTCGCTTCGCCGCTTAATGGATTGTAATAACCTTCAATTCCTATTTTACTAACCATCCAATCGTTTAAAACTGGTTTTACAGACGGCGCATTATACTTGAAAAATGGATTTTTCTTTTCCATACTATGATATTCTACAACTGCTTTTTCACGAAGCTGATTAATATCATAACTGAGTTTAGGAGATAATTGAGGTTGAAGTGTGTTTAATTTATCGATAAAGTAATTGCCTAAAAGCACTAATTCTTTTACACTGTATTTCTCATCACTAATATTTAATTGTTGAGTAATGCTTGGTCGAGAATAGTTTAAACCCCAAAGTAGTTTGAAACTGATGTATAAAATTAAAACTAGGTTAAACAGTTTTAATGGAATAATTAATCGATGGGTTTTAATAAGTGATTTTCTTCTTTTAAAGAATAAAAAGAGTTGTATTAGAGCGAAAATAATCAATAGTCCGTATAGAATATCACCTAGTGCAAAAGGAAAAATAGAAGAAATCCATCTTAAAATGGAAGAAATAATAGGGTATACCCCTTTTGAATAAACGGTAAGGACTAATTGAGGAAATAATCCAAAAAGAAATATAAATAGGGCAATGCCGAAGATTATGGCAGATTTTATTAAAAGTTTACGTGGGATATTAGTTTGCATAAACTAGCGAGTAAAACTCAATCTTTTACCAATTTCACTGGTTACAAACTTGCCATTTTGATACGCCAAATTGCCAGACACAAATGTATGTGTAATGCTCGCTTGAAAAGTTTCTCCATCAAATGGCGACCAACCACATTTATAAAAAATGTTTAATGGTGTAACTTTAAATGGATCGTTTAAGTTTACTAAAACTAAATCTGCCCAATAACCCTCACGAATAAAGCCACGTTTTTCGATATCAAAGCAAATAGCCAAATTATGAGCAGTTTTTTCAACGATTTTTTCTAAGGAGATTTTACCTTGCAAATGCATTTCAAGTAGGGCAGGCAGGGCATGTTGCACTAATGGTCCTCCAGATGGCGCTTGCGAATAAGGTTGTTGTTTTTCTGCTAAAGTATGTGGTGCATGATCCGTTGCAATTACATCAATGTTGTCATTTAAAACACCTTGCAAAATTCCAGCTTGATCGGCTGCAGTTTTTACAGCAGGGTTCCATTTGATGAAATTTCCTTTTATAGCATAATCTTGATCATTAAACCAAAGATGATGTACACAGGCTTCTGCAGTAATTTTTTTATCCTTTAATGGGATTGAATTATCAAATAGAGCAATTTCTTTTGCCGTAGAAATATGTAAAATATGTAATCGAGTTTGATAACGTTTCGCTAATTCTACTGCTAACGACGAAGATTTATAACACGCTTCCGCACTGCGAATTAAAGGATGCATTTCTATGGTTAAATCTTCACCATATTTCGCTTTAAAAATGGCTAAGTTTTCACGAATTGTTGCTTCATCTTCACAATGTGTGGCAACTAATATGGGTGCTTTACTGAAAATGTTTTCTAGAGTCTGCTCATTATCTACCAACATATTTCCAGTTGATGAACCCATGAAAACTTTAATTCCACACACATTTTTAGCATCTGTTTTTAAAACTTCTTCTATGTTATCATTGCTGGCACCCATGTAAAATGAGTAATTAGCTAATGATGTTTGTGCGGCGATATCATATTTGTCGGCTAATAATTCTTGCGTTAACGTATTTGGAACGGTGTTTGGCATTTCCATAAAAGAAGTAATACCACCTGCAACGGCTGCCATACTTTCCGTAAAAATATCTGCTTTATGCGTTAAACCTGGCTCACGAAAATGAACTTGGTCGTCTATCATTCCTGGTAAAAGGTAAAGTCCATCAGCGTTAATTTCTTGTGCTTCTGGAGCTGATAACGATTGACCAATTTTCTCGATTAATCCATTTTTTATTAAAACATCAGCTATAAATTGCTGTCCTTCGTTAACTAAAGTTGCGCCTTTTATCAGATACGTATTCATGCTGGTAAAGTTAGGTGATTTAGTCCAAAGTCAAAAGTCCGAAGTCGTGGGTCTATTATAGACTTCGAACTCAAGACTGATGACTCAAGACTTATTCGTATCTTTGTGCGCTATGGCAAAATCGTTCGAAGAATTTAATTTAAATAGGCAAATATTAAACGCAGTTGCCGATGCGGGTTACACTGTTGCCACTCCGATACAGGAAAAAGCAATTGCGCCAGTTTTATCTGGTCAGGATATTTGTGGCATTGCCGAAACGGGAACTGGGAAAACTGCAGCCTACGTTTTGCCAATGTTAATGAAATTAAAGTATGCGCAGGGCGATGCCGCAAGAGCTTTAATTTTAGCGCCAACTCGCGAACTGGCCATGCAAATTGCGGAAGAAGTGAAGCGTTTTTCTACATATACAGATTTAAGATCAGTGGTGATTTTTGGTGGAATTGGTCCAAAAGCACAAAAAGAACAATTAAAAGCAGGTGTAGATATTATCATTGCCACACCAGGTCGCTTTTTAGATATTTACCTTTCGGGAGATATTAATACCAAATATTTACAGTTTTTAGTGTTAGATGAAGCTGATAAAATGATGGATATGGGATTTATTGGTTCCATTCACAGAATTTTAGAAGTGGTACCTCGTAAGCGTCAGAACTTGCTTTTTTCAGCTACTATGAGTGATTTGGTACAGAAAATTGCAGGAGATTTCTTGAAACATCCAACCATAATTGAAGCATCTGAACAGGCAACACCTGCAAGTACGGTTACACAGGTTTTATATGAGGTTCCAAACTTTAAAACAAAAATCAACTTATTACAGCATTTGCTGAAAGATGTTGAAGTTTTTAATAGATTAATTATTTTTTGTAAAACGAAAGCAGTGGCTGATAATATTTTCAGCTATGTGGTTCGTAAATTTGGCGAAGAATCAGTTAGGGTTATTCATGCAAATAAAGGACAAAATACACGTATCAATTCTATAAATAGCTTTAAGGAAGGAAATATTAGGGTTTTAGTAGCTACAGATGTGGCATCGAGAGGAATTGATGTAACGGATGTAAGTCATGTGATAAACTTTGATGTGCCGATTATTATTGAAGATTATGTGCATAGAATTGGACGTACAGGAAGAGCTTTTGCTACAGGCGATGCAATTACTTTTTGCACAGAAGCGGAGAAATATTACATCCGTAAAATTGAAAAGCTAACACGTCAGTTTATTCCAGTTGAGCCAATTCCTGAAGGAGTTTTTGTAGAAGAAACACCTTATGACGAAAAACAACAAATCGCAAAAGAAATAGATTTACAAAAACGTAAGGAAGATCCAGATTTTAAAGGGGCTTTCCACGAAAAGAAAAACGCTAAACAGATCGAAGATCGCGAAAGAGAAAAAGCTAGAAATAAAGCGCACAAAACAAAAGTATTTAAGAATAAAAAACGTTTTGATAAGAAGAAATCATAATGAAACTACGATTAACGCCTTTAAATATCGTAACTGCGCTAAGTTTTGCGTTGTTAGTTATTAGTATTTTTCAAGCAAAAACTGCTGGTCAACATTTTGACATGACAGCTTTTTATAAATTCCTTTTGGGTTGTTTAGTGGTAGTAAGTTTTGTGAGTGATTTGATTTTTAGATTTACTCTAAAAGATTTAAAACGAATTTGGATCATAGAATTAGTGTTCATCGTACTAACCGCCATCCTTATTTTAATATTACAAAAGTAAAACGTTGTGCGTTTAAATATGCTTTGTAAAATCAGCATATTTGCAACCGTAAAAAAAATTAACATGAAGAAAGCAGAGATAAAAATAACAGTAGAATTAGATGATAATAATTTGCCAGATCAAATTTTATATCAAAGTACAGATGGAGCGAATAAAGACCAAGTACCTGTAAAATCTATGATGTTATCTTTTTGGGATCATAATTATAAAAACTCAATGCGCATTGATTTATGGACAAAAGATATGCCTGTTGATGAAATGAAACGCTTTTTTTATGAAACTTTGCAAACTATGGGTGATAGTTTTTTAAAAGCAACTGGCGAAGAAAATATTGTAGAAGATTTACGTGATTATTGTGCGCACTTTGCGGATAAAATGGGTATTGATACTAGGAAATAATTCAGTTTTCAGTTGCCGGTTTTCAGTTTTAGATGCTAACTTAGAACGTACTACTCATAACTAATAACTCAAAAGATGTTAATTGTAAAAAAATTCAATGCTTATTTAGGCTTAATTTTAGCAGTAATTGCTGCAGGGATTTCTCCAATCATAAAAGTGCCATTAAAAGGAAACTGGAATCTATATCAAACTGATCAGCGTTTGTTTCTAATTACTTTTGCCATTCTTGCCTTAACCTCATTATGTTTGTTTGTAAGACAATTAAAAGCATTTAGATTACTAACTATTGTGCTGTTTATTTGGAGTTTATTAATGGCTACTGCGGTTTATTTTAAATCGAACAATTATTTTGGTTCTAAGTTTTTTGATAAGGTTTTAGCAAAAACTATTCATTACCAATGGGGATGGATTGTTTTATTAGTTGCGGTTTTATTATTGCTAACCAGTGTAAAAAGAGAAAGGTTAACCACCAACAGTTAACGTTTTGTGCGCTTTTTTGCGTTTATAATGTGTTTGTTTTAATGCTTTATCGCCAGTAATAATGCTGATGTTGCCATCTACTTCAAAAATGGCAAGTTTCACATCTTTGTAATGTTCAACTCCATGTTCTCGCATGGCTTCTTTTAACTCATCATCGCTAATTCCCAAATGGCTAAGTTTATTAAAATCTAGTTTACCATCGTGGATTAAAATTTCAGGATGTTGAGAAATAAACTCGCGTACACCTTTACTTTTGAACATCAATTTCTTTAGTCCATAATTTAAAATAAAAAGCACAGCAGCTGCAGCTAATCCACCAAGCAAACTGGTATTATTTCCCACCATCGCATTTTGTACCGCATTGCTGATTAATAAAATGAGTACCACATCAATAGTATTTAATTGAGAAAACTCTTTTTTGCCAGTTAATCGGATAGCTATTAGCATAAAAGTATACACAGCTAAACTTCGTAATGCGATATCTAAATATGGATTCATCTAATAAATTTACGATTTTAGATTGACGATTGATGATTGGGAGAATTGAAAAATAAATGTGCTAAACTTTCGGACTTCCCGACTATGAGCTTCCTGACTTTCTTAAAACTTCAACTCTGTTTGACCTATTTGTGCAACTTCCCGTTCATGTTGTAAGAGCCATTTCTTGCGCCACAAACCGCTAGCATAACCCACTAATTTGCCATCACTGCCAATTACTCTGTGACAAGGAACAACAATCGCTATATTATTTTTACCATTTGCAGAGGCGATTGCTCGAATCGCTAAAGGATGATGTGCAGAAAACTTAGCATATGAAATAGTTTCTGCATAAGGTATTTTAGATAGATTATGCCAAACCTCTTGCTGAAACTCAGTTCCTTTTTGACTAATTGGGAATGTGAATTCTTGTAATTTCCCACCAAAATAAGCTCGTAATTGTTCTGCTGCAGTTTTACTGATTTCGTTTTCTTCCAACCCCTCGGTTTCTCTTTCGCCAAACGTAATCACATTTACGGCAACATCGTCAGCTAGAATAGTTATATCTCCAACCGGACTTTTTACAACACTACAATATTTTTGATCCACAACACAATATTACAACAATACAACAATTTAACACTGCAACAATTTAGCAATAAAACTATCTTTGTCGCTATGCAAATCGCAAATCAGGTCAAACAACTCATCCATAAGGAAATGTTATTAGAATGGCGTTCTAAATATGCGCTCAATGGCATTTTGTTGTATGTAGTTTCAACTGTATTTGTTTGTTTTCTATCCTTTGTAAGTGTTCCAGAAAAATTAACATGGAATGCATTATTTTGGATTATTATGCTTTTTGCCTCTATAAATGCGGTAGCTAAAAGTTTTTTACAAGAAAGCAAAGGCAGGCATTTATACATTTATACTTTGGTAAGTCCGGTAGCATTAATTATAGCTAAAACTTTGTACAATAGTTTATTAATGATTGGCTTGACACTAATCGCTTTGCTATTTTATACCTTGGTTTTCTCTTTTCCAGCAGGTGCTGATATGGGAATGTATTTGGTAGCAACAGTTTTAGGAAGTTTAAGTTTTGCAACCATATTTACCATGGTTTCGGCAATCGCTTCGAAAGCAGGAAACGGCGGGATGTTGATGGCAATTTTAAGTTTTCCAATTATTATTCCAGTGTTAATTGTGTTAATCAAATTAGCTAAAAATGCCATTGATGGCTTAGATAGAAGTGTAAGTTTAGATGATATAGGCTTATTGGCAGTGATAAATGTATTGGTAATGGCTGTGTCTTTATTGTTATTTCCTTACCTTTGGCGGGATTAAAAACCAAATCAAAATAAAAAATGCAAAAATCTTGGTGGAAAATTTTAGGTGCTGTATTAGTGATTTATTCAACAATCGCTGGGTTATTATTAGGCGTTCCGCATTTAGATATTTTAAATGAAACCATCAGAAATTTGTATTTCCACGTACCCATGTGGTTTGCAATGATTGTACTATTTTCAATCTCTGTTTTTTATAGCATTAAATCCTTAATGTATACCAATGATGTTTACGACTTGAAAGCAGTTGAAGCTATAAATGCAGGTATTATTTTCGGGGTTTTAGGATTAATAACTGGCGCAGTTTGGGCAAAATATACATGGGGACAATTCTGGAGTTTCGATCCTAAACAAAACTTTGCTGCCATATCAATTTTATTATATTTTGCATATTTAGTATTGCGCAATGCGATAGACGAGGAGCAGAAAAGAGCTAAAATATCGGCCATTTATAATATTTTTGCTTTCCCAATGATGGTAGTTTTATTATTCGTGTTGCCACGTTTGCAATCTTCTTTGCATCCAGGAAATGGCGGTAATCCGGGTTTTAATAGTTATGATTTAGATAGCCGTATGCGTATGGTTTTCTATCCTGCTTGTTTAGGATGGATACTTATTGGCTACTGGATTTATACCATTCGTTTTAGAATTCGTTCTATAGAACATCAAACAAATTAATGCCATGAAGAAAATTATTTTTACTTTATTAATGTTAGTAACTACCCTAAATTTGTTCGCTCAGAACAATACTGTAGAAATGGCGGATGCCTTACGTAGCGATGGAAAAATATACGTTGTTGTTGCTGTAATCGTAATAATTTTGCTTGGTTTATTGATCTACCTCTTCTCTCTAGACAAAAGATTAAAAATGTTAGAAAAAAAATCTTCTAGCAAAAACTAATTTTAAACGTCCTAATCCTAACCTTTTACCTTTTTTGCTATGGTGTTTATGATACACTAAGCAAATTTGCACTTGCATTAGTGGGTTATTTTAATGCAATTTTGCACCGTACAAGAAGAAAATTCAAAATTTATAAAACACAAAAAATGGCTAATACAGCAAACGAAACAAGTTTTTTTACAGATGTTTGTAAGAACTTTGATAGTGCCGCACAATTTACCTCGCATCCAGAAGGTTTATTGGCTCAGATAAAAGCATGTAACAGTGTGTACCGTTTTCAATTTCCAATTCGTAGAGGAAATGGCTTTGAAGTAATTGATGCATGGCGTGTAGAACACTCGCATCACATGAGCCCAACTAAGGGCGGTATTCGTTATAGCGACATGGTTAATGAAGACGAAGTGATGGCCCTTGCAGCTTTAATGACTTACAAATGTGCTATTGTTAACGTTCCTTTTGGTGGCGCCAAAGGCGGAATTTGTATCAATCCAAAAAACTATTCTGTTGCAGAACTAGAAACAATTACTCGTCGTTATACAACAGAGTTGATTAAAAAGAATTTTATTGGTCCCGGCATTGATGTTCCTGCTCCTGATTATGGATCTGGCGAACGCGAAATGAGCTGGATTGCAGATACTTATATGACGATGAACCCTGGTTCTTTAGATGCATTGGGTTGTGTTACTGGTAAACCAATTGCTTTACACGGTATTCGTGGTAGAAAAGAAGCAACTGGTCGTGGTGTTGCATATGCAGTACGTGAGTGTGTTGCTCATGTAGATGATATGGCTAAAATTGGCTTAAAAGCTGGTTTAGGTGATAAAAAAGTAATTGTACAAGGTTTAGGTAATGTGGGTTATCACTCTGCTAAATTTTTGGCTGAGTTTGGTGCAACAATTGTTGGCGTTGCCGAATATGAAGGTGCAATTTACAATGCAAATGGTTTAAATATAGATGAGGTTTTTGCACACCGTAAAAACACAGGTTCTATTTTAGGTTTCCCTGGTGCAACAGACTTTAAAAATTCGATGGAAGGCTTAGAGCAACCATGTGATATTTTGGTTCCAGCAGCGTTAGAAAACCAGATCACAGCAACAAACATTCGTAACATCAAAGCAAAAATTATTGCTGAAGGTGCAAACGGACCATGTACTCCAGAAGCAGAAGAAATCTTCACTGAAATGGGTGGTATCATTATTCCTGATATGTATTGTAATGCAGGTGGGGTAACGGTTTCTTATTTCGAATGGTTAAAAAACCTTTCACACGTAGCTTTTGGTCGTATGGAAAGTCGTTATGCAGAAAACTCTAATGCGAATCTAATTAACACATTAGAGAACTTAACAGGTAAAAAAATCCCTGATGAGAACCGTTTAATGATTGTTAAAGGTGCATCTGAAATGGAATTGGTGAATTCTGGATTAGAAGATACTATGATACATTCTTACCGAGAAATTAGAGAAACTTTAGTGAACAAACCAGAGGTGAAAACGCTAAGAACAGCAGCGTTTGTAAACTCTATTGATAAAATCGCTATTTCTTACATGAACTTAGGTATTTGGCCATAATCCAATATATTCCACAAAAAAGCCTCGATTTTATCGGGGCTTTTTTGTGATGTTATTAAGTGATAATATGGAAAACAATAGTTAATTGAAGCAGAATAGCAATGATAAGGCAAGCCACCCAGCCGAAATACCATTGAAGCCCAATGCGAGTTTTGGCTACAGCTTGAAAATAAAGTACAAGCATGATTACCACACAGATGATTAAGGTTAAAACAAACTGCCACCAACTAGAAAGTGGTAAATACATGAGTAGATAATAGGAGAGGAGTGAAATTGAACCACTCAAACAAACCAAACTTATCCGTCTAATAAATTCGAATTTCTTTTTCTTTAATAAAAATAATGCTGCTATTATCTGAATGCCCCATTTTGCCCCAGCAATGCTTCCAGATAAAATCATTTGATTTGTATCGGTATACAACAAATCGTTTTGACTGATAAACAGAATGCTTATAAATAGAGATAATAGAAAATAAAGGATAGCAAGACTAATATCTTTTTGATCGTTTTGCATTGTGGAGCATTTATTTATCAAAATTAACTGGTGCACAGACCAATCCATATACCCACAGTTGGGTATTTTATAAAGGAAAATAACATTGATTTATTATTTAATCATGACAATTAGAAAAAACTATTTTCAGTTACTAAGCGTATATTGTATAAAACAATAAGCATGAAAAATCTAATCACACTTTTATTCGTAACCGTATTTTTCTCTTGTACTAATGCAGAAGAAAAAGTAAAGGCAGAAGTTCCAAAAGTTTCAAAAACTCAAAGAGTAGCAGTTTTTGCTGGCGGATGTTTTTGGGGACTGCAAGAAGGTTTTTCGGAATTAAAAGGGGTAATTAAAACAACAAGTGGTTATGCTGGCGGCACGACTAAAAATCCATCATACGAAGATGTAAATACAGAAACAACAGGTCATGCCGAAGCAGTTCAAATTATTTATGATCCATCAATAATTAGTTTCGCCCAATTATTAGATGTTTTCTTCGTAGTTCATGATGGCACTCAATTAAATAGACAAGGTCCAGATGTGGGCACAAGTTATCGCTCTATTGCTTTTTACAGCAATGCTGAAGAGAAAAAACAAATTGAAGCTGCAATTATAAAAAGTAACCGTTCACAATTGCATCCAGGTCAAATTGTAACCGAAGTTACTCCAATGGCAACTTTTTATCCAGCAGAAAAATACCATCAAAATTTCGTGAAACTAAATCCAAATCAGGGTTACGTAGTAAATGTATGTGGTCCTAAAATTCAGAAACTACGAAAAGCCTTTCCTAATTTGTTGAAAGATGAGTTTAAATAATTGGGTTCATTAGTTCAATAAATCATTGGTTCATTTGTTTATGCGATAAATACCAATGAGCAAATGACTAATGAACAGTTTTAAAATTAGAACTATCAATTAATTGTCACGTTGTGCATTACCAATAGCCTACTACGGTAGTTTTTTTATCTTTGTGGTCTGGATTTTTAATTTAAACCCCACATGAGAAAAAGTGCTATTATCGGTTTAATTACAATTGCCATTTGTATTGGCTTTCTCGTAAGTCTAAATGCAGATACCGATACCTACTCTAATTTTACTGAGGCAGCTTCTTCCAATAAAGAAGAACACGTAATGGGGCATTGGGAAAAAAGTAAAGGTACAGAGTACGATGCACTTAAAGATCCGAATCACTTTGGCTTTTACATGAAAGATGAAAAAGGTAAAGTGAAAAAAGTTGTGCTAAATGGTACAAAACCACAAGATTTCGAACGTTCTGAAAAATTGGTTCTAATTGGTAAAATGGAAAATGATACCTTTTATGCAACCAAAATATTAATGAAATGCCCTTCTAAATACAATGATAATTTGGTTGAAATAAACCAAGATGGTCAAGTAAAACAATACAAGAAATCTTAATGGATATACAATTTATAGGAGAAAACCTCCTTCCAGGTAAAATTGGACAGTTTTTTATTGTTCTAGCATTTGCTGCATCTCTACTCTCAACTATCGCTTATTTCTTTGCGGTAAAAAACAAAAATTTAGAAGATAAATCTTGGGTTAAACTAGGTCGAATTGGTTTTTTAATCAATTTTGCAAGTGTAATTGGTATTGGAGTAACCTTGTTTTTTCTTATTTTAAATCACTATTTCGAATATTATTACGTTTATCATCACTCTTCAAAAACACTTCCAGTATATTATATCGTTTCTGCTTTTTGGGAAGGACAAGAAGGAAGTTTTTGGCTTTGGGCTTTTTGGCAATCAGTTTTAGGGACAATCCTAATTTGGAAAGCAAAAACTTGGGAAAACGGTGTAATGACTGTGATTTCATTTTCTCAGGTGTTTTTAACATCAATGTTATTGGGTGTTCAAATTTTTGGGCAACGTATTGGTAGCTCGCCTTTCATCCTGCTAAGAGAAGCGGATGATTTAAAGTCATTTGCACCTGTAATTTTTGCAGACCCAGAAAATTTTAGAAATTATTTAAAGTTTATCACCGATGGTAAAGGCTTAAATCCATTATTACAAAACTATTGGATGGTAATTCACCCACCAACCTTGTTTTTAGGTTTTGCAAGTATGGTGGTTCCTTTCGCCTATGGCATAGCTGCTTTATGGACAAGACGGTACAAAGAATTTGTAAAACCTGTGTTGCCTTGGGTTTTATTTGCAGTAATGATCTTAGGTACTGGTATTATCATGGGTTCATTTTGGGCTTATGAAGCACTAAACTTTGGTGGTTTTTGGGCTTGGGACCCAGTAGAAAATGCATCAATAATTCCTTGGTTAACTTTAATTGGAGGTTTACATGTATTAATTGCGTACAAAAATACAGGTCATGCTTACTTCACGGCAATGGCTTTAGTATTAATTAGTTTCCTTTTAGTTTTATATGCATCCTTCCTAACTAGAAGCGGCATTTTAGGAGATACTTCAGTACATGCGTTTACAGATTTAGGCATGTTCGGTCATTTAATTCTTTACAATGTAATCTTTTTAATTATTGCAATTTATTTTATTGCCACAAGGTGGAGTGAATTGCCAATTACCCATAAGGATGAAGAAACATATTCTCGTGAATTTTGGATGTTTATTGGCGCTTTAGTGCTTACAGTATCGTGTATTCATATTATTTTCGCAACTTCCGTACCTGTATTTAACAAAGCATTTGGTACAAACTATGCACCAATTAAAGATGCAATTAGGTTTTACAATCAATGGCAAGCACCATTTGCAATATTAATTACCTTGATTTCAGGTTTCTCTCAATTTTTGAAATACAAAAGAACCGATCCACGCAAATTTTATAGCAGCTTAATCTCATCAATTGTTTTTGCACTGGTTTTAACTGGCGGATTTGCATGGTTAACAGGTGTTTATACTAATTTGATGTACATCTTCTTAACATTCAGCTGTATTTTTGCAGTTCTATCTAACGCCAGATTATTATCTGCAGCATTTGTTGGAAAGGGAAGTAAATTGGTAGGTTCTGCAGTGGCTCACATCGGCTTTGCCATATTATTATTAGGCGCTTTAGTGGCAGCAGCAACAAGTAATCCAATTTCTATAAACGAAACTAACTTTATTCCTGTTAAGGATTTCGAAAAAGCAGCTAAACCTGGAGAAAATATCATGCTGTATAAAAATGAGCCTAAGAAAATGGGCAAATATACAGTTACCTATATCAGCGATACCACCATTGCGCCAAACACGTATTACAAGCTTAACTTTAAAGTAATTGATGCACAAAGCGGCAAAATAAAAGAAGATTTTGAAGTAAATCCAAGTATCCAAGAAAACGGAAAAATGGGCTTAATTGCATCTCCTGATACAAAACATTATGTAACATCTGATATTTACACACATATTACTAGTGCTGCTGTAAAAGAAGATGAACATGGCGATCACGAAGGTCATTCTGAAGAAGAAAATTATAAAGCACCTAGAATTGTAAACTTAAGCGTTGGCGATACCATTCATGTGAGCAGCGGTGTGTTAACTGTACAACCTATCAACAATAAACCTGTAGTTAGAGATTTAAAAATTGATGCTGGTGATTTAGCGATTGGTTTACCTTTAGAAATTAATGTAAGTGGTAAAATTTACGAAACAGAACCTTTATTTTTAGTAAAAGGAAATAACACTTTCGATTTCGCTAGAAAAATTGATGAATTAGGATTGAGAATTAGATTTACCAAAATAATACCTGAACAAGGAAAGTTTGAAGTGCAGATATATGAAAAACCACAACAAGCAAAAGATTGGTTAGTATTCAAATCTATCGAATTCCCGTACATCAATTTATATTGGGTAGGTACAATTGTAATGGTAATCGGTTTCTTAATCTCTATTTTTAGAAGAAAGAAAGAACTGAAAGCAAATTAAAATGAAAGTTGTAATTATAGGCGCTGGAAACGTTGCTACACATTTAGCTAAAGCTTTGTATGCGACAAATGTGCAAATAGTACAGGTCTGGTCTTATCATTACAGCAATGCAAAATTATTAGCAGATCAAGTAAATGCTACTGCGATTGAAGATTTAACAGCGCTTGATAAAACTGCTGATATCTGCATAATTTCAGTTAAAGATGATGCAATTGCCGAAATAGCTGAACAATTAATCGATTTTAAAGGACTGATTGTACATACTTCTGGAAGCGTAAGTATGGATGTTTTTGCGAATAGTAGTTCAAATTATGGCGTTTTATATCCATTGCAAACCTTCTCGAAAGATAAAGAATTAAGCTTTGCAACAATTCCACTTTGTGTAGAAGCGAGTAATGAAACAGCTTTACAGTTAGTAAAACAACTGGCAAGTCAATTGAGCACTCACGTTGTGGAAATAAATAGTGAAAAACGTAAAATTTTGCATTTGGCAGCAGTTTTTGCATGTAATTTTACAAATCATTTTTACGCATTGGCGGAAGAAGTTTTAGCAGCAAACCAATTGGATTTTGATATTTTAAGACCACTAATTACCGAAACTGCTGCAAAAGTTCAACACACTTTGCCCTTAACAGTACAAACTGGTCCGGCAATTAGAAATGACGAACAAACATTAAAAAAACACGAAGAATTGTTGTTACAACAACCACAATTATTAGAAATATATAAAATAGTAAGTGAGAGCATTAAAAAAACCAGATAATTACACAATTGCGGTTTTAGCTCCTTACTTTTGCAACTAATTATGAGTATTTTTAAATTAAAGATAAATTTTGAAGAACAAGGCAAAACGCCAATAGAACTACCTATTGCAGCCGGCGAAGATGTTTTAGATATCTGCTTGGATAATGGGATAGAACTACAACATAACTGCGGTGGCGTTTGCGGATGTAGTACTTGCCATATTTATGTGAATAAAGGCATGGATAATATTCAAGAAATATCAGATAAAGAAGAAGATTTTATTGATAGAGCGGTAAGACCGAGAATTACTTCGCGTTTAGCTTGCCAATGTATAGTTTTAGATGGAGACATTGAAGTAACTATACCGGATCAATCAGAATTTTTAGGACACTAGACAGTTTTCAGTTAACAGTTTTCAGTTGCTTGTCATCCTGAGCTTGTCGAAGGACAATAAACAATTTAGCAATTCAACAATCAAACAATAACTAATGAACAACGATAAATTTGCATTACCAATTTACTGGAGAGACCACGAAGATATAGCTCAAGAATTGTATGAGAAATTTGGTGATGAATTTAATGAGGCTAAAATATACCGTATTAGATTTACCGAATTGTTAGATTGGGTACTTTCATTACCTAATTTTAAAGGCACTCGTGAAGAAAGTAACGAAGGACATTTAGAGCAAATTCAATCTGCTTGGGTTTACGAATGGAGAGATAATCAAGATTAGTTAACCTATAAAACAATGTTTCTAGAAAACCTAAAAAATATTACCACTTTTATTTTCGATGTAGACGGAGTTTTAACCGACGGAACTGTTGTTGCATCAGAATCTGGAGATCTTCTACGTACATTTAATATTAAGGATGGTTATGCCTTACAGTTAGCTTTAAAAAAAGGCTATAATATTTGCATTATATCTGGAAGTGGTGGTCCTGCAACAACAAAGCGTTTCGAAAACTTAGGATTACCAGATGTTTTTTTAAAAGTAGGAGACAAGGTTGCTGTTTTTGAAACATATCTAAAAGAAAAAAATATCTCGCCAGTACAAGTTTTATACATGGGCGATGATATGCCCGACTATTATGTAATGCAATTAGTAGGCGTGGCCACATGCCCGCTTGATGCTATAGATGAAATTAAACAAATTTCGCATTACATTTCTCCTAAAAAAGGAGGTGAAGCTGCCGTTAGAGATGTAATTGAAAAGGTATTAAAAGTTCAACAAAATTGGTTTGATCTTAATCCTTCTGCTGTCGATTCTAGCAAATAAAAACCTTATCACGTTGTTTTTTAAGTGTTTAAAATTGTTACAATTATTTACCGTAATCAATTAAACTTTCCTATACTTTTATGTTCTAACAAATACAAAAACATAAAAGAACCAGGGATTTCTATGCCTAGCTTAGAAATTTCAAAACACTTAAAAAACAAAAACAACATGAAAAAATTAGCATTATCATTAGTACTTGTAGCAGGATTAGCATTCGGTGCAAGTGCACAACAAGGTGGTCAACAACGTCGTATGATGTCTCCAGAAGACAGAGTAAAGCAATTAGATGAGAAAGTTAAATTAACTGACGATCAAAAAACTAAAGCTACTGAAGTTTATACTGCTGCAGCTGCTGAGCAAAAAAAGATGATGGAAGAGATGCAAGCTGCTGGTGGTACTCCAGATAGAGCTGCAATGCAAGAAAAAAGAACAAAAATGACTGCTGATCTTGATGCAAAAGTAAATGCTATTTTAACTGATGATCAGAAAAAAGCGTACAAAACTTGGCAAGAAGAAATGAAAGCCGCAAGAGAAAAAGCAATGAAAGAAAGACAAGGTGGCGGTGGTAAATAATTAAACCATCACATTTTATAAATAACAAAAGCGACTTATGGTCGCTTTTGTTATTTATAGGCTTTTGTCATTCAGAGCGAAGCGAAGAATCTATTGCGAATTCTAATAATAGATTCCTCCGAAGTCGGAATGACAAAGAAGATTATTATTTTAGCACAAATTTATACAACATGTACAAACAGCAGCAACCCATTATTTTAGCTTCAAAATCACCTCGTCGTCAAGAATTAATGAAATTGATCGGATTAGAATTTACTATCGAATTGAAAGAAGTGGATGAAAGTTATCCTGATGGGTTAAGCCCTGCAGAAATTGCTGTTTATATTTCCGAGCAAAAAGCAAAAGCATTTGGTAACGCCGAAAATAAGATTGTAATCACTGCTGATACTATCGTGGCCTTAGATGGTGAAATTTTAGGGAAACCAAACGATAAACCTCATGCACAAGAAATGTTGCGCAAATTATCTGGGCGCACACACGAAGTGTATACAGGTGTAACTTTAATTAAGGATGATAAATTGGTATCATTTTATGACTTAACAGAAGTACACTGCAAAGAAGTGAGTGATGAAGAAATTGATTTCTATATTGATAACTACAAACCTTACGATAAAGCAGGAGCTTACGGCGTACAAGATTGGTGGGGTTTAGTTGTAGTGAAACGTATCGAAGGTTCTTACACCAACGTAATGGGTTTACCGACAGAGAAATTATATCAAGCATTGAGCGATTTAAAATAGCTTGTTTTTTAAGCTCAATGCTACCCCCCGCTGGCGGGGGTTGGGGATGGACTAAACCTTCAAACTCTGCAAAACACCCATTTTCAAATCATAAGTAGAGAGTTTTATCTTCTTAATATCAAACTCATCTAATATATAATTAGTTAAAATACTCGCCATTACAATCATGTCTACACGAAGTGGAATTAAACCTTTCATGTTTGCACGTTCATCATGAGTAGCCTTAATTAAAGTGCTCGCTAATTCGGTATACGCAGGTAAAGAAATATTTGCCGTACTTATTTTAGCAATATCAATCTTTGGCGAAAGCATTCCAGCAAAGGTTTCAAATGCACCTGCAGAACCAATTAAAGTTTTCGGTTTATAAGCCGAACAAATTACTTTAAGCGCTTTTAATTCCTCATCTAAATGATCCGTTATTGATTTCTGATCAGACGTATTAATAGGGTCTGATTTGAAAAATCGTTGCATCAGCCTTGCTGCACCAATGTTATAACTCTTTTTCCAAACAAGCGTTTCTTCGTCACACAGAATAAATTCAGTACTGCCGCCACCAATATCCATAATTAAAGATTTACCTTTAATCGCCCCGCTCCATTTTACACCTTCGTAAATATATTGCGCTTCCTCATCGCCATCAATAATATCAATTTCAATATTAGCGTGTTTTTTTGCAGCCTCAACAAAATCTAATCCATTTTTCGCACTACGAACACCAGAAGTTGCTGTTGCTTTAATAATATCAACCTCATGTTTATCCAGTTCTGCTCTAAATTCTTGCAAACATGTTATACCACGTTTAAATGCTGCAGGAATTATTAAATTATTTGCAGTAATGTCTTCGCCTAATTTTACAGGCTGATTGGTTTTATAAATTACATGAAGTTCATTCGCATGCTGCTCTGCAATTATTAAATGAAAAGTATTAGTCCCTAAATCTATTACAGCTGTTTTCATGTATTAATTTAACGGATATTTCTGGATAGTATTACCACCTAAGAAACCTTAGTTCACCTTAGCAAATTAGCCTTAGCTTTTCTTAGATGTCTTAGGTGGTGAAAAAATTAATTCTTATACGTAAACCACTTAAACATCTCTTTAAACGTAGTTTTCTTACCATACATTAAAATACCAACCCTATAAATTCTGCTTGCAACCCAAACTGTACCAATAAAACCAACCACTAAAATCACCATAGATAAAGCAAGCTCCCAATTAGGTACACCATAAGGTAAACGCACCACCATTGCAATAGGAGAGGTAAATGGAATCATCGACAGCCAAAAAGCAATATTCCCATAAGGGTCATTTGTAACCACACTTAACGATAAAGCGTAACCCAATAACAATGGCATCATTACTGGCATCATAAACTGTTGGGTTTCCGTTTCACTATCAACCGCAGAACCAATGGCAGCATATAAAGCACTGTAAAACAAATATCCACCAATAAAGAAAAAGATAAACACCGAAACAATTTTACCAAAATCCAAACCAGCTAAGCTTTTTTGTATATCTAATAAAGGACCCTGCGCTGGCGAAACTACCTGCGTACCAGTAGTAACCTGACTTCCACTTTGTGTAGAAGCAGCTATCTTTTTAACATCAACTTTATCTGCCAAAATAGTTACTGCAACAGTACTAATGGTAAGCGTTAACACAATCCATAAAATAAACTGAGTTAAACCTACTAAAGCAATACCAATAATTTTGCCCATCATTAATTGAAAAGGTTTTACAGAAGAAATCATTACTTCAATAATTCTGCTTGTTTTCTCTTCAATTACGCCACGCATTACCTGTATCCCATACAACATAATAAACATAAACATCAATATGCCTGCAATAAACGCAATAACTGTACTTGCTCCAGCACTGCTCGATTCTTCTTTTCCAGTATCAGCAATCTTTTTAGTTTCAATATCAACCGATGTTTTCAACTGATCTAAATCAGCTTGTGCAATACCAGATTCTTTCAGTTTTTGGTTGCGAATCAACTCCTCAATATCGCCCGATATTCTGTTGTTTAAAGATAAACCAGCCTGTTTTGCGCCAAACAATTCAACACCCTTTGGCGCTTTTAAATCAAACTCAGGCAAATACAAAACATAATCATAGTCCGAAGTTTTCAGCGATTTCTTCATCTCCTCCAACCCCTTACTCACGTAATCGTATTCAATGTTTTTGTCCGATGCCAATTTATCAGTTAAAGTTTTGTTAGTGCTTACTACTGCAATTTTATCGTGTGTGTCTTTAATACCTTTATAGGTGAAATAACCAATTAAACCATAAATACCAGCAATTAAAAGCGGAGTTAAAAAAGTCATGATAATGAACGATTTTTTCTTCACTCTCGATAAATATTCTCTACGTATAATGAGTAAAATCTTATTCATAATCTTGTCTTTTAACTTTGTCAATAAAAATATCGTTCATGGTTGGTATCACCTCATCTAAGCGTGTAATGGCAACGTAAGGGAGCAGGGCCGATAAAACTTCGTTGGCGGTTCTGTCTTTTTGTAGCTGAATTTTAATTAAAGTTTTGCCTTTTACGTTTTCGGTTTGCAATACTTCAAAAATACCTTTGGCAGTTTCTACATTATAATCACCTTCATATTCAATCCAGTAAGTATTGTTGCGGTAAGTAGCCTTAATTTCATCTACACTACCATCTAAAATCTTTTTAGATCTATCAATTAAAGCAATGTGGTCGCAAAGTTCTTCTACACTTTCCATTCTATGCGTAGAGAATATAAAAGTAGCCCCTTGTTTGTTCAATTCTAAAATTTCGTTCTTAATAATATCAGCGTTAACAGGGTCGAAACCAGAGAAAGGTTCATCTAAAATAATTAACTCGGGTTGATGCAAAATGGTAGCCACAAACTGTACCTTTTGCTGCATTCCCTTACTTAAATCCTCTACTTTTTTGCTCCACCAGCCAGCCATCTCTAGCTTCTCGAACCAAAATTTAATACGTTTAGTAGCTTCGGCAGTGCTTAAACCTTTCAATTTGGATAGGTATAAAACCTGTTCGCCAATCTCCATTTTCTTGTACAAACCACGTTCTTCGGGTAAGTAACCAATCTGCGAAATATGGTTGGCATTTAACCGCTCACCATTAAATAGCACTTCGCCACTATCTGGTGCAGTAATTTGAGTAATAATTCTAATTAAAGAAGTTTTGCCAGCACCATTCGGACCCAAAAGCCCAAATATTTTACCTCTTTCTACTTCCAAGCTAACTTGGTCTAAGGCACGGTGCGCTGCATATTGTTTTACAATATTTTTTACGCTTAGCATTTTACGATGTTTGTTTTAGTTAGTAAATATAAGATGCTGGGAGGTTAAAAATGTTACGGTTGTTTTTAAAAGAGTTTGGCCTCACCCCCAACCCCTCTCCGAAGGAGAGGGGCGTTTATGACGGAAATTAATAGCGGATAACTGGCGGGTGCTAGGTTTCTTTTAGCGGGTGCTAGGTTTCTTTTAGCAGGTGCTAGGTTTCTTTTAGCAGGTGCTAGGTTTCTTTTAGCAGGTGCTAGGTTTCTTTCGGCAGGTGCTAGGTTTCTTTTGGCAGGTGCTAGGTTTCTTTTGGCAGGTGCTAGGTTTCTTTTAGCAGGTGCTAGGTTTCTTTTGGCAGGTGCTAGGTTTCTTTCGGCAGGTGCTAGGTTTCTTTTAGCAGGTGCTAGGTTTCTACTGGCTGGTGCTAGGTTTCTTTTAGCAGTTGTTAGTTTATTACACTGGCTTAAGTTCTTTAAACCTGATTGTAGTGGAAATACTTTTTGTGTTGCGAATATCTGTTGTTGAATGCAGTGCTAAAGATTTCTCGGCTACGATTAAAACGATGGAAGACGTTGATACAAAAAGATTGTAACGGAAAGCGGGGCTATTGGGAGCGATGAAATGCTAGTTTTGTTTTTCTAGAAAATAGCTTTTCTATTAAGTGAGGGTTACAAGTTCGATTTAGTTTAGGGGTGAGGCCAAAAAAAAATCCCGACTATTTGGTCGGGACTTTTTTTATTCGAAATATTCTTTCATTTTATCGAAGAAACTCTTGTCGTTTTTACCGGGTTGCGGTTTAAAGTTTGGAGATTCTCTTAAGCTTTCTAAAATGGCTCTTTCTTCATTGCTCAACGCTTTAGGCGTCCAAATATTTACATGAATAATTTCATCACCTCTGTGGTAAGAATTTATTTCTGGAATACCTTTTCCTTTTAAGCGTAATAGTTTTCCGCTTTGTGTGCCAGGCTCAATTTTAATTTTTGCCTTTCCATCAATAGTTGGCACTTCTGCGCTATAACCCAAAGCAGCATCAACAATACTTACATGTAAATCATATACAATATTATTGCCTTCGCGTTTCAAGGTATCATGAGGTAACTCTTCAATTAAGATAATTAAATCGCCAGGTACGCCACCATTTGGGGCTGCATTACCTTTGCCAGCCATGCTTAATTGCATGCCTTCGCTTACACCTGCAGGAATATTTATAGTAATTGTTTCTTCGCCGCGGGTAGTTCCTTCACCATGGCAAACATTACATTTTGCTGTAATTTGTTGTCCGCTACCGTGACAAGTAGGGCAGGTTGCTGTGGTTTGCATTTGGCCCAAAATAGTATTGGTTACTCTGCGAACTGCGCCGCTACCACCGCAAGTTTTACAGGTACTTACTGATGATTTATCTTTAGCACCTGTGCCATCGCAAGTTTTACAGGTGATTTGTTTGTTAACTTTTATTTTTTTCTCGGCACCGTGAGCAATTTCTTCGAGCGTTAATTTTACTTTGATGCGTAAATTACTGCCTTTAGCTACTCTACGACCACCGCCACCACGAGATTGTTGACCGCCAAAGAAACTATCGAACGGACTGCCGCCACCGCCACCAAAGATATCGCCAAATTGGCTAAAGATATCTTCCATGTTCATGCCGCCACCGCCATAACCACCACCGCCGCCTGCGCTACCAACGCCTGCATGGCCATATTGGTCGTAACGTTGTTTTTTTTCTGGGCTACTTAAAACCTCGTATGCTTCTGCTCCTTCTTTAAATTTATCTTCGGCAGCTTTGTCATCAGGGTTTTTATCTGGGTGATATTTAATAGCCAACTTGCGGTAAGCTTTTTTAATTTCCTCCGCCGATGCGTTTTTGGCTACGCCAAGTATGTCGTAAAAATCTCTTTTGCTCATTTTTATAAATGTTGAAATGTTTGAAAGTTGGAATATTTTAATGTTCAGAGTCCACTATCAACCATTCGAAACTTTGTTTGTGTAAAGGATAGATTGTTGGTTTAAAAATTTTGAACTTTTCAACCTTGCAACATTCCAACCTTCATTTTTTTTTATGCTCCTACTACCACTTTTGCAAAGCGAATTACTTTGTCGTTTAGGGTATATCCTTTTTCTAATTCATCAACTACTTTACCTTTCAAATCATCAGATGGTGCAGGTATTTTGGTAATTGCTTCGTGTATATCGGTATCGAAAGCGGTATTAA
This sequence comes from Pedobacter planticolens, assembly GCF_014172375.1. Lineage (GTDB taxonomy): Bacteria > Bacteroidota > Bacteroidia > Sphingobacteriales > Sphingobacteriaceae > Pedobacter > Pedobacter planticolens. The sequence goes on from NZ_WNXD01000001.1 coordinate 467,724, forward strand.
TGCTTTCCATTTCTTTTAATCCTTTTTGACTTAAAATGCTTTTCAATTTAGTTTGCACTAGCATGATACCATCACGAATGGCGCCTACTTCTGTAGTGTTTTCAGTCGCTTTAAGTGCACGTTCAAAATCATCTAAAACAGGTAATAAAGAAACGACTACATCTTTACCAGCTGTTTGCAATAACTCTACGCGTTCTTTTTGTGTACGACGTTTATAGTTATCAAATTCTGCAAATAAACGTAAGTATTTGTCGTTCAAAGCAGCGTTTTCTTGCTGTAATTTCTCTTCTACAGAAAGTTCTACTACAGGTTCTGCGGTTGCATTTTCTGTATCGTTAGTTTCTTCGCTTTGTGCGTTTTCTATTTCTTGCTCTACCTGATTATTGTTGATAACCGGTTCTTCTTCCTTTTTCTTCTTATTAAACATGTTTTATACTCGTGTTTTTTGTGTTGAAACTCAAAAGTTTTGCCAATAACGAAAATCAGCCATGCTGTCAGTTTTAATTAGAGATTACTGAACAGAATGGCTGATTGACTGACAATGGGATTTACGATCTTAGATTTACGATTTTAGATTGGCAGGATGTATAAACCCTATTCGTTTCTAAATATTGCTCATGATTTTAGATTTACAATTTTAGATGGCACATCATGACATCGTAATTCGTCAATTTAAAATCGTAAATCGATTAGGCAATTTGGGCATCTTCATGCACAACACCACCTTCACATTTAATAATACGTGAAGGGAAAGTGCGGATGATATGATAATCGTGAGTTGCCATTAAAACAGCGGTTCCGCTTTGACTAATTTGTTTTAATAACAATACAATTTCTTCGGATGTATCTGGATCTAAGTTACCGGTTGGTTCATCGGCCAAAATAATTTCTGGGTTATTTAACAACGCTCTAGCAATTACAACACGTTGTTGCTCGCCGCCAGAAATTTCGTGAGGCATTTTTTTAATTTTAGAACGTAAACCTACTTTCTCCAACACATCTTTAATGCGTTCGTTAATTAGGTTTTTATCGTCCCAACCTGTTGCTTTTAGTACAAACTCTAAATTTTGTTCAACAGTTCTATCGCTTAATAACTGAAAATCTTGAAACACAATTCCTAGTTTTCTGCGTAAATAAGGTACTTCTTTATCGGCTAGGTTTTTTAAATCGAAGCCCGCAACTGCACCAGCACCATTGCCGATGTGTAAATCGCCGTAAATTATTTTCAATAAACTACTTTTTCCAGAACCAGTTTGACCAATTAAAAAAACAAATTCGCCTTTGGCTATGTCTAAATTTACGTTTGATAAAACCAAGTGTTTTTGTTGAAAAACATCTACATTTTGTAAGTTGATAACTATGTTTTCTGCCATGCTTAAATATCTAATTTAGTAACCTGTCCAAAAGGTAAATTATTAATTATGTTCATAATGTAAGGTAGTTTATCTCCAAAGCCTAATTTCTCTAATGATTTATCAGGGCGATCTACTCTAAAATAAGCTAAGAGTGTAAACTTCTCATCTCTTAGTTGTACGTAATCGGGTATTTTGGCAATGCCTTTTACTTTTATGATATACATTTGCCCAAAAATAACATTTCTAGCTGATAATTGAATTGAAATAATCGATTTTATCTAGTTAATAAAACCCAGCCAGAATATATTTTAAAATCTTCATTTAAATAAAGTGTGTAATAATAAACTCCTGTTGGCAAGTTTTTACCATGAGATTTTCCATCCCACGGTTGTGGATTTGTACTTTCAAAAACTAACTGTCCATTTCTGTTCACTACTTTTAATTTCGGATTACTAAATGCGGCTATCGCTGGAATATTCCAAGTATCATTAATTCCATCTCCGTTAGGTGTAAACGTATTCGGTATTTCTATTTTTGGATAAACCTTTACGAATACTTCATCTGTACTTACATTGCAATTAGAACTTACTGTTAGTGTATACGTGATATCATTGGGAGGGGTTGCAATTGGATTGAGTTTTGTTGGATCATCTAAATAATCAGTAGGCGACCATGCATAAGTAATATTATCGCCTGTGGCATTTCCTTTCAATGTAACGGATTGACCAAGAAATACTTTTTTATCTTCTCCAGCATTTGCTGATGCATTTTTTAAAACAGTAATTAGTATTTCTTTAGTGGTAGAGCAAGTGCCGTTTGAAACTTTTACAGTGTACGTTGTGGTTTGTTTTGGGGTTGCAAATGGGGTTGCAATATTTGGATTTGATAAGCCTTCAGTGGGTAACCAAGTGTATGTTGAACCTCCACTAGCAATTAATTCGACACTTTCATTTTCACAAATTGTGGCTGTTGCAATATTTGTATTCGCAATAACCTGTGGTAAAACTTGCACTTGAGTTTGACTTGTATTTGAACAACCTGAAGCATTAAAAACAGTGACGGTATATGTACCACTTGAGTTTGTGCTTACATTTGGTATAATTGGATTTTGAAATGGAGAAGTAAATCCATTTGGTCCAGTCCAACTAAATGAAACACCCTGATTTACATTTAACTGAATATCTGAACCAACACAAGCTGCACCACTATTACTCGCAATAGGGTTGGGCTTATCATTTACATTGATAGTTATTGGCGTTGAGATAACTCTGCAACTTGTAGAATTGATGTTTCCACTTTCTGAAACCAGAACCTGATATTTGTAATTCCCTGTTGTAGCATTTACAAATGCAACAGTTAAATCTGCTGTTTGTGAACCTGGTTTATTGCTATTGACCCATGTTGTTCCATTATATTCTTGCCATTGAAATTGTGGTGAATTGTAAACTCCAGCAGACACTTTAGCAGACAGGATTAATGTCTTTGTATCTGCTACACAAATATTTGCTACATTGTTTGTAAAGTTGTTAGCATTTGTAACTGTGGATGTGATTACTGGTCCACAAGCTCTGAAAGTGATGTCGTCAATGCCTAAGTCATTTCCGTTACCACCTGGATTTTCGTTAGTCATTATCAACTTAATTACACCCAAATTAGATGGTGTTTTAAATGTTCCACCTCTTTTTATCCAATCTATAGCTGAACCTTCTGGAATATCTCCTGTTGAAAAATCTGCACCTGGAATGGCTAAACCATTATTTGTTATGGTAAATCTTATGTTTGGTTTAACACCACTGTTTCTTAAAATATTGATGATAAAGGCTGCAAATTCATAAGTGGTATTAGGGCAAAGCTGGCTTGTAATTTCTGATTGATAAAATATGCCCTTATTTAAATCTGCATTTACTACCATAAAATAACCATCCGGATCGTTTGGAGTATGATTTACTATATTTTGATGCCATCCGGAATTTAGACCTGCGGTTGTTTTAACAATTGTGTATTGTCCATCATTTGGATTGCCAGCTATGTAAAAATAGCCCGTTTCAGAAACTGATGCACCAAATTGTGGTAATCCTCTTCCAAAATCTGTTCCTGCTCCAGCAATAGCGTCGCCTAAAGCTCCATTACATAACACTTGAGCATTAACTTCTGAAAACGAAAAAAATAAAATAAGCGCAATAAAATACTTGCGAAATGTTTGTGTCAATTGCTATTTGATAAATTTTAAACAAAGTAGCAATTTTTTATGAGGCAAGGTTATTAGAATAACGATGTAGTGTTAATGTTGTGGTATTCTTTCTTGCTCTTATAACTTATTCAGAAATTCAATTGTATTTACATTATCGGCATAGTCCCAAAGTTTAGGGTTTTGACTTTGACCAAATCCAATTTTTTCTTTGTTTATCTCTAATGGAAGATTAGAAACTACACATTGAATTTGTTCATCTTGTGTATTTAATTTTGCTTCAACATCTTTAACAGAGCTATATTCTTCGTAAAATAGAACTGCCAGGGGCGATACAAAAGTTTCATCCTCTTTCACCAAAATAAAACCATTATCAAAATGTTTTACGCCATTAACCAAGTAAATGGATTTGTTGTAATCGTAATTATTATTGTACTTGAAATGATTAATAATTGGTTGGTATTTCTCTATCGGCTCAAAGAAATTCTTTAAATCGTAATTTTCTGGAACGTAAATTTTAGATACATTTCTACATCCTAGTCCGAAATAATCAAAAATATCGTGACCTAGACTTTCTAATTCTGTTGTTGTTTCATTGCCACTTAAAACGGCTACGCTATTTCTATTTTTACGAATAATGTTAGGCACTTTACCAAAATAATAGTCGAAATAACGAGAAGTGTTGTTGCTGCCAGTGGCGATAATAGCATCAAAATCTTTTAATCGCTCTGCATATTCTATATGATTTGCCAGTTCTGGTTCAAAAGAAATTAATTGTTTTAGTAATGCAGGCAATAATTTATCATCAGATGATGACATTTTAATTAATGCGATATTTCCAGTTGCTAATATACAAAGTACATCGTGGAAACCCACTAAAGGAATGTTGCCGGCTAAAATTAATCCTACTTTTTTAGGGTGCTCACTTGGGTGAATATTCTTAAACCATTGCTCTAAATCGTCATTATTAAGCATATTACTTAAGGATGTAAGTGCTTTTTCTACTTCCTCTGGAGTAAACCAAGCATTGCTATGACAGGCATATTCTACTATTGCATTGAATTCTGGACTAGGCTTAGCCATAAACTCGCTGAGCTTTTTTAACGCAATAATTAATTTTCCTTTGGTAAGTGATGACATATTTAGAACTATTATAAATGAATATGTGTTATATTTGCAGTGCAAAGGTAAACTTAGCAATAGATTTATACGAAGACATGGCGATTAAAATAACAGACGAATGCATTAATTGTGGAGCATGTGAGCCTGAATGCCCAAATAATGCAATATACGATGCAGGTACAGCCTGGAGATTTTCTGATGGTACTAATTTAGATGGTATCATTGATTTTGGTGGACAACAGATAGATGCTGGCGCTTCGCAAGAGGCCGTTTCTGATGAGGTTTACTATATTGTTTCTGACAAATGTACAGAGTGCAAAGGTTTTCATGATGAGCCACAATGTGCTGCGGTTTGCCCAGTAGATTGCTGTATTGATGATGAAGATGTTCGTGAAACGGAAGAAGAATTATTAACTAAAAAAGCTTGGTTACACCAAGAGAATTAGTCTTGAGTTATTAGTCAATAGTCTTGAGACTTGACTGATTCAAAAAATAAAAAACAAAAAAGAGATGCAATTATGTGTCTCTTTTTTTGTTTAAATGGGATTTGACTTTGGACTAGTGAATCAAGACTTATTAATCCTTATTAGGTACAATTAAAACGGGGCAGGCGGATTTTCTTGCCACATGCTCTGCTACGCTTCCCATTAAAAAATGGTATAATCCAGTTCGGCCGTGTGTGCCAATTACAATTAATTCGGCTCCCCATTCTTCTGCTTGTTGGATAATGCCATGAGTTGCTGTATCTAAACTTGTTAAATACGTAGTTGGAATTCCATTTCCGTGTTTATGTGATATTTCTTTTAGTAAGGTTTGACTGTTTTCTTCGCTATTATCGTACATCTCCATAAAAACTGGAGCAAGCGTAAAATCTGGATTTACAGTTGCTGGAGCAGGTTCGATAATATTTAAAAGCGCTACTTCTGCACCAAATTTCTCTGCCATTTCGTAGCCTGTTTTTGCCGCCTTTTCAGAACATGTACTGTTATCTACAGCAATTAAAATTTTTTTAAAGTTCATGGCTCAGGCATTTAAGTTTAACTACATAAAAATAACAAATTTTGAATGCAAATGTTTGGTTATGACTGTTATTACTTATTTTTATGGCATATATATAAAATATGGAAGTCTACCACGTTTGTCGAGTTGCCGTTGCACCAATAAGAAAAGAACCGTCTGATAGAAGTGAAATTGTATCGCAATTATTATTTGGGGATAGGGTTGAGGTTTTAGAAAAAACTGAAAAATGGTGTCTGATTAAAACTCTTCATGATAATTACGAAGGTTGGATGGATTATAAGCAGCTTGAAAAGATTTCTCATTTGCAGTTTGCTAAAGAAAAAAGCCATGCGTATGTTACGCCAGCTCAACTTAATAATACTTTAATTGCGAAAGATGGAAGTGCTTATTATTTAAGCGCAGGGAGTACGTTACCTTTTTATCAAGATGGTTTTTGTTATTTAGGAGATGAAAAATTTGAGGTAAAATTTACTCCGGTACTTCCTGATAAGACAAATTTTAAAGCAAAAGTTGAAAAAACAGCTCAATTTTTTGAGAACTCACCTTATTTATGGGGTGGTAGAACTTTATTTGGTATAGACTGCTCTGGTTTTGTACAAGCTGTTTATAAATTAAATGGGTTACAACTTAAAAGAGATGCATCTCAACAGGCAGAACAAGGTAAATTAGTCGATTTCCTAGCTTCTGCTCAATTAGGCGATTTAGCTTTTTTTGATAACGAGGATGGGAAAATTACTCACGTAGGTTTAATGTTGAGTAATGATAAAATTATTCACGCTGCGGGAAAGGTAAGAATAGATCCAATTGATGATCAAGGAATTTACAATGCAGAATTAGGTAGATATACCCATAAATTAAGGATTATAAAAAGGTTCGTTTAGAGAGTTGTCAAACTCTATCCTATCAATTCCTTCATCAATTTATCGAAATTAGTTTTAAGCTCGGCTAGTTCTTCTTCAACTTTTGTTAAACGTTCTTCTAAATCACTAGTAGATTTTGGACTTTCATCTGCAATATATTCTTCTTCGAAAGTTTCTATATCACCAGCAAACAAATGCATATAACGTTGCTCTTTTTGTCCAGGTTTACGAGGTAATTGTTTAATATAGGTAGGTTCTTCGGAAGCTAATTTTTCTAAAACTTGCTGAACTTCTTCTAAAGTTTCAAATTCATATAATCTTCCAGAATTGGTGTTGATTTCACCAGGAGTTTGTGGTCCGCGTAAAAATAACAAGCACATCACCGCAACTTCTGAGGGTAACACAGGGAATACGATGGCGAAATTATGTTTGTACTTTATGTTTCTAATCGAACCGCCAGTTGCAGTAGAAATTAATCCAGCAATTTTTAAAGAATTGAGCGCAGTAGTTATTGTAGAATCATCATATTGAACAACAGGTTTACGTGATGTTTTTTGATTGCAAGCAGCAGCTAAACCGTTCAATGTCATTGGATAATAATCTGGCGTAGTTTTGCATTTCTCCATCAAAGCGCCTAAAACTCTTATTTGGGCTGTATCTAAAACTGGTAATTTCGTTGGTGTGTCCATAAGGCTAAAGATAAAATATCCATGGTTAAAATTTATATTTTATGGAAAATCTATGAAAAAAGTATCTTTTGTGTATAACTTAGACAAAACACTATGCAAAACTTTAAAATTACTGTTTCAAAACCTTGTTCAGAAAACTGGGAAAGTATGAAGCCGCTTGAAAAAGGTAGGTTTTGTGATAGTTGTGAAAAGGAAGTAATTGATTTTACAAAATTTACTAATCAAGAACTTGCAAGTTGGTTTAAACAAGATAAAGGAATGAGTTGTGGCAGGTTAAATCCAGCACAATTAAATCATTTAATTGTGCCAAAATCAAACTTCTCATTAAAAATTTTCAAGCCGAGTTTAATCGCAGCTTCAATGATTGCATTTTTAAGTTTCCCTAAGTTAAGTGTTGCACATACAAAACTATATTATCCAACTTTTTTATTTGAGGATAAAACAAAATCACCAGTTACTATAACTATTCAAAAAACTGATTCTAATATTGTAATAAAAGGCAGGGTGATTGATAATGAAGATAAACAGCCTGTAGTTGGTTTGTTTATTGCTATTAAGGGTGGTAAAGTAATTGGGACTACTGATGTTAAAGGTAATTTTGAAATTAAATTAGATAGAGCAAAATTTTCAAAAAAAACAATATTGGAATTTCGTTATCTAGGCTATGAAACCAAAGAATTCAAACTGAATTTGAATAAACATAATCCTATATTTATCGAGATGAAGGTCTCAGCTTTGATACTTGGAGGTATAGCTATTATTAGAGAGAAAAGCTTGTTTGAAAAGATTCAAGAGTTCTTTAATGTCTAACCTTCTATCTGCCAAACCATTACTTTTCTATCATCTCCTGTAGAAATCAAGTATTTCCCATCGTTACTCCAACTAATTTTATTGATAGAATGGGTATGTCCAATTCCCGCTTTTTCCAAACTTAAAATTTTATAGAGTTTGAAGTTTTCAGCATCCCATATTTTAATACTTTTATCCTGACTACTGGTTGCAAAATAGGGCAAAGTTGGATGGAAAGCAATGTTGTAAATGGTAAATAGATGCGCTGGGATAGTTTGTGTCAACACATAACTTGGTAAACTCCATATATTTAATTGCGCATCTCGGCTGCCCGAAATTAAATATTTTCCTGCTGGGTGATATGCTAAAGAGGTTACAGGTAATTTATGACCTTCTAAAGTCTGTTTTAAACTATAATCTGCTAAATTGTAAATGCGGACTAAGTGATCTTTGCAACCAAAGGCGATTTCAGTTTCGTCGGGAGAAATAGCAATACATCTAACGGTATCATAAGCTACTTGAAAACGATAAATTTCAGTAAAATCTTTTAACGACCAAACTGCGACAGTGCCATCTTCTCCTGTGGTTAATAATTCATTTTTACTTTTGATAGTTTTTATATCAAAAATAGGTTTTGCATGTGCATTTACACGAGCTATAACTTTCTGTTCTATAAAATCATACACACTAAATGCACCACTTCTTTCGCCAATAAATAGTTGATTATTGTAATTGTGTAATGCATAAACAGAACTCTGAACAGGCACTTTAACCATTACAAACGCCATTTTTTTAAGCGACCATTCAACAACTCCTTTATCGTTCCCTGCACTAAAAAAGATACCTGCCTTATCAGAATTTGCTAAAGCATAAACAGGGTTTTGATGACCAGAAAAGGTTTGTAGGTGTTTAAGCATAGGTTCGCCTATTTGTGTCTTTTCTCTAAATTCCTTGCAATATCTTGAACAGACAATCCTTTTTCTTTTAGTAAAAATAACAAATGAAAAACAAGATCAGATGCTTCGCCTATCAAATCTTCTTCAGTTTCTGCAAGAGCAGCAATAACAGTTTCTACACCTTCTTCACCAACCTTTTGCGCAATTTTATTTAATCCTTTTTTACGCATTTTATTAATGTATGAACCTTCAACTGGGTTTTCATATCTATCATTAATAATGTTTTCTAGCTCGAAAATAAAGTTTTGGTTATAGTCTGTTTTAAAGCAACTTCTACTTCCTGTATGACAAGTTGGTCCAACGGGATTTGCTTTGATTAATATTGTATCATTATCGCAATCAATATGAATAGATTTCACAAAAAGGAAATTTCCACTTTCTTCACCTTTAGTCCATAAACGGTTTTTAGAACGAGAATAGAAAGTTACTTTGCCTTCGTTTTGTGTTTTTTCAAATGCTTCGGCATTCATGTAACCTAACATCAAAACCTCTAATGTTTGCTCATCTTGTATTACAACAGGAACTAAACCGTCTCCTTTATCAAAATCTATTTTCATATCCTTACTGGGATGTTATTTCTTTTTAATTCTTGTTTTAAATCTGGTATTAATATCTCACCGTAGTGAAATACCGAAGCCGCTAATGCAGCATCAACTCCAGCTTTTTGGAAAACCTCTGTAAAATGTTCAGTTTTTCCCGCTCCGCCAGACGCGATGATAGGAATATTAATCATCTTATTTATTTTACCTAATAAATCGCAATCAAAACCTTGTTTGGTGCCATCGTGATCCATAGAAGTTAATAAAATTTCTCCAGCCCCTAAGTTTTCTGCTTGTTTAATCCAGCTTTCTGTTTCGAGTTCAGTAATTAATCGCCCGCCATTTAAATGGACAATGTTTTTGCCGTTAATATGTTTGGTGTCGACTGCTAAAACCACAAATTGTACTCCAAATGTTTTAGCTAAATCTTCAATTAACTGCGGGTTTTTTACTGCTGCCGAGTTAATGCTAATTTTATCTGCGCCAGCATTTAATAAAGCTTCAGCATCAGCAATTTCTGTAATACCACCACCAATTGTAAATGGAATGTTTAGTTGTCTTGCAACTGATTTTACCATTTCAATCATCGTTTTACGGCGTTCATGAGTAGCAGTTATATCTAAAAACACCAACTCATCTGCACCTTGTTTTGCATATTGTGCGGCGAGTTCTACAGGATCACCAGCATCACGCAAATCAACAAAGTTGATGCCTTTCACAGTACGGCCATCTTTTACATCAAGACAAGGGATTATTCTTTTTGAAAGCATTAGTTTTATTGATGTTAAATTATTTTCTAAGTGAAAAGCAGGCAGTCTTTCTTAATTCCTTTATTTTTTTATTGTCAAAAACAATCCAACTCCTCCTAAAAGCATACCAATTATTATGGACGGTATCCAGAAAACCATAGCATATTCTCCTAGTTTGATATCAAAAGAGCTATATTCTTCTCCTGTATTAGTAAATGAGGAAGCTGCAAATACGAACATTGAAATACCCAAAATGAATAGAAGTAATCCTAATATCAAGAATATTTTGCCTGTAACTTTCATTAAGATAAGATTTACTTTGGTAATGCTTTTAATTTATCAAGTTCCACAGTCTTCCTCACTTAAATTGATGAAAGCGCCTTCAAATTCCACTCTTTAATTTCTTCAATAGAAATTCGGTTTTCGTAAATCGCTTTACCTACCACAACACTTCTAATATCATATTGAGCGAGCTCTTTAATATCATCCATAGAACTCACGCCGCCAGAAGCAATTAATTTAATCATTGGAGAATGATTAAGTAGTTTTTGATATAAATCTACTGCTGCGCCCCCTAATTTTCCATCTTTGCTAATATCTGTACATAAAAAGCGGAAAAAGCCTAAGGCAAGGCACTTGTCAACATAATCCATCAATTTTATTGGCGAACTCTCCATCCAGCCCGAGTATTTGATTACTTCATCCAAAACATCAATTGCAATTACAATTCTATTAGCATAATCATCTTTTTTAGCAAAAGCTTTGCTTAAATCTGGTAAAAAATCTGGATTACTAATGGCTTGTGTGCCTACAATAACGCGATGAATTCCAGAATCTAACAGATTATTTACTTGTTCAATAGTCCGTATTCCACCACCATATTGAACTCGCATATCGGTTTTTTTAATGATATCAAATAATGTTTTTTGATTGCTAAAATCGCCTTTTGCGCCATTTAAATCAATAATATGAATAAAATCTGTACCGTTTGAGCGGTAACGTTCTATCATTTCCTTAATGGAAACATCGTATTCGGTTTTCTGGTTATAATCGCCTTCGCGTAAGCGGACAACTTTTCCATCTAAAATATCAATTGCAGGGATAATGTACATTTTATGAACTTAGGTTTGAGAAGTTTTTCAATAAGCGTTCGCCCGCTTCACCAGATTTTTCTGGGTGAAACTGAACGCCATAAAAATTATCTTTTTGTATTGCTGCCGAAAACTTGTTTCCATAATTAACAGACGCGATATCAAAAATAGGGTTATATTCAATAAAATAAGAATGCACAAAGTAAAACTGTGTACCCAGAGAAACATCCTTAAATAGTAAATTGTTTTTAAATTCTACTGTATTCCATCCCATATGGGGGATTTTAATACCCAACTCTTTATCAAAAAGTTTAGTGTTTAACGGAATGATATTTAATAAATTAGCGTCACCTTCTTCAGAATGTTGAGTAATTAACTGCATACCTACACAAATACCAAGGACAGGTTTTTTTAACGCTTTAATTGCATTTACTAAACCAGTTTGTTCTAGCTTTTTCATTGCTGCACCAGCATGTCCAACTCCAGGAATAATAATATGACTGTAGTTACCTAAATCAGCTTCTGTATTTACCATGCCATAGGCAATGTTTTGCCTTTCTAAAGCTGCAGTTAAAGAGAAAATATTGCCAGCTCCGTAATTAACTATTCCAATCATTTTTCAGTTATAATAATCCTTTAGTGCTCGGTAAAACTAATTTTTCAGCATCGCGTTTAACCGCCATTTTAATTGCTTTTGCAAAAGCTTTAAAGATAGCTTCAATTTTATGATGTTCGTTTTCGCCTTCCGCTTTAATGTTTAAATTGCATTTTGCTGCATCGCTGAAAGATTTAAAAAAGTGGAAAAACATCTCTGTTGGTACATCTCCAACTTTTTCACGTTTAAATTCTGCGTCCCAAACTATCCAGTTTCTGCCGCCAAAATCTATGGCAACTTGTGCTAAGCAATCATCCATTGGTAAACAAAAACCATAACGCTCAATACCTAATTTATTGCCTAAAGCTTGTGCAAAAGCTTCACCAAGTGCAATTCCAGTATCTTCAACGGTGTGATGTTCGTCAATATGTAAATCGCCATTGGCGATAATATCCAAATTCATACTGCCGTGTCTGGCAATTTGGTCTAACATATGATCGAAGAAGTTTAAACCAGTTTTGATGTTTGCTTTTCCAGTTCCATCTAAATCTAAACCAATGGTGATATCAGTTTCATTCGTTTTGCGAAGGTGATTAACTTTTCTAGCTCCAGCTCTTAAAAATGTATAGATATCTTCCCATTTTTGAGTTTCTAAAGCGATGACATTAGCTAGCTCTTCGACTTTTGCCATGCCCTCATTAACACCTAATGCATCATTTTGACGTAAGAAAATTGCTTTTGCACCTAAGTTTTTCGCTAAAATAACATCGTTTAAACGGTCGCCAATTACAAATGAATTTTTCAAATCATAATCTTCGCCAAAATACTTGGTCAATAAACCAGTTTGAGGCTTACGAGTGGGCGCATTATCCTTTGCAAATGTTCTATCAATTACAACTTCACTAAAGATAACCCCTTCGTTTGCGAAAGTATCTAGCATAAAATTGTGTACTGGCCAAAAGTTTTCTTCAGGATTAGAAGGCGTTCCCAAACCATCCTGATTGGTAACCATAACTAGTTCAAAATCTAACTCTGTGGCAATTTTAGAAAGATAATATAATGCTCGAGGATAAAATTTCAGCTTTGCAAAACTGTCTACTTGTTCATCTTCAGGTTCAATATTTAAAGTGCCATCGCGGTCTATAAACAATACTTTCTTCATTATAATTTTTCTAAAATATTTAATAATTGATTGTTTTCGTCAATCGTACCTATCGTTATTCTTAAACAACCTTCGCACAGCGATACCTTTGAACGATCGCGAACAATTATCCCTTTATCCACCAATAAATTGTAGGTATTCAACGCATCCGTCACTTCTACCAATATAAAATTAGCATCAGATGGATAGACTTTTTTCACAAGTGTAAGTTTGGCTAGTTCTGTACTTAATCTTTCTCGCTCTGCAACTGTAATTTTAATCCACTCATTTACCTGTTGGATGTTTTCTAAAGCAGCCAAAGCTAAATCTTGTGTAGCTTGGTTGATATTGTACGGCGGTTTTACCTTGTTTAAAATATCAATAACTGGTCGTGATGAAAATGCCATTCCTAAACGCAAAGCTGCTAATCCCCAAGCTTTAGAAAACGTTTGGAGGATAACCAAATTTGCATATTCAGTTAATTCTTGAATAAATGTTTTCTGCTTTGCGAAATTGATATAAGCTTCATCAATTACTACTAAACCTTTAAAATTAGCTAGAATGGTTTCTATATCTGTTCTGTTAATTGAGTTTCCAGTGGGATTATTTGGCGAGCAAATGAAAATTATTTTTGTATTTGCGTCAATCGATTCTGCAATTTTCTCTAAATCCAATTGGAAATTAGGTAGTAGATCAACTTTTCTAATTTCAACATCGTTGATATTTGCCGAAACCTCATACATCCCATAAGTAGGAGGAAGGATAATCACATTGTCCTTTCCAGGATTGCAAAAAGCTCTAAATAATAAATCAATTGCTTCGTCGCTACCATTTCCTAAAAATGTATTTTCAATAGGAACACCTTTAATTTTGCTAATTGCGTCTTTTAAATCCAGTTGCAAAGGATCAGGATAACGGTTGTAATTTGCAGGTAATGGTGAACCAAAACTGTTTTCATTTGCATCTAAAAACACACTTGCTTGCCCTTTAAACTCATCTCTAGCGGTAGAATATGGTTTTAAAGTTTTTATATTTTCTCTTTGTAAGTCTTTAATGTCCATTTTTTATAATTTTAGATAAAAGAACAAGGAGAAAAGATTAAAGACAATAGGTTTAAATCATTTTTCCAAAAACTGTTCTTTATTCTTTGCATTTTCATCCTTGTTCTTTGCTCTTTATTCCTTGTTCTAATCGTATACTTATCGCATTTTTATGCGCTTGTAAACCTTCGGCTGTTGCCAAAATCTCAACTGTATTGCCAATATTTTTTAAACCTTCGGCTGATAAATGCTGAAAAGTGATTTTCTTTAAAAAAGTATCAACTGAAACTCCTGAAAAAGCTCTAGCAAATCCACTTGTTGGTAAAGTGTGATTAGTTCCGGAAGCATAATCTCCAGCACTTTCTGGAGTTAAATTTCCTAAAAACACAGAACCTACATTAATAATTAATGGAATAAGTGGCTCAAATTTCTCAGTAGCCAAAATTAAATGTTCTGGAGCGTATGCATTACTGAAATCCATTGCCTCAATTAAATTCTCAGTATAAACTATATAAGAATTTTCAATCGCTTTGGTTGCGATGTCTTTTCTAGGAAGTTCCGTTAACTGCTTTTCAATTTCCAAAATAGTTTCAGTAATAATTTCTTTCGATGTTGCTACTAATATCGCTTGACTGTCTGTTCCATGTTCTGCTTGGGCTAGTAAATCGGCTGCAACAAATGCCGGATTTGCTGTTTCATCAGCTACTACTAAAACCTCCGATGGACCGGCTGGCATGTCAATCGCAACTGTATTTTGAACTTGCTTTTTTGCCTCGGTTACATAGCGATTTCCAGGCCCGAAAATCTTGTCAACTTTCGGAATTGTTTTAGTTCCAAAAGCCATGGCTCCGACAGCTTGGGCACCTCCAACTAAGTATACTTTTTCGATGTTTAACAAGGTCGAAACGTAAGCAATATAGGTGTTGATTTTGCCGTCACTTTGTGGCGGAGAACAGACTACAATTTCTTTGCATCCAGCAATTTTTGCGGGTATGCCAAGCATCAAAAAAGTGCTCGGTAAAACTGCTGTTCCACCTGGAATATATAGTCCAACTTTTTCAATTGCTCTTGCTTCTCTCCAACAATTTACGCCGGGCATTGTTTCAATTTTTGCTTCAGTTTTTAACTGAGCCTCATGAAATTTGTAGATGTTTTGGTAAGCAACATCAATGGCGTTTTTTACTTCTTTTGGGATTTGTTTTGCCAACTCAATTAGCTCTTCCTTACCAATAAATAAAGATGATAATTTAACTTTATCAAATTGTTCTGCGTAGGAGAGGAGTGCAGAATCGCCATCAGATTTTACAGTAGAAATAATGTTTTGAACCCTAGAATTGATTAAATTATCGTCTTCCACCTTGCGTGAACACAATTCCTCTCTTACTTGTTGAGTTAAATCTTTATAGTCGTAGATTTTCAATGCTTTATATTTTGTATTTAACTAATAGTTAATATATATTTAGCTGTTTTTAGTGTTTTTTTTGATAAATTATGTAATAATTTTCTCAATTGGCATCACTACAATTCCTTCAGCGCCAGCTAATTTTAAACTGTTTATTTTTTCCCAAAAATCTTGCTCAGCAATTACAGAATGTACGGCTACCCAACCTTCTTCAAATAGAGGAACTATGGTAGGACTTTTTACGCCTGGCACTAAATCTACTACAGCTTGTAAATTTTCTTTAGCTACATTTAATACTACATATTTTGTAGCTTTTGCTCTTAGTACAGATTGAATGCGTTGCAGTAATTCTAGTACTTCTGGATTCAATTCCATTCCTTTGCTAGCAATTAAAACAGCTTCAGAATCCATCACATTTTTGAATGGTTTTAAGCCGTTACTTTTTAAAGTTCCGCCTGTAGAAACGATGTCGAAAATTGCATCACTTAAGCCTAAACCTGGGCCGATTTCTACCGAACCAGAAATGTTTCTAATCTGCGCATCGACGTTATTTTCTGAAAGATATTTTTGAAGAATTACTGGGTAAGAAGTAGCAATTGCTTTGCCATTTAATTGCGAAAGTTCGGTGATAGTGCTAGTGCTTTGAACAGCGATTTTTAGGGTGCATTTTCCGAAACCTAGCTTCTGCAAATAAGACACATCAGCGCCTGCTTCGATAATTACATTTTCGCCAACAATGCCTAAATCGGCAATGCCATCTTGAACATATTCTGGGATATCATCATCTCTTAAAAAAAGAATTTCTAGAGGGAAGTTAGCAACTGTTGCTATTAATGAACTTTTGTAGTTTTCGAAAGAAAGACCACAATTTTTAAGAATTTCTACTGATTTTTCGTTTAATCTACCCGATTTTTGGATAGCGATTTTGAGTGTTTTCACTTTGTATAAAATTAGGAATAAGAATATTGAATCTGTTTAAAAACCGTTTTGCGTACAAAACATATATCTATCTATCGCCACAATGGCGATGATGTAAATGTACGTGATGGTTTAAAACTTGGATCATAATATTGCTTTCTTTCCGTAATTTTGAAGAGAAGATGATGCAAATATAGCTTTGAAAATGTAAAATCAAAAAAATATGGCATTTTATTTGAAGTATATTATATAACTCTACCTTAAAAAACTATCATCTAAATACTGAAAAATTGAAGAAAACGTTACTCTTTTTAGCCTTATGTTTGTTTTTGAGCTCTTGTGGGTGGTTTAATAAGCAACCTGAAATAGCAACTGTACTAGCTAAACATTTCGATAATAAACTCTATAAAAAATTTGACACTGTAGCTTACGATCTCATTTTTAGTAAAAAAATGGACGAAGTGAGGCATAATTTGTCCAACCCGAAAGTAACAAAGGCTTTTTACGCCGCTCATAAAAATAATCCGATATTAATTACTCGGTTTTATACCAATGGCGGAATAGATACTTTAGAAAGTTATTTGAAAGGAAGCAAAGCTGATGGCTTTAATCCAGAAATATTTCATCTTAATGAATTAACAGGATTGCTTAAAACCTTGGATTCTAACAAATTTAAAAATATAGAAGAAGTTTATCCAGTAATAGCAGAATTAGAAATAAAAACTGCAGATGCCTTGTTGAAATATAGCAGTTTTATAAAATATGGAAGTGTAAATCCGCTGCGATTATTTAATCGTTACAGCATTGCGGTTAAACGACCGGATAGTTTAAAATTGGATTCTGTGTTGAATACTGAAGATCTAGTTTCTGTCTTAAAAAATGCGCAACCAACATCAAAAAGTTACGTGGATTTGAAGCGTGAATTGGCTGTTTATCGAGATAATTTGAAGTCGGAAAATGATCCAGCAATTCGGATTATAAAATTAAATATGGAGCGTTTACGCTGGCAATTACCTATACAAACTGATGAAGTTGTGATGGTGAATATCCCAGATTTTTCTTTAACATGGTTTAATAAATCGGATACATTAACACACATGAATGTATGTGTAGGAGGTAAAAGAGAAGAAGGATATGCCGAAAAAATGAAGGCGTATTTAAAGTCTGGTAATTTAGATGACAAACCAAAAAACCATGAAACTCCACAGTTGGTAAGTGTTTTTAATGCTATACAAGTTAATCCAATTTGGAATATTCCAGTAAGTATTGCGCAAAGTGAAATTTATTGGCAAGCTAGAAAAGATCCTTATTACCTATCAAATAATAACATAAAAGTTTACATGAGGGGTAAGCAAGTTTATGATCCTGATACTATTCAATGGGACCAATATCCTAGAGAAAAACTGCCATTTGAATTTAAACAAGGCTCTGGAGAAGGAAATGCTCTAGGTAAATTCAAGTTCATTTTTGATAATAGTTCGAGCATTTATTTGCATGATACCAATAATAAAAGAGGATTTAAATTAGCAAATAGGGCAATTAGTCATGGTTGTGTGCGGATAGAAAAACCATTAGAATTTGCGCAATTAATGGTGCGAAACAAAAGTCAATACGATGATTTGCGAATGGATGTAAACTTGCCACCTGTTGATACCACCAGAATGCCGCAATTCAAGAAAAAACAAGCTAAAAGAATAGATACATTAAATGTGTTTCAGCTAAAGCCAACTTGGTTTGCAACTAGAAAAAAAGTTTCTGTTGTGATTAGTTATTATACCGCATGGGCGGAAAATGGCAAAGTGCAATTTAGACCAGATGTTTATAATTATGATGGCATATTATGGGATGCAATTAAAAAATACATGTAATTTAATACTTTTGTGAGGCTAAAAACATTTAATCCATAGCATGATTCGCTGTATCTAATGCGAAATTTGCTGCTAAAGTTTCATCCAAATATTTTGATTGATAAGTTTCAGCGCTTTTATTGATGAATAAAACAGTTTTATCTTCAATAGTCGCAATTACTTTATTGGCTACTTCTGGTGCTACGGCTGGGCAACCTTGACTTCGGCCTAATCGACCTAAAGCATTGATGGTTTCTCTGCTTACATAAGAAGCTCCATGTACTACAATGGAACGGTTACGAGCATTGTTATTGAAGCCTTCATCAACCCCGTCTAATTTAAGTGATTTACCATGAATTCCTTTGTAAATCTCCCCAGTTACATAAAAACCAAGACTACTGCTAAAAGAATTGTTGTTGTTAGAAAAATATTTAGCCTCGTTTCCGCCACTACGCTCACCATGAGCAACCCAAGTATTTAAAAGAATTTCTTTTTTGTCTAAATCAATAATATAGAATCTTTTACTAGTGCTCGATTGATCAAAATCAGCAATAGTTAAAATAGATTTGTCTGAAAGTTGTCCGGATTTTTTCAAATTATAAAAACCAGTTAATGCTTTTTCAAACACAGGAAAATTTAAGCCCGCTTCTTTTAAATGTGTAGCATTATATAAGTCATTAACATGCTTAATGTAAATGCTATCTAACCCAGCAATACTTCTATGTTTGATAATTCTGCTTTTAATGATGGGTTCTTTTTTCTTTGCTGCTTTCCATCCTGTAATGGTTAAACAAACGGCAATAGATAAAAATCCGGCAGCTCTTAAAATGTACTTTCTCATATTTTTTCGGTATCTCGTTCACAATAATCTTAGTATGAGTTTTCTATATAGGCAGTTTTAATTTAGATTTAATTATATGCAAATATACGCAATTCTTTATTTGCATTCTTTTTTGAATGTCATTATTGCCTTTTTATGATTTATTTAATTTATTGATTAATAGTAATTTACGTTAATTTTAGTGATTTTGGTTGACTATTTCTATACTTAACTAAGTTGATGAGAAGGACGCTTCCTAAAATTACAATCAACCCAAAAATCTGTAATAGTGTGATTTTTTCATCAGTAAAACATAAACTTAATAATACTGCAACCACAGGATTTACGTAGGCGTAAGTGCTAACCTGAGTAGCCGGACGTACTTTTAATAACCATACATAAGCGCTAAAGGCAGCGATGGAACCGAATATAATTAAATAAATTACGGATAACCAAGCATCAAGTGAAACATTTTTCCATTCAAAACTGCCATATTCAGCACTAAATACACTTCCAGGAATAAATGCGATACCTGCAGCTATCATTTGCCATGCAGTATTTACCGAGACAGAACTATTTGATGGCGATTTATATTTTGAATACAATGAACCTCCTGCCCAAGCAATTGGTCCAACTATTAATAATATCATACCTATAATCTGTGTAGTGCTTTGACTGGTTTGTAAAATATGCAAAACTTGTTCTCCAAAAAGTAGAATTACACCAATAAAACCTACAATTAAACCAATTATTGTAGAGGTGCTACTTAAATTCTCCTTCCATTTTGGCTTATCCAATAATACAAACCAAATTGCAGCAGAAGCAACCATAATAGCAACCAGTCCACTCGGTATAAATTGTTCAACCCAAATTACAATTCCGTTACCTATGCCGAGCATTAAAACCCCGCTTATTATGGCTGGTTTTATAAGACTTTTATCGAGAATTTTTTGTCCAGTTATTTTACACCAAGCTAACAATAACAGGCCAGCTATTATAAAACGAAAAGTGCCCAGAATAAAGGGTGGAAATCCGCCTAAAGCTTTTTGAATAAAAAAATAAGTAGAACCCCACACGATGTAAACGATAGCAAAAGCAAGGTAAACTTTGAATAATAAGACTGGTTTTTTAGTAGCTTCCATAATAAAGGGATAAAAGAGATTATAATTCGGGAATATTTAAGGATTGATCTTCTTTAACTGTTTCTAAAACGATGGTGGTTTTAATGGATAATATGTTTGGGATTTTACTAAATGAACTCCGCATTAATTCCATTAATGAAGCTGAATCTGCGGTTCTTACTTTTACCAGAAAACAATCATCACCTGCAATAACATGAACTTCTTGTACTTCTTTAATTTTAGCAAGTTCGTCAGCAGTTGTGGTACAACCTAGGCTCTGAGAGGATTTCATAGAGATAAATGCCAAAAGTTTTAGATCAACAGCATTTGGGTTGATCTTAGCACTATATTGAGTAATCACATTTTTTTGCTCTAGCTTTTTAACACGCTCTAATACTGCTGATGGCGCCATATTTAGTTCTTTAGCGATGTGAATATTTGATATCCTAGAATTTTCTTGCATCAACCTTAAAATGGTTAAATCAATTTTATCTAAAGTCATATTTCTGATTTTTGTTCTGTAAATTTATATATAAAAAGAATTATATTCATATTATTTATGATAAAAATGATTAAAATACATTTTAATTACAATTTGATAGTTTTAAGTGAAAAGGAAATTTTTCTACCAAATAGTTTCTTTTAATAGACAATTTTTTATTTAACTCTACTAAGTTTATAGTTAATTAGCTATCTTGTATAAAAAAGAAATAATGAGAACTGTCAAATTAGTATTGCTTGTTTTAACAATGTTTGCTTTTTCTTGTACGCAAACACCTAATAAAGTTGAAGAGAAGAAAGAAGCTGAAAAAATAGAAGCTCCGAAGAAGGAAAGTTCAATGGTAGGTTTGCCAATTGTTTCTGAAGCAGACATTACAGTAACTTTTGGTAAATTTTGGGACTATTATAGTAATAAGATAGAGTTATATGAAGACTTCGTTGCTTTTGACACTAAAGGAAATGTTATCAATAAATTACAATTCTTAAACCAACTCAAGTCAGGTTTATACTTCCCATTGGCGATTTATTCAAAAGATGAACAGTTAAACTATAAACTTGCTAAAATACCAGCAAAAGCAGATCCCAACATTTCTGCTTACATGAAACAATTTTCACACAATGAATTGATTTTTTTCAAAATGCAAGGGAAACCATTCCCGCACTTCAATTTTACAGATATCAATGGAAAAATATATACTTCTGAAAATACAAAAGGAAAAATTGTATTGTTCAAATGCTGGTATATTGGTTGTGTTGCCTGCGTAAACGAAATACCAGCATTAAATGAATTGGTTAAAAAATATCAAGATAGAAAAGATATACTCTTTATTAGTTTAGCAATGGATAACAAATCAGAACTGCAACAATTCTTTAAGAGAGTGAAATTTGATTATGCAACAGTTCCAAATCAAGAAGATTATATGAGCAAACAATTGGATGTGCGGGCATACCCAACTCATTTTTTAATTAATAGAAAAGGAATAATGGTTAGATCTTTACCAGACGATATTCAAGTTGGTGAAGCATTGGCAAAGGAGATTGCAAAGTAAGTTTTCGTTTACCAATTCGCTATTTTCCATAATTTTTCTATCTTTGATTTTTAATGAATTTCCTGTATCCGGGCTTTCTTTTTGCACTTTTTGCGGTCGCTATTCCGATCATCATCCATTTATTCAATTTTCGGAAATTTAAAAAAGTATATTTCAGTAATGTTGCCTTTTTAAAAGAAATAAAAGAGCAAAATTCTTCAAGAGAAAAACTAAAGAACCTACTTATATTGTGTTGTCGAATATTAGCCATCGTGTTTTTAGTATTTGCTTTTGCTCGTCCATTTTTCCCTTCTGCAACTAAAATTGATCAGAATAAAGGAAATAGCGTAAGTATTTACATCGATAACTCTTACAGCATGGATGCTGTAAATAAAGAGGGAAGTTTGCTAGATGAAGCCAAACGCGAGGCGAAAGAAGTGGTAAAATCTTTTCAAATAAATGACAGATTTCAGGTATTAACGAATGATTTTGAAGGAAAACATCAACGTTTATTAAATGTAGATGAAGCATTGCAGGCCATTGATGAAGTTAAAGTTTCATCCGCCAGTAGAAAATTACAACAAGTACTAAACCGACAACAAAGTGTTTTTACAGGCATAAGTAATCGCTTTGCGTATGTAATTTCCGATTTCCAAAAAGGATTTGCAGGGAACGAAACCATAAAAACCGCTGTAAATACCAATATATCTTTAGTAAAACTGAATGCTAACAATTTACCAAATGTAGCAATAGATAGCGTTTGGTTGTTGTCGCCTGTACGTCAAGCTAATACCACAGAAAAATTAGTGGTTCAGCTACGTAATTATGGCGATGAAGAAGCTAAAAATATTCCAATAAAACTGACGATAAATAAGCAACAAAAAGCAATTAGCAGTTTAACTATTGCAGCAGGTAAAACGCAAAGCGATACACTTTCATTTAGTGGTTTGGGTTTAGGCTGGCAAAAAGGAACAATTAGCTTAAAAGATTTCCCCCTAACTTTTGATGATGAACTTAATTTTAGCTTTAAAGTTAACGCCGAACAAAAGGTATTAAGTATAAACGGACAACAAGGTGGAAAATACATTAAAGCATTGTTTGGCGCTGATTCGTATTTCAAATTGACAGAAATGCCAGAGGCGAATATCAATTATTCGGCATTACAAAATTATAGTTTAGTTGTGCTTAATGGTTTGAGTAACCCTTCGAGTGGACTGGCGCAAGAACTAAAATCGTATGTTTCAAATGGCGGTTCTGTAATTGTTTTCCCAGATTTAGATGCAGATAAGCAAGTTTATTCCACTTTTTTAACAGCTTTAAATCTTCCAGCTTTGCTGAATTTAAATACTACGCCAACCAAAGTAAGCAGCATAGAATTAAAGCATCCATTATTTAAAGATGTATTTGAAACCTTGCCTCAAAATCTAGATTTACCACAAGTTAATAGATATTTCAGCTTTGCGGAAAGTAACACAAGCAACAAAGAAAATTTATTACAATTACCTGCTGGAAAACTGTTTTTTGCTCGTTATTCAGTTGGCAACGGCCAGATTTATTTATCAGCTACCGATTTAGAGAACGAGGATAGTAACTTTGCAAAACATTCAGTTTTTGTGCCTTTAATGTATAAAATAGCTTTTGCAAGTGCTAAAGAACAGCCCATTTATTATACAGCGATGAAAGATAATGTGTTGGAAAGTCAAAAAATAGATTTAGGTGCCAACCAATCTTTAAAATTAGTAGCAGATAAGTTTGAGATTATTCCAGAATTGCGTCAAACTAATGGCAAAACTTTACTTTATGTTGCAGATCAAGTTAAAAAAGCAGGTTTTTATGATGTTAAAAAAGGAGATTCTACTTTAGCGATTGTTGCTTTTAACGATAACAGAACAGAATCTGATATGCATTATACAGAACAAGCAGATTTGCAAAAGTTGTTTGGTAAACAACAAATAGCATTTTTAGATCCAAAATCTGATAGCATTGCTTCGGCAGTTGCCGCAAAAAATAATGGAACAGAGTTATGGAAACTTTGTCTAATTTTGACATTAGTTTTTTTAGCGATTGAAATATTATTGGTCCGATTTTATCATATCCAAAAACCGAGCTTGGGAGCTCATTGATACAAATAAATTAATATAAGCTAATTAATAACACATAAATTCATGAACCTCTTAGTTAAGGGAATTACACTAGTCGATCCGAACAGCGAGTTTAATCAGAAAACTTGCGATGTACGCGTTGAACAAGGGAAAATCACCGCAATTTCAAAAAGTTTAACATTAGCCAAAGGCGAAACACTATTTGAGGGAAAAGGAGCAATACTTTCTCCTGGATTTTTCGATTTAAACTGCATGATTGGCGACCCAGGTTTAGAAACCAAAGAAGATATTGAAACAGGAACTGCAGCTGCAAAAGCTGGAGGATTTACTGGAATAGCAGTTTTACCAACTACAAAACCTGTGGTACAATCTAAAGGCGAAGTAGAATATATCTTAAACAGAGCTAAAAACAATTTGGTAGATGTGCATCCGATTGGTGCAATTAGTCGCGATTTAGAAGGTAAGGAATTAGCCGAGCTTTTTGATATGAAAAATGCCGGAGCAGTTGCTTTTTCAGATGGGAGTAAAGCCATAAGCGATGACGGTTTCGTGAATAGAGCATTACAATACTCTTTAGGATTTGGCGGTTTGTTGATGCTGTATCCAGAAAATAAATCTATCGCGGGCAAAGCGCAAATAAACGAGAGCAAAAATAATGTGTTGCTGGGCATGAAAGGGGTTCCGGCATTGGCCGAAGAAATGCAGATTTCTAGAGATATATTTTTGGCGACTTATCACGATGCACCAATTCATATCAGTAATATTTCTACAGCTGGTTCGGTTGCAATTATAAAAAAAGCCAAAAAAGATGGTGTAAAAATTACTTGCGATGTAGCTGCACATCAATTGGTATTTACAGAAGATTTACTAAACGATTTCGATAGTAATTACAAAGTAAAACCGCCATTGCGTGGCAAAAATGATATTAAAGCACTAATTTTAGGCTTAAAAGATGGAACAATTGATGCAATTTCTTCACAACATCGTCCGCATGAAATAGAGTTTAAAGATGTAGAATTTGAAATTGCAGCTTATGGAATCATCGCCCTGCAAACAGTTTTACCTTTATTACTCCAAGCAGGTTTAGATGCGACAACAATTGCAGAAAAACTAGCCATCAATCCAAGAAGAATATTGAATTTGCCCATTCCGATAGTTAAAGTAGGAGCAGATGCAAACTTTACAATCTATCATCCAACCCAAAAATGGGAATATAATTCAGCTACTAATGCCTCAAAATCAAGCAATTCTCCTTTGTTGGGTAAAATCTTAACAGGAAAAGTGCAATTAGTTTACAATAACAAACAATTTCAAGTATATGAACAGTAGTGTAGAGCAAGCGCTGATTGCATCTTTAGATCAATTTGCAGCAGCTAATAATATAGATTCGATTGCCATAGAACAACGTTTAGTTGAGGTTTTTGGTAAGGATATGAATTTCTTAGAAAAAGTAGCTGAATTTGATGAAGTTTTTGACGAACATGCAAAATTTGATGAACTAAGAGAAGTTTATTTCGATTTATTAATGATTAATTTCTTCACCAGCGATGTAAATAAATTAGAAGAAGATTACTTGGAATCGAAAGAATGGGAAAATATTGAGGAAGAAACGATAGAACGTGGGACTGAATTGTTGAACTTGTTATTATATATTAATGAATGCCATGACGAAGAAATTAAACCAGGTTTAGAAGACTTTTTGAAAGAATTTTTATTGGTGGAAGAAGACGAATTTCAAGACGAATTTCATATTTATGAAGATTTAATTAGTAACCAACAATTGGCCGAAAGTAGCGTAGAAGATATTTGTAGCAATGCTGATTTACTAGAATTAAGTGAAGAAATGGAAGAACTTTTTGTGCCTTTCATGACTTTCTTCTTGCAGCCAAATACTAGTGAAGTCACACAACAAGAAATACTAAAGTTTAGTAACAATAAGAGTTTTGATGTTGCAGTATATACTTTAATTACTAATTTTAATAAAAATAGATAAACCTAAAACTAAACTAAATAAAATGGAAACAACAGAAACTGGAGTAAACCTAAAAACGGAGGCCTTAAAAAACGGTGCCATTTGGGGCGCAATTAGTATTGTAATTTTTTTGGTAACCTGGTATATGATGCCAAGTTTAATGAGTTCGTATGCTTATTCAGGTATACTTATGTTAGTAGGTATTGCTTTGGCAGTATTCTTTTGTATTGATATGAGAAAAAAAGCAGGTGGGTTTTGGTCATTTGGCGAAGCATTATGGAATATTTTTGTAATGTTTTTACTATCAATGGCTATTATGTATGTTTTTAATATCATTTTCGGGAAATACATTGATACAACCTATCCAACTACAATGAAAGAGTTGGTTATGGCTAAAACTGAAGGCACGCTTAAATCTATAGGTATGGCTGAAGCAGATATGTCGCAAGCATTAGAAAAAACTTCAGAAAATTTAGATAAACAGTTTACGCCAACATTTAGCCAAGCTGTAGTTGGTTTTGGCATTGCTGCGGTAATTTATTTTATTGGTGCATTAATTTTTGCAGCCATTTTTAAAAGAAATCGCCCGGTATTTTTGGGTGGTACCGAAGAATAAGCAGTAAGTATATAAAATTTATCAACGTGCAACTTTCTCAATATAATTGATGAAATTTGCACGTTATTTTTTAAGCGTATTATGTTTTCAGACAATTGTCTAATAGATAATATCAAATACTCGACACACAATAAATGGATATATCAGTTGTAGTACCTTTATATAACGAAGAAGAATCTTTACCAGAGTTAATTGCTTGGATAGATAAAGTAATGGGCGAAAATAATTTTTCGTATGAAGCTGTTTTTGTAGATGATGGCAGTACAGATACATCATGGGCTGTTATTGAAGAATTAAAAAAAACCTACAGTACAATAAAAGCAATCAAATTCAGAAGAAATTATGGTAAATCTGCCGCGTTAAACGTAGCTTTTGAAGCAACACAAGGTGATGTAATTATTACAATGGATGCCGATTTACAAGATAGTCCAGATGAAATTCCAGAATTGTACCGTCGAATAAAGGAAGAAAATTACGATATCATTTCGGGTTGGAAAAAGAAACGTTACGATCCAATCACCAAAACCATTCCTACAAAATTATTCAATGCAGCTACTCGTAAAATGAGCGGTATTCAACTAAACGATTTTAATTGCGGTTTAAAAGCATATCGTAGTGATGTAGTTAAAACTATAGAGGTGTATGGCGAAATGCACCGTTATATTCCTGTAATTGCAAAATGGGCAGGTTTTAATAAAATAGGAGAACAAGTTGTAGAACACAGAGCCAGAAAATACGGAACGACTAAATTTGGTTTCAGTAGGTTTGTTAATGGCTTTTTAGATTTGCTTTCTATTTTTTTTGTAGGCAAATTTGGTAAACGCCCGATGCACTTTTTTGGTTCGTTAGGCGTATTAAGTTTTCTTTTAGGTACAATTATGGCCTTATGGATGATTGGCGTTAAACTATATCACATTGCGGCTCATATTCCTTATAAAAGAGAAATTACCGATCAACCTTTATTTTATATTTCTTTGGTGGCAATTATTGTAGGTTCTCAAATGTTCTTAGCAGGATTTATTGCAGAACTTTTATCACGTAATGCGCCAGAAAGAAACCAATATTTAATAGAAAAAGAAATTATATAAACTGAAAAGACTAAAGCTTAATGCGCTTTGGTCCTTTCAGCTTTCAGCTTCAAAACATGTTTTTCTCCATTATCATCCCCCTTTATAATCGCCCACAAGAAATTGATGAGCTTTTAACTACCTTAACTGAGCAAACGTACACACAGTTTGAAGTGCTGGTTATTGAAGATGGTTCTGTAAACGATGCAAAGGATATTGTGGCTTCTTACGCAGATAAACTGGATGTTCACTATTTTGTAAAACCAAATGCGGGACAAGGTTTTGCTCGTAATTTTGGTTTTGAGCGAGCCAAAGGCGATTATTTTATCATTTTCGATTCAGATTGTTTAATACCCGAAGATTACTTAGAAATTGTTAAAAATTACCTGTTCGAACATCAATTAGATGCGTATGGAGGTCCAGATGCTGCACATGAAACTTTTACACCAGTTCAAAAAGCAATTAGCTACGCCATGACATCTCCATTTACTACAGGTGGAATTCGTGGTAACAAAAAACATATTGGGCAATTTCACCCACGCAGTTTTAACATGGGTGTTTCTCGAGAAGTTTACGAAAAAGTTGGCGGTTTTATTTTAACGCGTCTAGGTGAAGATATCGAATATAGCATTCGTATACATGAAAACGGATTTAAAATCGGATTAATCCCTGCGGCAAAGGTTTTCCATAAAAGAAGAACAAGTTTTAGTCAATTTTACAAACAATTGCATTTCTTTGGCAGAGCCCGAATTAATATTTACAAACATTTTCCATCGGAGTTAAAAGCAGTTCATTTTTTTCCAGCTTTATTTACGGTAGGCACAGGTTTTATGCTGTTATGCAATGTGTTTTATCCGCCATTGGCCTATATTTGTAATTTCTTTTTTGTGCTCTATTTTTTGTTGATATTTTTTCATGCTTGGCAAGTTAACAAATCAATAAAAATTGCACTTTTGAGTGTTGTTGCATCATTTATACAACTAACCGCTTATGGTTTAGGTTTTATACAAGATTTTTTTAAAAGAATAATAGTTAAACAATCATGATAGATTATTTGAAGGAAAGTACTTTCGCAGTAAAAGATGTAATTATGCAAGCGTGGAAAGTTACCCGCGATAATTATTTCTCTATTGCTACACTGTGTTTTTTGATATTTATAACAGCATTTACCTCAACCTTTATGGCCTTTTTTATGGGCGAATTGAATATAGGCATTAGAGTTTTAATGTTGCTCATCTTTATTATGAGTTATTGTGTAGTCGAATTATGTTTAATTAAATATATTTTCAGATTACTGGATCACCAAGAAGAAACAGATATAAAAATTATTGATACACTACCTACTAGAACAGAAGTAATACGATTTCTTATCGGAACCGTTTATTTTGGATTGAGTATATTTTTGGTTGGTATTTTATTAATGCCAGTACTTTACATTTTAGATTTAATTTTAAAATTTGCTGTAAATCAAGGTCTAATTAATAATTTCACCTACGCTGGAAAAGTAATCGTTAATGTTGCTGTTGCTATTGCGATGTTAAGTATCTTTTTTACGTTTATTCGAATAATATTCTTCCCGTTTTTTATTATTGATAAGCATAGTCCACCCTTTGAATCCATTAAATTAAGTTTGGCTACAACAAAAGGTAATTTTATTAAGCTTTTATTCATACTTGTGGGTTTAGTAGTAGTTCAAGCCATTGTTTTCGGGTTTTTCTATATTGTAATTATGATGGGTTTTCGCCTAATCAATTTCTTTTTCGATTATGATATCAACCAATATATCTCTTTAATTGTTGTTGTATTTAGCTCATTTGTTATTGTGCCGTTTACCACCGCTTTTTTTGCAGTTGCTTATCGTAAAATAATGAAAGAATACAAGGGCGATGAACATCCAGATATTATACACAACATCGTTTAATGCTCATTACATTCACAAATCCTCTCATTTATTAATTTAACAACATGGGAATAAAAGCGGCACTAAGTAAGCCATTTGCTGCATGGGTTGTAAAAGGCATCAATAAATGGAAAAAAGATGCATTAAAAGCACAGGGTGATGTTTTTAACTCACTTATCAAATCGGCAACGCCTACTGTTTTTGGTAAAGAGCATAACTTCAATTCCATTAAAAATTACGAAGATTTTAAAGCAAATGTTCCGATACGAGATTATGAAGGTTTAAGGCCTTACATAGATAGAGTAGTTGTCGGCGAAACAGATATACTTTGGAAAGGTAAACCGAAATATTTCGCAAAAACTTCTGGTACTACATCAGGCGTAAAATATATTCCTATCTCTAAAGAATCAATGCCAGAGCATATTAAAGCTGCTCGTAATGCCTTATTAACCTATATTCACGAAACTGGTAAAGCCGATTTTGTAAACGGTAAAATGATTTTCCTACAAGGAAGTCCGATATTGACTAAAAAAAACGGAATTAATGTAGGTCGTCTATCTGGTATTGTGGCGCATCTAGTTCCTGCATATTTACAAAAGAACAGATTGCCATCTTATGCTACGAATTGTATCGAAGATTGGGAAGAAAAAGTGGATGCAATTGTTACCGAAACTTTGCATGAAGATATGACACTCATTTCTGGCATTCCCCCTTGGGTGCAAATGTATTTTGATAAGTTGAGCGAGAAAACTGGCGGAAAAAAAATCAAGAATATCTTTAAAAATTTTAGCCTATTTGTGTATGGTGGAGTAAATTACGAACCCTATCGAGCTAAAATTGAGGCAAGCATTGGAAGAAAAATCGATGCTATTGAGACATATCCAGCATCTGAAGGTTTTATTGCTTATCAGGATACACAGGAGGATAAAAGTTTATTGCTTTTAGCTAAAGCGGGAATTTTTTATGAATTTATTCCAGCTGATGAATATTATAACGAAAACCCAACTCGATTAAGTTTAGCCGAAATAGAATTGGATAAAAACTATGCACTGATTTTAAATACAAATGCAGGTTTATGGGGATATAGTATTGGTGATACTGTAAAATTTGTTTCTAAAAATCCGTATAAGATTTTAGTTACTGGTCGCATCAAACATTTTATATCTGCCTTTGGCGAACATGTAATTGGCGAGGAAGTAGAGCAAGCTATTCTGTCGGTGGCGAATGAGGAAGGAATAGAAATTACAGAATTTACAGTGGCGCCACAAGTAAATCCGCCTGTTGGCGAATTACCTTACCACGAGTGGTTTGTAGAGTTTGTAGAAACACCAAAAGATATTAAAGCGTTTAGTGAGAAAGTAGATCTTGCTTTGCAGCAAAAAAATATTTACTATTTTGACCTCATTGAAGGGAAGATCTTACAGAAACTGATTATTCGTTCGCTACAAAAAGATGCATTTGTGAATTATATGCGAGCAGAAGGTAAGCTTGGTGGGCAAAATAAAGTGCCACGATTAAGTAATGATAGAAAGTTGGCAGAGGTTTTAGAGAAGTATATTTAGAAAAGGAAGTTTGAAAAACATATCAATATTAGGTTCGACAGGTTCTATTGGAACGCAAGCTTTAGAAGTAGTTCGGGCAAATCCGGATTTATATAAAGTTAATGCACTAACAGCCCAAAATAATGCAGAGCTTTTAATTCAGCAGGCCTTAGAATTTAAGCCAGAATTGGTAGTAATTACGTGCGAAAGTCATTATCAAATCCTAAAAAATGCATTACCAAATACAATGGTTTTATGTGGAGAAGATGCATTAATTGCTGCGGTTCAACTGCCAAAAACTCAATTTGTATTAACTGCAATTATGGGTGCAGTGGGTTTAAGACCAACCATTGCCGCAATTGAAGCGAAAAAAGATATCGGCCTTGCCAATAAAGAAACATTAGTAGTAGCTGGCGAATTAGTAATGCAATTGGCTAAGGAAAATGGTGTGAAAATTATTCCGGTAGATTCAGAGCACTCAGCAATATTTCAATGCTTAGTTGGAGAAGAAAATAATCCAATAGAAAAGATTTTTTTAACCGCATCTGGCGGACCATTTCGTGGCAAAGATTTAGTTTTTTTAGCAAACGTAACTAAAAAAGAAGCTTTAAAACATCCAAATTGGATAATGGGTGCAAAAATTACTATCGATTCAGCTTCATTGATGAATAAAGGATTGGAAGCCATTGAAGCAAAATGGTTATTCGGTTTAACAGCAGAGCAGATTGAAGTGGTGGTACATCCGCAATCTATTATTCATTCTATGGTGCAATTTACCGATGGATCTATTAAAGCACAAATGGGTCTGCCTGATATGAAATTGCCCATTCATTACGCCTTAGCTTATCCGCAAAGAGTAGCGAGCAATTTTGAACGGTTTAATTTTTTAAACTATCCAGAACTCACATTTTCTGAGGCAGATACAAAAAGTTTTCGTAACCTTGAGCTTGCCTTTGTGGCGATGAAAAAGGGCGGTAATATGCCTTGCATAATTAATGCAGCCAATGAAATAGTAGTCGATGCATTTTTAAAAGATCATATTGGCTTCTTACAAATGAGCGTTGTAATAGAAGAATGCATGCAGAAAATGGACTTTATTGCTCAACCAACACTTAATAATTATTTAGAAACCGACAAGCAGACGCGTATATTTGCAAGTCAACTCGTAACAAAACAAAGTTTAACAAATCTAAAATCAAAAACATACTAAATACTATATGAACGGACTGATTATGGCGGGCCAGCTTTTGCTGGGATTATCGATACTAGTAATTTTACACGAATTAGGACATTTTTTAGCGGCACGTGCCTTCGGAATAAAAGTTGAAAAATTCTATCTTTTCTTTGATGCTTGGGGTTTCAAGCTTTTTAGTTTTAAAGTTGGCGATACAGAATATGGAGTAGGATGGTTGCCTTTGGGTGGCTATGTGAAAATTTCTGGAATGATTGACGAATCTATGGATACCGAACAGATGGCATTACCTGCCGAACCTTGGGAATTTCGTTCAAAACCAGCTTGGCAGCGTTTAATTGTAATGCTAGGTGGTATTATTGTAAATATCATTGTAGGTATTTTCATTTTTTGGATGCTTACTTTTAAATATGGAGAAACCTACATTCCAAATGATAAATTAGCAAATGGTGTACACCCAGGTATAATTGGTGAAGAAATTGGTTTAAGAGATGGCGATAAGATTTTAGCCATTAACGGACAAAAAGTAATTCGTTTTGAAGAATTAATTAGTTCTAAAGTTTTATTGAGCGGTCCGAAATTAACTATTTCTCGTGATGGTAAAGCCATTGATCTAAAAGTTCCTGAAACGGTATTAAATAGCATTAGCAAACATGGTATTGATGAATTTGTTGAGCCAAGAATTGTTGCTAGAAAAATATCACAAGTAGACAAGCCTACAACTGTAGTAGAATCTAAAGGATTATTTAGCCGTATAACTGGTCTGTTTTCTAAAAAAGGACCGGCAAAAGTATACACACCTGCTTATGATGCAGGAATGAAAGTTGGCGATAGTGTAATTTCTATCAATGGCCAATCTGTACGTTACTTAAATGATTTTACTACACAAATACAAAAATCTGCTGGCAAAACAGTTGCTATTAAGGTATTACGTAATGGTAATTTAATTGATTTAACACCAAAAGTAACAGCCGAAGGTACAATAGGTATAGCCATAGCAAAATTCAAATTACCAATTAGCCATATCGATTATACTTTCTTTGAATCATTCTCAGTAGGTACATCTAAAGCATGGACAACCTTTGCAGATAATGGAAAAGGAATCTGGAAAATGATAACTGGTAAAGTAAGTGCTCGTAACATTAGCAGCCCTATTGGTATTGCTCAGGTTTATGGCAGCGAGTTCGATTGGGCAAACTTTTGGCGCTTAACAGGATTAATTTCTATGGCATTGGCCTTTATGAATTTATTACCAATTCCAGCTTTAGATGGTGGTCATGTAGTATTTTTGATAGTAGAAATGATTAAAGGTAAGCCACTAGGCGATAAATTTATGGAACGTGCTCAAGTAGTTGGTTTCGTTATTTTATTGAGTTTAATGGTGTTCGCATTTGGAAATGATATTCTGAAACTAATTCAGAAATAGCTTTTAATAACTAATAAAAATAGCCACAGATGCGCAGATTTTAATATAATCTGCGCATCTGTGGCTTAAAACATAAAGTGATATAAAATGAATTATTTCGAGCTTTACGAGTTACCGATAGGCTTTAATCCAGATCAACAATTGGTAAAAAAGAAGTTTTACGAATTGAGCAAGAAATATCATCCCGATTTTTATATCAATGAAAGTCAAGAAAAGCAAGACGAAGTTTTAGAACTTTCTACACTTAATAACAAAGCTTTTCAAGTATTAAAAGATCCACAAAAGCGCTTACATTATATCCTTAACCTAAAAGGACAATTGGTAGAAGGAGAGAATTATGCATTGCCACAAAGTTTTTTACTAGAGATGATGGAAGTAAATGAAGCCTTAATGGATTTAGAGTTTGATCCTGATCCAGCAAAATTGGCAGAGTTGAAAACCCAAACAGAGCAAATAGAAAAAGAACTAGCGGATGAACTACAATCTTTAACACTAGCTTATGATAGTGCTGCGGAAGAAAACCAAGAAAGTGCTTTAAAGGCTATTAAAGATATTTATTACCGTAATAAATACTTATATCGTATTAAAGAAAGTTTGGCTCGTATGGCTTCTTAAAATTGTTGGAAGGTTTGCTAAGTGTAAAAAAGCAAATCAACAATTTTTATGCAAGTGTCATTAATTACATTTGTTGCAAAGCCATAATCATGACCTCATTAAACTTATTCAGAAAAGTAGCCGTAACCGAAGGTATCTCTTATCTTTTATTGTTGTTTATTGCAATGCCTTTAAAATATTGGGCAGATATGCCTCTTGCAGTTAAATATACAGGTTGGGCACATGGTTTACTTTTTGTGCTTTATGCTGCTTGTTTAGTTTTGGCTTGGCAAGAAACAAAATGGAAATTCGGCAAAGCAGTTTTAATATTCTTAGCCTCACTATTGCCGTTTGCTCCATTTATTGTAGATAAAAGACTGAAAGAAGAAGAAATAACTCAATAATCCCAGCATAAAAATTCAGACAATTATGCCTAATATTGTTTCATAATTTCGAATAATGGGCTCAACAGTACTCATCATAGATGATGAAATTAAAATACGTAGTTTATTAGCTAGAATAATAGAACTAGAAGGATTTTCTGTTTTACAAGCTCAAAATGCTAAAGAAGGCTTAAAAATAATTACTAATCAGGATGTTACGGTTGTAATTAGCGATGTGAAACTGCCAGATGCAAATGGTGTAGAGCTAGTTAAACAAATCAAATCCATCAAATCCTATATCGAAATTATTAATCTTACCGCTTATGGTACTATTGCAGATGGGGTTTTGGCCATAAAGAACGGCGCTTTCGATTACTTAACCAAAGGCGATGATAATGATAAAATTATACCACTGGTTTACAAAGCCGTTGCTAAAGCAGAATTACAACTTAGGGTGTATGAGTTGGAAAGCAAAATAGTTGGTAAATACAATTTCAAAAACATTTTAGGTAATTCAAAAGCCATTAAAGAAGCAATATCTCTAGCAGAAAAAGTTGCCGTAACAGATACAACTGTTTTATTATTAGGCGAAACCGGAACTGGAAAAGAAGTTTTTGCGCAAGCGATTCATTATGAAAGTCCTCGAAATTTAAAGCCTTTTGTAGCCTTAAATTGCAGCGGGTTTAGCCCCGAATTATTAGAGAGTGAACTATTTGGCTACAAAGCTGGCGCTTTTACTGGAGCCAACAAAGACAAAAAAGGCTTATTAGAAGAAGCAAATGGAGGAACTCTCTTTTTAGACGAAATAGGAGAGATGAACCTCGATTTGCAAGCTAAATTATTACGTGTTTTAGAAAACCAATCGTTTATTAAAGTAGGTTCTACTACCACAAGCCAAGTTAATGTACGCATATTGGCGGCTACAAATCGCAATTTAAAAGAACAAGCTGATGCTGGGCTTTTCCGTTTAGATTTATATTATCGTTTATCAGTCTTTATAATTCCGTTGCCATCTTTAAGAGAACGCAAGGCTGATATTGCCTTATTAGCTAATTATTATTTGCAAGAGTTTGCCAAAAAAGTAAATCGCTCTGCGTTAAAAATGGATGATAAATTAGTAGATACCCTCGAAAAACATAGTTGGAAAGGGAATGTGAGAGAATTGAAAAATGTAATAGAACGCTTAGTAATTTTAGCCAATGGCGATGTTTTAGATACTGCTCAGTTACCTAACGAATTTTATATAAATACTCCACAAAGTAATGCTTTCGATTTGCAAACGATAGAAAAACAACACATTCAAAAAGTGTTAGCGCACACAAAAGGAAATAAAACAGAAACTGCTCGTTTACTAAATATTGGCTTAACGACGCTCTATAGAAAAATTGAAGAATATCAAATAATTTAAACTATCGTCATTGCGAAGAATGAAGCAATCTCCTTCTAATATTAAATAAGTAAAAAATGGGTTTCCATTTTGATAAAAACCCTTCCATTTTGGAAGGGTTTTTTTATGCCTAAAACTTTAAAATAAACGTTAAAGTATTGATAATAATGATTTTGAGTATAATTATATCCTAGTGGTACAGCTATTGGTATGGTGGTTAAAAATTAGTAACCATGATAACAATTATCTTATTTCTCACCCTCCTCATCTTTTGCTGGATCGCTTATAAATCCATCGATTGGTTCGAAAACATTTAACAATGATAGCATTATTCATCATCGCAGTAGCAGTATTCCTGTACATGGTTTACGTACTTATCAAACCAGAAAAATTTTAAAAAATGAACACAGAATTTCTCGGCATTATTGCCACTTTCCTGCTCACATTAGTTATTGCCATCCCATTAGGAAAATACTTGGCAAAAGTATTTGCAGGAGAAAAAGTTTGGACAGACTTTTTAAAACCACTTGAAACAGGTATTTATAAACTTTCGGGCATTAACCCAAAAGAACAAATGAATTGGAAACAACATTTAAAAGTGTTGTTACTTATAAACACCGTATGGATAGTTTATGGTTTTTTCGTTCTACTTTATCAAGATAAGTTACCCTTTAACCCAGATGGAAACCCAGGTATGACACCTGATTTGGCTTTTAATACCATCATCAGCTTTGTAGCTAACTGTAATTTACAACATTACTCTGGCGAAACCGGCGTAAGCTACTTAACACAACAATACGTTTTAATGTTCTTACAATTTGTAAGCGCTGCAACAGGTATTGCCGCTGCAGTAGTATTATTTAAAGCCTTTAGAGATAAAACAACAACCAATTTGGGCAATTTCTGGGAGGTATTTGTAAAATCAATTACCCGTTTATTATTGCCGCTTTCTATTGTAATGGCATTAATTCTAACATTTAATGGTACACCAGCAAGTTACGAAGGTAAAGATCACTTTATTTCTATGCAGGGCGATACTGTTCACGTATCTCGTGGACCAGCAGCGCAATTAATAGCTATAAAACATTTAGGTACTAATGGAGGAGGATATTTTGGAGCCAATTCAGCACACCCATTCGAAAACCCAAGCTACTTTACCAACATGGTAGAAATGATAGCTCAAACGATTATTCCAATAGCAATGGTTATCTGTTTCGGTTATTTTATTCGCAGAAGAAAATTAGGATGGACAATTTTTGGTGTAATGACAATCGGAGTGCTTTTGTTAATGATACCAACCTTAACATCAGAATTAGGAGGAAACTCTGCCATAGCTAAGATGGGTATTTCGCAAGCTACTGGCGCAATGGAAGGCAAAGAAGTACGATTTGGGCCAACTGCAACAGCCTATTGGAGCACTTTAACTACCGTAATTTCTACAGGTTCTGTAAACGGAATGCATGATAGCACCATGCCATTAACAGGCGCATGGCAGTTACTAGCCATGATGATTAATGGATTTTATGGCGGTTGCGGTGTAGGTATTTTAAACTACTTTATTTATCTCATTATTGCAGTTTTCATATCGGGTTTAATGGTGGGCAGAACACCCGAATTTTTAGGGCACAAAGTAGAAGCTCGTGAAATTAAAATTGCAGCTCTTATTACCTTATTAAGTCCGTTTTTAATATTAGTAGGTACTGCTTTGTCAGCTCATTTATTTACACATTATGGCAATGCCGCTTGGGCAGTTCAACCTAAAACCTGGTTAAATAATCCAAATTTTCATGGTTTTTCCGAAATGTTATACGAAATGACTTCATCAAATGCGAACAATGGTTCGGGCTTTGAAGGTTTAGGCGATAACAATAGTTTCTGGAATATATCAACAGGAATTGTGATTTTTCTAGGCAGATTTTTACCAATTATTGGTCCAGTGGCAATTGCAGGTTTATTAGCTCAAAAGAAATACATTCCAGAATCAGCGGGTACTTTAAAAGTAGATACAAAAACTTTTGCCTTGATGACTTTTGCAGTTATTATCGTATTAAATGCTCTTTCTTATTTCCCTGCTTTGGCTTTAGGCCCACTAGCAGAATATTTTACGATGCTTAAATAGAACTTGTCATTCCGAGGAACGAGGAATCTCAATTAGATCCTTCGCTACGCTCTGGATGACAAAACCTAAAAAAATAAATCTGTGAAATCATTTTAATCTGTGAAATCACATAATTGAAAAAAAATGAAATCAAATAATAAATTATTCGAGCCCGCATTAGTGCAAACAGCGCTCAAACAATCTTTCGTAAAACTCGATCCGAGAGTAATGGTACGTAACCCAGTTATGTTTACCGTAGAAATTGGAACTTTAGTAATGGCTTATGTTACTGTATATTCTTTCAGCCATACCGGACAAGGAAACCCATTGTATAATTTCTTCATCTTTTTAGTGCTATTACTTACTGTTTTGTTTGCAAATTTCGCCGAAGCCATTGCCGAAGCAAGAGGAAAAGCACAAGCAGATAGTTTACGCAAAACCAGAGAAGAAACTCCTGCAAAAGTAATATTAGCAAACGGAGATTTCGAAATCCGTTCATCAAGTTTGTTAAGAAAAGGAGATGTCTTTATTTGCGAAACTGGAGATATCATTCCAACAGATGGAGAAATTATTGAAGGAATAGCAACCATAGATGAATCTGCAATTACAGGCGAATCTGCTCCAGTAATAAGAGAGTCTGGAGGTGATAAATCATCGGTTACTGGTGGTACAAAAGTATTGTCAGATGAAATTAAGGTGATGGTAAGCACTGAACCTGGCGAAAGTTTTTTAGATAAAATGATTGCTTTAGTAGAAGGTGCATCACGTCAAAAAACACCTAACGAAATTGCTTTAACTATTCTATTGGCAAGTTTTACGTTGGTTTTCATCATTGTATGCGTAACCTTAAAACCATTTGCAGATTACGCAAACACACCAATCACAATTGCATCATTAATCTCGCTTTTCGTGTGTTTAATTCCAACCACAATTGGCGGTTTATTATCTGCCATCGGCATTGCCGGAATGGATAGAGCTTTAAGAGCAAACGTAATTACCAAATCTGGTAAAGCCGTAGAAACTGCTGGCGATATTGATGTTTTGCTATTAGATAAAACCGGAACCATCACCATTGGCAACCGTAAAGCAACCAATTTTTACCCAACTGCAGGTGCTAATATTAAACAATTTACAGATGCTTGCGTACTAAGTTCATTGGCCGATGAAACTCCAGAAGGAAAATCGATTATTGAGCTAGCCAAAGGCGATAACAATGCAGTTTTAGAAACCGCACCTGCGGGATCGGAATTTATCAAATTTACAGCCGAAACTCGCTCAAGTGGTTTGGATACGTTGGATGGAAGAAGAATTAGGAAAGGCGCTTTCGATTCTATTCGTAACATCGTTCAAAAAGCTGGGAATATTTTTCCATCAGATATTGAAGAGAGAGTTAAAATTATTGCTTCAAACGGCGGAACTCCTTTAGTAGTTTCTGAAAATGAAAAAGCCTTAGGTGTAATCGAATTACAGGATATTATTAAACCAGGCATTAGCGAACGTTTTGAGCGCCTACGTAAAATGGGTGTAAAAACAGTAATGGTTACTGGTGATAATCCTTTAACTGCTAAATATATTGCTGAAAAAGCTGGAGTAGATGATTTTATCGCGGAAGCAAAACCCGAAGATAAAATGAATTACATTAAAGATGAACAAGCTTTAGGTAAACTGGTTGCCATGATGGGCGACGGAACAAACGATGCACCCGCTTTAGCACAAGCCGATGTTGGAGTAGCAATGAATAGCGGAACACAAGCTGCAAAAGAAGCGGGTAACATGGTCGATTTAGATAACGACCCTACCAAACTAATTGAAATTGTAGAGATTGGAAAACAACTCTTAATTACTCGTGGTACGTTAACTACTTTCTCTATTGC
This sequence comes from Pedobacter planticolens, assembly GCF_014172375.1. GTDB lineage: Bacteria > Bacteroidota > Bacteroidia > Sphingobacteriales > Sphingobacteriaceae > Pedobacter > Pedobacter planticolens. The sequence goes on from NZ_WNXD01000001.1 coordinate 507,647, forward strand.
TAATGATGTGGCTAAGTATTTCGCTATCGTTCCAGCATTATTTATTGCCTCAATTCCTGCATTGCAGAGCTTAAATATTATGGGTTTGCATAGTCCAGAAAGCGCAATTATGTCGGCCGTAATTTTCAATGCTATTATCATTCCTATTTTAATTCCATTAGCGCTTAAAGGTGTGGCTTACAAACCTATTGGCGCAACAGCTTTATTACGCAGAAACCTATTTATTTATGGAATTGGTGGCGTTGTAGCTCCATTTATAGGAATTAAACTGATTGATTTAGTAGTTGGTTTAATGGTTTAAAATTTAAAAACATGTCACAGGATGACAACAAATAAAAATAAAATGAAAAAATACATCATACAATCAATCCGCTTAACACTAGTTTTAATTGTGTTATTATGTGTCTTATATCCAATAAGCATAGCCTTGGCTGGTAGGTTTAGCAAAGGCAACGGTGGCGGCGAAAAAATCACCAAAAACGGAAAAGTTATCGGCTATGCCTTATTAGGACAATCGTTTACCAAACCAGAGTATTTCTGGGGACGTCCATCGGCAGTTGGTTATAATGCAGCAGGTTCTGCAGGTTCAAATAAAGGTCCATCAAATCCAGATTACTTAAAAGAAGTTTCTAATAGAATTGATACGTTGTTGAAATACAACCCAACTATCAAAAAAGCAGATATTCCTGCTGATATGGTTACTGCATCTGGCAGCGGTTTAGATCCAAATATCTCAGAGCAAGGCGCAATAATTCAAATCAAAAGAATTGCCGCTTACCGTAAAATAGATGAAAGAAAAGTTACAGAATTAGTAGTTGAAAATACAAGTAAACCATTTTTAGGTTTGTTTGGACCAAGTGCTGTAAACGTATTGAAATTGAATTTAGCATTAGACGAAATAATAAGTAAGAAATAGAATACTGTCGTCATTGCGAGGTACGAAGCAATCTTACAACGGTTGTTAAATGCTTTAAGATTGCTTCGTACCTCGCAATGACGAATTAAGAGATATAATCCATGAAAAAACTAATAATAGCTGCTGTTGCTTTATTTACAGCATTAAATATACAAGCTCAAGAAGGATCAAAAATTAAAATAACAGGTTATTTAGAAACGTATTATAGTTACGATTTTAATGAGCCTGCAAATAACACTCGACCAAGTTTTGTGTATTCACATAACAGACATAACGAAGTGAATTTAAACTTAGGTTTTATAAAAGCAAATTATGATAACGATAAAGTAAGAGCAAATATCGCCTTAATGGCAGGTACCTACCCAAATGCAAACTTAGCCGCAGAACCAGGCGTTTTGAAAAATATATTCGAAGCAAATGCAGGTGTTAAATTAAGTGAAAAAGAAAATTTATGGTTAGATGCAGGTATTTTCTCATCACATATTGGCTTTGAAAGTGCTATTTCAAAAGATTGCTGGGTATTAACCAGAGGCATCGCATCAGAAAATACACCTTACTATGAATCTGGTGCAAAACTAACTTATGGCACAGCCGATAATAAATTTACCGCAACTGTATTATACTTAAACGGTTGGCAACGCATTAATCGCCTAGATGGTAACAGCAAACCAGCTGGCGGAGTGCAGTTAACCTATAAACCAAGTAGTAAAATCACATTAAACTACAGCAACTATATAGGTAAAGAAGGAGTAAATGCAGTAGCAGTTACCCGTATTTATCATAATTTTTATGCCATTGCACAGCTAACAGATAATTTTGGTGTAACAGCAGGGTTCGATTATGCCACACAACAAAAAGTAAAAGGTCAATCGGCAAAAAGCGAAATATTATCACCAGTTTTAATCGCACAATATAAATTCGATCCTAAATGGGCGATAGCTGGCAGAGCGGAATATTACGAAGATAAAAACGGAATTTTCATCGCCACTGGCATACCTAATGGATTTAAAACAACTGGATATTCTGTAAATTTAGATTATTCGCCAATTAGCAATGCAGTTGTAAGATTAGAAGGGAAAGTGTACGATAGCAAGGATAAAATTTTTGTACGAGATATAAATACCGTTAACAATAATGCAGCAATTACGGCAAGTATTGCAGTATCATTTTAAAGATAGTAGTCCGAAAGATTAAACAGATTATAAAGTATGAAGAATCTAACTCAGCGTTCTCTGCGTAAACTCAGCGCTCTCTGTGGTTAAAATAAAGAAATTATGCAAGATGTTCGTGACTTTCTAGATTTAGTGAAGAAAAACCGCAGAGGTAAACTAAAAATTTACATCGGTATGAGTGCGGGCGTTGGCAAAACCTTTCGCATGTTACAAGAAGCCCATGCTTTATTGCGCAATGGAGTTGATGTTCGCATTGGGTATATCGAAACACACAACCGTAAAGAAACACACGAACTTTTAGAAGGCTTACCGATCATCCCCAGAAAAAAGATTTTTTACAGAGCCAAAGAGTTAGAAGAAATGGATGTGCAGGGAATTTTAAATGCACACCCAGAAATTGTAATAGTAGATGAATTAGCACATACCAATGCCGAAGGAAGTAAAAATGCAAAGCGATGGCAAGATGTTTATGATATTTTAGAAGCAGGAATTAGCGTAATATCGGCAGTTAATATTCAGCATTTAGAAAGTATAAACGAAGAAATTGAGCACATTACAGGTATCCCAGTTACGGAAAGAATTCCTGATAAGATTTTAGAAATAGCAGACGAAATTGTAAATATTGATTTAACGGCAGATGAATTATTAAACCGGTTAAAAGAAGGAAAAATATACCAAGCCAATAAAATAGAGCAAGCGTTAAACAACTTTTTTAAAGCAGAAAAAATACTGCAGTTAAGAGAATTAGCACTAAAAGAAGTAGCCCATCAGGTAGAACGAAAAGTAAATATTGAAGTTCCTAAACAGATTAAACTAAGGCAAGAACGTTTTTTAGCTTGTATTTCTTCCAATCAGGAAACTGCAAAAGTAGTGATTAGAAAAACAGCTCGACTGGCATCTTACTACCATTCGCCATGGTTGGTTTTGTATGTGCAAAGCACTAAAGAAAATGCCGATAGAATTAAGTTAGATAAACAACGATATTTGCTCAATAATTTAAAATTAGCAACAGAATTGGGAGCAGAAGTAATTAGAATTAAAAGTGATGAGATTACAAAAACCATTATTAAACTGGCAGATGAAAAAGAAATTACGACCATTTGTATTGGTAAACCACATTTTAATCTATTTCAATTGATATTAAGTACAAGTGTATTTAACGAATTATTAAAAGCAATGGCAAAAAAAGATACTGATTTAGTTATTTTATCTTAATTATAAAATCATGAAAATTAAAACTAAACTCCGCTTAGGCTTCGGCTTTTTATTTTTGATAATAATAAGCTTTGGAGGCATTTCATTATATCAAATAAACGAAATCTCAGTACATGCTAAAGTTATCCTAAAAGATAATTATCAATCGTTAATTTACGTAAATCAAATGCGTACTGCGCTCGATAATCAGAACGGAAACATCAATCAAAATAACCGTAAAGAACTTGATAATGCGATAACACAAGAAGAAAAGAATGTTACCGAAACGGGAGAAAAAGAAGCTGTCATCGCATTGCGAAAAGCTTTTGAAACTATAACAAACACTAGTGTTATAGCAATTGAAAAAGAGCAAGCTATGGTTCAAGTCCGTTTACAGCTGCGAAACATTGATGAATTAAACATGGCGGCAATTGTGAAAAAAAATAACAATGCACAAAAAGCCACCGAAAAAGCCACACTATATTTAGGCATCACCGCATCAATTACTTTTATCATTTTATTTAGTTTTATCGTAAACTTCCCGGGTTTTATTGCCAACCCACTACGCGAGTTACTAGAAGGAATAAAAGAAATTAGCCGTAAAAACTACAAACAACGCTTAGAGTTTAAAGGCAATGATGAGTTTAGCGAACTTGCGATAGCCTTTAATAAAATGGCGGTCGAACTAAAAAACTGGGATAATACCAATGTAGCACAGCTGAAATCAGAAAAGCAACGTATTGAAACTATTATAGAGCAAATGCAAGATGCCATTATCGGATTAAATGAAAAACAAGAAATCCTTTTCTTTAATAAAGTTGCTGGGCAATTGCTAAATCTAAATACTACAAACGTTATTGGTAAAAGTGCAGCAGAATTAGCTCAAAAAAATGAATTATTAAAAAGAGTTTTAGCAGATAAAATAGGAGAGGAACCTTTAAAAATTTATGCAGATGAAAAGGAATCTTATTTTGTATTGGAGAGTAGAGAAATAACCATCCCAAATTTCGATGAACCCAATGAAAATGCTTTAATCGCAGTTGGCAAATCAGCAGGTAAAGTTTACATACTTAAAAACATCACTAAGTTTAAAGAACTAGATGAAGCCAAAACCAATTTCATCGCTACAGTTTCTCACGAATTAAAAACTCCACTATCATCAATAAAAATGAGTTTAAAGTTGCTAAACGATAATCGTGTAGGCACAATGAACGAAGAACAAACCGAATTGGTTAATCACATTAAGGAAGACAGCGAACGATTACTAAAAATCACTAGTGAATTGCTCGATTTAGCTCAAGTAGAAACTGGAAACCTACAATTAAACTTTGTGCGCACAAACCCAAGCGAAATTGTAAACTTCGCATTAGATGCAGTACGTTTTCAAGCACAACAAAAAGAAATAGAGTTAGAATTGATAAGTAAAAACACCTTGCCAACTGTAAATGCTGATGTTCAAAAAACGGCTTGGGTATTGGTTAACTTTTTGTCAAATGCATTAAGATACAGCTCAGCAAAATCAAAAGTTATAGTTCAGGTAATAGAACAAGGGCAATTCATAGAGTTTTCGGTAAAGGATTTTGGCAAAGGAATAGAAGAGCAGTATCAAAAAAAATTGTTCGATCGCTATTACCAAGTCCCAACAGATGGACAAAACAAATCTGGCTCTGGCTTAGGTTTAGCAATCTCTAAAGATTTTATCGAAGCAGAAAACGGCAAAATCTGGGTAGAAAGCGCAATAGGCGAGGGCAGTAGATTTTGCTTTATATTACCCCTAGCTTAAACAACTATTAGCTGTCAAGCAAACAGCTAATAGTCATTTTAAAACCCTTATCTAAACTAGTTTCAAGCGTATAAGTCGCATTAATCATTTGCAGCCTACTCATAATGTTTTGCATGCCAATACCTTTCCGTTCATCTAAAACAGCAACATCAAAGCCTTTTCCATTGTCTTGGTAAACAATTTCAAGAGTATTCTCTAATTCTTTAAAACAGATCTCAATTTTAGTAGCATTGGCATGTTTTAACGTGTTTGCAATTAACTGCGTAATTACTCTAAACAATGCTAACTCAGCCTTTTCACTAAGTAATTTTTCTTCAGTTGTTAATTCGTTAGAAATTGCAATTTCAAGTTCGCCAGTTTTATTAATTAATGAAACAAAACCCTCAATAGAAGTATAAAGCCCAAACATAGCCAAGCCAGGAGGAGAAAGATCGTGAGCAATATTTCTCACATCAACAATCATTTTATCTATCAATTGTTTAGCAGGTAAAATAACCTCTTGGTCGGCTGGGTTATATTGCCTCATCGCAGCATTCAACATCAATTTTATGGCAGATAAAGTTCCGCCAACCTCATCATGCAAATCTTCACCAATTCGTTTTCGTTCTATTTCTTGCGAATCTATCACAGCACTAAGCAATTGTTTTTGTTGCTGTATTTCAGTATCCTGAAACAATTTTCGTTGCTGCCAAACCATGTTCTGATTGCGGATATACAACACCAAGAAAAAAGTAACCAAAATAAAAATGGCCAACACACTATAAAAAATGAGTAAATAGATGTTATCCATCACTTTTTAATAAGCTAAAACCCTTTGCCCAAAACAAGTACATCATTAATACCAAAGCACCATGCACACTCCACACCACGGTATTCATCGCTTTATTCATGGTTACAAGTGTCATATAATTAGATAAAATGAAGATAATACACGCAACAGGGAAATAAATTAAAATACCCATGTTAAACCAACTCGTATGTTTGTTTAACCAGTTTTCGGTAAACCCACTTTTATACAAATACAATAAACAAAAGAAGGTAATTAGAATAGCTTCAAGCGGTCTGGTATATGTATTAAATGTATATATACTTTGTAAAAAAGTAAAGTTTAAAATGCACAATACCGGGAAAAGTATCAGTATAAACAACAATACTTTTTTAATCAATGCATCTGTAAATAGCGTTCTAAAATAGCTCAAAATAAATACCGCCTCTACAATTGTATACAAGTGTAGCAAGGGTAAATTTCTCATTCTATACACAATAAGAACTATTGCAGCCAGATTAATTAAACCAGAAGCTATCAAATAATAAAAGAGAAGTTTGGGGCCAGCTTTTGCAGCCTTAAAATTAAGTACCCCAAATAGTATAGGGATTAGTATACTAAGGGGTACAATATAAGTTAAAAACATAGTCTATTAAGGAACATATAATGGACTTTCTGGATCACATTGGTCTGGGCAAGGTTTCGTAAAATCATATATTTCCGAATCATCGCCAGGATTACCTAAGCCAGTAATACTATTGGTAATAATATCATTCCCTTTTAAATCTACAGGAACAACTAATGCAGTAATATCATTAGGTAATAATTCATCAGTTATTTTAATATCAAAGTAAGCACGTACACCTTCTATCGAATACGTAATGTTTCCATTATCATCAACACTGGTATACTTTTCTACAATCGCCATCAAATCATAAATAGGGATAAGAATAGCTCTTGGGATGTTCATTTCAGGAACTTGTTTTACAAGCTCATCTCTAAACCTGGTTACTCTAATAATTGCATCATTGAGTGGAATGGTGGGAACGCTAATTGGTTTCATGATTTTTTAAATTTTCACTAATCTAAAAAAAAATAGACATTGTATAGCTTATAGCGCACAAATTTTATAATTTCAAGCCATCAAATCATCCTCAATGAATATCAATATTGCTATAGCCGACGACCAAAAACTTTTTAGAAGAGGGATGGCTGCACTAGTAGGTACTTTCCAAAATATGTCACTACTATTCGAAGCCGAAAATGGTAAAGAATTACTATCACTTTGCGAAAGTGCTGTTGTAAAACCCGATATTATTTTGCTCGATCTTTCCATGCCAGAGATGAATGGATTAGATGCTTTAAAAATACTAAAAGAGAAATATCCAAAACTAGGCGTTATAGTTTTAACCATCCACGAAGCTGAGAATTTTATACTAGCCACCATACAAGCAGGTGCAAACGGCTATTTAGCTAAAAATGCAGAGCCCGAAGAAGTAGAACTAGCCATAAGAGAAGTAGTTAAAAACGATTTCTATTTTACCCAACCCATGCTAGAAATGATGCGTAAAGGCTTAACCAAAAAAACAAATGCCTTTTCGCTCGAAAACATAAACAAATTAACCTCTCGCGAAAAAGAAGTACTGCAACTCATATGTAAGCAGTTTAACAGTCATGAAATTGCCGAAAAACTATTCCTAAGTAGTCGTACCATAGAAGGTCATCGAAATAACCTCCTCCTAAAAACCAGCAGCCGTAACACCGCCGGCCTTGTGCTCTATGCCCTTAAACATAAATTATTCGATTTAGATATTCCTGCTCAATAAATTCCCAAATAAATTCTCCTCTTTATAAAGCTACCTGTTTTACACTCGTCATCCTGAGCGTAGTCGAAGGATCTTTTGCCCAAATTTCTCACAAAACCAATCTTATCTATGCCTCTATGAGGTAAAAAATAATTCGAAAAGCAAGCCCAGTAACTCTTCGGTAAACTCAGCCCTGCTTTCCATTACAATCTTTTTTGGCAACGTCCACCACTCATCTTATCGTCATTGCGAAGAGGGACGATGAAGCAATCTTTCCAGTAAGTAATACCAAAAAAGTATTTCCGTTACAATCAGGTTTAATAAACCTAAAACAGTGCAATGAAGTAACACCCGCCCAATAGCACACACGTCATTGTGAAGGAGGTTCTTCACCGATTGCGGCAACCTCCCAGGTGCAAATAAAACCAATTAGGAGATTGCCACGGCTTGAGAAGAACAAGCCTCACAAAGACGACCGCCTTACAAACCTTCCCCAAACCACAATCCAGCCCCAAGAACGAGCCATAGCGGCGGCGAGCTAAAAACAAAAAGACCCATTGGTGGCGAAAAGCTAAAAGCAAACAAAATGTATATTATCAAATAGGAGATTGCCACGGCTTGAGAAGAACAAGCCTCGCAAAGACGGCAATGACACACGTATTTCTACCTGCATCCCTACGTAAACTTACCCTATTCCTCTTTCGGGCATAACCACGCTAAAAACCATGCGATATAATTTGTCATTTAGCTTCGCTAAGTAGTTAAACATTATCAACCTTAAGTATTATCACATGGACTATTCAGACAAAATTAAAGCCTTACAAGAAAAAGCTGGTATTGAAGCCGATGGTATTGCTTCATCAAAAACATGGCTTAATATTTATTATTTGTTATTTAACTCATTGCCTTACAACATTAATGTTAATGCAATTATTAAAGCCATACAACAAAAAATAGAGGTTAGAGCAGATGGTTATCCCTGGGCTAAAACATGGGATGCTTTATATCAGTTGTTAGTTGGCAATGAACCTACCACTATAGATAAAATTGATGAGTATAACGAAACTGTACTAAGTAGCATGACAAAAGAGGTTGTGCCCTTTGCAAAAGAATTAATAAACTTAGCTGCGGCTGAAGGCATTTGCATTAAGTTAATGCATAACTCGCCAGATAAACTGAAAGCAAAAAAAGGTAATGAAACCTTTGGACTTACCTTTGGTATAGGAGTTTATGAAAGCACCGAAGCAGGAGAATTAATATACAAAGACCAGTCGCCGCTTTATACCGACGTTGCAAAACTAGGCGAATCTATTGGACTAACTTGGGCAGGAGATTTTAAAACGTTTACCAGTCAGCCACATTTTCAACTCAGACCAGCGTGGGCAGTTACCATGAAAGAAAGCGATATGGTAAAAGAACTTCATAGAAGGAAACAAGAGAATATTAACTTCCTAGTTTTTCTTTAATACAAGTAATACCCAGTTGCGACATGAAAATCCAAAGGTTAAAAGCTAAATTTAAACCTGCATACGCATATATGTTCGACAAAAAAAGGATATTATATGTCGAAAAAATAGAATTGTTAACAGACAATGCCTCAAGTAGAGTAAATTATTGATATAATATGCTAAATGTGAGCCATAATATGATAAGAAATGCTTCAAGTAGAGCAAACTATTGATATAATACACTAGATGTGGGACATAATAGGATAAGAAATGTCCTTTTCCTTTCGGGAAATATGCTTTTTTTGTTGTACAAACTGAAAACTAAATAGTGTATAAATGCTTTTAAATAGCTGATAAGGCATTTTTTGATGCAAACGATGAAATTAGTTACCTATTAAAAGAGTCTCAATTAGTCTCATTAGTGTTTAAAAGTTATCAATAGTTATTATTTAGTGCCAGGGCGAATTTCATTTAAGGATTATTTTTTTGTTTTACTCAAATATTGTCGGTTTGCCTTTAAAAAATCATCACCAACAATGTCCTCCAATTCATTAAGGTTTTTTAACTAGGGTGGTACGTAGTTTTGTGTTGTAATTAACAGCTAAAAAACAGCTAATTCACATAATATACTGGATATTTCTTAAATCCTGCCAAGAAGATATATGGCTGCTTTAACGCAGAGTTCGCTTTATTATGTTAGCTTTAGAAACTTACAATAGGAAAGCATTCATTTCTACTTCATTATCCTATACTTAATTCTCTCAATTAAAAAAAACAATCTTGTTTTTAAGGATATGAAAAAGAACGATTCAGCAGAACTGATTATTGCCAATAAGGAAATTGCTTTTCAACTTCAAGAAAAGAAAAACCGTGCTGCAGAATTAATCATTGCTAATAAAGAGCTCGTGTTTCAGGATGAAGAAAAAGAAAACCGAGCTGCAGAATTGATTATTGCCAATAAGGAACTAGCTTTTCAGAATGAAGAAAAGGAAAACCGTGCAGCCGAACTGATTATTGCCAATAAAGAATTAGCTTTTCAGAACGAAGAAAAAGAAAATCGAGCAGCCGAACTGATTATTGCGAATAAAGAATTGGTTTTTCAGAATGAAGAAAAGGAAAATCGTGCAGCAGAGCTAATTATTGCGAATAAGGAATTAGCTTTTCAAAACGAAGAAAAAGAGAACCGTGCGGCCGAACTCATCATCGCCAATAAAGAATTAGCTTTTCAGAATGAAGAAAAAGAGAATCGAGCAGCAGAATTAATCATCGCCAATAAGGAACTCGCTTTTCAGAATGAGGAAAAAGAAAATCGTGCTGCCGAGCTAATTATTGCCAACAAAGAATTGGCTTTTCAGAACGAAGAGAAGGAAAAAAGAGCTGAGGAATTAAGCATTGCAAATAGGGATCTTAAAACTGCCGAAGATGATATTCGTAAATTAAATGATGAGCTAGAGCAGAAAGTAATTGAACGCACCGCTCAGTTAGAATTCGCAAACAAAGAACTAGAATCCTTTTCATACTCCGTATCTCATGATTTACGTGCACCAATTAGAGGGATTAATGGCTACTCCAGAATTTTGGTAGAAGATTATGGTGACAAATTAGATGCAGAAGGTACACAAGTTCTTCAAGCCATTATTAACAATTCAAAAAAAATGGGCGAACTGATTGATGACTTGCTTGCGTTTTCCAAATTGGGAAGAAAAGAGGTAACATTTTCTGAAATCAATATGGTTAACCTTGTTAATTCGGTTATAGAAGAGATGTTGCTTGAGGATGATGAAAACATTCCTCAATTTAAGATTGATGTATTACCGCCTGCCAACGGAGATAAATCACTTATTAAACAAGTGTGGATTAACTTGATATCTAACGCAATTAAATATTCTAAACATAAAGAAAAAACCAATATCGAAATTGGTGCATATAAAAAGGATAACCTCGTTGTGTATTATGTAAAAGATGAAGGAGCGGGATTTGATATGCAATATTACGATAAGCTTTTTGGGGTTTTTCAGCGCTTACATTCTCAAGAAGAATTTGAAGGAACAGGCATTGGTTTAGCTATAGTGCAAAAAATAGTAAATCGTCATAACGGAACAGTCTGGGCCGAATCAAAAGTAAATGAGGGAACTTGTTTCTCTTTTAGCTTACAAAAAATATAGATCTTAAAATTAGAAAACATGTACAATAACGTAGAAATTTTATTTGTGGAGGATAGTGCAGACGATGCTGTATTAACCATTAGAGCACTTACAAAAAGTGGATTTACCAATAAACTACATCATGTTACAGACGGTGCAAAGGCGCTAGATTTTATTTATTGCAGAGGTATTTATGCAGATAGAAATATAAAAGATTATCCCAGATTGATATTGCTTGATGTAAAAATGCCAAAAGTATCGGGTATACAAGTGCTGGAAAAACTAAAATCAGATCCAAACTTTAAATCCATTCCAGTGGTTATGCTTACTTCATCTAATGAGGGTCCTGATATAGAAAAATGTTTCGCCCTTGGTGCAAATAGCTATATCGTAAAACCAGTTGATAGCGATAACTTTTTTCATGCAATTAAAGAGATTGGATTATACTGGATGATATTAAACCAGCCATCTCATTAACCACAAATTGTAGGGAGATATGATACCAAATCTTAAAATTCTTATTCTTGAGGACAATAAAACTGATGCAGATTTACTACTTCGTGAGTTGAAGAAGTCTGGATTAAGTTTTATAACTGAAATTGTACAAACAAGAGTAGAATTTGAGAATGCGTTACATCATTTTAACCCCGATTTAATATTATCTGATTATTCTCTTCCATCGTTTGATGCAGTTACAGCGTTTCGTATTAAACAAAATAAACACCCTCATATTCCTTTTATCATTGTTTCTGGAATTATTGGAGAAGAAAATGCAGTCGAATTAATTAAGGATGGCGTTACCGATTATGTACCAAAACAAAAATTATTTACACTGTCTACAAAAATAAATAGAGCGTTAAAGGACATCGAAGTAAGGCTAGAAAAAAGTAGTATTGCCGAAAAATTGAGACTGCAAACGGTAGAACTAATTATTGCGAATAAGGAACTGAAAGTACAACAAGAGGAATTGCAAAAAGCACATGATCTGCTGATTGAACAGGAAGAAAAGGTGAAGGTAATTAATCTTGAACTTTCGGAATTAAACCAGGAACTAGAAATGCGTGTGCTTAAACGTACAAAAGCACTAGTAGAAAGTGAAAGCCGGTTTCGCAATATGATGGAAACTATTCCGCAAATAGCTTGGACAAATACAGTAGAGGGAGAAGTTCTTTTTTATAATCAACGTTGGTACGATTATACTGGATTGGCTAAAGAACAAACCAATTTACAAGGGTTTAATGTAGCAATTCATCGTGATGATCTTAAAACCAGTTTCGACCAATTCAAGTCTATTCTTCAAACTAGTGATGGTGGTGAATTTCAGGCTCGTGGAAAACGCACCGATGGACTTTACCGTTGGCATTTGATACGCTTAATGCCTATTTTGGATGAACAAGGACACATACAACTTTGGGTAGGAACTGCAACAGATATACAAGAACTGAGGGTGCTACAACAACAAAAGGATGACTTTATTAGCATTGCTAGTCATGAACTTAAAACACCAATTACAAGTTTAAAGGCCTCTCTTCAACTTTTAGATCGATTAAAAGAAAATCCTTCTTCGGCTATGCTACCCAAACTTATTGTGCAGGCTAATAAAAGTTTAGGCAAAGTTAATGTGCTTATTGAAGATTTATTGAATGCAAGTAGAGCTAACGCTGGTCAGCTACACATTAACCCACAAAATTTCATATTAGCTGATATTATTGAAGATTGTTGTCATGCTGTACGTGCAGAAGATCTTTTTACTATTAAAATAGAAGGAGATAAGGAGTTGGAGGTGTATGCAGATGCAACTAGAATTGATCAGATTTTGATAAACTTTGTGAATAATGCCATAAAGTATGCACCAAAATCAAAAGAAATTCGCATTTGTATAGAAAGGATAAATGATATGGCCAAAGTATCAGTTATTGATAAAGGTCCTGGTATTCAGCCCGAAAAGCTAGGCTATCTTTTTGATCGTTATTACCGCGTAGATAGTAGTGGAAGTCAATATACTGGTTTAGGTTTGGGGCTTTACATTTGCGCAGAAATCATTAAAAAACACAACGGGCAAATTGGTGCTGATAGCGAACTAGGTAAAGGCAGTACTTTTTGGTTTACGTTACCTCTTAAACCTTCCAATTTATAAAAGGTTCCGTTTTGTATCACCCAATGGACGAAGAATTACCCAGACTAGAGTTGCCTTCTGGTTATATAAATCGCAGTCTTTCTTCTTCCAAATCTAAATGCTGTAAATGCTTACGGATAATTTCTTCATCTAGCATTTGTTCTTCCTCGTTTTTATCGTGAAGCCATATTCTTTGCTGGTTCAAAATATCTAGATACACTACTTTGCATTCATTGGCCATTACTTCATCATTAACTAGCGAGTTACCATGTTCCCACTTTTTTGCCATTTGCTGCAATACAGGATAGGTATTTAACTGCTCGCTATACTTGGTTTTTAAATGCAATACGGCTTGTTCTGCTAGTTGTTTTCGTATGTCATTGTATACTTTATCTTCCGATAATTCATTTGCAGCGTTTGGTGTAATTAACCTTTTAATTAAATAGGGCAGGGTTAAGCCTTGTACTAATAAGGTTAATAGAATAACAATAAATGTGATGAATAAAATAAGGTTACGCTGCGGAAAAGCAGTACCATCACTCAGTTGTACAGGTATAGATAATGCTGCGGCTAATGATACCACACCTCGCATTCCTGTCCACCCTAATACAAAAGGTACTTTATAACCTGGGTTTCTAGAATCGGCAACGGTAATAAAGTTGCGCATAATTAAAGTTACTATCACAGCACCATAGGCCGATAAAATTCTTCCTACCACCAATACCGCTGTAATTAATGCGCCGTAGCCAATAGCAGATGAAAGGCTTACATCTCCCAAGCCTGCTATAATTTCGGGTAAGGCAAGGCCGATGAGTAGAAACACTAAACCGTTTAATATAAAACATAGGCTTTCCCAAAAGTTAATGCCCCGCAAGCGTGACGTGCTACTTAGAAAAAGATGCCTTTTGTTGGCCAACAATAAACCGCCACTTACTACCGCTAATACTCCAGAACTATGCGTTTCTTCGGCAGCGATGTACATTACATACGGCGTTACAATAGATAAGGCAATATCAATATTCGCATCGGTAGGTAAGTATTTATGTGCTTTCATAAAAACCCATCCAACTAGCAAGCCAATGGCAATGCCCCCAATTACCATCCAGCTAAAACTTAAAGCAGCTTCATACCAAACAAACTGTCCGGTTGCTACGGCTATTAATGCAAAGCGAAAAATAATTAGCGATGAGGCATCATTCAATAAGCTTTCGCCTTCTAATATAGACGACATCCGTTTCGGTACTTTTACAAATTTTAAAATTGCACCAGCACTTACCGCATCTGGCGGAGATACAATGCCACCCAATAAAAAACCTAAGGCCAAAGAAAACCCTGGAATATAATAGTTGGCAACAAATGCAACAGACATGGCGCTAAGAAATACGACTACAAAAGCGAAACTACCTATAATTCGTCGCCAACGCCATAGCTCTTTCCATGATATTGCCCAAGCTGCTTCGTACAGTAATGGAGGTAAAAAGATAATAAAAATAAGCTCGGGATCTATGTGCATTGCAGGTATGCCCGGTATAAAGCAGATCGCTAATCCTGCCAATACTAATAGTACTGGATAAGCCACTTTTATTTTTTTTGCCAACATAATTAATAGTACGATGGCAATAATAAGGCTTAAATAGAAAGGGAAATTATCGAGCATTTATCTTAATTTTTAAGAGGTTAACAAAACTATAGATTAAGATACTGCTTGTTATGCTATCTGCAAAACTAATTCGCACTATTTTATTACGGATGAACAATTGCCCAGCCTTGCGCAGATCTAATAATGATTTCGCCGTTTCCGCTAGGCACATAGTGGATAAAATCGAACAATTCTTTTTTATCAATCTTTCTTTCCTTGATTGTGTTTTCGCACTGTGCAAGAATTACTCCTTGTTTAGCAAGTGCTAAAAGTGTTTCTTGGTATTTGCCGTTTTTATAGTAAACCGCAACTCCGTCGCCAAATACAATAAGTTCTACCTCTAGTTTGCCTTTAAGGCGAGGATCTTCCAACGCATTTTTTATATTTCTCAGCGTTCCTGTAATTTTTTTATCCTCCGAGTTATTTAACACATACAATGCTTTGTAGTGTTTCTTATCAGCCTTTGCTCCCGTAAACTCAGTTGCAGTAGGAGTGGTTTGAGCATTAACCAGTTTAGTGAAAAATAATAAAGCAATGGCAACGAATAACATTTTATAAGATCTCATATCGGCATATTTAGGGTTTGAATTTTGTATAATTATATAACGCGTAAAATACCAAATTAAGCGTGTTGTAGCATTCAACAGTTTTTGGGTCTTTTCTTAATTTACTAAAAAATTAATACATTCATAGGAAATAGATAGACATTATAAGTAACAACTCTAAAATCAAGCTTGTTAAAATACATGAAACCCAGTTTCCTTAAAAATAAACATTTTACTTTCCTTTTTTTGAGTATAGCGCTGTTTTTTTCAGTTAAAGCAAATGCCCAAAAGATAGAACCAATTAAGTCTGATCAGGGAGAAGTTGTAACGATACACTCCAACATTCTAAACGAAGATCGAAAGATACTGATCTACACACCGAAAGATTCTGATAATCCAGAGAAAAAATATCAGGTGATTTATGTTCTGGATGCCGATAATCATTTTACCCAAATGGTAGAATATTCTAAATACCTTAGTCGACAAGATGTGAATGCTATTCCACCACTAATTGTTGTAGGAATAACAAATACAAACCGTAACCGAGATCTCACTCCATCTCATAGCACTACTGATTATTCTGGAAAACCGGATACCACTGCTAATTCCCCGTATAAGAACAGCGGAGGAAATGAACGTTTTTTTCAATTCATTCAGAAAGAGCTCATACCCTATGTCAATTCAAATTACAAAACTCAACCTTACCGCATTTTTGCAGGACACTCATTCGGAGCGCTAACAACTATCAATTGCCTCCTAAATTATCCGGATATGTTCGACGCATACATTGCCGTAAGCCCATCCTTCTGGTGGGATCAGAAATTCTTGCTGAAACTCGCTGATAATAAATTGAAAGCAGGATCAACTTTATCTAAAACTCTTTTTTTCAGCAATGGCAATGAAGATTATTCTTCACCTGGATCACCGTTTCATACCAACATTTTAAAGTTTGATTCCTTGCTCAAAAAGCGCAACATCAAAGAATTAGATTTCGAATATACGGCCTATCCAATTGAAAGCCATATGACTGTTCCTATTAAATCATATTATGATGGACTTCGATTTATCTATCGCCAATGGGTACTTCCTTCAATAAAGGATGAAGAGGTCAATTCGGAGATCATTATGAAACACTATAAGGAATTATCGCAAAGGTTTAAGTATTCGATTTTACCTGACGAAGCATATATTAACAACTGGGCACAATGGTTAGTAAAAACCCCAGCAACACTAAACAATGGTATTAAGCTACTGGAAATGAATGTAATTAATTACCCATCTTCTTCAAGTGCCTTTGCAGCTTTGGGTGCAGCTTATGTTGTAAAAGGAGAAAAGCAAAAAGCGATCGCTTCGTACAAAAAAGCTAGTGAATTGAATCCTACGTCAACTGAAATTAAATTACGGTTACAGGAGTTGCAGAAATAATATATTAAGTTAATCCAGATCAAGATTAATGCTTTTAGAAGCCAAAAAAGCCTCAGATTTCTCTAAGGCTTTATTTGTACCCAGTGCCGGAGTCGAACCGGCACGGTTTCCCACAGGTGTTTGAGACCAGCGCGTCTACCAATTCCGCCAACTGGGCATTTACTTTCTAGCGGGACGCAAATCTATCAATTACGAGACTAAAATCCAAACTTTATTTCCTTTCTTTTTTAGTTGGATAAAACACTTTCTAATCTTTATTGTTACTACTATATCTCGTTTAAATTACCGTTCCCCATTTACAAGCATTAGTACTCGAGATATGAAAATAGCCTACATTTCTACTTATCCACCGCGAGAATGCGGATTGGCAACGTTTAACCATAATTTAATTAAAGCGATAAGTGCCAATTTTAATCATGAAACCTTAATTGAAACCAGTTTGGTTGTTGCTATAAATAACTCTGATTCTATAACTGAATATAAATATCCAAACGAAGTTAAGTTTGTAATTAGGCAAAATATACAAGATGATTATGCCAAAGCAGCAAATTTTATAAATGAAAGTACTGTTGATGCATGTATTTTACAACATGAGTTTGGTATTTATGGAGGCGAAAGTGGATTATATGTATTACCATTTTTAAATCAGATAGAAAAACCAATTATCTCTATTCTGCATACTATTTTAAATTCTCCAACCTTTTTACAAAAGGCTATTATTAAAGAAATTGCCAAACGTTCATCAAAAATTGTGGTGATGAGTCATCGGGCTGTTCGTTTTTTAATAGATATTTATCAGGTTCCTAAAGAAAAAATTCAAGTAATTGAACACGGAGTGCCAGATTTGGAAGCGCCACTTGTTAATCCTGTTAAGGAAATAGCACAACTGAAAGGCAAAAAGATATTACTCACCTTTGGTTTACTAAACAGAAATAAAGGCTTAGAAACGGTAGTAAAAGCATTGCCGAAAATTGTAAAAACACATCCAGATGTGGTCTATGTTATTTTAGGAAATACGCATCCTGGTGTGGTTAAAAATTCTGGAGAAGAATATCGAGAATACCTTAAAGAGCTAGCTGCTGAGTTAAATGTGGAAAAACACATAGTTTTTATGAACAGGTTTGTAGAGGAGGAAGAACTAATAAACTATCTCACTGCTGCTGATGTGTATATCACCCCGTATTTTAATGAGGCACAAATTACTAGCGGTACACTTTCTTACGCAGTAGGAGCGGGCGCTGCGGTGGTATCTACTCCTTATTGGCATGCACAAGAACTTTTAGCGGACAATAGGGGTTGTTTATTTGATTTTAAAGATGATGTAGGGCTAGCTATTATTATTAATGAGTTATTAGATGAACCTGATAAATTAATGGCTTTAAAGAAAAATGCCTACGAATACGGACTGAAGTTACGGTGGCCAAAAATTGGACAATCATTTATTGCAGTAGTAGAAAAAGCGGTAAATCACCCAGATTATAGTGAGAAAATTTTACGGCAAATGATAGACCCTGGTGTAATGCCAGATTTTAATTTAGATTATGTAAAGCGCTTAACCGATGATACTGGTATTTTTCAGCATGCAAAATATGGTATCCCTAATAGAAAAGAAGGGTATTGTTTAGATGATAATGCAAGAGCTTTAATTATGGCTTTAATGGCTTATCAAGAGGGTAATAGCAAGGACGCTTTAAAATTATTGCCAATTTATTTAAGTTACATCCACGATATGCAATTGGAGAATGGAAATTTTAGAAATTTCCTCAGCTTCAGTCGGCAGTTTTTGGATGAAGAAGGTTCGGACGATTCATTTGGGAGAACCATTTGGGCCTTAGGGTATTTAATTAACACGGCTCCAAATCGCTCGTATGCAGAATTTGGCTATGAATTATTCTTTAAAGCAGTTCCTCATTTTAAAAAACTAACACATTTAAGAGGGGTTTGCAATACCATTACTGGTTTATGTTATTATTTAAAATCTCACCCATATGATGAGCATATCATAAAAGAATTGAATAGTTTAATCGATAAATTAATTTCATCTTATCACGGTACCAAAGGCGAAGATTGGCATTGGTTCGAAAACCATATGACGTATGATAATGCCATATTTCCTCTTGCATTATTTCATGCTGTCGAGATAACAGGTAACGAAGAAGTACTACAAATTGCGCATGAGTCGCTGGCGTATCTCGAAAAAATCACTTTTAATTTAAATACCATAAATCCCGTAGGAAATGATGGTTGGTATATACGAGGAAAAGGAAATATGCCTTTGTATGATCAGCAAGCAATTGAATTGATGGCAATGGTGATCATGTATTTTCAAGCGTACAAAGTAACACGAGAAAGCGAATACCTGAAAAAAATGTTCTCTTGTTATTTATGGTTTTTAGGAGAAAACTCACTACGTATTCCATTGTACGATTCGGAAACTAATGGTTGTGCAGATGGTTTGCACCCTAGTGGCGTGAATAGAAATCAAGGTGCAGAAAGTACCTTAGCGTATTTAATTTCACATTTAACCGTAGTTAAGGCTTTTAAATACGATGCTGAACTAGAAACGATTAAACAACAAGAAAGCATAGCAGTTAAATAGGAATTGCGGACTACATAGTTGGGGAAGATTTAAGTCTTTCTAACAAGGCTTTTAATTCTACAGACGCAAAAGATGATGAATAATCTGATAAACCATAAGGAATAATTAAATGGTCGTTATTGATAATTGAACCACAAGAATACACCACATTAGGCACGTAACCCTCACGTTCATCGGGGTTAGGGATAAGTAAAGGCTCTTCTAATCGTCCAATTTCTATGGTAGGATCTTCAAGATTTAGCAAACAAGCACTTAAACAATACCTACGCATTGGGCCAACCGCATGGGTAATAATTAACCAACCATCTTCGGTTTCAATTGGCGAACCGCAATTACCAATTTGTACAAATTCCCAATTGTATTTAGGTTCTTGTAATTTAATCGGGTTTTCCCAAACGTTAATTTTATTCGAATACATAATGTAATTGTTCACGCCATCTATGCGTGATAGCATAGCATATTTACCGTTTATCTTACGCGGAAAAAGTGCTAAATTTTTGTTTTGTGCACCATCACCAAATAAAGGCCCGATATTAAAATCATAAAAGTCTTTAGTTTTTAAAAGCTTAGGGATTATGATATGACCATCGTACGCTGTATAAGTTGCGTAATAGGTAACTGAGCTATCATCATTAATGAATTTGACAAAACGAGCATCTTCAATTCCTTTTCTTTCAAACTCAGATATGGGGAATATCACACGATCAGAAATATCGGTATCCATAGAGAAAATTAGCTCATGATATGAATCAGATAACCACAATACCTTTTCTAGTTCAACATCCTTTGCTGGGTCTGGTTCTAACAATTGATTTTCTGCAATAGCCCCTTTTAAAGTAGCGTAATCAAACTGATCTCCTAATTTAGCCTCAAGTGCTTTTAAAACATCTTTGTTAATGAGCGCAATTAATCCTTTATCCAAAAAAAGCTTTTTATTGTAGGTAGCATTCCGTATAATTTCTGCTTCATCAATATAATTTCCAGATGGAATAACTGTAATATTATTATTTCTGTCAATTAAAGCTCTTCTAAATACAATAGAAGAAATATGACCTTCGCCAACAGCTCTGAAACTAATAATTAAACGTTTTTCACCCTCTTCTAAATTGCTTTGATCTGGATCTTCAACAATAGAAGGGTTAAAAAATGCGGCAGATTCGATAGAATATTCATGTGTAAAATAAGAACCAATTAATAAACTCCGATGTGTTTCGATATCTTTATAATCGATATCCATTTTTTCAAACAAAGGTTTTAACTTTTTGCAGTGCCTTGATAAAATCTTAGTGATGTTACGGTGTCGTTTAGAATATTCTTGTAAAAGCGGCGAAATGATATTAAAAACTTGTTCATCGCTCAACGTCATCACTTTATTAATCACTTCTCTTCCACGCTCATCACCATTAAAAAAAAATCGTGCTATTACTCTTTTAGGATCTGGGTAAACCTTTACATGTTTACGTTCTATAGGAAGTCTCATCATAACGAATTGATTTTTTGCAATACCTAATTAACGATTAAAATCAAGGTGATAGTACTTAAATAAAGTACATTAGGATAGTTACATAACAATAGTTGAGATGCTAATGTTTTAAACCTTAACGTTTAACCTAATTATCAGGAAAATGTATTTTCATCAACTCTTTAAATTTTGATGTTTTTCTAAGGTTGATTAAATTTTCATCAGCCATAATACGACCATGATAATCAAAGCCATTTTCTAAAGCAAGTTTAAAATTCTTTAAGCTGTTAGGTATATCATTGGTTAAAGAATATACGCTAGCCAAAACATAATAAGCGTTAAAATTTGTGGAATGCTCTTCGGAAACTTTAGTAGCATATTGTATAGATTTTTTATAATCTTTAAGTTGCATAGCCGCAATGCTAGCAGAGTAATAACGGCTTAATGGCGATGATTGATCTAATGAAATAGCTTTTTCATAAAAGTATAATGCCTTTTGATAGTTTTTATTTTCAAGAAAGAGGTCTCCTAGTAAAGTGTAAAAACGACCATCCCCTTCCCTTGGTAATAACGAATCAGTATAAAGTTTATATGCCTCTAAAAGTAGCGTAGGCATTTTATAGATGCCACTCTTTACTTGAAAATAACACCTGTTTACATTTAATTCTGCTCCTTTTAAACCATAGGCATAACCCTTTACTAAATTGCCCAAATCAATATGCAGTTGTGCAAAATTCGCGTAAGCATTCCCTAAATTAAGATTATACCTTAAAGCTTCATTGTAATAAAAAAGAGCAGTTTTTTTATCAGAATTTTCATCATAATACTTAGCTAGCTGAATATATGGGTAACTACTAGTATGGTTATTCTTTATATAATCCTTAAAATAGTCAAGTCCCTCAGCCTTTTTATCCAATGCATTATAAGTATCAGATATACTTACCCAAGCATCATTATAATTTACATAAAGCGTTATAATTTTTTTATAAAGAGTTAAAGCCTCATCATAACGTTTTGAGTTATACAATAGGTTAGCTAAATTTTCAAGATAAATCCCTTCTGTTGGAGTTATTTCAATGGCTTTCTTAAAGTATTTCTCAGCTTGCTCATAATTTTCTGATATCAAATAAACCCTACCAATATTATTAATTGCATCACTATAATTAGGGTCTAAGTCTATCGCCTTTTGGGCAGCTTGAATGGCCAATGGATATAGTTTTTTTTCAATATAAACATTGCTTATATTACTGTAAAACAATGCTTGGGTAGAATCTAAAGCTATCGCTTTTTCATAAAGAGGTATCGCTTTTTCATAATCCTCCATTGCCTCGTAAGTAGTTCCTAAAACATTGTAAAGTCCAGCAAATTTCGGGTCTAATTCAAGCCCTTTTTCGGCATTAGTGATGGCTTTATCGTACGTATTACTCGCAGTATACTGTATGCCAAGGTTATTGTATGGGAACGTCCAAGCAGGAGCAAATTCCTTTGCCTTTTCATAATAATAAATGGCAGAATCAGATAGGTTAGCATTAGCATATCTCAATCCAATTCTATTTAAAATATAAGCAGCATCATCCTCCAATTTTAAAGCACTCTTTAGCAGTTTTATCGCTGCCAAATCATCATCCACTAAAAGTGAATTAAAAAATAAAGCCCTCGCATTTATGTAATTGTATAGAATGTGATTTTTATCTACAATCGTACCCGCAAACATAATTTCCTTAACCGTTCGCAAATCCTTTTTAGCAAATAAATCTGGCACACCCTTAATATAATCGTCTAATTTACTTTGCGATTTCTTTTGCAAAGCAGTTAAAAAAGAAGATTTTAACGATGGCCGAATAGCAACAGCTGCGGGGTTATTTAGTAACTGATTATAAACATGCAGCGCACAATTAATAGTGTCTTTTTCGGTAGCGCCCCACAGTAACCACCCTTTTTTAACCAGTTCAGTATATTTAGAATAAGCATCTGCAATTTCTGGACTTAAATTATCCGCTATTCCTTTTTTAGTCGTATTCACAGCAAGCATTTGCCCTTTCATCAAATCATCCTTTTTGGCGTCGGCAAGCAATACCCCATCAAAAGTAAACAGCGAATGTTTGGCTTCACCCTCAATCTTAGGGTTTTGAGTGTTCGCCGTTTCATCCGCTACCGCGATAGGTAAATAAGCAGCAAGCTCAGCAGTAGTAATCACATTATCTGCATTCCTATTCGCCAAACCCTGTATCCCTTTCATTAAATAATAAGAAAATACACCCCGACCGCCGCCCCATTTAGGGTCTTCTAACGATAATTCACCCTCTTGCGCCGACAGTATTTTTGTAATCTGCCCACTCCATTGCTTGCCCAAAGCCTGCATAGTCATTTGTATGCCCTCCATACCGCCAGCTAACTTGCCAGATTTGCAGGCATCAACTATCAATAACACCTCTTTAGCCTTGTTTACAGCAACATAAGTTTCTAAATAATCTTGCAAAAACTTAATGCTGATCGTACCTTTTGTCATGTACGCAGCAGTAGGGGAATCATATGCCAATAAAAACCCATTCTGATGGACAGTTTTCTTCTCAACATCACCATGTCCCGAAAAATAGAAAATCACCTTATCATTTTCCTTCACGCTTTCCGTCAACCACTCTAACGTTCCATAAATTTCCGAAGAAAGAGCCTCTTTATTCAACAACATTTTAATGTTTTCCGAAGGCACATTTACTTGCGGAGTTCTTAAATATTTATAAAAAGCCTCCGCATCTTTATGCGCATAACTTAATTTAGAAATGTTTTGATACTCAGAAATGCCCACAATTACTGCCCAAGTTTTACCAGTAGCAGTAGCAGGCGCAGTATTAGTTACCGTAACACCTTTTGTTCCAGTCTGAGCAAAAGAAATATGAAGTACGAAGAAAGAAAGCGCAATAATTAAAAGAAACTTCTTCATTTTACAAATGCCAAAGCGTTAAAAGATTATTCTTTAAACGTTAAAAATAAACAAATGGCAAGCAATATAAAATACTTAATACTAGGTATTTTAAGCCAACATTACAGCCGCTTTTTTATGGTATTTGTTTCTATAATCAATAGGAGTTAAACCTGTAATTTTCTTAAAAACATCTCTAAAGGCTTTCGTGTCAGTATAACCCACATCATACATTACTTCAGTAATATTCTTTCTGCTCGATTCAAAACTTCGCTTTGCAGCTTCAATCTTAACGCGTTGCAAATATTCAATCACCGTATTATTTGTGGCCTTTTTAAACCTGCGCTCAAAACTCCGTCTGCCCAAAGCCAGCATACCTGCCAACTGATCTACTGTAATTTTATCCTGATAATTACCATCTATAAACTCTTGCGCCTTTTTAATCTCATGGTCTTCATGTTTTTTCTGTCCTTGAAACATCATAAACGCCAACTGACTTTCTCTATCAATATCAATCGCAAAATATTTTGAGGCTAATATTGCGGTATCCCTATCGGTGTATTTCTCTACCAAATAAAGCAATAAATTCCAGTAAGAATTTGCTCCGCCGCTAGAGTATAAACCTTTTTCTTCTGTAATAATACTTCCATCAACCAGTTCAACTGCCGGAAACATCTCTCTAAAATCAGTTGCAGATAACCAATGCGTAGAACATTTCTTTCCGTCCAACAAACCAGTCGATGCCAATAAAAAAGCACCAATACATAACGACACTACTTCGGCGCCTTTATTATATTGCTCAATTATCCAAGGTTGTAAATCTTTGTTCAACTCAACAGCCTGTTTCATATCGCCACTTAAAGCAGGAATAAAAATAAGATCAGTTTTTACAAGCTCATCAATTAGTAAATCTGTATGCACCGAAAACAAATTATTGTTCAATTTTATTTCCCTTTTTAAGCCCACCAATTGTATGTTAAACATCGGCGCTTTACCAGCTGCAACTAAAAAATCATTCACAGCCGTAAATAAATACCTCGGATCAGCGATAGCCTCTATCACAGCCGTTTCGGGAACTAAAATTGTAACATGCTTCATTAAACAAATATAATTGATGCATTTGTCGTAAACAACCCCTTCAATTGTCTCTTATACACTATTCGGGTGTTAAGTAGAGTATTTAATTTTGATAAATAAAAAGATGTATATCCTTAATTAGTCAAAATTTTAGACTAGCAACCACATGGCACATATTTATTCATACCTAACATTTAATGGCAATTGTCGCAAGGCGATGACCTTTTACCAACACTGTCTTGGCGGAGAACTTAAGTTTCAAACCATAGGTGAAACTCCATTAACTGATAAAATGACAGATAAAATGAAAAGTTATATTGTTCAAGCTACGCTTACCAAAGGCGATTTAATTTTAATAGCCACAGATTTGGTAACAGATGAAGGACTAACAAAAGGAAATGCTGTTTCGTTACTGTTAAACTGCAGTTCAGAAGAAGAATTGAATGCCTATTACAATAAACTTTCTGTAGGTGCAAAAGCCACCCAAGCCGCTGAGGTTAATTTTTGGGACACCCTATTTGCTTCCATAACCGATGAATTCGGAAATAATTGGCTGTTAAATTACAATAGAAATTAAAGAAGTTGTTAAATAGTAGTGGTAATTCTCCTTGTAGAAATTACATACGCACCCACACCACCTACAAGTAAAAGCAGTACCCAAACATAATCATCTAAAGGCAAACTAACGTTGCAAAGATCTACAGTGTAATGAACATAAGTGCCATAACTAGCACCACTCTGATTATTAGTTGGATTTACATAGTTATTAACCCAGCATTGCGAACCCTGATCATATATATCATTGCTTTCAATATAATTGCACTGTTCTCCTGGACTATAATCTATAGCATAAACTTGTCCGTTTCTATTGTATACTTTGTAAGTTGTTCCCCAAAAATTTGTGCTTCCTAAATATTGAGTATACACCGCATCTCCAATTCTACATCCATAGTCAGATACAGAACTTGAGCCATGCGCAAATGAAACAGTGTTTAAAAGTGTGAAAAGCGTTAAAACGAAAAGTAATCTTAAAAATCTCATTAAAGGAACTGATTATTAATTCATTATACACAATAGATATGCCATTTGTAAGTATGATATTGTATTATTTACAATAACTCAATTGCTAAAGCTACCAACCTATGTTTAAACAGTTAAACTTTCTAAATGTTAGCTTAGCATGACGAATAAAATCAATTTTATTAAAATAAAAAAAACTGATGGGTAAAAATGGGGAACATTATTCCAATAATTCCCTAGTTAATCCACACTATAATTCAGCGCAAAGCGAAGTGTTTCCTTATGAAAAACTAGCACAACTCATTTCAAATCAATATAACTTATCATTCATAACAAAGTAAATAAACGCTAAACATCAGCTACGCAAAAAATATAAAAATTATTTTCCTCAAATGGATGCCCTTGGCACAAAACATATATAAGCATAATAATAACACGCTCGTCATTACGAGGCACAGCTTGTCCCGATTTCTCGGGAAAGCAATCTTAAAGCGAATTAAAAAAAACTAAAACTATAAACTAACCCATCTGCTAAAACGCTCGTCATCCTGAGCGCAGTCGAAGGATCTTTAAACTAAAACTAAAAAAACCAAAAACTGTAAACTAGTCAATCTGCTAAAACGCTCATCATTCTTAGCGCAGCCAAAGGATCTTTAAAGTATATCTACAACCTACAACCTTCACAATACTGCCCGCAACCATGCAATCCCCCTCTCCTTTGGAGAGGAGTTTGGGGTGAGGCTCTAATATGCCACCTGCAACTTTCAATATGCCACCTGCAACTTTCAATATGCCACCTGCAACTTGTAATATGCCACCTGCAACTTGTAATATGCCACCTGCAACTTGTAATATGTCACCTGCAACTTGTAATATGCCACCTGCAACTTGTAATACGTCACCTGCAACTTGTAATATGACACCTGCAACTTGTAATACGTCACCTGCAACTTGTTATATGTCACCTGCAACTTGTAATATGCCACCTGCAACTTGTAATATGTCACCTGCAACTTCTAATATGACACCTGCGACTTTTAATATGACACCTGCAACTTCTAATATGACACCTGCGTCACCTAAAATCTGTTAATCTGTGGTAAAAACCACTACATTTTCAATTAAAACCACTACAATTTCATTAAAACACCAATAAAATATCATAATATAAAGAAAAACTAGTACTATATTAGAAATAACCTAAAACATTTAGTCAACACCTTTGTTAAAACTGAAGTTTTAAACGAATATAAAGCATCAAAGTGTCATGTAGCGTTAAAGTACTAACCCTAATCCATTCCCAATGAAAACATATAGCCCATTTTTGTATGTAACACTAGCTACCTACTTCTTAATAACCAGTTGCAATCAAACAAAAACCATAGAACAACAGATGGATAGCCAACACACTATCTGTTATATAGCAATCAGTGCAAACGATACAGCATGGCTTAAAATAGATACCTCAAGCAAGCAAATTAAAGGGCTTCTAACCTTTAGCTATGCCAATAAGAAAAAATTCGAAGGACAATTCAAAGGAACAATAAACGGAGATACCCTAAAAGGACATTACGACTTTAAAGTAAACAAAGTTGATAAATGGTATAGAAACCCAGTTGCCTTCCTAAAAAAGGAAGGCAAGTTAACCATGGGTGTTGGTGAAATCTCTATGGTGTGGGGCTCTGCTTTTTTCGATGATAAGGTGCCAATAAATTACGATAAAGGAAGATTTGTTTTTGATAAAGTAGGGGAGTGTAACCCTTAAACCTCACTCGTCATCTTACCCAAAAAAACTTTTTAATGTGCTATAATAATCGCGTCATTGCGAGTCTCCGATTTTTCATCGGGGCGAAGCAATCTTTCCTAACTAGATAGATTGTATATAGCTGTTTAGAAGATTTAACTTTAATCACATAGACAGATAGTTAACATAGCAACTGTATTAGAACCTATGTTTTCTATGTGTCTATGTGGTAAAAAAAATGTACAACATGCTGTTCGAATACTTATGATTTCAAATCCGCAAAATCAATAAAACGATATGCCTTTTCCAAAAGAGATTCCTTTGGCACAAACATCTCGAAGTGCAACAATGGATTTTACTAACTCTTAAATCTTTCTTAGATGTCTAAGGTGGTAGAATTTTTCTTTGCTCTTAACCTAAACCTCGCTTGTCATCTTACCCAAAAAAACTTTTTCATCCTCATTTAAATACGGACTTAGTTTAGCATACACATTTGCATGGTAAGTATTCAACCAATCGATGTGTACTTTTTCTAATAGTTCTTTTTTAACCAAGGTAGTGTCAATTGGAGCAAGTGTTAAGGCTTCAAAAGCATAAAATTCATTAAATTCATTGGCTTGGTCAGCAATAGTTAACACCAAATTCTCTATACGAATGCCATGTTTGCCAGAGCGATAAATGCCAGGCTCAATAGAAGTAATCATACCCAGCTCTACCGCCACAGGTGTTGCAGTAGCATTAAATACTTGAGGCCCCTCATGTACATTTAAAAAATAACCTACCCCATGACCAGTTCCATGCCCATAGTTTAAGGCATAATCCCACATTGGTCGGCGAGTAATAGCATCAATTTGGTAGCCACAAGTTCCTTTAGGGAAACGAGTTTTGCTGCCTTCTATCATCGCTTTTAGCACTAAAGTATAATCTATTTTTTCCTCCTCAGTATTGTCACCCATAGGGATCATACGTGTAATATCTGTAGTACCATAACGGTACTGACCACCTGAATCCACTAAAAATAAACTTTCAGTTTTAATGGCTACATCACTTTCTTTTGAAGCAGCGTAATGAGGTAAGGCACCATGAGCTTTATAACCAGCAATAGTGTTAAAACTTTCGCCCATAAAACCATCTTGTTTTGCTCTAAAGGCTTTCAATTGAGCTGCAGCAGATAGTTCTGTAATTTCTATTTTACCAATAGTGTCTTTAATCCATTTTAAAAACTGTGTAATCGCTACACCATCTTTAATCATTGCCTTACGTGTGTTGGCAACTTCTGTCTCGTTCTTTACAGCTTTTAAATGAGTAGACGGATTGGTTTCTAAAATACGTTGAACAGAAGCAGGAATAAGTTTATACAAAGCAAAACAGTTACGCTTTGGATCTATGAGTATTGAACTTTCTGCAGGTAAAAACAGTAAATCATTAGCAATGTTATCATAAGCTAAAATTTCTACACCACTTTGTGCTAAACTTGCTACATCGCTTGCACTTAATTTATTATGCTGAATATATAACGTAGCTTGACTTTCCGAAATCAATGCAAAACTTAACACTACCGGATTATAACTTACATCCGCACCGCGGATATTAAATAACCAAGCTAAATCATCTAACGATGAGATTAAGTGATAAGCAGCATGCTGTTGTTTTAAAGCCTGTCTAACTGCTGTCAGTTTAGCACTAACCGACTGACCAATAAATTCATCTGCTATTAAAAAAGCAGGGTTTGTAGGTAGTGCTGGTCTGTTTTCCCAAATTGGGCTTAAGTAATCTTTATGTTGAAAATTGATTTGTTTGTAAGCCAATTCTTTATGAAAAAGTTCTCCTAATAAAATAGAAACTAATTTCTCATCAAAAGCGATAGTAGCGCCATTGGGTAAAGTTTCGCCAAGCCATTGTATATATTCCGGACTTGCTTGAACCTTTAGTTTTACCAATTCAAAACCGCTGCCTTTTAATTGTTCTTCAGCTTGTTCAAAATATCTGAAATCTGCCCATAAACCAGCGAAATCTTGTGTAATTACAACCGTACTAACCGAGCCTTTAAAGCCAGTCGTAAAAGCAATACACTTATAATGGTCGGGTAAATATTCACTAATATGAGGGTCTGCAGAAGGGATAATGTAAGCAGCAACGCCATCAGCTTTCATTTGTTGGCGAATAGCAGTTAGTTTTTCAGAATAAGTCATGTGCAAATGTGAGAAAGAATTAGGAAATGAAAAAATTGTTTCAACATTTAATAGTCAAATAGTAGATGGAGAGGCTAATAGTTAATGGTCCATTGTTTGGATGTATACTAGAAGATGTGAAATTTCTGCAATTGGACAATCAACTATTAACTATGGACTAATTTGTTAACGATTAGACCATCAACCATTAACTATTAACTAATTTCCTAAGTTTTAAAGTTCTTAAAATAATGGGCAAGATATGTTTTGGGCGCTTCACCCTTTACCGATTTAAACACTCTGTTAAAATTTGTTACGCTATTAAAACCACACGTATATACCACCGTTGCAATGTTTTCGAACTTGCCACTGGTTAGTTTTTTGCAGGCCTCATTAATGCGCAATTCATTTAAAAACGAGACAAAAGTTTGTCGCGTATGCTTTTTAAAATATCTGCAAAATGCTTGTGGCGTCATGTGTGCTTCCGAAGCAACCTCATCCAAACTAATTTGGCGTTCATAATGTTGCATTAGATAGTTAAATATATTTCCAATGCGTATCCCCTCAGTTTCAGAAAAGCTAGCCATTTTTGCACTAGATAATGTTTCTCCTTTATTCCCATCCTGATAAAGTGCTTGCAGTAAATCTAAAAATTTAACAACCACCTCATGGTTCTTAGCATACTGAACACTCAACATTCGTTGGATAATAGCATCTGTTTGGGTTGTTGGAACTTTATAGCCGCTTTGCTTTTGTTGTAAAAACGATTGAAGCAATTGCATTTCGGGCAATGCCAATATGGGAGCCAACCTCCCATTAGGATCAAAGAAGATCATCAATGCCTGGATCTTTAAATCGCTTCCTTCTTCAAAATATTCTGGATTGCTTTTAAATAAGTGCGGTTGATTGGCACCTAACAAATAAATATCATTCTTCCTAAATGCATGCATGTTGTTATCTACAACAAGTGTACCTTCCCCTTCTTTAATCCAAATCAATTGAGCCTCTTTATGTCGATGTAGATAAGGATAAAAATGTGACATATTATCCTCTTGAACAATAATAGTAAGGTCGTGAGCAACAGGAATTGTAAACTGTAAGACTTTCATTCTAATCTAAATTTAACTTATGTTAGTTTAAGTTATCTATTTATGGGTTAAAATAGGGTAAATTAAACCGTTTACTTATCTCATTTATCAAATAATAAATAATATTAGTACAATAAATTGGAAAAAATCAATAAATGGGTGTTAAAGTTAATATTCGTCTATTATTCATTAAATCTTGGTAAATACCGTAAACTATCTCGCACTACATTTGATTAAAATTATTTGATATGAAACATATTGCTTGGCAAGGCGTGTATCCAGCGCTTTTAACACCTTTTACTGAAAACGATACAATCGATTATCCGTTATTTAAGAAAAATTTAGATGCTCAATTGGCAGCTGGTGTAGATGGAGTTATTATTTGTGGATCTTTAGGTGAGGCGAGTACCTTAACAAAAGAAGAGAAAACAGAGTTTTTAACCTATACAGTTAAAGAGGTTGCTGGTCGCGTTCCTGTATTAATTAATGTAGCAGAGCAGATTACAAGTGTGGCTATTGCAATGGCTCAAGAAGCAGAGCAATTAGGCGCAGATGGTATTATGTTATTGCCGCCATTAAAATATAAAGCTGCTGATGATGAAGTGGTAACTTATTTTCAGGCAGTTGCCTCTGCTATTCAAATTCCTATTTTAATTTATAATAACCCAGTTGATTATGGAATTAAGGTTTCGATAGCAATGTTTGAAGAGTTGTTGCCTTATGAGAACATTCAAGCTGTAAAAGAAAGCACCAGAGATTTAGCAAACATTACCAACATGATCAATAGATTTGGCAATAGATTTAAAATTTTAGGTGGAGTAGATACCATTTCATTAGAATGCTTAGTTTTAGGTGCCGATGGTTTAGTAGCTGGTTTAGTTGATGCTTTTCCAGCAGAAACGGTAGCAATTTACAGATTGGTAAAAGCTAAACGATACGATGAAGCTTTAGCAATTTATAGATGGTTTATGCCCTTGTTAGAATTAGATATTCACCCTAAATTAGTACAATATATTAAGCTTGCCGCAACTGCTGTAGGCATTAGTTCTGAATATGTAAGAGCGCCAAGATTAGTAATAAAAGGAGAAGAAAGAGAGCGAGTTTTGAAAATTATTAATGATGCTTTAGCTAATCGCCCAACATTGCCAGACTATTTAAACTTAGCAGTAGAAGCGGTTTAGTATTTATCATTAACCTTTTTAAGGGAAAAAATATAGAATATGTACAACGATAATACAACAGCAGAGCTGGAAGAAGTGATGGCGAAAGCTGTAAGTGCTTTTCATCAATATAAAACCTATTCACTTGCACAACGTGCTACTTTTATGCGCACAATTGCTAAAGAAATTGAGGCTTTAGGAGATGAATTGATTCAAACTGCAATGGCAGAAACCAATTTGCCCGAAGCTCGTTTAGTGGGAGAAAGAGGAAGAACAATGTTTCAGCTAAATAACTATGCGGCAGCTGCCGAACAAGGAAATTGGTTAGAAGCAAGTATTGATACGGCAGTACCAACAAATACGCCACCTAAACCAGATTTACGTAAAATGTTAATCCCTTTAGGCCCAGTTGTAGTATTTGGGGCAAGTAATTTTCCTTTTGCGTATTCAACTGCTGGCGGAGATACAGCTTGTGCATTCGCTGCGGGTTGCCCAGTTATCGTTAAAGCACATCCGGCACATGCCAAAACATCTACATTAATGGCTAGTGCTATTTTAACTGCTGCTACAAAATGCAATATGCCCGATGGTATTTTTAGTCATGTGTATGGTGCAGGTTTTGAGGTGGGAGAATATTTAGCTAAACATGATGCCGTAAAAGCGATTGGTTTTACAGGTTCTTTTGGTGGTGGTAAAGCATTGTTCGATTGGGCTAACCAACGTAAAAATCCTATTCCTGTTTTTGCAGAGATGGGTAGTGTAAATCCAGTATTTATTTTACCAGAAAAAGTAGCTACTGAATCAGAAAGCTTGGCTAAACAAATGGCTGGTTCTATCACCTTGGGCATGGGTCAGTTTTGTACCAATCCGGGTTTAATCATTGCCATAGATACTGATGGTTTAGAACGGTTTATCCAACATCTTAAAAGAGAAATAAAGACTGCCGTTCCAGCAAAAATGTTGCATCAAGGTATTGCTGCAAACTATGCAGAAAAGTTAGCAAAAGCGTTGGCACAAAAAGGAGTACAAGTAGTTTCTCAAACCGATGAAGAAGTAGAAGATGGTAAAGGGCTAATTACTTTAGCAACTACAAATGGAAAGACCTTTTTGCAAAACCCAACCTTACATCAAGAGGTTTTTGGTCCTTATTCTTTAATTATCCAATGTGCAGATGAGAAAGAATTATTAGCAGTTGCAAAAGCAATTGAAGGACAATTAACAGCTACTTTAATGGCTACGCCAAATGATATTAGAGCACACCAAGAATTGTTAAATTACATACAAGATATTTGTGGTCGTTTTATTTTTAATAATGTTCCCACAGGGGTGGATGTAAGTTTGCCAATGCATCATGGCGGACCTTATCCAGCAAGTACCGATAGCCGTTTTACGTCTGTAGGTGCAGATGGAATTAAACGCTTTGCTCGTCCATTGTCTTACCAAAATTGGGATGATGAATTCTTACCAGAAGAATTGAAGAATGGTAATCCGTTAAATATCTGGAGAACTGTAAATAATGAATTAACTCGCGATCAAATTTCATGAAGAAAACATTTAGTTGTATAGATGCCCACACCTGCGGGAATCCGGTAAGAGTGGTAGCAGGTGGAGGTCCATTATTGGTAGGAAATAGCATGATGGAGCGTCGCCTACATTTCCTTAAGGAATACGATTGGATTCGCAAAGGATTAATGTTTGAACCTCGTGGCCATGATATGATGAGTGGCAGTATTTTATATCCACCAATAGATTCAGCTAACGATATTGGCGTTTTGTACATCGAA
The DNA here is from genome assembly GCF_014172375.1 of Pedobacter planticolens. Classification (GTDB taxonomy): domain Bacteria; phylum Bacteroidota; class Bacteroidia; order Sphingobacteriales; family Sphingobacteriaceae; genus Pedobacter; species Pedobacter planticolens. The sequence goes on from NZ_WNXD01000001.1 coordinate 541,625, forward strand.
ACTAGCGGTTGTTTACCCATGTGCGGTCATGGTACAATTGGCACCGTAACTATTGCAATTGAAGAAGGATTAGTAATCCCTAAAGTGCCTGGAAAATTGCGTTTAGAAACTCCAGCGGGATTAGTATTGGTAGAATATGTGCAGATAGATGGAAAAGTTAAATCGGTAAAACTGATTAATATTAAATCTTTTTTAGCTGCTGAAGGACTAACTGTAAACTGCCCTGATTTAGGAGAATTAATAGTGGATGTAGCCTATGGCGGGAATTTCTATGCAATTGTAGATCCTCAAAAAAACTTTAAAGGATTAGAGAATTACACCGCAGATCAATTGATTAGTTGGAGTAGAACTTGTCGCAAGTTGATGAATGAGAAATACACTTTTGTACATCCAGAAGATCCAAACATTAATGGCTTAAGTCATTTTCTATGGGCTGGTGCTACCATTTCACCTGAGGCGACTGCTAGAAATGCTGTTTTTTATGGCGATAAAGCAATCGATCGCTCGCCTTGCGGTACAGGAACATCAGCCCGTATGGCGCAATGGTTTGCCAAAGGGAAATTAAAAAAAGGAGATAAGTTTATCCATGAAAGCATTATTGGTTCTCAATTTATCGGCACCATTGAAGAAGAAACAACGATTAACGGTCAACCAGCAATTGTACCAGGTATAGAAGGTTGGGCAAAAGTTACAGGTTATAACACCATTTTTATAGATGATGATGATCCGTATGCGCATGGTTTTCAGGTGATATAAACCTCACCCCAGCCCTCTCCTTTAGGAGAGGGAGTTTGAGCGACCTTGTCATATCCTCCTTAATAACACACTTTGTCATCCTGAGCGAGCTTGCACTGAGCGTAGCCGAAGTGAAGGATAGCCTAATGAACAAATGAACCAATGATACAAATGAACGAATCATCCCCAACAAATAAAGGCAATATCACCATCATCGGAGCAGGTATTATCGGCTTGTGTTCTGCCTATTATCTCACCAAACAAGGCTTTAAAGTTACGTTATTAGAGCAGGGCGATTTGCTTAATAACTGTTCTTCGGGCAATGCGGGCATGATTGTTCCGAGTCATTTTGTGCCATTGGCAGCGCCAGGAATGATTAGTAAAGGCATAAAATGGATGTTCGATAGTAAAAGTCCGTTTTACGTGAAGCCATCTTTAAATCCAAAGCTGATTTCTTGGGGATTGAAATTCTGGAAATACTCAAATCAACAACATGTAGATCGTGTTGCAGAACCGTTAAGAGATTTGCATTTATTGAGTAAGGAATTATATGATGAGTTAGCCAAAGAACCAGAACTGAATTTTGGTTTGGAAAAGAAAGGCATTTTAATGCTTTATAAAAACCAAGCTACTGGTGATGAAGAAATACATATGGCCAAAAAAGCGCAGCAGTTAGGATTAGATGTAGCAATTTTAAATGCCAAAGAAACGCAGGATTTAGAGCCAGATACCAAATTAGACATATTAGGATCTGTTCATTATCGTTGCGATGCGCATTTATATCCCAACGATTTGGTGAAACAATTAATTACCTATTTAAAAGCTAATGGAGCTGAAATTATTACCAATTGTAAGGTTAATGGTCTAGAAACTACTAACGGAGAAATCAAAACTATTCACACCACAAAAGGTGATTTTACAACAGATACAGTAGTGATGACAGGTGGCTCATGGCTGCCAGAATTGGCTCAACAAGCTAATTTGACTATTCCGATTATGCCTGGTAAAGGGTATTCTTTTATGGTAGATCCGACTAGTCCAATTCATCATCCAGCATTATTACTAGAAGCAAGGGTTGCAGTAACGCCAATGAATGGTCAGGTGCGTTTTGGCGGAACCATGGAAATTGCGCCAATTAATCACAAAGTGAATATGAATAGGGTGCAAGGAATTGTAAATTCTATTCCTCAATATTATCCAGATTACCAAGTTGCCGTTCCTCAAATCGATAAAATATGGTATGGATTTAGGCCTTGCTCTCCAGATGGTTTGCCATATATTGGTTATAGCAAAGGTTTAAAAAATCTAATTGTAGCAGGTGGTCATGGCATGATGGGAGTTAGTTTAGCACCTATTACTGGCAAACTGGTGTCTGAATTAGTAACAAATGCTAAATTATCTAAAGCGATAGATATCTATTCGCCAAACCGCTTTAATTAGTTTATATCTCTTTCACAACTTGTCATTTCCGTCCTAAAGGTTGGTGTCCTCACCGACCTTAGTAAGTTAGGGTTTCGGTTGGTGAGACACCAACCGATAGAGAAAATCTGTTAAGTAGATCTCTCAGTCGCTTCGCTTTTTCGAGATGACGTGGAGGCTAAGTAAAATAAAGTCTACAATTTTAGTAGTCTTTATTAAAATATTGCTATTTTTGGAAAGTTTTGTTTTAACTCATTCAAAATTCCAAGATTATGCAAGCACAATTAAATCAGATACAGCAAAATTTTCTTCCGCATTGCGCTACACAAGCTAAAGATATTATTTTACTACATGGTTTGTTTGGCAACCTAAGCAATTGGAAAACCGTAGAGAAAAGATTTGCAGTCGAGCATAAAGTTTGGGCGCCAGAACTCCCACTATTTAATAATCTGATAGGGCAGGGACTAAATAAGTTGGTTACGTTTTTAGAACAGTATATTGATCAAAATAAAATTGTAAAGCCAGTTTTAATAGGTAATTCTTTAGGCGGTCATGTGGCTTTGCTCTATACGTTAAAACATCCTGGCAAGGTAGAAAAATTGGTTTTAACAGGAAGCTTTGGCTTGTATGAAAACACTTTTGGTGGCTCTTTCCCTAGAGTAAAAGATTACAATTACATCAAAGCGAAAATTGAAGATGTATTTTACCAAAAAGAAGTAGTAGATGATGAAATGATAAATCATGTTTTTGGAGTAGTACAGCATAAATTAAAAGTATTATCTATTATTGGTTTAGCTAGAGATGCACAGAAGCAAAACTTAGCGGCATACTTACCAGATATTCAAATTCCGGTGTTGTTAATTTGGGGTCTGCAAGATATTGTAACTCCGCCAGCAGTAGCTGATGAATTTAATCAATTATTACCCAATGCCACCCTGCATTACATTAATCACTGTGGTCATGCACCCATGATGGAGCAACCAGAATTGTTTAATACCTATGTTAGCCAATTTTTAGTTGCATAAAATGGAGCATATTAACTACTTGGCTTTTGCAATTCCTGCGTTTTTTATTTTTTTGTATTTGGAGTATGCGCTAGCAGTTCATCTAAAAAAAGGACATTTATTCAAATATGAAAGTTCGGTTTCTAACGTAAGTATCGGTATTGCAGAGCGATTACTGAACCTGTTTATCGCTGCTAGTTTTTATGAGTTATTTAATTACGTCTATAAAAACTACGCTGTATTTAATATCCCAAATACGTGGTGGGTATGGGTTTTACTAATTTTAGCTACAGATTTAGTTTGGTATTGGTATCATCGGTTAGGTCACCAAGTTAATTTTTTGTGGGCTGCGCATATTGTACACCATCAAAGCGAAGAGTTTAATTTAAGTGTATCTGCAAGAATTACCGCTTTTCAAGCTTTAATACGGAATATTTTTTGGTGTGCATTGCCATTTGTTGGTTTTCACCCTGTGATGGTAATTACTATTTTAACCGTACATGGCGCTTACTCTTTTTTCACTCACACACAGTTGATTGGTAAATTAGGATGGCTAGAACATATTTTAATTACTCCGTCATTGCATGGTGTTCATCACGCTAGCGATGAAAAATATTTAGACAAAAATTATGGTGATGTATTTGTGTTTTGGGATAAATTGTTTGGCACTTTTCAGCGAGAAGAGGGGGCCCCAAAATATGGCTTAACACATCCAATTAAAAGCTATAGTTTTTTGTGGCAACATTTTCATTATTATTTCGAATTAATTGAAGCTTTTAAAAGAGAAAATGGCATAAAAAACAAATGGAAAGTAGTATTTGGCAATCCTGCACTGCTTAACCAAGATATTAGACCATTGTTAGAAAAACGGTTTTTACAACATAAATCTAATGATCAATATCGATTTAAATTTAAGAAATACCTTAACGGACAACTTATTGTTTGTGTAGCATTTTTAACTTTTACTACTGCATTTTTTAGCTATTTAGACTTGGCTGATAAACTTTTCATCTTGCTATTTATTCTCTTAACCTTAATTAATTGCGGTGCATTATTAGAACAACGTAAGTGGATTTATTATTTAGAGTGTTTGCGATTAATACTTGTATTTAGCTATGTTTTCTTAAAGTTCGATTTACTAGGACTAATTTTTATCCCAACTCTAATTTTAATCCTTTTAGAAAGAGCATTTTCGCTAAGTAATGTATACCGAAATTATGTACTGCAGTACGAAAAAGTAACTAATTAAGTTAGCTAAAAATACCCCAAGAACATGTTACATTACTTATGACGAATTTTTTTCAAAACTCACATTTTAATTATTAGCTTTGTTTTTATATGCTATCCAAGAAAACAAAGTACGCTATAAAAGCGCTGGTAGTTTTAGGAAAAAACCTATCACAACCGCCAATGCAAATTGCTCGTATCGCAGAAGAAGAGCATATTCCTAAAAAATTTTTAGAGCAAATACTACTAGATCTCCGCAATGCGGGATATTTATACAGTAAAAAAGGAGCTGGAGGCGGTTATAGCCTAAATAAAAATCCAGAAGACATTTACTTGGTAGATATTTTACGTATTACTGATGGTCCGATTGCAATGGTGCCATGTGCCAGTTTAAAGTTTTATCACAAATGTGAAGAATGCCATGATGAAGTAACATGTGGTATTCGTAAAGCATTTATTGATGTAAGAGACGCCAGTCTTAAGGTTTTAAGTGAAACAAGCATCGCTCATATTATCGAAAGCGAAAAGGCACTTCTTAAATTGGATTAGTAAATTTTAACTCATCAAACCAATCAATTTTAACAATTTTCTGAACTCATAAAACATCAGATTGTAATGTCTTTAAATCTTTTTTCAAATAAATAAACTACTAAGTCTATATACTTTATATATTTGCAGTAATAAATTATTAGTTTTGTATCTTAATTTTGATACAAAACCTCCAAACCAATATTTAATTAGTGTAAGAAATGCAGAGTTTTAGAACAGAACTGGAAAATCCTATTGTAGAAAAAGACATTATCGATTTAGAAAAAAAGATAAATGATTTTCGTTCTGGAAAAATTCATGACGAACGTTTTAGGAGTTTGCGCTTGGCTCGTGGTATTTACGGACAAAGACAGCCTGGCGTACAAATGATTCGTATTAAATTGCCTTTTGGTAAAGTAACATTTAAACAATTTCTTCGCATTGCGGATATTGCTGATGAATACGGAAGTGGAAATTTACACCTTACAACTCGTCAGGATATACAAATTCACTATGTAAGTTTAGATAGAACGCCAGAACTTTGGGCAAAATTAGAACAAGATGATGTTACGATTAGAGAAGCATGTGGAAATACGGTTCGTAATGTAACTTCATCACCAACTTCAGGCATAGATGCAGACGAACCTTTTGATGTTTCGCCTTATGCGCATGGAGTATTTGCTTATTTCTTGCGTAATCCAATTTGCCAGGAAATGGGAAGGAAAATTAAAATCTCATTTTCTTCTAGCGAAAAAGATACCGCATTTAGTTATATCCACGATTTAGGTTTTATCCCTAAAATAAATGAAAAAGGCGAACGTGGTTTTAAAGTTTTATTTGCAGGTGGCTTAGGAGCGCAACCATTTTTAGCAGCTTCAATAAATGATTTTTTGCCAGAAGATGAATTAATTCCATTCTCTGAATCGGTATTAAGAGTTTTTGATCGTTATGGCGAACGTACCAATAGAAATAAAGCTCGTTTAAAATATTTAGTTCAAAAACTAGGTTTAGAAGAGGTTTTACGTTTGGTTGAAGAAGAACAATTGGCCAACAAAGTAAAAACCTTTAAAATAGATTTAACTACAGTTCCTCAACCTGTTTTTCCGGTAAGTCAAAATTATCCGCCAGTTGAAATAGCAAACGAAAACCATTACCAACATTGGTTGGCTACAAATGTTTTTGAGCAAAAACAGAGTGGATATTTCGGCGTATATGTAAAAGTACAGGTTGGCGATATTAAAACTGATAAAGCTAGAACTTTTATCAATGCCATTAAACCGTTTGTAGCTGACGAGATAAGAATTACACAAAATCAGGGTTTATTGCTAAAATTTGTGAGTGAAAATGCTTTGCCATCATTATATAATGCATTATTCAACATCGGTTTTGCCAATGCAGGTTTTGATAGTTTAGCAGATATTACCACTTGCCCAGGCACAGATACGTGTAATTTGGGTATATCGAATAGCATGACTTTAGCTGAGGTTTTAGAAGAAGTGATTTATGAAGATTTCCCTGAGTTTATTTACGAGAAAAACATCAAAATAAAAATTAGTGGCTGTATGAATTCTTGCGGTCAACATGGTTTGGCCGAAATTGGTTTTCACGGTAGTTCGGTAAAAGCAGATGGTAAAGTTGTACCAGCAGTGCAAGTGATGTTGGGTGGTGGTACAGTTGGCGATGGCGTAGGCAGAGTAGCAGAACGTGTAATTAAAGTTCCATCGAAAAGAGCAACACAAGTTTTGCATTATATTTTGAACGATTTTAAGACTAATAATTTAGCTGATGAAAACTTTCATCAATACTATGATAGAAAAGGGAAAGATCATTTTTATCAATTATTAAAACCTTTAGCAGATTTAACAGCATTAAAAAATGAAGAATTTGTAGATTGGGGACATGAAGAAATTTTTGCAACTGCCATTGGTGTTGGAGAATGTGCTGGTGTTGTAATTGATTTGGTTGCTACCTTATTATTAGAAGCTGAAGAGAAATTTAGTTGGGCAACACAAGCTTTAAATGAACAGGCATTTGCCGATGCAATTTACCATGCGTATAGTGTATTTGTGAGTGGCGCTAAAGCCTTATTGCTGGATAAAGGCATTAATAGCAGTACACAAATTGGCGTAATTCGTGAGTTCGATAATAACTATGTAGCCACTGGAGAATTTAGTTTTGATACCAATTTCTCTGATTTGGTTTTACAGATTAACAAGAATGAACCATCTTCTGAATTTGCACAACAATATCTTGCAGCTGCAAATCAATTTTTAGAACAAGTTAAAGCCGTTAGGGCAGGAGCATTACAATCATGAGAGATCAAAAAATAAATAAAGAACCAAAAATAACCCTTTTAGGCGCAGGTCCTGGAGATCCGGAATTGTTAACTTTAAAGGGAGTAAAAGCGTTGCAAACTGCAGATGTTGTATTGTATGACGCATTAATTTGCGAAGCATTACTAGCTTATGCACCTGCTAATGCGATTAAAGTGTACGTAGGCAAACGTTCTGGTGAGCATTCTTTTTCGCAGGACGCTATTAATAAATTAATGATAGATTACGCTTTAAACTATGGTCACGTAGTGAGATTAAAAGGCGGCGATCCATTTGTTTTTGGTAGAGGATATGAAGAATTAGATTATGCAGCTTCATACAACATTCCTGTAAATGTAATTCCGGGTATTTCAAGTTCTATCGGAGTTCCTGGTTTGCAACAAATTCCAGTTACGCATCGCGGTTTAAGCGAAAGTTTTTGGGTTATTACCGGTATGACTTCTTCAGGAGAGATTTCTGAAGATATTTATCAAGCGGCTAATTCAAAAGCAACCGTAATTATATTAATGGGCCTAAAAAAATTACCAGAAATTGTTGAAATTTTTAAAACTTCCGGTAAACATAATTTGCCAGCTGCGGTAGTTCAAAATGGTTCATCTGAAGATGAAAAACTAGTAGTTGGCACAGTTGATTCAATTTACGATATCGTTAAAAGAGAAAAAATTGAAGCGCCTGCATTGTTAATTTTTGGAGAAGTAGTATCGCTTCATCCATCGTTTAAATCGTTAATTAAACAATATGCTTCCATTGCCTAACATTCAAACTAATAATGTGGCTTTTTCTCAAAAGGAAGAAGGAAATCAGCTGTTTCCAGTTTTTATAAAGCTGAATCAGTTGCGTACATTATTAATTGGCGCAGGTAATATTGGCTTAGAAAAGTTAAATGCAATCGTAAAAAACAGTCAATATGCAAGGGTTACAGTTGTTGCCGCTGTAGTTTCTCCAGAATTCCGTTTGTTTTTAGCAAATCATCCAAACATAAAACTAAAAGAAAAAAGTTTTGATGCTGGTGATTTAAATGATATCGACATTGTATTCGCCGCAACTAATAACAACGATTTAAATGAAGAAATAAGAACGGCAGCACACGAAAGAGGTTTGCTAATTAACGTGGCTGATAAACCAGAATTATGTGATTTTTATTTAGGTTCTATTGTACAAAAAGGCGATTTGAAAATTGCAATTTCTACCAATGGGAAATCGCCAACAATCGCCAAACGTTTAAAAGAGATTTTAAATGATAGTTTACCAGCTGAGTTAGACACAACGCTGCAAAATATGAGCGCCTTGCGTCAAACTTTAAACGGAGATTTCGCTGTAAAAGTGAAAAAATTGAATAAGGTTACGGAAAGCTTAATTAATCCAAGAAAAAGCTTTTTAGCCGCAAATATTAATTGGTTAATTTGGTTGTCCATTGTAATTTTCTTAGGCGCTGTAGGTTTCACATTGTGGAATACAGAACCAGAATTTCAATCGTTCCTTATTCATATTGATTCATTATTTTACTGGTTTTTAGGAGCAGGATTTGTTTTTGCAATGATAGATGGAGCAATCGGAATGTCGTATGGCGTTACCTCTGCATCTTTTTCATTAGCAATGGGTTTGCCGCCAGCATCAGCCAGTATGGCTATTCATATTTCTGAAGTTTTAAGCAACGGCATAGCCGGATGGATGCACTTTAGAATGGGAAATGTAAACTGGAAACTCTTTAAATTATTAATCATTCCAGCGATTGTTGGGGCAGTTCTTGGTGCTTATTTATTGTCATCATTAGAACATTATAGTCAGTACACAAAACCTGTTGTGGCAGTTTATACGCTTATTTTAGGTGGAATTATTTTAATGAAAGCCTTTAATATCAGAAGGAAAAAAGCAGAAAATAAAATAAAAAGAATTGGAATTTTAGGCTTTTTTGGAGGATTTATAGATGCGGCATTTGGTGGTGGATGGGGTTCAATCGTCCTTTCTTCATTAATTGCTGGAGGTAGACATCCTTTGTTTTCTTTAGGAACAGTAAAAATTTCAAGATTTTTTATAGCCACATTAAGTTCATTAACGTTTTTCACCATGTTAGGCGGCAGGTATTGGGAAGCAGTTTTGGGTTTAATTATAGGAAGCGCTTTAGCATCGCCAATAGCGGCAAAAGTATCTAATAGGATTTCGGCAAAAACCATTATGGTGGCCGTAGGTATTATTGTTATGTTGGTAAGTGCTCGCAGTGTTATTTTATTCATTTTAAAATTGATTTAAGATGGAACATTTAGAAAAAAATATAAAAGAAGAATTAGCAGGTTTAACTATTATCGATAAGTTGTGGTATTTAGCTCGCAAGTTTGAAGGAAAAATAGTGTTTAGCACAAGTTTTGGTTGGGAAGATCAAGTAATAACGCATCTTATTTTTGCAAATAACATCCCAATTAAAGTGTTTACGTTAGAAACAGGTCGTTTATTTCCAGAAACCTATTATGTGTGGAATAGAACTTTGGAAGTTTATCAACAACCTATTCACGCGTATTATCCGCAAACAGATTTAGTGCAAAATATGGTCAATACAAAAGGACCAAATAGCTTTTATGAATCGGTTGAAAACAGGAAAGAATGTTGTTACATCCGTAAAATAGAACCATTAAAACGAGCATTAAATGGTAATGAAATTTGGATTACTGGAATTAGAGCAGAGCAAAGTCCGAATAGAGAAGACATGAAGGATGTGGAATGGGATGAAGGTAATAAACTTTTAAAATTTCATCCAATTTTTGAATGGACTTTAGATGAAGTAAAACAATACATAAAGGAAAATAACATAGTTTATAATACGTTGCATGATAAAGGTTTTCCAAGCATTGGTTGCGCTCCATGTACAAGAGCGGTACAACCTGGGGAAGATTTTAGAGCAGGCAGATGGTGGTGGGAAGATCAATCAAAAAAGGAGTGCGGGTTACATCAAGCGTCGTAATTTTAATAACAGAATAAGAATTTTAAATATAAAAGCCCCTTCAGGGGTTGTGGTATGAGTAGATATAATTTAGATTATTTAGATGAATTGGAGGCCGAGGCTATTCACATTTTACGTGAAGTGGCGGGGCAATTTGAGAAACCTGCACTGCTTTTTTCGGGCGGTAAGGATTCTATTACACTAGTGCGTTTGGCAGAAAAAGCATTTAGACCTGGTAAATTTCCTTTTCCATTGGTACATATTGATACTGGACATAATTTTCAAGAAACGATTGATTATCGAGATAAAATGGTAGCCAGAATAGGTGAAAAATTAATTGTGGGTTCTGTACAAAAATCAATTGATGAAGGAAAAGTAATAGAACAAACTGGAAAAAATGCGAGTAGAAATGCGCTACAAACGGTTACGCTTTTAGATACAATTTTAGAAAACAAGTTTGATGCTTGTATTGGTGGGGCTCGTAGAGATGAAGAAAAAGCCAGAGCAAAAGAACGTATTTTTTCAGTTAGAGATGAGTTTGGTCAATGGGATCCAAAACGTCAACGCCCAGAATTGTGGAATATTTACAACGGTAAAATTCATAAAGGCGAAAATGTACGTGTTTTTCCAATAAGTAACTGGACAGAACTTGATGTTTGGAATTATATCCGCAGAGAAAACATTGAATTACCAAGCATTTATTTTGCACATCAACGCGATTGTATTACCAGAAATGGTCAGTTAATGGCAGCTTCTCCATTTTTAAATATGGATGAAGAAGATATTGTAGAGAATAAAAAAGTGCGCTTCCGTACTGTTGGAGATATGTCTTGTACAGCTGCTGTAGAATCTGATGCTGATTTAATCGATGATATCATTCAAGAAATAAGCGATTCTAAAATATCAGAACGCGGTGCTCGTATGGACGATAAAGTTTCTGAAGCCGCAATGGAAGACAGAAAAAAAGGAGGATATTTTTAAACAAGATTTGAGTATTGAGATGTGAGATTTGAGAACCTTGCATCCTCCAAATTTAAAATAAATATAAATATTAATGAAGTTAGAGAGTTTGTCATTTCTCATATCTCAAATCTAACTTCTCACATCTCAAAATTATGAACATATTAAAATTTTTCACAGCAGGTAGCGTAGATGATGGTAAAAGTACCCTTATCGGCCGTTTGTTATACGATACAGATTCCATCTTAGCAGATCAATTAGAAGCGTTACAAAATTCTAATCGAAAAAACGATGATGGAACAATAGATTTAGCCATTTTAACCGATGGACTAAGAGCAGAACGCGAACAAGGAATTACTATTGATGTGGCCTATAAATACTTTCAGACTGAGAAGAGAAAATTTATTATAGCCGATACTCCGGGCCACATTCAATATACTAGAAACATGGTTACAGGTGCTTCTACAGCGAATTTGGCTATCATTTTAATTGATGCTAGAAACGGAGTTGTAGAGCAAACTATTCGCCACTCGTACTTGGTTTCGCTATTGGGAATTAAGCATATCGTAGTTTGTATTAATAAAATGGATATGGTTGATTATAGCGAAACTGTTTTCGATGCCATCACTAATAAATATAAAATATTAGCAAAACAACTCAATTTAGAAGATGTTACTTACATTCCTGTGAGTGCATTAAAAGGCGATAATATTGTACAACCTTCGGCTAATATGCATTGGTATGAAGGAGAAAGTCTATTGCACTTTTTAGAAAAAGTAGATACAGATCATCAAGAAACTTTAGCACAAGCTCGTTTCCCAGTTCAATGGGTAATTAGACCTCAAACAGACGAATTGCATGATTATAGAGGTTATGCTGGTCGTGTATTAAGCGGTACATTTAAAGTGAATGATAAAATAACCGTATTGCCATCTGGAGCGAGTTCATCTATCAGTAAAATAGAATTTTTTGATAATGAATTAAAGGAAGCTATTGCTGGTCAATCGGTTACCATTCATTTAAAAGATAATATTGACATTAGTAGGGGAGATAGTATTGTAAATTCATCGGCTTTGCCACACGATACTAAACTTATTGAAGCTGATTTATGTTGGATGGATAGCCGTGCATTAGATACTTCATTGGTCTATTTAATTCAGCACAATAGCAAAACTACCAAATGTAAAATCGATGAAATTTTGCACAAAGTGGATATCAATACGCTAGAAAAACACAGCGCCGAAGAGTTTAAATTGAATGATATTGGAAGAGTTATTCTTAAAACTGCTGAAGCTTTATCTTTTGATATTTATAATGAAAATCGTACAAATGGTTCTGCAATTTTGGTAGATAGTCGAACAAATTTAACAGTTGGTGCTTTAATGTTTAGAGCTGCGGTAGAGTAGTTAATAGATCATATTTGGATGCATAGGAATTGAGTTAGAGAACTATCTATATGCATCCAAACCATTGACTATAAGCCATCAACTATCAGTTAAAAATTATTTAAAAATAAATACTACTAATTCCATAGATATTATATATATTTGTTGCATTGTTATATTAATTTGTTGAAAGATGATAGTAAAGCAGCTAGAAAAAACCATAATTGAGCCAAAAATTACTTTAGTTGGTGCAGGCCCTGGAGATCCAGATTTGTTAACGTTAAAAGGTGTTAAAGCCTTAAATACTGCAAATGTTGTATTGTACGATGCTTTGGTAAATGAAGCATTATTAAATTATGCTCCAGAAAATGCCATTAAAGTTTATGTAGGTAAACGCTCTGGCGATGAATCATTTTCACAAGAATTAGTCAACAAATTAATGATAGATTACGCTTTAAACTATGGTCATGTAGTTCGACTAAAAAGCGGCGATCCATTTGTTTTTGCTCGTGGTTACGAAGAAATAGATGTGGCAGAATCATATAGTATTCCAACAGAAATTGTTCCAGGTGTTTCTAGTGCTTTGGGAGTTCCAGGCTTGCAAAAAATCCCTATGGTTTATGGTACGCTAAGCGAAAGTTTTTGGGTAGTTACAGGAACAAATGCTGCCGGAGAAATCTCACAGGATTTACATGTAGCTGCAAAATCCAACGCTACAATTGTAGTGCTAATGGGTGTAGAAAAGATTAAAGAAATTGCCTCGATATTTAAAGCAGAAGGAAAAGCTAATTTACCAGTTGCCGTGATAGAAAATGGTTCATCAGCTAAAGAAAACGTAGTTGTTGGCGTGGTAGAAACGATTGAAGAATTAATTATCGAAAAAAATATTAGTTCTCCAGCATTGTTAGTATTTGGTAATGTGGTATCTCTCCACCCTCAATTTAATGCAATAAAAGAGTTTTACGCTATTCTTGAAAGAGAAGAGTACTAGGTTCTTATAAATTATACTTATTTTTTTGTTTGTTGTGAAGGCCTTGGTAGTTTATCAAGGCTTTTCTTTTTTGAAAATATTCCCCTTAACAAATGTCTTTTTCAATAAGGAATTTTGAAAATTATTTTTAAGAAATGTTTGCAATACTCAATCTATTGCCTAATTTGAGTAAGTTTTTCAAATCCCTACTTATGGAAATAATACACTTCAGTGCAGAATGTTACCCAGTAGCTAAAGTTGGCGGATTGGGTGATGTTGTTGGGGCATTACCTAAATATCAAAATAAGCTAAATCATGTTGCCAAAGTGGTAATGCCAGCTTATAACACAAAATTTCTGCACCAAAATGAGTTCGAAGTTGTGTATGATGGTTGGGTTAGATTGGGTTCTGCTAATTTTCAGGCAAGGATATTTAGAGAAAAAACAAATAAACTCGGTTTCGATTTATTTTTGGTACATATAGCTGATTTATTAGATCGTGATAAAGTATATGGGTACGATGATGATACCGAACGTTTCCTAGCTTTTCAAATTGCCGCATTAGATTGGATTGCCCAATGGGAACACAAACCAAATGTAATTCATTGCCATGATCATCATACAGGTTTAATTCCTTTTATGGTTGGTAATTGTCATAATTATCGCCATTTAAGCCATATTCCTACTATTTTAACTATTCACAATGCCCAATATCAAGGTCAGTTTGGTTGGGATAAATTACATTATTTACCATCATTTGATTTACGTAACGCCTATAAATTAGATTGGGATAATTCCATCAATCCATTAGCATCTGCTATAAAATGTGCTTGGAGAGTAACCACGGTTTCGCCAAGTTATTTAGAAGAAATTAGTCATAAAGCCAACGGATTAGAAAGTTTATTTGCACAAGAACGAGGAAAATCTGTTGGGATTTTAAATGGTATCGATAACGAAGTTTGGAATCCACAAAAAGATCCGATGCTAACCAAAGGATTTACTGTTCGTACTGTAGAAAGTGGAAAAAAAGCAAACAAAGAAGCATTATGTAATGTTTTTAATTTAGATTCAACAAAACCACTTTACACATTTATTGGACGTTTAGTTGGAGAAAAAGGCGCAGATTTATTGCCCGATATTTTTTATAATGCTTTACAACAAAGTGATGGCGAAATAAATATTTTGGTATTAGGTTCGGGAGAACCTGATGTAGAAGATCGATTAAATGCGTTGACTCACCAATTTCCTGGAAGGTATAACGCGTATATTGGATATAATGAAGCATTATCGCATCAAATTTATGCAGGTGCAGATTTTCTCTTAATGCCATCGAGAGTAGAACCATGCGGTTTGAACCAAATGTACGCACTTCGTTATGGTACAATTCCAATTGTAAGGCGCATTGGCGGATTAAAAGATACAGTAATTGATATTGGTGATGGAGGGTTTGGAATTTGTCACGATCAAACCAATATTTGGGATGTAGGACATGCCATTGGAAGGGCTTTTGATTTATTTTTAGATCAGAAAAAAGTGAAAGAAATTCGTAAGTTTATCATGACTTTGGACCACTCTTGGGATAGAGCTGCTCAACAGTATATTGATGTATACCAAATGTAAAACTAAATATATATGACCGACAAAGTATTGGGTGTAATTCTTGGTGGCGGCCAAGGATCAAGATTATCTCCACTAACACAAACCCGCTCAAAACCAGCTGTACCAATAGGAGGCAAGTATCGTTTAGTTGATATTCCTATTTCAAATTGTATAAACTCCGGCATCCACCGTATGTTTGTGTTAACACAATTTAACTCGGCTTCTCTAAATAAGCACATAAAAAACACCTATCACTTTAGTCATTTTTCTAAGGCATTTGTAGATATTTTGGCCGCAGAGCAAACACCAGAAAATCCAACGTGGTTTCAAGGTACAGCCGATGCAGTTAGACAATGTATGCATCACATTGTAAATCATGAGTTTGATTATATTCTCATTTTATCTGGAGATCAATTGTACCAGATGGATTTTAAAAAAATGCTGAAAGCCCATGTTGATAAGAAAGCAGAAATTTCTATTGCCACTATTCCTGTAAGTGCTTGTGATGCAACTGAGTTTGGAATTTTAAAAACTGATGAAGAAAGCTTTATTACTTCATTTATAGAAAAACCGAAAGCAGATTTATTACCAGATTGGACTTCTGAAACCAGCGATGAAATGAAAGGTGCTGGAAGAAATTACTTAGCATCAATGGGTATTTACATATTTAATCGTGATTTACTGATTAAATTGTTGAAAGATAATCCTGAAGAAAAAGATTTTGGTAAGGAAATTATTCCAAGATCATTGCTGAGTAATCATGTGTTAAGCTATCAATACGAAGGTTATTGGACCGATATTGGTAATATTTCTTCATTTTTTGAAGCAAATTTAGGTCTAACGGATGAATTGCCTCAGTTTAATATGTTTGATAATGCACATACCATATTTACCAGAGCAAGAATGCTACCTCCTTCAAAAATATCGGGTACAACTTTAGAAAAAACTATTGTTTCTGAAGGATGCATTATACAAGCAAGTAGAGTAGAAAGATCAGTTTTAGGGATTAGATCTCGAATTGGAAAAGGAACAACCATAGCAAATGCTTACGTGATGGGAACAGATCATTACCAAACTTTAGCAGAAATACAAGAGGCAACAGATGCTGGTCAACCTTTGTTGGGTATTGGCGATCGTTGCTATATTAATAATGCTATTGTAGATAAAAATTGCCGTATTGGAGATGATGTACGCATTAATGGCGGTACTCATTTAACCGAGGGTGATTATGGATTGTATGTAGTAAAAGATGGGATTGTTGTGGTTAAAAAAGGAGCCATAATTCCAAATGGAACGGTGATTTAATAAAGTTAACCTTTTGATAAATTCAAAGCCTTTACTGAAAAGTAAGGGCTTTTTTGTTATCTTGAAAATATATTCAGCTAACATCATCCCTATGAGTATTCCCTATTTATTAATTCTATTTCGATTTTTATTAGCTCCAATCATTATTTTTCTCTCTTATGTTTGGAGAGAAGAAGTTACTTATATCGTATTAATACTGATGTTTTTAGGCTTACTATCTGATATTTTTGATGGTATTATTGCTAGAAAAATGAAAATAGATACCGAGAAAATGAGAAGATTGGATAGTCAGACGGATTTGATTTTTTGGCTGAGTATTTCTGTGAGTTGTTATCTCATTTATCCCGAATTGATTAAAGAAAACTTAATTGGAGTACTTGCAATTGTATTAATGGAAGCGGTTTGTTATGGTGTTAGTTTAATCAAATTTGGAAAAGAAACGTGTACGCATGCCTTTGTTTCTAAAATGTGGGGACTTACTTTGTTAGCTACTTTTACGTGTTTATTAGGTTTCGCTTACGGCGGATGGATGATGAAAATTTGTATTATTTTGGGTTTAATTTCTCAGATAGATGTGATTTTAATCATCTTGTTTTTACCAAAATGGACACATGATATTCCGAGTTTTTACCATGCTATTTTAATAAGAAAAGGTATTGAATTTAAGAAAAGTAAGTATTTGAATAGCTGATATTTATACTAAGAAAGCGGCTTCCCATCCAGGTAGCCGCTTTTCTTAAACCAAATATAAATGTGTATGAACAGGACAAATATAGAAAAATAAAATAAAGACTACTAATTTAGTCGTATTTATTTTAAAATAATTTCACTTAATTTTTTGATGGAGTTTTGTAAGAGCTGAAAGTTGTTTTTTGCACCAACTTTGTTCATAAGCCTGATAGTAGCGAACACGAAATGAAATGGAGTAAAGCGAATAGCAGGGCTGATGTTGCCAAGAATTACTGGAGTTCACTTTCAAAAGATCCTCAATGTTAGTCTGAGTTTATCGAAGACTACTGTGCGGTTAAAATGTCCTTCGACAAGCTCAGGATGATAGGTTTAACTAAGCATAATTAAACACCAAAGAAAAAGTTGTTTGCTGATTTGGAATAGAATTTACTTCTAAACTACCACCATGCATTTTCATAATATTACGCGTAATCGTTAGGCCAATTCCAGATCCATTTTTGCGTGTGGTATAAAAAGGCACAAATATTTTCTCAATATTACTTGCTTCGATGCCGTTTCCATTATCAATTACATCAATGTATACTTTATTGTGTGCTAAGCGATAAGTCACCTCAATAATGGGTTGCTCTACACTTTCAAGCGCATACATGCTATTGGTAATTAAGTTAATTAATGCTTGCTCCACTAATTTAAAATCTATTTGTAGCGAAATTTTTGAGGAAGTTTGCAAAACCTGTAATTTAATATGTTTAGCACTTACCATCGGCTGCATTAGCACTTTTACATGCTGTAAGATTTCGCCAACACTATGCTGTTCTGCATTTGGAGTAGGTAATTCGGCAATTAATCGATAATCTTTTACGAAATCTAATAAACCTTCGGAGCGACGTTTAATGGTTTGTAAAGCTGGTTTTAAATCTTCCAGATCTTCACTGTTTAAACTTGTTTTATCGCTAATCATTTGGTTAACGGTAGCAGAAAGTGAGCTGATAGGAGTGATAGAATTTAAAATTTCGTGAGAGATTACGCCAATCAAACGGTTCCAAGCTTCGGTTTCTTTTTGCTCAATTTCATCTTTAATATTTTGGAATGAAATGATAATATGATCAGCACCA
Source organism: Pedobacter planticolens (assembly GCF_014172375.1). GTDB lineage: Bacteria > Bacteroidota > Bacteroidia > Sphingobacteriales > Sphingobacteriaceae > Pedobacter > Pedobacter planticolens. Next base: position 559,829 of record NZ_WNXD01000001.1, read on the forward strand.
TAAAGATTAAGTGGAATAACTTCTATAGAAAGTTGAATAAATTTGTCTTGTATTTTTAGTTCGAGAAAACGTTTTCCGCCTGTATATATTTTTTCTATTTCTTGAGCGAAAATTGGTAAATGTTGCTCAAATCTATGCCAGTAACTATATGCAGGAACATTTAATAAATTACTTGCGGCTAAATTGAAGAAAGAGATTTCAGATTTTTCTTGTTCAATTTTATTTTTTTTGACCACGATTACACCAACAGGAACTTGCTCTAATATGGTTTTAATAAGTTGAAAAATAGAGTCTTGCTCTAACTGAATGTCTTTATGAATTTGTATGATTTCATTAAATGATTCGTATAATTCTGGAAAACTTCCTTTAGTAGCTTTATTCTTAAAATTTAAAGTATGATCTCTTGTTTTAACAGCTAATATGAAGCGTTTAATATCTTCTCTAATCTGATTAATGTAAAAATAGAGCGAAATAATACTGCCCAATAAAATGATGCTTACGCCCGTAATCGTAAACCATAACTGAGTATTACGAATAAGGTAAAACAACAATATGCCGAGCAAATTGATCAATAATAAGCGGCTTATTAAACGAAAAGTAAATCTTTGATAAAACATTGGGTAAGTGAAAGTTTAAAGTTCGAGCCGAAAATTAGTTGTTTAAATATAGAAGTTTTTAAAGTCCAAATTTCTCAATTCTGCGATATAAGGCGGCACGAGTTAAACCCAATTCGGCTGCGGCTCTAGAAATATTGCCTTTATGCTTTTCTATCGCTTTATTTACCATCATTTTTTCCATTTCTTCTAAAGGCATATCTGCTTGTAAAACTCCTTGATTACCAAATTTTTGTGGAGATAATTGCAAATCATTTTCAGTAATTTCTAGTCCATCGGTCATAATTATGGCTCTTTCTATTACATGTTGTAACTCGCGAATATTTCCTGGCCAACTGTAGTTAAGCAAAGTTTGCTCGGCTTTAGCAGTAATATTTTTGATTGCTTTATGATACTTACTACTAAAAACTTGCAAAAAATGATAGGCTAAAAGCACAATATCATTACCTCGTTGACGTAAAGGAGGTAAAAGCAATTCTACCGTATTAATGCGGAATAATAAATCTTGTCTAAAAGTGCCTTTTGCAACCATTTCATTTAATGGCATATTTGTGGCGCTAATTAAACGAACATCAATTTTTCGTTCTTTACTTTCGCCTAAACGAGTAACAGTTCGATTTTGTAAAACACTTAATAATTTGGCTTGTAGCGGTAAAGAAAGATTTCCAATTTCATCTAAGAAAATTGTACCACCATCTGCCATTTCAAAACGACCAGGTTTATCTTCTCTTGCATCGGTAAAAGCACCTTTTGCATAACCAAAAAGCTCACTTTCGAATAAATTTTCATTTAAGGAACCTAAATCAACATGCATAAAAATCTGCTTTCTTCTTAATGAGTTTTTATGCAGTTCATACGCAAAAACCTGTTTTCCAGTACCATTTTCGCCTAAAATTAAAACATTAGCATCGGTAGGGGCTACTTTTATTAAGGTTTTTTGAAGCTGTTGCACACTATCATTGTTACCCACAATATGTTCAAATTTCCGAGCCATATCACTTTGCATTGAGGTATGGATTTTCTCTAATTTTTTAACTTTTTTGTTCGATTGCCTTAATCTAGTAGCTGCAGAAAGCGTTGCATACAATTTTTCGTTTTCCCAAGGTTTGAGTATAAAATCTGTTGCTCCTTTTTTTATGGCCTGAACTGCTAATTCTACATTTCCGAAAGCAGTCATAAGAATTACCACGTAATCTTTGTCGATAGATAAAATATGTTCTAACCAATACAATCCCTCACGACCATCACTTGCGCCTTTTTGATAATTCATATCTAGCAAAATGATATCAACCTCATTTTTACTTAACAATACATTAATTTCTCGTGGAGATTTACAAGTAAGTATTTGATTAAAATGCTGCTTTAAAAAAAGCCTAGCACTTAACAGGATGTCATCGTCATCATCAATTACTAAAATATTGGCATCTATCATCATATCTTTAAATTTAAAACCTCACCACCCCAAACCCCTCTCCTTGAAGAGAGGGGCTTACAAGTGTATTATAAAATCTTTTACCTTTTCTATAACGTTAGGTAACTTGTTTAATACCTCTTCATTTGTAAACCTTAAGGTGGTAATCCCTTCTTCTTTTAATTCCTTGTTTCGCTCGTTATCATATTCCTTATTTTCTCTAGAATTATGAATTTTACCATCAATTTCTATAACTAATTTTATTTCATGACAATAGAAATCTGCAATGTAATTAACTATTGGATGTTGCCTTCTAAATTTTAATCCATTTAATCTCCTATTTCTTAAAATCTCCCAAATAATTTCCTCAGGTTTAGTATGTCTTTGACGTAATTCTTTTGAGAATTCAAATTGTTTAGCATTCGCACCTTTAAATAAATTCTCATTGTAATCTTTCATAGTATGAATCATATTTAATCCTTCTCCATATGGAGAAGGTGGCTGAAAGCCGGATGAGGTAAAATTAATTGAAACTGTTCGATGATGTACAGCTACTGTTCGATATTGAACATAATATTTTGCGTATTAATTTTAATTAACTGATTTACAGGTGATTAAAATTTATCTCGCTCTTGGCACAAACTTGGCAAAAGGCATAGCATTAACAGCATATATCCACATGGACAAAGTAGTACAGAAAAAAAGATTTAATAAGAAAACAATACTAATTATTGTTGGTACAATAGTTTTTATCGGGTTAGTAGCTTATGGATACAGTTTATCCTTAAGTAAAGTTTATAAAGCAGAGGCTGATAAAATTACAATTAGCAAAGTGCAATATGGCGATTTTGAGGATGTGGTTTTGCTAAACGCAAGTGTTGTACCATTAACATCCGTTATTGTAAGTTCATCTGAAGGTGGAACGGTTGCACAGATTTTTACAGAGAATGGCGCTACAGTTGTTGCCGGAACTCCATTGCTAAGAATTGCTAATCCAAATGCATTATCGAATTATACTTCAAGCGAAACTAGCATTACAGAACAGATTAATCAATTGCGCAAGTTAAGATTGGATTTAGAAACTAATCAGAGGATAATGAGCCAAGATATGATGGACATTGAGAATAGCTTAAGAACATCAACCCGAAAATATAAAATTGATAGTGCTTTATTTTCAAAAAAGGTAATCACTAAAGAAGAATTTAATACTTCGAGTCAAGATTATGAATATTATCAAGGTAGAAAAGCGTTATTAAAACAAGCGGTTAAACAAGAAAATCAAAGTCGTGTAATGCAATTGCAGCAAATAGAGGTTTCTATTTCGAGAATGAATGAAAGTTTGCAAACGATTAGACAAAATATCGAAAACATGACGATTAAAGCACCAGTTTCAGGTCGTTTATCATCCTATGATCCTATCATCGGAAAATCATATGGAGCAAATGAAATGTTGGGTAAAATTGATGTTTTGCAAGGATATAAATTACAAGCTGGTGTTGATGAATATTATCTCAACCGTGTAAAAGAAGGACAAACGGCTCAATGTGAATTCAATGGAAAAACGTATTCACTTACGGTTAGAAAGGTAATTCCAGAAATTATTGCTGGTCAGTTTCAAGTAGAATTATCATTTGAAGGCAAATCGCCAGACGAATTAAGACGTGGTTTATCGATGCAAGTAAAATTGACTTTATCAGATAATAGTAAATCACTTTTATTAGCACAAGGACAGTTCTTCCAAAGTACTGGCGGAAGTTGGGTATTTGTTGTAAAAGATGGAAAAGCTAGTAAACGAAATGTGAAAATTGGACGAAAAAACTACTTGTATTATGAAGTATTAGAAGGATTGCAGAAAGACGAAGAAGTAATTACTTCATCATATGATCAGTTTAACCAATACGATGTAATAGAAATTAATAAATAGAAAATTTAGGTTGGTTAAGCTCCGTATCAGGTGCGTTGATCGGAGCACCAACTTTTAAAAAATATGAGTATTGAGATGTGAGATTTGACAACGTTTCAACTTTACAACATTAAAACCTTACAACAATTATTATGATAAAAATTGAAAATCTGGAAAAAGTTTACAAAACAGAAGAAATAGAAACTACTGCATTAAATGGTATTAATCTTCATGTAAAAGAAGGCGAATTTGTTTCTATTATGGGACCTTCGGGTTGCGGGAAATCAACTTTGTTAAATGTTATGGGACTTTTGGATAAACCTGAAAGTGGTAGTTATAAATTTATAGAAACAGAGCTTTTAACGTTAAATGATAGAGAACGTTCAAATTTTAGAAAAAGAAATATGGGATTTGTATTTCAAAACTTCAATTTAATTGATGAGTTGACCGTATTCGAAAACATCGAATTGCCTTTAATTTATAACAAAGTTCCGGCAGGTGAACGTAAAAAACTGGTGAATGAAATTATCGGACGAATGAATATTGTAAATCGTTCTGGTCATTTTCCTCAACAATTATCAGGTGGTCAGCAACAACGTGTGGCTGTTGCAAGAGCTTTAGTAACCAAACCAAAATTAGTTTTAGCCGATGAGCCAACTGGAAATTTGGATAGTACACATGGTAATGAAGTAATGGAATTGCTTTGTGAGTTAAATGAAACGGGAACAACTATCGTGATGGTTACACACTCTAGTCATGATGCAAGTTTCTCGAACAGAATCATTAACCTGAAAGATGGTCATGTAATTTCTGAGAAAATTAACAAAGGAAGAACGGAAGAATTGATTTAATCAGTTGCCAGTTATGAGTTTCCAGTTGTCAGTCTGGGCTCATAACTCGTAACACATAACCCACAACACAAATGTTTAAACTCAACTTAAAAATCGCTTTGCGCAACTTGTGGAAGAATAAAACTTCTTCATTTATAAATGTAATTGGCTTGGCTATTGGACTAGCTGCATGTTTAATGTTGCTTTTATATGTTACTTACGAGTTGAATTTCGATAAAGAATCTAAGAATTCAGAAAACGTTTATACCGTAATGACCAATATTCCAGGGGATAATGGAAAAGTTTCTAATACGTTTGAGGGTTCTACAACGGCACTTGGACCATTGTTAAAAGAAGAAATTCCAGAAATTAAGCATTTAGCTAGAATGAATTACCTCAAAAAGGCATTGATTGCTGTTGGGGAAAATAGTTTTAAAAAACTCGGAAAATTTGCTGAACCAGAAATACTCAAATTGTTTGATTACCAATATATAGTAGGTAATGCAGCAACTGCGATGCAAAATCCTAAATCGGTAATTCTTACAGAAAGCACCGCGAAAGTGTTATTTGGCTCTACGCAAGTGTTAAATAGGGTTGTTAAATATCAAGATAAAGAAGATTTGACTGTCTCTGCAGTAATTAAAGATTTGCCTGATAATACTTCTGCAACCTTAAAATTTGATTATCTAATGCCTTGGGCTTTTTACGAGATGGTTGATGCCAGCGCAAAAGAGCTTAATTGGGGAAATTTCAGTTTTGTTACTATGGCTTTATTAGATCCAAATACAGATGTAACTAGGGTTAATGAAAAAATAGATAAAGTAGTAAAAACACATTTAGAGCAAGCAAATCAGCCTTATTTCCTTTACCCATTAAGCAAGCTTCATCTATATGGTAAGTTTGAAAATGGGGTAAATGTTGGCGGTGATATTGAGCAAATTTATCTATTTGTAGCATTGGCATTTGGTATTTTGATGATTGCCTGTATCAATTTTATGAATATGGCTACGGCAAAATCAGAGAAACGTGCAAAAGAAGTAGGTATAAAAAAGACGATTGGTGCAAATAGAGTTTCATTAATTATGCAATTTTTAACAGAATCAATGGTGTTAACTTTCATTGCTGTAATTGTTGCAATTGCTCTCTTAGAAATTTTCTTGCCCACCTTTAACAATCTCTTAAACATTAAGTTAAGTATTGGATATTTTAGTGCATCAAGCTGGATGTGGATTTTAGGAATAGTATTCTTAACTGGTTTAATTGCTGGAAGTTATCCTGCATTTTACTTGTCGGCATTTAATCCTATCCAAACTTTAAAAAAGAGGATAAAATCTGGTGGAATTTTAGCCATCAACTTAAGGCAAGTGCTTGTTGTAGGACAGTTTTGTTTTGCAATTGTGTTGATTATTTCTACAATGGTTATTTATCGTCAAATACAGTTTATAAAAAATAGACCAATGGGAATTGATGTTAATGCGCTTGTAGAGATTCCGCAAGATGGCGAGTTAAAAACAAAGTTCGAGGTTGTTAAATCTCAACTATTGAAGTCTGGAGCTGTGAAGGCTGTGTCTCAATCATCAGTAGGTTTATCACATCGTGGGCAAAATTTCATGGATGTTAAGTGGGAGGGAATGGCTAAACCATTAAATACACAATTGTTTAATCAAGTAGCAACTACTTATGATTTCATTAAAACCAATGGAATTAAATTAAAAGAGGGAAGAGATTTTTCTAAGAATTTCGCATCAGATTCTGCTGGCGTATTGATTAGTGCTACAGCCCTAAAAGTATTTGGTTATACTAATCCTATTGGCAAAACAGTTACAATATTTGATGACAAATATACTATTGTTGGTGTTTTTGATGATTATGTATGGGATTCTCCTTATCAATCAAATAATCCTGTGATTGTATTTTTTGACCCAAACAGAACGGGAACAATTACTATGCGCTTAAATGAAGCAAACTCAATAGCACAAAACATTGCTACAATTACCGAAATCACAAAACAAGTTAATCCTGCATATCCAACCGATATTAAGTTCTTAAATTCAATTTATTTAGAGAAATATAATTCTGAAAAAACACTAGGTATTTTATCGAACCTTTTCGGCGGATTAGCAATTTTTGTTTCTTGTTTGGGTTTATTTGGTTTAGTTGCCTACAGTGCAGAACAGCGTACTAAGGAATTTGGTGTGCGTAAAGTACTTGGTGCATCTGTTACTAATTTGATGCAATTGCTTTCATTATCCTTCGTCAAAATGATAGTTGTAGCAATTATTATTGCTGTTCCATTAAGCTATTATGCGATGGGAAAATGGTTATCGAAATTTGAATTCCATACCGAAATAAATTGGTGGATTATGCTATTAGCGGCATTTGGAACTTTAGCAATGGCATTGATAACTGTAAGCTTTCAAGCGTATAAATCGGCCAAAGCTAACCCGGTTGATGCATTGAAATACGAATAGTATACAGGTCTAAATACTATGTACTAACTACTAAGAAAAGATGTTCAAATTAAACTTAAAAATCGCATTGCGAAACCTTTGGAAGAATAAAGGTTTTTCTCTTATAAATATTGGCGGCTTAGCTATTGGTTTGGCTAGCTGCATGGTGTTGTTAATTTACGTAGCTTATGAGTGGAGCTACGATAAACAATTTACCAATAACGACAAAACATATATAGTTTATCAAAATGCACCAGCAAATGGTAAAATTTTTAGCTGGGCATGGACCCCAAATGTCATGGCTAAAGAAGTGCAAGAAAAAATCCCTGGCGTTAAATATGCATCACATTCTACTTATCCAAGAGCAAAGCTAATTACTGTTGGCGAGAATAAATTAAGTAGTAAAGCTGTTTTTGCAGACCAAGCATATCTCAAAATATTAGACTATAAATTTATTAAAGGTAATGAAACACAGGTTTTAAAAAACGTAAATTCTATCATCCTTACCAAATCTTTCGCCCAAAAATTATTTGGTAACGAAGACCCTATTAATAAAACAGTAAAATTAGAAAATCAAGAAGTTTTAAATGTTGAAGCTGTAATTGAGGATATTCCAAACAATAGCAGTATTATTTTTGATTGTATCATGCCATGGGCGTTGTTCGAAAAAACTGAAACTTGGGCTAAAGAAGGCAATTGGGGTAATAATATGTGTTTAACATTTGTGCAATTGCAAGATAATAAATTTTTTGCAGCCGCAAATGCTTCAATGTTAGGTATTTACAAAAGAAATCAAAAGGATAATTTGGCAGAAGCTATATTACATCCATTAACTAAGTGGCATTTATATAGCGATTTTGAAAATGGTAAATCTGTAGGTGGTAAAATAGATCAACTTAAAATATTCCTATTACTTGCCTTTTGCATTTTGTTAATCGCTTGTGTAAACTTCATGAATTTATCCACTGCTCGTTCTGAAGGCAGAGCAAAAGAGGTTGGTGTCCGTAAGGCGATTGGTTCAAGCCGCAAATCATTAATTAGTCAGTTTTTTTTAGAATCCATACTCATCACATTTATCTCTACCGTTTTAGCTTTTATATTGGTTGAAATCAGTTTGCCATATTTTAATAATCTATTAAATATTAAGTTAGTTATTGATTACAATAATAGTGGGTTTTGGATAACACTTTTTGCTTTAATGATTTTCACTGGGTTTATTGCAGGCAGTTACCCTGCACTATACTTATCTTCTTTTGAGCCGATTAAAGTATTAAAAGGTTTCAAAATTAAAACAGATTCATCAGTTTCTGTGAGGAAAGTATTAGTAGTAGGGCAATTTGTTTTTGCCGCATGTTTAATTATTTGTACAGCTGTAATTTATCAACAACTTAATTACGTTAAAAATAAACCAATTGGTTATGATCAATCTAATTTGGTACAAATAGCAATACAAGGTAAAATGGCTGATAATAAAAAGTTAGAGTTACTTAAAACTCAACTATTGGCATCAGGAGCAACAACCAAAGTAACTTTTTTTAGTAATGATATAACTGAGAGCGGAAATAATACAACAGATGTAGAATGGGAAGGTAAAAATCCTAATGATGTTATTTCATTTAATAACAGAGGAATTGGGAGTGATTTTATAAAAACAATAGGTACAGAACTTGTTGCTGGAAGAGAATTTTTAATAAATGCTGCTAACGATACTAATAGTGTCATGTTGAATGAAGCTGCAGTTAAAATGATGAAACTTAAAAACCCTGTTGGAGCTAAAATTAGACATTGGGGTAATGAAAGAATAAATGTGGGTGTAATTAAAGATTTTGTGGTAGAAAGTGCTTATCAAAAAGTAGCCCCAATGATATTTTTTCCGAGTTCTACTTGGGGTTCCAATATGATCATCGCTCGCTTAAACCCAAATCAAAATATAAGTTCATCATTAGAAAAAATAGATGCATTGGTTAAAGAAATGGAACCTAATTATCCTGTTAATCGCAAATTCGTAAACGAATCTTTCGAAGCTAAGTTTCAGGATGAAAAGTTGCTAGGCACACTTTCTAACTGGTTCGGGGGTTTCGCCATTTTTATTTCTTGCCTAGGTTTACTTGGTTTAGCCCTATTTATGGCTGAACAACGTAAAAAAGAAATCAGTATCAGAAAAGTTTTAGGCGCAAGTACAGGTAATATCCTCACGTTGTTGAATAAAGATTTTATCAAGTTGGTTGCAATAGCCAATATCATCGCTTTCCCACTAGCTTATATTATTATTAATAAATGGCTTTCTGCTTTTGAATATCGAGTACCCATTTCATTTTTGCCTTTTGCATTGGCTATCATTATCTCAGTTATAATTGCTGTTTTAACTGTTAGCATCCAATCTATTAAAGTTGCAAAAGCAAACCCAATAGATGCCTTAAAATACGAATAAGGTTTTGTGTTGCGTGTTACAGGTTGCAAGCCTGAGCGCAAACTTTAAACCTATAAATAAAATTAGTGAATTAATATACGTCATTACCCGCAACTTATAACACATAACCCGTAACCCAGCTATGTTCAAATTAAACTTAAAAATTGCCCTTCGCAACCTTTGGAAATACAAAGGATATACCTCAATAAATGTTTTTGGCCTAGCAATTGGCCTAGCAAGCTGCATACTCATTTTTATTTTTGTGAGGTATCAATTGAGCTTCGATAAAGATTATGCCAATGGCGATAGAATCTATCGTATGGTTACTTCTTGGAAATATGCAGATGGAAACGAATTTTATTCTCAAGGTGTTCCTCTACCTTTGCCAGCAGCAGTTAGAAACGATTTCTCGCAATTTGAAAAAGTTGCAGCTATACAACAAAGTAGTGGAATTGTTAAAGCTAAAGCATTACCTGGCAAAGCCGAAGTTAAAAAATCGGAATCAATATATTATGCAGAGCCCTCATTTTTCGAAATATTCGATTATAAATGGCTAGCGGGAAATCCCAATCAATCGCTAACTGCACCAAATACAGTTGTACTATCAGAAAAAGCAGCTAATACTTACTTCGGCGATTGGCGCAAAGCGATAGGCAATACTTTAATTCTGGACAATAAAACCGATTTTAAAGTAACTGGTATTATAAAAGATAATCCACAAAACAGCAGTTTCCCATTAGAAATCATTTTTAGTTACGTTAGTTTTAACTCAAAAAACAGTAAAGATTGGGGCTCTGTTTCTTCAAGTTGGGAATGTTATGTGTTGTTAAAAAAAGGTGTTCTACTTAGTGAATTGGATAAACCTATACAACAATTTCTAAATAAATATGAAAATGATAAAGATGCCTCAGGTAAAGTTGGTCACACTGTTCAACCATTAAAAACCATTCATCATAATGATAATTATGGGAATTTTGCCAATAAGTATATGCCCTACAAACAAATTATTGGTTTGGTAATCATTGGTTTGTTCTTGCTTTTAACGGCTTGTATCAACTTTATTAATTTGGCAACTGCACAAGCAATTAGTAGGAGCAAAGAGGTTGGTGTACGCAAAGTTATGGGCAGCAGGCGCAAGCAATTGATATGGCAATTTTTAAGTGAAACAGCTTTAATTACTTTTATAGCACTTTTATTAGCCTGTGTTTTATCAGAATTAACTTTGCCAAAAATGGAAAATCTATTTGGTGGCGATGTTACTTTTAGTCTATTTGGTCACCCAATTATTTTTGTATTCTTATTGGTTATGTTGGTGGTGGTAAGTTTCCTAGCGGGATTATACCCAGCCTTAATTATGTCGGGTTTTAGCCCTGCATTGGCCATTAAAAATAAAGTTACAGCAAACGCTGGAGGAGTAGGTTTGCGTAAAACCTTAGTAGTTGTGCAATTTGCAATTACTGCAATTCTAATCATAGGTACATTGGTAGTAATTAAACAAATGAGTTTTATCCGTAATAAATCTCTAGGTTTTGATACACAAGCCATTTCACTGGTTAGCTTACCACAAGACAGTTTAAGTAAGTTAAAATATAATGGATTCAAAGAAAGATTAAGTGGCATTAAAGGTGTAAAAAACATTAGTTTTTGCTCTGCCGCTCCATCGTCTGATAGTAATAACGAAACTAGTTTTACTTATAATAGCTCCAAAAGGGTAGATTTTCAAGCTAATGTTAAAGCTGTAGATGAAGCTTATTTTAAAACATTTGGTTTGCAACTTATAGCTGGCAGACCAATAGCAAAGAGCGATACCATTAAAGAATTTGTGGTAAACGAAACATTGATTAAAAAGCTGAATGTCAAAAATCCAAATGAGGCTATTGGTAAAATAATGACGCTATGGGGCGGAAAAGGTCCAATTGTAGGTGTGGTTAAAGATTTCAATAATTATTCACTTCACGAAAAAATAGCTCCTATGGCTATGTTCTCTAGAAAAAGCAATTACAGAGGTATAGCCATAAAATTAGACGTTGCAGATATAGGTAATACGATGAAACAGGTAGAAAGCACTTTTAATACCATGTTTCCAGATTATGTGTATGAAAATGAATTCTTCGATGAAAACTTAAAAGGTTTTTATGAAACAGAACAAATTATGGGAACACTTTTTAAGGTTTTCGCAAGTGTAGTAATTTTCATTTCCTTTATTGGGTTGTTTGGTCTGATTTCCTTTGTAGCAACGCAACGCACCAAAGAAATTGCCATTCGCAAGGTTTTAGGAGCATCAAACTTAGAGTTAATCAAAATGCTAAATAACTCATTTCTGTGGATGGTGTTAATTGCCAATATGGTGGCCTGGCCAGTCGCTTACATCTTTGTTAAAAACTGGTTGGCTGGCTTCGAATATCGCATTGATTTAAGCATTTGGCCTTTCATTTTTGCAATGTTAATATCAATGTCCATCACCATTATAACAGTTACACTAAGAAGTTATAGAGCTGCAAAAGCCAATACAATTGATGCCTTGAAATACGAGTAATTTAAGAAACTCAGAGGTTTCTAAATACATTGTACTAACTACTAAATACTAAAAGATGTTCAAATTAAACCTAAAAATCGCATTGCGAAACCTTTGGAAAAACAGAACAATAACTGCTATTAATGTTGGTGGATTGGCCGTGGCTTTATCAGCATTTATTTTAGTAATGATGTATGCTACGTATGAAACAAGTTTTGATAAGGAAAATCCGAACTACGATAATATTTATGTTGTTGGTATAACCTATCCAGAATTTAAAACGTATTACACCGCTGCTCCATTTGCAAAAGCCATTAAACAAAATTTCCCCGAAGTTGAGTCGGCTGGTTTGGTAAAGGAAGGTTCTTTTGAGCTCACCATTAAAAATGGAAAGAACACACTTTTTACAAATAAAATTCTAGCAGCTGATTATAATGCGGCCAAAATTCTCAATATAAATCCAAATGGTGGTCTAATAAAACCAGCTGGAGATGTAGAAAGACTTACTTATTTGAGTAATGAAAGCATGAAAACGCTTTTTCCAAATAAAAAAGATAATAAGCCCGAAATGGTTGGATTTGGAGCGAGTAATTCAGGGATCACAGGAATAATAGCCGGTTCGATAAAAAATAACTTGCATTCGAACTTTACTTTCGATGGTGTTTCCATCGCCAACGAATTAGGTAAGAACGATAACTATGATATGAACGATTACACCATCTGCGTACAGGTAAAGCCTGAAACACAAGTGGTAAATCTCGAGCAAAAAATCACTAATTTATACCAAGCAGAATTACTAAAAAGTAAAGCAGGTAAAAGAATTGATGAAGTAAAAGGAATTTCTACCTTTTTAGACCCGCTTTCAAACCTGCATTTAAAACCAAAAGCTGGTAATGATGCACCTTACAAAACATTAATAGCACTTTCTGTTTTAGGGGTTCTAATTTTGGTTATTGCCTCTATTAATTTTACCAATTTAAGTATTGCTCAGGCAACAAAACGTGCCAAAGAAGTTGGCGTTAAAAAAGTACTGGGCGCTTATCGATTTCAATTAACAACACAGTTTTTGGTCGAGATATTTATGCAATGTTTTGCAGCTACTATTTTGGCCTTAATTTTAGCAGAATTGGTATTGCCAAACTTTAATAATTTGTTTCAAACCCACCTATCTATTTGGCATATCAATAATGGTTTGTATTGGCAGTTGCCGTTAATTTTAGGAGTAATTACCCTTATTGCGGGTATTTATCCAGCAATGATTTTGTCAGGTTTTAAACCCGCGGTGGTTTTAAAGGGAAACTTCTCTACCAGTAAACAAAGCTATTGGTTACGTAATGGATTGCTAGTTTTTCAGTTCAGTGTTGCCGTAGTTTTCATCATTGGTTTATTCATTATCAATTCGCAACTGAAATATATGAGTAAAGAAGATCTTGGTTTTACAGCAAATCAAGTAGTTTACATTAAAAATATTTCAATTTTTAACGATCCTATCAAGTTCGAACCAGTTAGAGAAAAGATCCTTAAAATTCCTGGAATTAAATCGGCAACTGTAGCCACATTTATACCTGGTGGTATAAATGGAATAAATAACTACACAGCAAATGGTATAAAAGCAAATATTGATTTTGTAGATGTAGACTTCGACTATTTCGAAACGCTTGAAATTAAACTAAAAGAAGGGCGCCTTTTCTCAAATGAATTTAAAACAGATACCATAAATTCTGCTGTTATAAATGAAAGTGCCGTAGCTAAATACGGAATTAAAAACCCTATCGGACAAACCATTAGAGGCTGCAATATCGATTATAAAATAATTGGTGTGATTAAAGATTTTAAAACGCAAGGCTTCGAAACTGCCATTCAGCCCACAATTTATACTATTAAAGATCCTTGCGGAGGTTATAAAACACAAATCATGCTTAAAATAGAAGAAAGTAAAATGACCGAAGCCTTAGCCAATTTAAAATCACAGTGGTCAACTATCAATAAATTGGATGGAGAAGATTTTCGTTATCAATTTTTAGATGAATTGTATGGCAAGCTTTTCAAAAAACAAGAACAATTACAATCTATATTTTTCGCAGCCGCGATACTAACCATTTTCATTGCTATTTTAGGCCTTTTCGCCTTTGCAAAATACATCACCAACGGGCGGATGAAAGAGATCGCAGTACGAAAAATATTAGGCGCAAGCGATATTCAAATCCTGAAGCTGTTAAATACTTCATTCTTTGCAATAGTAGTTATAGCCAACTTAATTTCTTGGCCATTAGCTTACATTTTAACTAAAAAATGGCTAGAAACATTCGCATATCGAATAGAAATGCCAATACTTCCTTTTGCGCTAAGTGCATTAATTACAATTTGTCTAACAGTAATTACTGTAAGCATTCAAGCTCAAAAAGCAGTAAAATCAAATCCCGTCGATGCACTTAAATATGAATAAATGCCCCACATAACCTCTCCAAGGGGGAGGAATAATAAGGTGGGAAAGCATAACTTAAATTATATAAATAAACTAATAAATTAACGTACCTCGATGCTTTTAGGTATCGAGGGGTAAAGCCCCTTTAGGGGTTTGGGGTATGATCGAACTTAAAAACATAGAAAAATACTACGCAAACAAAGGTGTAAAAAGTTACATCCTTCGTCACGTAACAACCAGTATTAAACAAGGCGAATTTGTTTCCATCATGGGCCCATCTGGTGCCGGAAAATCAACCCTGTTAAATATTTTAGGTATGCTCGAAGAACCAACCTATGGCGAATACCATTTTATGGGAGAAGATGTAACAGCAATGAAAGAGCGACAAAGAATAGAGTTATATCGTAATCATATTGGTTTTGTGTTTCAAGCGTACCATTTAATTGATGAAATGACAGTTGCCGAAAATATCGAAGCGCCTCTATTGTATAAGAAAATTCCTGGAGCCGAGCGTAAAAGTCGCATAGCGGATGTTTTAGATCGCTTTAACATGGTGGCAAAAAAAGATCTATTCCCCAACCAACTCTCCGGCGGACAACAACAATTAGTAGGTATTGCAAGAGCATTAGTTGCGCAGCCATCTATTATTTTGGCAGATGAACCAACTGGAAACCTACAATCTGCACAAGCAGAACAAATAATGGATTTATTTAAAAAACTAAATCAAGAAGAAAATATCACCATTCTTCAAGTTACACACTCAGAAAAAAATGCACAATACGGTAATCGAATTTTAACAATAGAAGATGGAGTAATTAAAGAAGACGTTTCAGTTAACGGTTAAGCCTAATCAACTAACCAACCAAACATCCAAAAACCTAATAAACCAACCAACTATGTTTAAACTCAACTTAAAAATCGCCCTGCGTAATTTATTTAAAAACAAAGTTTATGCAGCCATAAATATTGGTGGTTTAGCACTTGGATTAACAGCCTTTGTACTTTTATTGTTATTCATTAATCATGAAACTAATTACGATAAATGGAACCCAGATTTAGATAAAGTTTATCAAATAAGAGAACATCATGATTCTTTCACACCAGACAATCAACAACATTGGATGGAATCTGTCGAATCGAGAGTAGGTGCTTTAGTGACAAATAAAGTACCTCAATTTAAACAGGTAACCAAAGTAGGGATAAGCTGGGGGGATGGATATTCTGTGAAATTAGCTAACGCAGATCCCATACTTATTAAAGATATTAGAGATGCCGACTCACTATTTTTCAAGGTTTTTCCTTACAAATTCGTTCAAGGAGATCAGTTAACAGCTATTAGTACGCCAAATACAATTGTGTTAAAAAGAAGTGTAGCCTTAAAGCTTTTTGGAACAGAGAAAGTCTTGGGCAAGCAGTTAAAACTACTCATGTGGCGAACAGATGAAGGAAGAATGGTTACCGTTACAGGTGTTGTAGAAGATCCGTCAACCCCGCAAAGCGTAAACTTTAATGCTATTTTACATTCAGGAGAACGAGAACAAGATCCAGATCAGATAAGTAACACTAATCATTGTGAAGTATATGCTTTAGCAGCGCAAAAATTAGATACAACGGCAGTAAATAAAGTGTTGCAAAAAGTATATGTCGACTATAAAAAAAGAACAATTGTTGATCAAAAAGGAATTGATTTTAAAGACTATTATAAAAATGGTAAAACGCCAGGCTTAAAAATAGTTCCACTTCAAGAAGTATATTCAACCCCATCACTTACTCCAAGCTGGCTAGATAAGATTAAACCAATAATTGCGCTTTCCATATTTCTGTTATTGGTATCAATTATCAACTTTGTGAATTTATCAACTGCGCAATCCGTACAAAGAGCAAAAGAAGTTGGAGTTAAGAAAGTTTTAGGCGCTTATAAAAAGCAATTGGTTATTCAGTTTTTGCTCGAATCTGCTATACAAACATTAGCATCTTTATTTATCTGCGTAATTTTAGTAGAGATTTTACTGCCCGCATTTAGCAACCAATTCGATGTACAATTAAGCTTTTGGCATAGTAAGCAATTACTATCCATGCTGTTCCAATTAGTTGGCTTATTTATATTCATCACACTATTAGCAGGCTTTTATCCCGCGTGGATGTTATCAAAATATAACCCCGTCAAAGTATTGAAAGGAAATTACGAAAACGGATTTAAAGGCATCGCATTAAGAAACGGATTGGTAATCGTACAATTTATTATTGCCGTTACCTTTATTATTGGCATAGGAGTAATGCAGCAACAAACCAGTTATGTAGCCAATAAAGATTTAGGTTTTAATAGAGATAAGCTAATTAATATCTCGACAAACTATAATGATGGAGATCCATTTGGTGAAAGGGTAAAACGAGTTACAGGTGTAAAATATGTAGCTACAACCACACAAGTAATGGGTAACACATTTAATTTTTCGAATGAAATTACATTTAATAATCAAAAATACGACCTCAATACAGTAACCGTAACTATGGATGCTTTGCCTGCATTGGGGGTACAAGTAGTAAAAGGTCGAATTTTTTCAAGAGCATACGGTCAAGACACCATCAATAGTGTGGTAATCAACCAATCCGCAGAAAGACTACTAGGAAAAAATATGGTTGGTAAACAATACAAAACCTTTAAGGGAACAAATGTTTTTCAGGTAGTTGGAGTAATTAAAGATTATAATAACGAAGGGTTTGATAAAGCCGTTTTACCAACTATTTATAAGGTTACGCATTTGGGCGGATCATCAAATACCAATAACCTATTAATAAGATTTGAGAGCGAAAATTATAAACCAGCAATGAAAGCAATAGAAGGGATATGGAAAGAATTATATCCAGCTTTTCCGATGAGATATATTGCAGTTGAAGATGCCTTTCAAAACGAATTAAAAGCTACACGCAGGCAAATGCAAATTATAGTTTTATTTAGCGTAATCTCAGTTATCCTTTCCTTATTAGGTCTATTTGCCCTGTCAGCCTTTATAGCAAAACGAAAAACTAAGGAAATAGCAATTAGGAAAATACTAGGCGCATCAAATTTTCAAGTAATTAATATGTTAAATCGATCATTTTTGATACTAGTAATTATCGCAAATTTAATTAGCTGGCCCATTGCTTTTATTTTAACTCGTAAATGGCTAGAAGGATTTGCCTACCGGATTGATATGCCAATTTGGCCTTTCTTAATGGCCACTTTATTGTCTGTTGTGATAGCTGTATTTACAGTAAGCTTACAAGCCAGAAAAGCTGCGGTAAATAATCCAGTTGATGCCTTGAAATACGAATAAGGTATACACCGTCTATTCTTTTACACACGTCATTCCCGTGAAAACGAGAATCGTAATGCAATTGGTTTTCATTAAATAAGTTAGTCTATACGTATCCTAAAAGCAGTTGAAACTATAAATCAACTGCTTTTATATTTTAAAAGTATAAAACTACGACCTGCAAAAAGAAACCTAGCCCTGTCAACAAGAAACCTGGCGCCTGCAAGAAGAAACCCAGCACCCGCAATAAGAAACCTAGCCTTGTCAGAAAGAAACCTAGCCCTGTCAACAAGAAACCTGGCGCCTGCAAGAAGAAACCTAGCCTTGTCAGAAAGAAACCTAGCCCTGTCAACAAGAAACCTAGCGTCTGCAAAAAGAAACCTAGCCTTGTCAACAAGAAACCTATCGTTTGCAAGAAGAAACCTAGCCTTGTCAGAAAGAAACCTAGCGTCTGCAAGAAGAAACCCAGCACCTGCAACTCTGCAACAAAACCCATAACTTTACCAAATGCAAAAGACCTTCACAGATCAACTTGGTAATGAAGTAACAATTAATTATCCACCTAAAAGGATTGTGTCTATTGTGCCATCACAAACCGAATTGTTGTTCGATTTAGGTTTAGATGAAGAAGTTATTGGTATAACTAAATTTTGTATTCATCCGATAGAAAAATTTGCATCTAAAACTAAAATAGGAGGAACTAAAAAACTACTAATAGAAAAAATTAGAGATCTAAAACCTGATTTAATCATTGGTAATAAAGAAGAAAATACGCGGGGCGAAATTGAATTACTGATGCAAGAATTCCCAGTATGGATAAGTGATATCCATAATTTGGAAGAATCAATGAAAACCATTACCGAAATAGGAGAGTTGATAAACCGAGAACCTGAAGCCGCTTATTTAAATCACCTCATTCATGCTGGTTTTACAGATCTACAAACACTAGCAGTCACAAAAAACATTCATCAAAGCGTTGCCTATTTAATATGGAAAGACCCTTACATGTTTGCAGGCCGAAACACATTTATAGATGATATTCTACGAAAAATAGGACTACAAAACATAATTGAACAAAGTAGATATCCAGAATTAACACTCGATGAACTGAAAACTCTTAACCCGCAATTCATTTTCCTCTCTTCCGAACCCTATCCTTTTAAAGGAAAACATATTGAAGAAATTCAATCCGCTTTACCAAATGCAAAAGTTAGACTAGTAGATGGAGAAATGTTTTCGTGGTATGGAAGCAGATTAGTTAAAGCGGTAAATTATCTTTTTCATTTGCAAGATGACTTGATAATTAGCTAATTAGCTAATTAGGTGATTAACTAGTAAAAATAATTAAGCCTTACTTTTTGATTATTGATGCAAAACGCTATCTTTGCAATCCAAAATAAATCCTAACTGCGGATGTGGCGTAATTGGTAGCCGCACCAGACTTAGGATCTGGCGCTTCACGGCGTGGGGGTTCGAGTCCCTTCATCCGCACAAACAAATGAAGCCGTTCCGATGTAAGTCAGAACGGTTTTAATTTTATAAAGACATTGAAAAAAAATAAAGATGTGTGTTTGAGTCTATACAATTTGTCTCATATCTCATATCTCAATACTCAAATCTAATTAAGAAATGAACATCACACAGGAAAAAGTTAACGATTTAAATGCAGTAGTAAAAATTACTATCGCACCTGAAGATTATAGCCCAAGAGTAGAAAAAGCACTTAAAGAGCAAGCTAAAAAAGCAAATCTACCTGGTTTTCGTAAAGGAATGGTTCCAGTTGCCCACATGAAAAGAATGTATGGCAAAAGCATTTTGGTTGAAGAAATCAACAATATGTTAAGCGAAAATTTATCTAAACACCTAACAGATAACAAAGTTGAAGTTTTAGGTCAGCCTTTACCAGTAATGGACGATACTAAAGAATTTAAATGGGATAATACAGATGAATTTGAGTTTAACTACGAGTTAGGTTTAGCACCAAAGGTGGATGTTGAAATTACTTCGAAAGATAAATTTACAGCTTACAATGTTAAAGCTGATAAAGAAACTTTAGAGGCTCGTATCAAAAACATCCGCAAAAGCTATGGCAAAATGACAAATCCTGAAGTTTCGGCAGAAGGTGATGTGCTTTATGCTGATTTGGCACAACTTTCTCCAGATGGAGCAGTTTTTGAAGGTGGTATTGCAAGCACAGGTTCTATTCGTTTAGACTTAGTAACTGATAAAAAGATTTTGAAATCTCTTTTAGGCTTAAAGAAAGATGATGTGTTGGAATTAGACATCCAAAAAGCTTTTGATAACAATGAAACAGTAATTGCTAAATTGTTAAATATTGGCGAAGAGGATGCAAAAGATTTGAAATCGAAATTTCAAGTAACGGTTAAAAATGTAAATCGTTTAGAAGAATCAGATTTAAATCAAGAGTTCTTTGATAAAATATTTGGTGCAGATGTAGTAAGTGATGAAGCTGGTTTTAGAGCTAAAATTACTGAAGAAATTGAAAGCATGTTTAAGCAAGATGCAGATCGTAAATTACAAAACGATATTTATACGCAATTGACTGAGCAAACTAAAATGGAGTTACCTGATGAATTTTTACGTAAATGGTTAAAAGCTACGAACGAAAAATTAACTGACGAAGAGTTAGAGCAGGGTTACGCTGATTTTGCAAAGAACCTTAAATGGACTTTGATTGAAAACAAAATCATTACGGATAACGAAATTAAAATTGACTATAAAGATGTTTTCGAAACTGCTAAACAACGTTTAGATGCACAGTTTAGAATGTACAGCCCACAACCAATGCCAGAAGATCAGTTAGCACAATACACAACTACTTTCTTGCAAGAAAAAGAAAATGCTAATCGTATTTTTGATGAGGTTAAAGCTTTAAAAGTATTTGAATACATACAATCGGTAGCAACTTTAGACAAAAAAGACATTGACTATAACAAGTTTATAGAAATGAAGTAATTGAGATTTGTCATCCTGAGCTTGTCGAAGGATCTCAATTTAAGTCTTTTATAGATATCTTTTTAAGAGCAGCTTTTTAGCTGCTCTTGCTTTATCTAATCAGTTTGTTAATCGTTATCAGTTTACTCAAATGCTAACTTTAAAAGAAGATTGCATATAACTGACCAATATTTGTTCATTTATTCGAAGTTTTAAATAATTTAGCATTGACGATAATCGTTACTACACCAAATTAGATACGCATTAAAAAGAAAAATATTCACATATTATGAAGATAGATAAAGAAGAATTTAGAAAATACGCAGTTAAACATCATAGAATTAACGGATTAAATGTTGATCGTTATATTGGAGCAACTAACAGTTCGCCAAAATCAATGACGCCTTATATCATTGAAGAACGCCAGTTAAATGTTGCACAAATGGACGTTTTCTCTCGTTTAATGATGGATCGTATCATCTTTTTGGGGGATGCAATTTATGATCAAAATGCAAATATCATCCAAGCTCAATTGTTGTTCTTACAGTCAACTGATGCTAACCGTGATATTCAAATTTACATCAACTCACCTGGTGGCTCGGTATACGCGGGTTTAGGTATTTATGATACCATGCAATACATCACACCAGATGTGGCAACAATTTGTACAGGTATGGCGGCATCAATGGGTGCAGTATTATTAGTAGCGGGCGCAAAAGGTAAACGTGCTGCATTAACACACTCAAGAGTAATGATTCATCAACCATCTGGAGGTTCACAAGGTGTTGCTTCAGATATGGAGATTAACTTGAGAGAGATGTTAAAATTGAAAAAAGAATTATACGATATCATTTCAACTCACTCCGGACAAAGTTACGAATGGGTAGAAAAAGCTTCAGATCGTGATTACTGGATGAAAGCTGACGAAGCTAAAAGTTTTGGTATGATTGATGAAGTGTTAGGATCGACGAAATAAAAATAGTTGCGGGTTGCGAGTTATAGGTTGAAGGTTTAGGCTTTCAAACCCAGAACTCGTAACATGCAACTCACAACAAAAAAGAAAATGGCTAAACAAAATAAAGAATCGCGTTGCTCTTTTTGTAACTCTCCAAAGCAAGAAACTTTAATGCTTATAGAGGGTTTGGACGCATATATTTGCGACAAATGTGTAACGCAAGCTAATGTTTTATTAGCTCAGGAATTGGGGAATAAGAAAAGTGGGTCATTTAGTCAATCATTTACTTTATTAAAACCTGCTGAAATAAAAGCACACATTGATCAATATGTAATTGGCCAGGATGATGCTAAAAAAGTACTTTCTGTAGCAGTTTACAATCATTACAAACGTTTAAGTCAAAAAATTGATAAAGATGAAGTAGAGATTGAAAAATCTAACATCATGTTAGTTGGCGAAACAGGAACAGGAAAAACATTATTGGCAAAAACAATTGCTAAAATTCTGCATGTACCTTTTTGTATTGTAGATGCAACTGTTTTAACCGAGGCGGGATATGTTGGAGAAGATGTAGAAAGTATTTTAACGCGTTTATTGCAAGCGGCAGATTATGATGTAGCATCTGCAGAACGTGGTATTGTGTATATTGATGAAGTGGATAAAGTTGCCCGCAAGAGCGATAATCCATCAATTACTAGAGACGTATCTGGAGAAGGTGTACAACAAGCGTTGCTTAAAATTTTAGAAGGAACAATTGTAAACGTGCCACCGCAGGGCGGAAGAAAGCATCCTGACCAGAAAATGATACCTGTAAACACCAATAACATTTTATTTATTTGTGGTGGTGCATTTGATGGAATTGAACGTAAAATAGCTAATCGTTTGCGCACACAAGCTGTTGGTTATAAAGTTAAAAAGGATGAACAAGATTTAGATTTAAAAAATCTGTATAAGTATATTACTCCGCAAGATTTAAAAGCTTTCGGTTTAATACCAGAGTTAATTGGTCGTGTACCGGTTTTAACACACCTTAATCCGTTAGATATACAAGCACTACGTAATATTTTAACGGAGCCGAAAAACTCTTTAATGCGACAATACGCCAAGTTATTTGAATATGAAAATGTAAATCTTCAATTTGATGACGAGGTATTAGATTTCATTGTAAATAAAGCAATGGAATATAAGTTGGGAGCGAGGGGCTTAAGATCAATTTGCGAGGCGATTATGTTGGATGCGATGTACGACACTCCATCTGATGAAAGTGTTAAAGAATTACACATTACATTAGATTACGCCATGGAGAAATTTGAAAAGGCCGATTTTAAAAAGCTAAAAGCAGCATAAATTAAATCCTCTAGAATTTCTAGGGGATTTTTTTTAACCCGTTAGTTTGGAAGTCAATGGTCGATAGTCCATTGACCATTAGCCAAACTGATTTAATTTTAATATATTTATAAAAAGGAGTACAAAAGATGAACGAAGAAAAAGACGTAAAAAAAGACGCAACAGTTGCTGATAAAGCAAAAAAAGTAAAAGAAGTAGAAACTCCAGTAAAATCAGGCTTAAAGTCTAAAGATGATATTGTTAAAAACTGGTTGCCACGTTATACAGGCAGACCATTAGAAGATTTTAGTCAATATATTTTATTAACCAATTTCAGTAAATACTTAACCATGTTTTCTGAATGGAATGGTAACGCACCAATTATGGGCTTAGATAAGCCTATGCAAAGTGTTACTGCAAATGGTATTACAATTATTAATTTCGGTATGGGAAGCCCACTTGCAGCTACTATGATGGATTTATTAACTGCAATTACACCAAAAGCAGTTTTGTTTTTAGGCAAATGTGGTGGTTTAAAAAAGAAAAATCAATTAGGCGATTTAATTTTGCCAATCGCAGCGATTAGGGGAGAAGGAACATCAAATGATTATTTACCAGCAGAAGTTCCTGCATTGCCATCATTTGCTTTACAAAAAGCGATTTCAACAACAATTAGAGATCATTCTAGAGATTATTGGACTGGAACATGTTATACCACCAACCGCAGAGTTTGGGAGCACGATAAAGAATTTAAAAAATACTTGAAAACTTTACGTGCAATGGCTGTAGATATGGAAACTGCTACAATTTTCACCACAGGTTTTGCGAATAAAATTCCAACTGGTGCTTTGTTATTAGTTTCAGACCAACCGATGATACCAGAAGGCGTTAAAACTGCAGAAAGTGATAGTTCTGTAACAACAAATTATGTAGAAAGCCACCTTAAAATAGGAATTGATTCATTAAAACAGCTAATTAATGGTGGTTTAACGGTTAAACACCTTAAGTTTTAAGAAACAATCATTTATTTCTACAATAGTATAAATCCGTAATAGAGAAACTTAGAAATAAGTTTCTTTTTTTATTTAGAGTTTTTGACTTTTATCATAGTTTACAAATTTTCTTCATCCATAGAATGGATTACTAATTTATTCCACTTATTTTTCCATTTTTTATCTTCAATTCTACGCTGATAGGTATCTAAATTAAAATTAGGTGTAGGTCTAACCTGTAAATTAAATAAATCATCCAATCCATAAGGAGCAATATATTGAATTTGCCCTTCCATACTCAATTTTATTGCAATTGCAGTAGCAGTTTCTGGCCAAAATGAAATTGCATGATTACAGTCATTATATGGCGTATGCCCATTTCTTGTATGCATTAATGCCTGATTTTTCACTGACCAATTAATTGTAAAATCTATCAACTTTAGCTTTTCTTCAATTAGTAAATCCTCTTGTTTGTCTAGTTTATTACAATCAAAATAAATAACATCAACATCATTAAGTGCCGTTGGTGCCATTTGATGTTTAACATCCCAAATTTTGTTTCTTACAAATCCAGCACCTACCCAGCAATCATTTAAATCTAAATTCTTAATGATGCTTAAAATATTCATCATCCACTTATCTGAAGTTATAATTTCATTAAATTCTTTATTAAAATTTATTCCTATTTAATATTCTTTTTCTTTTTAGGTTTTGGAATTTTTCCAATCCTAGGATCGTTATTCTTGATCATCTCACAGATTTTGATCGTTTGTTCCTCAAAATTATCATCAGCAGAAGATAACATTTGCCATCCTGTTACTCCATCTCCCAGTATTGGGATTGATGTTATTGATGGCAAATCCTTTCTCAAACTTTCATGATGATCTTTACTTGTTGCAATCCAGATACCGTTACTTTCCGATGCTTGTGGCTTATCTCGCAAAGCCAATACAATTTTATGGTTCACATAGAGTGTTGACACACCAAACATAGATTTGATTTCCACATCCAATGGATATAAATAATCGAGCACAAAGTCGAAAGGAATTTTCATATACCAAGATAAAAAACAATGCTAAACTTAAACAGGGCTAAGATAAACTTATCAATTTATTTACGTTATTGATGTCGATTAGTTGACTTGAAATCTCAATGAAATAATCTAACTGCCATTGCTGAGTTTTTTGAGCTTGCTTATTGGTAGTTATATCCCAAGGTGGATAAACTCTAATTCCTCTTTTACCTTGCTTTTTGCTGTCAGAAATTACTCCTTTTTCCAATAAAATGGATTTAGGAAAAATGAACTGACCAAATAAATCTTGATTTTTCGTACTGATGATTATCAAATCAAAATCGTCATCAATATGGAAAGGTTCAGTTTGTTCATTTATATTTCTTTTCCAAATGGTAACAAACTGGCCAATTTTGGTTGGAGTAATTTTGGCAGTTCTATGGATAATTGATTTTCCATTTAATTTAAAACGACAAGCATCATATTCAACACTTTCTTTCTCTATTTTTAATTCAGAAAAGTCAAACCCACATTTATCATAAACTAAAGTTTTTGCAAGAAATAGACTGTTATTGATGTTCATCTAATTTTAAAAAGTCGCCATCGATAATTAATAATTTAACCCCACTTTTAGATATGGAACGATGAGAACTTAAATCATCAGAAACAATGTAGCTCATCCCTTTGGTTAAAAAAAATACTTCTCCATTTTCAAGTTCGCTACTGAATTCTCCATCTAGACAATGTAAAATATGCCCTTTTTGACACCAATGATCTGCTACATAACCTGCAGAATATTCAACTAAACGAACACGAAGGCCTGCAAATTGAAGAGTTTGCCAATAGGCGATTCCAGTTTCTCCTTGATGTTCAGTTTTCTCAATTTTGCTCCAGTCTATGGATTGGAAGGGAATATTACTCATTTATTTTGTTTGTACTATGGGGTGATAAAGGTTTAATCATCCAAACTTTTAGGATAATCAAATAGCAAAACTTTCCCCGTATTCGCACTTATTTCTTCCCAATTATCAAATGGAAATTCTATAATTACCACACTAGAAGTAGGCATATTGTAAATATGACCATTGCTTAAATAGTTAGCTAGATCTGTTAATCCTGGATTATGACCAAATAAAGCAATCTGATTAAATTGGTTATCAAAATTAGTAATAACGGTTAAAAGTGATTTTACATTAGCTTCGTATATTTCAGATTCCTGCAAAATACTATCCGAAGGAATTCCCCAAACCTCTGCGAAGTATTTAGCAGTAGTTAGAGCTCTTAATGCTGGGCTACTTACAATAAGTTCGGGCACAATTTGCTGTTTAACTAAGCGTTCTGCCATTTCTGGAGCATTCGCATGACCTCTTTTATTTAAAGGACGGTCAAAATCAGCTAAATCCGCATTGCCCCAATCAGATTTTGCATGTCGAACTATTAATAATTGCTTAGCCATTTGTTAACCTTTCTTTTAGTTTATTTACAATGCTTTCCGGACTAATTAAGTCTATACAAGGGTAAACACCACAGAGACAAGGTTTGTTTCCGTAAATAGAGTTTGGCCTATTTGGATGATCAATTTGAATGCAATCTGCTAGCGACTGACCATAGCCTAAAAACCCAGCATACGGATGTGTTGGTCCCCAAATAGAAACCACTGGTACACCCATTAAAGACGCCATATGCATTCCGGCTGAATCCATGCTTAGCATTACATCAAGATTAGATATGATATCAAGTTCTTCCCTTAATGTAAATTTACCAATTAAATTTTTAACATTTTTAAATTGATTTTTCCAGCCTTCGGCGATTGCTTTTTCTTCGTTTCCACCACCAAAAATAAAGATTCCATAACCTAAGCTATCTAATTCTTTGATAGCTTTTTCCATTTTATTGTAAGGATAGACTTTGTAGATGTGTTGTGCAAAAGGCGAAATACCTATTCTCTTTGCGACTTTATTTGCAAATAATTCTTCAGCATTTGCTGGAATACTTTTTATCGATTTAACTAATTGATGGCTCAACTTTACATTAAAACCTAATACTCTAAAAACATCTGCATAACGTTCTACAGTTTGTTTTAAAGATTTAAAAATTTTATTCTTTGACCGAGTTAAGGCTTTTTTTTCTGCTCTTCCTTTATCAATTCGTTCAATTTTATAAGTTGCTAAACGGAAAAACGTGGAGAGTATTCGGCTGCGTAAATTATCGTGTAAATCTGCTATTGCGGTTGGCTTGTATTTGCGTAATTCTCTATACAATTTATACAAACCCACAACACCTTTATGCGTTGTTTTAGGCTCAATAGCATGAAATGTTAGGGTTTCTATTTCATCAAAAAAAGGTTTAAAAGCTGCACGACTTACCATCACCAATTCAACCTCGGGGTTTTGAACTGAAAACTCTCGTAAAACGGAGGCTACCATAGCTACATCGCCCATGGCAGAAAAACGTAAAACGATGACTTTACCTTTTGAAGGCATTATTTAGTGTTGTTGTATAGAATAGGATTTAAACTTGGATCGTTATACATTTTCATTTGTTTGTATACTTTCATATACTTTTTACCCGCTTCAATATCTACTAAAAGTTCATCAATACTAGCGGATAAATCGGTTCTTTGCGCCAATAAAATGGTTAATTTTTGCAAACATTGCTTGCGATGCTCATCTGTTGCAGTAGGCCTTTCGGCCTCTTCTTGCATGTGATAAATTTTAAGCGCCAAAATAGACAAACGATCTATTGCCCAAGCAGGACTTTCGGTATTCACTTTTGCGGTAGATAAAGGAGTTATGTTTTTATATAAATCGAGAAAATAACCATCAATAAATTCAACCATATCGGTACGAACTTGATTTTGTGCATCAATCCGTCTTTTCCAACTTAAACCTTCAACAGGGTTGATTTCTGGATTTCTAACTACGTCTTCCATGTGCCATTGTGCGGTATCAATCCAATTTTTTAAATACAGCAAATGCGCTAAACTCGTAGTGTCGTGAGGACTAACTGCAACTTGATCTATATTATCGAACTTGTGATAATCAGTAATTGATTGGTTGAAAATTTTATTGGCTATTTCACTTATCATCTCACAAAGATATTTTTTTTTGATTAAAGTAATTGGTAATTTCTACCAAAGAAAAGGCATTTAAGCATTTTTTAGAAGTTAATCCGCCTTTGCGAGCTACCATTACACCATAGCGCATATCATGGAAACCTTCTTTACGATGCGCATCTGGATTAATTGAAAGTAAAACACCTTTTTCTAACGCATAGCGATGCCAACGCCAATCTAAATCTAAACGTAGTGGATTTGCATTAATTTCGATAACGACATTATTTGCTGCACAAGCGTCAATTACTTTTTTATAATCGATGTCGTAACCTTTCCGGCTCAATAATAATCTCCCAGTTGGGTGACCTAAAATAGTGGTATACGGATTTTCTATAGCTTTAATTAAACGAGCAGTTGCTTTTTCTTCATCCATTCGTAAATTACTGTGGACAGATGCCACTACAAAATCGAAAGTTTTTAAAATATCATCGCTATAATCTAAAGAACCATCGTTTAAAATATCACTCTCAATTCCTTTAAAAATTTTAAAAGGAGCAAGTTTGATATTTAATTCCTCAATTTGTTGGTGTTGGGCAAAAACGCGTTGTTCATTTAATCCTTTTGCATAAAATGCAGATTTAGAATGATCGCAAATACCTAAATATTCTAGTTTTAAATCATCTTTGCAATACACTGCCATTTCTTCCAAAGTATGCACACCATCGCTCCAATCAGAGTGATTATGTAAACTTCCTTTTAAATCAGCATAGGTAATTAAATTTGGTAATTGATGATTTTTAGCTAACTCAATTTCATCTAAACCTTCACGTAATTCGGGTTCAATAAAATCTAATCCAGCTTTTGTATAAATTTCTTCTTCGCTTTTAAATGTACCATTTCCTGCTAGTTTTAAAACTTCATTTACATGATTTTCATTGCCAGTTAGTTTAAAATAATCGAGATAAAAATCAGATTTTGGTACGATTGACAACTTAATTTGCAAACCACTTTCTGTATGTGCAGTAAATGTGCTTTCTCCGTTATTTTTAAATTCTAAACCGTCAAATGCTAGAATTTTTTCTGCTAAATCATTAACATCATCAGTTCCAATAACAAAAACAAGTTCTTCAATTATCTCAACACAACGTCTAAATTCTCCAACTAATCCTAAAAAAGCATCAATATGATCAACTGTGTTTAGCCAAGCAGAAATAGTAGAGCGTAGCTGATTCGCAATTGATTCTACATGTGCATATAGAAACTTACCATTGGCAGCCATTTTAAACTCAATCTTTTGCTTAATTTCTTCTTGAGTTTTAAGTCCGAAACCTTTGGCTTCAATTAATCGGTTTTCGTTGCAAGCGTAGTAAAGTTCGCCGACATTTTCTATTTGAAGATCGTGCCAAATTATGCCAACTTTTTTTGCTCCAATACCTTTTATACTTAACATTTCTACAACACCTGGAGGAGTTTGCTGCAAAATATTTTCTAATTCCTGAATAGTACCCTTTTCTAGAAGTTCGATAATTTTGCCTGCGATACTTTTACCAATACCATCAACTTTATCAATCTCTTCGAAAGGTTTTTTAGCAATTGGAAAAGGGAGTTTATCTATTTTAAATGCAGCATTGGCTACAGATTTAACCTTAAAAGGATTTTCTTCATGCAACTCCATAAGTTGCGATAAAAGCCTTAATGTACGTGATATGGTTTTGTTTTCCATTGTTGTAAAATTATAAAACTAAAACCTTAAAATTAAATTTATGAACACAATAAGAGAGTTATTTTGTTTTTTAAGGATGAAACTTAAATATCTCTTAATTCCATGCATTGTAGTACTTTTTTCATGCAATTCAGATTCTAATTCGATAAAACTAAATGCTGATAGTTTGGCAACCGATAGCGTAAAAGCAAAATTTTTGGTTACACCTGGTAAATCTATTGGTCGAATTTATTTGGGACAAAATGTGAATGAATTGGATAGTATTTTAGGTAAACCAGATGCTGGTGATGGGGCAATGGGAAAGGCGTGGGGTATTTGGTATGGTAAAAACAATACTAAATATGGAAGAAATGAAATTGCTGTTTATTCCTCTTATATAGATAGTACTATGATGGGAAAAGATGTGAAACAAATTAGAGTGAATTCAAGTAAATTCACAACAGTTACTGGTTTAAATACAGAGAATTCGCTAGCTAATTTTACTGAAAAATATACTGACTTTAAGAAAATTGCTACGTATGTAAATGATGGAATTGGGGATACGATTTTACTATACGATTCAAAAGAGAATGGGATTGCTGTAGAATTTATTAGAGATATAAGTAGAGCAATTACCGTTCACAAAAAAGGTGAGACTGTTAATGAAACCTATCTCACCCTTCATCCCGAATGGAGAAAATTAGAGTAACTTACTTAATTTTCACTTCATAATCCATTCTAGCTTGAACACCAGAATTAACAATTGCTTTTTGCATTTGCTTGAAGATGAGATAGTTTTCTCCTAACTCTTTTTTAGTATAATACACACTAATATTCTCTTTTGCACTAGCTAAAAACCCTTTCAATGGGTCTATTTTTTCAGGATATTCTACTACTTTAAAATCTGATATTTTAGCTTTTTTAGCAGCCGCTTTTATGGCATCATTAAAACTACCCAAACGATCTGCTAATCCATTTTTCACCGCATCCGTTCCAATCCATACATGACCACCACCAATGCTATCCACTTGTGCTTTTGTCTTTTTGCGACCATCTGCCACACGAGTAATAAAACTATCGTACACATGGTTTACATCCGTTTGAATAATAAAACGTTCGCCAGCAGTTAAAGGACGATTTACGCTCATAATATCAGCATATTGTCCAGTTTTAACGCCATCAAAAGTAATTCCCAGTTTATTATTTAACAGGTTTTGGAAGTTAGGAATGATACCAAACACACCGATTGAACCTGTAATGGTATTAGGCTGAACAAAAATACTATCTGCAGCACAACCAATATAATATCCGCCAGATGCGGCAACATCTCCAAAGGAAGCAATTACTGGCTTCACTTTCTTGCTTAAAATAACTTCTCGCCAAATTACATCAGATGCTAATGCGCTACCGCCACCAGAGTTTACGCGTAAAACGATTGCCTTAATATCATCATCTAAACGAGCTTTTCTAATTGCTCTAGAAATACGTTCAGAACCAATTTGATGATCAGAACCTTCGCCGCCAACAATATCGCCATTGGCATAAATTACCGCTATTTCATCTTTACTTGTTGATGAAGTTTCTGCAGGTAAATTGGCAATATAATCGTTAATACTAACCGTATTTAAACTGCTTTTTTTGTCTTTACCAGTAATGTTTTTTAACTCATTTAAAATTTCATCTTTATAACGCAAACCATCCACCATTTTATAGGTTAGTGCATCTTTTGGCAGCTGTATTTTATAATCGTTGGCTAACATAGAAAGACTATCTGTGCTGATATGTCTTGTTTCTGAAATTCCTTGTAAAAAAGTTTGGTATAATCCTCCAACATAAGCCGTTACTTGTTGACGATTATAGTCGCTCATTTTAGTAGTAATAAAAGGCTCAACCGCACTTTTGTAATTACCAACTCTAATAATTTGAGCTTCAATACCTAATTTATCAAGCGCACCTTTAAAAAAAGTAAGTTCAGAACTGAAACCTTTAAACTCTAATGCGCCTTGAGGATTTAAATACACTTTATTTGCAGCTGAAGCTAAATAATAAGCGCCTTGACTATAAATTTCGCTATACGCGATGATAGGTTTTTTACTTTTCTTAAAATCGATTAATGCATTTCTCACTTCGAGCATGGTGGCCATACCCGCATTTGGAGCGCTTACATTGATATAAACGCATTCAATTTTATCGTCTGTTTTAGCTGCTTTTAAAGCTTTAATAACATCATAAAATCCAATGCTTTTTTCTTCTCCTCCAATATATTTATCTAGAATTGAATTTTCTGGAGTACGTTCTGTAATTGCCTGATCTAAATCTAAATAGAGGACAGAATTGTTTTTAACAACTACTGCCTTTTCTTCGCCTATTGAGGATACAAAACCTATAATAATAACAACAAACAGTAAAGTTATCACGAATGTAGAAATCACAATTCCTACTACTGTTGCAAAAACATATTTAAAAAATTCTCTCATGTGCTAGGTAAATATTTAATTTGTAAAGATATAAAACGGAATGGGCATCTTATAGTAAATTTATGCGACCATTTATAAATAAAAACAATTGATTTTTTTAATAAAAGTGACGATATAAAACAGCTAATATGCATTTAGATATAAATAGAACTTATTTGTTACTTGGTAGTAATTTGGGCGACCGCGAATTATATCTAGATAGGGCAGTGCAATTGATTTCGGAGAAAGTTGGGGATGTGATTATCAAATCTGCGGTTTATGAAACTGAACCTTGGGGTAATGCTAATCAGCCAGGTTTTTTAAATTTAGCTTTAGGAGTCGATACGCGATTATTGCCTTTTGAATTACTAGAAACAGTGCTGGAAATTGAAATAGTATTGGGAAGAGTGAGGCATGAGAAATGGGGTTCGAGGTTAATTGATATAGATATTATTTTTTACGGCGACGAAATTATTACGGTTGATGATAAACTTCAAATTCCACATCCCGAAATGCAACATAGAAAATTTGTATTAGAACCTTTGGCAGAAATTGCTCCGAATTTAATTCATCCCATATTGGGAAAAAGTATAACAGAATTATTAGTAACATTAACAGACACTTTATCGGTTTCAAAAAGATAATTATTAGCTTTACGTAAATGATTGACGAACAAAAAAACAACCAACCTCTTAATTTATCTTATTTAAGAGATATGTCTGGCGATAGTGCCGACTTTATGATTGAAATGTTAGAAGCTTTTCAGAAGCAAACGCCAATTTATATGGCCGATTTAGAAAGGGCTATCCATGCGCAAGACTGGAAAGCAACATCTGAATATGCGCATAAAATGAAACCTACTTTTTACTACGTGGGTAGGGAAGATGTGAGAGATCACATTCAAGAAATTGAACGAAATTCTCGTGAATTAAGAGAATTAGAAAGCATACCGACTGCTTTTCAGGAAGCGAAAGAATTTGTAGATATTTTATACAAACAGCTTGACGACGCAAAAGTAGAGCTGCAAAAACAACTTTAATTTAGCTTAATGTCATGCTGAGCGAGCTTGCACTGAGCGTAGCCGAAGTGAAGCATCTCTATAAAGTCTTCGACAGTTGTAAGGTCTAACTGAAATATAATCAGTTTCTCTACTTAATTTTTGAGCTCTCATTTTTAAAATGTAGAACTGATAATGCAATATAAAGTACCAAAACAAATGGTACTGCAACAAACTGTAAAAAAGCAATTAGCAATGCTGATAAAATGAGAAAAATAAACTTGAATTTGTTTTTCGCCCATGTCATATTGCTAAACTTTAGCGAAAATATTTTGATTTCACTTACCAGTAAAAAACTAGTGATAGCAACAATCGCGAGTAGTAAAATACTAGAACCTATAACTGTGGGATAATCTTTTGCGATAAATGGCAAGGAAACAATAAATAACGTATTCATTGGTGTGTTTAAACCAATAAATTCTTCCGTTTGTCTTTCGTCAATATTAAATTTAGCTAAGCGCAAAGCGGAAAAAACAGTAATAATGAAACCTAAATAAGGTAAATATTCAGAGCTATAATCACTAGTTTTTAGTAGTTGAAACATCACTACGCCTGGCAAAAAGCCAAAACTAACCATGTCTGCAAGCGAATCTAATTCTTTTCCAATAGCTGATTTTACATGTAGTAAACGAGCAACCATTCCGTCGAAAAAATCGAAAACACCAGAAAGTAAAACGAAATAAGCGGCAATTTCTAATTCACCCTTAAAAGCGAAAACAATCCCTACACAGCCAGAAAATAGGTTGGCGCAGGTAATGGCGTTGGGAATGTGTTTTTTCATAAAGTTGTAATGTTAAAAAGTTGTAATGTTGTAAAGTTAGGCGTTAGTATAGCACCTTCCAATATTTCAACCTTACAACTTTTCAATATTTTTATCCGTTCATTCCCAATAAAAATTCTTCATTGGTTTTAGTGCCTTTTATTTGCGCTTGTACCAATTCCATTGCTTCTTGAGAATTCATATCTGCCAAGTGATTACGCAACACCCAAATTCTTTGTAGGTTTTCTCTATCCAATAATAAATCTTCTCTACGCGTACTCGAAGCTGTAATATCGATAGCAGGGAAAATACGTTTGTTAGATAATTTACGATCCAACTGAAGCTCCATATTACCAGTACCTTTAAATTCTTCGAAAATTACCTCATCCATTTTAGAGCCCGTATCTGTTAATGCAGTTGCTAAAATAGTTAATGAGCCACCTTTTTCGATATTACGAGCAGCACCGAAGAAACGTTTAGGTTTATGCAATGCATTCGCATCAACACCACCTGATAATATTTTACCAGATGCAGGTGCAGTAGTATTATACGCTCTCGCTAAACGAGTAATAGAATCTAAAAGGATAACCACATCATGACCACATTCTACCAAACGTTTAGATTTCTCTAAAACAATGTTGGCAATTTTCACATGGCGTTCTGCTGGTTCATCAAAAGTAGAAGCAATAACCTCTGCTCTTACACTACGAGCCATATCAGTTACCTCTTCCGGACGTTCATCAATTAATAGAATAATTAAATAAACTTCTGGGTGATTTTTAGCAATCGCGTTAGCAACTTCTTTTAATAAATTGGTTTTACCAGTTTTTGGCTGTGCTACAATTAAACCACGCTGACCTTTACCAATTGGGGTAAACAAATCCATGATGCGGGTAGAATAATTGGATGCATCGGTGAATAAATTTAATTTTTCTGTAGGGAAAAGTGGGGTTAAATAATCAAAAGGAACGCGATCACGTACATCAGCAGGGATACGACCATTGATGCTTACCACTTTTACCAAAGGGAAATATTTTTCACCTTCTTTTGGTGGACGAATGCTTCCGTTAACGGTATCGCCAGTTTTTAGACCAAATAATTTTATCTGCGATTGCGATACATAAATATCATCTGGTGATGACAAATAATTGTAATCTGCAGAACGTAAAAAGCCATATCCATCTGGCATAATTTCTAAAACACCTTCGTTAGTAATGGTGTTATCAAAATCAAGGTTAGAATAACTTGTTTCGTTTTGTTTATGATTTCCGCCGTTTTGGTTTGGATTATTTTGCCCTTTTTGCGGGCGGTTATTATTTTCTTCTCTTGGAGCTCTTTCTTCACGAGCTGGTTTTTCTTCGCCAACTGCAACTTCCTTAGCTTCTTTAACAGGTCTTGCTTCTCTTGGCAATCTGTCTTTTTTATTTTGCTGATTAGGATTAGGTTGAGCAGGTTTATTCGCTTGATTTTGCAACTTCTCAGCAATTGTTTCCAATCGTTCAGGATCATCTACAAAATCTGGAGGTAAAGTTACCACTGGAGGTTCAACCTCAGGGACTTCAATTTCAACTTCTGGTTCAGTTTCAGGTTGACGCGTTTGCGGTTCATCAAATAATGTAATCCTTTCGCGTTCTGGTTGTTGTGGCTGTGGTTTGTCGTCTTTAGAAATACGAGCTCTCTTTTTTGCCAATGGTTTATCGGAAGAAGCAGTATTTTCTTTCACCATTTTAGGTTTAGCAGCTGCTACAATTGGTCTTGCAGTTTCTGTTACAACCTCAGTAACGGTACTTTTATTTGCTTGTTGCTGTAGAATTTGTTCAATTAGGTCGTTTTTGCGCAAATCGTCTGCGTTGTTTATACCTTCATTTTTTGCTAACTCACGTAATTCTGCAGTAAGCTTTTCAGTTAATTCTGTTTTATTAAACATTTATATGTGTTTGTCGAGAAATTTTAAATTGGGTTTATCAAAAGAATATAACGGAAAAATGTCTTTAAAAACATTTATATAACAATTTCGGTTGAGATTTTTCTGGGATATTCAGATAAACATTCGGGAATTATGGCACAATTGTATGTATTTGAAAATTAATAACCAACTAAAATTGAAAATTGTTTAAAAAAAAATTTGTTTGTGCAAACATTCTAGCCTTAAAAACCGCTAAAAATTGGCATCTTTGTGCACCAATTCTCCCATTAAAATGAACAAGGAACAGCTTTTTGAGCAGATACAAAAGAAAAAATCTTTTTTGTGTATTGGTCTAGATCCAGTGCTAGATAAATTACCAAAACATTTGTTAAAGTATAACGATCCAATTTTAGAGTTTAATAAACAGCTAATAGATGCTACGTATGATTTGTGCATTGCCTATAAACCTAATACAGCATTTTACGAAAGTAGGGGAGTTAAAGGTTGGGAAACCTTGGTAAATACATGGAAACACATTCCAAAAGATGTTTTTACCATTGCTGATGCGAAACGTGGTGATATTGGAAACACATCCGCTATGTATGCCGAAGCTTTTTTTAACGAAGAAAGTTCGCAAATGAGTTTCGATTCTATTACGGTAGCGCCGTATATGGGTAAAGATTCTGTTTCTCCTTTTTTAGAACATCCAAATAAATGGGTTATCCTTTTAGCGTTAACCTCAAATGAGGGTAGTCAAGATTTTCAAATCAAGCAAAGCGATGACCAGAAATTATACGAACAGGTACTAACAACATCGCAAAAATGGGCTAACAGCGAACAAATGATGTATGTTGTTGGCGCAACAAAACCTGAAGAATTTCAGAATATCCGCCGATTGGTGCCAGATCACTTTTTATTAGTTCCAGGAATTGGCGCACAAGGTGGAAGTTTATCGGCTGTTTGCCAAAATGGATTAAACTCACGATGTGGATTATTAGTTAATTCTGCTAGAAATATAATTTATGCAGGCAATGGTTTAGATTTTGCCGAAAAAGCAAGAGAAGAAGCTTTGGTTTTACAACAAGAAATGGAGCAAATTTTAATAGCTTCTAAATTGATATGAAATCAAAACCAGATTTCAAGTTAATTGCAGCATTATTAGCCGTCGCAATTGTTTGGGGTACAACCTATTTAGGTATCCGAATTGCTGTGCAAACCATACCTCCATGGTTCGTAACTGCCATGCGTCAAACTATTGCATCACTTATTTTATTAATCGTATTACTGCGTAAGCAAGAATTAAAATGGATTGGCTGGCCAGCTTTTAGAAGGCAAATGCTACTTTCTATTTTGATGATTGTTATCGCCAATGGCATGACAACCGTAGCAGAACAAAATATCCCAAGTGGATTAACGTCATTGTTAAATGCACTATCACCAATTATTGTTTTTATTGGAAGTGTAGTAATAGGATTGCAAAAACCAAGTTTAAAGGGTTTTATTGGTGTAACGATCGGGTTTTTAGGCGTAGCTTTTATTTTTAGAGATGGTTTAAGTGATTTGCTAGATCCTAATTATAAAACGGGAATTATGTATTTGGCTATGGCTATTTTGGGCTGGGCAACTGGAACGATCTACACTAAAAAATACACACATAAAAGCTCTAATATCTTTCTCGATTTATTTTATCAATTTGTCTTTTCCGCAGTTGTTCAATTAGTTTTAGCATTACTATTTTCAGAAAAAATACAACCAAGTGCATGGAGTATTGAAAGTCTTTCGGCAGTGGTTTACTTAGGTTTATTTGGTTCGGTTATTGGTTATTTCTGTTATAATTACGCACTTAAAAAAGTAACCGCAACAGAGGTTTCTATACTTTCTTATTTTAATACCATTATTGCCATATTTTTAGGTTGGCTTATTTTAGATGAAGTAATTACATTCGATTTACTCATTGCAACTGCACTTATTATTACTGGAGTTTTTATTACCAACTACAAGAAAAAACAAGAAGGAACAGTTTAGTCTCTCTTTAAAAGTAATTTCATTAACCAATAGTAAATTTTCATTTCTTTTAAATTTATTTCTGATATCTATTAGTTAAATTTTGCAATAAAGTATTTAGGATGCTTTTTATTGTATAATTTCATTCATGAACTTTCCCGAAGAATTTTTGCATTTCATTTGGCAATTTAGATTATATGGTGCCCAAAAACTATACACCACTGATGGAGATGTTATCGAAATTATACAACAAGGTATTTTAAATAAAAATGCTGGACCAGATTTCAATAATGTCAAACTAAAAATAAAAGACACAACTTGGGTTGGTAACGTAGAAATTCATATTAAATCATCAGATTGGCTATTACATAAACATGAGCTTGACAGCGCTTACGAAAATGTAATTTTGCATGTAGTTTACGAAGATGATGCTCCAATTTATAGAAAGGATGGGACACTAATTCCCGTATTAGTGTTAAAAGGGCTTTTTCCTTTGCGTTTATTAGCTAACTATGAACAATTAATCTCTTCAACCAATAATTTTCCATGCGAAAAACAAATTCATGAAGTAGATGAATTTCAAATTAATGGATTTTTATCTCGTGTTTTAGTAGAACGTTTAGAGCAAAAATCTGGAGAAGTTAGAGAGAAACTAACCGTTTTAAAAGGCGATTGGGACGAAACATTTTATCATTTTATGGCCAAAAACTTTGGGTTTAAATTAAATGCTACCCCGATGGAAATGTTAGCTCAATCTTTACCCCAACAATTATTTGGTAAACACAAAGACAATCCTTTACAAATTGAGGCTTTAATTTTTGGTCAGGCAGGATTTTTAAATCAAGTTTTTGAAGATGAATATCCACAACAACTCAAAAGAGAATATCAGTTTTTGCAAAAGAAATATAATCTCGTACCCATAGATATTTCACTTTGGAAATTCATGCGAACTCGACCTCAAAACTTCCCAACGATAAGGTTAGCTCAATTTGCAGCACTTATTGTGAATTCTAACCATTTATTTTCTAAAATTTTGCTGATTAAAAGTCACAGAGATTTACAACAAATTTTCGAAAATTTACCTGTACATCCATTTTGGAAAACGCATTACCATTTTAATAAACAAGCAGAAGATGTTAGCGTACAATTAGGGAAGAAATCTATTCATAACATCCTTATTAATACATTGAGCTTGTTTTTATTTACCTACGGCAAGGTGATGGATCAATACAAATTGATAAATAGAACATTTGCTTTATTAGAAAATTTACCTACCGAAAGCAATGTAATTATACAACAATATGTAGCCGCAGGAGTTAATATTAAGAATGCCTTTAACTCCCAAGCAATATTACAATTGAAAAAAGCGTACTGTAATGAAAAAAAATGCTTAAATTGTGTTATCGGAATTAAAATTTTAAAACAATAAAATGTTTCAGCGTATTGTTACCTTTTTCGAACAACAAAGTTTTGGGGTCTCTACCTATTTAGCTAATAAATTTAACATGAGCACAAACAAAGTACGTTTGTTCTTTATCTACTCCTCTTTTTTAGCAGTTGGGTTTCCAATTTTATTTTACTTATTAGCGGCCGTAGTTTTAGATATTAGAAACTATGTGAAAAAAGTAAGGTTAAGAGTTTGGGATATATAAAGGTAGAAGGTTAGAAGGCGGAAGGTTTAAGGTCTCCTGTCTTTATACTAACTACTAAATACTTCTCTAGTCCTCAGGCATTAAAATCTCAGCAATTTCATGAAATCCTTTATCCTCAGCTAAATCTGCCGGTAGTTTTCCGCCTTCCATGCGCAAATAAACTTCAGCGCCATGTTCTAATAATAAGATAATCAGCTCGATATTACCCAATTGCGCTGCAGAATGCAAAGGTGCAACACCAGACTTTTGACAAACATTAGGATATGCTCCAGCATCTAACAACATTTTGGTAATGTTAAAATTATTTGCAGCTACGGCAGAATGAATTGGGAAAACGTTAAAACCATTTTTACTTGGAACATTTACTTCAGCCCCTTTTAAAACCAAAAAGCGAGCAATATCTTCATGTCCAAAATAACAAGCTAATCCCAATGGGGTAAAACCATCTACAGAATAAGAATTTATGCTTTGAGGATCTTTAAAAATCAACAACGTCACATCGTCAAATTTTCCTATTGCACAAGCTTCGAAAATGTTTAACTCTTGAACAAACTCTGCAATCACATTCGCTATTTCTTGTTTTTTATAATAACAAGCCAATAAAACTGGAGATATTTGATGAGAAGTTGTTTGAGCCGCTAGTTCTGGTTTTTGCGTAAGTAGCGCCTTAATTTCTTCTAAATGATCATTTTCTATAAGCGTTTC
This sequence comes from Pedobacter planticolens, assembly GCF_014172375.1. GTDB lineage: Bacteria > Bacteroidota > Bacteroidia > Sphingobacteriales > Sphingobacteriaceae > Pedobacter > Pedobacter planticolens. Next base: position 600,220 of record NZ_WNXD01000001.1, read on the forward strand.
GAGATGCGTAATATCCATTTTAAAATAGTTTTAAAACTAATACGTTAAATTAACAAAAATAAATTGAGATTGTTAAATGAAAACTACAGATTTAGCCTCCTTAAACATTAAGGCATTAAGAAGAATGAAGAAGTAATGTGTTTTTAGGATTACTTTAATATTTTAAACATTAAAATTAAAAAAGTGAAAAACTTAATGTTCCTTCATTTCTTAATGTTTAAGCAAAAAAATCCTGCCCAATAAAATCGAGCAGGATTAACCTAAAACAAAACTATTCAAACCGATATTATTCAGCTTTTAATTATGACAGTTGTTTTTAAGGAAAGTTTAATACTGCTGTATAAATTTTAAAAAAGGCTTTTGGCAATTCAAAATAATTTGTTTAAATCGTATGCGTTTTATACATCACAAACAAGTATATGTTTTATATTTGTTGATTAATATAGTTAACGAAAGATGTCTGTAAAGGGGAATCAATTTAGGTCAAATTCATTTAAACAAGATACTGAACCATCAAAAGCTGGCCAGAAACAAACTACAAGTAAAGCGCCCCGAGCTAAGGCTGATATTTTACCATCTTTTGATTTGCAAAATGGTAGACTGTTTAAAATCATTGGGCTTTTCTTCGTTATCCTTTCAATCTACTTTTTAGTCGCATTTACCTCTTATTTATTTACCTGGCAGGAAGATCAAAGCTATGTAATTGATGCAAATGGCGGTTGGAGTAATTTATTTAAAACGGTTGATGAATTAAAAAACAACGGAGTAGATGCCCCAGTAATACAAAATTGGCTAGGTAAAATCGGCGCATTATTATCACATCAATTTATATATGAATGGTTTGGTGTTGCATCATTCTTATTCATTTTTGTATTTTTTGTAATCGGATATCGTTTATTATTCAAGGTTAGAATATTTGCAATTGAGAAAGTTTTAGGCTATGGATTTTTCTTTTTACTATTCATTTCTTTAGCTTTTGGTTTCGGACATTCATTTTTTAAAGATACACCACACTTTTTAGAAGGAGAATTTGGCTATTGGAGCAATAAATTATTGGTAGCTCAAATTGGACAAACTGGTGTTGGTGGATTAATTGTTTTTTTAGGGTTAACCATTTTAATTATTGCTTATAATATCGATTTCAAAATCCCGAAAAGAAATAAAGAAGTTTATTTAGATAACGAAGTTCCAGGTTATGTGGAGGAAATAAGAGCCGACGCCGCAAAAAATAAGGAAGATGATGATTTAGCAGCTGTGCCAGTTGAATTTAGTATTAATGATAGATTTAAAAACGAGCCTAAAAAAGATCAGAATATTGTATTAACAACTAATCGCTTTGAGAAAAGAGAAGAGGATGAGGAAGATATTATAGCAGCTCCATTGGGTACAAATGTGATGTTAACGCCAACAGCTGCTGCGGCTGCAACACCTTTAGAAGTTACACCAGAACCAGCTTTTTCTGTAGAGAAAAGTGAGGATGAAATAAAAGCAAATGGATTAGTGGAACAATTTGGTAATTATGATGAGAAATTAGATTTATCAGGTTATCAATACCCAAATTTAGATTTACTAGAGAATTATGGTTCCAACAAAATCTCAGTAAATGCCGAAGAATTGGAAGCCAATAAGAATAAAATTGTAGAAACGTTAAATCACTACAATATAGAAATCGATAAAATTAAAGCGACAATTGGTCCAACGGTTACTTTGTATGAGATTATTCCAGCTCCTGGAGTTCGTATTTCGAAAATCAAAAACCTAGAAGACGATATTGCATTGAGTTTAGCGGCTTTGGGTATTCGTATTATTGCGCCAATGCCTGGTAAAGGAACAATCGGTATTGAAGTTCCAAATCAGCATCCAGAAATGGTGTCGATGCGAAGTATATTAAATACGGAGAAGTGGGCGACAAATACTATGGATTTGCCAATTGCTTTGGGTAAGACAATTAGTAATGAGGTTTTTATTGCTGATTTAGCTAAAATGCCTCACTTATTGGTGGCAGGAGCGACTGGCCAGGGTAAATCTGTAGGTATTAATGCTATTTTGGTTTCATTACTGTATAAAAAACATCCAGCGCAGCTGAAATTTGTATTGGTTGACCCTAAAAAAGTAGAGCTAACCTTATTTAATAGAATTGAAAGACACTTTTTAGCGAAACTTCCAGGCGAAGCCGATGCGATTATTACTGATACTAAAAAAGTTGTAAATACATTAAATTCATTGTGTATAGAAATGGATCAGCGTTATGATTTATTGAAAGATGCGCAGGTTAGAAACTTAAAAGAATACAACGATAAATTCATCAAGCGTAAGCTTAACCCAAATAATGGACACCGCTTTTTACCTTTCATTGTTTTGGTGGTGGATGAGTTTGCCGATTTAATGATGACCGCGGGTAAAGAAGTAGAAGCACCAATTGCTCGATTAGCACAATTAGCTCGTGCAATCGGTATACATTTAGTTCTAGCCACACAACGACCTTCGGTAAATATCATTACAGGTACCATAAAAGCCAATTTCCCTGCTAGGTTAGCGTTTAGAGTATTATCAAAAATCGATTCGAGAACTATTTTGGATAGTGGTGGTGCCGATCAATTAATTGGTAGAGGGGACATGCTTTTGTCAACGGGTAGCGACTTAATAAGGCTACAGTGTGCTTTTGTTGATACACCTGAAGTTGATCGTATTTCTGAATTTATTGGTAACCAACGCGGCTATCCTGATGCGTATCAATTGCCAGAATATATAGACGAAAATGCAGAATCTACTAGAGGTGATTTTGACCCTGATGACAGAGATCCACTGTTTGAAGATGCAGCGCAATTGATTGTAACGCACCAACAAGGCTCTACTTCGTTAATTCAACGTAAAATGAAATTAGGCTATAATAGGGCAGGTAGAATTATCGATCAGTTGGAAGCAGCAGGAGTTGTTGGTCCGTTTGAAGGAAGTAAAGCTAGAGAAGTTTTATTGCCAGATCAGTATGCTTTGGAACAGTTCTTGAATAACCTAAATAACAAACAATAGATGTATAGCGCTGCTAACCAGTTAATGAAGTGTTGTTAGTAGCTAATTAAAGAAAACATGAAAAAGATAATAGTAGGATTAGTAATGGTGGCTGCGTTTGGTTTTGCAGCAAATGCACAAACAGATGCAAAGGCAAAAGCGATTTTAGCCGAGGTGAGTAAAAAATATCGTTCTTATGATGTAGTGAAAACAGATTTTACGTTCACGTTGAACAATGCACAAGCTAAAGTTAAAGAAACGCAACAAGGTACTTTATATGTGAAAGCTAACGCGAATAAATATAAAGTAGCAATGACTAATCAGGATTTGATTAGTGATGGTAAAGTTCAATGGACTTACCTTAAAAGCGATAAAGAAGTACAAATATCTAATGTAGATAATAGTGGTGATGCTATTAATCCGGCTAAGATTTTTACTATTTATGAAAAAGGCTTTAAATATTTATATACTGGCGAAAGCAAAGTAGGAACTAAAGTTTATCAAATGATAGATTTATCTCCGTTAGATGCGAAGAAAACAGTATTTAAAGTTCGTTTAAGCATTGATAAAGTTTCTAAACAAATAGCCAATGTGGTTATTTTTGAGAAAAACGGAAATACATACACGTATAATGTTAAAACATTCTCACCTAATGTAAAAGTACCAGAAACTACTTTTGCTTTCGATGCTAAAAAATATCCTGGTGTTGAGGTGGTAGATTTAAGATAATTTTAATTCAATTACATGTTAAAAGGGTTTGGACTAGTGTTCAAACCCTTTTTATTTTAGATTAATTTGGCTCAACCTTAAACATTAAGGAATGAAGAAAATTGAGATTGTTTACTTAATGAATCTTAATATCTTCATGTTTAAACCTTTTTATTTTAGCAATTTTTTAGGTAGTATTGCCTATAGTTCAATTGTCATGTTGAGCTTGTCGAAACATCAATATAAACATCAATTTTGAAAATCACATTTTTAGGTACAGGTACATCACAAGGCATTCCAGTAATTGGATGTAGTTGTTCTGTATGCCTATCTGCAGATCATCGTGATAAAAGATTAAGAGTTTCTGTTTTAATAGAAACTGGAGATAAAATTATTGTAATTGATAGCGGTCCTGATTTTAGATATCAAATGCTGAGGGCAGGAGTTAAAGATTTAGATGCTATTTTGTTTACTCATGAGCATAAAGATCATGTTGCAGGTTTGGATGATATTAGACCATTTAATTATATCCTTAAAAAACGAATAGATATTTATGCTACTGAACGTGTAGAGGAAGCGTTAAAAAGAGAGTTCTCGTATATTTTTGCTGACATCAAATACCATGGTTTGCCACAAATAAATATGAATTCAGTAACTGACAAACCTTTTAAGATTGGGGAAACAAGTATCACACCAATTGAAGTTTTGCATTATAAACTGCCAGTCCTTGGTTATCGACTTAATGACTTTACATACATCACCGATGCTAAAACAATTTCTGAAGAGTCGTTAGCAAAAATAAAAGGCAGTAAATATTTAGTGATAAACGCTTTACAAAAAGAAGAACATATTTCTCATTTTACATTAGATGAAGCAATTGCCTTCGCGAATAAAGCAGGTGCAGAAACTACTTATTTTACGCACATGAGCCATAACTTAGGTTTGCATGCTGATGTAGAGAAAGAATTACCTTCTCATATCAAATTAGCATATGATGGTTTGAGTTTTGAACTAGATTGATATATTTGCACTCCATTTATCCAGGTGGCGATCCCGGTAGTTATCGGGATGGTGACTTTTAATATACCCAGGTGGCGAAATTGGTAGACGCACCAGCTTGAGGGGCTGGCGCCCTTATGGGTGTGGGAGTTCGAATCTCCTCTTGGGTACTAACCAGATTCATGGTTAATTTTTTAAAGGGTTGCTCATTAAAAAGCAACCCTTTCTTGTTAACTTTCACTAGGTTATAATGGAAGGTTTTTTTAGACGAGGTAACAAACGTTCAATAATATCCTTTTGATTTAATCCTTGGTTTCTCATCTCCATTCATCTGTAATGGAGGTAATATTCCCTCGTATCCTTTTTGTCCACCCAGAGATCATTTTCTACCCACACCAGCATTTAAGACATCCCTTAATGGAAAGTATTCAACAGGCTATTCGCGTTTCCTACGTTTCTTTGTATTCTATGGTGTCTTAGTCTCTTGATGGAATTAGTGTAAATCGATTTTTCAATTTTAAAAACGGTTTCTCAAAAAGTTTGTATGACAATGTTGCAAGTGTTACCGTTACGAAAAAAGCAAAAATAAACCCTAACCAATTTTTCCATTCCAACAGGTTTATCTGTAGGCTAAAGGTTGTTAATTCATCTTTAAAAATTTTAAAAACTAACCAATATATTGTGATGTGAAAAACATACATACCGTAAGATATACGCCCGAGGTAAACCAGTATTGAGGGCATATATTTTTCGGATGCTCCATACAATGAGCAAAACATTAGTATTACCCCTATAAGTATCAATAGCCATCCGCCAATGGATTGTAGGATTGTTGCAAGATGTGGCGCATCTGCATTAATTTCACAAACTATAGATGCAATTAACCAGCACATTATGCCTACTATAAATGAAAAAATTCGAGCAACTACATGCCATTTCGGTTGAGAACCTTTTAGATATACTGATAGTAAAATCCCTGCAGCAAAAAATTGGAATTGCACAAAGCTGTTTGTCCATTGGCCACTAAAATTGGTTGTAGGCCGTGATGCATAGTAAACTATTGTCCCGTATGCAACAACAATTGCAAGTATTGAAAAAATCTTTAACCCTCTTTTTCCTGTAAAAAATATAATTACAGGAAGCAAAATATAAAGCTGCTCTTCAACCGATACACTCCACAATGGATTGATACAATACGATTGCCACTTATGAAAGGTTATATACCAATTGCCAGAGAATAAAGTAAAAGCTAATTGGGCGCCTGGAGAAATTATTCTTCCAAAATAATTGGTGGTAGATGTTAGCAGCACCATTCCAAAAAAGAATGTAAAATACAGTGGCCAAATACGCAAAATACGTCGTATATAAAACGACTTTACATTGATTTTTCCATATTGATCTTGTTCTTTTGTAAGTAATTCTGTAATTAAGAAGGCACTCAAAAAAAAGAATAACGGTACGCCATAATTACCTATCAAACTTAAATGATATCCCCAATAATATTTTTCAGGGTCAATGGGAGCTAAGTCTAATCGATGAACAAAAAATACAAAAAGAAATGCACACAAGCGTAGAACATCTAATTCGGGTTTGTAATAACGGGTTACTGTCATGTTTATAAATTCAGGTATAATAGGTTATCTAAAGCTTGGTGCCAACGTTTGAGGCTTTGTGTCGTTTTGGGTAATTAAATATACAAAAGTTCACTAAAGTACAGTGAGTTACAATAAAAGATCGGTAAAGAAAAGAGACGAGTTACAGGTGAGTTTCAAAAAAACCAATGTCTTCAGCAAATTGACCTCTTGATCTCTTTCCAGATAATCAACGGAATGCTTACTGTTACACCTTCATTTTTTTAGTCGATTAATAATGAAAAAGAATATTTAAAATCTTGGTCAACGAATTAATGCCAAAACTACTATTTTCCATATTTGCCAACTTTTTTGTTCTATTATAATCTGCTCAAGGTGATCTAATCGAAAATCACCTTGATTTTTGACACCTGATTAAATGAATCCTTTTCGTTCCAAATTCTCAATTATGGGCTCTATAAGCAATAAAAAGCGTTTCAAATGTTCAAAATATTCCTGCTAATCGGTACAACAGAAACCTTCCTAATTTGGAAGGTTTTTTGTTTCTATCCTTGTAACATTTAAACGATATCGTTTTGTCATTTAGCCAAAATGTTTAAGTTTATTAAACTAATCCATAAGTAAATGAACAAGGCAATTTCTCTACGTTATTTTTTAACCTTTCTGTTCGTCATTTCATTCGTTTTTAATGGCTTTGGTCAAGCAGAAAAGGCAGAAACCGAAATACGACAAATTATGAAGCAACTTGAGGTTGTAGGTGTAAGTGTAGCTGTTGTAAAAAAGGGTGAAATTATTTATACGCATTCTTTTGGTTTAAAAAATATCGAACAAAATACTCCACTTCAAGATAAAGATATTTTCAGAATAGCCTCTATTTCTAAGTCTTTCTCGGCAACATCGATAATGCAATTGATAGAGGCTGGTAAACTTTCTTTAGATGATGATATGAGTAAGCTTGTTGGGTTTAAAATCAGAAATCCAAAGTTTCCAGAAACCGTAATCACACTTAAAATGGCCATGTCGCACCGCTCAAGCCTAAACGATAGCGAAGGTTATTTAAACCTTGATGCTATTAACCCTGATAAAAATCCTAATTGGGCTAAATGTTATAGCGATTATGAACCAGGTACAGGCTATAAATATTGCAACTTAAACTATAATTTAATCGGAACAATTATCGAAAAACAATCAGGAGAACGTTTCGATAATTATGTAAAACACCATATTTTAAAACCGCTAAACTTAAATGCAGGCTATTGTGTAGATTCATTGGATAATAATCTATTTACTACACTTTATGAATACGATGGAAAAACAAAGCAGTTTACCGCTGCACCTACTGCTTATGCCCCACGTAGAGAAGAGATAAAAAATTATGTAATGGGATACAGTACGCCAATTTTTTCTCCAACAGGTGGTATGAAAATTTCTGCAACCGATTTGGCTAAATATATGACTATGCATATGTATTATGGGAATTACAAAGGCAAAAAAATCATTTCGAAAAAGAATTCAAAAATTATGCAGACCAAATTATCTGATGAAGAGGGGTATGGCTTGGCCATTCGTACTATTGACGATTTAATCCCTGGTATAGTAATGAAAGGTCATACTGGCTCAGCATACGGTTTATATAGTGCCATGTTTTTTCAGCCAGAAGATAAATTTGGTTTTGTGGTGATAACAAATGGTTGCAACCCCACATATACCAATGGTATGAATAATGTTTTAAAACAAACAATAGCAGTGCTTTATAATAATTTTATCAAATAGATTAAATTAGATGCATTATCCTGAATGGTCGTGCAGAATTTTCCAACCATTAGCTTCTCTAGTAAAGATTACCGTAAAGGTTCCTTTGCGCTCTTTCAACTTATCGTTGGCCTTTAAGATAAATATGCCAGTCAGTATTGCGTTGTTCTTATCCAGCATGGTCACTTCATAGTTCGCATAGTTCAGCTCTTGTTTGGCTTTACCGTCCACAAAGTAATATTTTTCGTACATTTCACGGATGCTCTTTAATCCTGCTCTGCCTTCAGTCAACATTATCGTTGCCTTTGGAGAATACAGCGCCATATAGCTATCCAAATCGCCCTTATTCCAAGCTACTGTTGCCTCATTCATCAGCTTAATCAGTTGCGCACTTGTATCCTGCGCTTTGAGCCCAGTACTGTAAATCAGTACGCATCCTAAAAGAAAGAATTTTAGTGTTTTCATAATTGCTGTGGTTATTTGGTTAAATCGTAGTTTAAAGAAACAGAAAAATTGAATTAGCAACAACTACCTTTCAGTAATTTTACGCAAATCAGCACTCCAATTAAACTACCGATTAAGATTAAACCAAATAACATTATTACTAAGTACATCTTGCTTTGCAGAACATGCCGAACAATACTAATCTTTAATCAGTTCGTTTTATTTTTCCAATAACATAGTGGATAATCAAGGCAAGTATGGTCCAGTAAAATGCAAATCCCAGAAGAAAAAATGGAGGAGGTGTATCTGGATCTTGGTGCAAAAATTTAATAAAGGGTAATAATGGGCCAATCAGAATTATTTTAATGGGAGATAAAATGGTAGATATAGTCGCTTTCCAAACACCTTGTGATGCCACTCCTAATAAAGATTCAGTTGGTTGACCTAATAACAAGTTGGTGCCAAAAAGAAAGGCAAAAGCGAAAGCAAGAAAGATGAAAACAAATTTTATTCTTGAAATATTCATATGCTGATATAGTTAAATTTAATGTTGTTTAATTAATGTAAATACTGACACTACTAATTGCAGTGCTAATGTTATTTTAATATAGATCCTTAGTTATTAAAAGTACTTTGTATTTCAAAGTTAAGTAGATTGCTTTGTATTTCAAAGTGTTTTAGTTAAAAATATCTGCGCCCATGTTTGCTTCATCTTTGTCGTATAAAGTGTCTAAAAAGTATATCTCTTAAAACGGGCTTTAGACGGGGTTGGTTCGGGGTTAGTTCGGACTTGTGACAATTCAATCCGAACTAACCCCGACCTTAATGCGAATTAAATTTGAGGAGATAAATAGGTTGTTATTATTCTTTTAGTATCTTGCTACTAATCATCCCATAATCTCAAAAATTATGGCAACATTCAACAATGGAATCAACGGTGGTTTCACCGGAAAAGTAGGTAGTGCAATAGGCTACCAGCTAAATGGCAAATGGGTAATGAAAAGCTTACCCAAACTAAGTCCAAAAAACAAAAAAGGAACGACCAGTCAAAAGGCTTGTAGGTCTGGTTTTACGAAGATGCAGTACTTCCTTAGCCCTTTAATTGGCTTTGTTAGAGTCGGATTCAATTTAGAATCCAAACTGAGGCAAATGACCGCACACAATGTGGCCAAATCTTACAACATGCGCAACGCACAAGATGCAAGCGGAGAAATAGATTACTCAAAAGTCTGTTTAACGTATGGCAACTTAATTGGGGTAGAAAATCCAAACGTAGCAAAAGATGATGTGGGGTTTCATTTCAGCTGGACTAATCATTTGGAAAACATGTGGCTTAGAGAGACCGACCAAGTAATGTTGGTAGCCTACAATGTAAATGACAAACGGGTGTATTGCATAGTAAGTGGGGCTCGGAGACAGGTAGGTTTCGATACTTTGATTATCCCAACTATTGAAAAAGGAAATGAATTCCATACCTGGATTTCATTTATCTCAGATGATAGAGAAAGCATTGCGATGAGTAGTTATGCTGGGAGCTTTATTTTTTGAATAAGCTGAAACTGATTTTACGATAAAGCCTCTCATTTGAGAGGCTTTATTATTTTAAGAGATTAGGTTAATTCTTCTCTTACAACATCAATTTATCTATTTGATCTTGACTTAATTTGCCATAATTATCGAAAATGTGAGCAGTTACAGCTGCTGCAATTAACTTTTTGTTTAAGCCTAAATTTGTAGTAAGCACTTTAATTTCGTTTTTTAAATCAGCTTTATTAGCGATTATAGGGGTAAACTCAACAACTGAGCTTGATTTCGGTTTACCTGCTATTTGAGCTTGATAACACAGCATTACTTTCTGCGGAATTCCTTCAGTAAATAGCTTTGTAGTAAAGACTAAACCTTTATCACTTTGGTCTATCTTTTTGGTAATTGTTTTACCACTAGTAACATATTGAATAAAAAAGAAGTTGTTCTCATCTATTTTGTAAGTTGGAGAGATAGGTAATACTTCATCTAAAAGCAATAAAATGCGGTTATCAGTTTCTGTACTCTGAAAATAAGTTTTAGGGTCATACCCATCAAACATTAAAGAGCGAGAACTTAAATGATAGGTGCTTGTAGATGGTACTAAGTTATTTTTTAGCACTGCAAGCAGCTCTCCGTTTGAACTAGGCTTTGTTTTTTGCGCATTTATTTCAAACCTGCCTTTTCCCGGACTGATACATGATAATTTTGCGGTTTGCTCTTTAAAAATGAGCGCATCTGTCGATTGTAAAATATCTCCGACTTTTATAGGTTTTCCTGTTTTTTTTAGGGTAACAGATCCTTTAACAAAAGTTACATAATATTTTTCTCCATCTACAAATGAGAGACTAATGCTGATCATCAGCAAAAAAATTAATTTCCTTACCATATTATTTAAAGTTAAAATAAGTTTCTCTTAATTCTAATAACCATTTTTTAAATTGGGTTTTATTCCATTCTACTTGTCTCATTTGAATAATGAACCTTAACGTGTTAATGTATAGTGTAATTATTAATACTTGTATATGCTGATTAAAAAGGAGATAAGATACGATTGAAAATATAGCTAAATAAGATGCACTTGCTAATAAAGGGCCAAACCAGCTTGGGTTATTTTCATCTTCATCTGGTGCTGGAAATAGCATTAGCCTAGAAAAAACGGTGTAACCAATAATTAAAAATAAAACCCACCACATACTCACTATATGCTGACCATCTTTTAACGTAAGATAAATGTTTAACAAAATTAATGTTCCTGGCGTTGAACCATAAATTGTATCATGCGCATCTGCATTAAAATCTCCTATTACAACAATTCGATCTTTTAAAAATTCATTAAAAATAACATCTTCGGGAAGTAATAATATTTCTGATAAAGTAACTACTGGATACTCTTTCTCCTCAAAAACCTCATGCGCTCTAATCTGATAATCGATAATCATAGAATTATGACTTGCTTTACCATTATCCCAATGAATACCGTTTGAATAATTGAACTTTCTATGGTTTAGCTTTTCGTATAATAATACAGGGATAGTAGGTAAACTGTCGCTTTGAAATAGTTTAAACTTCAAAAAACCACTATTGGCCATTCTATAATCAGCAATTGCTTTTGGGACATGTAGATCTAATTTTTCTATATTTCCGTTTTTATCAAAATGAGTTGGGAAAATAATATTATTCATTCCACTTACCGCATTTTGAAGTAAACTATCTTGGTCTGATTTTCCTTGTAAAAAAATATCACATATCGTAAATCTAATATCTTGCTGATGTTTTTTTATCACCTGAAATAGTTGTGCTAATTTTTCTCTATCAGTAATTACTTCATTTCCAAGTCCATCTTCTAAAGGTATCAATGCTTTATCATACGCTACATTGATAAAAATGAAATCTTTTTTTGGTGGGTCTTTATCGATGTGTAAAGCCAGTCGTTTAAAAATAGAAGACCATTTGATTACTAGTTGTTCATCGCCATAAGTAAACCCTGTGCCCATCCAATATGCTGTAAAAGCTAAGAGTAAAAAGGCATGAAAGAAACTAATTAACCATTTAAATTTAGGACGCATATTGAATTTACTTCTTACTAAAAATAAAATCACCGCCCACATGCCCTGCCAATTCTAGTGTTCCATAGCGTGGTTCTGTTTTGCTTTCTGTCATTACAGCCTCAATAATTTGATTAATGAACATTTTCTGGGCAGTTAGGTATTTCTCTTTGTTTTCGCTCAATGCTTTTACTAAGTACTTCATAAATATACTTACATCTGGTACTTCGGTATCATTACCAGAGGTGATGGCAACACGAGTAATTTTGCTATCCATTTCTTTCATCGCCGCTGGCGCATCTGCACCTAACCCACGAGATTTAAATACAGAACCAGAAAAACAGGCATCGGTAATGAGTAGGGTATGTCTTGCGGGTAATTCAGCAATCATGTCCAATACTTCTTTATTAGGCACCCAAGTATTTATGTCATTTCTCAAAGCATCGGTTAATAGCCAATAGCCTTTCTTTTCCTTGTCTACCCATATACCATGACCAGCATAAAAAATAACTAAGTTGTCTTCAGGTTGTAAAGCTTCCTTTAGCTCTAAAAATTTCTTTTTAAAATCTGTTCGTTGTGGATTAAATAGTGTGTAGATGTTTTCATCAATGAAATTGTAATTGTTTTTAAGAATGAGTTTTAACTTGATTGCATCAGCAATAGGATTTTCTAAAGATGGAATAGTGGCATCATCATAATTTTGACTAGCAATAAATACTGCATAGTTTTTGCCTTGTTTTTCTGTTACAGCAATTGGTGTTGCAGCTACTGTTGCAGAAGCTTTTTCTATTTCGAAAACTTGCTTAGTTGTATTTCCAGCAAGGTCAGTTGCTGCAATTTCAAATTTGTTTACCCCTTCGGCTAAGGGCACGGTTCCCCAAAAATCACCCACCTCTTTTACGTAAACAGACAATCCGTTAATAGTAACAGATTTTAAACCAGAAGGATCTGGTGCCATTCCTTTAATCATTACATCTTTTCCTGCGGCAACAATTTTTAATCCACGGGTATTGGTTGGTTCTAATATCTTTATTTCTGGTCCAGTTTTATCTGTTCTTCGAATAGTAACTTGATTGCCTTCCAGTTTAGCTAAACCCTCTAATGCGGGCTGGTAATCGGGATTAAAAATCAAGGCAGCTTCATAGTCTTTTTTGGCATTTGCAAAGTCATTTAGCCCAACATAAGCTTCAGCTCTTTTAGTATAGTGTCTAAATTTTCCAGGCCTTGGATATTTTGCCCAAAGTACTGTAAGCGGTTTCATTGCCTCCGTTAATAATGGTATTGCGATTTCATATTGCTTACGACTCAAAGCTAATAGACTTTTATAGTATGATATGTTCTCTACACTTTGAATTCTACCAATATCTTCAATACTTTTTGCTAAATTTTCTGTATCACCTTTTCCATAATAAGCGAGTGGTAATAATGTTTTTGCTAAACCTTTAGAGAGCATAAAATTTTCTCCACCAGAATTTAGCGTATTGGTAAGTAAACCAATCACTTCATCATATTTTTTTTCAACCAGTAAAGCATAAATTTTTGTTTCAAAAATCCCTCTATCAAATTTTGCTTTTTCGCATGCTTCTTTTAAAATTTTCAAGCCTTCTACATCATCAGTAAAGTAGCACGATTGTAAGGTTTGAACGTATAATGCTTTTTCCGAATCTAAATTCATTGAGCCTTTGAAACCATTTTTTATCAATTTCATATATTCGGACTGGGCTACCCTAATATCTCCTCTAGAAAAATTAGTATTAGCTTTAAATGATCGAATACCTTCTATATATTCAGTGGAAGGACGATAAGAAAGTTTTACCATGGGCCCTATATTAGTATCATGTTCAATCAAAACTTGTGGGTAATTGATCAGGATGGTAATTAGATTGTCCAAAAGCTTATTAGCACCTCTAATATCTCCTATTTCCATTTTTTTAAATGCGAGGTTATAAGCCCCATTGGTGATTGGATAAGTCTTTAGCGATTGATTATATAGTTTTTCAGCTTCAATTAAGTCGCCATTTTTTATTGCTTTATCTACTCTTTTTAATATTTCTTCTGCAGATCTATACAATTCTTTATCAGCCTTTTCCTGGGCTGCATCTTGTGCATAAAGAGATGAGAATGTTAATAAACACAATGTAAATAGGAGAAGTAGTTTTATTTTCATGTCCAAGTTTTTTTAATGTTGTAATGACTTCATAGATTGTTCGTTGCTTTTTCTTTATACTTATTTCTTGCTAAATATAAAATCCCCACCAACATGCCCAGCCAGTTCTAATGTTCCATACCTTGGTTCTGTTTTGCTTTCTGTCATTACTGCCTCAATAATTTGGGTAATGAACATTTTCTGTGCGGTTAGGTATTTCTCTTTGTTTTCGCTCAACGCTTTTACTAGATACTTCATAAAAACACTTACATCAGGTACTTCGGTGTCGTTACCAGAGGTGATGGCAACACGAGTAATTTTGCTGTCCATTTCTTTCATCGCTGCTGGCGCATCTGCTCCTAAACCACGAGATTTAAATACAGAGCCAGAAAAACAGGCATCGGTAATTAATAAAGTGTGCCTAGCAGGAAGCTCTGCAATCATATCTAACACTTGTTTGTTGGGCACCCAAGTATTTACATCATTTCTCAAAGCATCGGTTAATAACCAATAGCCTTTCTTTTCTTTATCAACCCAAATACCATGACCGGCATAAAAAATAACTAGGTTATCTTCTGGCTGTAAAACTTCCTTTAGCTCTAAAAACTTCTTTTTAAAATCATCACGTTGTGGATTAAACAAGTTATAGATATTATCTTCGGAGAAATTATAATTGTTTTTAAGAATGAGTTTTAACTTGATTGCATCTGCAATCGGGTTTTCTAAAGATGGTATTGTCGCATCATCATAATTTTGACTAGCAATAAATACCGCATAGTTTTTGCCTTGTTTTTCTGTTACGGCAATTGGTGTTGCAGCTACAGTTGCAGAAGCTTTTTCAATTTCGAAGATTTGTTTGGTTACATTTCCCGCTAGATCTGTTGCCGCAATCTCAAATTTATTTACTCCATCGGCTAAGGGCACGGTTCCCCAAAAATCACCCACCTCTTTTACGTAAACAGACAATCCATTAATAGTAACAGATTTTAAACCAGAAGGATCTAGTGCCATCCCTTTAATCATTACATCTTTTCCTGCAGCAACAATTTTTAATCCACGAGTATTTGTTGGTTCTAATATTTTAATTTCTGGACCAGTCTTATCTGTTTTTCGAATAGTTACTTGATTACCCTCAAGTTTTGCTAATCCATTAATTGCTGGGCTGTAATCTGGAAAGTAAAGCAATGCAGTTTCATAACTCTGTTTAGCATTTACTAAGTCATTTAAACCTAAATAAGCCTCAGCTTTTTTGGTATAAGTTACTTGTTGAGCATATAAAGTTCCATATTTAAAAGACCCAGGTTTAAAGCTAAGATTTACACTGAAGCGCTCTAATGCTCCTGGATAATTTTTTTCTGCAAGGGCTATTAAACCACCTAAAAATGCAATATCTGGCGAATTTCTTGAATAGACTATGTTTTTAATTGCTGCTTCATAATATATTTTTGATTGCTCAATATTTCCCAATCCTAATTGAGCTTCAGAATTTATGAGGTTAGACTTTACAGTCCAAATATGCTTATCAGACCTATCTGCTTCTTTCAATTGTTCTGAAAATTTAACAGCATTTGTATAATCGCCTTTGGCTAGTGCTAATTTTGCTGTAAGGTAAATTGGTGTAAGTTGGGTGCCTTGGCCCAACAAAAGTGTTTTATTCTTATTGTTAACATAGAATTTAGTAAGCTCATTTATTACTTCTTGTGTAATAGTGTAATCTGAAACTTGCAAAGAGGTTTCTCCTAGCATAGCCATACTAACTGGATCTAATGTGCCATCCCTTTTTAATAGCAACATTTCTTCATGCGCAATTTTAATGTCTCCTTTATCAAAGTTGTTTTTAGCCTTCGCCAAGTGTAAAAATTTAATATATTCGGCAGAAGGTTGATACGAAAGTTTTGCAATACCTCCTATATTAGTATAATTTTCTATCAAAATTTGTGGTCGACTTGCTAAACTATTAATTAAATTATCCCAAACCTTATTAGCGCCTTTAATGTCTCCTATTTCTATTTTTTTTAATGAAAGGGTACTAAATCCGATTGGGATAGGATATATTTTTAATGATTCGTTAAAAAATTTTTCAGCTTCAATTAAGTCGTCATTTCTTAGTGCTTTGATACCTTTATTTGATAATTCAAGTGCTTTTAAATACAATTCTTTATCAGCTTTTTTCTGGTCTTCATCTTGTGCATAAAGAGATAAGGATGTTAAAAAACACAATGCAATTAGCACTATTATTTTAAAAAAGGAAAATTTAATCATGTGATGAACGTTTTTATATTTGCTACTTATGCTCCAATTCAACCATCATAGGTACAATTGTTTTGCCTTTGCTAAATGCAGTAAAACTGATTTTATCTTTCGTGAAACTGATATCTGTTGGATTTACGATTTTCTCACCAATTACCTTAAAAATACGCTCGCTAAATGTGCCTTGTTGAGCGCCTATTTTTTTAATGATATCGTTAATGTTGAGCTCATTCTTGCTATATAAAACACATAAAAAGTCCTTGCCAGCTTTATTGTCAAATTCTATAAAGTGATCTTCATCTGGTATAGCAACATCATTTTTCTTATCAGTTAAAGCAGCACTAATTCCATCTTCATAGGGGAATATTTTGGTAATTTCATTAGTTAAATCTGTACTAATGGCATACACATAAGCGGGTTCATTGTTAGAAATATAAATTCTAAATCTTGTGCCAGTAGTATAAACATCAGCAGTTTGATAAACAGTTAATGGTCCAGCAGCGGGTTTAGCTGGGACAACTTTCAGCCCTCTGGTAGAAGTATATAACGTTGATGGCATGTCTTTTCCATCAGCTAGGGTCAATCTAATTTGTCCACTTAAATCAGCTACTGCTGGCTTAACTTCTGGTAAGTCTATAAATTCAAAAGCATACCATGTGTATTTTGCAAAATCGGCATATTTAATCCACATGTAACCTTCATTTCCCCAATTTGGACCCCAACTGTTTTGAATTTCGAAAGCGCCACCTTCTTTAGCATCATCATAACCCACTACGCATAAAGCATGTCCCCCAATTTTAGGATCGGCAGGTTCAGTTGGTTTCCAAACTCCATATGCAGTTACAAATGATGTCGGACAAACCATACCAAATACCACAGGTTTTTTTTCTGAAATAGATTTTTTTACAGATTGTATTTTAATTTCATCTGCTGCGTTCGTATCAAAAAGACGCATGTAATCTTTTATTTTACCTGTTTCTGCAGTTGTGTATTGTGCTAGTGTTAAAGTTGGTGTGCACGCAACAGGTAATTGACTGTAAGGAATTAAGCCCTTATTTTTCATCAATTCGAAAGCTGCAGCAACAGTAGTACCCTTCTTACAAGCCTGGTCTTCTGGACTGAGCATGCGAAATAGAAACGCTGGAGCAAATGCTTTTGCAGTAATTTCTTTTTTATCTATCCAGTTATTTTTAATAGCCTCAACAATGGTTCTTCCGCAATATGCCGAAGCCCAAGCTGTACAAGTTCCGTAAGCGCCTTGGCTGCCGGGAATTGGAGCATATTGTTTAAGCGATGCAGATGGGGGAGTAGATGTTAAACTACGGGTTAATTTTGCCTTTTTGTTAATGGCTTGATAGGCACCATCATCAAAAGTCATACCCATGCCAAATTTCGATTGTGCACTTGCAAAAAAAGAAAATAGACAAAATAATGCGATGCTAAAAAGTTGTTTCTTTCTCATACATCTAATCTATTGAAAAATGTGCTGTTATGCATTGATTTTAAACAAAATACCTAAAAATAGGTATGCCAGTTTTTATTGATTTAGAAAGCAGTATAAAACTGCTACTTTCTTGATAGGTAGCTAAGTTTCTATACACGTTTCGTTAGTTAAATTTTGTATAAATTAATTATTACACAAACGTTTGTGCTAAGATTTATGGTTGTAAAAGAGTGCATTAGGCTATTTGTTAAGGTATTAATTCCTAATTTGCTCATGCAATACTAAATCAACCAACAGTAAAACCAAGTATAAATTAATGAAGAATCTTAAACTAGCAATCATTGCTTTTGCACTATTTTTTGGTAGCGAAGTAAAAGCACAACAAGCAAAAACCTTTGCTATAGGTACAGAGCATTTTGAGCTTAATGGTAAACCTTATGTAATTCGCTGCGGTGAAATGCACTTTGCTCGTATTCCGAAAGCAGAATGGCGTGATCGTTTAAAAATGGCCAAAGCAATGGGCCTAAATACAGTTTGTGCCTATCTTTTTTGGAATATGCACGAAAATCAAAAGGATCAATTTACGTGGAGTGGACAAGCTGATGCAAAAACCTTTTGTAAAATAGCACAAGAAGAAGGTTTATATGTGATTTTAAGACCTGGACCTTATTCTTGCGCCGAGTGGGAATTTGGTGGTTTTCCATGGTGGTTATTGAAAGATAAATCAATCAAATTGCGTACTCAACACCCTTATTTTTTAGAGCGAAGTAAAAAATACTTACTAGCGGTTGGTAAAGAACTAGCTCCATTACAAATTAATAAAGGCGGTAATATTTTAATGGTTCAGGTAGAAAATGAATACGGCAGTTATGGAAATGATAAAGCTTATATGAATATCATTAAAGCTGATTTGCAAGAAGCTGGATTTACGGTTCCATTGTTCCATTGCGATGGGCCATCTCAGTTAAAAGCAGATCACCCAGATGGTTTATTTGCCGTAGTAAATTTTGGTAGTAATCCTGAAGCAAATTTTAAAGCATTAAGAGCAATTCAGCCTACTGGCCCATTAATGAGTGGAGAATATTATCCTGGTTGGTTTGATAGCTGGGGTCGCCCGCACCATAAAGGCGATACCAAAAGAATTGTGAATGAATTGAAATACATGTTAGATCAAAAAGCATCTTTCAGCATTTATATGGTACATGGAGGTACAACTTTTGGAACATACAGCGGTGCAAATTCTCCACCATATTTGCCACAAACCAGTAGTTACGATTACGATGCGCCGATTGATGAAGCAGGAAATCCGACAGAGAAATTTTATGCATTACGAGAATTATTTGGACAGTATTTACAAGAAGGGGAAACTTTACCTAACGTTCCTGCTAAACATAAATTTCAAACATTAGCTCCAGTAAAGTTTACATCGTTTGCTAGCTTAAATCAGAATTTACCAAAACCTGTATTAAGCGATACAACAATATTGATGGAAGATTTGAATCAAGATTTTGGTTGTGTGTTATATAAATCTACTATTCCGGCAGGGGCAAAAACAATGCTAACTTTTGATGAAATTCACGATTACGCATTGATTTATATTGATAACAAATTAATCGGAAGCCTTGACAGAAGAAAAGCTAAATACAGTTTAGAAATCCCCGCTAGAGCGAAAACTGCTCAACTTTCGGTGTTAGTAGAAGCAACAGGTCGTGTAAACTACGGCGGGCATATGCACGATAGAAAAGGTATCCATGGACGTGTATTTTTAGTGAATGCTAACCAAAAAACTGAAATCAAAAACTGGAAAAATTACCCAATTCGTTTAGGCGATGTCACTATTCCAGTAAAATATCAGGCTTATGCCAACCAAAAACCAGAAGCAGGTTTTTACAAAGGTACTTTTATAGTAAATAACATTGAAGACACGTATTTGGATGTAAGCAAATGGAACAAGGGTTTAGTGTGGGTAAATGGACATTGCTTAAGTCGTTTTTGGAGTATTGGTCCAACGCAAACCATGTTAGTGCCAGAAAGTTGGTTGAAAAAAGGAGCTAACGAAGTGATTGTGTTTGATTTATATGGTTCGGCGAAACCAGCATTGACGTTCTTGGATCATCCAATATTAGATCAAGTAAATGAACCACAACCAGAAAAACATAGAAATGCTAACCAAAAATGGGATGCAATTGGGTTAACTGCTTGGGCAGAGGGTACGTTTGAAAATAATAACAAATGGCAAACTGCAGCAGCAAAACCAACTTTAGGAAGATACTTTGCTTTAGATGCACTTTCAGAACAAAAAGGTCAGCCATTTACAACTATTGCCGAGATAAATATATACGATAAAAACGGCAACGAAATACCTCGAACCAATTGGAAAGTTGTATTTGCCGATAGCGAAGAAATAGGTGGCGATGATGGTAGTGCGGTAAACGTTTTCGATTTGCAATTTACCAGTGTTTGGCATACAGAATGGGAAAATCGTTCGCCAAAACCACCACATCAAATCGTACTAGATTTAGGTAAAAACTATGAAATAGGAAGTATTAAAGTATTGCCTAGACAAGATAATGCCAACGGGCGAATTAAAGATTACAAAATCTATTTATCAACCACTTTATTTAAAGGATTATAAAACACACACAAATGAAACTTAAATTATTTATCGCTCTGCTTTTGGCAAGCACAACAACCTTTGCACAGGAAGTAAAATTAGCAGCTACACCACCAATGGGATGGATGAGTTGGAACATCATGTCTGAAAATCCGAATGAAAAAGACATTAAGGAAATGGCTGATGCTATGGTTGCTAGCGGAATGGTTAAAGCTGGTTATCACTATATCTTCTTAGACGATTGTTGGCAAGGTGGTCGTGATAACAAAAATAACATCATTGCCGATGCGAAAAAATTTCCTTCTGGAATTAAATCACTAGCAGATTATTTACATAGTAAAGGAATGAAATTGGGAATTTATTCTGATGCAGCGCCACTTACTTGTGGAGGTTTTACGGCTAGTTTTAATTTCGAAAACCAAGATGCCAAAACATTTGCATATTGGGGAATAGATTACCTGAAATATGATTATTGCAATGCACCTGAGGATGTAGCAACAGCTAAGATTCGTTATGGTAAAATGGCACAAGCGCTACGCAAATCGGGAAGAGAAATTTTATTGGGTATCTGCGAATGGGGTCCACGTGAGCCATGGAATTGGGGTGCAGAAGTTGGTGGACAAAGTTGGCGTACTACCTACGATATTAGAGATAAATGGAATGATACTGAAGGCAAAGGGGGAGTTGGAATTTATAATGTAGTTGATAAAAATGCAGAACTTGCAAAATACTCTGGACCAGGAAAATGGAACGATGGAGATATGTTGGTAGCGGGTTTACATGGAGTAAAAGGCCCATCATCTGCATACAACGGTAAGGGTTGTACACAAGCAGAATACCAAAGTCAGATGAGTTTATATTCGATGCTAAATTCGCCATTATATGCGAGTTGCGACATTCGTAAAATGGATGATGAAGCAAGAACTATTTTTACGAATGAGGAGGTGGTTGCCTTAAATCAGGATGCTTTAGGAAAACAAGCTGAACGTAAAATTAAAAATGACGTTTGGGACATTTTTGTTCGTCCGTTGGCTAATGGAGATTATGCCATTGCTATTTTAAACAAAGCTGCTTCAACACAAAATGCAAAAATAAATTTCGCCGATTTAGGCTTAGCTGATAAATACGAAATCAGAGATTTATGGCAACATAAAGTAACAGGAAAAGGTAACAAATGGGCTGGTCAGGTAGCTGCACACGAAACCAAAGTTTTTAGATTGAAGAAAATATAACTAAACACACACAAACACACAAATGAAACACTTATTTACTATCGCATTAGTAGCGACTGGGCTAACCACCTTTGCGCAAGATGCTACAAAAGACCCCGCAACGGTATTAATTACCCCGCAACAAACGCTTTCTAAAAACGATACTGCTTTTAGAAAAGAAATTTCAAAATGGAGTGATCAGATTTTAAAAAGTACGGATTATAAAAACATTAAAGCACAACCTTCGTCTGCCAATTTTCCAGGTTCGGTTAAAGAAGGATACAAATTTGTAAGTCAAACCGTGCCTGTTGCTCATCAAAAAATTGTGGATAGCTTGGTGTCTGTAGTTTCTACTTTAGGCTATTCTGGTTATGATAGTGATATTATGTACGGTACAGGTTTGTATGCTGCTGCTGGCGAATATATAGAAGTTGATGTGCCAAAAGGGACTAATGTTGAAGATTTATCAGTTCAAATTGGTGCGCATAGCGACAGGTTAAATTATTGGGTTGCAGGAAAAGAAGATTGGCGTCGTATGCCTATCATCACCAAAAAACAGAAATTAGTAATTGGTAAAAACTATTTAACATCGCCATTTGGCGGATTGATTTACATTGATATTAAACCAAAAGGGGAAAGTAGAAATATTGATTTTAAAATCAGCCATGCGGTAACTGCACCTCTTTTTATACTGGGTAAAACTTCGCAAAGCGATTGGCAAACTCAATTAAAAAACAATAAAGCACCTTGGGGCGAAATGGCTACTGAAAATGTAATTCTTACTTTGCCGGATAGCGTTTTACAAACTATTAAAAACCCTGATGAAGTAATGAAGCTTTGGGACTTAATTGTTGGGGGAGAAATGGAATTGGCGCAAATGCCTTTGCCATTTTACAGAGCGCAACGTTTAGTTCCAGATGAGCAAATTGGCGGTGGTTATATGCACAGTGGCTACCCAATTATGATCCATCATTCACCAAGCAAACACCTATTATCTACAGAAATTATGGCTGATCCATCTTTATTAATGAAGCCAAGTGGAGGTGGAGCTAATTGGGGTTTCTTCCACGAAATTGGTCATAATATGCAAAACCTAAATTGGGTTTTTGGTGGTACAACAGAGGTAAGTAATAACTTTTTCTCATTATACATGTTCGATAGATTGATTGGAGGAAGAGATAATGCGCACTCGGCTATTTCTAATGCCAATACACAAAAACAAATGAAAAAGTATTTCGCAGAAGGTCCGAGTTATGATAAATGGAAAAGTGATCCTTTCTTAGGTTTAATTATGTTCCGTCAAATGCAAGAAGGTTTTGGATGGGAAAGCTTTAAATCGTTCTTTATCGCTTACCAAAAAATGGGAGCTACTATTGGCAGATTAAACGATCAACAAAAACGAGATTTGTGGGTTAAAACATATTCGAATATTGTGAAAAGAAACTTAGCGCCATTTTGGAATACTTGGGGAGTTGGTATTAGCGATGCAACTACTAAAGAATTATCAGTTTACCCACAATGGAAGCCATATAACTTTCCTCCACAGAATTAGTTAACTTAATCTCGTCATTGCGAGGCACGAAGCAATCTTAAAGCTATGGTTTACAGTCTTAATTGTGTTGTGAGATTGCTTCGTGCCTCGCAATGACGAAACGCTTTATAAAGGAATTTCATCATGAAAAAACTAACCCTCATTCTACTCATCAGCTTTGCTTATCATATAAGCTTTGCGCAAAACCTAACTAAATACAACCTCAGTTTTGATAAATTACCTGCCAAATGGGATGAAGCTATGCCTTTGGGCAATGGCATGTTAGGTGCCTTAGTTTGGGGCAAAGCCGATAAATTACGCCTGTCATTAGATAGAGCAGATTTATGGGACGAGCGAAAAGCACAACCAGATTTGAATATCTACAACTGGAAATGGGTACAAAACCAGGTTGATAAAAAAGAATACGGCATTGTTCAGAAAACGTTAGATGATCCTTATCATCAAACTACACCTACTAAAATTCCAGCAGCAGCTATTGAGTTTAACATCAGTAGCTTAGGTAAAGTAGTATCAAATGTTTTAAATCTAAAAACTGCATTAAATACGGTAAAATTTGAAAACGGCGTAGTATTTAACTGTTATATCCACGCTACCAGAAATCAAGGCTTTTTTGGTTTCGAAAATCTGAAAAACACAGCTATTTTACCCGAGTTAATTGTTCATAATTATGCTGGAAATGAAAAAATAGCTAATGATAATAGTCATTCAGGTGAAGGTCTTCAAAAACTGGGCTATGCCAAAGGCGATGTAACCAAAACGCAAAATACCATCCGTTACAGACAACCAATGACAGATGGACATTTTTATGAAGTATTAATCACATGGAAAAAAATAAACGATCACATTATAGGTTCATGGACGGTAACTAAAGATGCTGCTGCAGCTATTCCGCCTATTTCAGCAACAGCTAAAGAGCCAACAGGTTGGGATACACATACTAAATGGTGGGCAAATTTTTGGAATAAATCTTCTATTTCCATTCCTGATGAATTGGTGCAAAAGCAATATTACTTAGAGCAATATAAATTAGGCTCGGTAGCAAGAAAAGGAGCGCCAGCTATTACTTTACAAGCGGTTTGGACTGCTGATAATGGAAGTTTACCACCTTGGAAAGGCGATTTTCATAACGATTTAAATACTCAATTAAGCTATTGGCCAACTTATACATCGAACCATTTGACAGAAGGCAAAACCTTTACCGATTGGCTTTGGAAAGTTAAGGGTGAAAGTGAAAAGTATACCAAATCATATTTCGGTGTAGCTGGTTTAAATATACCCGGTGTAGTTACGTTAAGTGGTCAGCCAATGGGAGGGTGGATTCAATATTCGATGAGCCCAACAGTGGGGGCTTGGTGTTCACAACATTTTTATTGGCAATGGAAATACAGCATGGATAAGCAGTTTTTAAATGAACAAGCTTATCCTTACATCACACAATCGGCTACCTTTTTAGAGAACATTACATTTTTAAAAGATGGAGTGCGGATGTTGCCCTTAAGTTCTAGTCCAGAATATAACGATAACGCGATAAGCGCTTGGTTTAAAAACTGGAGTAATTTCGATTTAGGCTTAGCCAAGTTTTTGTTTAAAGCTGCAAAAGAAGTTTCATTAGCCAAAGGCGATAAAAAAGGAGCAGAGCACTGGCAAACTATCGCTAATCAATTGCCAGATTATGAAGTAAACGAAACAGGATTTACAATTGCACCGGGTCAAAACTTAAATGCTTCTCATCGTCACATGTCGCAATATATGGCCATTTATCCTTTGGCATTGCTAGATTATAACAAGCCAGAAGATAAAACTCGTATCGATAATTCATATAAACAATTAGAAGCGAAAGGAACTCGTGGTTGGTGCGGTTATTCTTTTAGCTGGATGGCATCATTATACGCAAGAGCCTACCAAGCAGATAAAGCGCTTAAACAATTGCAAATCTTTGCTTCAAATTTCTGTTCGCCAAATAGTTTTCACTTAAACGGAGATCAAAAAGGTGGACAATACTCTGGTTTTACCTATCGTCCGTTTACATTAGAAGGAAATTTTGCTTTTGCCCAAGGTGTAAATGAATTATTACTGCAAAGCAGAAATGGTTATATCGAAGTTTTTCCAGCAATACCAACTACTTGGAAAGATTGCTCTTTTAAAGATTTACGAACAGAAGGCGCATTTTTAATTAGTGCAAATTATAAAAATGGCAAAGCCGATAGCATAACCGTTTTAGCCGAACAAGGCGGAGAATTAAATATAAAATTGCCTAAAGGGAATTTTACCTTATCAGGAAAACAGGTTAAAACTGTAAATGGAATTGCTAAAATAGCTACCAAAAAAGGTGAGAAATTAGTTTTTCTAAATAAAGGATAAACTTGAATCCCAATCTTGCTCGTCCTTTCGACTGGAGCGCAGCGAAATGGAGAAATCTTTCTATATAATTTAAAGATTTCTCGGCTGCGCTCGAAGAGACGAGTGGGTTAGCTACACTTGTCCTAATCTTGTTCATCATTCCCGTGAAAACACGTCATTCCCAACTTGATTGGGAATCCTAATGCAATAAGAGGCTTTTTTATGCATTAGGATTCCCGTTTTCACGGGAATGACGAGTTTAGAGTAAACATGAGAAATAATAATCTTGTCTTAAACACCCCCTAATGTTGACTTTTTCGCCAACCATTTTTAAATTTAAGTTGTTATATCTTAGTATAACCTTAAATCAATTTAAAAATGGAAATCAAACCAGTAAGCAATCGCATGTTCGCTCTCATCGTATTGTATGATATGCATACCACCTATTTTGGTAACGCAATTGACGGCATTTCTGATAAAGATGCTCATCAGCGTTTAGATACAAAAGCTAACCATATAGCTTGGATTAGTGGAAGTTTAGTAGAAGGAAGGTACGAATTAGCTAATTTATTAGGGCTAGATCTTAAGCAAACAGCTCACGAACTTTTTGCAGACCACAAAGGTATTCAAGATAATGAAACTTATCCAGCATTAGCTGATTTTAAAAAAAGATTGGGAAAAAATCTCTCCAATTTTAAGAGAGAAGCTTATGCAGGTTACAGAGGAACAACTGGATAAAATGTTAGAGTTTCCAGGTATGAGTTTTCCGATGTTTGAGATGGTTTCTTTTAACATTTATCGCGAAGCAAATTGCATTGGTCAGATTGCGCTATGGCGTAGGTTGCTAAATTACGATGCGATGAAATACATGTAATTCAAATTAAAAATTTCGAGGTATTTTTTTAAAAATGGATTATCTTGTACTAAACTTAACCTAAACTAAATAATATGAAAATTGCAATTATCATTGTTAGAAGCCTGCTAGGCTTAATGTTTGTGTTTGCTGCCGTTGTTGTCCTTTTTAAAATTCCGATGGAGCAACCACCAATGACACCTGGCGCAACAGCTTTTATGACTGGATTGATGTCTGGTAATTATTTTATGACTTTATTAAAAGTGATAGAATTGATTTGTGGCATTTTACTGATTGTTAATTTTTGGGCACCATTGGCAACTGTAGTCTTGTTTCCAATTACCGTAAATATCTTATTTTTTCATGCGTTTCTTGATGAACCTAAGAATTTACCGAGCGCTCTATTTTTAATAGCTGCAAACCTATTTTTAGCTTATGCGTATCGTAAAAACTATGCTGGCTTATTAATGGCGAAACCTATTCAATAAGTTTCCTCAAAGAAAACCTTAAAAAGATGGTAACATTTTACCTGCCGGTAGTCTAAATAGTAGAAAAGGTTACCGACAGGTTAATATAAAATATCATGATTGAAGTTTTTAAAACAGACGTAACAAATTGTGATGACGCCAAATGGCTGATTGATCAACTGCATAAAACCTTTGACCACTATCTAGCAAATTTCGATTTAGAAGATTGTGATTCTATTCTTCGGGTTGAATACTCAAACGGAATAGTAGATGCCGAAGCAATTATCAATTTTTTAGCAGAAAGAGGATTTTATGCAGAAGTTTTACCTGATGATTTTCAATCTGCGATAAATTTTGACACTCATTTTTCGGTTGTGCAAAATCCAAACCTTTCTGACTTCTCTGAAAAATAATCTCCTTAGAAAATCATTTTTCTCATACAGAATTAGCAGTAATTTTATTTTCAAATCCTATTCATTAACTTTATGAACAGTTAAATCTATTCCTATGTCTAAAAAACTATCACTACTGTTCGTATTTGCTATTTGCACACTCTCTGTTTTTGCGCAAAAGAAAGATGATATTTTAGGGAAATGGCTTAATCCTTCAGGCGAAGGTCAGGTAGAGATATACAAAAAAGCAGATAAATATAGTGGTAAACTAGTTTGGATTAAAGATCCAAATGATGATAAGGGTAAGCCAAAAATGGATATTAAAAACCCAAATGCAAATTTAAGATCGAGACCAGTGATGGGACTAGAGATTTTAAAGAATTTTGCTTTTGAGGATGGAAAATGGACTGATGGAACAATTTATGATCCTAAAACTGGTAAAACCTATAGTTGTAATTTATCAATTAAAGAAAACGGAGAGTTAAATATCAGAGGGTATATTGGTATTTCGCTAATTGGTAGGTCTGAAAGTTGGAAAAGAGTAAAATAAACGCTAATCAAAATCTAAACTTTTGTTAATTATTGCACATTGTTTCCTCAAAAATAAATCTTCCTTTACCATAGTCAATAGGTACCTTATTATCGAAGTGAGCAGAACCCATAATTAGCATAAACTGACCAATACCCATAGTCAATTTACCATCCTTTTTTAAAAAAGCAACTGGATTACGATTCCATCTTTCGGCCTTGTTAATTTTAAAATCATAGTGACCTCTTAGCGTATCGCCATACATCTCGCCTTTGAACTGCCCCTCATATCTTTCCTTTTTATCGGTATAACTAAAAGTCAACAATCCATTAATAATTTTTTTAGAAGTATCGATAGAAAACCATGCTGTATCTTTTCCTGAAATTGATTGGTAACAAACCGTTTTTTTCTTGTCCATTACTTCTTTTTCTTTTGGCTTTTCTTCTTGGCAACTGAAAATGAACAGACTAATTATAAATACTGAAGCTAAAAATAGGGATTTGGTTTTCATAAGTTGATTGTTGTAAATAGTAAAATAGTTATAAGAACAAGATGCTTGAATAGTTACCTTTCCATAAACTTTTCTTATTTTCATCTGTTTACATCAAAAAAACGTCCTATTATGAAAAACATGTTCTGGTTCCTTTTGCTTTTCTCCACCATCGGCTATGCCCAAAGTTATACTTTAAAACCATTAACATCTGGTAAAAATACAAGTATGCGTGGTTTATCAATTGTATCTGATTCTATTGCTTGGGTAAGCGGTAGTAACGGACAGGTTGGTAAAAGTTTAGATGGTGGTAAAACTTGGGAATGGACTCAGCCAAAGGGATATGAAAAACTAGATTTTAGAGATATTGAGGCATTTGATCAGTTAAAAGCAATTGTGGTAAACGCAGGTTCGCCAGCCTATATTCTTTCTACTATTGATGGAGGGAAGAGTTGGAGAGAAGTTTACAAGAATACAGATTCGGCTATATTTTTAGATGGGATGGGTTTTTGGGATGAACAACAAGGGATTATTTTCGGTGACCCAATAAAAAACAAAATGCAACTCTTAAAAACTACCGATGGTGGTTTAACATGGCAAGATATTTCAGCAAACTTAAAAAAAGAGTTAAAAATTGGTGAAGCAGGTTTTGCAGCAAGTGGAACAACCATAAGAACTGGGGCAGATGGAAAAGTTTGGGTTGCAAGTGGAGGTTCAGCCTCTAAAATATATTATTCGAGTAATTATGGTCATAGATGGAAAGTGTACGATTGCCCAATATTACAGGGTGAAAGTAGTACAGGGCCATTCTCTATCGCATTTTATGATGCGAAAAAAGGAATAGTTGTAGGTGGTAATTATTTAAAAGATAAAGAAAGCACTAATAACGTGCTATTAACTACTAATGGTGGTAAAACGTGGTCGAAACCACAAAAACCTGTAAGCGGTTATCGCTCTGCAGTAGAATATATTACAGATCAACTGTGTTTTGCAACGGGTTCTTCTGGTACAGATGTATCAACCGATGGTGGAAAAAACTGGACAAATATCTCAACACTAAATTTTAACGCGATACAAAAAGCTAAAAATGGTAAATTAATTCTCCTCACTGGAAACAAAGGGCAGATTTACCAAATCACATCTCCTTAAATTTTTCTGTATTATCAATTCACTGTCATAAATCAGCTACATTTTTGATAGAAAGCAAGCTGGCTTAAATATTGTATATACTTTTGTGTTTAACAAAAATGTTAAACATAATTGTAAATGGCGACGAGAGATACAGGAACTGAACAATTAATTAAGGATACCGCAAAGCGAATCTTTTTTTCAGAAGGGAAATTACATGCAACAACGCAAGATATTGCAGATGCTGCGGGTGTAAATAGAACTTTACTCAATTATTATTTCCGTTCGCGGGATATTTTATTTGAGCAAGTTGTGCTAGAAGCTAGGGCAGAAATGTCTGCAATAATGGATTCTATTTTCACAGCCGAGCTAGAATTTAAAGATAAAATACAACAAATGATTAATATCTTTATGGAGCAAGCGATGCAATTTCCATATCGTGAAATGTATGTGGTTATGGAATTTAACCGCACAGAAAAGATCGTTCCTGAAGAAAAGAAAAATAAAATCAGACAATTCTTAAAAGAAATTAACGCTGAAATGGAAAAAGGAAAAATTAAAAAGATGGATCCCCGTCAGTTTTTAATGAATCTATTTGCGTTAATGGCTTATCCGCTTATTACCAACTGCTTAAATAAATCACTTTATAACATTAACGACGCTGAGTATTTAAAGTTAATGAAAGAGCGTAAGCAGTTAATTTTCGAAATGATTTATCAATAATTAAAATAGATACACAAAAGCAACCCCCATATTAACATGAAAACAACAATTCGATTATCAATTATTTTATTTTTAGGAGCTATACTTGCTTCTTGCGGTGGCAAGGACGAGAAGGCAGCAGCTTTAGCCGCCGCCGCTGGTCAACCCCAAGCATATCCAATATTTACTGTAAATACACAATCCACTACCTTAGATTCTGATTACCCTGCAACAATTGAGGGAATTGAGAATGTTGATATAAGACCAAAAGTTGATGGCTTTATAGAAAAAATTTATGTTGATGAAGGTGCTTTGGTAAAAAGAGGACAGCTGTTGTTTTTAATTAATGCTCCACAATACGAGCAGCAAGTTAGAACTGCAAGAGCTGCTATTAGTAGTGCAGAAGCTGATGTAAATGCGGCTCAATTGCAAGTGAATAAGACAAAACCATTGGTAGATAAAGATATCATTAGTAAATATGAACTAGAATCGGCGCAATTAACTTTACAAAGTAAAAGGGCAATGTTATCACAAGCTAAAGCAGCGTTGGTAAATGCAAATGTAAATTTAGGTTATACCAGAATTACTAGTCCAGTTGATGGTGTTGTAGGTGCTATTCCATTTAAAACAGGAAGTTTGGTGAGTGGAACAAGTGCACAACCCTTAACTACGGTTTCAAATACCAATAAAGTATACGCTTATTTTTCTTTAAACGAAAAGCAACTGCTTGATTTTTCTAACCTATATAAAGGTAAAACGCTGAGTGAGCAAATGAAAAATATTCCACCAGTTGGTTTAGTTTTAGCCGATGGATCTACCTATGCTCAAAATGGAAAAATCGAATCGATTAATAGCCAAATTAATACCGGTACAGGTGCAGTAAGCTTAAGAGCTACGTTTCCAAATCCAATAGCCCTATTAAAAAATGGTGCAAGTGCTTCTGTACGTATTCCGCAGCATGTTAACGATGTGATTTTAATCCCTCAAAAATCTACAACAGACTTACAAGGAAAGAAATTTGTTTACATTTTAGGAGATTCGGCTAAAGTAATTTCTACTCCGGTAGAAGTGATGCAAGTTACAAAAGGCAAATTTTATGTCGTAACTAAAGGATTAAAAGCAGGAGATAAAGTTGTTTTAGAAGGTTTCCAATCGTTAAGAGATGGAACTAAGATTAAACCTCAAGAGTTAAATACGGATTCAGTGTATGCTGAAATTAAAAAATAGTCGATCTCAATCGTGCCAAAAGGCATCCCTTTGGGATAATTCTAAAATTGTAAATCAAACTTATGTTTAAGAAATTTATAGATAGACCAGTTTTATCAACTGTAATATCAATTATCATCGTAATACTCGGTATACTGGGGCTCATTACCTTACCCGTTTCACAGTATCCCGAAATTGCGCCACCAACAGTACAGGTTTCTGCATCTTACCAAGGTGCAAATGCTGATGTGGTGATGAGCAGTGTGGTTATCCCACTGGAAGAGCAAATTAATGGTGTAGAGAACATGACCTACATGACCTCTAGTGCTAGTAATGATGGTACTGCTACCATTACAGTAAACTTTAAATTAGGTACCAACCCAGATTTAGCTGCGGTAAACGTACAAAATAGAGTTGCCAGAGCAAGTAGTTTATTACCTGCAGAGGTTACGCGTTCGGGTGTAGTTACTGCAAAAAGACAAGCAAGTAACGTGTTGATTTTCGTTATCAATAGCGATAACCCTGAATACGATCAGAAGTTTTTGCAAAACTATGCTAACATTAACATCATCCCACAAATTAAAAGGATAACAGGTGTTGGTGATGCAAGTTCATTTGGACAAATGGATTATAGTATGCGTATTTGGCTTAAGCCAGATGTAATGGCAACCTATGGTTTAGTTCCTAGTGATGTAAACGCAGCCTTGGCAGAGCAAAACGTAGAAGCTGCACCAGGTCAGTTTGGTGAACAAGGAAATCAATCTTTTCAATACACTTTAAAATATACTGGTAGACTTAAAACGGAGCAAGATTTTAGCAATATCATTATTAAAGCTGATGCGAATGGACAAGTACTTCGTTTAAAAGATGTTGCTCGCATAGAGTTAGGTGCTTTAAGTTATGCAAGTACATCGAAATATAACGGAAATGCATCAATTGGTATTGCGATTAATCAAACTGCAGGTTCTAATGCAAAAGAAGTAATCGAAAATTCGATGAAAACATTAGAAGAAGCATCAAAGTCATTTCCAAAAGGTATTCATTACAATTCGTTAGTAAACGTAAATGATTTCTTAGATGCCTCAATTGAAAAAGTGCTCCATACATTAATTGAAGCATTTGTTTTGGTATTCCTTGTGGTATTTATTTTCCTTCAGGATTTCCGTTCTACTTTAATTCCTGCAATTTCTGTTCCGGTAGCTATTGTTGGTACGTTTTTCTTCCTCAGTCTTTTTGGTTTTACCATCAACTTGCTAACCTTGTTTGCATTGGTGCTCGCCATTGGTATTGTGGTAGATGATGCCATTGTAGTCGTCGAGGCCGTCCATGCCAAGTTAGATCATGGGTATAAATCGGCCAAAAAAGCAACTGTAGATGCAATGGAAGATATTACAGGCGCAATTATCTCTATTACGTTGGTAATGGCTGCGGTATTTATTCCAGTAAGTTTTATCCAAGGTTCATCGGGTGTATTTTACAAACAATTCGGTTTAACATTAGCTATCGCGATTATTTTATCGGCTATTAATGCATTAACGTTAAGTCCGGCGTTGTGTGCTTTGCTATTAAAACCGCATGAAGATGATCATGATAAGCCGAAAAACTTTTTACAGCGTTTTTATGTAGGGTTTAATACGTCATTCGATTTAATGACTAATCGATATAAAAAATCAGTTTCGTTCTTATCTCGTAAAAAATGGATTGCTGGTGTAGGTATTTTAGCCTTTACAGGTATTTTAATCTGGACGATGAACACCACACCAAAAGGTTTTGTACCTAATGAGGATTTAGGTGTAATCATGTCAGATATCTCTTTACCAGCAGGAACTTCGCAAGAAGAAACTAAAGTAATTATTACTCAAATTGATGACATTGTAAGAGGTGTTCCAGAGGTGCAAAGCGCATTGAGAATTGTAGGTAGAAGTTTAATTAGTGGTTCGGGTAGTTCGTACGGGATGGTAATTGCTCGTTTAAAACCATGGGATGAACGTAAACGCGATGTAAAAGCAATTATTGGTGAGCTATTTGCCAAAACTGCAGGTATTAAAGGTGCGAAAGTAATTTTCTTCGCTCCGCCAACCATACAAGGTTTTGGTACCAGTGGTGGTTTCGAGTTCCAATTACAAGATAAAACCGGTGGTGATATTAATAAGTTTAACGATGTTGGAAATGCATTCTTAGCGGCATTAGCTAAACGCCCAGAAATACAGTATGCATCAACTTCGTTTAATCCTAATTTCCCTCAATATCAAATTGATGTGAATGTGGCTAAAATTAAACAAGCTGGTTTAACTGTTACCGACGTTTTGAGTGTATTGCAAGGTTATTTTGGCGGTGTGTATGCATCGAACTTTAATAAATTTGGTAAGCAATTTAGGGTAATGTATCAGGCAGATGCCCAATATCGTGCTAACCCAGAAAATTTAAATAGCATTTATGTTCGAAATTCGAAAGGTGCAATGGCTCCAGTAAGTGAATTTATTAACTTGGAAAAAGTTTACGGTCCACAAGCCATTTCTCGTTTCAACTTATATACATCTATAGCTGTAACTGGTTCTCCAAAACCAGGATTTAGTTCTGGTGATGCCTTAAAAGCAGTGCAAGAAGAAGCTGCATTACATTTGCCAGCAGGTTACGGATATGAATTCTCAGGTTTATCCCGTGAGGAAATGGCGGGTGGTAATCAGACTATTTTTATCTTTTTACTTTGTGTAATTTTCGTTTATTTCTTGCTTGCTGCGCAGTACGAGAGTTATATTTTGCCACTGGCAGTTTTAATTTCTTTACCTATCGGATTAGCAGGTGTATTTATTTTCGATAAGATATTCGGAGTTGATAATAACATCTATACCCAAATTACACTGATTATGTTGGTTGGTTTGCTAGCTAAAAATGCAATTCTGATTGTAGAGTATGCGGTGGATAGGAGAAGAAAAGGAATGAGTATTGTAAATGCTGCTATTGAAGGTGCAACAGCTCGTTTACGCCCGATCTTGATGACTTCATTTGCATTTATTTTAGGTTTATTGCCATTGATGCTTTCGACAGGAGTTGGTGCTGCTGGTAATAAATCAATTGGTACTGGAGCTGTAGGAGGGATGTTAATTGGTACGCTATTCGGAGTTTTTGTAATTCCGGCATTGTTTATCATTTTCCAAACCTTACAAGAGAAAGTAAGTAATAAATCTCCTTTTATAGAAGGTGCAGATTTAGAGCCAACATTAGAATTTCCGGAAGTTGATAACCGCGAACATTAATACTAAAACACATGAAATTAAGATATAAACATTCACTTCTAATCATCGGCTTTGCCGTACTAACTTTAAGTGCTTGCGTAACTAAAAAATACGAACGCCCAAAAGTTGTAACCGAGAATTTATACCGTGATCAGACTACAACAGATAGCACAACGATTGCAAATTTACCTTGGCAAAATTTGTTTACAGATGCTAATTTGCAAACATTAATACAACAAGGTTTAAATGAAAATTTAGATTTAAAACAAGCAATTGAACGTATTAAAATTGCACAGGCAACTTTGCAACAAAGTAAATCGGCTTTTTTACCGAGTTTGCAAGGCGATGTATCTGTAACGGATGCAAAGCAATCTAAAGCTGCGTTAAACTTTCCTGCTGGAGTAAATATCAATCTCGAAACGCAAACGTATAAAGCACAATTGAGTACAAGTTGGGAAGCTGATATTTGGGGTAAATTAAGTAGTGCAAAACGTTCTGCTTATGCAAGTTTACTACAAACTGATGCTGCAAAAAGAGCAGTTCAAACGCAGTTAATTGCTAATATTGCGAATACGTATTACAACTTATTGGCTTTAGATAAACAGTTAGCAATTACGTTGCAAACCATAAAAAGCAGAACCAGTAATGTTGAAACCATGAAGGCTTTGAAAGATGCTGCGAAGGTAACAGGAGCTGCTGTTGTGCAAAGCGAAGCCAATTTATACGCAGCAGAAGTAACTTTACCTGATTTGAGAAGAAGTATTAGAGAGACTGAAAATGCCTTAAACATTTTATTGGCTAGAGCACCTGGAAGTATTCTTCGTTCAGATTTAGATAGCCAATCTGCGTATAGCAATTTACAAACTGGAGTTTCTGCTCAATTATTGCAAAACCGACCAGATGTACAAGCTGCTGAATTTGGTTTTAGAACTGCTTTTGAAAATACAAATGTAGCTAAGACCTATTTTTATCCTGCTTTAACGTTAACGGCGAGCGGTGGTTTATCTAGTTTGCAATTGAAAGATTTCTTTAGCAACTCTGTGTTTTATAATTTAGTTGGGGGTTTAACTCAACCTATTTTTGCAAAAGGACAAAATAAAGCTCGTTTAACAACTGCACAGGCACAACAACAACAAGCATTTTATACGTTTCAGCAAACGCTTTTAACAAGTGGTCAAGAGGTTTCTAATGCTTTATATGCGTATCAGACTGCAACAGAAAAAGAAACAACTAGAGCAAAACAAATTGCTTCTTTAACTAAAGCAGTTGATTTTACGCAAGAGTTATTGCGTTATAGCTCAGCAACAAATTATACTGACGTTTTAACGTCTGAGCAAAGTTTATTAGCGGCTCAATTGAGTGGTGTTAGTGATAAGTTGCAAAAATTGCAAGCTGTAGTTAATTTATACCGTGCTTTAGGCGGCGGTTGGAAATAAAGATTTTTCATTTTGATTTGTTTTCTGAAGAGGTTCGTAGTGATACGGACCTTTTTTGTGTCCTCACCCCAGTACCTCTGCTTTAGGACTTAGTTCTTTTATTTTGTCATCCAGAGCGCAGCGAAGGATCTCTCTTTTTTCACCGCTCGGGCTTTCCTCGGCTCGTCGCCGTTATGGCTATCATCATTGCGAGAAGAGAAACGACGAAGCAATCTTTTTTGTTTTCGGCTCACTGCCGCCGAGTGGCTCTAAACTTTTTCTTGATAAAAAGTTTAACAAAAATCAAGGCTGCATATCATCTCTCGGATTAAGCGATCAAAACTTTTTTGGCAACAAGCAGCAGGTTCGATGAAGGATCGAACTGGCTCATTGTTTTGGGTTGTGGTTTTTGAAAGTGTTTGCACAAGTTTAAACAAGTTGGTTTATTTTTTTAGTTGTTTGTTTGAGCTCATGGCGAAAAGCCATTCGGTTTAATTGCTTTCTCCTTCGGGATGCTACAAGGCCGGTCCTCGTTCTTCGGAATGGTTGTGGTTTGGGTGAGGTTGCAAGGTGGTCATGTGGCTGTATAATTCCTTTTGACAGCTGTATAATTCTTTTTTACAGTTGTATAATTACTTTTTACAGTTGTAAATTTCTTTTTTACAGTTGTAAATTTCTTTTTTACAGTTGTATAATTACTTTTTACAGTTGTATGATTCCTTTTTACAGTTGTAAAATTTCTTTTTACAGTTGTATAATTCTTTTTTACAGTTGTAAAATTACTTTTTACAGTTGTATAATTCTTTAGCTTGGTGTCTTTACCTACCGAAATAAAGAGGTTTGTAGCAATACGGGTTTTTTTTATATCCTACTTAACCGTTTATTAAGACTACCTTACGGATCGGCGATTTGTCGAATAAATCCATTTTATTGGAAAAAATCTTTAATACCCTAATCGATAGTTTTATTGAAAGTAAAGTAGGCATAGCCAACAATTTTTTAAGTGTAGCGCTTGCTGCACAGTTGAAAAGTAATTTAATTGGTTTATACAACGAAAAATCAATGGTTGCTGCAGGCATTGGGAATGAAACTATTACTGTTCATAATAAATTAGTGCGAAGTGATGTGATTTATTGGCTAGACCGTAAGCATAATAATAAACACGAAAACGATTTTTTTGATTTGATGGATGACTTTGTAATTTATCTAAATAGAACGTGTTACACTGGTATTACAGGCTACGAATTTCATTATACCTTATACGAAAAAGGAAGTTTCTATAAAAAACACATCGACCAATTTCAGCAAAATGGAAGTAGGGCTTACTCTATGGTGATGTATTTAAATGTTGATTGGCAAAAAAGCGATGGTGGCGAATTGTGTATCCATCATTTAAATAATTTGCAAAATATATCGCCCATAAATGGAAAATCTGTCTTTTTTAAGAGCAATGAATTAGCACATGAAGTTTTAGTAACTCATGAACCGAGAATGAGTATTACGGGTTGGTTAAAAACTAACTAATTTTCTATATCAAGCTTTGCTTAATTATTGGTTTATAGTTTTTCCCGATAGGGATTTGTTGATTGTTCTTTAAGTAAATGGTGTTTCCTTCCATATAATGAACAAATTTTTTATTGAGGATGAAAGATTTATGAATGCGGATGAAAAATTCAGATGGTAATTGTTCTTCAAAACTGCTCAAAGTTCTTGGCGTTAATAAGAAATTCAAATCAGTCCAAACCTTTACATAATTGCCTAAACTCTCTAAATAATAGATGTCACTTAGCTTAATCAATACATGTTTTTTATCCGATTTAATAGAAATCTGCTCGTCATCACTAATAAGAGATGGTAAAGAGCTGCTAGGTTTAACAGACTGATTTTTTAAATTATAGCTTTCTAAAGCTCGATTAACAGCTTTTAAAAATCGATCAAATCGAAAAGGTTTTAAGAGATAATCGCACACCGCTAAATCGAAACTTTCTAAGGCATATTCTTCATAAGCCGAAGTGATAATTACCAAAGGTTTACGTTGTAGAGTTCTCAAAAAATCTAAGCCATTTAGCTTGGGCATTCTAATATCTAGAAATATCAGGTCGATTTCGGTGTTGCTTAAAAACTCAAAGGCTTCGGTTGCACGATAACATTGTCCGCAAATCTCTAAAAAGGGAATATCCTTGCTGTATTCTAAAATTACCTCATGAGCTAAAGGTTCGTCATCTATAATTAAACAGCGTAAACTCATGATAATTTTAAGTGTAGGTCTGCTTTAAAAATAACATTATTTGAAGTGATATCCAATGTGTAAGCATTTGGGTACAGTAATTCTAAGCGTTTTTTCAAATTAGTAAGTCCGATACCCGGCTTTTTCTCAGCTTTATCTAGTTCGATAGAATTTTCACAACTAAAGGTAAGTTCTTGCGCTGTGCAGGTTAGCGATAAATTTAAAAAAGCGGTTTCTTCGGCAGGTTCAATACCATGTTTAAATGCGTTTTCTAGCAAAACAATAAGCAATAAAGGGGCAATCTGTACATTTTCATCGATACTATGCTTTTCGAAATTTAACTGTAAAGGTTTCTTTAAGCGAATTTGCTGTAACTCTATGTAATCTTCTAAATAGTTAATTTCTTGAGTGATTGTAACTTTTTCTTCTTGCCCTTTATAAATGGTGTAACGCATTAATTCTGATAATCGCAAAATGCTTTCTGAGGTTTTCTCAGATTTCTGCAAACTCAGTGCGTACAAATTATTTAAGGTATTAAAAAAGAAATGTGGGTTTAATTGTTGCTTCAATAAATCTAATTCCGTTTGTGATTTTTCTTTTTGTAAAGAGAGGATGTGCGTGTTTTGTGCACCCCATTGGATCGCTAATACAATTGGTAAACTCAATGCAATTATCGCCATTGCGCCAAAACCATTTTCTAATAAAAAAGGGTTGAGTGAAAAAATATCTCTACCAAAAATTTGATTTATAGGTAATAAAATTAATAACTGCCCAATAATTGGGTACAGAATGGCAATACTTGCTAAAGCACTTAAAATGTATAAAATCAATCCTTTTTGCTTTAATATTTTGGAAACTAGCAATCTACTATTCACTAAAAAGAAAGCATAGCCACATAAATACATGAATAAAAATTGAAGTGTAAAACTTAAAAAAGTCCAGAAATGAGTAATCAGCTTTGCTGGCGTAAACACAAAACCAATTAGCAATTGACCTTTAGTATCAAAAGCAGGATTGCCAATACTTGATACCGCCATGGCCGAAATAACAATAGATAATAAAATAATACTAAGGAGAACTGCATTTTCTAGGCCTATTTTCTTAATCCATTTAATGTGTTGTACCTTTTTTAAGTAGTAATAATTGGCAACTAAAATCAATTCTAAAGATACGCTTGCTAGGGTAGCACCTACAAAAAGCGAAGAGTCATAATTTGGAAATAATAAAACACAAGCATCGGTAAGAATGGGTAGACAAATTAAAAAACAACCCGTCCAATAGGTTAAAAACTGATTGCGAGTAAAATTGGTTAGGAGAGTTGATTTATACCACGAAAAAATAAACCCTGGTAATTGGGTAGGGAGAAGTACTATTAAAACCATTAAAAATGGTTTCCAGCTCTCAGCATCTTTTTCTTGAACCTGAAAAATTCCTATCCATAGCCATAAACCAACAAAAGCCAAAAACTCTGCATGTTTAAGTAGGAAATTAGATAAGCTAAAGGATCTATTCATGGTGTTAAAATAATAAAAGAACGACAAATATATTAACGGATAAAATTTAAGTGATGAAAGGTAGTTTATTCATGACGAAAGAATTTTTTATAGGAATTGTACTCATCTAACTCATGTAAACAACGTTCATCATCATTTTCCTTTCGTTCATCACATATATTTATTTAGTGCAAGTCTGTCTGCTAATTTGCAACCATCTTATTCAAAATAACATGGCAAGACTTACTATACAAAACCTTAGCAAAAGCTATACGAATGGTGTAAAAGCACTAGATGATGTGTCATTAAATATTTCTAACGGGATGTTTGGTTTACTTGGACCTAACGGAGCGGGTAAATCATCGTTAATGCGCACCTTGGCGACTTTACAATTACCAGATACTGGAAAAATATTTTTTGATGGAAACGATGTGCTTGAAAATCCTCAACAAATGCGTACACAGCTTGGTTATTTGCCACAAGATTTTGGTGTATATCCCAAAATATCTGCAACAGAATTACTCAATCACATGGCAATTTTAAAAGGATTGCAGAATAAAAACGAGCGAAAAGAGCAAGTAATGGCTTTGTTGCAACAAACAAATTTGTATGATGTAAGAAAACGATCTGTAAGTACTTTTTCTGGTGGTATGCGCCAACGATTTGGTATTGCACAGGCTTTATTGGGTAATCCGCAA
Source organism: Pedobacter planticolens (assembly GCF_014172375.1). Taxonomy (GTDB): domain Bacteria; phylum Bacteroidota; class Bacteroidia; order Sphingobacteriales; family Sphingobacteriaceae; genus Pedobacter; species Pedobacter planticolens. The sequence goes on from NZ_WNXD01000001.1 coordinate 640,689, forward strand.
TTAATTATTGTTGATGAACCAACGGCTGGTTTAGATCCGCTAGAGCGTAACCGTTTTCATGATTTGTTAAACGAAATTGGCGAGCAAAAAGTAGTTATGCTTTCTACACACATTGTGGAAGATGTAAATGACCTTTGTCCAGAAATGGCGGTTTTAGCAAATGGCAAGCTCATTTTAAAAGGTAAACCGGCAGATTTAACTTCAAAATTAAAAGGTCAGGTTTGGCATAAAGAAATAGAAAAATCGACCTTAAGCGAATATACATTAGCATACAATGTAATTTCTACACGAATAATTGCTGGCAAAATACAATTGTATGTGTTGGCAGATAATTGTCCAAGTATAGGTTTCGAACCGTTTTATCCAGGATTAGAAGAAGTTTATTTTGCTGCTTTATTTGGTGTTCAAACTAAGGAGGGAGTAGCATGTTAAAGTCCATGTTAAAATTTGAACTGAAATATCATTTTAGTCAGATTTCTTTTATCATCGCTGCACTTTTGTTTTTTGTGTTAGGTTGTTTTTCTGCGGTTAATGGGGGTTTTGGTGGGAGTGAAGTGCATAAAAACTCACCGTATGTAATTACTAATATTGTTGCGTTATTTTCTTTATTCTCCATATTTGCAGGTACCTTATTTAGTGCAAACGTAGTATTAAGAGATAATATTTATAAAATGGAATCTGTAATATTTACAACTTCCGTTAAGCGCTTCCCTTATTTTCTGGTTAGATTTTTAGGTTTATTAACTGCCGTATTTTCGCTACTTGTACTAACTGCTTTGGGAATCTATATAGGTGGGTTTTTTGCTGATGCTGAAAGTTTAGGCACATTTAACATTCTTAATTACCTACAACCATTATTAGTTTTCGGCTTTCCAAATGTGTTGTTTGCCACAAGCTTAATTTTTTGTACAGCCATTTTAACAAAAAATGTTCGAGCAATTTATGCAGCAGGCGTATTGCTATACATTTTATATATGGCAGCGTCTATTTTAGGCAACTCGCCATTATTGGCAACCTCAACACCAAGAGCTGGAACCCCTGATATTTTACCGTTTTTGATAGATCCATTTGGTTTAGCTTCTTTCTTTAGCGATACACGTAGCTGGTCTGATGTACAGCGAAATCAGCAGTTATTTCCAGTAAAGGAAGTGTTTTTAGCTAATCGTTTGCTTTGGCTGTTTTTTAGTGCGTTAGTAATTACCATAAGTTATCGGTTTTTTAATTTCAGGTTGCAAAACCAAAGTCAATCCAAACAAAAAGATAAAGCGCAGAAACAGATTAAACTAATTCCGTTTAAACATTTCAACGTTTCCCCTACCGGATTTAACTATAACCTTTCCACTTTCAAATCGCAGTTTAAATTAGAAGTAGTTTCCTTATTTAAACATATTCCTTTTATGGTGATGCTTTTGTTATGGATATTTATTTTCTCGGTAGAATTAAAAGATTCCATTCTTTATGGTCCTTACGGAATTAAGTTTTACCCAACAACTGGTGCAATAATAGAAGAAATGAGGTCGATGAAATTCAGCCTAGTGTTACTTATTTTTTATGCAGCCGAATTAATTGCAAGAGAAAGAACAACGAATATCCAGTCCTTAATTTATAGTACGCCAGTTAAAAATTCGATTTTATGGGCAGCAAAATGTTTAACACTAGGCGTATTGGTTATGGTGTTAGTTACAGCTAATATTGCAATTGGCATTGCTTTACAACTATTTAATGGCTATTTCGACATCGAATTACCTAAGTACCTTTCTCTATATTATTACAGCGCATTTCCGCTATTCTTGTTTATCATTCTTATTGTTTTCATCCAAAATCTAACAGCAAACAAATATTTAGGAATGATGCTAAGCATGGTAGTTGTGTTTGCGGTTGTCTTTGCATCAAGATTAGGGATAGAACATTTCTTGTTAAGATTTGCAACCGTACCCGACCTTCAATTCTCTTATTTCAACGGTTTTGGACATTATGCCAAAGCATTTAATTGGTACATGTTATATTGGCTTGGCTTTGCAGGTATTCTTTCAGTTTTAACCATTGGTATGTGGCAAAGCAGCATCCAGCTGACGTTTTTAGAACGTTTGAAATCTATTCCAAAATCCATCTATAAAGCAAAATTTATCGTAATAACTGCAACACTAATTTGGATTTCTTGTGGTGCGTTTATTTATCAGCAAACCAATATTGTAGGGAAATATAAAAACAAACAAGCACAGCTAAACTGGAATATTAACTACGAGAAAAAATATAAACCGTTTGCTAAACTACCACAGCCAACTATAAAAGCAATTAAAACACAAGTAGATTTATTTACGGATGAAGGCAAATACACCGTAAAAGGAAGTTATCGTTTAAAAAATGAAACCAACCAGCGCATTACTAAACTGTTGGTTTATGTAAGACAAACCGTAAATCATTTCGAAATCTCTGTGCCAAATGCTACGAAACATGAAGTAGATGCAGCATTTAATCAACAGTTTATAGATTTAAAAACGCCATTACAACCAGGTGCAGAACTAAATATGGATTTCTCATTGGAAGTAATACGATCTGGTTTCGTGCCTTTTGATCCTGAAAACACAGTGGTTTCAAACGGAAGTTACATCGAACTAGAAAAATTTGTTCCTCAATTTGGGTATAATGAAAGTATAGAAATAGACGACAACAGACTAAGAAAAAATGCAGGATTACCGCCTTACAGTATTTCAAATTCTTACGATAGCCTATATCATTTAATAGATTTAGAAACTACTATTTCTACCGCACCAAACCAACAGGTAGTTACTGTGGGTACGTTACAAAAATCGTGGTTAGCCAATAATCGTCGCTATTTTAACTATAAAACAACAGCGCCTATTAATTTCATGTTTGCATTGAGTTCTGCAAACTATCAAATCAAAAAGGAGAACTATAAAGGTTTAGAGTTAAGTGTATATTATCAATTAGGACACGAATACAATGTGAAAACCATGTTTAGCGCAATAAAAGATGCGTTAGATTATGGAAATGCAAATTTTAGTCCCTATCCATTAAAACAGTTTACCCTTGCCGAAATCCCTCAATATAAAGGAGCTGCAACGGCTTATCCTGGTCTTATTTTTAACGCAGAAAGATTAAACTTTCTAACCGATTTCAGTGATAAAAATAAAGTAGATCAGAGTTATGCCATTACCGCCCATGAAGTTGCGCATCAATGGTGGGCAAACATATTAAGCCCTGCATATGGTAAAGGTTATGCCATGCTCACAGAATCGCTAGCTAAATACACAGAAGCCATACTTTTAGAAAAGAATTACGGTAAAATGTACCTCAGCAACTATTTAAGAGATGATAATAATATTTATTTCGTATACCATAATCCAAATGTACCAGAGGCTCCATTAGCACAAACGATGGGGCAAAACCAAGTTCATTACCAAAAAGGAGGCTTAGTAATGTATGCTACAAAAGAAATTTTAGGAGAAAAAGCAGTCAACCAAACGCTGAGTGATTTAATAGCAAAACATGCAAATCCAAATCAAAGAGCTAAAACCAAAGATTTAATCGGAGCATTATATCAACTTGCACCAGCAAATCAAAAAAAGTTTATAGACGATAGCTTTAATCAAGTGATAAACTATCAGATGAAGATTAAAGTCTTATCCTGCAAGGCACTAAATAATGGAAAGTTTAGCATCGATTTACAAGTAAGTATTGGCAAAAATAAACAAGGGGTAGATAAATTGCTTCCACCAGATATGGATGTAGATCTTGCCTTTTTTAGTAAACCAGAAATAGAGTGGGATAGAAACACCAAACCTTTCTACCTAAAAAAACATCGCTTCAATCAATTAGAAACCAAACTTACTATTGTGACAAATCAAAAACCAAAAACAGTTGCAATAGATCCTTATGCTTATCTATTGGATGGAAATTTAGCAGATAATGTGCAAGAGATTAAGTAAGCTTTCTTAAAATACTACAGACTTTAACCACAAACTATTCAAGGTTAAAGTCTGTCTTTTTTCTGCTGAATTTATCTTAAATTTATCCGTAAGATATACCCATAAAACGGTACGATTTAAAGCATGGAAATAAAGCAATACAAAGAGTTATTAACTTACTGGCATCAATTTACATACTTTACTAATCGGGTAATTGGTAAAAAATCTACAATTTTAGCTAAAACCACTTTCGATTTAGATGAACACCTAAAACTATACCATTGTATTGATAATTTTTTTTACGTTTTAGCTGATAGCGTTAATCATACCATTGTTAAAGTAGGGGGCGGGGTAGAAAGTTTAACAGGTTATCAACCTTCAGATTTTGAAGGAAAAGGATATTATAGCACTATAAAAGCCTATTCAATTTGGGAACTGCTAAAAATCACAAAGGGCGGAGTTAAATATTTCGAATATCTTTTTAGTCGACCAGCCGAAGATCGAAAATACATTAAAGCAAACTATACGTTCGATTTTAAAACAAAAGATGGGAAAAGATTTCAATGCATGAGCCAAAGCATTCCTATCTTATTTAACGACGATATGGAGCCTATTTATTTCTTAAACATCTTCACAGACATCAGTTTATTAAAAAAAGATAAAAATGTACTCCATTACATTATAGATAGCTCCGATATTCAAAATATCAAAAGAATTGATATCAATGTAGCCATCAGTTTACCCATTAATGATGACGAATTAATTTCTAAAGCCGAAAAAAGAGTGTTGAGGCTCATTGCCGATGGATTAAGTAGTAAACAAATAGCTAGCGAACTATTTCTTAGTCAACACACCATTAATACCCACAGAAGAAATATGTTAGAAAAATTAAAATGCACCTCATCTAGTGAAATGATTAAAAAGGGCATTTTAAATGGTTGGCTGTAACGCCGGACTTTAAAAACTGATATTTTTTAGTGTTATATTTATGTATTAATTAACTTAATCATAACATAAATACTGTTTTAATTAAAAGCTATAACCCTAATATTAGCTTTCTTTATAAAACACTTAAATCATCCTTCAGATGGCAAATAGACGTTTTTTTATTAAAAGTAGCATGGCCAGTTTAGCAATCGCTAGCCTTTCTCCAGCAATTACCGCATTGGCGGATGTTAGTCAAAATACATTAACCAAATCTACTCAAAAACCTAAACTGCGCTTCGCCATCGCATCAGATGGACATTACGGTCAACCAAATACAGACTATAAAAAAGACCACGAAAATATAGTGCATTGGCTAAACGAAGCACACGATCGAAACCCACTTAATTTTGTAATTATTAATGGCGATTTGGTTCACGATAGGCCAGACTTATTATCAGAAGTTAAAAAAGAGCATTACGATAAGTTAAAAGTTCCATTTTATGCTCTGCCAGGTAATCATGATCATGCAGATGCTGCGATTTGGAAAACTGTTTTTGGTTACGAAGATAATTTCTCATTCGAAAAAAATGGAGTAGGGTTTGTACTAGCCAATACTTCAGATACAAAAGGAGCTTATCTCTGCCCAAACAAAGATTTTTTAAAGCAAGAGCTCGATAAATTTAATTCCCTCAATACAGTATTCGTGGTTTTACATATTCCACCACACTTTTGGGTGCCCGAAAGTCCATTTGTAGAATGCCCAGATACCATTAAACTATTGCACAGCTATCCAAATGTAAAAGCAGTATTTCACGGGCACGATCATAGCCTCGATTCTGTTTTTTACACAGATAAATTACCACATTTCTTCGATTCGCACATCGGTGGAAACTGGGGCACGGAATATCGTGGTTATCGAATAGTAGAAGTAGATGAAAACAATAAAATCAGTACCTACCAAGTAAACGCTAGCCAAAATCCAACGCTAAACTCAAATAAATTTTAAATCAAGAACATTCCCATTAACATGAAAAAGTTTTTATTACTCGCAGTACTTTTTTTAATTACACTTAACGGAATGGCTCAAAAGCCTGAAGCAGTGCAAACAACAAACTTGCAAAGTACAATTTCCGCACAACCCTTTTTATTTTCTATAAATACCTTAACAGATGAAAACCCACGTTGGAATTTACATTATTCTGGTAGTTATGGAGAAAGAACACAAGGACAATTTGGTTACAATGGTTTGGGGCAACAGTTTGGTGTTAAAGGGTATTTAGGGAGTAAATTTACTTTATACGGTACAGCAGCAGTCGGTTTTGCTCACGGCGGCGGTGTTACTTCAGCACAACAAGTAGAGGTAATTCGCGATTTAATTGGTGGCAAAGAACTTACAGGATTTAGATTTGGTGCAGGTTTAGGAGTTAGCCGCGATTGGTCTAATGTGAAATCTGCCATAAGCAGATTTACCGCATCTTATGATAAAACCAATTGGCGTTTAGCTGGAAACCTTCGTTTCGAAAAAGCATTTGATAGCAGCAGAGATAAATTAGATTTTATTACCAGTCTTGGCTTTCAGCATCGCATTGCGCCAGCGTTATACATAGGTTTCGAAGCTATTGGACAAGATTTAGAAGGGTTTTGGGATAAAGATGAGGCAGAAGGTGGAGCAAAACTAATGGTTGGGCCATCTATAAATTTATCGCCAACACATTCAAAACTATCGTTTTCATTAGCAGGTGGGCCGGTATTTTATGCTACTAGAAGTCAAATAATTCCGTCAGAAGCAATTCGTGAAATAACATCTTTAGCATCAGGAAATGGGTACACTATCCGTGCTTTGGTCAACTTTAATTTTCGTAATAAATAAGTCTATTCATTAATTTCAGCATGAAAAAATCATCAATCATACTGTTTGTATTAGTTTTAGTAACTACTCATGTTTTTGCACAATGGCCAGGAAAAGTAGCAGAAACCAATCAAATTTTATTGCCAAACGGTTGGAAATTAAGCCCAGCTGGTCGTTCATTACAACTAGGAGATTTACCCTTAAACATGCAAATAAGCTCAACAGGTAAATATTTGGCGGTTACTAATAACGGACAAAGCACTCAATCACTTCAATTAATTGATCCCAAAACAGAGAAAATTCTCGATGAACGCGTACTCACTAAATCTTGGTATGGTTTAGCTTTCAGCAAAGATGAGCAACACATCTATGCATCTGGCGGAAACGATAATTGGATAATCGATTTCCAAATAAAAAACAACAAACTTGCAAAAAGCGATACCATTAAACTAGGCCCAATTTGGCCAAAAGGAAAAATAAGTCCAGCAGGCATAGCAGTTAATAAAAACAACACTAAATTATATACTGTAACCAAAGAAGATAGCAGCCTTTACATCATTAATCCTGCAAAAAGAGAAATACAAAAAAGAATACAATTGCCAGCAATAGCTTATAGTTGCGTGCTTTCTGCCGATGAAAGTAAACTATATATTTCCCTTTGGGGAGGTCATTCCGTTGCCGTAATTAACACAAATTCAGAAACAATTACCCAAACAATCCTAGTTGGCGATCACCCTAACGAACTTTTGTTAAATAAAAACAGTACTTATTTATTTGTGGCAAATGCCAACGATAACACAGTTTCTGTAATTAATACCGCTACCAATAAAGTAATAGAAACTATTGCAACTACACTTTACGCAACACAATTAACAGGTTCTACCACCAACGGATTAGCGCTAAGCTCCAATGAAAAAACCTTGTACATCGCCAACGCAGATAACAATTGTTTAGCCGTATTCGATGTTTCAGAACCTGGTGAAAGCAAAAGTCAAGGTTTTATCCCGGTAGGCTGGTACCCAACAAATGTAAAAACGTTGGGCTCCAAAATAATAGTAACCAATGGTAAGGGTAATACCTCTTTAGCCAATCCTCAAGGGCCACAACCAATTTCCAAAGTAGATAATAGCGGCTACCAAATGGGTAGTACTGCAAACAACAGATTGCAATATATTGCAGGTTTATTTAAAGGAACACTATCTTTTATAGATGTCCCAAAACCAGAGCAATTAAAAGCATACACCAAACAAGTTTATGCCAATACACCATTTACCGATAAAAAAACAATTGAGGCAGATGGTGAAAAAGGAAATCCAATACCCCGAAAATTAGGAGAAAAATCGCCTATTAAACATGTGTTTTACATCATTAAAGAAAACCGTACCTATGATCAAGTACTAGGCGATCTTCCCCAAGGCAATGGAGATACCTCTTTAGTGCTTTTCGGAAAAAGAATAACACCAAACCAACATGCCTTTGCAGAAGACTACGTATTGCTAGATAACTTTTATGTAGATGCAGAAGTAAGCGCCGATGGACATAATTGGAGCATGGCAGCCTATGCAACAGATGTTGTAGAAAAAACATGGCCAACAAGTTATGGCGGTCGTGGCGGTACAACCAATTACGAAGGTGGTCGACCAGTTACCTATCCAAAAGGAGGTTTTATTTGGGATTATTGCCAACGAGCAGGCGTTACTTATCGCAGCTACGGTGAGTTTGGCGATTATGCAAAAGCAAACATCAAATCACTTCAAGGTCACATGTGTCCAGCTTCGCCAGGCTTTAATCTAGATATTACCGACCAAGTTAGAGTAGATGCATGGCAACACGATTTCGATTCATTATTAGTCGCAGGTACAGTTCCTCAATTCAATACCTTACGTATCTCAAATGATCATACCAGCGGACAGAAAAAAGGTAAAATATCACCACAAGCTGCGGTTGCAGATAACGATTTAGCCGTTGGACGCATTCTCGAACACCTATCGCATAGTTCAGTTTGGAAAGAATCGGTTGTTTTTATTTTAGAAGATGACGCCCAAAATGGCCCAGACCATGTAGATGCGCACCGCTCCCCAGCGTATGTAATAGGTCCATATGTAAAACGAAATACACCAGTACACACCATGTATTCAACATCAGGGTTTTTAAGAACAATGGAATTAATTTTAGGCCTACCACCGATGAGCCAGTACGATGCAGCCGCAATGCCGCTATTCGAATGCTTTACCAGTACACCAAATTTTACTCCATATACCTTGAAAAGACCATTAATAGATTTAAATACCCGCAACGTAGCAGTAAATGAAAGCAGCAAGAAATCAGAATTCTTTAATTTTGCAAAAGAAGATTCAGTACCAGATTTAGAACTAAGTGAAGTGGTATGGAAATCAGTAAAAGGAGAAAATTCCATCATGCCAGCACCTAAAAGAAGTGCTTTCGTTATCCTAGAAAAGAAGAAAAAAGACGCCGCCGATAAATAATATAATTAAAAGGGATTAACCCAAACAAATCTGTGTTAATCCCTTTAATCTTCGGCTAACAATTCGCCTCAGCATACCTCTTAAAATTATCTAAAATTGCTTGCCAACCTCCGCGTTGCATTTCTAAAGAATTAATTTCCTCAGGCTCAAAAGTTTCCACTATTTCAGTTGTATCACCAACACTTTTAAAAGTAACACTTACTTTTCTGCCATCCGCCATAGTATATTCAATCAAGCTATGCACAACTACATCCGTATAAACACCCTCAAAATCAAAGCTAAAACTACCATCTTTAGCAGCCATTGTAGTTTTAAACTTCCCACCCGTACGCAAATCATTATCCGCATACGGAGCATGCCAATCATCAGAAGCATTAGCCCATTTAGTAATATGTTCAGGTTTTTCCCAAAATTCCCAAACTCGTGCTACTGGAGCATTAACCACGCTCTCTACAGTAATTGCTGTCTTATTTAAAGTTTCCATGTTTTAATAGTTTAAATTAATAGAATAAAGGTAGGGCAACACTTTTAAACCCGCTAAGGGCAAATACGACAAATGTAGGGTGCGATCAAAGCTTAAATAATAGAAACAAAAAAAGCCATCATTTCTGATAGCTTTCTATTCGATTTTGTTGTACTCGGAGCGGGAATCGAACCCGCACGCCTGTTGAGGGCACAGGATTTTAAGTCCTGCGTGTCTACCAGTTCCACCATCCGAGCTTAAAAGCTGATTAAGCTTTTAAAATAAATGCCTCCTGGTAGGAAGGCATTTAGAGCGAAAGACGAGATTCGAACTCGCGACCCCGACCTTGGCAAGGTCGTGCTCTACCAACTGAGCTACTTTCGCATTTGCAACATCATCCGATGTTATCCCTTTTAAAGTTAGATTTTTTAAAGAACCTCTTTCCGTTTGGGAATGCAAATATAAACAGATTTATATTCCTGTCAAGAAATATTTTATAATAATTTTCGCTATACAGTTAAGTTATTGGCTTTCAGTACATCAAAAATTAAATCATTTTCAAAACCTTTGCTTTGTAGGTACGTAATGAGCTTATATTTCCTTTTTACAGGTTCTTTTTCATTCAAAACTCTTAATTTTTTCTCGGCAGTTGCCAATAAATTTGCTAAATATTTATCACCATCAATACTATTTAGCGCTTTTTGAATCAATTTATCTGGTACTTTTTTGAGTTTTAGCCCTTGTTTAATTTTTATTCTGCCCCATTTTTTAATATTTACCTTGCCAGAAACATAAGCCATCGCAAACCTTTCCTCATTAATAAAGTTGGTTATAATCAGTTCAGATATTAAATCTTCAACTTCGTTTTGATGCAAACCATATTCATAAAGTTTGTTTCGAACTTCCTGTTGAGAACGTTCTTGATAAGCACACCAACTTTCTGCTTTAAGGAGAGCGGTTTTTTTATCTAAAATGAGTGGCTTATCTTTATGGGTATTCATAATTAATTGTTGAAATTCGTAAAAAAATAACAGCAATCATGCATTTTTCTTTTTATAATGAGCGAAGAATTTAATTCCATCCAACATATTGCCCAAATATTAAAAGCAAAGGCAACTTTACCTCAGCCTAAAACTGTAATTAGAAAGCTGTTAACAGATAGCAGAACAGTAATTGATCCAGAAGGTTCATTGTTTTTTGCTGTAAAAGCACAACGTGATGGACATGAATTTATAGTTAATGCATACGAAAGCGGAATCCGAAATTTTGTAGTTTCTAATTCTACCTATGCGAAAAAATACCCGGATGTTAATTTTTTACTAGTAGTTAATGTATTGCAGGCTTTACAAGAATTGGCTACGTATAGAAGAAAAGCGAATGATTTAAAGGTAATTGGCATCACGGGAAGTAATGGCAAAACCATAGTTAAAGAGTGGTTGTATCAATTATTAGCATCAGATTTTAATATTATCCGTAGTCCTAAAAGTTTCAATTCACAAATTGGAGTGCCCTTATCTGTTTGGCAAATAGAACCAGAACATACTTTGGGTATTTTCGAAGCAGGTATTTCCACCAAAGGAGAGATGGAAGCATTGGCAACTATCATTGTTCCAACCATTGGTGTTTTAACTAATATTGGAGAAGCACATGCCGAAGGTTTTGAAAATAAAAGGGAGAAATTAACCGAAAAACTAAAGCTATTTAAAGATGTAGAACTTTTTGTTTATGCACCAGAATATGTTACTGAACTAAATACATCAGATTTACCTGGAAAAACAAAATTCACTTGGAGTACAAGCCAACCCGCAGATTTACAGATCTCTTTTATCGAGCCAATTGAAGGCAAAAATTATATTAGAGCTACTTATCAGGATAAAGAAATTGAGTGTTTAATTCCGTTTAGCGATAAAGCATCGGTAGAAAATGGAATTATTTGTTGGGCAACACTATTGGCGATGGGATATTCACCAGAAGAAGCAGATTTGCGTTTAGAGAAATTAACGCAGGTAAGTATGCGTTTGCAATTAATTATCGGTATAGAAAATTGCTCGATTATAGACGATTCGTATAGTGCAGATATTTCTTCTTTAGCAATCGCCTTAGATTTCTTGAACTTACAAAACCAACATCCTAAAAAGACATTAATTCTATCTGATATTTACGAAACAGGAAAGAGTAATGAGGTGTTGTATGCAGAAATTTCAGCATTGCTGGATCAGAAAAACTTAAATCGTTTAATTGGTATTGGTCCAAATATTTCGGCATTTGCTGATTTATTTAAAGTAGAATCATCATTTTATGAAAGTACACAAGCTTTTATAGAACAACTGCCAGCCATCCATTTTGCGAATGAAACTATTTTAGTTAAAGGTGCTCGTCGGTTTGAATTTGGTCGAATTAGCAAATTGCTTACTCAAAAAATACATGATACCGTTTTAGAAATCAATCTAAATGCCTTAGCATCGAATTTGCAATTTTATCGTTCCAAATTAAAATCTGGTGTAAAAGTAATGGCTATGGTTAAGGCGTTTTCTTATGGAAGTGGAAGTTTCGAAATCGCTAATTTATTGCAATATCAAAAAGTAGATTATTTGGCGGTAGCTTACGCAGACGAAGGCATCGCCTTGCGAAAAGCTGGAATTAGTTTACCGATTATGGTGATGAGCCCAGAGCCATCAGCTTTTGAGGCAATGGTTAAACATAAACTAGAACCCGAAATATACAATACGAGCATTTTAAAAAGCTTTCTAATTTTTTTACCAGAGTACGAAGTAGATTTTCCGATACATTTAAAATTAGATACAGGAATGCATCGGCTTGGCTTTGAAAAAACAGATTTACCAGAGCTGCTGGACGTTTTAAAAAATACCACTAAACTTAAAGTAGTTTCCATTTTTACGCATTTAGTAGCGAGTGATAGCGCACAACACGATGGGTTTACTACGCATCAATTGGATGAATTTTCATTATTGTACACTGCCATAACCAATCTTATTGATTATAAACCTTTAAAACATGCATTAAACACATCTGGTATTACTCGTTGGCCAGACGCACAATTAGATATGGTGCGCATTGGCATTGGCTTATATGGCTTCGATAGTGCGTTAGATCACAATTCAGGTTTGCAAACGGTAGCAATTTTAAAAACAACAGTTACTCAAGTTAAAGAACTAAAACCTGGAGAAACAGTAGGGTATAGCAGGAAAGGTGTTTTGCCAAATGGCGGAAAAATAGCCACTGTAAAAATTGGTTACGCCGATGGGTATAATCGAAATTTTGGTAATGGAGTAGGTAAAATGCTTATTAATGGCAAACTAGTCCCAACAATAGGTTCTATCTGTATGGATATGTGTATGCTTGATATTACTGGTCTAAATGTGAAAACTGGTGATGAAGTCATCGTATTTAATCATCAACAGACTATAGTTGATTTGGCGGATCAAATTAATACTATTCCATATGAAATCTTGACCAATATCTCACAAAGAGTAAAACGCGTATATTTTTATGAGTAACTTTGCGGTATGAATAGGATAGGAAAGGCGATATTAAATTATCTGATTAAAGGATTGTTAATTGTTGTGCCAATTGCCTTAAGCATTTTTATTGTAGTTTGGGCAGTTACAACAGTAGATAGCTGGTTAAATGTAAATAATATTTTGGGTGTAAATCCAATTACGGGTGCAAATAGAAACATTCCAGGTTTGGGCTTAGGCCTAGTTATATTTATCATTTTAATTGCAGGTATTTTTGTAACCAATTTTGTAACTGAACCTATGTACAATTGGTTTCAGCGAACTTTGAGCAAATTACCATTGCTCAATTTTATTTTTTCATCTATTAAAGATTTAACAGAAGCTTTTGTAGGTGATGAAAAGAAATTTAATAATCCTGTGTTGGTTGAAGTAGAAGGAGGAATGAAAAGAATAGGTTTTTTAACACAAAATGATTTATCAAAATTGAATTTACCAGGAGATGTTATCGTTTATTTCCCTTTCTCTTATTCCTTTGCAGGACAAGTTTATATTGTGAGTAAAGAGAAAATTAAACCTTTAAAAATGACTGCTGCCGATGCAATGAAGTTAGTGGTAAGCGGTGGGGTAAGTCATTTCTAGTAGAAAAGATAATTCATTATAAAACAAAAAGAGCCGAATAATTTCGGCTCTTTTTTATTGAAAAATATAATCTTTAAAAATTCGGTTTTAACACATATTTATCATAGAATCTAAAGATATGTTCTGCTGCATCTTCGGCAGTATCTACTAATCTAAATAAATTCAAATCTTCTGCATGTATGTTATGTTCTTTCTCTAACATAGTTGATTTAATCCAGTCAACTAAGCCACCCCAATAAGCAGTACCTACTAAAACAATAGGGAAACGAGCAATTTTACCAGTTTGAATTAAAGTTATTGCTTCAAATAATTCATCCATAGTTCCCATCCCGCCAGGTAATACTACAAAGCCCTGAGAATATTTCATGAACATTACTTTTCTAATAAAAAAGTAGTCGAACTCTAATAATTTATTATGATCGATGTATTTATTATGGAACTGTTCAAAAGGCAAATCGATGTTTAAACCTACAGATTTACCACCATTTTGATGTGCACCTTTGTTACCTGCTTCCATAATACCAGGTCCACCACCAGTAATTACACCGTAACCACGATCAGTTAGTAAACGACCACATTCTACCGCAATTTGGTAATATGGATTAGTTTCTGCAGTACGAGCAGAGCCAAAAATACTTACACAAGGCCCAATTTTAGCCAATTTCTCAAAACCATCAACAAATTCTGCCATGATTTTAAAAATCTGCCAGCTATCGGTTACTTTTATTTCTTGCCAATCTTTATTCGCAAAGGCACTTCTTATCTTTTCTTCACTTGTCATTTCTTATACTATTTATATCATTAGTTCATTGGTGTCATTGGTTCTCATTAGGTTGGACATTCTCAGTGCACCTTAGATAAATGAACGAATGAGCAATTGAACTAATAAACCATTTAAAACTTCGTTTGTTGATCTGTTTTCTTGCTGATCAGTAATAAGCCTATAAAGGTAATCAATCCGTTTACTAAAATCAGTTCTACGCTAAAAACATATCCTCCTAACAAAGTTGTTGAGTAAGCGTTTAGCAAATAACATACAGCTGGAGAAAGCAAGCAAACAAGTGGAACAAGTTTGTCATGAACACCACGGTTTTTAACAAATAATCCGAATGAGTACAATCCTAAAAGTGGTCCGTAGGTATAGGATGCGACTTTAAATATACCTTTAACAACAGATTCATCATTCACCGCATTAAATAAAACAATTACAAAAAACATCAGCAATGAGAAACCAACATGTACTAAATGTCTTTGTTTAACTGCGTTTTTATTGTTCACATTCTCTTTTTTATCCATCCCTAAAAAGTCTACACAGAATGATGTCGTTAAAGCAGTTAACGCACTATCAGTAGTTGCAAAAGTAGCAGCTGTTAAACCCAACATGAACACAATTGCAGGTATAGTTGTTAAATGATTTAAGGCTATTTCTGGGAACAAAAAGTCGGTTCTTGGCTTTCCAGTAATGTGATCTAACGGAATTTCTATTCCATTTTTTGTAGCATAAACATATAATAAAGCACCTACACTTAAAAAGAAAATATTTAAGATGACAAATACACCAGTAAAGGTAAACATGTTCTTTTGAGCTTCTTTAATGGTACCCATGCTTAGGTTTTTCTGCATTAAATCCTGATCTAAACCCGTCATGGCAATGGTTACAAAAATACCACCCAGTAATGCTTTACTTATATGAAAACCATTCGTTAAGAAATCTTCATAGAAGAATATTTTTGAGTAACCGCTATTTTTAATGGTTTCAAAAGCTTGTGGAATGCTTAAATCTAAACTATTGCAAATAAAATAGATGGTTAAGAAAACCGATAGTACCAAGAAAAAGGTTTGTAAAGTATCGGTTATAATAATTGTTTTTAAACCACCTTTAAACGTATATGACCAAATTAAGCCTAATGAAATTAGTACGGTAGCCCAAAAAGGAATGCCGTATGCATCAAAAATGAAACGTTGCAATACGATAACTACAAGATACAATCTAAATGCAGAACCAATTGTACGACTAATTAAGAAAATAGATGCTGCGGTTTTATAGCTGTAAAAGCCTAAACGTTGTTCAATGTAGCTATAAATAGAGGTTAACTTCATCCGATAGTAAAGCGGAAGTAACACGGTAGCGATAATGATAAAACCAATTGCATTACCCAATACAAATTGGAAATATTGAAACTGATTACCTGATGGGGCGCCAACTTCTCCAGGAACGGAAATAAAAGTTACGCCAGATAAAGCAGTTCCTATCATTCCAAAGGCAACTAAATACCATTTAGAATTTCTATTGGCAATAAAAAATGTAGAGTTGTCGGAAGATTTTCTTGACGTAGCGAAAGCGATAATAATTAAAAGGACAAAATATCCGATTAAGAAACACAGTAGTATGGTTGGACTCATAATTTATATTTAGCTTCTAAATGTAAGAATTTACAATTTTAAATCTAACAACGAAGATAATTATTCTTTGCAAATGAAAAATTACCACCTTGAAACCTAAGAAGATTTAAGGAAATGCATAAAAATAAATAGCTAAGGTTTTCTAAGATGTCTTAGGTGGTTAAAAAGAAGATAATTCAAATTTTGTAATATTTTATATCTTGCCTATCAATCCACACCATTTTAATTAAATTTGTAAAATGAACTTTTCTTCTCAACTGCTCGAAGATGCAGTAAACGAATTTGCAAAATTACCGGGTGTGGGTCAAAAAACTGCACTGCGTTTGGTTTTACATTTATTGGGGAAAGAGCAAGAAGAGGTTTCTCACTTTGGCAATACCTTAATTAGGTTAAAAGAAGAAATTAAACATTGCAACATTTGCCATAATATTTCCGATCATCATACCTGTAGTATTTGCACAGCTGTAAAACGCGAAAAAGAAATTATTTGTGTGGTAGAAGATACACGTGATGTAATGGCCATAGAAAATACCAATCAGTTTTTTGGCGTGTACCATGTTTTAGGAGGCTTAATTTCTCCAATGGATGGCATTGGTCCGTCAGATTTATTTATTGATAGCCTTGTGCAACGTGTAGCTACAACGCCTGTAAAAGAAATTATTTTAGCGCTAAGTGCTAATATGGAAGGTGATACTACGCTTTTTTACCTTCATAAAAGATTAAAAGATTTTCAAATTCCTATCACAACAATTGCTCGTGGTATCGCCTTTGGCGGAGAATTAGAATATGCCGATGAAATTACTTTAGGCCGTTCTATTTTAACTCGAATTCCTTACGAAGGTTCTTTTATTAAATAAAATCGGATGAAGAAATTAATCGGTCTTGCTTTATTTGTGTTAATAGCTATTTCAAGTTTCGCACAGGTTAAAATCCATTCTCATAACGATTATACTCACGCTCAACCCTTATTAGAAGCATATTCCAATCAAGTATATGAAATTGAGGCAGATATTTTTTTAATTAATGATTCATTGATTGTGGCTCATAGTAAAAAAGATAAAAACCTTACCAGAACACTAAGTTCGATGTATTTATCGCCTATCGCTCAATTGCAAAAAGACAAAAGCACAAAATATGGCTTCCGTTTAATGATTGATATTAAAGATAATTGGGATTTAACGTATCCCGCATTGCGGAAAGAAATAGAAAAATACGAGACTGTTTTTGATCGGAGCAAGAATAAAAATGCCATTCAAATTGTAATTAGTGGCAACAGACCTGCCGATTCAACTTTTCGTACTTATCCGAAATGGCTATTTTTTGATGGTTTACCAAACATCAGCTATGCTAAAGAAGATTTGAAACGTATAACGATGATTAGCGATAATTTTGTAACCTATTCCAGATGGGGAGGTAATGGCGAAATCGCAACAGAAGATAAAGATAAACTGAAAACGGTGATAGAAAATGCGCACAAACTGAACAAACCAATTCGTTTTTGGGGAGCACCCGATACCAAAGAATGTTGGCAACAATTGCATGATTTGGGCGCAGATATTATAAACACAGATAAAATAAGCGAGTGTAAAACTTACTTCGAACAGCATAAATAATGGATTTTAAGAATAAAGTAGTCATCATTACTGGTGCTTCATCGGGCATTGGTAAAGCACTAGCAGAGGAATTAGCAAAACGCGGCGCAAATTTAGTTTTAGGTGCTCGTCAGTACGTAACCCTTTGTGAAATTACAGCAGAACTGGAAAAGAACTATCAAATTAAAGCATTGGCCGTGCAAGCTGATGTGAGTAAAGAAGAAGATTGTGCGGAATTAGTTAAACAAGCCATCAACACTTTTGGTAAAATTGATGTACTCATTAACAACGCAGGACTTTCTATGCGTGCTTTGTTTAAAGATTTAGATTTATCAGTACTCAAAAACCTAATGGATGTGAATTTTTGGGGAACGGTGTATTGTACAAAATATGCCTTGCCAGAGATTTTAAAAACCAAAGGCAGCATTGTTGGCGTATCTTCTATTGCTGGATATAGAGGTTTGCCAGGAAGGACGGGCTATTCATCTTCAAAATTTGCGATGAATGGTTTTATGGAATCTTTACGCACCGAATTGCTAAAAACGGGAGTACACGTAATGGTTGCTTGCCCAGGTTTTACAACATCGAATATCCGCGTTGCGGCATTAGCCAAAGATGGAGCGGCGCATGGCGAAACGAGTATGGAAGAGGGTAAAATGATGACTGCCGAAGAAGTAGCAGTTAGAATTAGCGATGGAATTGCAACTAGAAAACGTACTTTAATTATGACCGGACAAGGTAAGTTAGCTGTATGGATGAACAAACTTTTCCCTGCATTTACCGATAAAAAAGTATTTGAACTTTTTGCAAAGGAGAAAAATCCATTGATCAAGTAAGAGTTTTGACAATAGAAAATAGGGAATGGGAAATAGTTTGAGCGTAATGTCTATTCTCTATTTTTCATTTCCTATTTCCTAATAAATAATATATGCGTTTCAAATTAATACTTATGATTTTCGCTTTCCTTGGTCAGATTTTTACTGGCTCTGCCCAAATACGTGTAGAAAAAAATATTAATTATGCTGGCAATGCCGATGAAGCAAATACTTTAAATATCTACCATAAAAAAGGAGAGTTGCAAAATCAAGATGTAATCGTTTTTATTCATGGAGGTTCATGGAGCAGCGGTAAAAAGGAAACGTATTGGTGGTTGGGTAGAAATTTAGCCAAAAATAATATCGTAACCGCAGTGATTAATTATCCTTTGGCGCCAAATGCGACCTATAAAGAAATGGCTTTAGCGAGTGCAAAAGCGGTAAAATGGGTTAAAGATAGTATTGCTAATTATGGCGGTAATCCAAATCGTATTTTTGTAATGGGGCATTCTGCAGGCGGACATTTATGCGAATTGATAAATGCAGATCCACAGTTTTTTGCTTCGGTAGGAATTACAAACCCAATTAAAGGAGTAATATTAGATGATGCTTTTGGCTTAGATATGGACGAATATTTAACTAAAGCAGACAAAGACGAAAGCTATACCGATTTTTTAAGAACATTTAGCACAGAGCAAAAAACTTGGCAATTGGGTTCGCCTTTGTTTTATGTGAAGAATATCACAAATCCACACCTTATTTTCTACGGTAGTAAAACGTATGAAGCCATACAAATTCAATCTGAACGGATTTACAAAACACTCCAAGTTCAAAATGTACCAGTAAAACTAG
Organism: Pedobacter planticolens; assembly: GCF_014172375.1. Lineage (GTDB taxonomy): Bacteria > Bacteroidota > Bacteroidia > Sphingobacteriales > Sphingobacteriaceae > Pedobacter > Pedobacter planticolens. The sequence continues at coordinate 660,123 of NZ_WNXD01000001.1, forward strand.
AAATAATTGAAGGTAAAAAACATGTAGGCATGATTAGTCAGATGGTTTTTGGCAGCAACCGATTATATAAAAGTATTACAGCGTTTTTAACAAATACAAGATGACATTCAGTTATGGTTTACAAGTAGATTATGCTGCTGGCTCAATTGAACTCAGTTTAGCTAAATCTAAAATAGTTACCCCATTTTCATCCTGAGAAAGAATACTAGCAAAACGTGAATTATAAATAATATGGTCATCTAAATAAGATGCTCTACTATGTACAGTTTGAGAAAAAGTATCATCAAATGCTTGTATTAGAATTAATACTTCAGTTTCTCCGTCGATCATTTCCTCATTAGTCATTCCAAATAATGGGCTATTTTCGTCTATCGGATGAACAACTGTCCAACTTAATGATAGCAAACCAATTTTACTCCTTTCTAACGCTAATGGAAAAAACCTTCTGGTCTTTTTACCTTCTACAACTTCATTAATTGTAAAAACCATTTGTACTTCAATTTCAATTAATTGATTATTTCGTCCGTTAGCTAACCTGAACATCAATCCTGTTATACCCTTGTAAGGTGCCACTACCATTTGTTTGCTATATAATATTTTGGCATTTGGTCTCGAAAAACGGCCATATAATAATCCAGTTGCTAAAGCAAAGGCCAATAGACCCAACATTGATTCGAAAGCAGCAACACAGCTGGTTATAAATCCAGTAGGACTGATATGACCATAACCGACAGTTGAAATGGTTTGTGCAGAAAAAAAGAAGGCATCAAAAAAATGGTCACGAGCTGTAATCCCAGGCGCACCATTTAAATTTTCAATACCAATTGATACATAAATTAATGCAAATAGAATATTGATAATAAGATACGCAACTAATATGATAAACATAAACTTACGCCATGACATAGAAATTAGCCAATTGTAGGTGTCGTCAGAACTAAAAATCGGAAGTCCAGTACGTTTAACATTCGAAGTCCCATCCGCATTCATCATCCTTTGATCTTTCCCCATCGGGCGATTTCCGAAGCCTAAATCATCTTCATGTTGGTTTTTTCGTTTAATAAATGCCATAACTGTAAATTATTTCAAGAAAGATTTTGCAAATAATAAAAACTATTCCATATTTGTGGCAGAATGATACAGATAAACGCAAATAAAAACTGGTGGTGGCATAACGCAATAGCGTGATGTAACCTTTTTTTGTACGTTTTATTTTTTATAAAAATATAGTAAAGGTTGCTTGTAAAAGGCAACCTTTTTTGTTTTACACCCATGAAGAAAATACTTAACCACTTATTCGAAAACAAAACCTTTAGCAGAGAAGAAGCTCAAAAAATTCTGACTTCAATTTCTTTAGGAGAGTTTAATAGTTCGCAAATTGCAGCTTTTATTACTGCATACGGTATGCGAAACATAACCGTAGAAGAATTGCAAGGCTTTCGCGATTCGATGTTAGATTTATGCTTAAAAATTGATTTCTCAGACTATGAACTAGTAGATCTTTGTGGTACCGGAGGCGATGGAAAAGACACATTTAACATATCTACTTTAGCATCTTTTGTTGTAGCTGGTGCAGGACATAAAGTAGCTAAACATGGTAACTATGGTGTTTCTTCAGGCTGCGGTTCAAGTAACGTAATGGAATATTTAGGCTATACCTTTACCAATGATGAAGTTAAACTGAAACGCAGTTTAGACCAAGCAGGTATTTGCTTTTTACACGCACCATTGTTTAATCCTGCTATGAAAACCGTAGCCCCCATACGCAAAGAATTGGGTGTTAAAACTTTCTTCAATATGTTGGGACCAATGGTAAATCCGGCGCAGCCGAAAAACCAAATAGTAGGTGTGTTTAGTTTGGAGCTAGCTCGTTTGTACGCGTATTTATATCAACAAACCGATAAAAATTATACGATTATTCATGCAGTGGATGGCTTTGACGAAGTTTCTTTAACCTGCGATTTTAAAACCTTTAGTAAAAAAGGAGAGGCCTTAAATAAAATAATAGATTTAGGTTTTGAGGAAATTAGTGAAAAGGAAATTCAAGGTGGCGACACAGTAGAATCATCTGCAGAAATTTTCACCAATATATTAAATGGAAAAGGTACTGATGCGCAAACCAATGTAGTTTTATGTAATGCAGCATTGGCAATTCAGACTATAAAAGAGGGCAGTGCTTTCGCCGATTGTTTTTACGAAGCAGAAGAATCGTTAATGAATAAAAAAGCGTTAGAAAGTTTTAAGAAGTTAATAGCAGTTTAAATTACGATAATCACCACCTAAGACATCTTAGAAAACCTAAGCTAAGGTGAACTAAGGTTTCTTAGGTGGTTAAAAAATAGTCGAAAAGTAAAATGAATATAAAACTAAAAGTTTGCGGAATGACACAAGCAGCCAATATTGCTGCCGTTGCACAATTGCAACCCGATTATCTTGGTTTTATTTTCTATTCAAAATCACCGCGTTTTATTAGTGATGTTTCTGCAGAACTCATTAAATATGTGCCACCAACCATTAAAACAACTGGTGTTTTTGTAAATGAAGAGCTAGAAACTGTTAAAGCCTATATCTTCAAATACAACTTAAAAGCAGTGCAATTACATGGACAAGAAAGTGTGGCGTATTGCGAAGAAATAAAATCCACAGGTGTGGAAGTAATTAAAGCTTTTGGAGTAGATGAAAAATTAGATTTCTCCCAATTGGAAGCTTATTTAAGCACAGTTGATTATTTCTTGTTCGATACACAAACACCTGCTCATGGTGGCTCTGGCAAAGTATTCGATTGGAAATTATTAACTAAATACCCATTTGATAAACCTTACTTTTTAAGCGGAGGTATTGATTTATCACATGCGACAACACTAAAAGAAATAAACGATCTAAGGCTGTATGCTATAGATGTGAATAGCAAGTTTGAGCTAGAGCCAGGATTGAAAGATGTAGAAAAATTAAAAGAATTTTTTGCAGTAATGCAATAATAAACCTGTCATGCAGAGGAACGAAGCATCTCAAAGATGATTAGAGATTCTTCGCTATGCTCTGAATGACAAAACATAACAATTATGAACTATTTTGTAAACGAAAGAGGTTATTACGGAGATTTCGGCGGAGCATACATTCCCGAAATGCTATACCCAAATGTTGAAGAACTAAGACAGCAATACCTGTCAATTATTCATGAAGAAAGCTTCCAGCAAGAATTTAAAGCATTGCTTAAAGATTACGTTGGTCGCCCATCGCCATTGTATTTGGCTAAACGCTTATCTGAAAAATATGGCGCAAATATTTTCTTAAAACGCGAAGATTTAAACCATACAGGTGCACATAAAATAAACAACACCATCGGACAAATTCTATTAGCCGAGCGGTTAGGTAAAAAACGCATCATTGCCGAAACTGGTGCAGGTCAGCATGGCGTAGCAACAGCAACAGTTTGTGCTTTACGTGGTTTAGAATGTGTGGTGTACATGGGCGAAGTCGATATTAAACGCCAAGCGCCAAACGTAGCACGAATGAAAATGTTAGGAGCAAAAGTTGTTCCTGCAACATCAGGCAGTAAAACCCTAAAAGATGCCACTAACGAAGCCATGAGAGATTGGATTAATAACCCTATCGATACGCATTATATCATTGGTTCGGTAGTTGGGCCACATCCTTATCCAGATATGGTTTCAATTTTTCAATCGGTAATTTCTGAGGAAACCAAGAAACAATTACTAGAGCAAACAGGCAAAGATCAACCCGATTACGTGATGGCTTGTGTAGGTGGTGGCAGTAATGCAGCCGGAATGTTCTATCATTTTATTAACGATGAAAACGTAAAATTAATCGCAGTAGAAGCTGCAGGAAAAGGTGTAAGTTCTGGCTTTTCTGCCGCGACAACTTTGCTAGGTAAAGAAGGCGTTTTGCATGGTAGCAGAAGTATTTTAATGCAAACACCAGATGGACAAGTAGTAGAGCCACATTCAGTTTCAGCAGGACTAGATTATCCTGGTATTGGTCCACAACATGCGCACTTATTTAAAACTGGTCGCGGGCAGTATGTTTCTATTACAGATGATGAATCGTTAAACGCAGGTTTATTATTAACCCAACTAGAGGGAATTATTCCAGCCATAGAAAGCGCCCACGCCTTAGCTTATTTAGAATACATGAAATTTAAAGGCGGCGAAAACGTTGTCGTTTGTTTATCCGGCAGGGGAGACAAAGACATGGAAACTTATATGAAACATTTTGGGTTGTAAAAATCGTCATGCTGAATTTATTTCAGCATCTTTTTAGAAAGACTCTGAAACGAGTTCAGAGTGACGGCACTAATGAACCAATGAACAATTGAACTAATAAAACTATGAACAGATTACAACAACTCTTCCAAAATAAAAAGAAAGACATTCTTTCTATCTATTATACAGCGGGCTACCCGAACTTAACTAACACTTTGCAAATTGCAGAAGCTTTAGAAAAAGCGGGTGCAGATTTCTTAGAAATAGGTTTCCCTTACTCAGATCCTATAGCAGATGGGCCAGTTATACAAGGCAGTAGTAAACAGGCATTAGATAACGGAATGACTTTACATTTGCTTTTCGAGCAATTAAAAGACCTACGTAAAACAGTAACTATTCCTATTTTATTGATGGGTTATGTAAATGTAGTTTTACAATTTGGAGTAGATAATTTCTGTAAAGCTTGCGCTGAAGTGGGAGTGGATGGCTGTATTATCCCAGATTTACCAATGTACGAGTACGAAGAATTGTATCGCCCTGCGTTTGAAGAAAATGGAATTAGCAACATATTTCTAGTAACACCACAAACTTCAGAAGAGCGCATTCGAAAAATAGATAACCTTAGTAATGCTTTTATTTATCTCTTGTCTTCTGCCGCAACCACAGGTAAAAATTTAGATGTTTCAGCAAATGCCAGAACTTATTTCTCTCGAATAAAAGACATGAAACTAAACAATCCTTTAATGATTGGTTTTGGTATCTCTGATAAGCAAACATTCGATGCAGCTAATGAATATGCCAGTGGAGCAATTATAGGCAGTGCATTTGTAAAAAGTTTAGCCAATGGCGATGTAGAAGAAAATGTGAAAACGTTTATGAAGGAGTTTAGAGATTAGTTTATTGGTTCATTAGTTCAATTGTTCATTGGCTCATTTGTTCACTTGTCGTCATTCCCGTGAAAACGGGAATCGTAAAGCACAGTATAATCCATAATTAGCTTTTCCGCCGCATTACGATACCCAATCGAGTTGGGTATGACGGCACCATACAAGTCATTTCGTAATCGCTCCTATTTGCTAGTAAGAATTTCCCAATCCTCAATTTCTCCCTCAATAACGTAAAAAAGTGAATGAGTGTCCAAAACACCATTCGCCTTAAGTTTATCATATTTATTGAGATCTCTTACTTGTAGTTTATTTAACAAGTGATTAGCCTCATAAGCTAGTTGCTTATTGGTTACAGTTAGTTGAGTGGCCTTAAAATCCCAGCCTATTTTATCCTTATCAAAGTTGTAATTTCTTGCTATTGCTTCGTCATAAACTTCTGCCAAATACTGATTGATAGCATCAGTAGGGTTTTCCGACTTTTTAAATCTATCCAATTGAGGATGGTTTTTATAACCTTTAGTTCTACCTTCTAAAACATGTTTAGCCAACAGCGTTTCTCGCCACAAAGCAACCAGTCCTTTGGTGTCGAGATATTTAGGATGTAATGACCATATTCTCATGCTTTCTATGCGTTATCATTTTTCAATTGTATTTGCCTCAGCGCTATTTTCGCTGGTTCTGGATAATCATTGAAATCTTTTAAAATATCTTTAAGTTCTTCTTTGTTACAGGAATTAAATTTGTTTAAATAGAAGTCAACTGTTTTTTGATATTCTACTTTCCTTTCCTCTGGTGTTCCTCTAAAGGTGTTATTTAAAATTCTATTTATTGACTTCTTATTAACGAAATAATAAGCAATTAAGATTAATAGAATAATAGGATTTACTCCAGGGCGTTCGGCAGGAATAGATGAAATGTCACCGATAGAGAAAGATAATTTCATAGCTCCGAGTCCGAAATTAAAAATGTTAATCGTTGCTAGTATTAAAAGAAAAGCCAGTGGGTAACGTCTGACTTTATAATTTTTTAACCTTAAAAATAGTGCTATTGGCCATGCAACAAAACTCAGGTAATTATTAATGCTTAACGCATAGTTATATAATTGTGATTGTATAATAGTATTCACAATTATTAAACCTGTCAGTCCAAAAAATATATAATCTGTTTTCTGCTTCATGTTAGGTAGTGTAATGTTTTTAGTTAATTTAAAATTGAAATTAAAGTGAATGAAGATAAATGAATCGAAACATAAAACTCATCACGCACTCTCCACCTTACTTCATCTGCACCAACCCAGAATTATACACCTTTGTATTTGATTTAAAAAGTTGCGCCAACGACACCTTTGTTACCTTTCTATCATAAGTAATCAAACCATTTACCTCAACTTCCACATCAGTAGTTTGTGTATAAACTGCAGCAGAAAGCCCCAAGGGAATAAGCTCTGTTAAACGCGTGGTAAATAAATCATATTTCGCAAACAACTCATCAGCAGTTTTAAAACTCTGATAGCCCCAATTGTTTTTCTGTTGCCAAGTATTTCCTTCTACCGGAAGACCTAAACCACCATATTCACCTAAAACCAATACGCTTGTCTTTCCAAATAAATCTGGTCTGGGCATACCAGGTTGCGGATAACTATGGATATCAGTAAAATGACCAGTATTAAAAAAGTTCCCTCCACTGGCGCTATTCACTAATCTAGAAGGATCCTTTTTCATCGTCCACTCTGTAATTTCTACTGTTTTAAACTGACCCCAAGCCTCATTAAAAGGAACCCAAACTACAATTGATGGGAAATTATGCAAAGCATCCATAATCGCATTCCATTCCTTTCTGTAATAACCTTCAGATTCCGAAGTTCGGTTTCTATCCGTTTCATTATTAATCGTTCCAGGATTTGGGTTCCAGCCATTGCCCAAATCGCCACTTGGCATATCTTGCCATAATAACATTCCAACTTTATCACAATAGTTATAATACCTAGCAGATTCTACTTTGATGTGCTTTCTAATCATGTTAAAACCCATTTTCTTGAGCTCATCCACATCAAATTTCATGGCTTCTTCCGTCGGAGGAGTATATAATCCATCTGGCCACCAACCCTGATCTAACGGGCCAAATTGAAATAAAAACTGATTATTCAGCAGCATGCGCTTTATTCCGTTGGCATCTGTTCCTACAGAAATTTTACGCATAGCGAAATAACTAGTTACCTGATCTATTATTTTATTATTTCTAATTAAACTAATGCGCAAATCGTATAAAAATGGGTTTGTTGGCGACCACAATTTCTCATTAGTCAATTTAAGCACAATAGCATCAGCAGTTGCTGAAGTATTTTCGGCAACCACTTGATTTCCTTCCAGCACCTCCACTTTAAACTGATCTGCTGGTTGCGTAGCACTAAATGTTCCCGAAACGGTGATACTATGCGCATCAATATCAGGTGTTTGTTTAGTGTCAACAATATAACTTTCGGGCACAGCTTCTAGCCAAACCGTTTGCCAAATTCCCGTAACTGGCGTATACCAAATACCATGTGGTTTTTTCACTTGCTTGCCCCTTGGCTGCGGCCCATCATCTGTAGGGTCCCAAACACGGATTTTAATTTCTTGTGCTGTTCCCTTCTTTAAAGCCGAAGTAATATTGAAACTAAATGGATCAAATCCGCCCTCATGCGTACCAACACTTTTACCGTTAACGAAAACTTCAGTTTGCCAATCTACTGCTCCAAAATGCAATAAAATTTGTTTTCCTCGCATGGCGAATGGAATGGTAATTATATTTTTGTACCAAAGCACACTGTCTTTACCAACCGTTTTCTGAACACCTGAGATGGCAGATTCGACTGCAAATGGAACTAAAATTTTTCCATCAAATTGTGTCGGAGTTGCAGTTTTCGGAACGATAGCATAATCCCACAAACCATTTAAGTTTTTCCAGCTGTTGCTCCTTACCAATTGTGGTCTCGGATATTCTGGCAATGGCGAATTAGGATTTACCTGTGATGCCCAAGGTGTTAAAATCTTACCAGTTTTGAGTGCCCAAGGAGTTTGAGCATGCAATTGTACAATTAAGAGCGTGAGAACTCCTGTTAAAACGGTTCTTATCTTCATAATTTATATAGGGTTAGTCAGCACAAAAACTAATATAATCTTTATTTCTATCTAATCGAACTTACCTTCAATTTCCTTGGTTACTGGTTCGGGCCTTCCCAATCCCTTTTAAATAAACAAACCCTGCAACACCAGCAAAAACCGAAGCACAGAGAATAGCGAATTTAGCTTCCGAAATATCTGCGGCATCTGTAAAAGAAAGCAGTGCGATAAATATAGACATGGTAAAACCGATACCCGCCAGCATACCCACACCAATTACATGTTTCCAATTTGCCCCAGAGGGAAGATTTGCCAATTTACTTTTTACTGCCACCCACGAAAACAACGAAACGCCAATAGTTTTACCTGCAAATAAACCTACAATAATACCTAAGCCAAGGGGAGAAGCTAACCCATTAATCATTTCTTTTTGAAAACTAATGTTCGTATTTGCTAGTGCAAAAATTGGCATAATTAAATAGTTTACTGGAACAGTTAAGGCATGCTCTAATTTCTCTAAAGGAGAGTGTAATTTACCTGTCGGGATGGTAAAAGCCAATAAAACCCCAGCAATAGTAGCATGTATACCCGAATGGTGCACAAAATACCAAAGGAAAATACCAGGTACTAAATAAAACCACAACGATTTAACTTTGAAATAATTTAAAGAAAGTAACAGCGCAAAAACTCCGCCAGCCATCAGTAAATAATCCCAATGTATTTGAGCAGTATAAAAAATAGCAATCACTAGAATGGCACCTAAATCATCAGCTATTGCTAAGGCGGCTAAAAATATTTTTAAAGATGGAGGTACGTTTTTACCCAACATTGCAATAATGGCTAATGCAAAGGCAATATCGGTTGCCATAGGTATACCCCAACCTGTAGCGGTAGTTTTACCGTAATTAAAAGCAACGTAAATTAGGGCTGGCACTATCATCCCGCCTAATGCGGCCAAAACTGGTAAGGATGCTTTTTTTACGCTCGATAATTCTCCGCCAATTAATTCTCGTTTAATTTCTAAACCTACTAAAAGGAAGAAAACAGCCATTAAGCCATCATTTATCCATGCAGAAATGCTGTAATTAATAGGGGCAAAGCCGATGTTTTGTGCTAAGAGATTAGAAAAGCCATCGCGGTAGCTGGTGTTAGCAATGATTAGGGAGATAACAACACAACATAATAGAATGATGCCTCCATTTTTCTCGGACGTAAAGAATTGCTTAAAAATTGAGGGATTGGTTTTTACTGCCATGGCTAAAAATAATCAAAACGGTTGAGATAATATAATGATTTGTGTAAAGCGTTTGCGTCATCCTATAGCTATCCTTCAATGTATAACTTTACTCATCGCAGTGCAAGAATTCCCCAAGTTTTTCGAAATGTTAACGCTGCGCATTTAGCTACAAATTTCTAAAAAACTGCTTACAATTTGTAGCTGTTCTGCTACCAGAAGAAAAAGCTGGCTTACCCCAGTAGTTTTAAGTTAATATAAAGCGCTAATCCTTTTAATGCTATCAATTTATTGTTAACAAAAGCTAATTGTTCATGAACAAAAGTTCAATGTTCATGAACAAAAGTCTAATGTTCATGAACAAAAGTTCAATGTTCATGAACAAAAGTCTAATGTTCATGAACAAAAGTCTAATGTTCATGAACAAAAGTTCAATGTTCATGAACAAAAGTTTAATGTTCATGAACAAAAGTTTAATGTTCATGAACAAAAGTTTAATGTTCATGAACAAAAGTCTAATGTTCATGAACAAAAGTTTAATGTTCATGAACAAAAGTTCAATGTTCATGAACAAAAGTTCAATGGTCATGAACAATAGTTCAATGGTCATTAAAAACGTGCTATGACGCTCGTGATTAAGCCGTGAGCTTAAATGAACTTATATTTCTTAAATGGTTTAAAATAAAAAATCCCCTAAGAAAACTTAGAGGATTTAAATATTAAGAGAGATCCTTCACTTCGGCTACGCTCAGTGCAAGCTAGCTCGGATGACAAGATGTGCAACAGGATGATAAGATGTGTTACTTAAACAGTGTTGCTTTTAAACTAATTTCAAAAGTTCCGTTAGCAGAACCCTGCAAAGCAGAAGTTTCGGTAGTGTAAAAGCCCATAATGGCTAATGATGATTTGTAATTCATACCTGCACCAAAAGATGCACTGTTACTACTGTGGTACATCCCCATCAAAAATACTTTATTGGTAAAGTTGAAGTTTGCACCTGCATCCCAAATGTTATCGTAACCTTTAACGCCTCTATAGGCAACTTTTGGTTCAATTTCTATCGCGTTAGCGCCTGTACCTGTATTAATTTTATAACTAATAGCTGCATAAAACAATGAACGATCTACATTGTTATCATCTTCTTGTTTTATAACGCTTCTGATGTTAGGAATTACTGCTTCTATATTTAAAGTGTTGCTGGTATAGGCAGCGCCGAAATCGCCATCAAATAAAGAACCTTTATTATTAAACTGAGCAATAGAAGGGTCGGTCATGTCGCCGTTTACGCCACTATAATCAACACGTTCATTCATAATACCTATGGATGCACCAAAGTTTAATCTCTTATCGTCGCTGTTTAAGGGTAAATGATAGGCGTAAGTTGCCATAGCTTTTGTACGTTGTAAAGAACCTGCTTTTTCGTTGTACACGTTAATACCCAAGCCTACTTTGTTCAGCTTATAATCTGCCGTGATAGCTTGTGTATTAGGTGAGCCAGGAATGTTGCTCCATTGTTTGCGGTAGTTTAGGTTTAGGTTTAAACCATCAGTTAAGCCAGCATATGCTGGATTAATTTGATATTGGTTTAAAAAGTACTGTGCACTTAATGGGTTAAGCTGTGCATTTGCCTTGTTAATTAGTAGTGTTGTTAGCAGAAGCAAGAAAGCCGTGTGCTTAAAGATGCTATCTATTTTATGATTGAATTTCATGTGATTTAATGCAATTTAGTTTCTTACAATAGTGATATAACCTTTGAACGGTGCGATGTTAGGACCAAAATCTATGGTGTAATAATAGGTATCGGATGCGAGCGGACTTCCGTTAAACGTTCCATCCCATTGGTTATCGTATCCTTTTTTAGTATACACAGTTCTGCCAGATCTATCAAACACTTTTACCGTATTGTTAGGGTAATAATCTATGTTTTGGATGATAAACTTGTCGTTCTTTCCATCTCCGTTAGGGGTTAAAATGTTTAGTGCTGTAATTTGGTAATCATCTGAAACCTGAATGGTGATAGACTGAGTACTTGTACAACCTGAAGCATTTGTGCCTGTAACGGTGTAAGTAGTCGTTTGTTTAGGTCTAACGGTTAGTGAAGCAGTACCTTGTCCGGCAATAACATCTGTACTTGGCGACCATGTATAATTTACTGCACCATTAGCTGATAGTATTACTGATGTACCTTTAGAAATGGTTATACCATTGTTGCTGGCTACATTAATAATTGGTAAAGGATTTATGGTAATTGTTGCTGTACCAGTTAGTGTTTGATTTGTATTTGCATCGGCTATGCTTACTAAGTTATATACAAATGAACCTACAACATTGGTTGGAGCTGCTACTGTAACGGAAGTATTAGGCGAATTGATAATAACCGTTTTGGTTGAGCCACCATTAATGTTGTATGTAAAGGTGAAAGGTGCGGTACCAACTGTAGCTGTGAATGTAACATTTGGTGCTGTTGAGTTTATACAAGCTGCCGCTGTTCCAATTATTGTACCTACTGGTTTTGGTATTATTTTAAAGATAGCTGATGTGAAACCGATTTGATAATTAGCATTGATAGCTAGTGTTCCTTGGTTGATGGTATAATCGCCAGGAGTTTCGCCGACGGTACGGGTAATGTTACCTGTAAATACATCGCTACCTATTAAAACTGGTATATAGGTATAGGTTAATGTAGGGTCTGTTGCGCCTTGTATTTTTGTTTTTGCAACGGCAGTAACTGCAATTTGTTTTGGTGCAATAGTTAAAACCAATGTTTTTGAGGTTGCTGCGTTATAAAATGCATTTCCTTCTTGGTTTGCGGTTATTGTTACTGTACCAGCTTTTAAAATATGAATATCATTATTGCTAATTGTTGCAATATTGGTATCGCTACTGGTGTAGGTTAAGTTAATTTCGGTATTATCACTTGTTGCACCGATAGGGAAATCAGGATCTCCATAAGTAACCGTTTTGATTGCTGCTAAAGTGATGTTCTGATTTTTCTTTACGTAAGCGTCATTTCTAGTATACCAAATAGGGGATGTGATAATTCTACTTCCATCACTTTCTACAATGTCTGCATAGTAGTAACCTGTAGCTAAATTAGGTAAGGCAGCATGGGTATAAGTTAATGTTCCTGTTGTACTACTGGTAACTTCTACTGGGTTAATGCTACTTCCTGGAGTTCCATACATTAATTTAATGCTGGTAACTGGGCTAGTAGTTTTTGAAGTGATTGATATTTCTGGCCCAGCTGGATTGATAAATATACTACCTACTGGTTGCTTATTAATGGTATACGTAACCTTGGCTGCAGAATCTTCTGAAGCATAGAAACGCATTTTTTTAATGGCATCTAATAAATCATTTTCTGTTAGGGTAGGAGCTAATACTACAAGTCTGGCTCTGGTATGTCTACCAAAGGTGAAGTTGTGATTGTCATGGTCAATTGTAGCACCTAAATGATACCCTTTCGCTAACATAGTGTTGTAATAGTTTATATAGCTCATTGAGCTTGCTGGATCTGAATACGTAACATTAGTAGAGAATGCTGGGCCACTTTCTAATGCAGTACCAACAATTGCGCTATCTGCACTTAAATCATAAGTAGCTGAGATGTTATTGAAATCTGTTGTATTAGGGTGGGCTAGGGTTGCTACAGCATTTAAGCCATGACGGTTAATGATGCGGAATAAACCGGTTGTACCAGTGTACACACTTTTTGGTACATAGATTTGGTTTTCGCCTGGTTCCCATCCTATTAATGAATCGATACCGTATACAATAACGTGACCGCCACCACTAATTACTCCCCATTCCATACCGTGTAAAGCCACAAAGGTAGAAGTAGTTGCATTTTTAGCTGCGGTAATTCCTGGTTGCCAATTGGCAAGAGACATGCCTGCTTGTGTGTGGTTGTGCTCAGATATACCTAAGAAATCTAGGTTCATTGAGTTTTTAGCAAAAGCATAATCATCTTCAGGTTTCTTGGTTAAATCGTCTTTATTTCCATCAGAATAACTACTGTGACTGTGTAAGTTTCCAAAATAGAAATTAAGTTTGTTAAGGTCTAAAATTCCAGTTTTAAAACTTCCTTTTAGTGGGTTTGCAGTAAGATAAAGTGGGCCACTACTACAGGCACTGTTTAATGAATAGATAAAGAAGTAATAGGTTGTGTTTTGTAATAATCCGTTTCTAATGAATGTATTTCCAGTACCTCTTTTTACTACAGTTCCTCCACCAATTTGATCGCCAACAGTATAAACTGTTTGGTTTACTGGAGCTGCACTTAATGTACTTGTTGTGCTCATTACAACAAGATATTCATCAGCTGTGCTAGCTGTAAATGCTCCTTGAACAAAGTTGTAATTAGAAGAAGTAACATTAAAGTTGGTTGGCTGTGCAGCTGGTGTAGCACAAGGCAGTAATGTTTTAGTAGTTTGACTAGCTGTTAAAACATTTGTTGTTAAATATTTTGGTCCGCCTGTACAAGACAAATTATTTAAAGGGAAAATGAAGTAGTAATAATTTGTTGAGCTAACTAAGTTATTATCTGTAAAAGTATTGCTTACAATTTTATTTACCACACTACCACCACCAAAAGAAGAACCGATTACATAAGAAGTTCCATCGGCTGGTGTTGCAGATAACGTGCTATTTAAACTACGGATAATTAAATATTCATTAGCATCTGTAGATTTTGTGAAAGTACCGGTAATGCTTCCAGTTGTAACGCTACTAAAGGTTAAAGCGGTTGGAGAAACGGTTGGGCCAGCGCAAACCGGTAGGTTTGGAGGGAAGTGAACACCTAATTGATCAACATCATCTCCATCAATTGCATTTTGAACTACTGCTAAGGTTACTCTTTCCCAATCACCAACAATAAAAGTTGGACTTGGGTCTGTTACGTTAATGCTTCTTACATAAGAAACATCTTTAGCATTAACGCCTGTACCAAATGCATCTATTATATTTCCGTTAGCATCTAATAAAGCTACGCCGTCATTTCCATTAAAGTTAATTACGGTATTGCTGTTTTGAGCAGCGCTTGTTGAGGTTAAATAAGGTACTTCATTACCATTTCCAGTATTCCCTATAATAACAGTTCCTCTTGCAGGAATAGTGATATTTAAAGGCATAGTTTGAGAAGGGGTGCCTGTAATACTTATATTGCCAGCGTCTCCGGAAATGTTGTATAATGCTAATTTTAAATTTAGAGTTCCTGTATTGATAGGTGCATTACTTAAATTGGTTAATTCAATCCATTTATTAACGGAAGCTCCTTCATAATATTGACTAATAATTATAGGGGAGCTAACTAAAGGTACATTTGCTGTAGTTGCAGTTAGTGTAGTAATGGTGTTTTGTATGTTCGGAACATTATCTTCTGCAACTACATAAATAGTATAAGCTGTAGCGCCAGTTAAACCTGTAATATTTGCAGTAGCATCTGTATTAGCAGTATTAGTTATAGTGCCAGATTTAAAAGCAGCAACGCCACTTCCATCTTGCCCGGCTTTAACTTGTGCTACTGTTGTTGGAGCTGTTCCAGTTGATGGGAGAACTACATAATATGATTTTCCAGCCTCTGAGATATTGGTTACTAAATCAAATGTGCTGATAGCAATGTTATTTACTTTAGGGAAAGTTGCTGTATTTACTGGCGGACTAACATCACCTGTAACACCGGTTCCTGTTAAGGCAACATTTACTGAAGTTGCACCTGAACTTACATTTAAAACATTGGCAGTTGATGCTCCAGCTATAGTGGGTGTGTAACTGACATAAACCGTTGGTGATGCAGCAGCTTCGGCAACGGTATAATTGATTGCACCACTAAAAGTTGAATTATCTTTTGATACAGTAAAAGGAGAAGCTACGGTAACATCAACTCCAATTGTTAAATCTGTACCTGTAATAGTATATGTTTTTGAAGTAGAATTTACACCAACAGTTTGATTGCCGAATGCTAATGAAGTTGGGTTGGCAACAAGTGTAGGGGTAGCTGAACCACCAGAAGTAAATGTTAAGTTAAAATTATCAATTGCTGATGAGGGTCTGTTACCAGCGCCTGTAGTAGCAGCTAAAGTTACAATGCGAATCCATATTGGACCAGCGTTATTGTCTAAAGCTGTACCAAAATCTACATTGATATTATTGTTGGAGAATAAGCCAGAACCAGTTGTTAAAGTTCCAGTGGCTGTTGCTGCTGTAAATGTAGTGGGTGCAGCACCAAAACCATAATCAACCCTCCAAGTTGCAATTCTTGTCGAACTCGCATCCAATGATTGTAAGTCGAAACTTAATTTTAGACCAGATTTTCCAGTTGTATTGGCTAATTGGAAAACAAAAGCGCCTGTTGGATCGCCAATTGCGGCAGTTTGTCTTAATCCTAGGGCTCTATCAGTAGCAATGTTTTGGTTAGCTGCAGATGTTGTAGAACCCGCTGTGGCTGATGCAAAGTTTTTAAAACCGCCCGTGGTGCTAGCCCATGCGGTAGCAGCAGCAGGAGTAGCCGTGTATGTGGCTACTGTGCCTAAAACACTTGCTGTTGAGCCTGTTCTAATTGTAAAACCATTTGGCAACGCTGTTCCTATTCCACTAAAATTTTCGGTAAACGGCGAAGTTGATAATGTTACTTGTGAAAATAAATGACTAGAAAAGAGCGAGAATAAGATAAAAGGTAAAAGTTTTCTCATATACAATTTGTTTGTTTAAACAAATGTATACTCAAAAACAATATTTCAAAGTTAAGTTGGTGTTAAATATTGATTTTGTGGAAAACTAAATATAATCTTCGGCTAATTTTATCGTTACCAAAATTTTCTGAAACTATATAATTAACTATTTAGCTTAATGAGTAAGGGAGATTTAAAAAAAGTCTTCAATATTTCCCTTTCCTTCCCGAACAACTTCAAAATCGCCAGATGTACAATCAATAACTATATAACCTTCATGTGATTTAGTTTCTTATAATAGTGATATAACCTTTAAACGGATCAATGTTGGCACCAAAATCTATGGTGTAATAATAGGCGTCTGATGCAAGCGGAATTCCATTAAAAGTTCCATCCCATTGGTTATCGTATCCTTTTTTACTGTACACAATTCGGCCAGATCTATCAAATACTTTAACTGTATTATTAGGATAATAATCTATGTTTTGGATGATAAACTTGTCGTTCTTTCCATCTCCATTAGGTGTTAAAATGTTTTGCGTTGTAATTTGGTAATCATCTGAAACTTGAATGGTGATTGATTGAGTACTTGTACAACCCGAAGCATTTGTGCCAGTAACAGTATAAGTAGTTGTTTGTTTAGGCCTAACGGTTAATGAAGCAGTGCCTTGTCCGGCAATAATAGCTGTACTTGGCAACCATGTATAATCTACTGCACCATTTGCTACAAGTACAACCGATGTGCCTTTAGGGATAGTTACCCCATTGTTGCTCGCTACATTTATAACAGGTAATGCGTTAATCGTTACGGTTGCTGTGCTAGTTTGCGCTTGATTTCCGTAAGCATCAGCTACGCTAACTAATGCATAGGTAAATGTACCAGCAGTGGTTGTGGGTGTATTTAAAGTTGCAATGTTAGCAGTTGACGTAATTGTTCTATTGCTACTTCCGCTTACAGTATACGTAAAAGTATATGGAGCTGTACCCGCAGAACCAGTAAAAGTAACCACAGGTGATGTGCCATTAATACAAACTGGAGCTGTACTTGCTATTGTTGCAATTGGTAATGGAAGAATAGTAATTGTTGCTGTATCGGTTTGTACTTGTCCGCAATTTGCATCAGCTATGCTAACTAAATTGTAAGCAAAAGTACCGACCACATTCGTTGGAGCAGCTACGGTTACATTGTTTCCAGTTGCGGTAGTTACTGTTTTGTTTGTGCCACCATTAATGTTGTAGGTAAAGGTGTAAGGAGCAGTTCCGTTAGCACCAGTAAATGTAATAACCGGCGCAATAGCATTTGCTGGAACTGCTGTAGTACCAGCAATTGTTGCAGTTGCTAAACCGTTTACAGTTAATTTAAAGGTTTTGCTAGTCGTGTTAATTCCTCCAAAATCTGTATTGCCATTGTCTGTAACGGTTACGGTAATGTTGGCAACACCACTCACATTATTCTTTAAATGATAAGTAATGGTTCCTTTATCGGTTCCGTTAGGTGCAACCGTAAGAATGTCAAATAAATTTGCATTATCTGAGGTAACCATTAAGGTAGTAGTTTGTGTAGTTTCTGCACCTGCAGATATTCCTGTTAAGGCTACCGTTTGGTTAGCTGAATTATAACATATAGTCTGATTTGCTATAGCCGCTAAGGTTGGTTCGCCATTGCCAAATAAATATCTCGATTTAATTGGGTAGTGATCTGTTGTAGTGGTGTTATAATTAGTCACTAGGTTTTTAACTGCATCTAATACTTCGGCTGTGCCCGGCACATAATTTACATTTAAGGCTTTGGTAAGGATAACATTATCAATTACCGTTGGGTAACCTGCGGTTGATTGTTTCCCTGCTAAGCTTAAAGGTAAGGTAATAGGGAAGTAGTTTGTAGGGTCGTTGATGAAATCAGAATACGAAGTTCCGGTACCAGCAGGCATTGGCGCAATTGTTTTATCAGGATCTAAGACATCGTTAAAATCGCCTAGAATAATTACTTTTTTGCCAGCAAGGTTTGCATCTAGCCAGTTTTTAAACTGTAAGTTTCCGTCTTTTCTGCGGTTATACGCATCAATCTGATTTGCAACTGAACCTGTATTTGCTTTAGCGTGAATTTCTATAAACGTTACGATATCTTTTTTACCGTTAATGTTTACTTCCGCCTCCATGGCAAAAGGGAATCTGCCAGATGACCAGTTTTTATAAGGCGTGCCGTCTACACTTGTAGCAGCAACTGCTGGATTATAGGTGTCTTGCAATACGCCATAAGTTCTAATTGGTTTAATCATATCTGTGCGATACATAAAAGCCAATTTCTGCGCCAGCGGATAATCTATATCTGCTTTATTATCTACATAAGAACCGAAGTCGCTAAATATTACATTGTAGCCAGCAGGTAAAACGGTGTTTCTAAATAGGGTAGTATCTACTGCTTCGGCGAAGCCATAAATATCTGCACCAATACTATTTACAACTGTTTTAACATTTGTAGCTTGTTGGGTGTCATTAGATGGGTCTTGTGCTGGGCTACCAAACCATTCGATGTTCCAATTTACAACTTCGAGTGTGTTGACAACATCAAAAGTATTACCAGATAAGGCAACGTTTTTATCAGCAGAGCCAGTTGTTGTAATAGTTACATTGCCCGCATAGGTTGAGTTTGCTGTCGTAGGCGAAAATTTAGCATACACCATTTGCGATGTGTTATTAATAGTGGCTTTGGTATAGGTTAAGCTTGCGCCAAAAGTACCACCGCTTGTTTTTGATATAGTGAAATTTGCTGGAGCTGTTAAAGTAACATCGTTTGTTAAATTACCTGCTGAGAAACCAAATGCTTTTTCTGTTGATGTTGTGCCAGCTGCTTGGAAATCAAAGTTTAAACTACCAGGAGAAGCAGTAATATCTACTAGCGGAGCAGTTGCAGAATTGGTAACTGCAAAATCATCAACCATCCAACGGCTAGCCGATGAAGTAGTAGAGTTGTACACAAAAGCGATGTAAACTGGAGTAGCTTTGTAAGCAGATAAATCTATAAAGTCTGATTTTGTCCAAGTATCTGATGCAGTTTCAGGGAATTTACCATCAATGGCTGTCCAAGTTGCTAAAGCAGGATTTCCTGATCCAGTATAATTGGTTGACACTTTAAGTTGTAGTTTATCACCAGCAAAGGCAGATCTTGTCCAGAAGGATAATACTGCATAATTCATAGCCGATAAATTTAAGGCTGGAGAAATTAACCAATCTTCGTTAAGAATATTGTCGCTCGAAAAACCATTAATCTGCAATGCATTTCCAATACTTGCTTTGCCAGCTGGGTCTGTACCATCATGACCAAAAGTCGTGGCACAATCCCAAGTTTGTGGGCCTGCTACGCTATATTGATAAAAACCATCTGATAAAGCAGGACTTCCTACAATTGTACAGTTTTCGAAATTAAAAGCTGCTTGATTTAGATCTACACCTGAGCCAGTTAAAGCAATATTTATGGTGGTAGCACCAATACTTGCATTTGAAATTGAACCCGCCGCGTTACCAGCAACTGTTGGGGTAAAATTAACGTAAACCGTTGGATTGGCAGCAATTTCAGCTGTGCTAAAACTTAATGAATTGGAATAAACCAAGTTGTTTTTAGAAATAGTGAAGGGCGTACTTACTGAAACTGTAGTTGGATTATTTAAATTGCCACCATTTAATACATATGTTTTGGCAGTTGATGTTGTGCCTACAGCTTGGTTACTAAATGCTAAACTTGTTGGTGTGATTGTTAAATATGGTACACTTGTTGGAGCAGGTTCTGTAACTGTTGAGTTTTGAGGGTTTGGAGCTCTAGCTACGAAATCCGTTGAGTTTTCATCGCTATCAAAACCATTTCCTGCAAACTCCTCTGTACCACCTGTGCCTAAAGATATAGCAGTAGAGGTAGAACTTGCTTTGCGCTCTATAGAAGTTGTATTAGTGATGACAACTGCAGGAGCAGTACCTTCAAATCCATTTGCAGTAGGGCCGAAACCAACTTTATCAACAATAGCTAATCCAGTTGGGTTTGCACCTGTTTGTGTCGTCGATAAGTTGCTTAAAAGAACTTTTCCGGTTGTGCCAGATAAATTGAGCGTTCCTATTTTATCAGGAGTTGGTAAGTTTAATGTTCCATTTGCGCCTGCCGCTTCTTGCACTAAATAAAAACTTTTAGGTGCAATACTGCCAGATAATGGTGTAACTGTCCAGTTTCCTGTTCCTGTAGCACTTATATATTGTATCGACCAGCCTGTTAAATCTACTACTGCATTTGTAGGGTTATATAATTCGATGAAATCATTTTTATAGGTAGCGCCAGCGTTGCCGCCACCTCCGTACACTTCACTAATTACTACATGTACTGGTGCAGCTGGAGGTGTAGTTCCTGTTCCAGTAAGTGCAACACTAGCCGAAACAGCGTTAGTACTTACATTTAAAATGTTATCGTTTGCAATAGTTGCACTTGTTGGACTAAAGCGAACATAAACGGTTGGATTTGTTGCTACTTCTACAGTTGTATAGGTAATAGAAGAAGTAAAAGTAGTGTTGTCTTTAGAAACTGTAAAGGGTGCTGCGGTACTTACGGTTACATCATTTGATAAGCCAGTTCCGCTTAATATATAATTTTGAGCTGTAGAATTTGTTCCGATATTTTGAGTATTAAAATCAAGAGATGTTTTGCTTGCATTTACAGTTCCAGAAATTCCAGTTCCAGAAACAGCAATATCAATTGGGGTTGCGCCACTACTTGAATTAGTAATATTACTTATCGCACTTCCACTAACAGTAGGGGTAAAATTAACATATACCGTTGGGCTAGCAGCTATTTCTGCGGGGCTAAAACTTAATGAACTAGCGTAAACAAGATTGTTTTTGGAAACTGTAAACGGTGCTAAGGCAGTTACATTTATATTTGACGTTAAATTTGATCCACTTAATACATAACTCTGTGAGGTAGTGCTGCCTACATTTTGAAGGCCAAAAGCTAAAGTAGTCGGATTAGCATTAATAGTAGGGGTACTTGTAGCTGCATTAGTAACAGTCCCGCCAATAGCGAAACCACTTGCTCCAGCTGAGCCAGAGCTAAATCCCCAACCGCCAGTAGCTGTTTGCCCACTAGCATAATAACGTAATGTTACGGTAGTGCCTTCTGCAACATTCTGCAAGGCAGCAACAGCTGCTAAGTTTATAGTGCCTAATGTTAAAGAGGTAGAAGTTACTGGCGAACCAATTAAAATAAACGTGTTTCCATCTAAACTATACGCAAATTGCGATGTTACACCTGGAGTAGCAAAAAAACCTGCTGTTCCTGCAAACTTAGCATCTATAGTAGTTAAAGAAAATTGCTTTCCAACTGCAGGAGTTAATGTTACCTGAAAATAATCAGTATTTGATGTAGAAATACCTTCGTTTTTGAAACCCACAGTTCTGAAAGAGTTATTGGCAGCACTAGGTGTAGCTGTAGTTCCTCGAGTTAAAATAGGTGCGGCAGCAAGACCTGCATCATAGGTATTTGCTGTTGAAGTTGCTAATTGGTTTTGCCCAGTAAAATCCCAGGTGGCAATTTGTGCGCAAACGGTAGCAGGTAAATAAAGACTAATAGCAAAAAGAAAAGGAAGTAAAAGTTTTCTCATATAATTTGTTTAAAAAACAAATGTATACTCAAAAACAACATTTCAAACTTAATTCGGTATTAAATATTGATTTTGTGGAAAAATAAACATTAAATTCTGATATGTATATCTTTTGCAGAATTTTATGAAACTTTTAGTTAAATAATTATCTTAATAAGAAATACGTAGATTTAAAAAAAGTCTTCAATGTTTCCTTTGCCTTCCCGAACAACTTCAAAATCTCCAGAGGTACAATCGATAACTGTAGAAGCTTCATTATCACCATAACCACCATCAATTACTGCATCTACTAGCTCTTGGTATTTCTCATAAATTAATTCTGGATCGGTGGAGTATTCAATTACTTCATCATCGTCTTTTATGGAAGTCGAAATAATCGGATTGCCTAATTCTGCTACAATTGCTCTTGCAATATCATTATCTGGTACACGAATACCAACTGTTTTTTTATTGGAGCTTAATAGCTTAGGGACGTTATTATTAGCATTAAAAATAAAGGTAAAAGGTCCCGGTAACGCTTTTTTTAATACTCTAAAAGTTACGGTGTCAATTGGTTTAATAAAATCTGAAATGTGTCGTAAATCTGAACAAATGAAGGAGAAATTAGCTTTATCAGGTTTTATTCCGCGAATGCGACAAATCTTTTCAATTGCTTTCTGATTAGTGATATCGCAACCTAATCCGTAAACAGTATCTGTAGGGTAGATAATTAATCCACCTTTTTTTAATATTTCAACAACTTGCTCTATTGCTTTAGGATTTGGGTTTTCGGGATAGATCTTGATTAGCATATGTAAAAATAACAAAAATAAGATGCGAGTTGTTTAATATCATTAGATTATAATTACTTAATGAAATAGGTTTTTGCTTATTTTTGATAGTCATCTGAGCTAAATAATAAAATATGAGAAAAGCATTTGTTGCGATAGCCGCATTTTTAATAGCCTTAACTATTATGTTAGGGATGTACCATCCATTTTTATGGTGGATTTTTATTTTCACTGGTCCATTTGTTATACTAGGTGTCTATGATTTATATCAGCCTAAGCATAGTATTGTGCGGAATTACCCAGTTTTTGGTCGATTAAGATACTTTATGGAGGAATTGAGGCCGAAAATCTATCAATATTTTGTAGAAAGTGATACTAATGGAAAGCCATTTAGCAGATTAAATCGCTCGTTGATTTACCAGAGAGCAAAGAAAGAAAACGATACCATTCCCTTTGGTACGCAATTAGATGTGTATGAAAACGGTTACGAATGGTTAAGTCATAGTATTGCGGCTATAAGTCATCATGAATTAGATGTTAACCCAAGAGTATTGGTTGGTGGACCAGATTGTAAACAACCTTACTCTGCAAGTATTTATAATATATCTGCCATGAGTTTTGGTTCGTTAAGTCAGAATGCAATTTTGGCGTTAAACGGCGGTGCTAAAATGGGAAACTTTGCTCACAACACAGGCGAAGGCGGTATAAGCGATTATCATGCTGGTCCAGGGGGAGATTTAATTTGGCAAATAGGAACTGGATATTTTGGTTGTAGACACCACGATGGTTCATTTAATTATGAAGCTTTCGCAGAGCGTTCGCAAACCGAAAATGTAAAAATGATTGAAATAAAACTTTCTCAAGGTGCAAAACCTGGTCATGGTGGTATTTTGCCAGCTAAGAAAGTAACTCCAGAAATTGCTCGCATCCGTTTGGTAAAAGAAGGTTTCGATGTAATTTCTCCTCCAGCGCATGCTGCATTTTCTACGCCATTAGAAATGTTAGCTTTTGTAAAGAAACTAAGGGAATTATCTAATGGTAAACCTATCGGATTTAAGTTGTGTATTGGCAGAAGAAGTGAGTTTTTTGCTATTTGCAAAGCGATGATAGAAACAGGGATTTACGTAGATTTTATTACGGTTGATGGGGGAGAAGGCGGTACTGGTGCGGCGCCTCAAGAATTTTCTAACGCAGTAGGTATGCCTTTACGTGAAGGGGTTGCTTTTGTGTATGATGTTTTGAGCGGATTTAATTTGAAGAAACACATTAAAATCATTGCTTCAGGTAAAGTTTCATCAGGTTTTGATTTGGTGAAAAACATCGCCCTTGGTGCAGATTTATGTAACTCGGCTAGAGGAATGATGTTTGCTTTAGGCTGTATTCAAGCATTAGAATGCAATAGTAATACATGTCCAACGGGTGTTGCAACTCAAGATGCTAGTTTAATGAAAGGTTTGGTGGTTGAAGATAAAACGGTAAGAGTGTTTAATTTCCACAGATTAACCGTTCAAAGTGCGGTAGAATTATTGGGCGCTGCAGGTTTGCGACATCCTTATCAATTAACAAGAGCGTATATCAATAGAAGAATTGGTCAGAATGTGATGCAATCGTACATGGAAACTTTTCCTTATATCCCAGAGGGAAGTTTGGTTCAAACACCATATCCTGCACAGCACGAATTAGGAATGGCGCTAAGTACATCAGCTAGTTTTGCGCCAACAGATTATAAGGTTTCGGCAGTAGATTACCAAACGGCAAGTTCACATAGTAATTAACGTAATGCGTCATTGCGAGCATAGCGAAGCAATCTTTCCTGCTAGATAGATTGCTTCGTGCCTCGCAATGACGAAAAGCTATAAAAAAGTCGCTTAACATTTGCTAAGCGACTTTTTTATAAACTATATCTTTCCGACTTCCGGACTTTCTGTCTTTCCGACTCCTTTAAAACTCAGCGCTTTTTGGAAATCTCGGGAAAGCAATTACATCTCTAATGTTTGTCATTCCAGTTACGAATAAAACTAAACGCTCGAAACCCAAGCCAAAACCTGCATGTGGTGCAGAACCAAAACGACGCGTATCTAAATACCACCACAATTCTTCTTGCGGGATATTCATTTCTTCCATACGTTTGGTCAGCATATCCATACGCTCTTCACGTTGAGAACCGCCGATCATTTCACCAATTCCTGGAAATAAAATATCCATTGCAGCAACAGTTTTTCCATCATCATTCATACGCATGTAAAACGATTTGATGTCTTTTGGATAATCTGTTAAAATTACTGGTTTTTTAAAGTGTTTTTCTACCAAATAACGTTCGTGTTCACTTTGTAAATCAGCTCCCCATTCATCAATTAAGTATTTAAACTGTTTTTTCTGATTAGGTTTAGAATGTTTTAAAATCTGTATCGCTTCTGTATAAGTTAAACGCTGAAATTCGTTTTCCAAACAGAAATTTAGTTTCTCAATTAATGATAATTCGCTTCTTTCTTGTTGCGGTTTAGTTTTTTCTTCGTCTAATAAACGCTCATTTAAAAATGCTAATTCATCTTTGCAGTTTTCTAAAGCATAGCTGATTACATATTTCATCATATCCTCAGCTAATTGCATGTTGTTTTCTAAATCTGCAAAGGCAATTTCTGGTTCAATCATCCAAAACTCGGCCAAGTGGCGAGTAGTATTTGAATTTTCTGCTCTAAAAGTAGGCCCGAATGTGTAAATCTGACCAAAAGCCATTGCTGCCAATTCTCCTTCAAGCTGACCAGAAACCGTTAAATTAGTTGCACGCCCAAAGAAATCTGCTGAAAAATCTACTTTTCCATCATCAGTTCTAGGTGTTTTGTCGAAATCTAATGTGGTTACTTTAAACATTTCGCCTGCGCCTTCCGCATCACTTGCTGTAATTACAGGTGTATGCATATATACAAAGCCTCTTTCGTTATAAAACTGATGAATGGCATACGCCAAAGCATGACGTACTTTAAATACGGCGTTAAAGGTATTGGTGCGGAAACGCAAATGTGCTTTTTCTCTTAAAAACTCTAAACTATGTTTTTTAGGTTGTAAAGGATATTCTTCAGCATTGCTGTCTCCAAGTATTTCAATCGAATTCGCTTTAATATCTACTTTTTGTCCTTTACCTAAAGATTCAACTAAAATTCCTTTCACCGCAATAGCTGCTCCAGTAGTAATACGTTTTAATAAATCTTCATTGGTATTTGCAAAATCAACTACTATTTGGATATTGCCCATGCAAGAACCATCGTTCAGTGCTATAAACTGATTGTTGCGAAAAGTACGCACCCAACCCATTACGGTAACTTCTGTATTAAATGCTGTAGAATTCAGCAGGTCTTTTATTTTCTCTCTCTTGATCATGCTCAGTAGCTTTATAAAGGCGTCAAAAATAAGGATTTAATCAGTAATTTCCTTATTTCTTTGTCCTTACTTTTATCAAAATCACTTTTTATTTTTCATTTTAATATCATTATGTTTGTTATGTAAACTACCTATTGCTATTTGTGTTATATCTCGGAAAACAGCTAACTAGTAGAAGATTTATCGGCGACCCTAAATTGTTTTCTTTAGAGGAAAGAATATTTAATACAGTTTGCCTTTTTGTCTTTATTTCAATGTGTTTTGAAATCCCATTTAACCTTTACATGGGGTTAATGGTTTCAGCTTTCCTTTCGGTGTTTGGCTTGTTTTTTTGCGCTGTACTGTATTATTTATCTCGTTTTAAAAGAAAATCAAAGTTAGGAATTAACATTTTTTGCTTGTTATGTAATGCAGCTATAACCGCGAGTTATTTTTATAATTCTGGCATCAATGGTCCAAATTTATTAATGTTTCTATTGGTCTTTTTCTTGAGTGTATCCGTTATTCCGAAGAAAAATTTCAAAATATGGTTGCCGCTTAATCTTCTTTTGGTTTTATCAATTATTGTTGTTGAATATTTCTATCCACAATTAGCTCCAAATGTTTATACTGATGAATTGAGTAAGACCATCGATTTTAGCTTTACGTATGCAATAGTTGCAGGTCTATTCTACTTGGTCATTAGTTACATCCGTAAAAACTATGATTATGAACGTGTTTCTGCTTTTGAAAAAAATATCGCTATTGAACAACAAAATGCAGAAATTCTACTGCAAAAGAAAGAACTAGAACGCTTAAATTCTGAAAAGGATAAGCTTTTTTCCATAGTTTCTCACGATATAAGAATGCCATTAAATTCGATACAAGGTTATTTAGAAATGTTATCGGAAAATGATATTGATGAGGAAGAAAAAGATTATTTGAGACAGCAATTATTACAGATAACTCGTGATACATCTGATATGGTGATGAATATTTTATCATGGTCTAAAAACCAGATGGAAGGTTCGTATGTGGATTTGGTGCAGCTAAATGTGAGCGATATAGTAAAGAACGGGCTTAATCTTGAAAAAAATGCAGCCAAAAGAAAAGGAGTGGAGCTTGTTATAACAAGCGATGATAGCTTTACTATTCTTGCCGATAAGAATATGTTTCAATTAGTAGTGCGTAATTTGGTAAATAATGCCATTAAGTTTACACCAAGAGGAGGTTTAATTGAAATAAGTACGCGTAAAAAGGGAAAAGATTGCTGTATTTCTATTAAAGATAATGGTTTAGGTATTGACCAAGAACAACAAGGAAAGCTGTTCAAGCTTAGAGCTTCATCAACTTATGGTACCAATAACGAAAGAGGGATTGGGTTAGGGTTATTGCTGTGTAAAGAATTTACCGATTTACAGGATGGGAAAATAGGATTTGAGCCTAATGCTGATAAGGGTTCTACCTTTTTTGTATCCTTTAAATTAGCTAATTAATAGGTAAAGAAATATAAAATGAGGCACCTTTGTTTTTGCCTTCACTTTCTGCCCAAACCTGGCCTTTATGTAACTCAATTAACATTTTAACGATAGATAAGCCTAAACCATTAGAATGTTCCCTGCCCGTCGGAATGGCGCTTAGCTTAGCAAATTTTGTAAACAATTTACCCATATCTTCTTCTGATAATCCCTGACCTTGATCTTTAAATTCGACAATGAGTTGATTATTAACTATGCTTACATTAATTGTAATTTCAGTACCTGGTTGTGCGTATTTTAAAGCATTGCTCAGTAAATTCTCAAAAGCATCTTGTAATCTTACTGAATCAGCTAAAATAGTAGTCGAACAATCGCATGAAATTTTAACACTTTGTTTTTTTTGTTTGGCTAAAAGCTCAAAATTCTTTTTTACTACATTTAATAACTGAAAAACATCAACTTCTTGAAGATTTAATCTAAATCCTCCATTTTCTACCTGCGATAAATCCAATAAATTGTTAAGGCTAGTTAACATTCCATTTGCAGCGTTTTTTATGCGATCAGCAAAATCAGTTACAATTTTCGGATCATCTGCTTTCCTTTTAATCAACTCTGCAGAAAGAGAAATAGTGGTATTAGGATTTTTAAGGTCATGAACAATTCTGTTCATCATATCGGTTTGAGTGCGCATTGCTTTTCGAGTGGCTAACCGCAATTCTAGCTCATCCATTACAATAGATGATAACGTTTCTAGCATTTTTAATTGCTGCTGAGTTACTTGTTTAGGCTCGGTATCTAATACGCAAACTGTTCCTAATTGCAAACCTTCAGTAGTTTTAAGTGGCGCACCAGCGTAAAACCTAATCCCATTTTCCATAGCTACAAAAGGATTGGTGGCTAATTCTGGAACTTTAAGTACGTTTTCAAATAAGGTAACATCGTCGTTTAAAATAGCAATAGAACAAAAACTATCTTTTCTATCAATTTCTGTTGCTTCTAATGGACTAATATTGGTTTTAAAGAAAACACGCTCTCGATCTACAAAAGTTACTTGAGCAATTGGCGAATTAAAAATCTGCGCTGCAAGAATAGCTATTTTATCAAAGGCATCTTCTGCAGGAGTATCTAAAATATCGTAAGTATGAAGTTTCTGAATACGCTCATTATCGTTTGTAGGAATTATGGATGATGGTATTTGAAAGTCGTTCATTCTTAAATTGTCATTTTTGTAGTTAACAAATATAACTTAATAAGGTGTACTATTTTTAGAGGCTAATTTCTTTAATTTTTCAATAAATTGAATAAAATTTAGGTATATTTTTATTTTTAGTACGTTTTTCGTTATTAAGTATGGTTTTTTTAAGGTAAAAAACTAAAAAACTATGTTAATTTTTTAAATTATTACATTTTCTAATGATTTATTTATTTTAAAACCCCATTTTTTTATCATAAAGTATAATTTAATGTGTTTTTATGTTGATTATTTATTTTTTTAAGATAAAAAATAAAATATTTATTAAAAATTTGAGTTTTTTAATCAAAAAATATTTATATTTGTCCTGTTCATACAAAAAAGTACATTTATATTTGGTTTGATTAAAGCTCTGGTTGGATGGCCAGAGCTTTTTCATTTAACCCATAACCGAATAAAAACTCTCCAAATAGGAGTAAACTTTAAAATTTATAAATAGAACTAACAACCAACCTAAACTATAAAAAAGACCAGCTCGATTTTCGACTGGTCTTTGTTATTTAACACATATTTAAACATTAAGGATTTAAGAAGAATAAGTCTTCTTCGTCTTACTTAACTTCTTACTATTAAATAAAAAAACCAGCTGATTACTCAACTGGTTTTTTAATACGATGTATCTTTCCGACTTGCGGACTATAAACTTTCTGACTAGCTTGCTAATACTTTAGTTACTAAATCAGCAGCTTCTTTTAACGCAATTGCGGAATAAACTTTTAATCCAGAATCGTCAATTAATTTTTTAGCTTCAACAGCATTGGTTCCTTGTAAACGGCAAATAATTGGAACTGGAACATCCCCAATTTCATTATACGCATCAATTACACCTTGCGCAACTCTATCGCAACGAACAATACCACCAAAAATGTTAATGAAGATTGCTTTTACATTCGGATCTTTTAAAATGATATTAAAACCAGCTTTAACCGTAGTTGCATTTGCAGTTCCACCAACGTCTAAGAAGTTAGCAGGCTCACCACCAGCAATTTTAATAATATCCATTGTAGCCATAGCTAAACCAGCGCCGTTAACCATACAGCCAACGTTACCATCTAACTTCACATAGTTCAAATTACTTTCGCTAGCTTCAACATCAGTTGGATCTTCTTCCAGTTTATCACGCATCGCTGCATAATCAGGGTGACGGAACAATGCGTTCTCATCTAAATCAACTTTAGCATCAACCGCTATAATTTTATCATCACTAGTTTTTAAAACCGGATTGATTTCAAACATAGCAGAATCTGTAGAATCATAAGCTTTATAAAGAGCAGTAATAAATTTTACCATTTCTTTATGAGCGCCGCCAGTTAAACCTAAGTTGAAAGCAATTTTACGAGCTTGGAAACCTTGTAAGCCAACTTTAGGATCAATTTCTTCTTTAAAAATTAAATGAGGAGTATGTTCTGCAACTTCCTCTATATCCATACCGCCTTCAGTACTGTACATGATAATGTTAGTTCCATTGGCACGGTTTAACAAAACAGAAACGTAAAATTCTTTAGTTTCAGAAGCACCTGGATAATAAACATCCTGAGCAACTAAAATTTTATTCACTTTTTTACCTTCAGGGCCAGTTTGTGGAGTAACCAATTGCATACCTAAAATATCGGTAGCACGTTGTTTCACTTCGTCTAAGTTTTTAGCCAGCTTAACGCCACCGCCTTTACCTCTACCACCTGCATGAATTTGTGCTTTAATCACAACCCATTCAGAGTTATAGTCAGTTTTCATTTTCTTAGCCGCTTCTACAGCCTGATCAACAGTTTCAGCAACAATGCCTTCTTGTACAGCAACGCCAAAACTCTTTAAAATTTGTTTACCTTGATATTCGTGGATATTCATCTGTTTGTAATTTTGTTTTTATCTGTCAGATGGAGCCTAAGCGATTAAAATAATTATTTTAATCTCAACGGGTTCATTTGCTCAAAAATTTGCTCAAATCTACAATTATTTTTCAGTATAAAGTAGGAAGAAGCAAGTAAAAAGCCTGCTTTTTTTAACAAAATTTACAGACTTTCAACTTATAACTCTCGACTTGATATTTTTTTCGAAAAGCAAAGACAAAAGCTCTTTTAAAGTCAATCCCGCTTTTCGCTTTACTCGCTTCGTGCCTCAGCTTCATGTTCGCTACAATCGGGTTTAGAGAACTTGGGTTTTTGCAACTATTTGAGGTTGTAAAGCATAACAAAATATTTATATCGGTCGATGAGACACCGGCCGATATAGAGAAATGCAGAAAGAAGTTATAACAGTCAATATAGAATGTCGACAGCTCTGGAGAAAGAATAATATCACATCTCTAATAGTTTAACCATTACCTCCAAGTTTATTCGCATTTGCGACGGAGTTAGTTCGGGTTCAATTGTCACAAGTCCGAACAAACTCCGAACTAACCCCGAACTAAGTCCGTCGCAACCATTAACCTTTTAGCATTCTTTTATGATGAAATTGTAAAGAACAATTGAAAGAAAGTTGACTATTTATTAAATGTAAAGTATTTGGAAGCTTAAAAAATAATTCTGTGTTTAAACTTTTAATTTGTAAAAGTTGCGAATTAAAAAAGCTAGTTGCGGGTTTCGGTTGGTGAGACACCAACCGATAGGATAAAGGTTTGCATAGTTTCAACGTCATTCCGACTGAAAGCGCAGCGGAATGGAGAGATCTTTTCAATAAATGATTGTAAATTCAAAGATTTCTCGGCTGCGCTCGAAAGGACGAAGTAGGTTAAGCAATGAACGCAGCGAAATGGAAAAATCTTTCACTCAAAAGTGCCTTATACGGGTTAACGAAATAACCAAAAGCTTTGATAAAATTCTTTCAAACGGCTTATAATTTTGTCAAAGCTCCATAAATGGACGAGGAGGATAGTAGCAAAACACTGTGTTAACTAAACGGGATAGCAGTGGAAATCCTTTTTGTCATCCTGAGCTTGTCGAAGGATAAAAAGATTGAAACGAATAGCCCGACTAACTTTAATCGTTTCATTGTCTTCGATTTTCAAATCATAAACCTAAAATTTCTTCACTATTTCGAACTCTAAATACTACTGCCTTTTCTGGTTTCAATTTTTTAATTGTCTTTTTGAATTTGAGTGTCATTTTCATCAAGTACTTAGAGAAATTTACATGCCCAGCTTTAAACAATTTATGATGCGCAAACCAAACCACGAGTAGGGTAGAGAAGTAGAAGCAGGTGTAAAAATAATAAGTAAAAAACCTCATTACTGCACTTTTATCGTTATAAAGTAAGCTTAATCTTTCAGTTTGAAAGGTAATATGTGCGGCTTCATCAATTAAAATATCAGTACATATTTGCTTTAATAAATTGCACTTTGTGGCATCTTTTAAACATTGATAAAATATTTGTGCCGTACTTTCAACTGTAATTACGGCAATGGTCCAAAACTCCATGTGTGTGTTTAAACCTCTTATTTTTCTAAATAAGCTATCACCCCAATCTTTTTTAATTCGTTGTTCGCCAATAAGATCTAAGTATTTGCCCAAATTATTTCCATGCTTTTGTTCTTCAGTAATAAATAACTTAATGGCAGGTGTGTAATGACGATCGTTCAATTGTTTGGCGTGTTTAGTTGCGGCATTTATTAAGTTAGTACCTTCAGATGTTTCGCCTAATTGCCAAGCTTGCAGAGATTTTAGAATATTCTCTCTTTCTATTTGGCTTAAAACGGGCTTAATGCTCCAATCTATTCTTTTGTTTTTAAGGTTTTGGGTAAAATAATTTATCCAATACAATGAATTATGCATAGTTAATTGAATTTTAAATGGTTCTTCAGTTCTTTATTTATGGAAAGTGCTTTGAATTTCAAAGTAAATATGTAAAAAAATTTAAACTCCTTTTATCATTTTTTCTAAAGCATCTAAGTGCGCTTTAAAAGCATGTTTTCCTAAATCTGTAATAAAATAAGTAGTGTTTGTTTTTTTGCCGATAAATGCTTTTTGAACTTTTAGGTAATCAGCTTGTTCCAACGTATTTAGGTGAGAGGCCAAATTACCATCAGTTAATTCTAATAGTTGTTTCAGTTCGTTAAAACTTACCGAATCATTTACAATGAGTATGGACATTACACCAAGCCTTATTCGACTATCGAATATCTTGTTAAGGGCTTCAATTGGATTTACCATTATTTTGTCCTTTCGTATTTAAAGTACATAATTGTTCCATAAACAATGTGAAGCACGCCAAAACCAAATGCCCAAAAATATAAACCGTAGCCAATATTAAATAGTGCAATAATGCCCAATACAACTTCACAAATACCTAAAAAACGGATATCGGTATAGGTGTATTTACTTGCATTGATGAGTGCTAAGCCATAAAATACTAAGCAGGTTGGTGCAATAAAACCAGTGGTATTCGTATCATTAAATAACAATGCGATAACAAAGAAAGCTCCAGCAACTAAAGGGATAGCCAAATTGATTAACATTGTTTTAGCTGTTTTATCCCAAAATGGGAGGTTTTTCTTTTTACTTTGGCGAAGAGTGAATAGAAATCCGCCAGCAATTGCAACAACTAATACCGTAAAACCAATTTTAATTAAGTTAGCTTCAATGTCAGTATCGGCATCAATACCATAACTGCCATTAACATATTTTTGCAACTCTAAATGTGCAAAATAAGCACCAACTAAACCCGTTAGTCCAGCAAATACACCAGATAATCCGCTTAAAGAGATAAATCTAGATGAGCGATCCATCATTTTTCTAATGTCGCTCAAGGCATTCAATTGTTCTTCCTGATTACTCATGTTAAAAGTGCTTTGTTTTTCAAAGTTAATTAAGAAATTTAATATTGCAAGTTTTTTTAAAATATTTTTTGGTTAATGACTCATAGCCTATTGACCATAGACTATAAGCCATTAACCAATTTTTCTTAACTTTACCAAATGCTAAAGGCCACAGGAATAAAAAAAGCGTATGGAAATTTACCAATTTTAAAAGGTGTAGATTTTGAAGTTGCCAAAGGAGAAATTGTAAGTATTATTGGGGCTTCTGGAGCTGGTAAAAGTACCTTGTTGCATATTTTAGGGAGTTTGGATAAGCCTGATGAAGGCACTGTGGAATTAAAAGGCACTAAAATAAGTAAACTATCAGGCGAATTATTAAGTGTTTTTCGAAATCAGAATATTGGTTTTATTTTTCAATTTCATCATCTTTTACCAGAATTTACTGCGTTAGAAAATATTTGTATTCCTGCTTTTATCGCTAAAAAAAGTAAAAAGGAAGCAGAAAAAAAAGCGCACGAATTATTAGCACTTTTAGGTTTAAGTGAACGAGCAGATCATAAACCAAATCAGTTATCTGGTGGTGAACAACAGCGAATAGCAGTGGCTAGGGCATTAGTTAATAATCCTGCAATTATTTTGGCAGATGAGCCTTCGGGTAATTTAGATTCGGCCAATGCCAATGCTTTGCATCAGTTGTTTATTAATTTACGCGATAATTTTAAACAGACTTTTGTAATTGTAACGCATAACGAAGATCTTGCTAAAATTAGCGATAGGGTAGTGACAATGAAAGATGGTTTAGTATTGGAAAATACGAGTTCATTAGTTCAATAGTAACATTGGTTTATTCAAAAATCAATCAATTAAAATTTAAAACTTGAAAATATTAATTACTGGAGGCAACTCTGCAACAGCACTTAAATTAGTAAAGGCGTTTGCTACTTATCAAGTTATACTTGCAGATTATGGCGAAGTTCCATCTCTTACATCAAGTGCTTATACACTAATTAGTTTAGGTGAAAAAAACGAAGATGTTTTAGCGCATACACTTTTAAATAAATGTTTGGATGAAGGAGTAGACCTTATTTTACCAATACATAATTTTGAAATAGAAGCTGTAGTCAAAGCTGAAACTTTGTTTAATGAATTTAATATTCAGGTTTTAGTACCAAATAGAGAAGAATTAGATTTGTACTTTAACATTGCTAGTACTCTTAAAACAGGTGATTGGGTTATTTATAAATCTGGAGAAGTTCTCTTTGCATCCAATAGCGAGGTTATTCCTGCCAATAACGAACAAAAAAACTTAAATGGTGCATTTTATATCACAAAAGATGACACAGCATTTAAATTGAATTTAATTACAATTTAACCAATCATTTCGATGGCTTTTGAAGAATATATCAAAGACAAAAAAGCGTTTATTTTAGGTTTGGATAATGTTTTGTATCCAGAAAAAGACTATTTATTGCAAGTATATTATCTGTTTGCAGAATTTATAGAATATACAGAGCAAATAAATGCTGCAGAAATTATTGCATTTATGCAGTCTGAATTTGCAGCTCATGGCGATGAAAATATCTTTGAAAAAACCGCTGTGAAATTTAATATTCCAGAAAAATATAAAACCAATTTTGAGCTATTACATGAAAATGCTCGTTTACCTTTGAAACTGTTGCTATATCAGCAAGTGCTTTCATTTTTACAAGAAGTTGTAGTAGAAAGAAAAGAGATTTTTTTATTAGTTGATGGAGAACCCTTACAGCAAGTAAACAAAATAAAACAACTAGAATGGCATGGTTTAGAGAAATATTTAAAAGTTTATTTTTCTCAAGAATTTGTACCAAAGCCTGCTACAAAAAGCATAGAATTTATACTAGATCAGCATGCTTTAAAAAAGAATGATATTTTAATGATAGGAAATACGTTAGAAGATGAAGATTTCGCACTTAATGTAGGCGTAGATTATTTAACTATAACGAAACTATTGTAAATTTTTTTACGTTAATTAGTACTGTAATCTATTAAAAAATGAAAATAAAACTACTTGTTAGTATACTCGCAATTTCTATCCTAACTATAACTGCCTGTAAAAAAACGAAGGTAACTCCAACGCCTACACCAGAACCACCTGTAGTAGTACCAAGTACAGGTACGAGAGCTGAATTATCGAAAGATTCTATCTTTTTATATGCTAAAGAAATGTATTATTGGAATGATGCATTACCAACTTACCAAGCTTTTAATCCAAGAAGCTATACTAGCGCAAGTAGTGATTTAGCCAACTATACGAATGAGCTATTTGCAATAACTCGATATAAAATTAATCCTAGTACAGGTTTATCTTATGAATATTATGCTCCAGATCCTACAGATACTAAATATTCATATATACAAGACGTTACCACTAAAAATCCATCAGCATTTGTTGCAGATCAAAAAAGCTCAGTTGACTTAGAGGGTAATGGTAATGATTTTGGAATAAGATTTGGATATTATGGTACAAATGCGAGTTACACTATTTATGCAACTGCTATTTACCAAAATTCGCCAGCAGAGACTGCAGGATTCTTACGGGGTGATAAGATTACTAAAATAAATGGTGTAGCTTATGGAATTGATTTTCCATCTCAGAGTTCGGCAATTCAAACGGCACTAAATGGCACTACAATTAAGCTAGAAGGAATTAATAGTGCAGGAACTGATTTCAATATCACCTTAACAAAGGCAATATTTAAGAGTAACGCAGTTTATAAAACTAAAGTGTTAACAGCGGGTACGAAGAAAATTGGGTATTTAGCTTATGCTAGATTTTCTAAACTAACTAATTCTCAACCAGATTTTGATGCTGCATTTGCAAGTTTTGCTACTGCCGGCGTTACCGATTTAATTATTGATTTAAGATATAATGGTGGTGGATATATTGAAACAGCAGAGTATTTAATTAATTTAATTGCTCCTCCAAGTTTAACAGGAACTGTAATGTTTACAGAACATTATAATGCAACGATGCAAAATAATCAGGCTACCATTCTTAAAAATCAACCATTGTTAGATGCAAATGGTAAAGTTCAATATTCGAATGCAAAAATAATAAATCTGTACGATTACATGACCAATCCGTATTCTGTAGCAAATAACACATCTAAATTTGCTAAAAAAGGACCTTTAAGTGGCGTAACTAATGTGGTTTTTATAGTTTCGGGAAATACAGCTTCTGCTAGTGAATTGGTAATTAATAGTTTGAAACCTGGTTTGAATGTTAAATTGGTAGGACAAACAACTTATGGTAAACCAGTTGGATTTTTCCCTGTTACGATAGAAAATAAATATGATGTTTACTTTTCATTGTTCGAAACAAAAAATTCTTTAGGGCAAGGAGGTTATTATACAGGAATAGCGCCAGATGTTTCAGCATCAGAAGTGCCGGCAAATACAGTGATGTATGATTTTGGTAATCTAAATGATAATTATTTAAAACTAGCACTTAATACTTTAAATTTAGGTGTTACTGTTACTGGTCAGGCTAAAACATTATCAGCAGCTAAAGAAAGGAGTTTAGCTGTGCAATCATCTGAAGTAATCAATTCTGATCTTGGTAATGGTGAATTTAAAGGAATGATAGAAAATAGAAATAGAAGAAAAAATTAATACGATTGTATTCTCCATTAATTATAAAATAAAAAAGACCGTATTTAACGGTCTTTTTTATTTCGAAATAGGTAAAAGAATTACTGCTTTTTCATTTGTAATCGTTCTCTAAAAATTGACTGAATATCTCTTTGCTTATCAATATTTACAATAACTTCTTGAATAGCATTTGCTGCATCAATAAAGAAAGTTTTATTAATATTTTGGTATTCATCCGTTGCTTTGTGATAATCTTTATGGTCTTCTACTCCAAAATATAGAAATGGAATGTTTTTAGCATTAAAAGCACCTTGATCGCTTTGATTTGTCCAATCGTCATGACCAAGTTTAGGGTCATCATGTCCCATTAATAATTTTAAATTCGGATTTGTTGTAACTAAAAATCCCTTTAATTCTGGGTATTTAAAGGTTCCTGCTACATATAATTCCTGTTTATCATTATGGCTTATCATGTCCATATTAACATTCAGTTTAATTTTATCTAATGTTACTGGAGGATTTTCCACAAAAGCTTTTGCTCCTTGTAAACCCATTTCTTCGCCATCAAATAATGCAAAGATTAACGTGTTATTAGGTTTGTTTTTAGCGAAGTATTGGGCAAATTGTAATAAGCCAGCTACACCAGATGCATTGTCATCAGCTCCGTTATAAATTTCATTTTTAATAATTCCAATGTGATCGTAATGTGCAGAAATCACAATTACATTTTCGCTCTTGCCAGGAATATAAGAAATTAGGTTTTTCCCTTGAACAGCCGCTGCACCGTTACGACCTTTAATTTCAAAGCTTTGTTCAAAGCTACCTTGACCTGGATATGGTTTTAAACCAATTTCTTTTAAACGACCAAGTAAATAAGTTCTGGCCATTTCTCCGCCTTTGGTTCCAGTTTTACGGCCTTCATACGCATCCGATGAAAGTGTTTCTACATCTTTAAGTAATTGTTCTCCAGTTTTGGAATTATTTTGAGTGGTTTTTACTGTGCTACAGCTTATTAAGAATACTAGTGAAATCAACAATAATTTTTTCATTCGATTTTAAATTTGTTCAGAAATAAAGGTAAAGATATTGTCTGATAAAAGAAGCGTGTAAGTTTTTACGAAAGAGTGAATTTTAAATATAAATCTCTCCTTTTAGATAAGTTACTGCTTTTCCTGACATTAAAACTCTATCACCTTTTAATGTGCACCACAATTCGCCTCTGCGTTTTGATATTTGATAGGCATGTAATTCGTTTTTGCCTAATTTTTCTGCCCAATAGGGGATAAGATTGCAATGTGCCGAACCCGTTACAGGATCTTCATTTATACCAGCAGCAGGAGCGAAAAACCTCGAAACAAAATCACTTTTATCGCCTTTGGCGGTTACAGTAATAGCAAAAGCATCTACGTTTAGTAACGCATTAAAATCTGGTTTTAAATTAGCTATTTCTGCTTCAGTTTGATAAACAACGACA
The DNA here is from genome assembly GCF_014172375.1 of Pedobacter planticolens. GTDB lineage: Bacteria > Bacteroidota > Bacteroidia > Sphingobacteriales > Sphingobacteriaceae > Pedobacter > Pedobacter planticolens. The sequence goes on from NZ_WNXD01000001.1 coordinate 698,586, forward strand.
TAGTCCCGCAGTTTTAAAACTTCAATAGCGTTGATGTTTCCTAAAGCTTCTAATAAACCATTTGGCGTATCGCAAACTTGTAACGGTCGTGATGGAAAATCTAACGTATATACGTTGTCGGTTTTGGTTACTGTTAAAGTGCCAGCTTTTAAAGTGTGAAAATGGATAATGTCTTTCGTATACCCCAATTCTGTAAATAAAATATGTGCCGTAGCTAAAGTAGCATGACCGCATAAATCTATTTCTACTTCAGGAGTAAACCAACGCAATTCAAAATTTTCACCTTGTGGGACAAAGAAAGCAGTTTCAGCTAAATTGTTTTCTGCAGCAATCTTTTGCATTAAAGGTTCTGGTAACCATTCTGTTAATGGAACTATTGCTGCTGGGTTTCCGCCAAAAAGTTGATCTGTAAAAGCATCTGCTTGATAAATTTGAAATTTCATGTGGGCTGATTTATGTTCAAATTTAGGAATTATAAACTTTGTCAATCCTAATTAATTATATGCTTATTAGGATTGACAAAGTTAAGGTAGAGGTTAATAATAAGTTAATCGTACTACACCAGCTAATCTTTTTGCCAAACGAATAACTTGGCGAGTATACCCATATTCATTATCGTACCATGCGTATAAAACAATAGATTTATTGTCACGAGAAATAATAGTAGCAGGTCCATCAATAATAGATGCATGACTATTTCCAATTAAATCGCTACTTACCAACTCGTTAGAGATAGAATATTCTAATTGTTCGGATAAATCTCCAAATAATGAAGCTTCTTTTAAAACAGCAGCAACTTCTTCTTTTGAAGTAATTTTATCGAGTGATAAATTTAATATGGCAAGCGAAACATTAGGTGTTGGTACGCGAACAGCATTTCCAGTCAATTTTCCAGCTAAATGAGGAATTACTTTTGCCACAGCTTTATCTGCTCCAGTTTCAGTTATAACTAAGTTTAATGCTGCAGAACGACCTCTACGGTATTTTTTATGGTAATTATCTAATAAATTTTGATCGTTAGTATAAGAATGTACTGTTTCAATGTGACCTTTATCAATACCAAAAGCTGTATCAATTACTTTTAATACTGGAATAATCGCATTTGTTGTGCAAGATGCATTTGAGAAAATTGTTTCCGTTTGATAATCGAAATCGCCATCATTTATACCGGTAACTATATTTGGAATATCACCTTTGGCTGGTGCGGTTAATAACACTTTGCTAATTCCTTTTGCGTTTAAATGTCTTCCTAAACCTTCGCGATCGCGGAAAACACCAGTATTGTCAATTAATAAAGCATCTTCAATTCCGTATGCGGTATAATCTGCATCTTCGGGATTTTTAGCTACAATAAGGTAAATAGTTTGCCCATTTATAATCAGCGCTTTATTTTCAAAATCTTCTATAATGGTACCATTAAAAGGGCCATGAATGGAATCTGTTCGCAATAATTCTGCTCGTTTTATCAACTCTTCATCGCTATACGTGCGAGTTACAATAGCTCTTAAACGTAATTGTTCACCTTTTCCAGCTTGTACAATTAATTCTCTGGCAGCAATTCTACCAATTCTACCAAAACCGTATAAAACAACGTCTTTAGGTTTTAAACTAATCTTGTCTTTGCCGATGTGCTTGCTGAGTTTGCTAATCACAAAATCACGCATTGAAGAATGCTTATTGTTTTCATCAAGCCACTCGGCAGCTAAACGACCAACATCAACACGAGAAGGAGCAAGGCTACATTTTGCAATTGTAGAAGCCAATTCAAGCGTTTCGTAAATCGAAATATCTTTGCCACTTACGTCTTTTGCATATTGGTGGTAAGCGAGTATTTCGCTACTACCAACATCGAATAAAGGTTTACGAAAAAGGACAAGTTCGATAGAACGATCAAACCATAATTGTCCTACAACACTGATTAATTCAAGCGCTTTTTTTTCTTTTTCAATCCAGCTTTGAAACTCTGATTGATACTTATTTAACATACAAGAAAGTTTATTTGATTAGAATGGCACAAAAGTAAAAAAGATCGGGTGAGTACCCAATCTTTTTTGATTTATTTCTGCTTAATATATTGCGTAAAATGGTGTTAGAGTTACACTAAGTGTATAAAAAATTAGCCGCAGATTTAAGAATAATTTAATCCTTTTAATCTGCGGCTATTATATTTATTTGGCTAAACTTTTTGGAGCTTATCCTAAATAAGATTTTAAAATTTTGCTACGTGATGTATGACGTAAACGTTGTAAGGCTTTGTCTTTAATTTGACGTACACGCTCACGAGTTAAGTTAAATTTCTCGCCAATTTCTTCTAAAGAAAGTGGGTGATTAGTACTTAAACCAAAGAATAAAACGATAATTTCACGCTCACGCTCAGTTAAAGTAGATAACGAACGTCTAATCTCTTCAGAAAGTGATTCGTTAATTAAATTACTATCTGTATTTGGTTCGTGATTTTCAAGTACATCTAACAAAGTGTTTTCTTCACCTTGTACAAACGGTGCATCCATAGATACATGGCGACCAGAGTTACTCAATGTGTCAGAAATCTTATCAACTGTTGTTTCTAAAATTTCTGCCAATTCTTCAGGAGATGGTTCACGTTCAAATTCTTGCTCTAATTTAGAGAAAGCCTTGCTGATTTTACTTAATGAACCAACTTGGTTAAGGGGTAAACGTACAATACGGCTTTGCTCTGCAATTGCTTGCAAAATTGATTGACGAATCCACCAAACAGCATATGAAATGAATTTAAAACCTTTGGTTTCATCAAAACGTTTAGCTGCTTTAATTAAACCTAAGTTACCTTCGTTAATTAAATCGCCTAAAGTTAAGCCTTGATTTTGGTATTGTTTAGCTACCGATACAACGAAACGTAAGTTGGTTTTAGTTAAGCGTTCTAAAGCTGCTTGATCGCCTTCACGTATTTTGCGGGCTAGTATTACTTCTTCTTCTGCGGTAATTAAATCTACTTTTCCAATCTCGTGCAAGTATTTGTCTAATGATTGACTTTCGCGGTTGGTGATGGATTGGGTAATTTTGAGTTGTCTCATTTATGTGTTTTAGTGCGCTGTATAAATTTCGATTCTGCAAAAGTATGAATTTTTATACAGAATGAAAGGGTAAATTGCTGAAAATGTTACGCTTTACGTCACAATTTTTAACAAATACTTAACTACAAAAATCATTCCAAATTTAATTTGGCAGTATTTAATACTGTATATTGATTTGAGGTTATTATTTATTGTAAATCAATAAATATATTTTGATTTATAATAATAAATGTTTTATGTTTGTGGTGATATTAATTTTAAATCAATTCGAATAGAATTACAATTAAAATAGAATGTCATGTTGTCAAAGAACATTTAACACTATAATTATGGAAACAAATACGAAAAGGCTGACTTTACTTTTGAGAGGTATAGATTTAACTTTGCTTTTAATTATTGCATCTATTATTATCACATTCTTTTATATGAATATGTATTCGCGAAAATTTTCAGATTTTGCTAATCAACTACCGGGTTCGGATAGCTTTGATAACTTAAAGCTGAACTTTAAGTGGATTACCTTTAAAGCGTTATTGCCCAAAATTGTCTCCCGTTTATTATATGGCGCAGTATTATTTTATTTACGTAAAATAGTAAAATCGATTCTAAATGGAGGCGTTTTTCAGTCCAACCAAGCTATTATGATAAGGAAGATTGCATATTATTTTTTGATTTTTGCTTGTTTGCTTTTGTTTTTTAACCTAATGTTGATGACTGTTGCCATTGTAAAAGGAAATATGAGATATTTTACCAGTTCCTTATTAGGCTTTATTGGAATTTTTGAGCAGTATGTACTTCCTGGATTAATTGGTTTGGGTATAGCTGAAGTGTTTATCTCGGGAATGAAAATTAAGGAAGAGCAAGATTTAACTATATGATTATGAAACCAGTTAAGTATTTCTTATTAGCCCGTACGATTAAAATCTTACTACAATTTTTATTCTTGCTTGGGTCTTTAAGTTTGATTTTAAATTTATATATAGAGCTCTTTCTTCCAAAATCATATGTAGAAGTTGGTGGATGGACTTATGGCTATAAAGACCAAGGATATCAAATTAAAGGTGTAATGAGTTTGAGTATTCCTGATACCTTAACTTATTATAGTAGTGGTGGTGGGCAGGCTAATACTCATAATTACAATGGTAGAAATCTTGGTGCTGATTCTGTAAAAGATAAGATTGTAAATATTATTAAATCTTCTGAAAATGAATGTATTAAGATAACAAATGATATCAATTCGCAAGAAAATATGACAGTTAGAGCCATCTCTAAAAACAAAATTTATAACTTTTTTTGGGCTGTAACAGAAAAACTGGACTTGGTTTTTTATCTATTCTTTATAATTATTTTGATAAAATTAACCAACCGGTACATGGATAGGGAAATTTTTATGATTAGAAGCTTTAAGCTAGTCTCATCTCTTGGGATTTTGTTAATCTTATCTGAAATTTTAACACTTGCAATAGGATATATCAATGGAATAATAATGCAACATCCTAAACTGCACACTTATTCGCTGATTGAAAAAAAAGGGTATAATTTTTTAGATTTGAGTTTCGATTTCTTTAGTACTGTGAGTATTACTAATATTGGTATCGGAATATTAATTATTTTGCTTTCTCAAGTCTTAAAAGAGGCAATTTTGGTTAAACAAGAAAACGAACTTACCATCTAGTTGCATCCAGTTTTAAATCTACTGTCTCAAATCTCACATATCAAACATGCCTATAATAGTAAACCTTGATGTAATGCTTGCCAAGCGGAAAATGTCCTTAACAGAACTAAGTGAAAGGGTAGGGATTACGATGTCTAATCTTTCTATTTTAAAAACAGGTAAGGCAAAAGCAATACGATTAGAAACTTTAGAAGCAATATGTCAGGCTTTAGATTGCCAACCAGGAGATTTATTGGAGTTTAGATTAACATAACTATTTTCGACTGTACCATATTAACACAGTCGAAAATAGTTTAAAAATTCATTTAGCTTTGGTCATCAATTGTGGCATCAGGTGCATTTTTTTTAACTGATTCAATTCCATTTTCTCTACTAGCAACGCTTTCGTACATTTCGCTATTGCCAATAACTTGACCATTGGTAGATTTTAAATTAAAGTAAGGTTTACCGTTTGAAGACTCTACACGCTCAAAGCGATTATCATCTTGTGAGTTTTTACGAACCGATTCAATTCCATTTTCGCAGCTCGCTTTAGAGCTGTATCCTTGGCTTGATAAAATAATTTGTCCGTTTCCAGCTTTTAGATTAAACTGAAAGTCACCATTTTTTCTAGTTTTAATTTCGAATTTTCCCATGTTAATTGTTTTTTAAGGTAATTTTTTATCCAAATTATTAAAAATATTAATCAAGTCAAAGGTTAAATTTCGTTTAAATTAAAAGCACCTTTTAGTCTAACCCCTTTTTCTGTTTGTTGCACCGTACAGCATTCATTTATAGGATCATGCTCTAAAAAGAGAATGTATTCATTTGTTGCGGCCTCCTCTAAAAACGCTGCCTTCTCTTTTAAGGTTTGCAAAGGAAACATATCATAAGCCATTACGTAAGGAAGTGGGATATGGCCAACAGAGGGCAATAAATCTGCCATGTACACAATGGTTTTATCCTTGTAGTTTAATTGTGGCAGCATCATCGCATCGGTATGGCCGTACGCAAAGCGGATTTTAATATCCTCATGAAAAACCACGCCATTTTGTGAAGGAATAAATCTTAATTGTCCACTTTCTTGAATAGGAAGGATGTTTTCTTTTAAAAAAGATGCTTTTTCTCTTGCATTAGGATGTATTGCCCAATCCCAATGTTGCTGATTAGTCCAATATAATGCATTCTTAAACGCAGGGCGAAGTTTATCGCCAACTCTTTCAATTGAACCACCGCAATGATCGAAGTGAAGATGCGTTAAAAATACATCGGTAATATCATCTCTACTAAATCCTTGCGCAGCTAAAGATTTATCTAACGTATCATCGCCATTCAAAAAATAATGACCTAAAAACTTTTCATCTTGCTTGTTTCCAATACCATTATCAACTAAAATAAGTCTGCTTCCATCCTCAATTAATAAACATCGCATTGCCCAGTTGCACAAATTATTTGCATCTGCAGGATTACTTTTTTGCCAGATTGATTTTGGTACAACGCCGAACATTGCACCGCCATCTAATTTAAAAAAGCCTGTGTTTATAGTATACAGTTTCATATGGATTTACGATTTTAGATTTACAAATTACGATTTTATGAACAAACTATAAACTAAAATTGGTTAACCGCTTACGCAATTAACCAATTTTACAATTTCAACAATTAATCTCTTTTACAAATGTATCACTTCCCCATACGCATCAGCGGCAGCTTCCATAATTGCTTCACTCATAGTAGGGTGTGGGTGTACAGCTTTAATCATTTCATGACCAGTAGTTTCTAATTTACGAGCAACTACAATTTCTGCAATCATTTCGGTTACGTTAGCGCCAATCATGTGTGCGCCTAATAATTCGCCGTATTTTGCATCGAAAATTAATTTTACAAAACCATCTTTTGCACCAGCTGCGCTTGCTTTACCAGAAGCTGAGAAAGGGAATTTCCCAATCTTCAATTCATATCCAGCTGCTTTGGCTGCTTTTTCAGTATAACCTACAGATGCAATTTCTGGAGTGCAATAGGTGCATCCTGGAATATTGTTATAATCTAAAGGTTCAACATGTTGACCAGCAATTTTCTCTACACAAATAATGCCTTCTGCAGATGCTACGTGAGCTAAAGATTGTCCGCCAACTACATCGCCAATGGCATAATATCCTTTTACAGAAGTGTTATAAAACTCGTCAGTAACGATTTTACCTTTTTCAGTTTTAATACCAGTTTCTTCTAAACCAATGTTCTCAATATTAGCTACAACGCCTGCGGCAGAAAGAACGATATCACATTCAATAGTTTGCATGCCAGCAGCAGTTTTAACTTGAACTTTACAACCACTTCCACTTGTATCAACAGATTCAACACTTGAAGAAGTCATGATTTCAATACCAGTTTTCTTTAAACTGCGTAATAATTGTTTAGAAATATCTTCGTCTTCTACTGGAACAACATTTTCCATGAATTCTACAATAGTTACTTTGGTACCCATTGTTGCGTAGAAATAAGCAAACTCTACACCGATTGCGCCAGAACCTACTACTACCATAGATTTTGGTTGCTCAGGTAAAACCATTGCTTGGCGATATCCGATTATTTTTTTGCCATCTTGTTTCAAGTTTGGTAATTCTCTTGAACGTGCACCCGTAGCAATTACAATATTTTTTGCGGTTAATTCTTGCTGGGTTCCATCAGCAGCTTTAATTTCTACTTTATTGCCAGGTTTAACTTTACCCGAGCCCATTATAACGTCAATTTTATTTTTTTTCATTAAAAATTGAACGCCTTTGCTCATGCCATCAGCAACACCACGACTACGTTTAATTACAGTGGCAAAATCTGCAGTAGCTTCTGGAGCATTAATGCCATAATCAGCAGCATGGTTAATATATTCAAATACTTGTGCGCTTTTTAATAGAGCTTTGGTTGGTATACATCCCCAGTTAAGGCATATTCCGCCTAAAGATTCGCGTTCTACAATTGCAGTTTTTAAACCCAATTGAGAAGCTCTTATTGCAGTAACATATCCACCAGGACCGCTGCCTATAACAATTAAATCGTAGTTCATATCTTTTTAAAGGAAAATTAGCTTAAAACAATGTGTCAAAATTAAAAAAAATGTTGATTAAAATTACCTTAAAGATGTTACAACAAACAATTTGACAATTGTAGGCTTTCTAATGATTAATTCCCTTTTGTTATAAGTTAAAACATATAAATATCAAGCGATTGATAAAGTGCTAGTTAAGGCTTTTAATCTTAATGTTAAGTGTTGATAAGTTTTGCGTTAATTAATAATTATTTAACATTGGAAATGAGAATCTGAATAAAATAAATATTTACATTTGCAGGCGATATTTTAACATATCTTAACAAAACAAAAAAATAAATAAAAGAGTATGAAGAAATCTTTACTATTAAAAGTTGTAGTAATTGTTCTTGCGTTTGTTGGTTTTATCTCTGCAGCTAATGCACAGATAACTACAACGTCATTAACAGGTACAATTAAAGACTCAAAGGAGTCTTTACCTGGTGCCAGTATTAAAGCTACACATACGCCAACCGGTACGGTTTATGGCGTTATCACAAATGCTAATGGTCGTTACACCATTGGTAACATGCGTGTTGGTGGTCCATACACCATTGAAATTACATTTGTAGGTTATAAACCACAAAGATTTGATGATGTAACCCTTAAATTGGGTGAGCCATTTGTATTAAACGTAACATTAGCTGATAACAGCTCAACTTTAGCTACAGTTAATATTGTTGGACAGGGTTCAAATGCTATTTTAAACTCAAACAAAAGTGGTGCGAACACCGTTGTAGGTAGAGCACAAATTCAATCATTACCTTCAATTTCGCGTAGTGTTAACGATATTACTCGTTTAACTCCACAAGCTAATGGTACAAGTATTGGTGGTGGTAATTACCGTTCTAACAACTTTTCTGTAGATGGTGCTAACTACAATAACCAATTTGGTATTGGATCTAACATTCCTGCAGGCGGTTCTCCAATTTCTATTGATGCATTAGAGCAAATCTCTATTAATGTAACACCTTATGATGTTCGTCAATCTGGTTTTGTTGGAGGTGCTGTTAACGCAGTAACACGTTCTGGTGGTAACAAATTCTTTGGTAGTGCATTTTATACCATGCGTGGTGATGATCAACAAGGTCGTAAAATTGGTGATTATACCATCCAAAATTTACAGAGACTAGATGAGAAAAACTACGGCGCTAGCTTTGGAGGCCCAATCATTAAAGATAAATTATTCTTTTTTGTTAATTATGAGAAAAGGCTAACTAAGGCACCAGGTTCAAGCAGAATTGCTTCAACTCCTGCTTTAGCATATGGTGCACCTGGTACGCCAAATACAGTAGCAAGACCAACGGCTGACTTCTTAAATACTGTTAAATCTTATTTAATCAGTAAATACAATTACGATCCTGGAACTTACCAAAATTACGAATCGGTAAGCAGCAATGAAAAAATGTTTGCTCGTTTAGATTGGAACATCGCTAAAAATCACCGTTTCAGTATTCGTTATAACCAAGTAGAAAGTCAAACTCCTAAAACGTTAAGTGCTTCAATTAGTGGGTCAGGTGTTGTAGCTCCTTATAGTTATGTGAATACTAGTGGTAGAACTGCTAACACGGCTTTAAACTTTTCGAATACCAATTACTACGAAGCAGCAAATTTATATTCTGCAACTGCTGAGTTAAACTCTTCTTTTGGAAGTAAATGGACTAACACTTTACGTGCCGCTTATTCTCATCAAAATGACCCAAGAACTTCTGATAGCTCTCCATTTCCAATGGTTGATATAATGGATGGCACTGCTACTTCAGCAAATGTGGGTAATGTATTAACTACTTTTGGTTACGAAGCCTTTACATATGGTAATTTAAGAGATGTAACTTCTTATACCTATAGTGATGATTTAAGCTATGCTGCTGGTAAACACAACTTAACATTTGGTTTACAGGCTGAATATAGTACTACTAAAAACGGTTTCCAACGTTATGGTACAGGTTTTTATACTTTCAGATCATGGGATGATTTTGTTAACGGAGCAAAACCTTCACAATATTCGGTTACCTATCCTTTAACCGCAGATGGTTCTCAAGCTTATCCTTCTTTTAAATTTGCACAGTATTCAGCTTATTTACAAGATGAATTTACCGTATCTGATCGTTTGAAGTTAACTGCTGGCTTAAGAGTAGAGCAAGCAACATATCCAAATACCGACGAGATTAGAACACATCCAATGGTATTGGCATTAAATTTTAATGGTGGTCAAAAAATTAATACTGGTGTTTTGCCAGATAATAAATTAACTTATTCTCCACGCTTTGGTTTTAACTGGGATGTAAACGGCGATCGTTCTTTACAAGTTAGAGGTGGTACGGGTATCTTTACAGGTAGAGTTCCATTTGTATGGATTGTTGCTCAATCTGGTGATGCTGGTTTGTTACAGTATACTCAAACTTATAATGGTGCAGCAACACCTTTATTTAATCCAAGTATTGCGCCAAACTTAACAACTCCTGCTCCAGCTGCTGGAACTTCTATACCATCTAGTGTTAGTGCAATGTCTAAAGACTTGAAATTCCCTCAAACTTGGAAATCTAGTTTAGCAGTAGATTTTAAACTTCCTTTAGGAATTGTAGGTACTGTAGAAGGTATTTATGGTAAGGATTTAAATGTTGCAATTGCAAGAAATATTAACTTAGTAGACCCAACTGCTTTGACTATTGCTGGTTATGGCGATAATAGACCTATGTATCCAACTTCTACGGCATCTACAGGAGCTGCAGTATTGGCTAGACAGGTTGTTTCATTAAACAGTGCTGGTCAAGTAACAACAACAGCATCTGCAGTTAATACAGCAGGTTTCAACGGCATAGTAATGGGTAATGCTAAAGGTGGTTACAATTGGATGGCTACTGTTCAATTGAGTAAACAATTTAGTAAAGGAGTTTCTGTAATGGCAGCTTATACTCGTTCAGATCAACGTAATTATGGTGATGGCGTTGGTGACCAATTATTAAATTTATGGTCACTTGTACAAACATCTTCAAACTCTAATAATCCAACTTTAAGTTATTCAAGTAACTTAAATCCTGATCGTGTAATTGCATCAGTTTCTTATAAAAAAGAATACTTCAAAAATTTATCAACTGCAGTTTCATTGTTTTATGAGGGTTCTCAACAAGGTAGATTCTCTTATACATACGGAGGAGATTATAACCGTGATGGTCAATCAAATGATTTAATTTATGTTCCTAATGATTCGGAAATTGCTGGAATGTTTACTTCATCTTTAGTAATTGGTTCTGGAACAACAGCAAAAACTTATACTGCTGCACAGCAAGCAGATATTTTTGGTGCATATATTAACCAAGATGATTATTTGAAAACACGTAAAGGTCAATATGCAGAGCGTAATGCAGGAACGTCACCTTGGAGAAATCAAGTTGATTTTAGATTAACTCAAGAGATTTTCAAAAATGTTGGAAATACTAAAAACTCTGTACAGTTCTCGGTTGATATTTTCAATGTAGGTAACATGTTGAACAAAAATTGGGGTGCATTTAATTTTGTTAATAATGCAGGAATTTTGGTTCCTCAAAATGCTACAGCTGTTAATGCGACTACTAAACCAACATTTAAAATGGCTCAGTCTAATGGAGACATTGTAAGAGAAACTTTTGGTACTACTCAAAGTATCTCTTCTACATTCTATATGCAATTTGGTTTACGTTATAGCTTTAACTAAGATCGAATATATTTAATTATAAATCCCGCTAGCCTTAATTGGTTAGCGGGATTTTTTTGTATACACAAATAGACAACAATTCGTACCTTGGAATATATAAACTTAAATCCCACCATCATGGATCAAAAAATCATCACACTTTACGATTCGTATACTCACAGCCAATTAAGTAGAAAAGAGTTTATGAAAAAGTTGGCTATTTTAACCGGTAGTACGGCTTTAGCTTTAACAGTTTTACCTTTATTAGAAAATAATTATGTAGCAGCTGCTTCATTTAATAATGAAGATGTAGTGAGTGAAAACATCACCTATTCTGGTGTTGAAGGTGATATGAAAGCTGTTTTAGCTCAACCAAAAGGTAAAAAGAAATTAGGGAGTGTTTTGGTTATACATGAGAATAGGGGGCTTAATCCGCATATTATTGATGTAACAAAAAGAATGGCTGCTGAAGGTTTCTTGGCTTTAGGTGTTGATGCTTTATCGCCGTTTGGCGGCACGCCTGCGGATGAAGATAAGGGCAGAGAGTTGATTGGAAAATTAGATGCGGAGAAAAATCTCCAAAACTATTTAAAAGCACTAGAATATTTAAGAAATCATAAAAATGGAAATGGAAAAACTGCTTGTGTTGGTTTTTGTTGGGGTGGAGGAATGGCGAATAAATTAGCAGTAAACGATCCTAAATTACAAGCTGCTGTTGCATATTATGGTGCACAACCAAAAGCCGAAGAAGTATCTAAAATTAAAGGGAGCATAATGTTGCATTATGGCGGATTGGATGAACGTATTAATGCTGGAATTCCTGCTTATGAAGCCGCGTTAAAGCAAAACAATATCGATTATAAAATCTTTATCTACGATGGCGTAAACCATGCGTTTAATAACAATACCTCGCCAACAAGATATAATGAAGCTGCCGCTAAATTAGCTTGGCAAAGAACAATTGATTTGTTTAAAAGAAAAATAGGGTAATGCTCGTCCTCGTCATTTCGAGCTTATAGTGACAAAGCCGAGAAATCTATTAGTCTGAGTTCGATTATTATTTCTTTGAAAAACCTGTATTCTAGGCGTAAAATCTAAGCTCAGCGTCACCCTGAATTTTTCAGTTGTTTCTATTGATTTTTTGTCTTCAAGAGTGCTTCGCTGTTTATTTCAGGGTCCTTCTTGCTAAAAAGATGCTGAAATATATTCAGCATGACGACCGGTTTATGTAAAATGCCATAAAAACAATACTAATCACATTTTAATAATCGAACTAAGGTTAATAGTATAGGTGTATTTCGATATGGAAATTTCGTTTTTCTCGATGAGAAATGTCAATCTCCTTAAAGTCGAAGAGCTTTTACCATTGGTAAAAGCCTTTCGACCATTACGCAAAGAAGATTTCCCATTGGTCGAAGACCTTTTCCTATTACGCAAAGCCAATAAACTTTAACGCAAAGCCCTTTTCCCATTAGGAAAAGGGCTTCGACCAACGAGAAATGTCGATTTACCAATGGGAAAAGACCTTCGACCAATGGGAAAAGTCAATTTACCATTAGGAAAAACCGACAAATGCAGTAGAAAAACACCAACCCCCTAAAATTTAAGGGTATGGCTTTTTAAAATAGCAATAAAAATGATTGAAAATGCCCCAGTACTTAATGGAGTAATTAAGTAAGTCTTTATGATAGATTGCCTAATCCAATAACTAATAAACTGTCACTGTTGAACTTTAAAATAGATTCTTCGTTTCGCTCTGAATGACAAGTTTAATTATAAACAAACGTGCCAAATTCACTAGTTAGCGTAACTTGTTTTTGATTTCCTTTTTCAACTCTACCTATTATTTGCGCATCTATATTGAAGCTTTTAGAAATAGCAATAATGTCTTCAGCAATTGCTTGAGGAACATAAATTTCCATTCTATGGCCCATGTTAAATACTTTGTACATCTCTTTCCAATCGGTACCAGATTGTTCTTGTATCAATTTAAATAAAGGCGGAATAGGGAAGAGGTTATCTTTAATTACGTGTACATCATCATTAATGAAATGCAATACTTTGGTTTGCGCACCACCGCTGCAATGAACTAAACCGTGAATATCTTTGCGATAAGCATCTAAAATCTTTTTAATAACTGGGGCATAGGTACGTGTAGGAGAAAGAACTAATTTTCCAGCAGTAATACTGTTTTGTTCATCTAGTTGAACTTCATCAGTTAATTTTTTACCACCTGAAAAAACTAAATCTAAAGGAACAGCTGGATCAAAACTTTCAGGATATGAAGTAGCAACAGATTTATCAAACACATCATGGCGGGCAGAGGTTAATCCATTAGAACCCATTCCTCCATTGTATTCAGTTTCGTAAGTAGCTTGACCATAAGAAGCCAAACCAACAATTACATCGCCATCTTGAATGGTATGGTTACTGATAATTTCATCCCGCTTGATGCGGCAAGTAACTGTAGAATCAACAATGATCGTACGAACTAAATCGCCAACATCAGCCGTTTCTCCGCCAGTAGAAAAAATAGAAATTCCTAATGCTCTTAAATCAGCTAAAATTTCTTCAGTTCCATTAATAATTGCAGCAATAACTTCACCTGGAATAAGATTTTTATTACGTCCAATTGTTGAGGATAACAAGATGTTTTCAGTTGCACCAACACAAATTAAATCATCTAAATTCATGATAATCGCATCTTGTGCAATGCCTTTCCAAACCGAAATGTCGCCAGTTTCTTTCCAATAGGTATAAGCTAGAGAAGATTTAGTTCCAGCGCCATCGGCATGCATAATGTTGCAATAGGTTTCATCGTTCCCTAAAATATCTGGAATAATTTTACAAAATGCTTGTGGGAAAATGCCTTTATCAATGTTTTTGATAGCAGCATGCACATCTTCTTTCGATGCAGAAACGCCACGCTGATTATACCTGTTATCGCTCATATTGCTTGCAAAGATAATATTTTAGACCGAAAGTCAGGAAGTCTGAAGTCGGGAAGTATCAACAAAAAAAATATTTAACCATTAAGGAATTAAGAAACATTTAAACTTCATTTTTCTTAATTCCTTAATGGTTGAGTTAAAAACAAGCCTCAAAAAAAAGCGCCCAAGTGTAAAACTTGGACGCTTTAGTATTAAAACTAAAAAAAACTTATTTTAAGAAAAGTAATTCTCTGAATTTAGGCAATGGCCAAACGCTATCGTCAACAATTTGCTCTAATTTATCAGTGTGGTAACGAATAGTATCGAAATAAACTTTTACTTTTTCGTCATAACCAATCGCTTTATCGCGGCTATCTTCAATCGCGTTAGTTTTCTTACGTTCTTCTAACATCGCATCGATATTAGTTTTAACGATACCAATGTGCTCCGATAGTTTGCTGATAATTGCCAATGGAGTAGCGATTGCTTCTGCGCTTAAACCAAGTTCTTTTAATCCTTTAGCATTTTCTATCAATGTGTTTTGATAAGAAATAGCTGCTGGTAAAATTTGGCTATTTGCAACATCACCCATTACACGAGCTTCAATTTGTAGTTTTCTGAAGAAACTTTCTAATAAAATCTCATGACGAGCATGTAATTCACGTTTGCTGAAAATATTTGTTTTTGTAAATAATTCAGTTGTTTTGTCAGTTATGTAAGCATCAAGTGCTTTTGGTGTAGTTTTAATGTTTGATAAACCACGTTTAGCAGCTTCGTCAGCCCATTCTTGACTATACCCATTTCCTTCAAAACGGATATCTTTAGATTCTTTGATGTATTTTTTGATAACAGTTAATAAAGCAAGGTCTTTTTTGTCGCCTTTTTTGATTAATTTATCTACATCAGCTTTAAATTTAACCAATTGATCTGCAACGATTGCATTTAAAACAGTCATTGGAGCAGAAGAGTTAGCTGTAGAACCAACTGCTCTTAATTCGAATTTGTTACCTGTAAATGCGAAAGGAGAAGTACGGTTACGATCGGTATTATCTAAAGTAATTTGAGGAATTTTAGGAATACCTAACCACAAACCATTGTCTTCTTTAATTTTCTTGCTGATACGAGAATGCTCGATCTCATCTAAAATCTCATCTAATTGTTGACCTAAGAAGATAGAGATAATTGCTGGTGGAGCTTCGTTAGCACCTAAACGGTGATCGTTACTTACTGAAGTGATACTTGCTCTTAATAAATCTGCATGTTCGTGAACAGCTTTAATGGTGTTTACGAAAAATGCTAAGAACATTAAGTTGTTTTTAGGTGTTTTTCCTGGAGCTAATAAGTTTTTACCAGTATCAGTAATTAACGACCAGTTATTGTGTTTACCAGAACCGTTGATACCTGCGTATGGTTTCTCATGTAATAAAACTTTGAAATTATGACGACGAGCAACTTTTTCCATTAAATCCATCAATAATTGATTGTGATCAATAGCTAAGTTGATTTCTTCATAAATAGGAGCACACTCAAATTGAGAAGGAGCAACCTCATTGTGACGAGTTTTTAAAGGAATACCTAATTTTAGAGCTTCGTTTTCGAAATCTACCATGTAAGCAAAAACACGCTCAGGAATAGAACCGAAATAATGATCTTCTAATTGTTGGCCTTTAGCAGACATATGTCCGAATAAAGTACGGCCAGTCATTACTAAATCTGGACGAGCATTAAATAAAGCAAGATCTACTAAGAAATATTCTTGCTCAATACCTAATGATGCAGTTACTTTAGTAATGCTTTTATCAAAATATTGACAAACATCAACAGCGGCTTTATCCATTGCTGCCAATGCTTTTAATAATGGTGCTTTATAATCTAATGATTCGCCTGTGTATGAAATAAATACAGTTGGAATACAAAGTGTTTTACCTGCTTTGCTTTCCATGATAAATGCAGGAGAAGAAGGATCCCAAGCAGTATAACCACGAGCTTCGAAAGTATTACGGATACCGCCGTTAGGGAAACTTGATGCATCTGGTTCTTGTTGAACTAATGCGCTACCAGCAAATTTTTCAATTGCTCCGTCGCCACTAGGTTCAAAGAATGAATCATGTTTCTCTGCAGTAGATCCAGTTAATGGTTGAAACCAATGCGTATAATGAGTAGCACCTTTGGCCATTGCCCAGGTTTTCATAGCAGATGCAATCTGATTTGCATCGTCTTGATTAATTAATTCTCCTTGACCTATGGTAGAAATTAATTTTTCATAAACTTCTTTAGATAAGAAGTCTCTCATTTTTTTCTTATCAAAAACATTCGAACCAAAAAATTCAGAAATTTTCGGTGATGGTGCGTGAACTTCTGGTGAAATTCTATTTTGCGCCTCTTTTAGAGCAATTGTTCTTAGACTTTTCATTGATTTATAATTGTTTTTTTATCTTCCATGAAGCTATCATGAGTTTTTATTGTCTTTTTTGAGTGTAAACTCATGATGGTTTCATTGATTTGTTTAAATTTTAACCAAAAATATAATTTTTAATCTACTTTTTCAATAAATTTTAAGTTTTTAAGTGAATATTTTTATATTTTTTATGTAAAACATGATTTTTTTGTTGAAAATGTGAAAAATGTTTAAAAATCATCCTCAAAAATATTTTTATAGAAACTTTATGGAATACGTCATCACCTAACATCATAGTTAAAAATAAACTTAAAGCTATGTTTAACAACTCATCAAATTTATATGGTAGCGAGTGGCTCGCTCTCGTATTTAGTAACAGAAATAAAAATTACGGAGCTTATGAGCTTAGGTCTCAATCTTCGTCAATTTTAACAAAGTCTTTATTTATCGCTGCATCAATATTTGTTATGTTGTTTGTAGGACCAGTGATTTACGGGAAATTGCATAAAGAGGTTGTTGTAAAAGTAGAATATGATCATCCAGTTACTATGGCTGATCCAATTCATCAAATGAAAAAAGAAGAACCAAAAAAAGAGGAACCAGTTAAAAAAGCAGAGCCGATTAAACAACAAGTTGAAGCTAAAAGTGTAAGCATAAGTGTAAAAGTAGTAAGTGATCCTGTTGATGATACACCTCCGCCAACAACTGCGCAAGTACAAACTTCATTAGTAAGTAGTACTCCACAAGAAGGAGCAGAAGGAAAAGGAAATGCTGAGCCAAGTCCAAATACTGGTGGTAGTGGTGTGGGAACAGCTAAAGAAGGAAAAGATGACACTGAAATATATATAGGTGTAGAAAATTATCCAGAATTTCCTGGCGGGATGGCAGCTTGGTCTAAATTTATTCAGAAGAACTTAAGATACCCAGACATGGCACAAGATGCTGGAGTTCAAGGGAAAGTGTTTTTGAGTTTTGTAGTGGAGAAAGATGGATCGATTACAGATGTAAAAGTGATAAAAGGAATTGGGTATGGTTGTGATGATGAAGCAATACGAGTAATCAAAAAATCACCTAAATGGGTGGCTGGAAAACAGAATAACCAAACCGTGAGAGTTCGTTACAATATGCCAATTGGGTATATGTTAAGTCAATAATAAAGGATGAAAGAGCAAGGATTAATGATAAAGTGCTTAAAAACTAAGGTATCTAGTCATTAATCTTTGTTCTTTTATCTTGTTAACCTGAATTCGATTAATAATACAAGGAAAAATTTGTTATACGCTCAATATGTAATCATCGCGTCATTGCGAGTCTCCGATTTTTCATCGGGACGAAGCAATCTATCTAGCAGGAAAGATTGCTTCGTAAACTCGCAATGACGCGATACGCAAAGAAATGTCAGTTATTAATTGGACTCTGGGTTAAAACGTCTAATCTTTGTTCTTTGCTCTTTAATCTTTTTAAGCTATCCATTTTTGATGCCACATTTGAAATTGTAGCAATAACCAAATCTTTTGCGCATTATATGTAGTAGGATTAGCATAAAAAGCAGCTTTAATCCGTAAAACCTCTTGAATATTTAATAATTTATGCTGATTTAAGCTTTCTGGAGATAAATAAATTTCAATTAAAGGTCTAAAAGCTGTTTTTAACCAAGAAGCTAATGGAATAACAAATCCTTTTTTTGGTTTATTCATTAAACTTTCAGGAATATATTTATTGGTAATCTTTTTAAGGAGATATTTTTGCTCACCATCTTTAATAAACCATTTAGAATCTAGCGTAGTTAAATACGCTATCAAATCAGTTTTTAATAAGGCATCTCTATTGTCAATGCCATACTGCATAAAACATTTATCGCTCATAGAGAGGATATTGTTTGGGAGATAATCGTGTAAATCGTGAATTAAAAGATCTTTTATATTTTGGGCTTTATTTCCAGACTTAGTCGAAAAATTATAATCGCTAGTTAAAAGTCTATTAATTTCGGATGCTGTAAAACATGCATTAATTTCTAGGTATTTATTTAATAAACCCTCAGCTGCTAAAACTTCTTTCATTTTTGGCTGAGTTGTTTTCAGGAAATTGATGAGTATTTCCTTTAAAAACTTTGGGATGTGCTTATGCTCCAGTGCGTCTAATTTAATTGCTTTAGCATACGTTCTATAACCACCAAATAATTCATCGCCACCTTCAGCTCCCAACAAAACCTTAACCTCTTTATTTACTTTCTCGCCAATAAAAAGTAGAGGGATGGCGCCACTATCTCCAATAGGTTCATCAAAAACATGAGGTAAATTTTTAACAATGGTTAATGCTTCCTCCTTATCAAGATAATATTCATGATGATTGGTTTTTAAATATTCAGCAATTTTACTTGCTTGCGGCGCTTCATCTAATTTTTCATTTTTAAACCCAACCGTAAAAGTTTTTATCCGTTTAGTCTGATTTTTTTGCAGAATTGCAGCTACAGTCGCACTATCATAACCTCCGCCTAATAAAACGCCAACAGGCACATCGGCAACATTTCTCTTTAATATAGCTTCGGTTAAAAGTTCTTCTATTTTTTCAGAAATCTGTTCCTCATTTTCTACTTCAGGTTTTTGAATAGGAGGGTAATTTAATGATAGAAAGCTATCGTAACTATTACCGCTATGTAAATCTATAATGGTTATAGTTCCCTTTTTAAATTTGAAGATATGTTCGTAAATCGTTTCTTCGCCAGTAAAATAGCCATATCTAAAATAGGTTGCAATCGCAGTTGCATTGATGTTTTTCTGTACAACAGGATAAGCAAACAACGCACTAATTTCTGATGCAAATATATAGCAGCTCTTATTTTTATAGTAGTAAATGGGTTTGGCACCTATTTCATCTTTTGCAATAATCAACTGATTTAATTTTCGATCTATTAATGCAAAAGCAAAAGAACCATCTAATTTTTCAAAGGATTTAGTACCCCATTTTTTATAACTCTCTAGTATAACTTCAGTATCTGTTAAGGTAGAGAATATAACGCCATACTTAATTAAGGTTTCCCTTAGCTCTAAATAATTATAAATGGTGCCGTTAAAAGTGATACTGTAATTGCCACAATTGGATGTTAAAGGCTGTAATGCTTTTTCGCTTAAATCTATGGTGGCTAAACGTTCGTTAGCTATGCCTAAAGTATAATGTTCTTTTTGATCGAAAATAAAACCACTACCATTACCGCCGCGATGGGCTAAAGTTGCAGATGCTTTTTTAAGATTTCCTTCACTTATGCTATGGTTATGATCAATAAATCCCGTTATTCCACACATAAGCCTAATTAGAATTTGAGCGCATAAGCTCTATGTTTTTCGGTTGATATTTGGTTATTTACGATAAAAGTCCTTCATACAATTGGTATGAAAATAATTGGTACTAGTAAACTATAAAGTGTTTATGATTGGGACTTTTATTGTATTCAAACTTACAAATATTAACGAATAAACATATTAACTATAAGTTAATATAATTGTCAAATATGAAAAAAGCTATCTTAACAAGATAGCTTTTGAATTTCTTGGTCAGAGCAATAATGCAACTATCAACTTTTAGTCTATTTAGCTTTCAAGTTCTGAAAATGTTAGCCGCAGATTAGATTATAAGTTAATCTGCTAATCTGTGGCGATAAAAATAACTACATCAAACCCATTTAGACTTTCAGCTCATAGTGGTTTATTTACTGTGTTGTTCTACCCATTTTCTGGCGTTTACAAAAGCTTCCATCCAAGGAGAAACCTCATCTTTTCTTCCCTTTGGATAATTTGCCCAATGCCATTGAAATAACGAACGTTCAATGTGTGGCATCATTACCAAATGTCTACCAGTTTCATCGCACAACATTGCAGTATTGTAATCAGATCCGTTAGGGTTAGCAGGATAAGTTTCGTAAGCGTATTTAGAAACAATTTGGTATTTGTCTTCGCTGTATGGTAATTGAAATCTTCCTTCTCCATGCGATACCCAAACACCTAATGTGCTGCCCGCTAAAGTAGAAAGCATTACCGAATTGTTTTCTTGTATAGTTAAAGAGGTGAAAATACTTTCGTGTTTGCCACTTTTGTTGTGCAACATTTTTGGTTTCTCAGCGTGGTTTTTATTGATTAAGCCAAGCTCCACAAATAGCTGACAACCATTACACACACCAACCGACAACGTATCTTCACGATTGAAGAAATTTTCTAAAGCAACTCTCGCTTTTTCATTATACATAAATGCACCCGCCCAACCTTTTGCCGATCCTAATACATCAGAGTTTGAAAAACCACCAACTGCACCAATAAATTTAATGTCTTCTAATGTTTCTCTGCCCGAAATTAAATCCGTCATGTGCACATCTTTAACATCAAAACCTGCTAAATACATGGCGTTTGCTAATTCACGTTCAGAATTACTTCCTTTTTCACGAATAATGGCAGCTTTTGGTCTTGGTTTGCTGTTGTCAATGGCAGGTTTCTTTCCATCAAACTGACTAGGGAAAGTATAATTTAAAACGTGGTTTTTATAATTGTCGTAACGTTCTTTCGCTAATCCGTTTCCAGTTTGTTTGCTATCTAATAAATAAGAAGTTTTGAACCAAACATCACGTAAATGATCAATATCGAAAGAGAAATTGTCAGTTGCATTTTTTATTTCCAGCTTAGCTGATGAGGTAACACTACCAATTTTATGGAATGAAATATTGTGATCAGCAAAAACACTTTCTACAGCAGCATCTGCTTGAAGAACGATACCGATATTTTCTGAGAATAATAACTTGATGCTATCAGTTTCTCCTAAAGAAGTTAAATCTAAAGTTGCACCTAAATCGCGATCAGCAAAACAGATTTCTAATAAAGTAGTAATTAAACCACCGCTACCAACATCATGTCCAGCTTGAATTTTTTCTTCCTTAATTAATTGTTGGATAATATTAAATGACTTTTTAAATGCTGCTGCATCTGTAACATCAGGAGTTTCATTACCAATTCTGTTTAAGATTTGAGCAAAAGATGAACCGCCTAATTTATAAGTATCGTTGGAAAGGTTGATGTAATAAATAGAACCACCATCTTTTTGTAAAACAGGTTCCACAACTTTAGTAATATCATCGCAATTACCACCAGCCGAAATAATCACCGTTCCAGGTGCAATTACATCGCCGTCTTTGTATTTCTGTTTCATTGAAAGCGAATCTTTTCCTGTCGGGATATTGATTCCAAGTTCAATTGCAAAATCAGAACATGCTTTTACAGCTTCGTATAATCTAGCATCTTCGCCTTCATTTTTACAAGCCCACATCCAGTTTGCCGAAAGTGAAACCGATTTTAAACCATCTTTTAACGGCGCCCAAACCAAGTTTGAAAGTGATTCTGCAATTGCAATTCTACTTCCTGCACCTGCGTCAATTAAGGCAGATAGGGGAGCGTGGCCAACCGAAGTTGCAATACCTTCTTTCCCCTGAAAATCTAAAGCCATTACACCACAATTGTTCAATGGTAATTGTAATGGTCCGGCACATTGTTGTTTGGCAACTCTACCACCAACGCATCTATCAACTTTGTTGGTTAACCAATCTTTACTCGCAACAGCTTCTAATTGTAAAACTTGCTCTAAGTAAGTATTTAGTTGTGTTTTATCGTAAGCAACAGCTTGATATTTCCGATCAATTTTTTTATCCTCCATTACTACTTTTGGAGAACTGCCAAACATATCTTCTAAAGCTAAATCCATTGGTTTAGCGCCAGAAGTTGCAGATTCGAAAGTAAAACGATGATTGCCAGTAACCTTACCAACAGTATACATTGGCGAGCGTTCGCGATCAGCAATTTTTTGTAAGGTTTCGATATGTTCGTTACCAATCACTAATCCCATTCTTTCTTGAGATTCGTTGCCAATAATTTCTTTTGCAGAAAGAGTAGGGTCGCCTACAGGAAGTTTATCTAAATTGATCAATCCGCCAGTTTCTTCAACTAACTCAGAAAGGCAGTTTAAATGGCCGCCTGCGCCATGATCGTGAATAGAAACGATGAAATTCTCCTCACTTTCTACCATACCGCGAACCGCATTTGCAGCACGCTTTTGCATTTCTGGATTAGAGCGTTGTATTGCATTTAATTCAATTCCTTTCCCGTGTTCGCCAGTATCTGCAGATGAAACTGCAGCGCCACCCATTCCAATTCTATAATTTTCACCACCAAGAATAACAATGTTATCGCCTTCTTGTGGTTTTTTCTTTTGTGCTTGACTAGCTTTTCCATAACCTACACCACCAGCAAGCATAATTACTTTGTCAAAACCTAACTTTCTTGGTGTCACATTGAGCTCAGCCTGTGCTGAGTTTGCCGAAGCATCCAAATGCTCGTCATGTTCGAACGTTAAAACAGATCCTGTAATTAACGGTTGACCAAATTTATTACCAAAATCAGTTGCACCGTTACTTGCTTTGATTAAAATATCCATTGGCGTTTGGTACAACCATTTTCTTTCTTCTACACCTTTTTCCCATGCTCTGCCTTCTTCCAAACGAGATAAAGCAGTCATGTAAACTGCAGTTCCAGCTAAAGGCAATGAACCTTGTCCGCCAGCTAAACGATCTCTAATTTCACCACCAGAACCAGTAGCTGCACCATTAAAAGGCTCAACAGTTGTTGGAAAATTATGTGTTTCAGCTTTTAAGGAAATTACCGATTCGAAATCGCTCGTGGTGTAATAATCAGGTTCGTCAGCACGTTTTGGTGCAAATTGTTGTACAACAGGACCTTTTATAAAAGCAACATTATCTTTATAAGCAGAAACAATATCATTAGGATTTGCTTCTGAAGTTTTACGAATTAACTTGAACAAAGAAGTAGGCTGTTCAACGCCATCAATTACAAATTTGCCGTTAAATATTTTATGACGACAATGTTCTGAATTCACTTGAGAAAAACCGAAAACTTCCGAGTCTGTTAAAGGACGATTAAGCTTAGTAGCTAATGAATTTAAATACTCAACTTCTTCATCACTCAAAGAAAGCCCTTCTTGTTTATTGTAAGCCGCAATATCAGTAATCTCTAAAATTGGCTCAGGCTTAATATTTATGGTATAAATAGCTTGATCTAAAGCTTCATATTTTTGAGAAAGCATTGGATCGTAACCTGAAAAATCTTCAGCTACTTTTTTAAATTCTTCTATTCTGATGATGCCAGTGATACTCATGTTTTGAGTAATTTCTACAGCATTCGTGCTCCAAGGCGTTATCATTGCTGCACGAGGGCCAACAAAAAAACCGCTTAGCGCAGTTTCATTTTGTTTTTTGGCACCGCCGAATAACCATTCAAGTTTTGTAATATCAGTTGCAGATAAGGCTTGTTCTGTTTGTAAAACAAAAACCGCCTCAGATTGACTTAAGAAGAAATGAATCATGCTTGTTTTTTGAAGATGCAAATTTAGCTTTAAAATTTTAAAAATGCCAGTTAAACGAGGGATAATATTACCTACTTTTGAACAATTAATGTAATAATTAAGGGGTTTTCCACATTAGAAATTAATAGACTTATCAAATGTTCAATCGTATTCATCACATTGCCATTATTTGTACAAATTATGAAATTTCTAAAGACTTTTATGTCAATAAATTAGGTTTTGAGGTGCTGGCGGAAGTGTATCGAGCAGAGCGGAAATCTTATAAATTAGATTTAGCTGTAAATAGAGTTTATCAAATTGAGCTTTTCTCTTTTGAAAATCCAATAGCCAGACCATCACGGCCAGAAGCTGCAGGTTTACGGCATTTAGCTTTTGAAGTTGATAATGTTGAAGAAACAAGTTTAGCGCTTAACGAAAAAGGAATAGTAACAGAACCCATTCGTGTAGATGAATTTACAGGTAAGAAATTTACCTTTTTTACAGATCCAGATGGTTTGCCATTAGAGATTTATCAGCAATAAGCCTTTTGTCATTCAGAGCGAAGCGAAGAATCTAACATAATGTTCAAAAGACAGATTCCTCCAAAGTCGGAATGACAATAAACCAATTTAACCAGAAAATAAAATTAGAAATTCTTAATGAGTTCAATTTTTCAATTCAAACAATTCCAAGTCGACCAACGTGGCTGCGCCATGAAAATAAATACCGATGGGGTTTTATTAGCGGCTTTAGCAGAAAGCAATTTTCCTAAAAGGATTTTAGATATTGGAACTGGGACTGGAGTAATTGCCTTAATGTTAGCTCAGCGATTTAATAATGCTCATCTAGAAGCCGTAGAGATTGATGAAGAAGCATCAGAAACCGCAGATAGAAATTTTAAATCATCAATTTTCAGTGACAGGTTAACAATTAACAATATTGCAATAGAGCAATATGAGAGTTCTCATCAATTCGATTTAATAGTTTCTAACCCTCCGTATTTTGTAAATGATTTAAAGAATTTCGAAGAGAAGAAAGGAATTGCCAGACACACAAACGAAGAGTTTTTTAACCAATTATTGATAAAAGTAAATTCACTTTTAACTGAAGATGGAAGTTTTTGGTTTGTGTTGCCAATTAAGCAAGCAGAACTATTGATTAAAAACACAACGAGTTACGGTTTGTCTGTTTCAAAACAAATTCATTTGCATTCTGATGAAAGCAAACCAGAATTTAGACGAATAGTTTGCTTAAAAAGAGTAGTTGCTACACCAATTAACGAACGCTTTTATATTTACGAAAGTGAAAAAGTATACACTAAAGCTTATAAAGAATTATTGAAGGATTTCTTTTTGAATTATTAGTTTGGTTAGTGCAACCTTTTGTGCTTTCGTCATCTCGACTGGAGCGCAGCGAAATGGAGAGATCTTTGAATATGATTTAGAAACAGAAAAATAATATGGAAAGAGGAGGGTGTATTTACATAATGACAAACCATCAAAAAAATACATTGTATATTGGTGTAACCTCAGATTTGCCAAGTCGAATTTACGAGCATCAACATAAGCTTTATCCTAATTCTTTTACCGCAAAATATAATTTAATCTTTTGCATTTATTTTGAAGTGCATCAAACAATTGAAGAAGCAATTAATAGAGAAAAGCAATTAAAGAGGTGGAATAGGAGTAAGAAAGAGTTTTTAATTAATACCGTTAATAAAAGCTGGAAAGATTTAACGCCTGAAATTAGTAGTTGGTAGAAAGGTTTCTCCGTTACGTAACGGTGTGGCTAATCCGTTCGTCATTTCGAGCGAAGCCGAGAACCACGCAGTGCCCTACAAAAAGATGATAACAAAAAGTCCCAATTAACGTAAATTTGAGTGATGAAAAAAATAGGTTTACTTTCTGATACACATGGTTTTTTAGACGACGCCGTCTATAAATATTTTGATGAATGTGATGAAATATGGCATGCTGGAGACTTTGGCGAAGCTGTAGCAGAGCCTTTGGCAGCATTTAAACCTTTGCGTGGTGTGTATGGAAATATTGATGGAAAAGATATTCGATCAACCTATCCTGAGAATTTACGTTTTATGTGCGAGGATGTTGATGTTTGGATGACACACATTGGCGGTTATCCTAATCATTATGCCCCACAAGTAAAATCAGAAATATACACTAAGCCGCCAATGCTATTTATAAGTGGTCACTCGCATATTTTAAAAGTGATTTTTGATGAGAAAATAAAATGTTTACATATTAACCCCGGTGCGGCTGGAAAACATGGTTGGCATAAAGTAAGAACTTTGATTCGTTTTTGTATTTCAGCAGAAAAAATACATACCTTAGAGGCCATAGAATTAGGTAATAGATAACGTAAACAATACACTAAGTAAATATGGCGGGTATAAAAACATTAGGACAATTCATTATTGAGAAACAGTTAGACTTTCCTTATGCAAAAGGCGAACTATCTAGGTTATTAAGAGATATTGGGATCGCCTCTAAAATTGTAAATAGAGAGGTAAATAAAGCAGGTTTAGTAGATATTTTAGGTGATGCCGGAACGACAAATATACAAGGAGAAGGGCAAAAGAAACTGGATGTGTATGCTAATGAGCAATTTATAGCTGCGTTAACAAGTGGTGGAGAATGCTGTATTGTAGCTACAGAAGAAGAGGATGATTTTGTACCGATAGATTCGCCAGTTTCTAAAAATGCTAAATACATTGTTTGTATCGATCCTTTAGATGGCTCGTCGAATATAGATTGTAATGTTGCTGTTGGTACTATTTTTTCAATTTATCGCAGGAAATCTGTAGAAGGAATGGCAACTTTAGCCGATGTTTTACAAAAAGGAACGGAGCAAGTTGCGGCAGGCTATGTAATTTATGGTTCATCAACCATGTTGGTTTACACTACCGGAAAAGGGGTGAATGGTTTTACATTAGATCCTTCGATTGGTGAATTTTGTTTATCGCACCCTAACATGAAAATACCTGCAGATGGAATTATCTATTCTATAAATGAAGGGAATTATGTGCATTTTCCAGACGGAGTTAAGAAATACCTAAAATATGCACAGGTAGAAGATTTGGAGACTAAGAGACCCTATACATCTAGATATATTGGTTCTATGGTGGCCGATATTCATCGTAATTTAATAAAAGGCGGTATTTATATTTATCCAACTACAGCAGCTTCGCCAAACGGAAAATTGAGATTATTGTATGAATGTAATCCGATGGCTTTTATTATTGAGCAAGCTGGTGGTGTAGCATCCGATGGTTTAAATAGAATTTTAGATATTGAGCCTACAGAGTTGCATCAACGTACTTCTATATTTATTGGCTCGGCAAAAATGGTTAACATGGCAGAAGCTTTAATGGCAGAATATTCTCCAGTAGCTACTATTGCTAAACTAAATACCAACCAAAAATTAGAAGAGCTTGGGGTAATAGGAGGAATAGATTAAATCAATTTAATTATCGGTTTCAATTAATTTTTACAAATGCAGTTTATTCATCTTAGTAATTAGGATAATTAATTTGCTGCCTTATCTTTGCAAAAAAAAAAGTAATTGGATGAAAAACACAGAGGAATTTCCGGCATTAGCCTATATAGTTAAGATTTTAACGAAAGCAATAGCTGATTCGAAAGTAGAACAAGTATCAGCAACTGAATATACTGTAAGAGATGGAAATGATGAAATACATCTAAAACAAGGACAAAATCCTAATGATAATAGCAATGCGATATTAATTACAGATAAAAGGAATATCATTTTTAGTGAAGACCTATTAGAAACCTTACAGGATATCCATACTAGTGTAAAAGGAGATGATGTACTTAAAACCTCGTTAAAAAATACATTGATTATTATCAATGGATTAGATATTGAAACAGACTTTGTATTTCAAGCAGTTAAAGATTTTCTTGATCAATTAAGTAATAGTTATGAGTTTGTGCAAACCGTTGAAACTAATGTGACTAAAATAGGAGCTGGCTTTAAGTTTGGTAAACATATTTTTAGATTAAATATTACAAACGAACCGAATACAATTACACTCGAACCAAGGTTTGTTGCCTCTTTTGATGCAGGTATCCAGAAAACTATTACCGATGACATTGTTAAAGTTCAGCTTGCTGTAAACAAGATGTTTAAGAAATCATAACATCATTTACAACTAACATAAAAAGCCCTACATTGTATTGATTACGTTGTAGGGCTTTTTAATTATTAGGAAATTGAACTGTCTGCTTTACAAATTTGTATCATTTCACGGGAAAAATTGCTTGATTTAAACCATTATCTTACCTAAGTATTGGCTGTCTGATTGAGATTTACGGTCGGCAGCAACGAACCCTATGTAAACATTAACTTCTACATTCGAAAAATGAGGTTCTAGCTTGATTTTTATTTCGCCATCCCTTCTAAAAGCACCATTGAATATTCGTGTAGTTGCATTTGCATTTAAAGTATCATAAATCAATACCATCAATTGATCTGCTTCTTCTTCGTAATTTACATCAGCTATGTCCCAAGTAATTAGTATTTCTGGGCCATTCCATACCATAGCAGGATTTATGGCTTGAGGCAACAAGCCACCACTAATTTTAAATAAGGCAGGATCTATATAGAAATTAGTATGATCACTTACTAAGGCTTCCCTTCTGGTATACGCTAAGGCAGCACGAAAGCCTCCTGTTTTGGTGTAATAATTAGCGAAACCAACTTTTAGCAAATCCTTTATTGGGTTAAGGTAAGCTTGTACCATTCCCAGTTTTTTCTGGTTTTCCAGTTCATTTGTCGTAAAATTGGTTCCTTTTTTAGGTAAAGACCTGATTATACAATCATCGCCCGCTATAACGCCTACAACTGTACCTACCTTGCCAGAGAAGCCACCTAAAATTCCATTGACTAATCTTGCCATATACTTTTGTTTTGATCAAATGTATAGGGCATTTTACACTAATCCAAATGAAGGTAGGCTATAAAAAGCTAATAATTAGATGTTTACACGCTTATTGTTAGGTCGGCAATCTTGTCTACACCTTGTTAGCACCCTGTTAAGACCCTGTGAACTCCCTGTTAAAATTAGATGTGTAAACAATTAAACTGCTCCGAAAAAAAGTTGAATTATTTTTAAGAAAAAAATTAATTAGGCGTTTTTACGCTCTGCTTCAAAAAAAGCATCAATTGCAAGTTCACTTTTATTTTGCGAAGCTGCTACCGCTAAACGATCACATCGTTCATTTTCTGGGTGGTCATTGTGGCCTTTAATCCAAATGAATTTAATGGTATGTAATTTGTGTTGTTCGAGATATTGAATCCATAAATCTTTGTTTTTCTTATCCTTAAATGCTTTTTTAACCCAGCCAAATACCCAGCCTTTCTCTACAGAATCAACTACATATTTTGAATCGGAATAGATGGTTACGTGTTGCTCTGGTTTTTTAATCGCTTTTAAACCTTCTATTACAGCCAATAATTCCATACGATTATTGGTTGTTAAACGAAAACCACCGCTTAATTCTTTATAATGTGCACCAGCACGCAAAATCACACCATAACCTCCTGGGCCAGGGTTGCCGCTTGCTGCACCATCTGTATAAATTTCTATCATAATACAGCGTAAAGCTAGCTTTTTATCGTGTATAATCCATTTGTTGCATTCATTTTGGTAAAATATTTAACTGGAAACTATTGGTTTTTAAAACGTTAAAATAAAGATGGATTGAAATTTTTAAAAAAATTTGATTAGCTTATTAAAAGTCGTACTTTTGTAACACGAAAAAACACGGTGGTTGTAGCTCAGTTGGTTAGAGCACTGGTTTGTGGTGCCGGGGGTCGTGGGTTCGAGCCCCATCATCCACCCCGAAATTTTCAAAAGGTCAAAATCTTAACGATTTTGGCCTTTTTTTATACTGTCAAGGGCCTTTTAGCAGTGTTCGATGTTTAGAAGAGATTTCCTTATAAAAATGTATTTTTTTTAAAATCTTATTAATGAGCTTGTTATAGCGCTTTTAGAGTTCGAGCACCATTGCCCTCCATTATGGTACTGCTCAAATTTTTTCATTCCTTGACGCCAATTCAATTTCTGTTTTTACAGAAAGTTCAGATAGGTCATACATTAGTTTTAAAACCTTTTCAGCCGTTTCTAAGTCTATCTCGCATCCATATTGGGCAAAATTCTGTTTAACCATTTCTGGAGTTACTGATCTTTTCATTTTGATATTCTTTAATGTACTGTTTTGTAGGTGAAAAAAACTTACAGTGGATATGAATGTTAGTATGAGTAAAGTTGCAAAGGTAGCTATTATGCAATAATTGAAAGCCTGAAAAAGGGACGAGTTTAAGCAAACGATTGCAGTTTTTGTTGATTATGCCATAAAATAGATTTGATTAACTTGTTATTTTGAAAAAAATACTTATTTTAGGGAATTAAATTTAAAACTTGCAATCGTTTGCGCATTAATGAAAAATACCACTATAACCATTAAGGATTTAGCTTTAGAAGTTGGTATGTCTATCTCTACCGTTTCTAGAGCATTAAGCAATCACCACCATATTAGTGAAAGTACTAAGGCCAAGGTAAATGAAGCAGCCCAAAAGCTTGGGTATCGGTATAATGCGCTTGCCGCCGCACTGCGAAACAGTAAATCGAATACCATTGGTCTTATTGTTCCGAGGGTTTCCATGTTTTTCCATGCCGCTGTTATAACCTCAATTCAAAATACCCTGCATAAGTACGGATACAACGTCATTATATGCCAATCTAATGAATCCCCAGAGCTGGAAAAGGAAATGCTAAATCTATTACATGCCTCACGTGTAGAGGGGATTATCGTATCATGTAGTATCAAAACTGAAGATTTTTCCCATTTTAGTGATTCTGTTAATGATGGGGTACCAGTTATTTTTTATGATCGGGTACCGAGCAATCACCCATCCCATAAAATCAAGGGCGACGAATATACTGGCGCATATTTGGCTACCAGTCACTTGATAGAACAGGGCTGCAAAAATATTGCGCACATTGGGGGTCCTTTAACAAGCATACAATACAAGGAGCGTTTTGAAGGTTATAAGGCAGCGCTCAAGAAGAATAGTATTCCCTTTATAGAGGAAATCGTCCTGTTCCATGAGCTAACCAATGAAAATGCCCTGAACTCTTGTGAGAAACTATTTAATGGGGCCATTGTGCCGGATGCAATATTTGCTAGTAATGATACAACGGCCTTAGCCGTTATTCAGTTTGCGAAAAAAAGACATATTGCCATTCCAGACCACTTGAAGGTTGTCGGTTATTCAAACGATAATCGCACTGAAATTTCTAATCCAACTCTCACCTCAGTAGAGCAGTTCCCTCATGAAATGGGAGAGCAGGCAGCGAACCTAATGATGGATATTATTAAGCAGAAAATTGTGCCTGGTAGAAATTTTATTTCTTTAACTACACCCGTAGAACTGATAAAACGCAATTCCAGCTCTAATTAAGCGCTTTTCTTGTAATCTATTGCACTGGATTAAAATTGTGTAACCAAATTGTGAAGTTTATTTTTCCTATTAATTGGAAATTAATTTGGATTTAAAATATATTATTTTTAAATATGTAGCTGCAAACGTTTGCAGGTTGAAGATTGAACACCTTCATCCCATTAACCAAATTATAAACAAAACTTAAACTGTATGAAAGTTAAATCTTTACAAAAGATTTTATCCATGGGTAAGTGTGGAATTATAATGCTGTGTATTCACTGCCTTTTCGTGGCTCCCGTTAGTGCACGATTTCAAAAGCAGGAAGGCATTGTGATAACGGGTAAAGTAACCGATGACAAAGATGGGGCACTGCCTGGTGTTTCTATTAAAGTAAAAGGCACAGCTATTGGTACGTCCACTGTCGCCGACGGAACTTACCGCATCAGTGCCCCAGTTGGCGCGGTGTTATCTTTTAAAATCATAGGATATAAGGCCAAAGAGGAAATAGTAAGGGCTAACACCACCATAAATGTCGTGCTGCTGACAGATCAACAGGTACTGGATGAGGTGGTTGTTGTGGGTTATGGGACCCAGAAGAAAAGTGACATTACCGGAGCGGTAACTTCCATACCAAAGGATAGGATCGATAACATGGTCAGGACCGATGTCGTCCAGCTCATACAGGGCGCTGCTGCAGGTTTAAATGTGACCACAACGGCAGCTGGTGCAAATCCGGAGAGCGGCGCAGTATTATTGATCCGTGGACGTAAATCTATTAGTGCCAGCAATGATCCGCTTATTATACTTGATGGTATTCCCTATAACGGAAGCCTATCTGATATCAACTCGAATGATATTGCCAGTTTGGAAATATTGAAGGATGCATCGGCAGCTGCAATTTATGGGTCAAGGGCCTCCAATGGGGTGCTGTTGATTCAGACCAAACAGGGAACAAAGGGTAAAGTAACCGTTCGGTACGAATATCTGTACGGCATTCAAAGGGTGGCCAACTTTCCACATCTGATGACCGGGCAAGAATATTTTGAATTTAAGGCCGGTGTAGTAAGCCCCGCTGGGATTATATGAAAGTCAACAATTACAGAGGCAAAATACACGATTGGGAAAGAGAACACTGCGAAGTGGATTTTGGGATAGACCTCATGGTAACCGGTGGAAAAATGAATTGCGAAGGCTGGTCGGTTTATGCAGATTTTAAAGAAGGTTCATTTAGGTACGATCGAAGTGTTGATCCTGTAACCTGGCAAACTACCGGGCACAGCATTACTGTAAAAGCAGGAAAAGAAAAAGAATTTGAGATCACCAAAAAACTGGGTGGAAAAATAGGTGCAGAAATAGGAACCACCATCAAGTTTGATGGGAATATGAACCCGGTTGATTTGATCGTTAAAGAATCAGTTTCAGCAGAGATGAGTGGCCCTATGGGAGGCAGTGCAGGTGTTAATTTAGTTGATGTTGAAATAAGTGTGAGCGGTGGTTTTAAGGCCACCGGGTCATCCATACCAGGGTTTGGAAGCGATTTTTTGAAATAAAAATCATCTTTTTTAATGATTGTATACGGTTATCGCTCAAACTAGATTTACATCACCTTTAAAAAACAAATATTAACCTATGAAAAATTTAATCATTTTATTCCTGTTCATTGTAGGTACAATGGCAGCAAAAGCGCAAATCAAACCGAGAGTTGAAGACGAGAGTGTATTCATCCGAAAAAATAGAAAAGAAGTAAGGCTACCCCAGGGTGATGCGAAGACAGAGCTAGCAAAGAAAATAGCAGAAATAGTGAAGCCAGTTATTGATAAACTTGGCAAGCTTATGGATACCGACCCGGCCACCTATAAAGCCTACCAGCAAGATATTAAGGCCATAGCTGATGCAAAAACGATGGAAGAAAAACGATCGGGGATAGCAAATGTTTCCAAAAAATATTATCCGTTTATCAAGAAAATTTGGGACGAGGCAAACATTGATGAGGGGTATTATCAAACAAAAATAAAAGGCTTGTTTCCCGATAATGTAAAGGATAAGATTAAGTTTAGCGAGTTTCTTAGATTTGAGTACGAATTGGCCAAACCAGTACAGGGATATACACCTGGTGGGGGTGTCTCACAAACGCCTAATACCCCTCCAATAATTACTAAGCCTGATGACCCTAACCCGTTCCGGTGTTTTGACGAAATACCAAGTTCGGGGGTTCTTTTTGATGAAAGTAAATCGGGCATTGGGTTCACTGACCACTGGTATGGGGAGTTTAACGAAACAGACCGTACAAACGCAATTCATACTTCCACCGTTGGTAACGGCCCTTGGGGAAGTTACAGTAGTGCAGGTATTACCTTAGACACCGTTAGTATACCAGGTAGATTTCCACAAGATAGCAGACGCTTGCAAGCTACAAAAAGTTATAAATGGATCGGCAGTGCTTATGCTATTTCTGTATTGGGTACCAGTTTAGGTTTTTATTATGAAACACCTTTTTATGGAGAATCGTTTGGAGACTGGCAAACAGAAGTAGGCGTGTGCTCTCCGATAACGTTTGTATTATATTCAGAACGAAATTTAACTAAAACGTATTCCGTTATCAAACAAAAACCAGTTGGAAATTTTCTTGCCTTTGGTTTTGGCGCGGCAAACTTTTCGGGTGCTTCGGGATTATTGACATTTGGAGGAGCACAAAGTACTGTAGCTGGTACCAAATGGACTCTTTGCGAAATTCCTTAATAAACCCTCAACCATGAAACATGCAAAATATTTTCTTTTATTGAGTTTGTTAATAGGGATGAGCAGTACAGGATTTGCACAAAAACAGGTTTTTGATGTGGTTTCTTTTGATCCACCCAAAGGCTGGCAAGAATTGAAAAATGAGGGCGGCATTCAATTATCCATTACAGATAAAAAAACAGGAGCTTATGCAGTAGCTATTATCACTAAACCAAAAACATCTGCTGCATCGGTCAATGAAAATTTTAATACTGACTGGAACAAATTGGTAAAAGCTGCAGTAATGGTTTCTGCGGCGCCAACCCTCTCTGATATGGGTGTAGAAACGGGCTGGAATTGCATTACCGGACAGGCAAATTATACTGATGGCGCTACTAAGGGCATCGCCACATTGATTACTGCTACGGGATATGACCAAACGGCCAGCGTGGTCATCATGACCAATACCAGTAAATACCAGGAAGAAATACTGGCCTTTGTAAATTCTTTGAAGTTGGCAAAACCCACTCAAAATGAAGTAAGTAATGTTACACATGCTACCGCAAACCAAGTAGGGAAATCATCAGCTGTAGGTTTATGGTGCGACAATCATTTAGAAACAAGTGGATATTTTAATGGATTTCCGCAATATATGGCAGGTTATTGTAAACGGGAATACTTATTTAAAGCAGACGGTACTTATAATCAAGACGGTTTTTCTTATGCAAGGAATGCTACTGGAAAATCCATTATCGATAACCCACCAAGATTTAAACTATACTAATTGCTATGAAATCGAAAATACTTATCCCCTTATTTATACTACTGCCTTTTATCGCTTTTTCACAGGGAATAAAAAAAATAACGGACCCATTAACACCTTGTGGTTCACGTGCGGAAGTTGACGCTATGCCCGGCATTTATACTGACCATAACAATACAATATATGGCTTTAGTTTAAAAGGCACACCTGCCGAAAAAGCTACGATGATGAAAAACCTCATCGCCGTAGAAAAACTGGAAGAAGCCAGCCGTAAGGACTTTAAATTGACGGGATGTGCCACCAGGCTAAGTTTTGCCAGGTCGGGCAGCAGCAATTACGGCAAAAATGTTTATGTCAGCTATGGGTACAATATGGGCGTATATGCTTTTGTTTGCAATGTTAACCAACACGCCACCAAAATAGTAGATGAATACAGAACGGTTTTCAGGGTAAACTTCAATCCTTATATCATGCCTGGGGGCGTACATGCTGTAGGTACTGGCGAGTTCAATATGAAAAATGGGAATCCGCTGTACGAAATTCCTGTAGAAGCAAAAGTGGGTCCCAACTTTGAAAAAGACAAAAGCAACAATCCCAGCCGTGTATCACAATATATTTCAGAATCAACCTTTATGGTTGCCCGCTCTGATGCCTATAAAGATTTTCATAGCGATTTCTTAAAACTCAACAATGGTAACGGCTATGTTGAGCACTGGGAAATGGGTGGCAGATATGATAATCACGGACCTAATTCGTATCAATTTATAGATCGTCGTTATTTCCTCACCAAACCGGGAGTGCCTTTACTGATCCCCGTTAGCCGCAAGCAATACCTGCAGGATATGCTGGAATATTTTGAAATTGAAAAAGCCAATTTTGAGTATGACAACGCAGAAAAAATTAAAAGAATAGGAAATAGTACTTCTGAGTCTGCAAAAAGAACAATGGCAGCTTTGGAAGCAGACAAGCTTGCTTATCCCAAGATATATGAAGCAAAAAAAGCAAAGGTGAATGACCTGCTTGCCAAACAAAAACCGGAATGGTTACAAAAACCGGCAGTGGTAGATCAGGATAGATTGCTAAAAGATGCAAATAAAATCTTGGAAGCTTTGGGTAGGTTTTATGATGCAGAAGGAGAGTATAAAAGTGCCCTGTATGTTTTAAACCCAGCCTATTTTGTTTCCAATAACGGGCAGGCTGCAAAACCTTTATTGATAGAAGTACAGTTTCGGTATGAGATCACTAAAGATTATGGCTATTCTTCAAGGTTGTTCAATAATTGGGAGCAGCATTTTGATTTAGCTGCACTAAGAAAAATGCTGGATTAAAATTTTAAGGTTAAAATCAAATTCAATCCATGAAACGAATATATACATTGATCATTACCACATTAATTGCAACGGTTGCTTTTGCACAGTCAAAAAACCCGACCAATAAAAAAGAAGTAGACGATAAGATAAAGCAGGCGCAACAGCAGCTGGATAAGCTTACACCCGAACAAAGAAAGATGCTGGAACAGATGGGCATGTCTACAAAAGTGCCTTCAATGCCTACAGGTGTTGCAGATGCAGACGTAAAAGGAGCTGTAAGTGGTGGAAGTGCATTTGGTGTGCCATCCAGAAATGCAGCACTTATTGGGGCTATTCCGCAGATCACGTTAACTGCTGTTACAGTTCCCACTTACCTCAAATCGCTTGGCGACTATGTTGAAAAAAGTATTGCCAACGATGCGAAATTATTTGCTCAACAAGTGTACACTTCCTTTAAATCGAACAAATACGATGCTGCAACAATTGGTAATGCCGCTGTTGGTTATTGGTCTACAGGGCAATTGGAGATTGCAGTATATCTTATGAACAAGGCTTGTGCCGATAACAGCGCAGATGCAGATATGCTGAGCAATTTTGCTGCAATGCTCAGTATGGGAGGTGCGCCACATCGTGCAATACCTTTACTTGATTATCTCAGTAAACAATATCCAGATAATACAACCATTATGAACAACCTAGGGCAGGCCTGGTTTTATTTGGGCGAAACAGAGAAAGCAAATGTTCAGTTAGAAAAAGTAGTAAAGGCTTTTGCCTATCATCCTCAGGCCAACTTTACCCAATGCTTAATACAGCAAAGTAAAGGGAATACGCCAAAGGCTATTGAGAAAATGAAAAACTCTTTGGCGTATAGTTTTTCATTAGATAAAATAAATATGCTGCGTAAATTGGGTTATAAAATTAAAGCCAGTGATATGCGAAAACCTTTTCGTCCTGATCCCAACCCCTTGGGATTACGAAATTTTGTGCGCCCCGATGTGCCAACCAGTTATGAAGATGAGATAAGGCTGAAAGTTGACTGGGATGCCTTTCAAAAACAGGTAGGTGATAAATCAATGGCATTGGCAAAAGAAATGATTCCATATCAACAGGCGGCCGCGGCAAAGGCAGCACAAGTTTATAAAAAATTAGATAATAAGAGCGCAGAAGAAATTAATGCAATGAGAGCAAATGCAGTAATGCCCGATAACCTTTATCGAATTGTTGGTGAAAAAAACTTGGAAGAAATGAATAAAGATGGCGGCGTAGGTTATCGACTTAAAAAGGCAAAAGCGCAGATTGACTCATTGATAAAAGATTTTATGGCAAAAGATGAAGCGCAAAGAAAGACTTTGGAAAAGCAAAACAGCATCATCGCCGACAAGGAAACAGAGCTCGCTAAAAAAGGAGAAAATATTGGCTATGATAACTGCAAAGTACAACAGAAATATAGTGAGTGGGTATACAAAAATTATAATAAACCGTTAGAAGCAGCCTATCAAAACTACCTGCACCAAGCGTATTTAAAAATTACCGAAGAGTTGTATTGGGAGCAATTTACAATGGATGATGCCGCATTTGAAGCTGAAAAAATAGCGGCAAAGAAAGAATGGCTGGCGGCTCTTGGAAATACAAGATATATGGCTACCAATAAATACGGTAACAATTGTATCCCACCCCAAAACAATGGCTCACGCTATAAGTTAGCCGATTTTGACGATATGCATTGCACTCATATTTCTACTTTGGATTTTGGAGCGTACAAGCAAATAGTGGAATGTGGTAAAATGCGTATAGAATTTGATGCTGGTAAGCTGAAAGGTAGTTTTGATTTTAAATCGGACAATGCAGGTAAAGACAAATTTATAAAAGGTACCCTCGAAGCCACAGTAATTGATAAATCGGTAGGTAAAGGCCCATTAGAAGCGTCGGCTAAAGCAGGTATGGGCATGGAGTTTACCAGTCATGGTGTGGAAGATGTGTATGTAAACGGCGAAGCATCGGTGGCAAATGTTTCCGCTTCTGGTCGCATGAGCCTTATTTCGGGTAATATGTCGGGTGGTATAAGTGGTTTTGGAAAATAAATTAAATACATAATGATGAAGAAACTAATTTTCTTTACAGCAGTAATTACACTGCTTGCTTTAACACAACAGGTAAATGCACAAGATTGTAAGTCGGCAAAAGATCTGGAAACTCTTCCTGGAAAACACATAGATGCTGCCCACTGTGAATGGCCTGAGCAAAAAGCACATTGGTTTGACGCATTGGGCACAGCTGCCAATAAAGCGACAGCCAATACTATACTTACCAAAATTGAAACGCTCGAAAAACAAAGCCGTGCCAAGTATAACCTTAAGGGGTGTGTACTCAAAACCACTTTTTCGGGCAATACTTCTACCTATCCTTTGGCAAGTTATGACCTTAATATGGGCGTCTATGAATATATCTGTGTTAAAAATAAAATGATGGTAAATACCGAATACGAAAATGTTTTTCGGGCATACGTTAATCGGTATACAGGAATAGAGAATGCCTTTTCTTTTCCCGATGAAGCTTACTATTATGAAACACTCAAAAAATACAATGGGCAGTTTATTCCGTTGCACGATTTTATTAAAATGGATGCCTCTAAAAATATCAACAATGGAAAAGGTTTTTATCAGGATGTGGCCGAGACCACTGTAAAACAGGGCAACCGTAGCGTATATATGACCCGCCATTGGTATTTTACAAAACCAGGTGCTTTATTGTTTGTACCCGTTACCCGTAAAGAATACCTCGAAGCCTTGCTGGTCTATTACGAAAGAGAACGACTTTTAATTGCCGATAAAATAAAGGAAATTGAAACAGAAAGCGCTGGTATGATGAAAAACCCTCAAAAGTACCCTCAGTTATACGAAGATGGAAAAAAAAACTTAGTGGTCAAAAAGGCTAAATACCCAGATTGGCAACAAAAAATAGAAACCAAAAAAGCTATTGTACAAAAGGCATTGAAAGAAAATACAGCTGTCTGGTTGGCACAACCTGCAGTAGTGAAGCCTAAAGTAGAAACCTTTTCGTGGAAAAGGACTTATGGCTCAGGCCCTAATGATGAGGTATGGATTGAAACCCGCAATGTCGATACCAAAGAGGATGCTCAAAAAACAGGATCATTCACTTTTAGTGGTTTTTGGGACAACAAGGGAGGTACAACACTCTATAAATATAATCCCGACTATTTTAAGGGCGCAGAAAAAAATCCAGCAAAACCATATATGATAGAATTGACTTACAGATACGTGAAAACCCCTATCGGGCAAAGTTTGGTAGAAAATTTTACCGAAAACTTCGACTTCGATGCGGTAAGGAATATGCTAGAATAGAATTATAAAATTTATATATTATGAAAAAAATCATTTCCATCTTAGGCTCATTGCTGTTGATGACAGCAGTTAAAGCACAAACTACCGTTGTAAAAAAAGAAACGGTAAATCCGGGCAGCAGTCAAACTACGGGTACTTC
Organism: Pedobacter planticolens; assembly: GCF_014172375.1. GTDB lineage: Bacteria > Bacteroidota > Bacteroidia > Sphingobacteriales > Sphingobacteriaceae > Pedobacter > Pedobacter planticolens. Next base: position 738,542 of record NZ_WNXD01000001.1, read on the forward strand.
TACCCCTGCAAAAGATCCAAAGGCAGCAGGTTATGACCCTAAAAAAGAAGCTGCAGATAAATTGGCAGCAGAACGAGCAGCCAAAGACGCAAAAACTGCACAGCATGTAGATACTAAAATACCCCCTGCAAAAGAACCGAAGGCAGCGGGTTATGACCCAAAAAAAGAGGCCGCAGATAAGCTGGCCGCAGAAAGAGCAGCTAAAGATGCAAAAATTGCTAATCAGGTTGATCCCAAAAAAGAAGCAGAAGCGAAAGCAGCGGCAGAACGAGCAGCTAAAGACGCAAAAATTGCTAATCAAGTTGATCCCAAAAAAGAGGCAGAAGCTAAAGCAGCAGCAGAAAGAGCAATCAAAGATGCTAAGATATTGCATAAGGGAAAATAATGCTGTTCAATAAGGATATTTATCAGCCACAGCACATTGAAGTAAAGGAAAGTCCTCTTCATGGGCGTGGCGTATTTGCTAAAAATAGAATAACAAAAGGGAGCCTTATCGAACAGGCTCCTGTTATTTTCTTATCCAATGATGAAAAAGAAACCTTACGATTTACCAAACTCTTTCATTATTATTTTTTATTAGGTAATTCCGAAAAGCAGGCTGCATTTGCTTTTGGTTATGCATCTTTTTATAACCATTCGCCTGAAGCAAATGCTTTTTACACATTTTCTAGAAAGAGAAATACGCTAAATATCTATGCCTATCAAACCATTGAAGCAGGCTATGAGATAACCATTAATTATAATGGTAAGCCTGGCGATAAGAGCGAAGTCTATTTCCCAAATTCTGATCAATCATGAAGAAAAGATTGTACTTAAAACCTATAAAAGGAAAGGGCAGAGGTGTTTTTTGTAATACAGATATTTCAGAAGGAGAAGTTATAGAAGTTTGCCCAGTTATCATTATCCCTGCCGAAGAATTTTCAGGATTAAGCGCCACACCTCTTATGGATTATAGTTTTTATTTCAATAAAGAAGAAAATACCCTTTCCTTAACGATGGGCTTTGGCTCGATGTATAACCACCAGCAGTATCCTAATGCTGTATACTTACTTAACAGAGAAGATAGACAAATGGTATTCACTGCTCACGAAAATATCAAAGCGAATACAGAAATATGTATTAATTACGGCGGCGACTATGGTATAGATTATAGTAAATGGTTTGCTGATAGGGATATAAAAATCATTCTTTTTAATGATTGACCTGAGAGCATTTCTAGATTAACTTTATTAGAAAAATAAATCCTATGAAAAAATTAATTTTTATCCTTCTCCTCACCATTGGTGTAGGAGGGATAGCACAAGCACAGGTTCTGAATAAACTCAAAACAAAAGCAAAAACTGCTGCGGGAAATTCAGTTGACCGATCGACCGATAAAGTTGTAGATCAGGCCGTAAATAAAACTGCAGACCGTGTTACAGACAAAGTATTAAACAAAGCCAGTGAAAAACTGAATAATCTATTTAAAAAGAAAAATAAGAAACGTACTGATACCATTCCGGCCTCAGTTCCAGATTCGAGTAAAACTGCAATCATACCCAAAAATCAGAACAAATAAGGTTAATCATAAAAGTAGGGAATCATGAAAATTGTTCCTTAAAATTTGTAAGCTACCGATTTCAAGGCAAGATTAGCGTGACAAACTCTAAGATTAATTATTCTTACAAAATTTTCGAAAAACCACCTATTTCAATCAATTCATCCACAAAACGGTTCGAATTGCGCACCGTCGCTGACCCCGAGTTTTGAAAGCAGTTCTGAAAAGGGCTGCTTTTTTTGTTTCTTGTTATATGCCTTGCGCAGGAGCCTGTCCTAACTTCTTCTATAGGGAACTAATTATTTTAGTCTCTTTTGGCTAGCAGAAGTTTTTATCCATTGGACAGCAAAATTGACAGGTTCAGGTGATTTTGAAAAAGCAGTATTATGGCCAAATTCTGGAAATAATTGGTACTTATAAGACTTGCCCGTCGCTTTAAGTTCATCAAGATGTTCAATTGACAGGCCTACTGGAGCCTGAATATCTCTTCCTCCAAATATCCATAAACCTGGGACGGATAGCTTTGAAAGCGCATCTCGAGGGTCGGTAGGTTCAAATTTGTACCTGTCAGGGTCGTTACGCATGTGCTCTCGGGCCTCGGCTTCAGTGTGGGTCTCCCAGAACTTTGAATTTCCTTGAGTATAAAACTGGAAGCGGAGCTGTTCAAGTGTAGATACCACTGGTCCGCTAAATATCACCATGAATTTAATTTTTTGGTTTTTTGCTGTGGCGAGGGGAATTACCCATCCTGCTTGGCTAAATCCCATTAGCCCTATTGGGCCATTTTTGCCTGACAAATGCGCCAATAGCGTATTACATGCTTCACTCGCATCTAAAGCCAATAGATTCAAATTTGCTGAATCAATGTTGTTTGTGCCAACTTCAGGCCCGGCATAAATCCCACCCGATTCCCCAACACCTCGTTTATCATAGGTTAATACAGCAATGCCCTTCGCCGCTAAAAGAGCAGCCATTTTTGTCATTCTTTTTTCCTGACCAGATCCATGTACCAGTACTAAAGAAGCTTGGGGATGTTTCGGTTTGAAGATGGTTCCCATAAGGGTAATACCAACACTTTTAAACTTGACATTTTCCGTGGTGAATTCAGGAACTTGAGTAGAATCAGGAGCGGTTTGACCAAATAATTTGCTAGTTAAACAGAAGAAGGAAATAAATAAATATAATTTCATCGTTTTAATTTAAGGAATTTAATCCCTGGTTATTATTAATTTTTAAATGTGCAGCAATGTAGTCTGCATGGATTAAGTGAAATCGGAAATGTGACCAAATGTGGGATAAATGTGATGAAATTTGTAATATCGTATAGAGACTCGTTATCAATAAATAAATACTCTACTTAAGTGCATTCTATCCTTTTAATATTCCCGAAAACCCCAATTTCAATCAATTCGTCCACAAAACGGTTCGAATTAAGCACCGTTGCTGACCCCGAATTTTGAAGCAGCTCTGAAAAGAGCTGCTTTTTTTGTTTCTTGCCAGAGCCATTTCCAACATAAGATAGCGAAGAGAAATAGATCATTTGTGAGATAAGTGGAGGCTATTCTAAAAATAGCAACATTTTTGCTGCAAATTGCCCGTTCTTAAAAGTGTTAAATTACCAGATTTTAAGTCGTTAGGAGGCTTTAAAATTCCCTCTGGACTCATTGCTTATTGTGAGTATAGAAAATAAATCCTAGCTCGTTTGTTTTTTGCTTAGATGTTATTAAATTCCACAGGTTTATAAGTTTTGTTAGCACTATATAGGTTAAAAACCTGTTTGAGAAGGCTAGCCCAGCAACTCTGTTATTTTCTCCCTTATAAATGCATCTTTATCCTTTTTTACTTCTTCGAGCATTTCTTTTCTGTCTGTTGGTAACGTAAAATATTTATCAGCCCATAAGTTTATTTCAATCATTATAGGAAGTAAGTCAATCCCTTTAGGAGTTAGCTTGTATAATACTTTTGCCTTGCTTTCAGGGTGATCCTGTTTAGTAATTATTCCATTCGCTTCCAGCATTTGTAATCGGGCAGCTAAAATATTAGTTGCTATTTTCTCATCCGATTTTAGGAAATCGCCATAGGTACATTGTTTCGAAAACATTAAATCTCTAACAATAAGTAATGACCATTTGTCTCCCCAAATATCCAAGGAGCTACTAATGGGGCAATCAGACCGTTTTTTTATATCCATTATAAAATAATTTATAAAACTACTTGCAAATTGAAAGTTGTTTGTATATTTGCACTTGCAAAACGCAAGCAAATTTACGAAATTAAATTATACATACAATGGAAACGCCATTAATTTTTGAACCGTATAGTCTAAACGGATTGACATTAAATAACCGAATCATTATGGCACCAATGACCAGGAGCCGCTCTGCAAACCCTGAAAATGTAGCCACAGAGCTTACTGCATTATATTACAAGCAACGTGCTAGTGCCGGACTGATTATCACTGAGGGAACTTTTATAAGTAAGGAGGCTGTTGGTGCGGTAAATGTGCCGGGTATTTATAGCAATGAGCAGATACAAGGATGGAAGTTAACTACGGATGCAGTTCATCAACAAGGTGGGAAAATATTTGCTCAGCTTTGGCATACTGGAGCTTATTCACATCCTGATTTGCATGATGGGGAAAAGCCATTGGCTCCTTCAGATGTAAATCCTGGTCAACAGGTATTTACAGCACAAGGTTTTAAACCATCTGAAGTGCCAAAACCAATGAGTCACGATGATATCAAAAGAACGGTAGCAGATTTTAAGCAGGCGGCCATTAATGCTTTTGAAGCTGGTTTTGATGGCGTTGAACTGCATGGAGCTAATGGTTATCTGCTTCAACAGTTCTTTAGCAAAAACAGTAATCTTCGTACAGATGAATTTGGTGGTTCTGTAGAGAACCGTTCAAGAATTTTATTCGATATTCTGGATGAATTGAAAGAAGTTGTCGATATGAAGCGTGTTGCGGTTCGCCTAAATCCATCATTAAATGGAATTATGGGCATTTTAGTAGATGATGAAACCAAGGCTTTATATAACGATATCGTAAATAGGCTGAATGATTACGGTTTGGCATACATCCACCTAATAGAGCCTTTCACAGATGTTTCTGCAATTCCAGATGCGATCCAGGAAGTTGCGAAGCATTTCCGTAAAATTTATAATGGAACCATAATTATCAATAGAGGATTTACCAAGGAAACGGCTAATCAGGTACTGAATAATGGTGATGCTAATTTGGTGTCTTTTGGTGTTCCGTTTATTGCCAATCCGGATTTAGTAGAACGCTTCAAGACAGATGCAGTTCTTAATCAACCTGATCAAGCTACTTTTTACACGCCAGGCGAAAAAGGATACACAGATTATCCAACACTTAACTAATCAAAAAAATTAAAGGACTTAAAAATGAAAACATCAGGAAATACCATATTTATTAGCGGCGGAAGTGCCGGAATAGGGTTAGCCATTGCGAAAAAACTAAGCGCAGCAGGAAACAAAATCATTATCAACGGACGCAGCGAAGAACGTCTTCAAAGTGCATTGAAAGAACTTGATAATGCAGTTGCCATTCAGGGGGATTTATCGATAAAAGCAGATAGAATTCGCATTGCGGGAGAACTCAAAACGAATTATCCAAAAGTGAATATCATCATAAATAACGCTGGGGCTGCCTTTATGAATGATTTAAGTGATAGCAATAACAACTCAGCAGAAAAAGCTTACGATGAAATCAATACCAATTACATAAGCGTTATTGATTTTACTGCACTGACTTTACCATTGTTATTACAACAAGAAGAGGCTGCAATTGTAAATGTTTCTTCGATAGCGGTATTTAGGTCAAACAAATATTTGCCAACTTACTCGGCAAGCAAAGCAGCGCTACATAGCTACACACAAGGGCTAAGAGATACCTTTTCAGAAAATGAAAACCTTAATGTGTACGAACTTTATCCACCTTTGGTAAATACCGAGTTTTCAGCAGAAATTGGTGGAGCAAATGGTATTCCACCTTCAGAAGTAGCGGATGAATTGTTTGCCGCATTGGAGAAAAATCAATTCGAAGTTCCGGTGGGGGATACTAAAAAAATCCATAAATTGGTTGTTCCAATTACAGAACAGGTTCCGCATTAATTCATTTTTATCTGATTACAAATCTAAAAAGATATGAACTTAAAAGGAAAAACAATACTTATCACAGGCGGAGGATCAGGCATAGGACTAGAAGCTGCAAAACAATTTTTGGAACTTGGAGCAAAGGTCATCATTACCGGCAGAAGCAAGAGCAAACTGGATGCAGCTAGAATAGCCTATCCAACGCTGATTGCTATCCAGAGTGATGCTGGAAATGAGGAAGATGCTTATGCTCTTTTCGACAAGGTTAAAGAACTCGGTGGCATTGATATTTTATACAACAATGCGGGTGTTGGTGTACCGCCAAAAAATTTAGGCATTGCAAATGATGACCATCTTAAAGGAGCCAAATACGAAATAGATGTCAATTATCTGGGAATTATCCGCCTAAATAATATTTTTATGGAGATGCTCAAATCAAGGGAAGAAAGTGCAATTATTAATACCACCTCGATTCTTAGCATTGTACCGTCCCTAATTGAGCCTACTTATTCAGCATCTAAAACGGCACTCGCATTTTATACAAAATCGTTGAGAGAACATCTAAGAATAATAGGTGCTAATGTAAAGGTTTTTGAGTTGTTGCCTCCCTTGGTTGATACTGATATGGTAGCAGATAGGGATGATAAAAAGATAAGTCCTGAAAAACTGATAAAGGGATTAATAAATGGAATGGAGAAGGACCATTACACTATTCGTATTGGCGATACAAGACTGATTTATATATTCAATCGCTTATTTCCAAAACTAGCATTTGGATTAATTAATCGGAAAAAAATAAACGCAGGATTAAAAAGATGAAAGCATTCACGATAAAAAAATACGATAAAAAGGGAGTTATGCAGTTTATTGATATTCCTATCCCAAAAGAAGACGAAGTGCTGGTAGAGATTTATGCCGCTGGTCTTAATCTGCTTGATTCTAAGATAAAGTCTGGTGAATTTAAATTGATACTGCCTTATAAATTGCCGCTTATTTTAGGGCATGATGTAGCAGGTATTATTACCAAAGTTGGAAAAAATGTAACGCAGTTTAAGATAGGTGATGAAGTTTACTCTCGTGTTGCCGATTTCCATATTGGTACTTTAGCAGAGTATATTGCGATAAGTGAAAAGGACGTTGCTTTTAAGCCAAAGAACCTTTCTATGGAAGAAGCCGCATCTATTCCTTTGGTTGCCCTAACCGCATGGCAAGCCCTAATAGAAAAGGCAAATCTGAAAAAAGACCAGAAAATATTTATTCAGGCGGGTTCAGGTGGAGTAGGGACTATTGCGATACAATTAGCGAAACATCTAGGAGCAACAGTAGCTACAACTGCTAGTGAAAAAAGTTTTACAATGTTAAAAGAACTTGGAGCGGATGTGCTGATTGATTACAAGAAAGAAGATTTTGAAACCATACTGAGAGATTATGACGTTGTGCTGAACAGCCAAGATAATAAGACGCTTGAAAAATCACTAAGGATATTGAGCGCAGGGGGGAATGCGATTTCTATTTCGGGGCCACCGACACCGGATTTTGCCAAAGCAATTGAAGCTCCCTGGTTTGTTAAGATGATCTTATCTGTGATCAGCTTGGGTATCCGTAGAAAAGCCAAGAAATTGGGTGTAGACTATTCATTCCTATTCATGAGAGCTGAAGGAACGCAATTGCAAGAGATTTCCAAACTGATCGAACAGCAAGTGATCAAACCAGTGGTAGACAAGGTATTTACGTTTGAAAAGACCAATCAGGCACTGGAATATGTGGAGAGTGGACGTGCCAAAGGAAAAGTAGTCGTCAAGATAAAATAAAACTAAGGGCTATCATCAAATAGTCTATTCTTCCAAAATTCTCGAAAAACAGCCTATCTCAATTAATTTGTCCATAAAATGGTTCGAATTACACGCAGTTAGTGACACCCAGTCCCGATAGCTATCGAGATTAAAAGCAGTTATGAAAAGAGCTGTTTTTTTGTTTGGGAATAAACAATACGGATTAAAACTCAGGTTCACTATCTTTATCAAAAAATACAATAGTCTATGAAAGCATTTTTGGGAATGGGCCTATTGGGCTCAAATTTTGTAAAGGCAATGCTCCGCAAGGGAGAAAACGTACAGATTTGGAACAGGACAACATCAAAAGCAATAGCGCTTGAAAGCGAAGGTGCTAAAGTGTTTGAAAATATTACCAGTGCGGTAAAGGGAGCTGATGTTATCCATCTGACTCTAAAGGACGATGATACGGTGAACGAGGTTTTGGAAGCCGCTAGTCCTGGTTTTAAGTCTGGAGCGACTATAATTGATCACACCACAACCTCGGCCAAAGGCGCTGTTGAAAGAACTGCAAAATGGAAGGCTAGGGGATTTACTTACATGCATGCTCCTGTATTTATGGGGCCATCTAATGCGCTGGAAGGCAGCGGCAGTATGCTCGTATCTGGAGATCAAGGAGTAATTAGGAAGGTAGAATCGGAGCTTTCAAAGATGACCGGTAAACTGATTAACCTTGGCTCTGAAGAAGGTAAAGCAGCAGGACTGAAGCTGATCGGCAATTCTTTCCTTATAGCGATGACAGCGGGGCTATCCGATACCTTGGCATTGGCGAAGGCTCAAGGCATTCCTTCAGCCAATGTAGCTGAATTGTTTGGTTCATGGAATCCTGGCTCGGGGATGCCAGCAAGGCTAAACAAACTCATTGAAGGGAATTTCAGCAGCCCATCGTGGGAATTGGATATGGCCCGCAAGGATGCTGGTTTGATGATGAAAGCCGCAGAAGAAGGACAAACAAAGTTAACTGTAATACCAGCGATAGCTAAGGAAATGGATAGCTGGATAGCAAAGGGACACGGTAGCGATGACTGGAGCATAATTGCCAAGGATAACCTTTAGCAGATCCTTTGTATACTTTTGAAACCCATAGCATTATGAAATGGATTACACGTGAACATCCCAAGATTGACCGAATTGCCTGCCCATGGCTCATTAAGCGGTTCATTGATACTGATGCTGAAATTATCTACGTGCCATTCGATCAAGTAATTGCTAAAGCTAAGGAACTGGATGCAGTACCCTTTGACTTGCCGGGAGTAGAATATAGCCACTATGAAGATCAGTGTACTTTTGACTATTTTTTAAAAAAGCATAAACTTAAGGATGATGCACTAGACCGTTTGGCTACAATTATACGTGGAGCGGATACGGATCGATTGGATTTTGCACCGCAAGCTGCTGGTCTTTCCGCGATCTTCCTTGGCCTTTCACACAATATCAAAGATGACTATGAACTTTTGGAAATTGGTATGAAAGTATATGATGGACTGTACACTTGGGCAAAGTATCTATTTAATCAAAAACACACACAAGCTCCCGTTGAACAGTTGCTACTTGATGTTTACCATAAATACCTTAAGACGGGAAAGAAGAAGGCACCAGCTTGGACGAAGGAACTTAGAGAAATGATACAAGATCAGATGGATACCAACATGTCCATTAGTCTAAGGCAGGCCTCAGACGAACTAGAAATCAATTCTGCATATCTTTCAAGAGAATTCTCTAAATACTTTGATAACCTGTCATTCGGAGATTATATCCGTAAGATGCGAATCGATAAGGCCATTGCTCTACTGGAAGCCACAACATACTCCTTAACCGAGATTGCCTACCTCACAGGGTTTTCAGACCAGAGCCATTTTACTAGGATATTTAAAAAACAGACTGGTGAAAGTCCCTCAGCCTACAGAAAAATTGCAACGAAAGGTAAAAAGAATACAAAATAGTTAAATCGGTTCTATTTAGGCTTATTTCTCATAGGTATTTTTAAGCCATGAAGAAATATGTTGAAGAAAAATTATCATACACGCTTAGTGACTTGGTTATCTATTTCCTAAAACTCGGTACCTGGGGTTTTGGCGGTCCTGTTGCACTAGTTGGTTACATGAATACCGATCTTGTCGAGAACAAAAAATGGATTACCGAAGAAGAGTATAAGGAAGGCTTGGCATTGGCACAACTTGCCCCAGGTCCTTTGGCAGCACAGCTGGGTATTTACATTGGCTTTGTACATTACAGATTTCTCGGGGCAACACTTGTAGGGCTCGCTTTTGTGCTGCCATCCTTTATCATGGTAGTGCTGTTAGGAATGGCCTATAAACTTTATAGTGGGCTGCCATGGATGCTTGCTGTATTTTATGGTGTGAGCGCTGCTGTAATAGGAATTATTGCCATCAGCGCCTATCGGTTAACGATTAAGTCCGTTGGTAAGCTTACCCTTTTAGACTTAAAGAGCAAATGGCTTTTATGGTTGTTTTACGTGGTGGGTATTGCTGTAACGGTAATTACTCAAAAAGAAGACATTCTGCTTTTTACTGCTTGCGGTATAATTTATATGCTTGTAAAAGCTCCACCTAAGTGGCTGAAAAAATCTAGTGCCTTTCCATCAGTCCTTATTGTCGGAACTGGATTTTGGCAATATGAAGGAAAGACGCTTCAGGAAATCGGGTGGTTCTTTCTAAAGGCAGGAGCCTTGGTATTTGGTAGTGGTCTTGCTATTGTTCCCTTCCTGCATGGTGGAGTTGTTGAGCAATTCGGTTGGCTGAACGAGCAGGAGTTTGTTGATTCTGTTGCTGTGGCAATGATTACTCCAGGTCCTGTTGTAATTACAGTCGCATTTATAGGGTATCTTGTGGCTGGGTTTCCAGGAGCATGTGTTGCCGCTTTTGCAACTTTTTTGCCCTGCTATCTATTTACCATTGCTTTAGCTCCTTCATTCAAGAAGATTGCAAAAAATGCGAGTATCAAGGCATTTGTAGATGGAATCACTTCAGTTGTGGTTGGAGCACTTGTAGGCGCAGTTCTAGTTATAGCCACAAGAAGTATCACTGATATTCCAACTGCGCTTATTGCTGTTGCTAGTATATTTTCGTTAATTTATATTAAGAAATTAAAGGAGCCTTATATTATTGCAATCGCCGCTGTTGTGGGAATTATAATCAAATTAGTGATATGAAAAGATCAGATTTTTTAAGAACAGGTGCATTGGCTGGTGCAGGATTGGTATTGCCAACCTCTAATGCATTTTCAGACAACATTGTTAGCAATGATATTGATAAGCTTGTGGATGCTAATGGGAACTATCTTCATCAGCCATTGCCATATAACGAAGGATTTTTGGAACCATATATGGATTCCGAAACCTTGCATCTTCACTATACCTTTCACCATGGTGGTGCAGTGAAGGGAGCAAACAAGGATATGCAAATGATTAAAAAAGCATTGGATGATAATAATCTCGAAACAGTTGATTTCTGGACTAAAAAACTGTCCTATCATTTTTCTTCGCATGTACTACATTCTATTTTTTGGACCAATCTGATCAATAAAAAGAGCGAGCCAAAGGGCGAATTGCTTAAAAGGATCGATAAGAACTTCGGAAGTTTCGAACGTTTAAAATCACTGATGGTCGAAACTGCAAAAAATGTTGATGGTAACGGTTGGGGCATAGTAGCCTATCAGCCCTATAGCGATAGTCTGACTGTACTTCAATGTGAAAACCATGAGAAACTAACCCAATGGGGAGCAATCCCGATACTAGTGATTGATGTTTGGGAACATGCCTATTATCTGAAATACAAGAACAAAAGACCAGATTTCGTGGATGCGCTTTTCAATATTATTAATTGGGATAACGTTGCGATGAGATTGGATTCGGCACTTAGGTTGGTGAGATAGCAATTTTAGCTCAATTCGATTATCAGCAATAGCATAGCAGAACAAAACTATAATTCATTTCTTAACTAATCATCGTCATCGAACGTAAAAAATGTTCTAAAACTTTTTTAAACAAAAAGGCCAAAATCTTTCAATTTCAGCCTTTACTGTTTTTCGTAGGTGAAGTAGGGTAGTTTATTTGTTTAGGAGTATTCGATTTAGAAACATTAAAATTCAGTTATAAAAGATGAGGCTTGTTTCCCAAAAATTTCATGGTATCTATTAAAATTGATGCCATTTGTACCTCGCCACGCACCATATGGTAGCGGAATGTTAGAACGATGAGATGTTCTAACAAGTTTTAAAGCATCTGAAATATCTATTTGGGTAGTAAATTCATCGTATTTAGAACGAATAAAGTCATTTTCAAGAATGCCGCATTCAGCTAGTGTTTGTAGTATTCCATATCTTTTATCTCTATCCGCGTCTGGAATGATGCTATTTTTTGCTATCCTTTTTTCCAGTTCCCATGGAACTTCTGAATGCTCACTTGCCAGAATAAGCTCTAAAAGTTCAGCGGCCTTCTGGTTATCTGCCTCATTTCTTTGCACGTTGTCAAAATTTCTAATTTCCTCTAAATCAATTAAGAAATTGATTGGGTCTTGATTAGTTGATTGCCCTCTATAATAGGTGTAAAGCTGGTATGTTTTGTCAATCGACTCTTTTTTGGGAAGCCCGCAAACTGTGCAGTGAGTATCACCTGTAAAAGTGTGTAACTTAAGGTTTTTGATATAAGTAAAACTCATCAACGGTTGACGGCCACGTAATAGTTCTCCTGTTAGTCCTTTTAGGAAAAGTGAAGCAACATATTCTAAAGTTACTTTACGATCATATTGAAAAGTTAGCAGTCTTTCAAGTGCATTATCATGTTCAAAAGTTTCGAATCTATTAGGGGTCAGTCCTCTACTTTCTAATAAATCAAAGTCGCTTCTTGAGCACGTTGGTTTAATAATTCGCTCTATTCTTTCACGGTTTGAGTTAAATATACCCTCATCTTCTATGTAAATTTTTCTGAGAATAGCTTGTATTTTTTTCTCAATTTCTATTTCTATCATCTAGTGTGATTTAAGTTGAGCTATTAGGTGAAATTTTCTACAAGCATATCACTTGATTATTCAAAGTTAGCGATACACGGTTGCCAAAAAATCGTCTTTTTGGGGTATAAAGAGCAGTATTATGGCTATTTACTGTTAGTCTTTTAGGACTACCTTTACTAGATTGATTCATAGATATAGCAGGTTTTTGACTTTACGCCAACCTGATATGGATAGCTAGTTTCTACAGAAATTACCCTTCCTTTAGTATCGGTCTTGTAGTGTTGAATAAACTTGCCGGTGATATCAGAAGTGTAAGCAAAATCTCTAGTTAACAGCGTGCTAGGTTTTACTGCGCCAGGAATAAAGATTGCAGAAGGATCAGCAATGTCTCCAAAGAGTTCAGTTGCAAATCTTTCTTCAGGAAGTCCTGGTTGCCTATTGCTGCCAGTAATAATAGTGTTCTTTCCATTGCTGCTGTAGTTGTAAGCACTTTCCATTATGGTTTCACCTATGCCATTGCTAATGGAATAGCTAGATAGACGCCCGCCCGAGTAGTGGTAGCTGTAACTGAAGTTAAGCGTTAATACTGGCTGTCTTGGATCTTGGATATTCATTGTAGAAAGAGTATAGGTAGAAAGCTGATTAGCGATGTAGCTGTATTGATAGATGTTCAGGTTTTCTTTATCGTACTGGTTTTCTACAATTGTTTTAATAAGTCGGCCCTCTTTATCATAGCTAAATGTTCTAATGCAGTTGAGTGTTCTTTTTCTTGATTTATGATCTGAAGTATACTGTAGTGTTCTTTTTAGTTTTTCACCGTCTCCGTACTGCAGTACAGTAGTGTCACCTATTGAGGTGACAATCTGAGTAAGACGAGAGCCAACATAAGATTGGTTATTTAACATTTCCGTTTGAATTACGGCTTTGCGAAAGATGTTCTTTTTGCACGATGAAAATATCGTAGCTGTTGCCAATAGACAATAAATGGCTTTTTGTTTCATTTTAAAAGGGATTGAATGTTTTGTTTGGAAAATCTGGGATGATTTGTTGTTAACTATTTATAAAACAAAGGTATAGCTGTCTTAAGACTTAAAAAATCATCTTTAAGGGGTAGTTTTTATTGGTCTAATGATTATTTGGAGGTTTAGCTCACTCTTATGGCTGACTTTTTGGGTATGGATGTTTCTTAGAAAGAAAATTTTTATCCTTTTTGTTAAGTTTCATTCGATTGATGTTATTTTATTCTAAAGCTGCGATAGCTATCAAAAGAGGGAAGGGAAACAAAATTATCGACATCGTTGTTAATCTATAAGCAAATTAAAAAGCTATGAAAGGTGACAAGAAAATAGAAACGCCAATTGCGATTAAAGAAAGTGACATTAAAGGAGAAAAAATCATTTTTGATATCCTTATCAAACAGAAGCTGGCACATGTTATTGTCATTAAAGATGGTCAGAATTACCATATCAACCTTGATGGTGAAGATTTAGGTAGTTTTTACAAGAAAGATGACGGAAAAATACAGCGTTTTGAACAACCAAAAGGTGCGCATCTTGATGATGAAGAATATTTTAGACCTATCAAAGAAAAACTCGAAGAGCTGGGTAAATAATTAAAAATAATTATACCCTATTTAATCTTAAAAAGAGCCTACAATTTTTAGTTGTTCTACTACTAAAAGAAAAAGCTGGTTTACCCCATTAGTTTTAAGATAGCATACACGCTAGTCTTTTTAATGCTACTAATTTAGCGTTAACAAAAACCAATTTGTTCATGAACAAAAGTTTAATGTTCAAGAACAAAAGTTCAATGTTCATGAACAAAAGTCTAATGTTCAAGAACAAAAGTTTAATGTTCAAGAACAAAAGTTCAATGTTCAAGAACAAAAGTCTAATGTTCATGAACAAAAGTTTAATGTTCAAGAACAAAAGTTCAATGTTCAAGAACAAAAGTCTAATGTTCATGAACAAAAGTTCAATGTTCAAGAACAAAAACAAAATGTTTATGAACAAAAGTTCATTGTTCATTAAAAACGTCGCATTGTTGGTTTAAGATGGGTAGCTTAAGCTAGCAAATACTAAATAATCTATTCTTTTAGTAGAGAGATGGTTAGTGTTGTTAATAGTATAATTGTTTATAAAGCTTTATGAATTGAAGTTTAGCGAAAACAGCTAAAAAATGATATAATGTATAGCTCTAGCGTACATTAGCTAAATGTATTCAACTACAATCAATGCATAAAACATCAAAATAGTTTCAATAATTTCTTATAAAACAAACGTTTGCATTCAGTTTGTTAAATTTTGTTAAATTCTCTTTTCAATAGCATTTGGATATACAGTTTAGATAAGAGTTAAAATGCTATAAATAAGCCTTTTCAGAGATTAAGATTAATCTACATCGAGCATTTTTTTTCGTCTGTGCTATTCATTAAAAAAATAGCCCTTAAAAATCATTGGAATTACATAACTCTCAAGCCATTTTCATGGTCACAATTCCGTTATGTTCTAGTTTTTTAAACAAACGTTTGCGCTATGAAAAATAAAAAAGTGTGCTTTCGTATTACATACCTTGCATTAACAAACCACAACGAATAACCAAATATTTTATTACTGCATAACTAATAAGGAATTTAATTGCCAGTTAATAATTACAAAGCACACACAAATGAAACCTCTAACCAAGGTGATAACAAACAATAACTAATCGTTCTTAAGCATTTCTTTTTTGCGCTAAGAATTAATAATTAACCAAACCTAAACCCAACCCGAATGATCAAAAATTTTACTCTTTGTTCCCAGACACTGCTGTCTTTAAAAATCTCAAGTAGATACAATTCTTTGCCACTCTTTTAGCAATTGCATTTTCATCTCAAATACTAAAACTTAATAAAACTAATCAAATGGTTAAAATCATTACAAGCATTTTATGTGCTTTGTTAGTATCTTTTTTTTGTTTTCCAAATGCTCAGGCCAAAGCCTATGTAGAGGTAAACTCATTAAAAAGTGCCTTAACAAGTATTTCGCATTTAGAAAACAAGCAAGTTGTTGCTATTGATACCAACAAAAAGCGTAAGCTAGCTAAAGATTCTATTGCTGTAGATACTGTACTAGGTAAAAACACAGCATTCAAAAGTCAATTTAAAATTAATAGAGATTCGCTACGCGTATCGTCTTCAAGAGGTGTGCCTAACCTTTCCTTGCAACAAATGTTAAAAGGTAATGTTGCTGGTCTATATGTTCAAGAAACTACCGGAGAGCCTGGTACAGAACAAAGTATGATCATTCAAGGAACTTCGGCTCCAATTTTTACAAAAAAGGATATTTACAATGTACAACCTGCTGTTTATGTAAACGGAGTGTATTTGGTACAGGATAATCCATTTGCTTATGATGTACAGAAGTACGATTATAACAGAATAGGCCCTGCAACAAATTTATTGGCCAATATAGATATCGATAATATCCAATCTATTGAAGTATTAAAAGATCCGATTTCTTTAGCAAAGTTAGGTCCCAATGCAGCTAATGGCGCAATTTGGATTACTACTAAAGCAGCAAAGAGCGGTTTAAGAGAGATTAGTTTAAACTCATATGTAGGCATAGTACCTGCAAATAATGTTCAAACTGTAAATGGTGTATTCGAAAATAACTTTCGCACGCCATTTTACAAAAAATACGCAACTCAAGCTAATTATGATAATTATGCTAGTTTCTTAAGAGACTCTACCAACCTTGATTACTTCGGTAAATCAAACTGGAATGATTTGTATTATAAAAATGCAAACATTTATGGAGTTAACTTAGGTATTACAGGTGGTAATGAGCGTGCAAATTTCAGATTTTACGGAACTGCTGAAAAAAGTGCTAGCAATGCAGATGAAACTGCCTTAGATAAATACAACGCCTATTTTGCTATTAACATGATGCCATTTAAGTGGATGACTGTATCTAGTTTCTTAAATGCTGCTAGAATGGATAGGGATAGAAATAGAAGTTTACGCGATCGTTTTGCAGAAGTAAGATACCTACCAGATTTTTCTAATCCATTATCACCAAATAAAGATAACTACCAGTTGTTTTTAAATGAGTATTCGAAAGTTGTTGATGATAACAGAAATAACTTATTGAATGGCTCATTAGCCCTAAACCTGCAATTGATGCCAAAACTGAGTTTCAATACTGCAGTTGTATTTGATTATAACGAAGGATTAAGAGATGCATTTTATCCAACAACGTTGATGGATGGAGTTAATTATGTTTCTGGATTTTTTGGTTTCAACCAACGTTTTGGCTTAAATAACTTGTTAAGTTATTCGTACGACTTGAACAAAGATCACTCTTTCAAATTTGAATTGGGTCAATCTTTACAAGGTGATGCTTATAAGTATAATTATGCTCGCGGATATAATGGAAACAGTGATTTCATTAAAATTAACGTAGTAAAAGGAGATATTAAAAATACCGATCCTGGTTACTTAAATGCAATTGAGAATTTCTATTTATTTAGGTATTCTGATAAAATGAAAAACAGTTTAGTTTCATTTTTTGGTACTGTAAAATACAACTACAAAGATTTAGTAAGCTTAGGTGCTGTAGTAAGAAGAGATGGTTCTTCTAATGGGCAGCCTAATAGCCGTTGGATTACTACACCAGCATTTAGTGCAGATTGGAATTTGAAAAACCAATTGTTAAGTAAAAACAAATTTTTTAACGAGTTAACCGTAGGTGCATCTTGGGGTAGGACTGCTAAAATATTTTTGGATGATCGTTTCGGAGCTGGACCTCAATACCGTACAGAATATGGATGGAATGAAGAACCAACCATTCCAACGTTTGGTGGTTTCCAAGGAATTTCACGTCCTTATAATACCGGTTGGGTAGGTTATGGTGTAACCTTGCCTTATTCAGATCGCTTAAATATCTCAGCATCATCAACTATGTTAAATAATAAGTTGAGTGCAGCTGTAACTTTTTATAAAAGAGATGATAAAAACCAACTGTTAAATATTCCTTTATCTGCAGAGAGTGGTTATGCCAGCATTTATAAAAACGGAATGGAGATTAACAATACAGGTGTTGATTTAACGCTTACAGCCAATGTTCTTCAAAATGAAAAAGCATTTAGTTGGACAACTGCTGTTAATTTAAATTATAACAAAAACAAATTAACTGCATTGCCAGGTGGATTAGATGAATTGGTAATTGGCGATAATAAGTTAAAAGTAGGACAATCGGTAGGTGCATATTGGTTATACACTAATAATGGTATATACAATACAACTGCAGAAGTTCCATCTAGCTCTACTGGAAAAAAACTAACCTTTAATGGTTTAGCGCTTAAAGCTGGTGATCCGAAATGGGTTGATTATAATGGTGATTATAACATTACCGATGCAGATAAGCAATTTGTTGGAGATAGAATGCCAAAAGTAACTGGCGGATGGATAAACGATTTCAGTTATAAAAACTTTGATCTGAATTTCCACTTCTTCTTTGCTCTTGGACAAAAAGCGATTAACCAGTTTGATGCTGGTAGATATGATTTTGTAAATAGAGAATCTGCAAGTGATATCAACTCTGTTAAAGAAATTACCTCTTGGCAAACTAGCGATAACTTAAAAAGTTATCCAATCTACAATGTGTGGAGTAACGTTATTCCTTATCGTTTAGATCAAGATTTGTTTTTAGAAAATGCTTCTTATGTAAAGCTTCGTTCGGTAACACTTGGTTATGATTTAACTAAAGCAAAATTTGTTTCTAATGCCAAATTAGGATTTAGAAGAGCTTATTTATATGTAACAGGAAGTAATTTATTGACAATTACGAATTTCTCTGGTACAGATCCCGAGCTAATCAATTATAATGGTAATTACGATGGTACCAGCTTACCTATTGCCAGAACTTTCACATTAGGTTTAAAATTAGATTTATAGGAGCGCAAATTATGATATCATTAAACTATAAAGGCGTTAAATTAAATAAATTTTTAATTGCGCTATCGTTAATCATCGTTACCACTGTTAATTTTTCATGTAAAAAAATCCTCGATGTTCAGTCTACAAGATTGGCTGCCGAAGAAAACTTATGGAAAAACCAGGAAGATGCAAAAGGTGCATTGATAGGAATGTACACATTAATGCGTACAGCAATGGTTGCAGATAATACCCATTGGTTAATTGGGGATTTAAGAAAAGGAGATTTCGTTTCTACCAATCGTGCAGATTTAAAATCGATTATTGATGGAGAATTGAATGCATCTTATCCTGTATTAGGTAGAATTTCTAACTGGAGAAGATTTTATTCAGTAATAAATGCTGCTAGTTTGTTTATTGAGCGTTCACGCGAAATTGTAGCAAATGACCCACGTTATACACCAATTAATAATCAGGTAGACGTTGCTCAAGCTAGAGCAATGAGAGCATTTGCTTATTTTTATATGACTCGTATTTGGGGTGATGTTCCATTGTTAACCACTTCTCACGATGGTGATTTTAATACACATCCTCGTACATCTAAAGATAAGGTATTAGCTTTTGCTACTTCAGAATTGTTATTAGCAGTTAAAGTATTGCCTTTTAGATATGGTGGTTCAGATCCAATTTTCCCTGGCTTATATTATGGCAGTGGTTGGAGTACTTGGAATGGTGTATTACTTACAAAATTATCAGCTTATGCTATTTTAGCACACATTGCAGCATGGCAAGGCAATTATTTAGATTGCGAAGTTTATACAAAATTCTTTGTAGATAATACCTCACAACTTAACGGTGATGGAAGCTTTGGTGTAAAATATATTACCACAGATGAGCTTACCGAAAATGTTAACGGATACAGTCCATTTGCATTTAAACGTGCTGTACAAATTGTAGGTTTTGGTTTTGAGTATGGTAATGGAGAAGCTACTGCAAATGGTCATATAGAGCAGTTAACACTAGCAAAACCATTAATCTTAAAAGAATATCCAGAAATGTATGTGCCGAAAGATACCATTAGAAGAGCATTTACAGACAGTAAAGATTTACGTTTTAGTATTGATCCGTTAACTAATCTTTACCGCACCAATTATTTTACAAATTATGCTAGTGAGCGTCCTTTGTTTAGTAAAATAAAGGTTGTTGGTGCTGCACAAACCAGTGGCGATCTTGCCTTTTTCACTTCGGCAGTATTGTTTACCAGAATTGAAGAGGTTACATTATTAAGAGCAGAAGCTTTAGCGGTTTTAGGTTTTCGTAATGATGCTATTAACGCTTTAAATCAGGCGTCTGCACAAAGAGGTACATCTCCGTATTTATCAAACTCGACAACAGATTTAGTGGATGCAATTTTTGCAGAGCGAAGAAGAGAGTTGATGGGCGAAGGCTGGCGCTGGTATGATTTGGTTAGATATAACAAAATCAAAAAGAACAACACAGCATTTAACGCATTAATTGCTAATGATGGTATTTATTGGCCAGTATCAAGAGATATCTTAAACGCCAACCCTCAAATTAAACAAAATCCTTATTGGAATTAGTGGTATAAATCATTCAAAATAAAGATGATAAATAGAAATAGAAAATTTTTGCAGTGGCCAGTTTTAGTATTGGTTTTGATAGGCATGACCTTTACTGCATGTAAAAAAGATTCGGAGTATTACGATTATAACAATAACGTAAAGGAATTTAATGGTACTGTATTGAAATATTTGGAAGCTCAACCACCAAATACATTTGATTCGCTATTGTTAGTTTTAAATAGACTACCGGATTTAAAAGATACCTTAACTAACCAAAGTATCACCTTTTTTGCACCTACAAATGCTAGTTTTCAAGCAGCAATCAAGAATCTAAATATTTTAAGAAAAGATCAAGGCAAAACGCCTTTGTATTTAAAAGATTGTGATTTAAGTCAGCTAGATATTTTAATGTGTAGATATATTATAAGAGGCAGCAGAACAACTGAAGCTTATGCTCCATTTGCTGATGGTATATTATACACAAGTGTTAAATATGCTTATCCAATGCACATTCAATATAGTAGACTAAATGCATCTGGTTTTGTTGACGGTGGACCGCAATCTATTACTTATAGTGATCCAAAAAATAACATTTTCGAAAAATATTGGCAGAGATCAAGTACCAATGCGGTAAATATTAAAGCTAAAAATGGAGTAATCAATATTTTGGCACCATTGCATGATTATGGTTTTAACGAATTTGTAAGTAGGGTTAATAATTAAGATTTAAAATAATGAACAATAAAAAATATTCATCATTAATAGGCTTAGTGCTTTTAAGCATCCTATTTATTACCGCTTGTAAAAAGAACATACCTGATGAAAGACTTTCTTTAGGTAGTGATTCTCAATTTATAGTTAACAATTATCAACCGATTTTAGGGCGTAATACCTTATTTTCTGATAATTTCTATGTAGGAAGTTCTTCTGTACCTCTTAATTTTAAAATTGTAAACATGCGTAGGTTCACAGGCGAACCAGCACCAGAATTAACAGAGTTTTTTCCTGTTCAAGTTTGGAAATCAGCTTACGATGGAACAGAGAAATCGATTGCAGAAATAGAAGCGAAACGTAAACTAGAAAATCATCAGCTATTTGAAATTCGCGAACACTCTGGTCAGTTTTTAATGTGGAGTAAAGCAAATTCAAACTTTGTAAAAGTACAGCCAGATTCAGGTTATGTATTTGATGTTGAAGTTTCTAACTCTGGTGGTCGTCGTTACTATAAAGATTTGAAATTACGTCCGTTTAAAGAACGCCCTTTTGAGCCTTCTTACTCAGATTTAACCACAGGTCAAGGAACAAATACTGGTGTATATCCATCTATAATGGGTAACATTAGAGGCGAAAAAACAGGAAGATATTTAAATCCTACTGACATAGAGATTCAGTTTAAAAAGAACAATGCTCCTGGTAACTCTCTTTCATTCAAATTCGTAGATACATTACAACAAGTTATCGACCCTAATAAGTTTGCTACTACAGATTGGGCAAATCTAGTTCACGGTTTCAATATGGTTAAAAATAGCGATTCTGTAAAATATGATGTCGCTTATCCAATCCCTCTTGCACCATTTCCAACAAAATATACCACATCAAGTGGAGGGCAAGCTAAAGCATATTTTAGATATGACCGTCAAGGTTTTGGAAACGTAAGAGAAAGCGCTTTGGTAGGAATGAACTTTAATATTTTCGAACAGGGCAATTGGACGATTATATTTTGGTTTAAAACGGAACGTCCAAAATTCATAAATGATTAATATGAAAAACCTGAAAGAAATTAATTTATTGAATATGAGATATATTTACATAATTACCTTACTATGCCTGTGCTTGGGCTTCAATCAAGAATTAAGAGCACAAACACCAGCCAAAAAGACGGTTACGGGTACTGTTTCCGACAATCAAGGTGGTATTCCAAGTGTGAATATCTTATTAGATAGAAGAGCTATAGGAACTACCAATTCAGAAGGCGAATTCGCTGTTTCTGTTCCTGATAATGCAGTGTTAGAATTCTCGTTTATAGGCTATAAAACCGTTAAGGTAAGTGTAGCTGGAAAAACGAAGCTGACTATTAAACTAGAAAATGATAACAACAACCTAAAAGAGGTAACGGTATCTGGTTACGTAAACAAAACCAAAGAAACTTCGGTAGGTTCGAGTGTTAAGATTTCTGGAAAAGATTTACAAGCCGTACCTGTAGCTAGTGTTACAGATATGTTGCAAGGTAAAGTTGCCGGATTAAA
Organism: Pedobacter planticolens; assembly: GCF_014172375.1. GTDB lineage: Bacteria > Bacteroidota > Bacteroidia > Sphingobacteriales > Sphingobacteriaceae > Pedobacter > Pedobacter planticolens. Next base: position 760,740 of record NZ_WNXD01000001.1, read on the forward strand.
CATCCAACAAAATACAGGTTCTCCTGGTATGAGAGGCTCAATGGCTATTCGTGGTTTATCTAGTACTAGTATTTCTGGTTCGGGTAATGACGCGTATTTACAGCCTACTTCGCCATTATTTGTAGTTGATGGTGTGCCAGTAGATGATAACCAAAATTTTAGCTACGGTTTTCAATCTGCAGGACCAGGCGTAAGCCCAATTTCATTAATACCACAACAAGATGTAGAGAGTATAGAAGTATTAAAAGATGCTTCTGCAACTGCTTTATATGGTTCTCGTGGTGCGTATGGAGTTATCTTAATTACCACAAAAAGAGGTAATTCTAAAATTCCAGTAATTACGTATAATGGCCAGTTCTTTGTAAGTGCCGTACCAAAATTGCGTTCTGTTATTGGTGGTGTTGATGAGCGTAGCTTACGTATTGCTCAAATTTTAGCGAGTGATACAAGTTATTATCATGCATTAGGTTTAATTAATGGAACTCCATTTATTGCAGATAGTTTAAATGCGTATTACAACAATTCAACAAACTGGCAATCGTATTTCTACAGAACTACTTACAATCAAACACACAATTTAAACATTGCAGGTGGTGATCCATCCTTTAATTATAAAGTGAACTTCGGTTATTTTAAACAAAAAGGTATTCAAGAAAACACAGGTTTTGATAGGTCTACCTTGAGGATGAACATGCAGTACATGCCTAATCAAAAGTTTAAACTCTATGCAACCATTAATGGAGCATTAGGTAAACAGCAAAAAGGTAGTGGTAACGGTTTGTTTAACACGGGTATTGCTACGGGTGGTGCTTCATCATCATTGCTGCCTTCTCCATCCCAATACTCTGCAATTAACTCAGTATTAGGAGCGGTAACTACCGATAATGATAATAAAACAATTGATTTAACGAATACGATTGAGTTAAAATACGAGTTTATTAAAAACTTGAGTTTAACTTCAAACTTCAATTATACCTTTAATACAGGTACTGAAGATAATTTCTTACCAGCTTCCATTAATGGAGATCGTTCTTCTTTATTTGCTTACAATAGTGTTAAAAATGCAGTTTACAATAGAAATTTATTGCAATATGTGTTTTCTATAAAAGATAAAGCAGGAGATGATGCACATAACTTTTTAGCCTATGTGTTTAATGAAACCAGCTCATCTAACTTTAAGGCAGATGTAATTAAAAATAATAAAGTTGTAAACGATTATTTAAGAGGCCCAATTGTTGGTGTTGATGATTATCTTACTTCATTAGGAGGTACACTAGACAATTTCAATCAATCACGTTCTGTAGCATTTGCTGGAAGTTTTCAATACAACTACAAACGTAGATATGTATTAGATGCCTCTTATCGTTTAGATGGGAGCTCATCAAGTGGTCCTGATGCTGGTTATACCAAAAGTCCATCTATAGGTGTTCGTTGGAACATTAATAATGAGTCTTTCATGGCAAGCCAAGTTGAGAAATGGTTAGATTATGCCTCAATTCGTTTAAGTTATGGTACAGTATTACAACCAAGTGGTAATGTTTACGATGTTTATGGAAAATACTTAAACTTAGGTAATTACAATGGCACACAAACAGTAGGTATTTCGAGTGGTAGATCGCCAAATACTAATTTACAGCCGGCAAAAAATACAACCTTAAACTTTGCATTTGATTTCGGGATACTGAAAAACAGAATAACAGGTACTTTCGAAGCATACTATAAACAAACCGATAATTTATTTGGAACCAAAGTATTAGCAAATACAAGCGGCTTTGGCGAGATTACTACAAATGAAGAAGCTTTAGTAAACATTGGTTATGAAGGTACCTTAACAGGAAGTCTTTTGCCTAATTCGAGCAAAGCAAGATTAACTGTGAGTGTAAATGGTGCTATTAACCACGATTATTTAGCAGCTTTACCTAATGGCGTACGTCAAAGTATAAGATTTGATCCTACTACTGGTCAGGCTATTCTAAAATCAGTAGGTGCAAATGCACTTGCCAACTTTATTTACAATACCAAAGGTGTATATGCTAATAATAGCGATGTACCTGTAGATCCTTTAACTGGGTTAAGATACAGAGCTCGTAATGGTGATGGATCTTTAGGTGGAGTATTAAATTATTTTAGAGCAGGTGATCCAAGATATACCGATGTAAACGGTGATTATATACTTGATGATTATGACTTAGTTGATGCAGGTAACTCTCAAATCCGTTTTAGTGGAGGGGTAACTGTAGATTTTAGATACAAAAATTTCAGTGTACAAGTACAAGGTACAGGGATTTTAGGTAGAGATATCTTAAACAATGCTTTGGCTTCGCAATTCCAGGCATTTAACAATCCTTTTGTATTAAGCGGTTTAGTGCCACTTAGCCAATACGATATCTGGAAAAGTGTTGGTCAAAATGCAGTTTATCCAAATCCATACGATTATTTGAGAAGCAGTATCGTTAATCCATATCGTTTTGCTCAAACGTTGTTTCAAGAAGATGGATCTTACTTTAAACTGAACTATATCTCATTGGGCTATACCTTAAATCAAAAATTCACCAACCGTTACGGAATGAATAGAGTGGTATTAGGTGGTACAGTAAATAATGTATTTATGTTGACTAATTATTCTGGTCCAAATCCAGAAAACGTAACTGCATTAGGTAGAGATTACTCTGGTGGCTATCCTAACCCAAGAACGTTCGTATTTAATTTAAACATCGAGTTTTAATTTTTCAATTATTGATAATGAAAAAATATACAATTATACTTTTAGCAATCTTAACGCTTTCGAGCACTGGTTGTAAAAAATTCCTAAATATTGTACCAACAGATGCACTTTCTGGTAACAATTTTTGGCAAACTCAAAAAGATGTAGAAACCTTTACAAATGGTTTATACGCCCAATTTAGAAGCAAGGTTAGTGGTGGCCTTATGACGGTAGGAGATTTACGTTCGGCACCAATTTCTACAACCGATGGTACGTATGGTTTTTACCTCGCTAATAATGATATATATGGTTTAGAAAATTTTGCCTCACCAACTGCTACTAATCCTGCCAGAACTCAATGGACAATTGGTTGGACATTTAAAAACATGACGTTGTGGAAACCATTTTACGACATCATTGCTTCATCAAACTTGCTGTACAAGAAAATAGATGAAATGCCATCAGGAGTATTAAGCGCAAGTGAAATTAAAAAATATAAAGCAGAAGCGGTGTTTATGCGAAATATGTGTTATTTTTTCTTGGTGCGTTTATATGGCGATGTGCCTTATAATACAGATGCTTTGAACACAAAGGCATTACCTAGAACACCAATGGTAGAGGTTTTAAATAAATGCATAGCTGATATGGAAGCGGTAAAAGGAGATTTACCATGGACCTATTCAGATCCATCATTAATTGGGGTAAGAGCTATGAGAGGTGGAGCTATTGCTTTGTTAATGCACATGAACATGTGGGCTGCTGGTTTTGATGGAGAAGCTAATAAACAAAAATACTACACAGCTGTAAAACAACTTGGTGTAGAAATTAGTAGTTCAACAGATTACGCATTAATACCTTATACTCAAGAAGACAATAAGAGACTATTTAAAGGTCGTACTAAAGAAAGTTTGTTTGAGGTGTATCAAAGCTTTAATAATGGAGAGAAATTTTCTACCTACGCTAATTTGGGCTATGTATTAAGTCACTATCCTTATTTAGGACAAACAACTTTTATAACCAGTAGAGGATATTATCAAAAAACTTGGATGGATAAAATTTATAGTGATGGTATACCTGATGCTAGAAAAGACCTTTGGTTTGAAAACAGAACTATAAATAACAATACATTTCAATTTAAAAAGTTCGCTAATACTTACGTAAATAATATTACGGTACAAAACGATGATGACATCATTATTTTCCGTTTATCAGATGCGTATTTACTAGCTGCAGAAGCACTTGCCAATTTGGGGGAAGATACAGATGCACAAGTTTACTTGAATAAAGTAAGGCAGCGTGCTAGTGCTACTAATATTACATCAGGAGGAGATCAATTAAAAGATGACATTTACCTTGAACGCGTAAGAGAGTTTATGGGCGAAGGCCAGTATTATTATGATTTGGTAAGAACTAAAAGAATATGCGACTCTAAATTTTGTGCATCTCCAATTAGCGTAAGTGCTTTTAATGCTGGCGCTTGGACATGGAAAATTGATGAATCTGCATTTGTAGAGAACCCAGGTATGACTTTAAATTATTGGAGATAACAATGAAAAATAAACTAACTATAAAGGCAATCATTTTAGTTGCTGTAAGCATTACATTGTTTACCGCTTGCCAAAAAGACAAATACTATTTTGATAGTGGTACAGCAAAAGGCACCTTTAATGGAAGTATTTTGGCCTTCCTAAAATCAAAACCAGTATACTTTGATACCTTAACCAAGGTAATTGCAATTGCAGGAATGAATGATGTGTTGGATAAAGAAAATGTAACGTTTTTTGCACCAACCAGTTCATCAATTTATAAATCTGTAAAAGGTCTTAATCTTTATCTTAGACAGAATGGTAGAGATACTGTAGCTAAACTAGAGCAGATTAAGCCAGCAGCTTGGAAAGAAATTTTATCGCAATATATCTTTAAAGGAACCAATAAACTTAAAGACTATCCTCAAATTGATACCTTAAACATGGCTGCATTTCCTGGTCAGGGGTATACCTCAATTGGCGGTAGAACTATGAATATTGGTGTACGCTTTAATGATGCAGTAGTTTACGATGAAAACGGTGTAGAAAAATCAAGAGTAAAATATGCAGGTTATCGTCAGCTGTATATCGCTTATATTCCAAACTACGCAGATCCTAAAGTTGGCTTAATCAACATTCCAGTAGCAAGTTCAGATATTGCACCAACTAATGGTATTGTACATGTGCTAGCACAAGAAGCAGCTTTTGGCTCATTTACGTATAGCAAACACAACTTTGGCTTTAGTACCAACTTGTTTATCAATACGGTACAATCTTATGGTATTTTACCTGTAACTCCTTAATTATTAATAGATTAATTATAACGCAAACTATGTTTAATAATTACAAAAATATAACCCGTTTAAGCTCAGCTTTAATACTATTAATGGCTTTGACTATCTATTCTTGCAAAAAGAAAGAGGTGATTGGCGAAGATCCATACGCTGGTGGTAAACAACCACTAGGTATTAAGTTTGACAATACTTTACCTGATCCAGCATTAGCTACACAAGGTTCAGAAGTAACTGTTTTCGTAAGAGGGGTAAAGAAATACGAAAACGACTATAAATTTTATGTAAATGAAATTGAAGCAACTGTGCTGAATTTAACTGATAGTACAATTCGTATTGTAGTACCAACAAATGCAAGTACAGGTGGTTTATCAGTGGTTACTAAAGAACAAACTTTCTTTGGCCCAGTACTTAATATAGATGGAAAAGTAAGTATAGATAACACTTTCCAAACAAATGGAGCTACCTACCGTGATAATAATGCGAATATCTATGTGTCATCAATAAATGATATTTCAACATTGGCAAATGGTAATTCTTTTGTGGTTGGTTCATTTAATAACTTTGATAATCGTTGGACTGAAAAAATTCCCAATGGAGCAATTGCCCAAATTGATCCGAACGGGACTTATATTGCTCCAGTACCTAGCGATGTGAATTCTGTTAACTTTGGTAAAGGAGCTAATGGCGTAATAAATACGGTAACTCGGTTAACCAATGGCGCTAATAACGGTAAATACATTGTATCAGGAGATTTTACTAGCTTTAATTCTACACGACCAAACCGTATTAATATTTCTGGTATTACTAGGTTAAATAGTAATGGCACACTAGATAGTACTGTTATTGATGTAATAAACCCAACGCCTAATGTATTATCTAAAAATAGAGATACTGTACCAAGCTTTAATGGTGGAGTAATAGGGTCTATTAAAAAATCATTTGTATTTGGCGACCGAGTATATATAGTAGGTAGCTTCCAATATTATGTTCGACGTTTTTATGAAAGATCTACTTATGATACTAAAATAGGAGACGTTGTTAAAATGAATCAAATGGCTTGTTTAAAAATTAACGAGGCCAATCCTGTTGATGAAGGTGATTTAGACTTAACCTTTCATTATAATTCAACCACCAAACAAAGTCCAGCTGCAGGAAATGGTAGCATAAGAGATGCAATTCAATTGCCAGATGGAAAATTAGTTTTAGTAGGAGAATTTACCACATTTAACGGACAACCAGCTAACCACATCGTTCGTATTAATTTAGATGGATCTGTTGATGCGAGTTTTAATACAGGTAGTGGTGCAGATAATGATATCAGTTCTATTACGTACAATGCAACTACCAATAAAATTATGGTTGCTGGTTTATTTAAAAATTTTAACGGTAGCGCCAAACAAGGAGTAGCTATGTTAGAGTTAAACGGAAGCTTAACACCAACATTCAATTTTGGTACAATTACCACAGGCACACCAACTTATGCTGGTCAGTTAAATAGCGGTAAAATCATTGTTTCAGGTAGTTTTAAAACCTATAACGGTATAGTTCGTCAAGGATTTATGATTATAAATGCCGATGGATCTTTAGCTGCAGGTTATAATAACACTGGTCAATTTATAGGCAACATTTATAAAATGATTGAAACAACTTCGGGAGTTAATACCAAAGTTACACTAGTCGGCTTTTTTGCAAGGTTTGATAATAAAACCTTTAAAAGTATACTTCGTATTACATTGAAACCATAACGCTTAAAAATATTTGATATGAAAACACTAAATAGAAAGCAACAATTAATAGTGATTAATAGCTTAGGTTTTATGAGCCTGTTATTGGTACTATTGTTTATCTCTTCTTGTAATAAAGACTTTCCAAATACCTTAAGAGAAGGGTATCCAAATGATACTACAAACCTTAAAGAAGGAAAGCGCAAGGTACTTTACATTATTTTAGATGGAGTAAGAGGCAATGCAGTAAAAACTTTAAGCCCGCCAAATATTACGCAAATCGTTAGAAAGTCTATTTATACTTTCGATGGTTTACTAGATCCTAAATCTACAGCAGTAAATAATGGTAATGGTTGGGCAAACTCATTAACTGGCGTAACAAGCGCTAAACATAAAGTTTTAACAGATGATTTTGCAAATAATCAACTGACTGCTTTTCCAACCTTATTTACACGTTTAAAACAACAATCACCTAATCTTCGTACAGTTTCTATTGCTGCTACAAATGCATTTAATACAAATTTAGCTGTTGATGCAACTGCTAAAGTTGATGCGCAAAATAGTGATGTTAAAGTTAAAGACGCAGTAGTAGAAGAGTTAAAAAGAGACGATGCAGGTATCGTGGTAGCTCAGTTCCATAGTGCTGACGAAGCAGGAGCAGCCAATGGCTACACAGATAGTTCTGTACCGTATACAACCGCCATTACACAAATTGATACTTATATAGGCAATATCATTACTGCTTTACAAGCTCGTGCAGGTTTTAGCAAAGAAGATTGGTTGGTGGTTATTGCATCTAACAAAGGTGGCTATATAACTCCAGCACCTGGCGATTCGGATTTAGGAGCATTTGGAGAAGGAGCGAAAAATACCTTTACCATATTCTATAACCCTAAATTTACTCAACAATTTGTTCCTAAACCTGATGTAAATACCATTCCATTTTCTGGTTTTGCACCAAGATTGGTAAGTACAGCTACAACACGTAATGTACTAGCTGCAGATAACAATACCACTATTGGTAATTTTGGTACAACTGGCGATTATACGTTGATATTTAAAGTAAGAGCAGATCATGCGTCGGTTGGTGGATATCCTCCAATTATTGGTAAGGAGTTAAATTTTCAACAAAATAGCCCGGGCTGGGTAATTTTCACTAACGGAAGTGATTGGAACTTTAAAGCAAATGGGACCCAACAAATGGGTGGTGCGCCTGCCGGTGCTACCAGAACCTTTAGAGATGGTTTATGGCATACTATAGCTGTAAAAATCTATACAGAAAATGGAAGTAGATACGTAAAAGGATTTCAAGATGGTAAATTGGCTGGTGGGCCTTTAACTAGTGGTAATGGTACGTATACTGCCAATATGAGCTCTACTACACCATTTACGGTAGGTAATATTCCTACTAGTGAATCTACAGTTGGTGCAGTAAATGTATTAATTAGAGAAGTAGCCATGTATAATGTAGCCATGCCAGACGCAACAATAACAAGCTATATGCGTAAAACGGAAGTATTGCCAACAGATCCTAATTATGCAAATTTAATGGGCTATTGGCCACTTACAGAGGGTTCTGGCCTTACTGGTGCAGATAAATCTGGTAAAGCACCAAATTTAAAGTTCTCACCTTCAGAAAACTGGACTAGCTTCTTAGATAGCTCACCAAATTTAAGTCCTCCTGTTAGCGATGCAGCTTATGCTGTAGTCATCAATAACGTAGATATTCCAATGCAAATTTATCAATGGATGGGCGTAGCTCCTCCTGCTACTTGGAACTTAGATGGTAAAATTTGGAAATTATTATACACAGACGTTCGCAATAACTAAATAAAGCTATGAACACAAAAACATTTATAAAATTAACCACGATTATTGCAATCGTATTCAGTATAGCTGCCTGTAAAAAATACGGCATAGAAGTACCCGATGGTTATGATGATGCTTCAGGCAACAAAGCTGATGTAACAGTAGATACCAATATGCTGAACATCGATCGCTCAGGATATGCTAAAGCTCGTTTGTTCCCAGGTTTGGTAGATCAAACCGAACCTCGTGTACAAAATAAAGAGTTTACTTTAGATTTGAATTTTGAGAATCAAACCGCAACTACCTTACGTATACAAGCAGCACCAGAACCTCAGTACAGTACAGGTTACTATGCAGCTCCTGGAGAGTTAATTAAAATTATTGTACCTGCAGGTGTAAATGGTTTAAGTATGCAAATTGGTGGCCATACAGATAATTTATCTGGTAAAGTACCTTTGTTACGTGATCCTATTATTTATAATGTAAAAGCCTTATATCCAGGCGTAAATTACATGCGCAACATCTACGGAGGTACGATTTATATTCACGCTAGTTTTGCAATTGCACAACCTGTAAAATTCATTATTTCTGGTGCAGTAGTATCTCCAGATTTTATTTTAGGTCAAATCAGCGATGCAGATTGGGTAACTAAAGTAAAAGCATCAAATGTGCCTTGGTTAGAATTTAGAACCAAACGCGTAATCTTCTTAATACCAAGAGATAAAGTGATAGCTACTTTCAGCTCAAGCGAACCATTAAATAATCCAACAGCTGTAATGACCAAATGGAATGAAGTTTTCGATTTGGATTATAATGCATGGATGGGATTATCAGATAATGCACCCGATCAAGTAGATAGAAGCCCACAAGGACCATGGAGAGGAGTGTTAGATATTCAATTAACAGTAGGTTACGGTCACTCGGGTATTCCATTTGTAGGTACCAATGATAACGAATGGTTTAAAGGATTTACAAGTTTAAAAAATGTTACTACAAGCGTTGGTCAATGGGGAAGTTACCATGAATTTGGCCATAACTGTCAACAACCTAATGTTTGGAGCTGGAGTACTTTAGGTGAAACCACCAACAACTTATTCAGTTTTAAAGTAGCTAACCGTATAGGTGCCGATTATAACGTATTGCATCCAGCAGTTAGGAGTGGTTTTCCATTAGGTATTGCATGGGCAACTACCAGTACAACAACAGCAACAACAATTACTACAGGTTCTAGAAACTTTGATGCAGATGTTCTTATAAATAATACAGATACGGGTCCTTTTATAAAGATTACACCTTTTGTACAACTTTTTGATACCTACGGTTACGGCGGGATGACTAAATTATATACAGAAGCACGTCATGCTCAACGTTTTTCATACAATGATATTGATAAACATGATTTTACTTACGAGAAATTATCAGACTTTGCACAATTAGATTTATCTGCGTTTTTTGATGCTTGGGGTATTAACATCAGTAAGCAAATGGTGGCAAAAGTTTCAGCTAAATATCCATTAATGACAAAACAAGTTTGGACCTATAATCCATTAACTAAAGCAGGAGGTACTGCTACCATTGTACCAACAATTCTACAGATAAGTTCATCACAATCTAACGAGGGCTCACCTGCTGCCATGTTAGATAATAATAGTACAACCTATTGGCACTCACAATACTCGCCAGCGCCAACTGCAGCACAATCTTATCCTTTTACTATTATTTATAGTCAGAATGTAAGAACACCTATAAAAGGAATGTATTTCTTCCCTAGAAATTCTACAGCGCAACGCGTAAAAGATGTAGAGATATTGATTAGCGATGATAATGTGAACTTTACAAGTATAGGTACAACTCAAATTCCTAATGCTTTTGCCCGTTATGAGTATTTATTTCCTAATGGTGTTGTTGCACCCCGCTTTATTAAAGTTTTATTAAAAAATAGTTGGGTAACAGGAAATACTACGCTAGCCGCAATGGCAGAACTAGGTGTAATTAAACAATAAATTAAGTTGATAAAATTGTAAACAGATGAAAATTAATTATAAAAAAGCGATACTATTTAGTGCTTTGATTACAACAACAGTTACAGGTTTTATTAGCTGTAAAAAATATGATAACCCACCTCCGGTTTTCGAAGAGCCAATAACTAGAAGTACTATACAGCGAAAAGTAATAGTAATCAGTATTGATGGCTTAACTGGAGCTGAGTTAAAAACAATTGCACCACCAGCTATAGGAGATTTAAGAAAAACATCAAAATATACCTATGATGTAATTCGTGGGTCTGTAGCTAATGATGTGGCTTCTTGGGCATCAATGATTAACGGGGTTAGTTATTCTAGACATCTAATTAAAACTGACGATTTCCTACCTACACCCAAAGAAAATTCACACGAATCACCTGGGGTTTTCCGAAATGCATTTGATTATATACTACAATATAAATCTTTAAAAACGGCAATTGTAACGCCGTGGCCAAATCTTCGTAATTATTTACGCATTGCTGATTTTGCTCCAATAGTAAGTACAGATGTTGCTGTAAAAGATTCGACTATCAACATATTAAATACTAAAACCCAGTTGGGTGCTATGGTAGTTAATTTTAGAGATGTAGAAGCAGCAGGTGCAAATGGTGGTTTTGTAGCAAGTAATACGGTTTATAAAAATGCAGTATTAAAAGCTGATGAATATGTGGGTAACATTGTAGCCGCAATTAAAGCTAGAAAAAGTTACGCTAATGAAGATTGGTTAATTATTGTAACAACTAATCATGGTGGAAGTAATGATGATCCAAAAGCTGGATTTTTAATTGCTTCACAAAAAAACCTAAAGGAAGAATTGATTAAAAAGTCTGGTTTTAATACGGTCAACTTTAAAACCGATAACGTTTATGCAACAGTTCCAGTTGATAATGGTTTATATGATTTTGGTACCGATAAAGATTTTACGGTGCAAATGGATACCAAATTTAACAGTAGCGCTAGTTATCCTCAGTTTTTAGGAAAAAGTACATCAAATTACACAGGTTGGTTTTGGATGCAAGAAGGAGGTAACCAATGGAATTTGGAGTTTGGTGGTGTAAATAATGGAGGAGGAGGTAAACAGCAATTAGGAATTGCAGTTGCTTTAACTTCAGGCTGGCATACATTAACAATGACGGTGAAATATGTAAATGCAACCACCAGAACTGCTTCGGCTTATGTTGATGGGGTTTTTAAAAGCTCTTATAATGTTAGTGCTTCAAAAAACATCAATACTTCTGAATTATTGAGACTAGGAGCTAGAGGTACCACAAGTGGTACAACAGATTTTCATGCAGCTAACTTAGAAATTTTTAATGTAGCCTTAGACGCTACAACCATTACAGCAAATAAAGATTTAAAAGATATTACCAAACATCCTAACTATACTAATCTGATAGGATATTGGCCAATAGACGAAGGTAGCGAGGGAATTATCGGTAATAAAGCACCTAGTATGGGATATGATATGGTATTAGCAGGGAATTATACTTGGACAGCTCTAGGTACTAATGTTCCTGCAACTGTAGCACCAGATTTAACTAGTACTGGCAAATCAATTGTATTAACACCTACCACCGTTGGTGCAACCATGTTATACTGGTTAAACATTGATATTTTGCCAGCATTTGGTATTGATGGTAGCCCTTTCTTAAATCAATTTGAAATCGAGTTCTTAAAATAATAGTTTTAATTGGTTGTTTACTCCCTTTGTCGCCTTTGGTGGCAAAGGGTTTAACGTAATCTTAATAACTGTTTGCTCAACCACACGTTTTTACTACACTACACTACACTAAAAAATAATATGTTTCAAGAAATCTTAGCTAGCTATGGTTTGCAATTCGAAGATTATAAAATAGAGCTGCATGGCTCTGGACTTATTAATTATACCTGGAAAGTTTCAGGCACTGAAAACGACTATCTGTTACAGAAAATAAATACAAATGTTTTTAAGGAACCAGCTCATATAGATAAAAACCTTTTAGAACTGAGAAAATTTCTGGATCAATATGCGCCAGATTATTTATTTGTATCGCCATTGCCGAATCTAAAAAATGAAACAATGGTGGTGGTTAATGAAGGATATTATCGGATATTCCCTTTTATCAAAAACTCTAAGTCGGCAGATTATGTGAAATATCCAGAAGAAGCATATCAAGCTGCAAAGCAATTTGGTCAATTTGCTAAAGAATTAGATGGATTTGATACGACTAAACTGAAATATACACTTGTCGATTTTCATAATCTTCCACTTCGTGTAGAGCAATTTATAAGCGCATTGAAAAATGCAAACCCAGATCGTTTAAAACAAGCTACTGCAGAGATAGATGAGTTGACAAAACTTGATCATATCGCAACAAAATACCAAGAACTTATTCAAAATGGAAAGCTTAAAGAAAGAGTAGTTCATCACGATACAAAGATTAACAATGTGCTGGTTAATCAGCAAACAGGAGAGGGGCTTTGTGTAATAGATTTAGATACTGTAATGCCTGGCTATTATATTAGTGATGTTGGAGATATGATGAGAACTTACTTATCTGAAGCGAATGAAGAAGAAAAGGATTTAACAAAAGTAGCAGTGAGAGAAGAAATGTTTTTTGCTATTTACCGTGGTTATATGGAAGAAATGGGTGAGGCATTATCAGAATCGGAAAAGGAGCAATTTATTTTTAGTGGTAAGTTTATGATTTACATGCAGGCACTACGGTTTTTAACAGATTTCTTAAACGACGATATTTACTATCATACTGCCTATGCTGATCATAATTTAGTTAGAGCAAAAAATCAAATCCAACTGTTGAAATCTTATTTAGCAGCAGAACCTATTTTTAAAACCATTTTCCAAGAGCGCCCAGCAGTAATATAAAACACTATTTGAATGATTATTTATTTCAGCTAAATCAAATAGGTTAATATATGGTAAACAGTTGCCAAATAGTGCAAAGCAATAGTATCAGAAACCAAGTAGTTTTGATGAATGCAGGCTAGGTTAAACTAAGTTTGTATGAATAGATTTTTTACGAAGTTTAATTTTTTCTAAATATGAAAACCATTTTTATAAAAACACTAATTTTAGTAGCTATATCATTCTCTGCAATAGCGCAAAAAACACCTACTAGGGTGCTAATCATTGGTCTTGATGGATTTAGTGCAGAAGGATTTAAAACAGCAAAGCATCCTAATTTAGATAAATTGTTTGCAGACGGTGTATTGTCATTAACTACACGCCCTGTAATGCCATCTGTTACTTTGCCAAATTGGACTAGTCATTTAACGGGTTCTGGTCCAGAAGAGCATGGTATCACTAGTAACGATTGGACTTTGGCAAAACATCCTTTAACTTCTATCGCTACCGATCAAGAGGGTTATTATCCTTCTATTTTTAAAGTGCTGAAAGAAAAAGTCCCTAACGTAAAAACTGCTTATTATTACAATTGGAAAGAGTTAATTAATCCCATCAACCAAAAATATTTAGATGAGGTTTCTTTTGAGGAGAAAGATGATTACAGAGCAAACTATGCTAAAGCCAATGATTTTTTGGTAAAAAATCAGAAGAACCCAACATTAGTTTTTTTATATAGTGTACATACAGATCATGCTGGTCATGGCTTTGGTTGGATGTCAGATCCATATATTAAGGCAATAGAAGAAGCGGATACTGCAATAGGCGCATTATTGGATAAACTTAAAGCTGAAGGCTTATATAAAGGCACTCATTTTTTGTTAATCACAGATCACGGTGGAATTAACAAAGGTCATGGTGGTGTATCTATGAATGAAATGCAAGTGCCTTGGGCTATCACTGGACCACAGATTAAAAAAATGGGGTTAATTACAGAACCTAATAGTAATAAAAATACCTCATTGGTTTTAACTAAACTTTTTGGAGTGAAGGATATCCCAGATTTCTGGACAGGCGCATTACTAAAAGGAATATTTAAATAAAGAGGAGATTATATCGGAATATAAACAACAAAGCCAATCTTTTGATTGGCTTTGTTGTTTATATATTTTAGAGAGAACATTAATTTGTTTAAACATCTTAAATGCAATGCATAAACCAAAGAAACTATTTTCTTTTAAAAGCTAAGTAAGTACTAATAGCGCCTATTGCTGCAAATGCAAACCAAACATCGCCATGTAAAGGCAAGTTTTTGTTTTGATAAACGGCCTCATCTTTAACCTCTACAGCAGGTGCTGTTTTATTTTTAATTGATAAAGTGTTAGCTACTTTATGGCTTGACCCTGCTGTAACAGCTAAAATCAAAACAACAAAACTGAAAAATATAAACCTTAGGTATTTCATTAGAGATTTATTAATACTATATATCATTAGGCAATACCAATGCCATATCTTTTATGCGTATCGTTAACTATCTTTTTTGAGATTAAAACCTATAAATTAGATGTTTAGCCATATAATTTTATAAAACGGGGAATAAACCAATGAAATAGAATGAGGAATAAATTTTTGGGGAATAGGTAAAATCGGGGAATAATGGGGAAAATATTTCTTAGCCTGAGGTGAAAGCTAAAGCTTATATGTTTTTTAGTAAAACGGGATATATTTCCCCAATTTAGGGAAAACCACCCCGTTATGGGGAAATAATTCTACTTGCCTGTTTCAGAGGTGAAGAGTAGAATTTACCTCTAAAAATACCTACACTAGTTAAAATCTTTGTTTCGAGAGTACACTATCAAATTATGCACTAAAAGTAGACCTCATTTTATTCGGGTTTTAACAGAAAATAATATGGCTTTTGTTTTGTTTGTATCACACGGAAGGCGTTGGTAGTATTTAGTGAAGAATTTAAACCAAAAAGGAGCAACGCTAGTATTGATGGAGCAAAGGAATAAGATAATGGTGGTAGATGATAACCTCATAGACCAGATGATTACAGCGCATGTGTTGAAGAATATCAATACTAATGGAGAAATAATGGTAATGGAGAGCGCAACTGAGGCGCTTGAATATCTTTATAAACACCAATATAATCCTTCAGTACTGCCATCGCTAATCGTGCTTGATTTGGATATGCCAGGATTGAATGGTTTGGGTTTTTTGGAAAGATTTAAAGAGTTTTCAGAAGAAGTAAAAAGTATATGTCGTATTGTGGTACTTACAGCTTCAGAAATACAATCAGATATTGAACATATTCAAGCACACCCAGATGTATCCAAACTTATTTTAAAACCCTTAGATAAAAATGCTTTTGCACCAATTATATAGAATTTTTTAAGTTAATCTCCTCATAATTTTTTGTAGAAAACCCCTTATTCCTAAGGGGTTTTTTTATTGAAAAATTTTAGTGTAAAAGTCTATTAAATATAAATTTACTGATCCTAAATAGCCGTAAAATGGTAATTGTTAAAACGGCCTTTAGACGGGGTTGGTTCGGGGTTAGTTCGGACTTGTGACAATTGTATCCGAACCAAGTGCGACTAAACCCCGACCGTACTACATGGCAAACCTGAGTTAAGGATAAACTAGATATAAAGCAGCTATTAAATGGTGCGATTAAGGTATACCATTGTCAATTAGTAAAAATGGAGTAGATGGGGTTTAATTACAAATTATAACTTCAACTTTTTTGTTTGATCCTAATTTATAATTTCTGGTATTTTTTAAAATGTTCTTAAAACCTGTATATTGGTGAAAATTCTATTTAATATATACAATGAAAAAATATATCCTTCTCCTTTTATTAGCAAGCGTAAATGTTATGGTTAAAGCTCAAACTAAAGATGAAAAAGATGTTTTGGTAGCAGTAGAAAATATGCGTTTGGCATTAATTAGTGGCGAAAGAACTGCTTTAGAAAATGTTGCTGCAACAGATCTAAGCTATGGCCATTCTAGTGGTAAACTCCAAGATAAAGCGGCTTTTGTGGAAGCAATTGCTAGTGGTGCATCAGACTTTGTAACTATAGAATATAAAAACCAAACTGTAAAAGTTACAGACAAAACCGCATTGGTTCGTCATGAGTTGCATGCAAAAACTAATGATGGTGGCAAACCTGGAGAAGTGCATTTAGGAATCCTTTTAGTGTGGCAAAAACAAGGTAAGGAATGGAAATTGCTTGGAAGACAGGCTTATAAATTGCCTTAATCTTTAAATTATCATTGGATAAATCAATTTTAATGTTAAGTTAATGTTAACAAAAAATAACGTTAATTTCATATAGACTTAACATTGGCGTTTTACTTTTAACGCATGAATTATCCAGTGTTTATATTCCACGAATTAGTACTTAGGTTTTCTGATATCAATAGAGGAATTGGAAAGTACATCTCTGCCACCATAGATAATGGTGAGTGTTTAATTAATACAACCACAGGGCACATCAAAGTAGCGTTGTCTATGTTGGAAAAACAATACAATAATCCCAAGTTAATTTCTGAAGAAGAATTACAACAGTTAGCGAGTGGTTTTGAAATAGGATAAACTTATTTAACTATTTCGTACAAACAAATTGGTATCTAATATCTTTTTCTCAAATTCTTCAACAGGATATTTGGCTTCAATTAATTGTAAAAGCATTTGTGTAGCTAACTGACCGATTTCAAAAGCTGGTTGTCGAACTGAAGTTAATGATGGATTAAACAAATCCAGTACATCAGAATTGCTAAAACCAGCAATAGCCATATCATTTGGAACGCTTATTTTTAGGTTTTTAAAAACACTTAAACATCCAGTACTTAATCTATCACCCGCTACAAAAATGGCATCTGGTTTTTCATCTAAAGCCATCAATTCTTTAATCGCATTTTCAGTTTCTTCGTAAATCATCCCACCATGTGGACAATGTTTAATATAAGCTGGATTAACTTCAATATTATTCGCTTTTAAAGCTCCTTCATATCCTTTTAAACGCTCAATACTAATAGATAATTGAGTAGAACTTGTTAAGTGAGCGATACGTTTATAACCCGATTTTATAAGATGATTAGTTGCTTCAAATGCACCTTTCTCATTATTAGCAATTACTTTATGCGTTTCAATTTCATCCGCTACGCGATCGAAAAAAACTATAGGTAAACCTTTTTCATGTAAATAACTAAGGTGCGAAATGTCGTTGGTTTGAGAAGATAAGGAAACTAAAAGTCCATCTACAGATCTTGAAGCTAAATGCTGAACGTTAATTACTTCCCGATCATAAGACTCGTGTGTTTGAGTAAGAATAACGTGATAACCACGATCATATGCAATAGATTCGATGCCGTTAATTGCTTGAGAAAAATAGCTATTGGCTACTTCACTTACCACAACTCCAATAGATTTACTGCGGCGTTCTTTTAAACTTAATGCAATTGGATTTGGCTGATAATTTATCTCTTTAGCGTATTCTAAAACAATTTTTTTGGTAGCAGCGCTTATTTCATGTGTATCTCTTAATGCTCTTGAAACAGTAGAGGTGGATAGGCCTAAGGCCTTGGCTATATCTTTTATGGTAACGGGCTCAAACATGGTTTAACACTATATTTTGAATGGAATGGGAAATAAAAAGCTAAGTTAATAATACTGCTATTTCTTTATGGTTTTAAATATAACTTTTTAGATTGAATTTTTGGCAACGTTGTCGGGAACGATTGCACAGATTTAGTGTCCTGTACTGTTATGCTTTATAAAAAAAACAATGTAGACTTGTTAATGGAAGACTTTATACGTCGCCCATAAACAACCAAAATATAACCTAATTGTATGAAAAAATTTTTACTGCTCTTTTGTGTGCTTGCTATGGGAATAAATATAGCTAAAGCACAAACTAGACAAATTACAGGTAAGGTAACCGAAAAAGCTACTGGCGCAACCATTCCAGGCGTTGGAGTTACCATCAAAGGAACAAAAGTTGCAACAAGTACCGATGCAAATGGTGTTTACAAATTAACCATCCCTTCTTCTGGAACCATTGTTTTGGTTTTTAAATCTATAGGTTTTACCGACTATGAAGTTGAAGTTGGTACGAAAAACCAGATTAATGCTGTTTTAGAAGAAAATTCAACGATGTTGGATGAAGTTACTGTTAACATTGGTTATGGAACTGTTAGAAAAGAAGCATTAACGGGTTCTGTATCATCAGTTACGGCAAAAGATTTAGCAGATTTCCCGGTAGGTACAGCAGCACAAGCCTTAGCAGGTAAATTGGCAGGTGTAACCGCTACGACAACAGAAGGTAGTCCAGGTGCCGAAATTCAAATTAGAGTAAGGGGCGGAAGTTCTTTAACTGGCGATAACTCACCATTGTACATTGTTGATGGAATTCAAGTAGAAAATGCATTATCAATTTTATCTCCAAATGAAATTCAATCGATTGATGTATTAAAAGATGTGGCTTCTACCTCAATTTATGGTAGTCGTGGTGCAAATGGAGTGGTAATTATCACGACTAAAAGTGGTAGAGACGGTAAAACAGTTGTATCGTTTGATGCTTTTGCAGGAGTTAGACAAATTGTGAACGAATTGAAAGTAATGAACCCATTTGAGTATGTTACTTATCAATACGAACTCTATAATAACAATACTGCACAAGATGTAAAAGATGCTTTTGCGAAAAGATATGGAACTTTTGAGGATTTAGAAATCTATAAAAATATTCCAAATATAGATTGGCAAGATAAAGTTTTTGGTCGCCAAGCATTTTCGAATACACAAGTTTTAAGTTTATCTGGAGGAACAAAAACAACAACCTATAATTTTACCGCAAATAATACAGCAGAGGATGGTATTATGCTTGAATCTGGTTATCGTCGTAGTTTTGCATCGTTTCGTTTTGATCATAAAATTTCCGATAAATTTCGCACAGGTATAAATGCTCGTTACAGCCGCCAACGTGTAGATGGAGTTGGAACAACAAGTACAGGTTCTCAAGGTACTAACCGTTTAAGAAATTCAGTTCGTTATCAACCTTATTCTGGTGGTGGCGATTCGGGCGATTTGTTTGATGCTGATTATTTAACAACTCAATTATCAAATCCAATTTCATTGGCTCACCAAGAGTTAAAATACGATTATCGTAATGATTTAATCACCAGCGGTTATTTGAGTTTTCAAATTTTGAATAACTTAAGTATTAAATCAACCGTAGGTTTGAATTTTATAGATAGAAAAACAAATGGTTTTAATGGTCCATTAAGTGGATTAGCAAGAAATAACGCAGGTTTACCAGCTATTACGTTAGATAATTCGAGCGGCACAACCTTTATTAATACGAACGTGATTAATTATAAACCAAATATCGGTCAAGATCACATCGTAGATTTATTGGTAGGACAGGAGTTAAATCAGTTAGATTTAAAATCAAATAGCAGTACTGTGAAATGGTTTCCGATGAATATTACTGCGGATGAAGCATTTGCAAGTATTCAAAAAGCTGAACCACCAGTTGGTTCAGTACAAGATAAACCAACATCTGCAGTTGCAGGTACTCGTCAGTTATCGTTCTTTGCCAGAGCATCTTACTCGTATAAAGGGAAATATTTAGCTACGTTAAATTACCGTAGAGATGGTTCATCATTATTTGCAGAAGGTAAAAGATGGGGAGATTTTCCATCAGCACAATTAGCCTGGAGAGCTTCGGAAGAAGAGTTTATTAAAGATTTAAAATGGGATTGGTTAAGTAGTTTTAAAGTTCGTGCTAGTTATGGTATGGCAGGTAATAACAGAATCCCTCAAGATTTATATAGATCTCTTTTCTCGGCTAACTCAACAGCAGGCGGTTATGCAGCAAGTGATGGTTCTGTAACTACAGGATTGATTACAAATTCTACTACGTTAGCAAACAAAGATATTACTTGGGAGAAAAACATATCTGCCAACTTAGGTTTTGATATCGAATTACTGAAAAATAGAGTATCAATTGCATTGGATTTATACGATAACCGTACTAAAGATTTATTGCTTTTGGCAAATATTCCATCAATTAACGGATCAATTTATCAACAACAAAATATTGGTAAAACGCAAAATAGAGGTATCGAATTTCAGTTAAATGCAGTTGTGGCTAAAACTCAAGATTTCAGTTATAATGCGGGTTTTAATATGTCTTTCAACAAAAACAAGATTTTGCAATTACAAAACAATGTTCAATCATATGTAGTACAATCTGGTTGGGTTAATAGTTTAGCCGATTTCTTGGTTCAAGTAGGTAAACCAGTTGGTCAGTTCTACGGTTTTGTATCAGATGGAAGATATACTGTTGATGATTTTACTACTACACAAAATACAACAACTTTGGCATATACCTATACTTTAAAACCAGATGTGGCAAACAGCTATGCATTATTGGGTAATAAAAACCCTCAACCTGGAGATATGAAAGTTAAAAAATTATCAAGCGGAGCTAGCATGATGATTGGTGATGATGATAAAACTGTTTTAGGAACATCGCAACCTAAATTTACTGGAGGTTTTAACAACTCATTTACCTATAAAAACTTCGATTTTACTGTATTCATGAACTTTTCTGTTGGTAATAAAGTATACAATGCGAACACAGTTGAGTTTTCATCTCAATACAATGTTAAAGACAACAATTTGCTAGCCACCATGAATAATAGATGGAGAAACTTTGACGCCAATGGAGTTAAAGTAACAGATCCGGCAACATTAACTGCAATGAATGCGAATACCACCTTATGGACACCAACTACTGGTAATTATGCATTAACTTCTTATGCAATTGAAAACGGTTCGTACTTACGCATCAACAATGTAACCTTAGGCTATAATTTACCAACCAATTTTGTAAAACGCTCTAAATTCATCTCTAAATTGAGAGTGTACGCAACGGTAAACAATTTATACACCATTACAGGTTACACAGGTTACGATCCGGAAGCAAATACACGTAGATCAAACCCATTAACGCCAGGCATTGATTATGCAGCATATCCGCGTAGCAGATACATGTTGGCTGGTATTAACATGATATTTTAATCATTTAACTTTAAAAGGAAATGAAACTTAAATTTAAAAACGCTGCTTTTTTAGTTTTGGCTATTGGAGCAATGATAATTACCCCTTCTTGTAAAAAGTTCTTAGATTTCGAAACGCCATCCTCATCATCAGAAGATGTAGTTTTTGAAAGTACAACCTATACCAACTCGGCAATAATAGGTGTTTATAATAAAATGATTGGCGATAATGGCTATGGTAGTCGTATCTCTACTTTATTTGGTGTTACGGCCGATGATTTTAGAACATCAGGTAGTTATGGTTCGGCAGATAGACGTGGATTGAGCATGTATGGTGCGAGTACTGATAATTCAGATTTAATTAATCCTTTTGCACAATTATATGCAGGAATAGAAAGAGCAAATATTTGTATCAAATACATTCCGGTTTCAAAAATTTATACCAGCGGTTCTGCTACAGAACAAGCAACAATGAAACGCTATTATGGTGAAGCATTAGCATTGAGAGCTCAATTTTACTATGAGTTAATTCGTAATTGGGGCGATGTACCTCAACGTTTTACACCTGCTGCTTTTGCAGAAACACTTTTTCCTGGTAATGCCGATAGAGATGGAACTTACGACCAGATTATTGCAGACCTTAAAATAGCTGAAGATTTAGTGCCATGGAGAAGTGAAATTTTAGAATATGGAAGTTTCCGTTTTACGAAAGGAGCAATTAAAGGGTTAAGAGCCAGAATTGCTTTGGCAAGAGGAGGTTACTCTTTAAGATCTGCTACACGTACTATGAGCAGAAATGCTGATTATTTAAAATTCTATCAAATTGCAAAAGATGAGTGTAAGGATATTATGGATAATCGTGGACAACATGACTTAAATCCGGTGTATGAAAACATTTTTAAAACTTTACATGGTACACGTTTGGATGATGCGCATGAGTTGATGTTTGAAGTTGCAGCTTTTGGAAGTAATGCATCAACCGATAGTAAGTTAGGTTATTATAATGGAATTAGATTTAATGCTGCATCAACCTATGGAACTGGTGGTGGCGGTTTGAATGCTATTCCGACTTATTTTTATGAGTTTGATCAAACTAAAGATTGTCGTAGAGATGTGACCTTAGGCATTTTCGAAATCACGGCAACTTCTAAAAAATCAATTAATACGTTAAACAATTTTACTGATGCTAAGTTCAGAAAATCATGGACTTCGTTTGACGGAAAATCATCATCACAAAACTTTGCAATTAACTGGCCAATTTTACGCTTCGCAGATGTGTTGCTAATGTATGCAGAAGCTGATAATGAAATTGGAAATGGACCATCTGCATTAGCTATTAAGTCTTTAGGAGAAGTTCAAAAACGTGCTTATGCTGGTTTTACCGACTTGCCAATTATTCCAACTGATAAAGCTGGCTTTTTTGATGCGATTGTGAAAGAAAGATTATTAGAATTTGGTGGCGAAGGAGTTAGAAAATACGATTTAATTCGCTGGAACTTAATTAGTAGCAAATTTGCAGAAACACGAGTTAAACTTCAACAATTAATTGATGGAACAGGTGCTTATACAAATGTGCCTAACTATGTGTACTCGAAAGAGTCTACCTACAACTTAACACCAAGCGTAGCTGAAGTTGCCAGTATGGATTTATATGGTGGTGTACCAAATGTGGTATTATTCTCGCCAGGTTTAAACTCATCAACTGCGCCAACAGGTTATACTGTTAAAAATTGGAGAAAATCATTATCAACCGATAATCAAATTACAAGTATTTCTACAGGTTTTGCGTATTACTTTGAAGCAAATAAAAAGGAATTATTCCCGTACCCAAAAACGGTTTTGAATGAAAACACGAACATGACACAAAACTTTGGTTATATAAATTAAAAATATTAGATATGAAATCGATTTTTAATCAAACAAGCAAAAACTTAGTGCTGTTATTTGCAGCAATACTGCTAATTACAGCTTGTAAAAAGAATGAAGAAGTAACACTAGATCCGCCTCGTTTATTTAAGGCGAGTGATATAAAAATAGAGTCTGGTCAAACTTCTGCAAAAATAAAATGGGCAGTTCCTCTTTTTGCAACAGGAAAAGCATTAAAATATACCGTTGATTTTTCTAAAGATGCAAGTTTTGCAACCGTCGCCTATACAAAAGTTGTAGATACTGCTGGTATTACCGTTACAGATGATAACCTTGCAGTTAGAACTCCATATTATGCTCGTATAAAAGCAAATGCGTTTGAAGATCAACCTGAATCTAAATATATTGTCAGTTCAACTTTTAGTTTAACAGGTATACAATTGTTTTTGCCAGTTCGTGATGCAGAGGTAAGAGAAACTTCAGTTTCTTTACGTTTTGTTGGAGAAACAGGATTAAGTAGTATTGTGTTAACGCCAACAACCGGTACGGCAATTACAGCTACTTTGTCTGCCTCAGATTTAACTGCTGGCGGAATAATAAATGGAGTTTCAACTGGTTTAAAAGCAATAACTGGATTAACTGGCGGAATAACCTATTCGGCTGAATTATTTAACGGTACAAAAAGCAAAGGAATTTTGAGTGTTACCACATTGCCTGCAACTTCGTATACTAAAATTATTACTCCAGCAGATGATTTGAATGCAACTATCGCCGCTGCAGCAAATGGAGCTGTAATTGGGTTAAGTCCAGGAACTTATGCGGCTACATCAACAAATACATTTATTACTCAGAAAACTATTACCCTAAAATCTACATCGGGAACTCCGACAGATACAAAAGTTAACTTTAAAGAAATTGATATTGAAGGAACTGGTGCAGGTGTAACGTTATCAGGTATTGAATTTGACGGTGCAGCTGCATCATCATTATATTTCTTGAACTTTATTGGTTCTCAAGCCGCAAATGGTTCTGCTGCAACTTTCACTAATGTTGTGGTTGATAATTGTATTGTACATAATTCTACTACTTCATTTTTACGTGGTGATAGAGGCTCAGCAGCTAGAGATTTTAAAATTGGAAACATTACGGTTAACAATTCAATCGTTTATGATATGGGATCAAATGGTTCTTCAGCATATTATACTTTCCATGTAAATAAAATGGAATTTACTGCGATAAATATTACTAAATCAACCTTTTATAATGCTGGTCCTGGTTTATTTACTGCAAGTACAACTTATGCTGGTGCAGTTGTTCCATCAATAAATATTAGCTACTCTACCTTTAATGGATTTGGCGGGAATGCTAAATATGCACTTTTAGATGCAAATGCAAACCCAGTTAACTTTACCTTAACCAACAGTATTGTAGCTAACACACCAAAATCTGGAACAGTTGTAGCAGCAGCATTGCGTTCATCTGGGGCAGGAGTAACCACAACTATTTCTTATACTAATATGTTTGGTCTATATAGTACTGGAACTACAGCATTAACTTTTCCAGCTACGGTGGCCTTAACTGCTAATCAGGCAATAGATTTAGGTTGGACGGCTGCAAGTGTTCCACCAGCATTTCAATTGCCAGTTGGTTCACCATTAAGAACCGCAAGTAATACAAGTATTGCCATCGGAGATCCAAGATGGACTTATTAAAATAGTAGACGAAAAAGACGAGGTTTTGGCTTCGTCTTTTTCATTATTTAATTTTATGCAGATGCGAAGAAGAATTAGTTACTTATCCTTAATTTTGGTATTTACCTTACTATCTTTCACAGTGTGGAAGAAAGAGAAAATCACAGTGTACATTATTGGCGATTCTACGGCGGCCAATAAACAACCAAAGGCTTTCCCAGAAACTGGATGGGGAATGGAATTACAACCCTTTTTTGATTTGGAAGTTAAAGTAGATAATAGAGCTTTAAATGGAAGAAGTACCAAATCTTTTATCAATGAAAAAAGATGGGAAGCCATTTTAACGACCTTAAAAGAAGGTGATTTTGTACTAATCGAGTTTGGTCATAACGACGAAAAGATAGAGAAACCTGAAGTTGGAACATCACTAATCGAATTTAAAACCAACTTGATTAAATACATTCAAGAAACTCAGGCGAAAAAAGCAAATCCGATTTTACTAACACCAATTGCTCGTCGTAATTTTAAAAATGGAGTTTTAACAGATACGCATAAAGGTTATCCAGATGTAGTGCGAAAACTGGCAGATTCATTGCATATTCCACTAATTGACATGCAACGCAAAACAGAAAAACTATTGACTGGCTTAGGCGATGAACCTTCAAAAAAACTATTCAATTATGTAGATTCTGGTCATGTGAATTATCCGACAGGAAAAAAAGACGATACGCATTTAAGTCCAGATGGAGCAAAAGTTGTAGCTGGTTTGGTTGCCGAAGGAATTAAAGAAATTAAAACGGATTTGGCTAAACATCTTATCAAAAAATAATATTGTCATTCAGAGCGTTAGCGAAGAATCTAATAATACTATATATTAATGAAAGCACTTCTTAAATTATCAATCATTTCGCTTATTGCACTTTTCGCTTTTCAACCAGCTAAAAAACCAGTTAATATCTTTTTAATAGGAGATTCTACAGTAGCAGATTACACTTTAGATTCTGGTTACTTAGAAAAGAAATTTCCTTTAAATGGTTGGGGACAAGTTTTTCAATCCTTTTTTAGAAAAGATAGCTTAGTAAAAGTTAAAAATATCATCCACTCAGATAGTGTATTAATTATAGATAAAGCCAAAGGCGGAAGAAGTACACGTACTTTTTTTGAAGAAGGTCGTTGGGCGGAAGTCTATAAAACCTTGAAAAAAGACGATATTGTAATGATGCAATTTGGACATAATGATGCTGCGGTAGATAAACCTGAACGTTATGTAAACATTACAGGGTACAAAGAATATTTAAGGTTGTATGTAAACCAAACAAGAGAGAAAGGCGCAATTCCCATCATCATTACTCCTGTAAATAGAAATTATCCTTGGAAAGATGGAAAATTGAGTAATGTGCATGGCGAATATCCAAATGCTGCGAAAGAAGTAGCAAAAGAATTAAATGTAAAACTGATAGATTTAACACAACTTTCTATCGATGCATTTACAGTGAAAGGGCAGGCATATGTAACCTCAAAATATTTCATGAACTTTGATAAAGGACTTTATCCGGGTTATCCTGATGGGCAAAAAGACAATACACATTTTCAGAAAGAAGGAGCTATTGCAGTCGCTCAGTTGGTTTTTAGTGCGATGAAAAAATTATAGTATGAAAAGAGGGTTGTTGATATTGTTTTATTGTTCAATTGTTATATTGTTGAATTGCTCAATTGCGAGTGCGGCTAGTCTCACATCTCACATCTCATATCTTAAGTCTCAATACGATATTACTGTTGCACAGGATGGAACTGGAAATTACAAAACAGTTCAGGAAGCGATTAATGCAGTACCCGACTTTAGAAAAGTAACCACTACTATTTTTATTAAGAATGGAGTTTATAAAGAGAAATTAAATCTTTCTGCTTCTAAACAATTCGTTAAAATGATTGGTGAAAGTGCAGAAAAAACCATTTTAACATTTGATGATTGGGCACAACGAAAAAATGCTTTTGGTGAAGAGAAAGGAACATCTGGCTCTGCGAGTTTTTATATTTATGGTTCACAATTCTCAGCAGAAAATATAACTTTTCAAAACACGGCTGGCCCTGTCGGACAAGCAGTTGCCTTATTTGTAGCTGGAGATAAAGCCAAGTTTATCAATTGTAGAATGTTAGGTTTCCAGGATACTTTGTATACCTATGGTTATGCTAGTCGACAATATTATTACAAATGTTATATAGAAGGTACGGTAGATTTTATTTTCGGTTCATCCACCGCTGTGTTTGATGAGTGCGAAATATTCTGTAAAAGTGCAGGTTATATTACTGCATCATCATCACCAGATACCTCGAAATATGGATATGTTTTTCTAAATAGTAAAATTTTAGGCGATGTTCCAGCAAATTCCTATTATTTAGGCAGGCCTTGGCGTCCATACGCGAAAGCTGTTTTTATCAATTGTGATTTGGGTAAAATAATTAAAGCAGAGGGCTGGGACAATTGGGGGAAAGAAAGCAATGAAAAAACTGCTTTTTATGCGGAATATAATAGTACAGGATCTGGTGCAAATCCTAAAGCTCGTGTAGCTTGGTCGCATCAATTAAATGAGATTACAGTACGAGAATATACGTTAGATAAGATTTTTAACGGTTGGAATCCTAAAGAGATGGCCGCTGATGCGCAGATTAAAAAATGATATTAAATAATCTGCCAATCTGCGGCAAAAATTATTACACATGAAAACATACATTTTTATATTTTTCCTCTTCATTACATTATCCGCCAATGCGCAAACTTATCCTAAATCTTTTACAGTGGCAAAAGATGGTAGCGGCGATTTTAAAACCATTCAAGAAGCGGTAAATGCAGTACGAGATTTGTCGGATGTACAAGTGCCAATTTATATTAAAAATGGAGTTTATAAGGAGAAACTAGTTATTCCATCTCAAAAATCTAAAATTTCATTAATTGGCGAAAACAAAGACCAAACCATCATCACTTTCGATGATTATTCTGGAAAAAATGGAATTAATACGTACACATCTCATACTGTTTTAGTACAAGGAAATGATTTTAAAGCAGAAAATATAACATTCGAAAATTCTGCCGGTCCAGTCGGGCAAGCTGTAGCATTACATGTGGAAGCAGATCGTGTTGTGATTAAAAACTGTAAAATTTTAGGTAATCAGGATACACTTTTCCCATCTGCAGATACCAGCAGGCAATATTATGTGGATTGTTACATTGAGGGTACAACCGATTTTATATTTGGTGCTGCAACTGTAGTTTTTGAACGTTGCCATATTCATAGCAAGAAAAATTCGTACATCACAGCGGCATCAACTACGCAAGCTCAACCGTTTGGTTTTGTGTTTTTAGATTGTAAACTTACAGCTGATCCAGCGTTTCAAAAGGTATATCTGGGTAGACCTTGGAGACCGTATGCAAAAACGGTTTTTATCCGCACTGAAATGGGCGCTCATATTTTACCAGAGGGATGGCATGTTTGGAATGAGAATAAAAATCACGAAACTACTTTTTACGCAGAATACGGCTCTTTCGGGCCTGGTTTTGTGAAAGAAAGTAGAGTAAGTTGGTCTAAACAGCTCACTAAAAAAGAAGCAAAACAATATACGTTAGCAAATATTTTTAAAGGAAATATAGCTTGGATTCCTGTTAAGTAATTTTAATAAATGAAGAAATTAATCACCATTTTAATCACTTGTTCTACACTAATTGTTAGTGCTCAAAACACAATTTCAAAAACTTGGGTGCCAGATTTAGGCAATGGAAAGTATAAAAACCCAGTATTGGATGTAGATTATTCAGATCCAGATGCAGTACGAGTTGGTGATGATTTCTATTTGGTAGCTTCTAGTTTTGATGCTGTTCCGGGGTTGCCAATTTTGCATTCTAAAGATTTAGTAAACTGGACAATCATCGGCCATGCCCTAAAAAGGCAACCACCTTTTGAGCATTTTGCTAAAACCCAACATGGCAATGGAGTTTGGGCACCTGCAATCCGTTTCCACAATGGAGAATTTTATATCTATTATCCTGATCCAGATTTTGGAATTTACTTAACCAAGGCTAAAAATGCTGCAGGGCCATGGTCTGAACCTATTTTAGTGGAAGCAGGAAAAGGTTTAATAGATCCTTGTCCACTTTGGGATGAAGATGGAAAAGTGTATTTAGTTCATGCTTACGCAGGCAGTAGAGCAGGAATTAAAAGTATTATCGTTGTTAAGAAAATGAATACTGCAGGTGATAAAGTGATTGAGGAGGGTAAATTGGTATATGATGGACATGAATTAGATCCAACACTTGAAGGCCCTAAATTTTATAAACGTAATGGTTTCTACTACATTTTTGCACCTGCTGGCGGAGTAAGCACTGGCTGGCAATTGGTATTACGTTCAAAAAATATGTACGGTCCGTATGAGCGCAAAGTAGTCATGGATCAAGGGAAATCTCCAATAAACGGCCCACATCAAGGTGCTTGGGTTAATACGCCATCAGGCGAAGATTGGTTTTTGCATTTTCAAGATAAAAATGCATATGGTAGAGTTGTGCATTTACAGCCTATGAAATGGATAAATAACTGGCCTGTAATTGGTATTGATGCAGATGGTGATGGAATTGGTGAGCCAGTTTTAACGTATAAAAAACCATCAATTACAAAACCTGTGGCAATAAGTACACCAGCAGAAAGTGATGAATTTAATGACGTAAATTTAGGTTTACAATGGCAATGGCAAGCTAATCCTTCTGCTACTTGGTCTTTTTTAAATCCAGCAAAAGGTTCGTTGCGATTGTATTCCGTTAAAATTCCTGATAGCGCTAAAAATTATTGGGAAGTACCTAATTTACTTTTACAGAAATTCCCGACAGAAAAATTTACAGCAGTTACAAAATTAACTTTCGCACCAAATATCAAACTCGAAAATGAAAAAGCTGGATTAATTGTAGCTGGTTTAAGTTATGCTAATCTAGCTGTTAAAAGCAAAAAAGAGGGACTTTATTTGGTTTACACTACTTGCAAAGCAGCAGATAAAGGTAAGCTAGAGAAAGAAGAAACATTAATTAAATTAAATTCTTCAACTATTTATTTGAGCGTAACGGTAAGTGAAGGAGCGAAATGTCAGTTCAGTTATAGTTTGGATGGAGATAAATTCACTAATATAAATGATGTTTTTCAGGCTGAACCTGGTAAATGGATAGGCGCTAAAGTTGGCTTATTCTGCGTTAGAGAACAACAAACTAACGATGCTGGTTATGCAGATTTTGACTGGTTTAGAATAGAGAAGTAATAAGTTGTAAGTTTTAGGTTATAAGTTCGTTTACTAATACTCCAGACGTACAACTTACTACGTATAACTTAAAACTCAAGAAACGGTAACGATTGCATAGTTATTTTCAGTCATTTTGTTTTATTCCTGTTTAAAACTATGTAGACTTGTTAGTATAAAGCCCATAAACCAATATAAATTGTAGTTACGAACATGAAAAAAATAGGTTACACTATCTTCGCTTTCCTCATATTTAATGCCTCATTTTTTGCTAATGCCCAATCGGGTGTTAAAACCATTTATTCATTTGATAATCTTCCAGTTATTGCTAAAACTTCATTTAAAACAGATACGTTTACTATTGTAAAATATGGTGCTAAAAGCGATGGTTTAACTTTAAATACGAAAGCTATTAATGATGCTATTATCGCTTGCAATAAAAAAGGTGGAGGTGTAGTTTTAATTCCAAAAGGATTATGGTTAAGTGGTCCGATTGAATTAAAAAGCAATGTAAATTTACATCTCCAAAAAAATGCCATTCTTCAGTTTACTAAAGATTTTGATCAATACCCGTTAGTAGCCAGTAATTGGGAAGGTTTGCCGCAAATGCGAAATCAATCGCCTTTATGGGCTACAAACCAACAAAACATTGCCATTACAGGTTTCGGAATTATTGATGGTGCTGGTGAGGCTTGGCGTATGGTTAAAAAAGATAAACTAACCGAAAGTCAGTGGAAAAAATTAACAGCATCTGGTGGTCTAACAAGCGAGGATAAAAAAACGTGGTATCCTTCAGAAAAAACCTTTAATGGTGCTAAATTGAAAAACCCAGGAGAAATTACTTCAGATAAAACGCCAGAATTTTATACATCAATTAAAGATTTTTTACGTCCAAATTTATTGGTGCTTACTTCCTGCAAAAAAATATTACTAGAAGGAGTTACTTTTCAAAACTCACCTGCTTGGAATCTTCATCCACTAATGTGTGAAGATTTAACCGTTAGAAATGTATATGTTAAAAACCCTTGGTATGCACAAAATGGGGATGGAATTGATATCGAATCGTGTAAAAATGTATTGATTGAAGGAAGTACTTTTGATGTAGGCGATGATGGAATTTGCATTAAATCTGGTCGTGATGCTGCAGGTAGAAAACGAGGAATGCCCACCGAAAATGTAATTATTCGCAATAGCACAGTTTATCACGCACATGGTGGATTTGTAATTGGAAGTGAAATGTCTGGAGGAGCGAGAAATATCTTTGTATCCGATTGTTCATTTATTGGAACCGATATCGGTCTTCGCTTTAAAACAACTCGCGGTAGAGGTGGAGTAGTAGAGAAAATCTTCGTTAAAAATATCAATATGAAAGATATTGTGGGTGAAGCAGTTTTGTTTGATATGTATTACGCTGCGGTAGATCCTGTACCTTTAACTGGTGAGAAAAGAGATGCGCCTAAAATTCAATTATTGCCTGTAACTGAAGAAACTCCTGTTTTTAAAGATTTTCACATCAGTAATATGGTGTGTGATGGCGCTGCGAAAGCAATTTTTATTAGAGGTTTACCAGAATTGAGCATTAGCAACATCACCATTGATAATTTTAGTGTTAAAGCTACGGAAGGCATTGATATTCAGGAAGCTAAAAACATAAGTTTAAGTCAAATAAATTTAGTAGTTGATAAAGCAAATCCATTAATTAATATCCAAAATGGAAATAATATCAACTTTACGACTATAAATTATAATACAGCACAATTACTTTTCCGCATTAGCGGAGATAGAAACAGCGCTATTAAAACTTCAGGCTTAGATGCTTCAAAAGCGACGAATAAAACCGAATTTTTAGCAGGAGCAACAGAAAAATCAGTACAGATTAACAAATAGTATGAGAGCATCCATTTTTAAGTATTTAAGCATAGCAACTTTCGTAGGTCTAACTGTACAAGTTAAGGCACAAGACAATTTATCACAATACATGGCAAGTACAGTGATGGAAATTTGGAAAGATTCGTTAAATCTTGACCCATCAAATCCGAAACCTGTAAAATGGGCATACGATCAAGGTGTAATTTTGGAAGGAATAAATGGCATTTGGAAAAGAACTGGGAATGGCGAATATTTTAAGTACATGCAAAAAAGCATGGATTTTTTCGTGACTAAAGACGGAATAATTAATCGTTACAAACAAGCAGATTATAATATTGATAACATCAAAAATGGCCGTTCACTCCTAACTTTATACAAAGTAACTGGTCAGCAAAAATATTTTAAAGCAGCAACTTTATTATGGGATCAATTGCAACAACAGCCGCGTACAAAAGAAGGTGGGTTTTGGCACAAGAAAGTTTATCCAAATCAGATGTGGTTAGATGGTTTGTATATGGGCGAACCTTTTTATGCAGAATATGCAGCGCTGATTAAAAATGAAAAGGCATTTGATGATATCGCCAATCAGTTTATATGGATGGAAAAAAACTCTAGGGATGCTAAAACTGGTTTATTGTATCATGGTTGGGATGAATCAAAAACTGAACAATGGGCAAATAAAATTACGGGTAAATCTCCAAATTTTTGGGGTAGAGCAATGGGCTGGTACGGAATGGCATTAGTTGATGTGTTAGATAATTTTCCTAAAAATCATCCTAAACGTGCAGCATTATTAGCTATTTTAAATCGCTTTGCGATGGCTGTGCAAAAAGTACAAGATCAAAAATCTGGTTTATGGTACGATATTTTAGATCAGCCAAATGGCAAAGGCAATTATCATGAAGCATCTGCATCGAGCATGTTTGTTTACGCGTTTGCAAAAGCTGTGCGTATGGGTTATTTGTCTTCGTCGTATTTCGCAGTGGCGGATAAAGGATATAAAGGCATTAAGACCAAATTTATTAGACGTACAGCAGGTGGTAAACTTAATTTAAGCGGAACAGTTAGTGTATCTGGTTTAGGTGGAAAACCTTATCGCGATGGTAGTTATGCATATTATATGAGTGAAGAAGTAATCGACAATGATCCGAAAGGAGTTGGCGCATTTTTATTGGCCGCTAATGAAATGGAAATTGCAGCATTACCAAAACCTGGCTTGGGTAAAACGGTAACCTTAGATTCTTATTTCAATAATGAAACTAAAGCAGATCAAAGCAACAACACAATTTCTTGGCATTACAAATGGGAAGAATTAGCAAATGGCGGTTTTTCTTTTTGGGGAGATCAGTTCAATAACGCAGGTTTTAAAACCAATACGTTATATCAAGCGCCAACCGTGGCAAACTTAAAAAACTCATCAGTTTATATTATTGTAGATCCTGATTTTGAGAAGGAAAATCCAAAGCCAAATTTTGTAGCAAGCGCCCATATTAAGGCAATTACCGAATGGGTAAAAGCTGGTGGTGTTTTGGTATTGATGGCTAACGATGCACCAAATTGTGAATTAGATCATTTTAATGAATTAGCAATAAAATTTGGCGTACAATTTAATAAGGATAGTAAGGGAACGGTTCCAGTGTCATCTAATTTTGAAACTGCGAAAGTTGTTGTTCCTACTGGAAATGAAATTTTTAAAAACTCAACCAATCTTTTTATTAAAGAATATAGCAGTTTAAAGCTTTCAGGCAATGCAAAATCGATTTTAAAAGATAAAGATGGCGATAATGTAATGTCGGTTACTACATATGGAAAAGGTACAGTGTATGTAATTGGCGATCCTTGGTTAT
Organism: Pedobacter planticolens; assembly: GCF_014172375.1. Classification (GTDB taxonomy): domain Bacteria; phylum Bacteroidota; class Bacteroidia; order Sphingobacteriales; family Sphingobacteriaceae; genus Pedobacter; species Pedobacter planticolens. Next base: position 794,777 of record NZ_WNXD01000001.1, read on the forward strand.
ACAATGAGTATGTGGATGGTAGAAAATTGCCAGCAAGCTATGATAATTTAAAAGCAGCAGCTGATTTAGTGAATTGGTTGGCGAAACAAGTGAAATAGTCCGAAAGTCAGAGGTTAGAAAGTTATTGCGTACTAAATCGTCATTGCGAGGTACGAAGCAATCTTAAAGCGATAGAAAATGAAGAATAAAATAATAGTAATTTATGCATTCATTTGCATGAGTTTTTGTTCGTGTGCAACTGCGCAAACTGGTCAATCTTCTGGTAAAACAGATTCGATAGCAGAGAGAATGTTGATTTACCAATTGAGTAATGGTGCTTGGCCAAAACAGTTAGAAGGTGGAAGCGTAGTAAAATATGAAACTCCAATAGACGAAGCTTTGATGGCTAAAATTAAAGCTACAACAGAAAAACATGCTACGATCGATAACAGAGCAACGAGCAGAGAGATTAATGCCTTAGTAAAAGCCTATAAAACAACAAGCAACAAAACGTATTTACAAGCAGCACAAAAGGGTATAGATTATCTTTTAAAAGCTCAATATGCAAATGGTGGTTGGCCGCAATATTATCCTGATAAGAGCATTTATAGAGCAGAAATAACCTATAATGATGATGCAATAGTAAATGTGCTTAACATTATGCAAAATATTGCTACACAAACAAATGATTTTGAAGTAGTCGATAAAACGTATATTAGCAAAGCTGAAGACGCCGTTAAAAGAGGAGTGGATTGTATTTTAAAAACTCAGGTTTTACAAAACGGAAAACCAACGATTTGGGCTGCGCAATACGATCAAAATACATTGAAACCAGCTAAAGCTAGAAATTTTGAACCTGCATCTTTAAGTACATCAGAATCTGTTGGAATTGTTCGGTTTTTAATGCGACTTAAAACTCCATCAGCCGAAGTTAAAAATGCAATTACAAATGCAGTTGCTTGGTTTGAAGCTACAAAAATTGTTGGCTTTAAATTCGAAAAAAAGGCAGATGGAGATAGAGGTTTAATAGCTGATGCGACTTCTATAATTTGGGCTAGATTTTACGATTTTCAAACCAATAAACCCATATTTGGCGATAGAGACAATTCGATAAAAGACAATGTAGCCGATATTAGTTTTGAACGTAGAAATGGTTATTCTTGGTACGGTGCATGGCCCAATAATCTTATTAGTAAAGAATATCCCAAATGGTTAAAAGCTAATCCATAAGCTTTTTATAAAATGCTAAGAAATCAATTATGATTAAAAATTTAGCCATTTTCATTTTCTCTCAATTCTTCATTTGCACTGCTTTTGCTCAAAAATCGAATATACTCGATTGGAAAACAGATGTAAGTTTAAACACTTATCTCGTTCAGCAAATGCATTCGCAATACGATGCAAGAAGAATAGCATTTAATAAAGCAATAACTTCCAAAACAAATACGATTGCGTATATACAATCTGTAAAACAAAAAATTAAAACAGTTTTAGGAACATTACCTCAAAAAGCAAGTTTAAACCCACAAATAACTGGAGCAATTCAAAAATCAGATTATCGCATTGAGAAAATTGTTTACCAGAGTTTTAAAAACCATCATGTAACTGCTAATCTTTATATCCCGGCAGGAAAAGGAAAATTCCCAGCTGTTTTGCTTTTTTGTGGACATGAAGATTTAGCTAAAGCAACTGAATCGTATCAACAAACGGCTATTCTTTTTGCTAAAAATGGTTTTGTGGTTTTTGTAATTGATCCAATTTCTCAAAGCGAAAGAGTTCAATTAACAGACGAAACAGGAAAAACGCTTACTCGTGGCTCAACCACTGAGCATACCTTGTTAAATCTATCCTCAAATTTTTTAGGTACTTCTGTTGCGGTCTATGAATTATTAGATAATGTTTGTGGATTGGATTATTTGGAAACTAGACCAGAAATTGATAAAACCAAAATTGGATGCATTGGAAATAGTGGCGGCGCCATGCAAGCTATTTATTTTGCAGGTTTTGATGATCGGGTGAAAATTATTGCGCCATGTAGTTATTTAGCAAGTAGAGAACGAACTTTAGAAATGACAGGTGCCGCAGATGGTTGTGCGCAAATTCCAGGAGAAGGAAGTGCGCACTTAGAAATGAGCGATTATTTAATCGCGGCTGCTCCAAAACCAATGTTAGTTTTAGCAGGGCGATATGATTTTATAGACTACACTGGAACACTGCAATCTGTTGAAGAACTCAAGAAAGTTTATAAAAGTTTAGCATCGCCTGAAAAATTATCGCTTTTTACTTATGATGATGGTCATGGAATTTCGAAACCTAAGCGAGAGGCTGCAGTACAATGGTTTAGAAAATGGTTTTATAACGATGCAAAGCCAATTCAGGAAGGAAATTTAGAAACCTTAACGGATAAGGATTTATTTGCTAGTGCAAAAGGAAAAGTAAATACAAGTTATTCTGATGAAGTAACTATTGCTCAAAGAAACATTCAGTTATTTAAAGAAAAAGCTGAACAGAGAAAATTATTTGGACAACAACCTATTGATCAAATAAGAAAAAAAATCAAAGAATTACTAGGGATAACATCAACTAGCGAAAAAATAGAAGTAGAAAAAGTTGGAAAAGGGAAAATTGGTCATTTTGATACTGAGTTTGATAAAATTATTCTCCGTAAAAAGAATGAAGTTCCGTTGCCAATTCGTATTTACTATCCTTCAGCTAAAGCTAAAAAAATAGTAATTTGGATAAGCGATGATACGAAGAAACGAGATAGTATTATTTCTCAATCTTTATCTGAAAAAAGCGAAGAAATTATAATTGCAGTTGATCTTCGTGGAACTGGAGAAACCACAGATAAACCAGAATTAAATGATCCTAAATATTTTAATAAAGAATATCGCAATGCGATATTAGCATTACATATAGGAAAACCACTTTTGGGGCAAAGAATGCAAGATGTTTTAACTGTAACTGAGTTTATAAATTCCAATTTAGAACTGAACGAATTACCCATCGAAATCAATGCTATCGGATTAGTCGGTTTGCCAGCTTTGCATGCTGGGTTTTTCAACCCTAAAATTGCTAAAATCAATTTATACCAATGTATTTCAACTTATCAGGATATTTTAAATCAGCTTTTGACAAAAGATCGTTACGGAGCTGTAATTAATAATGTGTTGAGTTATTATGACATTCCAAATTTGGCAGATTGGGTGGGCGCAGAAAAAGTAAAGTTTAATCCTTAAATAAACGTTATTTCTACTCACGTTCTCGGGAACGATTGCGCAAATATTTGCATTAAAATAGGGTTTTTACTAGCAATTAATAAGTATAATTGCTTTAACCAAATGCTTTTAAAAGGCATTGTCGTCTTTTTATTAGCAAATTTTAAAATTGAAAAGCAGTATTCATTAGAAATGATTTTATCTCAAGAAAATCTAAAGTTAATCAATCCAGAAAATGTGATTGTACCACAGGCAAGTATCTTCGAACTTCCAGAAAAGGTACTTCAGTTCGGAACGGGAGTTTTGTTACGTGGTTTGCCAGATTATTTCATAGATAAAGCCAATCGTCAGGGAATTTTTAATGGGCGAATTGCAGTTGTAAAATCAACAAATGGATCAACAAATGAATTTAATTCTCAGAATTCTTTATATACGCTTTGTGTACGCGGACTAGAAAATGGTCAGCCTGTATCAGAAAACATTATTTCATCAGCTATAAGTAGAGTTATTTCTGCTGAAGAAAATTGGCAAGAAATTTTAACTATTGCAAAATCGAAAGATTTGAAACTTATCGTTTCAAATACCACAGAAGTAGGCATAACACTTGTAAATGAGAGCATCACTTTAAATCCACCAATCTCTTTTCCTGCCAAAGTTTTAGCTGTATTGTACGAAAGATTTAAAGCTTTTAACGGCTCAAAAGAAAGTGGTTTAGTGATTATAGCCACAGAGTTAATTCCAGATAATGGAAAAAAATTGGCATCATTTGTATTGCAACTTGCACAGTTTAACCAATTGGAAGCTAGTTTTATAGCTTGGATAGCTTCATCAAACACGTTTTGTAATTCGTTGGTAGATAGAATTGTACCAGGTAAACCGGATGCAACAACGTTGGCTAATTTACAAAACGAATTAGGTTATACTGATAATCTGTTATCAACGACAGAACCCTATCGTTTATGGGCTATTGAGGGCGATGAAAAAGTAGCAAAGGTTTTGGAGTTTGCTAAAGTTGATGCTGGAGTTGTGATTGCCAACGACATAGAAATTTATAGAGAATTAAAAGTTCGTTTATTGAACGGTACACATACATTAAGTTCTGGTATTGCTTTCTTATCTGGTATTGATACCGTTAAAAATGCAATGACCAATGAACAATTAAAAACGTATATAGAAGATTTAATGGCTATAGAAATTAGCCCTGCGATACCGTATGAAGTTACACCAAAACAAACTACAGCTTTTGCTAATACGGTAAAAGATCGTTTTGCAAACCCTTCTATCGAGCATTTGTGGATTAATATTACTTTTCAATACACCTTGAAAATGAAAATTCGCATTTTGCCATTGTTATTGAATTATTACAAGTTATTTAAGAAAGTTCCAGAACATATCGCCCTTGGCTTTGCAGCTTATTTAGTATTTATGAAAGTCGATCATAAAGAAGGGAACAAATTTTATGGATCATATCAAGGGTTGGAGTATCTTATTACTGATAATAACGCCCAATATTTTTATGATCAATTGTCTGCAAATGGTACAAATTATGCGACAAGTGTATTGAATGATGTAGATTTTTGGGGTACTGACTTAAGCTTATTAGGAGGGTTTACTAAAGCGGTAAAAGAAAAATACGATAGAATAGTTGCGGGCGAAATACCACAAACTTTAGAAGAACTAACTACTTCAAAAATAAATGCGTAATGAAGAATAAGGTTTTAAAAATTCATCCAAAAGATAACGTACTTATCGCATTAGCTGATTTAAAAGCTTGCGAGGTCATAAATTATCAAGGTGAGAATTATAGTTTGGTAGACGATATTAAAGCAAAGCATAAGTTTTACACTACAGATATGAACGCTGGTGATGAAGTTTTTATGTATGGAACTTTAGTTGGTAAAGCCCAGTTTTCACTAAAAGCAGGCGCATTAATGACAGTTGAAAATCTAAAACATGCAGCAGCGCCTTATCAATATCGTCCGTACCATTACGAATGGAAAGCGCCAGATGTTTCTAAATTTGCAAACCGCACATTTAACGGTTACCATCGCCAAAATGGCAAAGTTGGTACAGCAAACTATTGGTTATTTATCCCAACTGTTTTTTGCGAAAACCGTAATTTAGATGTTATCCGCGAAGCATTACATAACGAATTAGGTTATGCCGTAACTGCAAAATATAAATCATACACACATCAATTAGTAGAGGCTTTTAAAAACGGAGTTGATATTTCGACTTTTGAAGCACCACTTTCCTTTGAAAACGCTAGAAACAATAGGGTCTTTAAAAATATAGATGGTATCAAGTTTTTAAACCATCAAGGTGGATGCGGAGGAACTAGACAAGATGCTGCAATTTTAAGTAAATTATTAGCTGCCTACGCCGATCATCCAAATGTAGCTGGAATTACTGTATTAAGTTTAGGTTGCCAGAATTTGCAAGTGCAAGATTTTATAGCCGACTTAAAAGAAAGAAATCCAAATTTTGATAAACCTTTATACATTTTCGAACAACAAAAATCGCAAAGCGAAGAAAATATGATTGCAGAAGCGATCAAAAAAACTTTTGAAGGTTTGGTCGAAGTGAATAAAATTGAACGTAAACCAGCACCATTAAGCAAATTAAATATAGGTGTTAAATGTGGTGGAAGTGATGGATTTAGCGGTATTTCTGCTAATCCAGCAGTTGGTTATTGTTCAGATTTACTAGTCGGTTTAGGTGCAACAGTTTTATTAGCAGAGTTTCCAGAATTATGCGGGGCAGAGCAAAATATCATCGATCGAACTAAAGACGAAGCAGCAGCTCAAAAATTTATCAAGTTAATGAGCGCTTATAATCAAGCTGCAGAAAACGTAGGCTCTGGTTTTGACATGAATCCTTCTCCAGGTAATATAAAAGATGGATTAATTACAGATGCCATCAAAAGTAATGGAGCAGCTAAAAAAGGTGGGACATCACCAATTGTTGATGTTTTAGATTACACAGAACCAGCTACAAAAAGTGGTTTAAACTTAGTTTGTACACCAGGAAATGATGTTGAGGCAACTACAGGTAAAGCCGCAAGCGGAGCAACATTAATTTTATTTACGACAGGTTTAGGTACACCAACAGGAAATCCAATTTGCCCTGTAATTAAAGTTTCTACCAATAATGCCTTAACAAATCGAATGAGCGATATTATTGATATCAACACAGGGCCAGTAATTGAAGGTGAAAAAACCATCGAAGAAATGGGAGAAGATATTTTAGAATATTGTATTAAAGCAGCCAGTGGCGAAGTAATTCCTAAATCAGTTTTACTAAATCAAGATGATTTTATTCCTTGGAAAAGAGGAGTATCTTTATAAAGTTGTCATCCTGAGCTTGTCGAAGGAAACAACCATAAAAACACAATAAAATGAAAATTATACAACACGTACACTCAGAAGATTTTAAAACCTATGGAACTGACAAAATCAGAGAAAGATTTTTGTTAGACGGACTAAAAGAGAAAGACAAAGCCAACTTTGTGTATTCTCATTACGATAGAATGGTTACTGGTTTAATTACACCAACAACCAAAGTTGTGCCTTTAGGTACTTATGATATTTTACGTGCTGAGTTTTTCTTAGAAAGAAGAGAAATGGGCGTAATTAACGTTGGTGGTGCAGGAACAATTGAAGCTGATGGTACAAACTACAACTTAGCAAAACTAGATTGTTTATACATGGGTAAAGGCGTAAAAGATGTAAAATTCAGCAGTGCTGATGCTAATAATCCAGCTGTATTTTACATTTTATCTGCACCAGCTCACGCAACTTATCCAACAACATATTTGCAAAATGCAGATGCTTTTTCTGCACAATTAGGAAGTGTAGAAACTGCCAACGAACGCAAAATCATGCGTTACATTCATAAAGATGGAATTCAAAGTTGCCAATTGGTAATGGGTTTAACTATTCTTTCTACAGGTAGCGTTTGGAATACCATTCCACCACATACACATGATCGTAGAATGGAAGTTTATTTCTATTTTGATGTAGATGAAGAACATAGAGTTTTCCATTACATGGGAGAACCACAAGAAACTCGTCATATTATTGTGGCTAACCACGAAGCAGTTTTATCGCCAGTTTGGAGTATCCATGCAGGTGGTGGAACAAAAAATTACAGTTTTATTTGGGGTATGGCAGGTGAAAACCTTGACTATGCTGATATGGATACATTTGGAGTAAAAGAACTTAAATAAAAAAATTGATTAAGTAGTTTGGTCTTTAATCCTTGCTCCTTAATCCTTAATCAAAATAATGGAACAATCATTTTCTTTAGAAGGTAAAGTAATCGTAGTAACTGGCGGAACAGGGATTTTAGGTAATTCATTTGTTAACGCCATTGTAGAGGCTGGTGGCGTTGTTGGTATTTTAGGTAGAAATGCTGAAATCGCAAACGAAAGAGCAGATGCAATTAATAAAAATGGTGGAAAAGCAATTGCTTTAATTGCTGATGCGATGGATGAAGCACAATTAATTGCTGCAAGAGAAAAAGTTATTGCAGCTTTTGGTAAAATTGATGGTTTAGTAAACGCTGCTGGTGGTAACATGCCAGAAGGTGTTTTACAACCAGATGAGAACATCTTTAGCATGAAAATGGATGGAATGAAAAAAGTGTTAGACCTTAATTTATGGGGAACATTAATTCCAACTCAAATTTTTGGCGAAGCTATTGCTCAAACAGGAAAAGGAAGTATAGTTAATATTTCTTCTATGAATTCTAAAAAAGCTGTAACCAAAGTATTGGGTTATAACATGGGTAAAGCTGCGGTAGATTGCTATACACAATGGTTTGCGGTAGAATTGGCAAATCGTTATGGCGATAAAATTAGAATGAATGCCTTAGCTCCAGGCTTTTTCTTAACCGAACAAAATCGCAATTTATTAACTACGCCAGATGGTTTTACACCTCGTGGTCAATCGGTAATTAAACAAACTCCTTTTAAACGTTTTGGAGATCCAGATGAATTAAAAGGCGCTTTAGTTTGGTTATTGAGCGATGCATCACAATTTGTAACTGGTGCTATGATTTGTGTAGATGGCGGCTTCTCTATTTTTAGTGGAGTATAAATTCTTATTCGTCATTCCCGCGTAGGCGGGAATCCTAAAGCGAAAGCATTAAGATCCCCAATCAAGTTGGGGATGACGACTATAAATAAAGTAATATATAAGTTGCAACATACCTATGGTCAACTGATTTTTTAAAATATAATATCACTCAGTGAAAGATTTTTTAGACGAGAACTTTTTATTGCAAACCAAAACGGCACAAACGCTGTATCATGAATTTGCAAAGCAGATGCCAGTAATTGATTACCACAATCACTTAATGCCAGATCAAATTGCCGAAGACAAAAACTTTGAGAATATAACTCAGGTGTGGTTGTATGGCGATCATTACAAATGGAGAGCGATGCGTGCAAACGGCGTTGATGAATACTTTATCACGGGAGCTGCATCAGATTGGGAGAAATTTGAAAAGTGGGCAGAAACAGTTCCGTACACGCTAAGAAATCCTTTATATCATTGGACGCATTTAGAATTACAACGTTATTTCGATATTCATGAAGTTTTATCTTCCGCAAATGCGAAAAAAATATACGACGAGTGTAACGCTAAATTACAAACAAAGGAATATAGCGTACAAGGTTTATTGCGCAAAATGAACGTGAAAACGTTATGCACCACCGACGATCCTTTGGATAGTTTAGAATATCATCAGCAAATAAAAAATAACAAAGTTGATATTAAAGTTTTGCCAGCGTTTAGACCAGATAAAGCGATGAACGCTGATGATGTTGCTGGTTTAAATGTGTACATCGATAAATTAGCTACCTTAACAGGAACAACAATCGCTGATTACGACACTTATTTATCAGCCTTAAAATCTCGTCACGATTACTTTGCCGCAAACGGTGCATCTGTTTCTGATCACGGTTTAGAGCAAATTTATGCAGAGGATTATACTGAAGTAGAAATAAAAGCCATCTTCCTTAAGATAAGAAATAACGAAGCAATTAGCTTCGTAGAGAATTTGAAATTCAAATCAGCTATGCTTTTCAATTTTGCACTTTGGGATCATGAAAAAGGTTGGGTACAGCAATTTCACCTAGGTGCTTTAAGAAACAATAACGATCGCCTATTATCATCATTAGGCCCAGATACAGGTTTCGATTCGATTGGAGATTTCCCGCAAGGAAAATCATTGTCTAAGTTTTTAAATAAATTAGATTTGAATAATAAACTGGCAAAAACCATTTTATACAACTTAAATCCGGCAGATAACGAACTAATGGCAACGATGATTGGAAATTATCAAGATGGAACAGTTGCTGGAAAAGTGCAGTGGGGTTCTGGTTGGTGGTTTTTAGATCAAAAACAAGGAATGATCAATCAAATTAATGCTTTATCTAATTTAGGCTTGTTGAGCCAATTTGTTGGGATGTTAACTGATTCTAGAAGTTTCCTTTCTTATCCTCGTCACGAATATTTTAGACGCATTTTATGTGATTTATTTGGTACAGATGTAGAAAATGGAGAATTACCTTACGACAAAGCATGGCTTGGAAAAGTAGTTCAAGATATTTGTTTTAACAATGCTAAAACCTATTTCAATTTCTAATATGGACAAAGTTTTAAGTTTTGGTGAACTTTTATTGCGTATCTGTCCAGACGGAGATGGTGAATGGCTTGCGGAAAATAAATTACCTTTTTATGCTGGTGGTGCCGAATTAAATGTGGCCACAGCATTGGCATTATGGGATATTCCTTCAGCTTATTTTACAGCTTTGCCAGAGAATTTCATGTCAGAGCAAATCATCGGATATATGGATGGTTGTAATATTGACACCTCAAAAATTCATCATGGAGGAGATAGAATAGGTTTATATTACCTGCCAAAAGGAAAAGACTTAAAAAATGCAGGTGTAATTTACGATAGAGCAAATTCTGCTTTCGCGATGTTGCAAACTGGAACTATAGATTGGGATAAAGTTTTAGATGGAATTACTTGGTTTCATTTTAGTGCTATTTGTCCAGCTTTAAATCAGGCAGCTGCCGATGTGTGTTTAGAAGCAGTTAAAGCAGCAAGTACAAAAGGAATTACAATTTCTATCGACTTAAATTACCGAGCCAAATTGTGGCAATATGGAAAACAACCATCAGAAATTATTCCTCAATTAGCTCAATATTGCGATTTAATTATGGGTAATATTTGGGCGGCAGAAAAAATGTTAAGCATTAGCTTGCCAGAGTTTATTCACGAAACGAGTGATAAAAACGTTTACCTTGAACAAGCAAAAGCCACCTCTCAAGAAATCATCAAGCATTATCCTAAATGCAAGTCAGTAGCTAATACGTTCCGTTTCGATTACAAACAAGGAATAAAATATTACACTACATTGTATACAGATAATGAACTAACTGTATCAAAAGAATATACTTCAGAAAAGATTTTAGATAAAGTGGGCAGCGGAGATTGTTTCATGGCAGGATTGATTTACGGATTTTACCACAAAAACAATTCATCAGAAACCTTAAATTTCGCTACAGCAGCAGCATTTAATAAATTATTTATACCAAGCGATTGTACAACAGCAACAGTTGTGCAGGTTAATCAAACATTAGCAGAAAATGAAGACTAAAGAAGCAGCTATCCAGGCCATTAAAAATCAAGGTTTATTGCCTCTTTTTTATTATGAAGATGCACAAGTAAGTTTAGATATTGTTCGCACTTTATACGGTGCAGGCGTTCGCGTTTTCGAATACACAAATAGGGGTAAAGCTGCGCTTGAGAATTTTAAATTCATTAAAGAAGCACTAAAAACCGAAATGCAAGATTTGTTTCTAGGCATTGGTACCATTAAAAACACGGATGAAGTAAAAGCTTTTTTAAATGCAGGTGCAGATTTTATTGTTTGCCCAGTGGTAGATTTAGAAGTTGGTAAATTAACTCACGATGCTGGCTTATTATGGATTCCTGGTTGCATGACACCAACCGAAATTAACGTAGCTCACCAATTCGGCGCAGGAATTATCAAATTATTTCCCGCCAATATTTTAGGACCATCTTATTTATCATCCATTAAAGAACTTTTTCAAGGTCAACTATTTGTACCAACTGGCGGAGTAGAAATTGAAGAAAACAACATTGATACTTGGTTTAAAGCAGGTGTTTGTGCAGTTGGAATGGGCAGTAAATTAGTAAGTAAACAAATTTTAGAAAATAAAGATTACGATACCTTGTTTTCATTAACCACGAAAACATTCGAAATTATAAACAAGGTTAAAACCAACCAATGGTACCAGTGAACCAATGACACTAATGAACTAACCAAATAAACCTTTAAATTATGAACCAAGTTAAAATTGGCAATTACAGATGGACAATTTGCGCCCTTTTGTTTTTTGCAACCACAGTAAACTACCTCGATAGACAGGTGTTAAGTTTATTGAAACCAACCTTAGAAGAACAATTTGGGTGGTCTAATAGTGACTACGCAGATATCGCCGCTATCTTCCAATTCACCTACGCAATCTCTATGCTTTTTGCAGGTCGTTTTGTAGATAAGTTAGGTACAAAATGGGGTTACGGAATTGCCATCGTCATTTGGTCAATTGGAGCAATAATTCACGCCTATTCTATTTCAATTGGTACAGGTCTTGCGTCTATTTTAACAACTTTTGGTATTGCAGCATTACCAGTATCCATATTAGGCTTTATGTTTTCTAGGGCTGTTTTAGCCATTGGCGAATCAGGGAATTTCCCAGCAGCTATTAAAGCAACAGCAGAATATCATCCTAAAAAAGAACGCTCATTAGCAACTGGTATTTTTAATTCTGGAGCAAATATTGGTGCTGTTTTAGCTCCGCTAACCGTGCCTTGGATAGCCACACATTGGGGTTGGGAAAAAGCATTCGAATTAGTTGGAGCAATAGGCTTTTTGTGGTTGTTCTTTTGGCTAATTTTTTATGAATCTCCAGAAAAACAAAAACGACTATCAGCTGAAGAATTGGCTTACATAAACAGTGATGAAGACGAAGTTGCCGATAAAGCAAACGTTGATAAAGTTTCATGGTTTAAGTTATTGACCTATAAACAAACTTGGGCTTTTACTTTTGGTAAGTTCATGACAGATGGTGTTTGGTGGTTTTTCTTATTTTGGTTGCCAGGTTATTTAAAAGATCAATACGGTATGACAGGATCTGACATCGTACTTCCATTAGCTGTATTGTATAGTATGACAATGATTGGAAGTATCGGCGGAGGTTGGTTACCAAAATATTTTGTAGATAAAGGCTACGAAGTTTACGATGGTAGAATGAAAGCCATGTTTGCCATAGCCCTTTTTCCTTTGGTAGTTTTATTGGCACAACCTTTAGGTCACTATTCTTTCTGGGTTCCAGTTATTTTAATTGGTGTGGGTACTTCCGCACATCAAGCCTGGTCTGCAAATATTTTTACAACAGTTTCAGATATGTTCCCTAAAAGAGCTATTGGTTCTGTTGTAGGTATCGGAGGTATGGCTGGTGGTATTGGCGGTGTTTTAGTAACTAAAGTAGGCGGATGGATTTTTGATAACTATGCTCACAAAGGCATATCAGAATCGTTCACCAAATTTAACGAACTAGGTAATAGTACCTTCATCAACCAAATCACTACAATGGATTTAGCCAGTAAATACGGCGATAAAATAAATCTAAATGTAATGGCATTGAGTAAAGTACCAGTCGAAGTAGCAGATAAATTAAAATCAATTGATTCTAACCTGTTTAATCAACTTTTAGAAATTCAAAAGCCGCTGGTTCAATCAAACATGACCGTTGCTTACACCATAATGTTCGCATTTTGTGCCGTTGCTTATCTAGTTGCGTGGGTAGTAATGAAATCATTAGTTCCAAAATATAAAAAGATTACAGACCTATAATTATGAGCTTTCAAGAACAATTAAATGACCTCTTTTTAACCGAAGAGCAGATTCCTGATGCCTTTAAACTGGCGGAAGAAGTAAACCAGCGTAAGTACCTATCAAATGGAGAAATGTTGCCATGGAATGGCGATGTGCACACCGTTTTATCACCCATCTGCATTAAAACCGCTAACGGATTAGAACGCAAAATAATTGGTACATATCCACTTTGCGATAAAGAAGAGGCAAATGCAGCTTTAGATGCAGCAGTAGCAGCCTATAACAATGGCAGAGGCGAATGGCCAACTATGAGTGTTGCCAAAAGAATTGAATGCGTAGAGAAATTTACACATCAAATTATAGAGAAAAAGCAAGAGGTTGTAAAGTTAATTATGTGGGAAATTGGTAAAACCTTTGCCGATTCTACTAAAGAATTTGATCGTACAATCGAATATATTCAAGCTACAATAGATGCCTTAAAAGATTTAGATCGTCAATCAGCGGGTTTCACAATGGAGCAAGGCATCGTTGCACAAATTCGTCGCTCACCACTGGGCGTAGTTTTATGTATGGGACCTTTTAATTACCCATTAAATGAAACTTTTACAACGTTAATCCCAGCGTTAATCATGGGGAATACCATTTTATTTAAACCACCTAAACACGGTACATTATTGTTTTATCCCTTGTTAGAAGCATTTAGAGATTGTTTTCCAAAAGGCGTAGTGAATACCATTTACGGGCGTGGCAATAAAATCATTCCAGGCTTAATGGAATCTGGAAAAATAAATGTCCTAACATTAATTGGTTCAAGTAAAGTAGCCAACGAGTTAAAAAAAATGCACCCTAAAGTAAATCGTTTACGTGCTATTTTAGGTTTAGATGCTAAAAATGCAGCAATTATTACAGCAAAGGCCGATTTGAAACTTGCAGTACAAGAAACCGTTTTGGGTTCACTTTCTTTCAACGGACAAAGATGTACGGCATTAAAAATCATTTTTGTACACCGTAGCTTAGCCGATGAATTTTTAAAACAACTTTCCGAATCAGTTAACAAACTAAAATTTGGTATGCCTTGGGTAGATGGAGTTTCATTAACACCACTTCCTGAGCCTCATAAACCAGCGTATTTAAAAGAATGTTTGGATGATGCGATAGCAAAAGGCGCAAAAATCATAAACGAAAATGGAGGTGCAACCAACGAATCATTTGTATATCCAGCAATTGTTTATCCAGTTAACGCTAAAATGAAACTATATACCGAAGAGCAATTTGGACCAGTTGTACCCATTGTACCTTTCGATGATTTAGAAGAAACAATACAATACCTAATCGAATCCACTCACGGTCAGCAAGTAAGTATTTTTAGTAACGATGAACAAGAAGTAGCCGCATTAATAGATCCACTAGTTAACCAAGTGAGCCGAGTAAACATCAACTGCCAATGCCAACGCGGACCAGATGTTTTTCCTTTTACAGGAAGAAAAGATAGCGCCGAAGGAACTTTGTCAGTAGTAGATGCCCTGCGTTCATTCTCAATTCGCTCATTAGTTGCAACAAAACTAAACGATAATAATAAACACTTATTAAATGAAATTATCGATAGTCAAAGTTCTAACTTTTTAAGCACAAAATATTTGTTTTAATATGCTTAAAATGCCTTTAAACTCATATTTAAATATTAATTGTGTCACAATCACACTATAATAAAAAAAAGCAGGTATAAACTTTCGTTTGTTTATAAAATTAGTTACATTTGAGCTTACCCTTTCGGGGGTATGTTTTTCATAGGTAGATGTAGGGTCAAGAATTTATTCTTGGCCCTTTTTTATTTCACACCTTTTTTAAGCACCTTATATACACGCCACGTCATTGCGAAGGAGGTTCTTCACCGACTGCGACAGCCTCCTCCATATATGTTTTGTCATTCAGAGCAAAGCGAAGAATCTCCAAACATCCAAACCCTTAACACCCTATACTAGTGCTAGTTTGTAGCTCGTTCTTTCCTCCTCAAGAAACCCAGTTGTCAACAATCAGTACCTAATCATTATTTGAAAAGCAATTTCAGTACTCTTAACTCAGGTTCCGTCCCGCTATTTGCTACTGCCATGAAAAATGGCATTCGCGTCTATCGGGTTTAGCTAACCAAAGCCTGTAACAAATTACGCAATTCCTCATCTTGCAATTCCCCATCTTTGGCGGGGTGCCTGTACCAAAGCCATCCCTTTGGGAAAAAGTGGGATGGTTTCTTCAACCTGCCAAAAGACTTCATGCATTGTTACCGAGACTTCTTCCATTGTTACCAAGACTTCTTCCATTGTTACCAAGACTTCCTGCATTGTTGCCAAGACTTCTTGCATTGTTGTTGAGACTTCTTGCATTGTTACCTAGACTTTTTGCATTGCTACTAAGACTTCTTGCATTGTTAGCAAGACTTCTTGCATTGTTGTTGAGACTTCTTGCATTGTTACTGAGACTTCTTGCATTGCTACTAAGACTTCTTGCTTCTGCTGAAAGATTTCTCCAGCCTGCAACTTGCAGCCTCACCCAAACCACAACCCATCACCAAGAACGAGGACTGGCCTTGTAGCATCCCGAAGGAGAAAGCATTAAAACTTGTGCAAATACTTTCAAAAACCACTATCCAAAACAATGAGCCTTTCGATCCTTCATCGAACCTGCTGCTTGTTGCCCTAAAAGTTTTGATAGCTTAATCCGAGAGATGATACTAAGCCTTGATCTTTTGTTTCTTTTCTATCAAGAGATACTGCGAAGCATTCTTGAATACCCCTAAAATAAACACTCATGAAAAACGAAAGAGCCATCGGTGGCGGTGAACCGAAAACAACAATCTAAAAACGAACGGGTCATAACGGCAGCGAGCTAAAAAATCCTTCGACAAACTCAGGGTGACAATATGAAATTAATGAATAGAAGATTACTTCGTATCTTTACCTTACATTATGATCAAAAAGAAAAAAATCATTGTTGCAATTACCGGAGCCAGCGGCTCCATCTACGCCAAACTCTTACTAGATAACCTACTAAAACTATCATCTCAAATAGAAAAAGTAGGCGTAGTAATGTCAGATAACGCAAAAGAAGTTTGGCGTTTCGAGTTAGGTAACGAAGAATACGATAACTACCCCTTTACCTTTTATCATAAAATGGATTTCAATGCACCATTCGCATCAGGTTCTGCAAAATTCGACACCATGATTATCATTCCATGTTCAATGGGCACATTAGGTCGCATCGCCCATGGCATATCTAACGATTTAATCTCAAGAGCAGCGGATGTAATATTAAAAGAACGCCGTAAATTAATCGCCGTAGTTAGAGATACACCCTTTAGTTTAATCCACATCAACAACCTTAAAGTAGTAACAGAAGCTGGAGGAATTATCTGCCCTGCAAACCCATCATTTTATAGCTTACCTAAAACCATCGAAGAAGTAGCACAAACAGTAGTTAATCGAGTAATAGATTTAGCAGATTTAGAACATGAAAGCTATCGCTGGAACGAAGAATAGCTCATTGGTTCATTAGTGTCATTAGTTCATTTGTTAGCCAGATGTAAGGTTAGGGCCAAGTCTAACATCTCATATCTCAATACTCATATCTAATTGTTATCTTTGCAACCTCGATGAAAAAAGTTGCATTTTATACACTTGGCTGTAAGCTAAACTTCTCAGAAACCTCAACCATTGGTCGTTTGTTTACCGATGCAGGTTACTCCGTAGTAGAATTTACTGATGCAGCAGATGTATATGTAATCAATACCTGCTCGGTAACCGAACACGCAGACAAAAAATGCAGGAAAGTAGTTAAGGAAGCACTTAAATATTCTCCAAATGCTTATGTAACCATTGTAGGTTGCTATGCACAATTAAAACCAACAGAAATTGCCGAAATAGAAGGCGTAGACATGGTTTTAGGCGCTGCTGAAAAATTCAGAATTGTAGAATTTATTTCTGATCTGACTAAAAATCCTAAAGCAGTTGTTCATCAGCAAAACATAGAAAAAGTAAATCATAATTTTATTGCTGCCTATTCAATAGGCGATAGAACGCGTACCTTTTTAAAAGTGCAAGATGGTTGCGATTATCCTTGTACCTATTGCACTATTCCTTTGGCTCGTGGTGGAAGTAGAAGCGATACCATAGAAAACGTAGTAAATCGTGCTACACAAATTGCACAAAGTGGAGTAAAAGAAATCGTGTTAACAGGTGTAAACTTAGGTGATTTTGGTATTCGTGATGGACAAAGAGAAGATAAATTCTTCGATTTAGTTAAAGCATTAGATGAAGTAGAGGGAATTGAACGTATTCGTATTTCTTCCATAGAACCAAACTTATTGAGCAATGAAATCATTGAGTTTGTTGCTACTTCAAAACGTTTTGTACCACATTTCCACATTCCATTGCAATCAGGTTCTAATAAAATATTAGGCTTGATGAAAAGACGCTACCAACGCGAATTATATACCGAACGTGTAGCTAAAATTAAAGCGGTAATGCCCAATTGCTGCATAGGAGTGGATGTAATTGTTGGTTTTCCAGGCGAAACACATGACGACTTTCTAGATACCTATCAGTTTTTAAACGAATTAGATATTTCTTATCTACATGTATTTACTTATTCGGAGCGTGAACAAACTGAAGCTGCAGAAATGAAAGGTAAAGTTGCAGGAAGTACTCGTTTTGATAGAAATAAAATGTTGCATATCCTATCCGATAAAAAAAGAAGAGCATTTTATCAATCTCAAATTGGTTCAACAGGGCAGGTGCTATTTGAAGACGATCAGAAAAATGGCTTTATGCATGGCTTTACCAAAAACTATGTAAAAGTTAGAGCTAAATACGATCCTGTAATGGTAAACGAACTTAAAAACGTAAAACTTGTAGAGCTTTTAGCAGATGGTGAAGTCGAAGTAATCGAAGCCGAAGAAGTTTTAGTACATTAAATAGCATTTCCCTTCTATAAAATACCCAATTGTGGGTATATACCCTTAAGTTTTATAATGTATTATTGTGTGTAAATCGCTCACAAAAAATACGTTATGAAAAACTTAACGTTCTCAATACTGCAAAAATGGACAGGAATAATCTTCATCGCATTATTCTCCTTTTCTGCGAAAGCTCAAAACCAAAAGCTCTTCCCAAAAAACTTAAACTTTAAAGTTTCAAATACCTATTACGGCCAAGGCGATAGCTGCTATGTATTTATCTACGAAGGTGGAAAACTTGGTGTTAAAATAGGTCAGCAAGGCAAAGTTTACGGAGTTCATTCAAATGAAAAACCAAATCGTTCTCAAAAAGAATTGGGTTTTAGTACCATAGTTAGAATTATGGGAGATACCATTATCGCCAAAACTACTCTTTACAAGCCAACTATTACCGATGAAAAAGTAGCCATTGGCGATTATCTCGTACTAGAAATTAATCTCCCAATAAACAATTATAACAGCCTCTTTTACGATTTAGCTTTAATGCAAATCACTTTTACAGACGTAAGTAAAACCCCATTATATAGTCTTAAACAAATATTAACAAAGGATTCTAAAGCATTAGAAGATTCTATTCTCATTAAAAGCATAGCCGATATCAAGGAAATTTACGATAGGGTAAAAGATGATGAAAGCTTTACCAGTTTAAGAGTGAAAATGCCTGAGGGAAGATACGCGGGTAAAACAACCTTAGAAGTAATGTCTAAAACGACTAAGGCAGATATTATTGCATTTTTAAAGTTTGTAAAATCTTATCCTGGTAAATATGTGGGCAACCAATACAAAATTGCAGAAGTTTTTGCCACATGGGTAGTCAATAAAGCACCACTAAATAATCAGGAAGTATTAGATTCTGTTCGTTATTATGCAACCAATAAAATAAAGTACGATAAATTTTTAACCGTAAATAGAATTACAATTGTAAAAGACGAGTACTTAAAATCGTGGTCAATTATTGCGAATGACTTAGCAATAGATGGCAAAGCCGCAGAAGCAGATGCCTTACTAAAAGAAGTAGAAAAAGCAGGAACTTCCTTAAACGATACTTCTGGACTTGGTTTTTACTATTACATCGCAGCGCAAATTTTACAAGATAAACAGCAATATGCACAAGCAATTGTTCATGTAAACAAAGCAATAGACCTATTTAAACAATCAAAATACTGGGAGTTTTATATCAAACTGAAACTAAAGCGTATTTACATCGAAATTATGCTGACTGATTTCGTGGCTTCAGAAAAAACATACAAAGAATTAACGACAGATTTTGCAGAGCTTAAATCACAAATGGAAGGAAATCTGTATAAAGAATTAATAGCTCAACATTATGGCTATTATGGTTTTTCACTCAAAAGAAAAGGCGATTTAAATGAAGCGAAAACCTTTTATCAAAAATCTGCAGACCAGTACAATTTGCTAGAAGATTTTTCAAGCAAAGTACAATCGGCTTTGGCCAGAGAGAATGTTGCAGATATTGAAACTACACAAAATAATTACGAAGGTTCTATTCCATTATATGATTCATTAATTGTGGCTTACAAAAGAATGAATCAGTCTGCAAAGCAATCGTATGCCTTAAATAGCAAAGCATACGCGTTGAGTAAAATGGGGCAGTACGATAAAAATATCAGCAACGCTAACGAAGCTTTAGCGATACAATTAAAAAATGCCGATTGGAACAAAGCAGGATATAGTTACTCGCAAATCGGACAATCTTACTTTAGTTTAGGGAAATTTAAAGATGCAGTTAACGCACATCAACAATCTATTTTATACAGAAGAAAAGGAAATAACTTTGAAGGAATGGGTTATTCCTATTCAAAATTGGGTAGTCTTTATATAGAAATAGGCGATAAACTAAAGGCAATTGCAGCATTAGATAGCGCAAAATTCTGCTACACAAAAGCAAACCTCAAAGATAAATTAGCAGAAATTGATGGCTCCATTGGAGATATTTACCTCTCAGATAAAAATGTTCCTAAAGCTGTTGCCTACTTTTTAAGCGCTTATGAAAGCCTAAAAACCCTAGGTTTAAAACAAGAAATGGCTAAACAATTATACAATATTGCAGGAGCTACCTATACCGATGATATGCCACAATCAAGGAAATATTATCAATTAGCGTACGATTTATATAAGGAAATTGGAATAAAAGATCAGGTTTTGTATTGCCTCCTAAACTTAGGGAATTTAGATACTCGTGAAAAGAAATATGAAAGCGCAGAGAAATATTTTAATCAGGCATTGGTATTAAGCAAAGAGATAAATGGTAAAAGAGAGCAGGCAATTACCTATCAAAAACTAGCAGATGCAGCGTACACCAAGCTCAACTTAACCGATGCAATTTTAAAATACGAACAAGCATTAGCCATTTATAAGGAAATTGACGAAAAAGCAGAAGTAGCCAATATTTCAATTGCTATCGGTTCGGTAAATGTATCCTTAGGTAAGTTTATCGAAGCAGAAATTGCGATGCAGCAAGCACTCGATATTTCAAAAACCACCAATAATTACGGTGGCAAAGCCGATGCACTTTCTTCTCTATCCGATCTTTACCAATTAAAAGGGCAGTTTTCAACATCCAAAACGATGTTAGATAGCTGCTTTAAAATTTACAAACAGCTCGGTAATTCATATCAAATTGCCAATACTCACATCCTTTTAGGTAATTATTACAACCGTTTATCCGATAATATTAACGCAATTAAAAATTATAGCACAGCTGATAGTATTTTCAAAGCAGAAAAATCACCCGAAAGCCGTTTCACTTCCTTAAATAATATCGGTACAATATATTTCTATCAAGCAGATTATCCACAAGCATTAAATTATTTTAATCAGGCTAACGCGATTATTGCAAATCAAACCGTAATTACCGACAGTAAATTACTAGTAATTACCAATATTGGAGAAGTCTATTATCATCAGAAAAACTATCCAGAAGCTGAAAAGAACCTAGCCTTAGCATTGAAATTTAGCAGTGAAAAGAATGCAGTTAGATCAAAATCTAGTGCTACAATGGTGCTTGGTAAATTGTTTTACGATAAAAAAGATTACCCTAATGCGATAACAAACTTGCAGAATTCTTATCAATATGCTAAATCTACTAAAGAAAACAGCCAGCTAATTGAATCCTCATTATACTTAGGGAAAGTGTCTTTGGCGATGAAAAAAGAAGATGAGGCTGCCAAATATTTCGATGAAGCCATTGTAAATTCAATTCGAGTAGGAGAGGCTAAAAATTTATGGGAAGCATTGTATAACCGCGGACTAATGTTTTATAATCAAAATAAATTAGATTCTGCAGCCAACTATTTTAAACAAGCAGTAAATAGTGTAGAGCAAACGGGTAAAAATATTTTCGGTGGTGCTGCAGCTAAAAAAATCTTCACTTCCGATGAAAAGAAAGTAAATCTTTACAACACCTTAATTTCTACCTTAATTAAAGCAGGTAAAACCGATGAAGCTTTAGAATACACCAGCAGAAGTAACATTCAGGCTATTAAAGAAAAAATGGGGCAAATAGAGGTTAAAACTAATAATGTAGAAAAAGCCACAGCCTTACAGCAACAAAATCAGCTCGCAAATAAAGTAAATTCGGTTGAAGAAAATTTAGCAAAAGAAAAAGCAAAACCAGCGGATGAACAGAACAAAGAGAAAATCAATTCTTTACAAAAAGTACAACAAATAGCACAAGTTCAATTGCTCAATTTTGTAGATAGCATGGTAAAAGCTTATCCAGATTTGCAAGAAAACTTTGTAAAAAACGTAAACCCAGAAGATTTAAAAAAGTATAAAAGTAAAATTCCAGAAGATGTAGCAGTTTTATTATATGTAGTCAGAGAAAATCAGTTAATCATTTTCACACTAACTAAAGAAGGTACAAAAGCCAAGTTAATACCAATTTCTGGAGCAGATCTTTCTTCAAACATTAGCGATTTCAGCGCAGTTCTTAAACAACCGTTTAAAGATAAAAATGCAGCACCATTAAATTTACGCGGAGCTAAAATCACCAATACCGTTCAATCATCACGTTCCGTTGCAGAAACTGGATCAAATTTATATCAAGTACTTATCGATCCTATTTTAAGCGATATCGCAGGAAAAAAACAACTCTGTATCATTAACAATGGCGAACTAAGCAGCATCCCATTCCAAGCAATTGGTAAAAAAGACGAGAAAGGAACATTCAGATATTTAGTAGAAGATTATGCGATTTTTTACACCAACAGATTAGATGTATTCAGTAATGTACAACCCGATTCAGTTAAAAATTCGAGCTTTGTCGCCTACGGAAACCCAGATCACAGCTTGCCAAATGCAGAAAAAGAAGTAAAGGAAATTAATAAAATCATGACTTCGGGCACCATTTATGTTGGCGATCTAGCAACCGAAGACATGGCCAAAAAAAGCCTAACCTCAAATAAAATCGTTCACTTTGCAACTCACGGTATTTTAGATTACAACGATTTCTCTAAAACATTCCTAAAATTCGCCAAATCAACAACTAACGATGGTAAACTAACCATCCAAGAAATAAAAGGTTTAGACATAGAAGATTGCGATTTAGTCACCCTATCTGCTTGCGAAACCGCTGTGTCATTAAGCGTAAATAAAGGCTGGTACATTTCTCCAGCCAATTCTTTTTTGGTAAACGGAGTAAAATCTGTCGTTGCCTCCTTATGGTCTGTAGATGATGAAGCAACCAGTCTTTTAATGAGTTCATTCTATCAAAACCTCAAAAATATGCCAAAAGCACAGGCATTAAGAAAGGCACAAGAAACGCTTAGTCAAAATCCAAAGTTTGTACATCCATTCTACTGGAGCGCCTTTATTTTGTACGGCGAATGGCGATAATAGAGTACGAAAGTTGTTAACCCGAAAGTCCGAAGATATTAACTCCTGACTTTCCGACATTGGGCTTTCGGTCTTTAAAGTTTCTTTCCTATCTTCGCTTAAACTAAGAATTATGTTTCCTACCGTTTCACACTTCCTATCCTATCTTTTTGGCATCGATGTGCCACTTCCATTCAACACATTTGGTGTTTTTGTAGCACTAGCTTTTGTAGGAGGCTATTGGGCTTTCACAAAAGAACTGAAACGTAAAGAAGCATTAGGCATTCTGCATCCAACAAAAAGAAATGTAGTAATTGGCGAACCAGCCTCTACACTAGAACTTGTTTCAAATGCCTTTTTTGGCTTTCTAATAGGGTACAAACTAATTTATGCACTCTTAAATTATAAACTATTTGTAAGCGATGCACAAACAGTTCTACTTTCAACAAAAGGAAACCTTTTAGGCGGACTAGCATTAGCGGCTTTGTTTGCTTATTGGGCACATAAAGAAAAAGACAAAGTAAAATTATCCAAACCAAAAACGGTAGAAGTTACCGTTCATCCATATGAATTGATGAGCAATATGATTGTTTGGGCAGCAGTTTGGGGCTTCTTAGGTGCAAAGATTTTCGATAACCTAGAACATTGGGATAGCTTTATAAAAGATCCAATTGGCGGGCTGCTATCTTTTAGTGGATTAACATTTTACGGAGGATTAATTTGCGGCGGTGCAGCAGTAATTTACATTGCCCGTAAAAACGGAATAAAACCCTTGCACATGCTAGATGTTGGTGGACCAGGAATGATGTTAGCGTATAGCATAGGTCGTATTGGCTGTCATTTATCAGGAGATGGAGATTGGGGAATTCCAAACCTAAATCCTAAGCCATTTACATGGTTACCAGATTGGTTATGGGCATATACCTATCCAAATAACGTAGCTAACGAAGGTAATCACATCGCAGGTTGCATTGGTAAATACTGCAACGAATTAGCTCAACCAGTTTATCCAACACCAATTTACGAAGTTATAATAGCCTTTATACTCTTCTTAATCCTATGGAAAATTCGTACCCGAATTAAATTACCAGGTATGATGTTCGGTATTTATTTAATGCTAAACGGAGTAGAAAGATTTTTCATCGAATTAATTCGTGTAAACTCAAAATATACAGTTGCAGGTATTCCATTTACGCAAGCAGAGCTAATTTCTTCCCTCTTATTTATCGCAGGATTATTATTGGTGATTTATTCTATTAAAAACAAAGAGAAACACGCGAATTACTAAATGATGAATTACGAATTATTATGCTCAAAGGTTATCGCCATCACACGCTTAACGGGTAATTTTATTCGCAAAGAAGCAATGGCTTTTGATGCAAATGCAATTGAATACAAAGGCTTAAACGACTTAGTTTCTTACGTAGATAAAAATGCGGAAAAACTTCTAGTAAAGAATTTAACAAAGTTGATACCAGATGCTGGCTTCATTACCGAAGAAGAAACCGTTAACACCAAAGGCAAAACCTACACTTGGATTATCGACCCTTTAGATGGAACTACAAATTTTATTCACGGTATACCAACATATTCTATCAGCATTGCGCTATACGAAGAAGACAAACCCGTAATTGGTGTAGTATATGAAGTGAATAGAGGAGAAATGTTCTTCACGTTTAAAGGTGGCGCAGCGTATTTAAATAATAAAGAAATTCGTGTTTCAGCAAATGCAAATCTATCTCAATCTTTATTAGCTACTGGATTTCCTTATTATCAATTTGATAAACAACCACAATACATTCAGCTTTTTACCGAGATGATGCAGAAATGTCATGGGTTAAGGCGTATTGGCTCTGCAGCAGTTGATCTTGCTTATGTAGCCTGCGGCAGATTTGATGCCTATTTCGAATATAACCTAAACTCTTACGATGTTGCTGCTGGAGCATATCTAGTGCAACAAGCAGGTGGTAAGATTATGAATTTTGCTGGCGG
This sequence comes from Pedobacter planticolens, assembly GCF_014172375.1. Taxonomy (GTDB): domain Bacteria; phylum Bacteroidota; class Bacteroidia; order Sphingobacteriales; family Sphingobacteriaceae; genus Pedobacter; species Pedobacter planticolens. Next base: position 819,747 of record NZ_WNXD01000001.1, read on the forward strand.
AGATGAATTTCTAGAAACCAGAGAAATTCTAGCAACTAACGGCAAAGTAACCGATGAAATTTTAACAACCATCAAAAAGTATTTTCATTAAAAACTAGTAGCTTTATAATCAGTTCTTAAAGAAATTTATTTATGGTAAAGAAAATCGTTTATGCACTATTGGCCTTGTTAATTGTAATCCAATTATTTAGACCTACAAAAAACATAACAACAACCGAACAAATACAATCAATTGATAAAGCTTACATTATTCCACAAAATATTACAGGGATTTTGCAAAAAGCGTGTTATGATTGCCATTCAAATACTACAATTTATCCTTGGTACATCAACATTCAGCCAGTTGCATGGTGGATGAATGACCATATTAAAGAAGGAAAGCGCAAACTTAATTTTTCAGAATTTGGAGCTTACACCTTAAAGAAACAAGATCATAAATTAGAAGAAGTAACCGAGCAAATAGTTGACGAAATGCCTTTAAAGTCGTATACACTAATGCATAACACAGCTAAACTTACAGCTGATGAGAAAAAATCACTAACAGATTGGGCAAATACGTTAAGGAAAGAAATTCAAAGTAAAATGTAAACAAAAAAGTCCCAGACATAATGTCGGGACTTTTTTTATAATGATATAAAGCCCCTTTAGGGGTTTGGGGTTATAACGCTTCAGAAACTACTTCTTTAACCTCAGGCACCATACGTTGTAATAAATTCTGAATGCCAGATTTTAATGTAATAGTAGATGATGGACAACCGCTGCAAGAACCTCTTAATTCTACAGTTACCACACCTTCATCAAATGATTTGTAACTAATCGCTCCACCGTCTTGTTCAACCGCTGGGCGCACATAATCATGTAGTATTTGCTGAATTTTAATTTCTAGTTCACTTCCTTCAAAAGCAGGAGTTTCTTCACTTGTATTTTCTTTTATCTTAAGTTCAGATTCTACAGCACCTTTAACAAACTCTTTTAAAATTGCCTCAATATCACCCCATTCTGCATCTTCAGTTTTAGTAATCGTTACAAAGTTGCTTGCAAAAAATACACCACTTACAAAGTTAAATTTGAACAATTCTTTAGCAAAAGGAGAGTGCTCAGCACTTTCTTTCGTTGCAAAATCTTCACTACCATTAATTAAAAGTTTATTAACCATAAACTTCATGGTAGCAGGATTTGGTGTTTGCTCTGTATATACGTTAATAGTCATGTCTTTAATTTTATGCTACAAAAATAATTAATTCTAATTCTAAATAATAGATAGTAGATGTCTATTTTAGGTCATTTTGATTAGCATGACGTTTTATTGGAAATAGAAAATAGAGAATAAGAAATGGATATAATACTTAGCATCTCGTCTATTACCCATTTCCTATTCCCTTCTTCTAAACTAGAATATCCCTGTATAATTAAATGGTGTAATCTGTTTTAATTCTGCTTTAATATTATCGTTTACATCCAATTCATCAATAAATGCAGACATAGTTTGTGCAGTAATCTTCTGATTAGTACGTGTTAATGCTTTTAAAGCTTCGTATGGATTCGGATAAGCTTCGCGTCTTAATACTGTTTGAATAGCTTCAGCAACAACAGCCCAGTTATTTTCTAAATCTGCCGCGATTGCCTCATTGTTAAGAATAATTTTGTTCAATCCTTTTAAAGTAGAACTGATGGCAATAATAGTGTGTGCCACAGGAACACCTACATTTCTTAAAACAGTCGAATCTGTTAAATCTCTTTGTAACCGTGAAATAGGTAATTTAGCAGCAAAAAATTCAAATAAAGCGTTTGCCAATCCAGCATTTCCCTCTGCATTTTCAAAATCAATAGGATTTACTTTATGTGGCATGGCCGATGAACCAACTTCACCTTCTTTAATTTTTTGTTTGAAATAATTTTTAGAAATATAAGCCCAAATGTCTCTATCTAAATCGATGATAATATTGTTAATTCGTTTTAAAGCATCACATTGTGCTGCAAACTGATCATAATGTTCTATTTGAGTGGTATACTGAGCACGATTTAAACCTAAAACTTCGTTCACGAAGTTGTTTGAAAAATCAACCCAGTTAATTTTGGGGTAGGCGATATGATGTGCATTGAAATTTCCTGTTGCTCCGCCAAATTTAGCACTGTTAGGAATGTTTTTTAAATTTTGTAATTGGATATTCAAACGTTCTGCAAAAACCATAAATTCTTTACCCAATTTGGTTGGAGAAGCAGGTTGTCCATGTGTGTGTGCTAACAAAGGAATGTCAGCCCATTCTTGCGCCAATCCATTTATCTTTTCAATGAGTTCTGTAATGGCTGGATAATAACTTTCTTCTAACGCAAGTTTAAAAGTATAAGGTATTGCAGTGTTATTTATATCTTGAGAGGTTAAACCAAAATGGATAAATTCTTTATAAGGTTGTAAGTTAAGTTCGTCAAATTTTGTTTTAATGAAATATTCCACCGCTTTCACATCATGATTGGTAATGCTTTCGGTATCTTTTACTTGTTGTGCATCAACATCATTAAAGTTTTGATGAATGGTTCTAAGTTTTGGATAAAGTGCAGTATCAAATTTTTCTAATCCTGGTATTTTCGCTTCACACAATGCTATAAAATATTCGATCTCTACAAAAACACGATATTTTATTAAAGCATATTCAGAAAAATAATCAGCAAGTTTTGCAGTGGTTTTTCTATAACGACCATCTACAGGAGAAATGGCTTGAAGCGGAGATAAATTCATTTGAATGAGGAAATTGATTCAGCCGCAAAGGTAACATTTATCAGGCATTTATGATAGCTAAAAGCTGATAAAATGCCTAGAATCAAAAAAGGTTCTAACAAATTTGCTAGAACCTTTTTATAAGATTTAACTACTGACTAGTGTTTAGCAGCAGAATCAACTTTAGTAGCAGCAGAATCAACTTTTGCAGCAGCTGAATCAACAGTTTTAGCAGCTGAATCTACAGTTGCAGCAGCTGAATCAACAGCAGTTGAATCAGTAGCTTCTGCTTTTTTCTCTGAATTACAAGCAGCTACACCTAAAGATAATGCTAAAGCTAAAAAGCCAAATTTGAATAAGTTTTTCATTTTAATTTTCTGTTTAAATAATTAATTAATTTACATGTTAATACTGCAAAGTTAAAAAGGTAACCCGCAAATGTGAAAAAAAGTTAATTATTTTTTATTTAGTGCTTAATCTTCGTTGAATCGACATTTATTTTATTTGAATCGAGCATTTTAGAATCGACACTAGAAGTATCTATCTTCGAAGTGTCTATTTTTGTGCTGTCAATTACAGGTGTTTTTGGATCTGAACCAAAAAGACCACATGCCGTTAATGATGTTGCAATTGCAAAGGCTAAAAAGCCAAATTTAAATAAGTTTTTCATGTTTCTTTTTTAATTTTAGGTTATTAAATGGATTTACACTTAATGCATAAAAAATAGAAAGGTGACCTTGAAAAATCGAAAATATATTTTTTATTTTTTGGGGTTACTATTGTTTGTTTTTGGTATTAACGGGTGTAAGTTTTTTGCAGCAAAATTGTGTTATAAACCTGATAGAAGCGGTATTGAACCTTAGCTGAAAGCTTAGGGAAATAAGAGCGTATAGCAGGACTAACTTTAATAAATGTTACAGCTTTTGCTTTTCTAATTAAGAAAATTTTAGCGTAAGCATTGTCATTTTTCAGCAAAAAATATTTTTTTTGTCTATCATTGGGTTACCATTCACGTTTAAATGTATTAATTGGTGAGTATTAAGTTAAGCAGTTCAGTTCCAACAGATAGAGAGGTAGTATTAGGTATACTTAACAACTCAGAAGAAGCGCTAAATAAGTTGTATGCGGGGTATTATCCGATGGTTTTACAATTTATTTTAACAAATAATGGTAGTGAGGATGATGCAAAAGATGTATATCAGGAAGCTATTATTGTTTTATATAACAAAATTAAAGGCGGAAATTTTGAGCTCAGCAGTAAGTTAAAGACATATTTGTATTCGGTTAGTCGACGCATTTGGTTAAAAAAACTTACACAGCATAGCAAAAAAACGAATAACATAGCCGACTTTGAAGATGTTTTAGCTGTTGATGAAGATGTTGAACAGCATGAAGAAAAGGATATGCAGTTTGATAAGATGAAAGTAGCCTTAGAAAGTTTAGGCGAACCTTGTAAAACCATTATTCAAGATTTTTACATACATAGTTTATCTATGCAAGATATTTGTGAGAAATTTGGTTATACCAATACAGACAATGCTAAAACACAGAAATATAAGTGTTTACAAAGATTAAAGAAGTTATTTTTTCAATCATAAAATGAGAAACGAGATAGAATTAGAAGGGATTATTGAGGATTACCTAAATGGTAAACTTACTGCTGATGAGCAAAAGGCTTTTGAGCAATTGAGAAATAATGACCCAATTGTTGATCATAAAGTAGTTGCACATAAGGTTTTTTTAGAATCGATGAAGCAATATGCTGACATTTTATTGTTAAAGGAACAAATGGATGCTGCTCATAATCAACTTGATGTTGCTGCAATAAGTGCGAAAGTAAAACCGCATTCATCTAAAATTGTAAGAATTTGGCGTAATAATAGATCTGCTATTGCAATTGCAGCTTCATTTTTAATTTTAGCCATGGTGATGTTGTATTCTATACAAAACCAATCTAAACAAGATGGTAGTTTTGAAGCATTAAATAGAGAAGTTAGTCAGATTAAACGTTCTCAGAATAATTTAATTAGAAATATTAATACTAAAGTACAGAACACTAATATAGCTCCTGCTAAATTTGGTGGTTCTGGATTTGCAATTTCTAGCAATGGTTACATTTTAACCAATTATCATGTAATTAAAGATGCAGATTCTATCTATGTTCAAAATAGTAGAGGAGTTTCATTTAAAGCAAAAAGATTTTACACTGATCCAATTAATGATATTGCGATTTTAAAAATAAATGATTCTTCTTTTGATCATTTGGGTACACTTCCATACAGTATCAAAAAAGCTGGCGCTGGTATTGGTGAAATTGTATATACATTAGGTTATCCAAAAGATGATGTTGTTTTAGGTGATGGTTATATCAGTTCTAAAACAGGTTTAAATGGCGATACATTGGCTTATCAAGTTGCTATTCCAGTAAATCCAGGTAATAGTGGCGGCCCGTTGTTAGATAATGCTGGTAATATTGTTGGTGTAATTAACGGTAAAGAAAACAAAACAGATGGTGCTGCATTTGCAGTAAAATCGAGATATATTGTAGAAGCTGTTAATTCTATTCCACAGGATTCGTTGAGTAAAAGAATTCCTTACGGAAAAAGAAGTCAATTGCAAGGTTTGAAACGTAACAAGCAGGTAGAGAAAATGCAAGATTATGTTTTTATGATTAAAGTGTATTAATATTCCCAAAATATTAAATTTGAAACCCCGAACTTTTAGTAAGTTTCGGGGTTTTTAATTATAAAAGATTTAAGATGGAATTTGGAAGAGTTACCGAAGCAGAAATTAATACCATTGATTTTACGTTGCCGCCAGATGGTGAGCAAACTGCTATTATCTTACAGAATTTGAAACCTTCAGCAAAACCATTATATTATGTTGGTTGCGCTAAATGGGGGAGGAAGGAATGGAAAGATCTTATTTATCCGAAGAAAACCAAAGAAGCAGATTTTTTAAGTGAATATGTAAAACATTTTAATTCGATTGAATTGAATGCAGTTTTTTATAGTATTCCGAAAGAAGAACAAATTTTAAAATGGAAAGAGCAAGTTGTCGTAAATACCAAAGGTGATTTTATATTTTGCCCTAAATTTTCTAGAACAATAACACATATCAAAAGGTTAAAGGATGCAGATTTTTTGACTGATGAATATATTAAAGCAATTTCTGCCTTTGGCGAATATCTAGGCCCTTGCTTTTTACAGGTTAGCGATAATTTTGGGCCAAATAACATTGATATTTTAGAGAAATATCTTGAAAAGTTACCAAAAGATTTACAAGTTTTTGTAGAGGTTCGGCATAAGGATTGGTTTGTTGGGGATGCAAAGAAACAGTTGTTTTCGATGCTTGCAAAACTGAAAAAAGGAGCAGCAATTACTGATGCTAGCGGGCGAAGAGATTGTTTACATATGGAATTGCCAACACCTGAAGCTTTTATCCGATTTGTAGGAAACGGTGGTAAATATTTAGATTCTGATAAAGCTAGGGTAGATGAATGGGTGATAAGAATTAAACATTGGTTAGATCATGGTTTGCAAAGTGTGTATTTCTTTTTGCACCAGCACGATGAAGCAAATACACCATTGATTGCCGATTACACTATTCAAGAATTTAATAAACATTTAGGAAGTGATTTGTCACGCATAAATTTTATTACACAAAATAATCTACTGTTCTAATAGACTTTTTGTAACTTCAATTATTATATCATTTTATTAATTAAAAACAATTGAACATGAGTTTAAGACTAGGAGATACAGCACCGAATTTTAAGGCAACAACATCTATTGGTGAAATAGATTTTTACGAATATTTAGGTGATAGTTGGGGCGTTTTATTTTCACATCCAGCAGATTACACGCCAGTTTGTACCACTGAATTAGGTCGTACAGCATCTTTAAAGCCCGAATTTGATAAACGAAATGTTAAAGTTTTAGCATTAAGTGTTGATTCGGCAGAATCGCATAAAGGTTGGATTAGCGATATTAATGAAACTCAAAATACGAATGTAGATTTTCCAATTATTGCAGATCAGGATAAGAAAATTGCTGACTTGTATGATATGATTCATCCAAATGCTTCTGAAACGATGACGGTTCGCTCTTTATTTGTTATTTCTCCAGATAAAAAAGTAAAACTGATGATTACTTATCCGGCATCTACAGGAAGAAATTTTACTGAGGTTTTAAGAGTGATAGATTCGTTGCAGTTAACAGCTAATTATAGCGTTGCAACGCCAGCAGATTGGAAAGATGGTGAAGATGTAATTGTGATGAATAGTATTAAAACAGAAGATATTCCAGCTAAATTTCCGAAAGGTCACAAAGTGATAAAACCTTATCTAAGAACTACACCTCAACCAAATAAGTAATTTTAAATTTTTTTTCATTTCAATTTTTTTGTAATTAACTTTAAATCAGTTACTATTAAAAAATTATCAATACAATTTACAATTTTATGATTACTGGAAAAGTAAAATGGTTTAACAGCCAAAAAGGTTATGGATTTATTATTTATGATGGCAATAAAGAGATTTTTGTTCACTTTAAGGATGTAGTAGGAGGAATAGATAGTATTAAAGAGAATGATGAAGTAGAATTTGAAACTGCAGAAGGTAAAAAAGGATTACAGGCAGTAAATGTTAAGAAAGTATAATCTGAATTGACATAAAATTTTTTAATAAGCTTTGCGAATTTCGCAAGGCTTTTTTATTTAATAATGCTGAATGATTTTAGCCTTAATCACTAAATAGCCAGCATTAGTTTGAGTAAATAGGATAAAATCATCATGACTTGAACCGATTTTATATTTTTTAACCAAATTCTCCGCTTTTTCAGGGAAATTCCGAACAATAACGTTTCCTTTTAGCTCTTTTTCCTTTTTTAGTTCGTTTAAGTTTAAGAGCAATTTAATTTCGAAAATTCTGCCTAAAAAATCTGCTTTTATTTCTTCACTAAAATACAATTGGCTTTGCTGATGCAATTTTTTTAAGCCAAATCTTTCTGCTATTAAATTAAATGCACCACTTTTTAATAATGCAACATCAGGTTCGTATAAATATCCAGCAGGTGATGAGCTAGCGATTTCAGTAGCTATTTGTAAATCGCTTATAGGAAAAGAAAAGGTTTTTGTAGTCGTATTTAGTGTTGCACAAACAATTTTCGTTTCACCCATAAAATCTTTGTCAATTACCCAAAGTAATTCTTTGCACTCGTTTTTTACACTTACAATATGAATTTCACTCACATTTTGTAATTCACTTAAACCAGCAGAAATATCAAGCAATGGCGCAGTTTTAATGATTATTCGCTGTGCTTTTTCCAAAAATAGCGCTAAATGCTCGGTTACATCTGGTGTACAATCCTTAAGTTTAAATACCTTATTACTATGACTTCGCCTTGCTGGATCAATGTAAATAGTATCGAATTTAAGCTTGCTTTTTTTGAGGAATTCAATTCCGTCTTCTGCTACAAAATTTATGTTATTTGCACCTAAAACCTTAGCATTATGAGTTGTAATCTCTGATAATTCTGGATTGATTTCACAGCTATGAATACTCTCTATTTTTTTTGAAAAAAAGTAACTATCAACTCCAAATCCTGCTGTGAGATCAATTAGTGAATTTCCAATGGCTAAATTTGCTTTATAAGCTGCTGTGGTTTCAGATGAACATTGTTCTATAGACAGTAAAACCGGGTAATAAATCTTATCTTGATTAAACCATTTGGAAAGTTTGTGAATGGATTTTTTCTTAGCTGCAATTTGACCAGCTAATTCTGCCGAACTTACATTTTTAAACAAGGATTTTGATAGTGCAACTTTATTTACATCGGCATTAATATGCTCAGTAATATAGCGTTGAATCTCATTTTTTAAAATATTCTCATTCATTTTAGCTAATCTTACGCTTTATCTTTCATCACAATTTGACAAGTGTGTCGGCTTTTTACTTCCAATAATACATCCTTGTTAACAATAACTCTGTCAATGGTTTGCTGATTGTAATAACGAATAGTTACGAGTTCTAATCCTTTGTTATATTTCACTTTAAAGGTTTCAGACAAATCTGTTATTAATTGCTTAATTTTTTCCTCATCATTATCTACACTTACCGAAAAACTGATGGCAGAATTAAGCATAGTATTCACTTTTACCTTGTTTTTATGTAAGATATTGAAAATATGACTTAAGTTTTCTTCAATGATGAATGAAAAATCTTTAGGGAATATGGAAATTAAAACCTGATTTACTTTGAAAATAAAAGAGGGTACAGGTAAAGGTGTTGCAACTCCAGTGATGGCAGTTCCTACAGCTTCAGGCTGTAAAAATGAACGCACATAAAGCGGAATTCCTTTATTTTGAATAGGTTTTATCGTTTTTGGATGGATTACCGTTGCACCATAATAAGTAAGTTCTATTGCATCGTGATACGATAACTGAGGTATTTTTTCAGTTTCATCAAACCATTTTGGATCTGCATTTAAAACGCCAGGTACATCTTTCCAAATCGTCATTGATTCTGCATTTAAGCAAGCGCAAAAAATAGCAGCTGAATAATCAGAACCTTCCCTGCCCAAAGTACTGGTGAAGTTTTCACTCGTACCGCCAATAAAACCCTGTGTTATTACAATTCCTCTATCCAGATAAGTAGGCAAATGTTTCTGAATTTCTTGTTCTGTTTTATCCCAAATTACATTTGCATCGCGGTAATTATTATCTGTTTTAATGTAACTTCTAGCATCAGCCCAGATGGCGAAACAACCAATTAAATTTAAATAAGCCGCCACAATTTTTGTAGAAACCAATTCTCCAATAGAAACAATTTGATCGTATAAATAATCTGCACTATCGCTTGCTTCTTCTTCCAACAACCATTCTATTTCTACAAATGTATTTGCTACATCATCATAAATAGGGTTTTTATGGTCAGTAAACAAAGTTGAAATAATATCGAAATGATAGGTTTTTATTTCTTCAAATAACTGATGTGCTTTTTCCTCGCCTTTAACATAAGCCCAAGTTAATTCCTCTAATTTGTTGGTCATTTTTCCCATAGCAGAAATAACAATCAGTAAATTAGTTGATGGATAGCCCTGCACAATTTTGGCCAAATTTTTAACACCTTCTGCGTCTTTTACAGAAGCTCCTCCGAATTTAAATACTTGCATTAATTTGTTTCTGTTAAAATGGTATTTGGCTTAGCAATGCCTTTTAAAGCTGAAAATGGGACGATTAATTCTGTTGTTCCTTCCGAATAAGGTTTAATCTCATAAGGATTATACAAAAACACCAAACCTTTATTGCTTACATAAAAGTTTTCAGGTAAGTGAAATTTATCATCTCGGAAAAAATACTTTCCACTTAATGATTCTGTCGCCGTCAATTTTTCATCTTTTCTGAAAATAGCTTCCCCAATGCTTACTAATTTTTCACGCTGATTAGCTGCAATCAATGAATCTAATGGTATTACTGTATTAGTTTTTGGATTATAATTTAGGTAAGAAAAACTGGTATTTGGATGAGCACCGCCAGAATAATCCGAGTTTATGTATTGCAAAGCGATGTAATTGTGAGTCTGATGAAGCACGTTCACCTCAATAGATAACCACCAAACTTGAGCGCTGGTTGCATTTTGTGAGTGAAAATCATCATATCCTTTTACAAAACTAGTTGCAATATCTTGATATGAAGTGGTTTTTTCTTCTTCACCTATATAATTAAAAACTTGTCTTAAAATGTACTTATTTAAGATTTCATTTTTAAATACTGGATGGGTTATAACAGCTTTTGTAGTATCAGAAGTTTTAGCATCAGTTTTAATGATGTTTTTGCTATAAACCTTAACCGAATCGTAATTAAATGTTAAAGTATCAATTGCAGCAACGATGTTTTCGCTATTATCTCTGTTTTTTTCATTTCTACAGGCCAAAAAAATGCAAATCCCAATAAAAAATAAGGCTAATTTTCTCATACTAAGTTTTTTGTTTGCTCTTTCGAAAATGAAGCATTTAGCCAACCACTTTCAATATCGGCTGTATATTTATTGTAGAAATTTATAGCCGGCTCATTCCAGTCTAATACCTGCCAAACCATACCATTGTAATTTCCATTTTTTGCTTCCTCAATTACTTTTTCAAATAATAATTTGCCAACTCCTTTTCCTCTGCTTTCTTCGGTTACAATAAAATCTTCTAAGTATAAACGGCAACCTTTCCAAGTTGAGTATCTAGTGTAAAATAAAGCAAAGCCTAAAATAATATCGTTTTCTTCAGCAACAAAAGCTTTCCAAATTGGTTTTTGTCCAAAACCTGCATCTACAAATTCAGCTAATGTTACGGTAACTTCTTCAGGCGCTTTTTCGTAAATAGCTAACTCGTTAATTAATTCTAATAATCTTATGCAATCTTCCTTAACTGCAACTCTAATATTTATGTTCATTAGGCTTTCCAATGTTTAATTACTCTTTTTCCAAATATATTACTTCCAATTCTTACCATGGTACTGCCTTGTTCAATTGCCAATTTATAATCTGACGACATACCCATAGAAATCTCTTTAAAGCTATCTTCTTTTCTAAAGAAACTCAATTTTATTCCATCAAAAAGCACTTTTAATTCTTGAAATTCTGCTGTTGTTTGTCCATCAAGTGCGGTATTAGTAGCAATTCCCATTAAGCCCACAATTCTAACATTTTTTAAAGTTTCAAACTCTTCAGAACGTAAAAGTTCAATTGCTTCATCAAACCCTAAACCAAATTTGGTATCCTCATCAGCAATATAAATTTGCAATAAACAATCAATTATTCTGTTGTTTTTTGCGGCTTGTTTATCAATCTCTTTCAATAATTTAAAACTATCAACAGATTCTATCAGTTTTACGAAAGGAGCAATATATTTCACCTTGTTACTTTGCAAATGACCAATTAAATGCCATTCTATATCTTGCGGTAATTGAGTTTGTTTTTCTACCATCTCCTGCACTAAATTCTCTCCAAAAACTCTTTGCCCAGCATTATAAGCTTCTAGTACGGCATCTGCCGGATGATTTTTTGAAACCGCCACCAACTTAACACCAGCTTGGTCTAATTCATTTTTATATTTTAATAAGTTATCTGCAATGCTCATTTATCAGTATTTTTGGTAAAATTAACAACCTTAGCGCAATTTGGCTAAGAAATAAGAAAGGTTTTATAAATAATGAAAAGATTTTTTGTCATCCTTATACTTTGTGCCTTGTTTTATGCCTGTAAACCAGGTATTCCAAAAGACATTATTCAGCCAGATAAAATGGAAAAAGTATTGCATGATATTCATGTAGCAGATGGATATTCTTCATCTTTTCCGCAAGTTGATAGCGCTAAAAAAGTTATTTCTTCATTATATAAAGGCATTTATCAAAAATTCGGAATAGATTCTGCTTTATACAATCAAAGTTTGGATTATTATTATAAACATCCAGATGTGATGAAAAAAATGTATGATAATATTAGCGCAAATTTGACTAAAGAAAGAGAAAGCTTAACCAGGGTTATTGCATTGGAAAGTAGTAGAAACACCTTACATGGTGCTGCATTGTTAGCTCCACCGCCAAAACGTTTAGATTCGACCTTTAAAATGGGGACTAATCCGTTAAACATATCTTCAATCAATTATTCGGTTAATTAAGTTATGTTATATCCAGAAAATTGCCAAGAACGGTTGGGTTTTAATGAAGTTCGACAACTAGTTCATCAACATTGTTTAAGTACAATGGGCCAAGCATTGGTTAATAAAATGCAGGTGATGACGAAATATGATCAAATAAATAAATTTCTTCGTCAAACCAATGAGTTTAAAAGCATTCTAGAAAATCAAGAACCGTTACAAATCAGTACGTTTTTTGATATTAAAATACTGGCGGATAAAATTAGAGTAGAAGGAACCTATTTGATGGAAGATGAACTTTTCCAGATTTATGCATCCTTACAAACTGTGTTTTCTGTGCTTCGATTTTTTGATGAACGGAAAGAAATATATCCAAATCTTGAAGCTCTTTTTGAGCATTTACCAATAGAAAAAGACATTCTTAAAAAGATAGAAGCTGTTTTAGACCCAAAGGGAAAAATGAAACCCAATGCTTCATCAGAATTACAAGAAATTACTGCAGCAATTGCCAAAGGCGAGCAAGAAGTGCGTAAAAGAATGGATTCTATTTATAAAATGGCAGTTGGCAAAAATTGGGTTGCCGATGGAAGTTTAACCGTTCGCGATGGAAGAATTTGTATTCCCATTTTGGCGGAGAATAAAAGAAAACTGAAAGGATTTATTCACGATGAATCTGCAAGTGGACAAACTGTTTATTTAGAACCAGAAGAAGTTTTTACACTAAATAATAAACTTCGCGATTTGGAATTTGATAAACGCAGAGAGATCATTAAGATTTTAATTGCTTTAACAACCGAATTAAGACCATATACGCCACTTTTATTATCATATCATGGTTTCTTAACCAAGTTAGATTTTGTAAGGGCAAAAGCGCTTTTTGCAATTGATATTCAGGCTAACATGCCCGTACTATTAAAAGAAGCTAAAACAAAGTTGATAAACGCAAAACATCCATTGTTGTTATTGTCTTTTGCAACAGAAAAGAAAACAGTCGTTCCTTTAAATATTCATATGAATGAGAATTTAAGGATTGTTTTAGTTTCTGGACCAAATGCGGGCGGTAAATCGGTTTGTATGAAAACAGTTGGTTTATTGCAAATGATGTTGCAAACGGGTTTGCTTGTTCCGGTTGATGAAGCGAGTGAAATGGGGATATTTGATCAGATTTTTGCAGATATCGGCGATGATCAATCAATAGAATCAGATTTGAGTACATACAGTGCTCATCTAACCAAGATGCGCTATTTTGTTGAACATGCCTCGCCAAAAACATTAGTTTTAATAGATGAATTTGGTACAGGAACCGATCCTCAATTTGGCGGCCCGATGGCAGAAGCAGTTTTAGAGGTTTTAAATTCGAAGAAAGTTCGCGGTGTAATCACTACACATTATTCTAACTTGAAATTGTTTGCAGGCAACACTAGCGGATTAGAAAATGCTTCAATGCTATTTGATAATAGTAAAATGAAACCGCTTTATATTTTAGATTTAGGTAAACCTGGAAGTTCTTATGCTTTTGAAATTGCTCAGAATATTGGCTTGCAAAAAGAGGTTTTAGCACTAGCAAAGCTGAAAACAGGAACAAATCAGAATAGTATTGATAGTTTGTTGGTTGATTTAGAAAAAGAAAAGAGACAAATCCATGAAACTAAAATCAATTTAGCAAATCAGCAAAACAAGGTTAAAAACTTAGTTGCAGAGAATGAAAAGCTAAAACTGTTTTTAGAAGAAAATAAGAAGGTTTTAATCAAGGAAGCCAAATTAGAAGCTCAAAATATCATCCGCGATGCGAATAAATTGGTAGAAAATACCATTGCTGAAATTAAGGAAAAACAAGCTGATAAAGTTGTAACCAAAGAATTAAGGCAAAATCTGCAAAAGAGTTTAGTTAAAAACGAAGTTAAAGAAGAACGTAAACCTGTAATTAAAGCTGATGATTCTGCAATTGAAATTGGTGATTGGGTGCAGCTCGTCAACACAGAAACCAGTGGACAGGTTTTAGAAATTAATCGCGATAATTTAGTTTTGGCCTTAGGCGATTTACGTTCTGTAGTTAAAAGAAATAGAGTTCAAAAAATTAGTAATCGCCAAGCAAAAAAAGTGGTGCAAAGCAATTCATTTTCTGGTAGAATGTCTGAAGCCATCATCAATTTTAGACCAGAACTAGATTTACGTGGCATGCGTGGAGAAAATGCAGTACAAGAAGTCGAAAATTATTTAGATAAAGCCATCATGTTAGGTTTTCCATCCATTAAACTAATTCATGGAAAAGGTGATGGCATTTTAAGAAAACTGATTAGAGAACATCTCAAAAAATACAAAGAAGTTACGCATTTAGAAGATGAACATGCAGATAGAGGAGGAGATGGAATTACATATGTTCATTTAAAATAATTTAAATAGTAAAATGTAATCAAGATTATCCCTTAATCTACTTAAATCCTTACAATTGCCAATATTTTTCAAGGCATCTTAGTGTAAAATATACAACTCGTTAATCCGTTATTGCATTTGGAAACGGCCTAATAACTTTATAATTTAGCCATAAAACATAGTATATGATTAATAAAGTTGTAGCTGGGGCTGATGAAGCAATTAAAGATATTTGTGATGGACAAACCTTAATGCTTGGTGGTTTTGGTTTATGCGGTATTCCCGAAAACTGTATTGCTGCGTTGGTGAAAAGTGGCGTCAAAAACCTAACCTGCATTGCAAATAACGCAGGTGTAGATGATTTTGGCATAGGTTTGCTTTTACAAACACGTCAGGTTAAAAAAATGATTTCTTCGTATGTTGGGGAAAACGTTGAGTTTGAACGTCAGTTATTAAGCGGAGAATTAGACGTCGAATTAATACCGCAAGGAACTTTAGCAACACGTTGTTTGGCTGCAGGTTATGGTATGCCAGCCATATTTACACCAGCTGGTGTAGGAACCGAAGTTGCAGAAGGAAAAGAAGTAAGGAGCTTTAAAGGCAAGGATTATTTGATGGAATATGCTTTTGAAGCAGATTTTGCAGTAGTAAAAGCGTGGAAAGGCGATAC
Source organism: Pedobacter planticolens (assembly GCF_014172375.1). Taxonomy (GTDB): domain Bacteria; phylum Bacteroidota; class Bacteroidia; order Sphingobacteriales; family Sphingobacteriaceae; genus Pedobacter; species Pedobacter planticolens. The sequence continues at coordinate 835,153 of NZ_WNXD01000001.1, forward strand.
CGCAGGTAATTTAATTTTCCGTTCCACAAGCAGAAATTTTAATCCAGTAATGGCTATGGCAGGTAAAACTACAATTGCCGAAGTAGAAGAATTAGTAGAAGCTGGTCAATTAGATCCCGACCAAATTCATACACCTGGTGTATATGTTCACCGTATTTTTCAAGGACGGAATTACGAAAAAAGAATAGAACAAAGAACGGTAAGGAAGAAAGTAAACGATTAAAAATTAACCATTAAGGGATTAAGAAAAATGAAGTTAATGATTTTAATGTGCCTTAATTTCTTAATGTTGAAAGAAAAAAAGAAATATGCTTGATAAAGACGGAATAGCGAAACGTATCGCAAAAGAAATAAAAGACGGGTATTATGTGAATTTGGGCATTGGTATTCCAACATTGGTGGCTAACTATATTCCAAGTGAAATTAATGTAGTATTACAATCAGAAAACGGATTGTTGGGTATGGGACCATTTCCTTTTGAAGGAGAAGAAGATCCGGATTTAATTAATGCAGGTAAACAAACCATTACAACCTTACCAGGATCTTCAATTTTTGATTCAGCGATGAGTTTTGGAATGATTAGAGCTCAAAAAATAGATTTAACCATTTTAGGCGCAATGGAAGTTTCTGAAAACGGAGATATCGCCAACTGGAAAATACCTGGTAAAATGGTTAAAGGCATGGGTGGTGCAATGGATTTAGTGGCTTCTGCTAAAAATATTATTGTGGCTATGCAACATGTAAATAAAGCTGGTGAAAGTAAATTACTACCAAATTGTACTTTGCCCTTAACGGGAATAAAGTGCATTAAGAAAATAGTTACAGAATTAGCGGTGCTTGATGTTTTACCAGAAGGAGGCTTTAAACTATTAGAAAGAGCACCAGGTGTAAGCGTGGATTTTATTAGAAATGCTACACTAGGTAAACTCTACGCAGATGATAATGTTCCAGAAATGGTAATTGAGTAGTTTTGTCATTCCGAGTATACGAGGAATCTCTAAGGAAGTAATATGAGAAAAAGAGATTCTTCACTTCGTTCTGAATGACAAAGCCAACTACTTACAAAACTTAGCTTTTAATTCATCCGAAATTTCTTCAGTAATTCTGATAATATCATCAGGAGTATCCATATTATTTACAACGATTTTATTGCAATTTTCTCGATAAGGCAATAAAAACTCATTGTAAGCCGGTACAACGTGATTATTCCATTTATAAAGTACATCTTCTTCTGGATAACCTCTTTCCATTCCATCGCGTTTTATGCGACGTTCTAAAGCTACACTTTCATCAGCTTCTATAAATATGCGAAGATCTAATAATTTAGCTATTGCTTTAAAATGAAGAATAAAAAGACCTTCTACAATAAGAATTGGCGCAGGATTTATCTCTAAAATCTTTACTACGGCCAACGGATTATTAAAATTGTACTCTTTTTTATAAACAACATCGCCTTTAATTAATTTCTTAATATCGATTAAAAATTGTTCATCATCTATGGTCGATGGTAAGTCGAAATTGTACAATTTATTTTCTTCTTGCGTCATTTCACCTGCCGGGATGTAATAATCATCCTGAGATAAAAGTGTCACTTCGTCATTTTTAAAGTGATGCAAAAAACTATTTAGAAAAAAAGTTTTACCAGAACCGCTACCACCTGCAATACCGATAATTAATGGTTTTTTATTGTTCATTTTCCTGAGCGCCGTAGGTTATATTACAAAAAAATCGTTTATCTAAAGCACCAACAGCATCTGCTACTGCTTTTGTCATTACAATAATAACATCTTTTGTCGATTCATTCTCTGTAAATTTACCAACAACTTTTGCGAAAGTTGAACGGTTGCTCATTGGATTAGTGATTTTAACAATAGTGCCAACTGGAGCCGTACGGTGTAAAATAAGCATTTTAGTAGGATCTAAATCTTGATCGGCAATCCAAATTGCTGCGCCTTTTTCTTCGATTTGAGTAAGACCATATCTACTTGGTGCATATTTTAAAGAAGGATCTTTTATCGTATTTGGATCACTTCCAGTATTTTCTTCTTCAGCGGCGTTAGCTGTTACTTGTTTAGCACCAATTATCTTCAACTTTTGTCCAACTGTTAATTCATTAGAAGTTAAGTTGTTAAAGCTTTTTAGCTGATAAGTTGTCAAACTGTACCTTTTAGCAATCGTATAAATAGTTTCTCCAGCAATAACGGTATGATCAAAACCGCCAGAGGTATTTGTTGTTTCTGTAGGTGTTTCACTTACTGGTTTTTGATAACTTTTAGGAGTTGGGGTAGGAATTACTTTTTCAACCGTAGCTTCAGGTACTTTAGTATTAGTAGATGGAATTTTTAATACTTGACCAATTTGTAAATTGTTTGAAGAAAGCCCATTTAATCTTTTAATTTCATCAACCGTTGTTCCATATTTTTCTGCTAATAAATTCAAATTTTCTTTAGGTTTAATAGCGTGTTCAATGGTTGCTGCATTATTATTACTAGCCACAACAGGTTGTGAAACTACTGGGGCGGTTACAGTTTGAGTTTCTTGAACGGTTGTATTTCCACTTGCAGGAATTTTTAAAACTTGACCAATTTGAAGATTAATCGAAGTTAAATTATTTACTCTCTTAATTTCATTTACAGTTGTTCCATATTTTTCTGCAAGCATATTTAGATTGTCTTTTGCTTTAACAATATGCTCAATAACAGCAGTATTATCAGCAGTTGCTGAAGTAGTGGATGCTATAAATGGAATATTAGTAGGAACTTTAAGGATGACACCAATTTGCAAAAACTTACTGTCGTTATAAGTCATTACATCTTTATAATTGACATTGTATTTTCTAGAAATAGAGTAATACGTTTCTTTGGCTTCTACTTTATGAACGATTAATTTTTTTCCGTTATTGTTTTCAACCCCAATCGAATCAACCTTGTTATTGGCATGAGAAACAGAAATGCTGAGTGAAAAGGTGGCCAGTAATAGTATATATATTTTATGCATTAAATTCTTGAAATATTTGGAACGACAATTATACGAATAATATATTTTACGTCAATAATGTATGTAAAACGATATTATGACATATCTATTGTTTAAAAAACTTAAATTTAACAAACCATTTTTAACACTGTTTGTTGTTGATATAGACACAAAAATCGCAAAAATAAAACCCCATGGATGCAAAAGAAATCAGTTTAAATGAAAAAAAAGTTAAGCCAGTAGTTGATATGTTGAATGATTATTTAGCCAATTATCATATTCATTATCAAAAGTTAAGAGGTTGCCATTGGAATATAAAAGGGCAAAATTTTTTCACATTACATATCAAATTTGAAGAGTTATATACAAATGCTCAACTCACCATTGATGAAATTGCCGAACGTGTATTAACCTTAGGAAAAGCTCCGCATAGCCGTTTTTCAGATTACATTAAAGAATCAACAATTAAAGAAATAAATACAATTGGTATGACTGATATGGCAATGGTAGATGCTGTTTTAGATGACATGGCCAAATTAATTGAGCTAGAACGTGAATTATTAGAGGCAACAGATAAAGCTGGTGATGATGGTAGTAATGATATGGTAAATCGCTTTATGCAGTTTAAAGAGAAAACAACATGGATGTTGCGCTCTTTTGCAGGTAAAAAATAATTGATATAAAATCTTAAAAAGCCACAGATTGATAGAGTTTAAATCTTCCAATCTGTGGCTTTTTTGTTTTAGAGTGCACTAAATATTTATCTTTGAGCATGGGTTACAAAAATTTAGCCGAATGCGTCGCAGATCTTGAAAAAAATGGTCATTTAATCCGAATCAAAGAAGAGGTAGATCCATATTTAGAAATGGCAGCTATCCATCTGCGAGTTTACGAAAATCAAGGGCCAGCATTGTTGTTTGAAAACGTAAAAGGAAGCAAATTTCCAGCAGTTTCGAATCTTTTCGGCACATTAGAACGCTCTAAATTTATGTTTCGCGATAGTTTAGCGAAAGTAGAACAGCTTGTTGCTTTACGTTCAGATCCTATTAAAGCATTAAAAAATCCATTCAAATATGCTGGTTCGGCTTTAACTGCCTTATCGGCTTTGCCATTAAAACAATCTTTATTTAAAAATACCTTTCAAAAAACTACCATTAGCAGTTTGCCTCAAATAGTAAATTGGCCAATGGATGGCGGTCCTTTTATTACCATGCCACAAGTTTTTACAGAAGATATAGATCAACCAGGGGTGATGCATGGTAATTTAGGGATGTATCGTATTCAATTAACTGGTAATGAGTATGTAACTGATAAAGAAATCGGTTTGCATTATCAAATTCATAGAGGAATAGGTGTTCATCAAACCAAAGCAAATGCCAAAGGGCAGCCTTTAAAAGTGAGTATTTTTGTAGGTGGGCCACCATCACATCCATTAGCAGCGGTTATGCCTTTACCAGAGGGATTATCTGAGCTTACATTTGCAGGTGCATTGGGCAATCGCCGTTTTCGTTATTTTTATGATGATGAGGGTTTTTGTATTTCAGCAGATGCTGATTTTGTAATTACAGGTACAGTTTATCCACAAGAAAATAAACCTGAAGGTCCATTTGGCGATCATTTGGGTTATTATAGTTTAACGCATCCTTTCCCTTTGATGAAAGTGCATAATGTGTATCATAAAAAAGATGCAATTTGGAGTTTTACGGTAGTTGGTAGACCGCCACAAGAAGACACGAGTTTTGGTGCACTAATTCATGAAATTACAGGTTCGGCAATTCCTCAAGAAATATCAGGATTAAAAGAAGTGAACGCAGTTGATGCTGCAGGTGTGCATCCGCTTTTGTTTGCGATAGGAAGTGAGCGTTATACACCGTATTTAAAAGAGCGAAAACCACAGGAAATTTTAACTATTGCCAATCATATTTTAGGGAAAAATCAACTCAGCCTTGCTAAATATTTATTTATTGCAGCAAGAGAGGATGACGAAAATCTCAGTACAAATAATATTACTTCTTTTCTTCAGCATATGCTGGAAAGGATTAATTTAAAAAAGGATTTACATTTTTATACAAATACAACCATTGATACTTTAGATTATTCGGGAGATGGATTGAATTCAGGTTCAAAAGTAGTTTTTGCTGCAGCTGGAGCTAAAAAAAGAGACTTAATAGAAAAATTATCACTCGATTTTAGTTTGCCAGAAGAATATGCAAAATATAAAATAGCCATTCCAGGTGTTTTAGCAATTCAAGGAAATCCTTATCAAAATGAAATAGTACGCCAACAAGAAATAGCGATTTTAAAAGGACATCTTAAATCGCAAAATCTTTCAGCATTGCCTTTAATCATTTTATGTGATGATGCAGAATTTACAGCAGCTAATATTAATAATTTGGTTTGGGTAACTTTTACAAGAAGTAATCCCGCTTCGGATATTGATGGTGTTAACGATTTTACCACTAATAAACATTGGGGTTGCGAAGGGCCATTAATTATTGATGCTCGTAAAAAACCTCATCACGCACCCGAATTAATTAAAGACCTAGAAGTAGAAAAGAGAATAGACCAAATGGGAGAAAAGGGTGGAAGCTTGCACGGTGTGATATATAAAAAAACTTCGTAATCATCTCTTGAAGTTTTTATGGCTACTAATAATAAGCATTAATTCTTTATGCCATCCCATTTTTTTTGCTACTCAGCATGATTTTAGCCAACACTTAATTTTAACTATAAGTTAAATAAAACTAACAGGTATTTTACTAGGAGATAGCTAGGTTTCTTACCCTGTAATGACCCTGTTAAGACCCTGTTATCACCTTGTATAAACCCTGTAAAAATAAACCAAAAATACTAGGTGATAATTATAAGGATTAGATAATAAATTAACTATAAGTTAATTTCTATTATCCATGCCTGCAATTTTTTAATCTTGAAATGGAGGTTTGATTAGCTCTCTCAGAGCTTGGGAACTGATTACTTCTTTTTTAGGTTTTGCGGAGGAGAAACGACCAAGCAATCTCATTCTAGACAATGCAAATAGTATCAATAAAAATTACGTTAAAATAAAAAAGCTTCCAAATAAATCTGGAAGCTTTTTTTGTTAAGCGAATTGCTTTATTAAAATCTCAATCCTAAAGTTAAGAAAACATTATTTTTTGTGTTTTTAATTGCTGCAACAGGTTCAGTAGTATTATTTAAAGTATAAGGGCTGTAGCTATTGTCACTTTCGACTCTTTGATAAGCTAAGTCGATGTAATAGTTATTTACTCTATATCCTAAACCACCGCTGTACATTTTAGTATCAAAGAAACCATCGTTATCAGTTTTATATGGGCTTCCATTTAAACCGTAACCGGCTCTTAAACTTACATTGTTAAGCTTATATTCTGCTCCAACTCTATAATTAACTGCACTTTTGAAATTATTTCTAACAGCAGTATTGTTATCGCTAATCAGACCTTGATCACCACCATTATTTGAGGTAAACCTAGTACTTGCATAATCAATAAAATCAACATCTGCAGAAATAATTGCTTGTCCAGCAATGATATAACTAGCGCCCAATGAACCTTTTAGTGGGGTCCGTAAATTATAGGTAAAATCATACGTTTTGCTTTCATTGGTTCCTCTAATCGTTCCTCTATTATCAATACCTTCTGTATAGCTGTCATCAATAACAAACCATGTTGGAGTTTGCATTGTTACGCCTAATCTAAGCCCTTCTGCAGCTCTAAAAATAACTCCTAAACGACCATTTACTCCTGAACCTTTAGTCGTTTGGCTTTGATTAAATAGCAATTTATAATTAATGTTAGCTCCAGTTAAATTTCCACCAGCATCATACTCTCTAGCTTTTCCACTTTCTTCATATTGTGCATCGCTATTGTATTTTAGATCAACTAAACCGACACTAGCACCAATATAAATTTGATTTGAAACATTCAATGCCGCCGAAAAATTAAATTCAGAAACAGACCCAGATCTTACTTCATTTTTACGTTGCGAATTACTTTGAGCATTATCTGCAAAAGTTTCAGGGAAGTAATTATTTGCTGGGCTATCATAACTAATCAAGTAATTATCATAGGCCATTCTTTCTAAACTTCCAGTAGACAAATTATTTGGAGTGGTACTTCCACCAAGTTCTGCAAAGTAATCTGCTATCGAACTTTTATTGTTAGATCCACCGTAATTTATTTCTGCGCTATAATCATTGGTTCTATTATAACCAAGTCCAAAAACAGCACTAATTAAACCTTTTTTAGTATCCTGTCCTTTTTGCTTGTAAACTGGTGTAAAAAACACAGCTCCAATTTGATTTACATTTAATTGGCTTTTGTCTGTATTTGTGTTTTGACCTAAATAATTTGCATTAACGCCAGTTTGATTAAATTCCGGAGTTAAGCTAAACTCAGATTTAGTAAATAAACCTAGCCCAGCCGGATTTCCACCTAACGAACTCATATCTCCACCAACACCAATTTGAGCATTGCCCATTCCTTTAAAACGAGCAGTACTTCCATAATTTGTTTGAGAAAAGCGAAGTGCATCGCTGGCATATTGAGCGTAAGTATTGCTGGCGGTAGCTACTATAGCTACCACTAACAGTGTTATAATTTTTTTCATGTGTTCAGTTAATTTAGATTATCTACCACCACCTCTTGTTGGTCTGCCGCCACCACCACCGCCGCCGCCACTGCTACCACCACCAGAACTTTCTGATCTGCCACCACTACTACTTGATGGAGGAGGAGAACTCTGTTGTGCAGGAGGACTGTAAGTTGGTGCAGGTCTAGATGGTGCTTCACTAGTTCTAGTTGGTCTAGATTCTGTTCCTGAACTTCTGGTAGGTCTGTTATCACTACTTGTACTGCTTGGACGAGTGGTAGTTCCATTATTTGTTGGATTATACATCTCAGCCCTGCTTCTTGTAACTGTAGTATTATTGCCACTGTTTGCTCTAGTAGGTGGGCCAACTTGGTTGCCACCATAATAACTGCTTCCACCCGCTCTATTTACACCATTTTCACTTCCTCTTGTTGGTCTAGCTCCATAGTTTGGACTATTGTTGTTTCTACCAGCATAATAGCCGCCGCCATAACCACCACCATAACCACCGTAATATCCTGTACCATAGTAGTTATAATTTGAGTATATGCCCCAATAAGGGTTATAATATGGGCTTCCAAAATAGCTGTAATAATATGGATTATACCAATTGTTATATCCGTAATTATAACCTCCGTAATAACCATAAGGACTATAATAAGAGTTATAACCGTAGTAATTGTAATAAGGATCGTAATAAGGTCTATATACGTTGCCGTAGTAAAATCTGTCTATACGAGAATAATAATCCATGTCATAATATGGATCTGTCTTTCCGTAATAGTCACTGTTTGAGTTTTCTGTTTGTGTAGTTTGAACTGGATCGGAAGCCTTGTATTCTTTAGCTTGTGCAGTTGTGTTGTACACATCGTCCTGATTGGCAGTATTTTGAGCCAATTTAGGAGTAGAGCAGGAGGCAACGAGCAGTGCTGTTACCACGAGCGTACTGGTGAGTAAATGGTTAGGTTTCATGATATGTGTGTTTTGTTTGTGTGCGCAATCAAATTGTAGCTATAAATTTATAGCTTTGTAAACGATATTACAAGAAATTTAACACAAAAAACGTTCCAAATAGTTATGAGCAAAGGTATTACAAGCAAAAAAGACGATTATTCTCAGTGGTATAACGACATTGTTATAAAAGCCGACTTAGCCGAGCATTCATCGGTTAAAGGATGTATGGTAATTAAGCCATATGGTTATTCTATTTGGGAGAAAATACAGGCAGTTTTAGATCAAAAATTTAAAGATACGGGTCATAGTAATGCATATTTTCCTTTGTTCATTCCTAAGTCATATTTTTCTAAAGAAGCGGCACATGTAGAGGGTTTTGCAACAGAGTGTGCTGTGGTAACACATTATCGTCTTAAAAATGATGGAAATGGTAATATCGTAGTTGATGAAACAGCAAAACTGGAAGAAGAATTAATTGTTCGTCCAACTTCTGAAACCATTATATGGAATACCTATAGAGGCTGGATAGAATCATATCGTGATTTACCTTTATTAATCAATCAATGGGCAAACGTGGTGCGTTGGGAAATGAGAACTCGCTTGTTTTTACGTACAACTGAGTTTTTGTGGCAAGAGGGTCATACAGCACATGCAACTTCACAAGAAGCAATTGAAGAAACGGAAAGAATGTTAGATGTGTATGCAGATTTTTCTGAAAATTGGATGGCGGTTCCAGTAGTAAAAGGAAAAAAGACCCCAACTGAGCGTTTTGCAGGGGCTTTAGAAACCTATTGTATTGAGGCTTTGATGCAAGATGGAAAGGCTTTACAGGCTGGAACATCACACTTTTTAGGGCAAAACTTCGCTAAAGCATTCGATGTTAAATTTACGAGTAAAGAAGGAAAATTAGAACATGTTTGGGCAACTTCTTGGGGAGTATCTACTCGATTAATGGGTGCTTTAATTATGGCACATAGTGATGATGCAGGATTGGTATTACCTCCAAAATTAGCGCCAATTCAAGTTGTTATAGTTCCTATTTATAAAGGAGAAGAAGATTTAGCTAAAATATCAACCTTTGTTGATGAACTTATACTAAAACTAAAAGGTTTAGGTGTTTCTGTAAAATACGACAGTAGAGATAGTCAGCGCCCAGGATTTAAATTTGCAGAATACGAACTAAAAGGAGTTCCAATTCGTTTGGCAATTGGTGGCAGAGATATGGAAAACAAAACTGTAGAATTAGCTCGTAGAGATACCAAAGAAAAATTCACAGTAGCGCAAGAAGGATTAGATACTTACATTGCCAACTTGCTGGAAGAAATTCAAGAAAGTATTTATAATAAAGCGCATCAGTTTAGAGAAGAACACATAACAGAAGCTAATTCTTATCAGGAATTTAAAGAATTATTAGACGGTAAAACTGGTTTTATTTCTGCCCATTGGGATGGAACTGCAGAAACTGAAAAGCAAATTAAAGAGGAAACTAAAGCAACAATTAGGTGTATTCCTTTAAACAATAAACAAGAAGATGGTGTTTGTATCTTAACTGGTAAGCCATCTACGCAACGGGTATTGTTTGCAAGGGCATATTAAAGATTTTAGATGTGAGACTTTCTATAGGCGCATTAAATTAATCTCATATCTAACTTCTCACATCTCAATACTAAAGAAATGCAAGACGAAAATTATAAAGAAATACTTAGTCAACTAGAAAGTAAAGCTTCCTTAAAACAAGCAATTTACCGTAGCACAGCTGAAGTTTTTGGGTTGACTAAAACCATTCTTTCAAAAATTGCTGCCAAACTTCATCATGATTATACGCAGAAAGATCCATCTGTTGAGGTAAATTATAGAGAAAATAATCAGTTTGAAGCGCAATTGAAATTTTCTGGAGATATGCTGATGTTATCGATGCATAGTAATATTTTTAATTTTGATGAAGGACATTCTATCTTTCAGACAAGTTATGTGAAAGCAGACGAAAATCTGAGTTATTGTGGTGTAATCTATATTCATAATTTTTTAGCAGATTCTATTAAATATAATCGCCTTGCGGATGAAGGTTCTTTAATAGCTCGTATATTGGTGAATAAAGAAAAGCACTTTATGGTAGAAGGTGATGGGGCATTAGGGTTTTTATATGAAGATTTCGAAGCCAACTTAATTACTGAAGAAAAACTAACTGATATTTTAGAAAAATCAATCCTTTTGTGTTTAAATACGGATTTATTACTTCCACCATTTGCACAAATTAAAGATGTAACCTTGCATCAAAAACAAACATTAGTAGCCGCAAGCGGGTATCCAACAGGAAAACGTTTAGGCTATTTATTTAATTCAGAAGTACAGCAAAATAACAATCAATAATATGAACCCGACAGGATTAAAATAATGATTTTAATCATCAAAGGCTCCATCTTACCAATACAAAAATAAAAACAGAGATGAAATTTGCAACAAAAGCTATCCATGCTGGTCAAGAACCAGATCCAACAACTGGCGCCGTAATGACACCAATTTATCAGACTTCTACTTACTGGCAAAAATCGCCAGGAGAGCATAAGGGCTATGAATATTCGAGAGGCACAAACCCAACACGTAAGGCTTTAGAAGATTGTTTAGCTGCGCTGGAAAATTGCAAATACGGATTAGCGTTTAGCAGTGGGATGGGTGCTACAGATGCAGTTTTACGTTTATTAAAGCCTGGCGATGAAGTGATTACTGGTAATGATTTATATGGAGGTTCATATCGTATTTTTACAAAAGTATATGAGAAATATGGTATTAAATTTCATTTCCTAGATTTATCTAACCCAGAAAATATCATTCCTTATATTAATGAAAATACCAAATTAGTTTGGATAGAAACGCCTACAAATCCAACTATGCGGATTATTGATATAGAAGGTGTTGCTAAAATCACTAAAAAGAACAATGTACTGTTAACAGTCGATAATACTTTTGCTTCTCCATATTTACAAAATCCAATAGATTTAGGTGCTGATATTGTGATGCATTCGGTTACAAAATATATTGGCGGTCACTCTGATGTGGTAATGGGTGCATTACTAACCAATAATGAGCAATTGTATAAAGATTTATTCTTCGTGTATAACGCATGTGGCGCAACACCAGGTCCGCAAGATGCTTTTCTTGTTTTAAGAGGCATAAAAACCTTGCATTTACGCATGAAAGCACATTGTGAAAACGGCGAAAAAGTAGCTCATTATCTAAAAAAGCATCCAAAAATTGATAAGATTTACTGGCCAGGTTTTGAAGATCATCCTAACCATGATATTGCCAAAAAACAAATGCGTGGTTTCGGTGGAATGGTTTCTATCACACTAAAAGATGCAGATTTAAAAGAAACATTTAGAGTAGCATCTCGATTTAAAGTGTTTTCATTAGCAGAATCTTTAGGTGGAGTAGAATCGTTGATTAATCATCCAGTAAGTATGACACATGGTTCGATACCTAAAGAAGAACGTGAAAAAGTTGGTGTAACCGATAATTTATTGCGTTTAAGTGTAGGAGTAGAGGATATTGACGATTTATTAGCTGATTTAGAACAAGCACTTTCATAGAAGTGTTCATTTGTGTCATTTGTTCATTGGTATATGACGCTTGAACCAATGAGCTAATGAACCAATAAACTATTGAACATTAAAATGGAATTTAACGAGTTAAAGGATTTTCTAGATTTTAAAGTTGACCAATACAATCGGCCAAACTTTATTACAAATGATCCAATTTCTATTCCACATCAATATATTAAAAAGCAAGACATTGAAATTGCTGCATTTTTTGCGGCAATTTTAGCTTGGGGGCAACGTAAAACCATCATTAATAAGTGTAATGAGCTTTTTTTAAGGATGGATAACCAACCTTATCAGTTTATGCTGAACCACAGCGATACTGATTTGAAAGGATTACTAGGTTTTAAACATCGCACCTTTAATGATACCGATTTATTGTATTTTGTTTCTTTCTTTAAGCACCATTATTCGCAATCAAATAGTTTAGAAACTGCTTTTTTGCCTCAACAAACTATTAACCCTAATTATTTACCACAAATAAGCAAAGCTGATGTAGAATTGTCATCATCAGCTTGTATGTTAACTGAGTTTTCTATTGATGATTTCACAGCGGAAAAAGCTTTAAATCATTTTAGAAGCTACTTTTTTAGTCTTGATGATTTTCCACGAAGAACAATTAAGCACGTTTCATCGCCTTTGCAAAAATCTACTTGTAAACGTTTAAATATGTTTTTAAGATGGATGGTCCGTAAAGATAAGTGTGGCGTTGATTTCGGAATTTGGAATACCATTCCTACTTCAGAATTAATTTGTCCTTGCGATGTTCATGTAGATAGAGTAGCTAGAAAATTAGGTTTAATTAACCGCAAACAAACCGACTGGCAAACTGCTGTAGAACTAACAGCTAGGCTAAAAGAATTTGATATAAATGATCCTGTAAAGTACGATTTTGCGCTTTTTGGTTTAGGAGTGGAGGAGAAGTTTTAGTTGTTTTATATTCCGTGTATTTTGTCATTCAGAGCGCAGCGAAGAATCTCTAAACATTAACAGAAACTTTTTGAACCAATAAATTTGTAATTTAAGGCATGCGTGATCATAATTATTTCGTTTATATATTAACTAATAAAAATAAAACAGCGTTATATACAGGTGTAACGAATGATTTATCTATAAGGCTTAAACAACATATAGAAGGAGATAGCAAATTCTCTTTTACATTACGATACAAGTGTTTTTATTTGGTTTATTATGAGCATTATAAATATATCGAACATGCAATTGATAGAGAAAAGGAAATTAAAGGCTGGTCTAGAGCAAAAAAGAATGCATTAATAGAAATTGAAAACAAAAACTGGCATTTTCTAAATGATGATGTAATTGAAACTTAATTAAATCAACTTGTTCAAGCAGCATGTTTGTCATTCAGAGCGAAGCGAAGAATCTATATAATGGAAATGTTTTGAAACTAACATAAAACGAGATTCTTCGCTTCGCTCTGAATGACAAAAACTAACTTAGTATATGGTAAACTTTAAAGCTGAAATAGAAAAATTTGACTCAATGGGTGAAAAAACTGGTTGGAGTTACGTCTTTGTACCTCAGGCTATTGCCAATCAGATTAAACCAAACGAAAAACGAAGTTTTAGAGTAAAAGGAACACTAGATAACGTTTCGGTAAGGGGAATTGGATTATTGCCAATGGGCGAGGGAGATTTCATTATAGCCTTAAAAACTTCCTTAAGAAAACAATTAAGAAAAGAAGCAGGAGCAGTAGTAGAATTGAGCCTAAGCTTTGATGCTGATTTTAAAATAGAAATGCCCGATGATCTTGAAATTTGTTTAGCAGATGAAGAAGCTTTGCTTCAACAATTTCTATCCATGCCAAAATCCCATCAGAACTATTATATAAATTGGTTAAATACAGCTAAAACAGATGTCACTCGTACAAAAAGAATTGTAATGATAGTAAACGCAATGGCTAAGAAATACAATTTTAATGAAATGATGAGGAGTAATAAGTCCTGAGTATAAAGTCATCAGTCTTGAGCCTATTTACACTGATGAGATACTCTCGACTATCGACTATAGTTCCTAAACCAACTATTCACCTTCATCTGTATCACACCTAAAAAAGCTTCTCTAAAAATACGAGTACTCATTTTCGATGTTCCTTCAGTTCTATCAGTGAAAATAATAGGAACTTCAACTACATTAAAACCATATTTAATAGCGGTGAATTTCATTTCAATTTGGAAAGCGTAGCCTACAAACTTAATTTTATCCATCGGGATGATTTCTAATACCTGGCGGCGATAGCACTTAAAACCTGCAGTTGCATCTTGTATCGTAATTCCAGTAATGAAACGTACATACATAGAAGCAAAATACGACATTAGAACTCTTCCCATTGGCCAATTAACTACATTTACACCTTTCACATATCTTGATCCGATAGCTAAATCAGCACCATTTACGCAAGCATCATGTAGTTTAATTAAATCTTTTGGGTTATGAGAAAAATCGGCATCCATTTCAAAAATATATTCATAACCTCTTTTTAAAGCCCATTTAAAGCCATGAATATAGGCTGTGCCCAAGCCGAGTTTACCCGCTCGTTCTTCCAAATGTAATGCTGGAAATTCGTCTTGAAGCTCTTTAACAATGTTAGCAGTTCCATCTGGAGAACCATCATCAATAATCAATAACTCGAAATCATAGTCTAAAGAAAAAACTTTACGAATGATTTTTTCAATGTTTTCTTTCTCGTTATAGGTTGGAATAATGACTAAGCTATCGGACACTGTTAATTTTAGATTTTATAATTACGATTTTCGATTGGCGAAATTAGCTATTAAAAACTAAAAGCCCGAAATTTCTTTACGGGCTTTTAGTTAAATCATGTTAAATTCTATTAATGAACACCATTCATCCATTTACGCAACAGCGGAGTTAGGGCAAACATGGCCAAACCTGCGACAATTGGAATTGCGGTAAATATTAAGAAGAATGTTGAAATTGAATATTTTTCGCTAATCGAATCGATTAAACTACCTGTTAATCCTGCTAAGGTATTTCCGGCGAAAGTACAAATGAACCAAACGCCAAACATTAAGCCAACCAATTTAGCTGGAGCTAATTTACTCACATAAGATAATCCAACTGGAGATACACATAATTCGCCCACAGTGTGGAAGAAATAAGCGAATATTAACCAAAACATACTAACCTGTGCAACTTTTGCGCCTGGAGCGATGTCCATTCCGCCGTAAGCTAATCCGGCAAAGCCGATACCAACGAAGATTAAACCCATTCCAAATTTAGCTGGACCGCTTGGGTTGAATTTACTTTCCCAAATTTTAGAGAAGAATGGTGCTAGTGCAACGATAAAGAAAGAGTTTAAAATACCAAACCAAGATGCTGGTACTTCAGTTTTATCAGCCGAAAATACGTTCTGTACTTTCCAAATACCTAAACACCAAATAATAATGAAACTTAATGCGGTAAAAAGGATAGTAACAGGATATTTTTTGAAAATCTGCTTTGCAAGTGCTATTAAAACAACGGTTACTGCTATTAATGGGAATATGGTTAATATCGAATCCACCCATCTAAATGCTGTTCCAGAAGAACCTGTTAAGTCACGTAATGTATAATCTTTAGCAAAAATAGTCATTGAACCACCCGCTTGTTCGAATACCATCCAAAAGAAAATAGTGAAAATAGAGAATACACCAATAACCCATAAACGTTGTTTGGTAACGGTCTTTTCATTCTCACTAGTTAAAGAACTATCTTCTTTTGCGGTTACTACCTCCGCTTTTTCAATCTTTTTGCCTAGTACACCAAATATTTTCTCCGCAAAATAAAACTGAAGCGTACCAAAAAACATAAAGATACCTGCCAAACCAAATCCCCAATGCCATCCTTGAGTTTCGCCAACATAACCGCACATTAAAATTCCTAAAAATGCTCCTGAGTTAATACCCATGTAAAATATAGCATAAGCCGAATCTTTTTTGTCGCTAATTGATGGATATAATTGTCCTACAATTGAAGAAATATTTGGTTTGAATAACCCATTTCCAGTAATTAAAAGGAATAATCCGATGTAGAAAAAGCTCATGTTAAAGCCTTCCATTGCCATTGATGCATGACCTAATGTCATAATAAGACCACCAATAATAACCGCTTTTCTGTAACCTGTTAAACGATCGGCAATTAAACCACCAATAATAGGAGTGAAATAAACCAATCCAGTGTACCACGCATATAGTTTTAAGGCATCTGGTCTAGTCCAGTTCCAGCCATCTTTACTTGCTTCGCTAACCAGAAAGAGCACCAGCAATGCCCGCATACCATAATAACTAAATCTTTCCCACATTTCTGTAAAGAAGAGCACAAATAATCCAACGGGATGATTAAGGATTTTTTGGGTTTCTACACCATTTTCTTTAAGGTGTAAATCAAGTGCCTGGTCTTGGCTTAGTGTAGTTGTTTCGTTTGCCATGTTAAACGTTTAAGTTTTATAGTTTAGTTAAAATTTGTGTGTTATTTCAAATCGCAAGTTAAGTACATGATTGCAGAGTAGCAAATTTTAAAATGTAACGTAATTATGCTTAATGAATTGATTTTATGATTAGTGTGGATGCTTTTACCGGTTTGCCATAAAAATCATCGTTTGGAGAAGGATCATTTTTTAATTCCACATCCTCTACCAAGGCTAATTTGCCCCAAGTTAATTTGTAACCATCAAAACTTAAGTCCGAGCCGTAATATTCGAAATTATTAATCATTTTAGGATCATAAGGTGTCAAATGATCAAAAACAATCATGTTTGTTTTACTGTCAACAGTCAATGTCATTGAATTGAGTTTGTTATATTCGAAAACAACTCTGTTTTTTAAGGCACCATTTTTAACAGCTTCGAAAATGTTCTTTCCGAAAATAGCTTCATTCTTGTCAAAAGATAAAACCTCAATTACTTTTTTAGTCGTTTTCTGATCATTGCCCTTCCAACCTAAAAGAATAAAATAAGGCTGTTTTCCATTTACAATAACAGGAATCATTTCATAATACCGAGCACCAAGCCAATTTTTTCCACTCGTAATGGCATTTGCATCTGTACTAGTAGCAGTACCATCTGTTAATGGAATTAAATTCAAACTCCCATTCGTTGTAGCCATTTGAATAGAACCATAATAACGATAAGTACCTTCATCAGTTGGTACAAACCAGGTAATAATGCGAAAAGAATTGTCTGGAGATTTTAAAACAGAAACACGTTTTAAAGAATCAAAGTTGTATTTAAATGATCCATTGATTTTTAAAGCGGTAACCAGCTTTTTGACAAACTGAGCATTTTTTTCAAAACGAGTAAGGTCATCCTTCGCAGCAAAAGTTGCTTCACTTAAAATGACTAATGAATCTTGATAAAGATCTAATTTAGGATTGTTGTTAAGGTTATACGTATGTTGTGCACTTGATTTTGTACACAACACACAAACTAAAATTAATAAGCCAAAATAACCTTTAAATGCTTTAAACATAGTTGATTAACGCAGGTTTTCTATTACTATTGCACTAGCGCCACCACCACCATTACAAATTCCAGCAACACCGATTTTACCTTTGTTTTGATTTAAAACAGAAAGTAAGGTAACTACTATTCTAGCTCCCGAAGCACCTAGCGGATGACCAATTGCAACTGCACCGCCATTTATGTTCACTTTGCTTTCTGTTAATCCCATTTCTTGGTTATTAGCTAACGATACAACAGAAAATGCTTCGTTAATTTCGAAATAATCTACATCTGTTAATTTTAAATTAGCTCGGCTCAATGCCAAAGGAATTGCTTTAGATGGTGCAGTAGTAAACCATTCTGGAGCTTGTTGTGCATCTGCATAGGCCAAAATTTTAGCTAAGGGTTTAATGCCCATTTCTTTTGCTTTATCTGCGCTCATTAAAACCAAAGCAGCAGCGCCATCATTTAAGGTTGATGCATTTGCAGCTGTAACTGTTCCATCTTTTTTAAATACAGGTTTTAAGCTCGAGATTTTATCAAATTTTACAGCAAATGGCTCTTCATCATTACTAAATAAAGTAATTTCACCTTTGCGGTCTTTTATTTCTACTGGAATAATTTCTTCGCTGAACTTACCTGTGGCTTGCGCTGCTTGTGCTTTTTTGTATGATTCTGTTGCAAAATTATCTTGCATTTCGCGAGTAATGTGACAGGTCTCAGCACAAAGTTCTGCTGCCGAACCCATGTGATAATCGTTATACACATCCCACAAACCATCTTTTATTAAGCCGTCTGTTAATTGACCATGACCTAAACGATAGCCGTTACGGGCTTTATCTAAATAGTAAGGTACATTGCTCATGCTTTCCATACCACCAGCTACAACAATTTCGTTTTGTCCAAGGGCGATGCTTTGAGCTGCTAACATAATGGCTTTAGTGCCCGATGCGCAAACTTTATTGATCGTAGTAGTTGGTAAATCTGGTAAACCTGCAAATTTTGCAGCTTGAGTGGCAGGTGCCTGACCTACATTTGCAGACAGCACATTGCCCATATAAACTTCTTGAATGCTTTCTGGTTTTAAACCTGCTTTTGCTACAACTGCTTTTATGGCAAATCCGCCTAATTGCGTTGCAGAAAACCCTGCTAATGAGCCGCCAAAACTACCCACAGGCGTTCTAACAGCAGCTACAATGACTACATCTCTCATATGATATTTTTAATATTTGGTGGCGCAATTTAGGTATTTGGCCACAGATTTTTGCATTAAATGTTGCTTTTTTCCTTCGGAGAAATGGTTTTTGTGATTTAAACCTGACCGATAGCGTTATGAAGCCGAAGGCGAATTAAGCAAAGGGCAGGGCATTATTTGCTATGAAATACTGACACTGTTTTTCTAATTATTAATCCTCTGTATCAGGCTTTTTAGCTTTTATTTTCTTTTTAGATTTAACAGCTTCATTTAATAAATATTCGATTTGCCCATTGGTACTACGAAACTCATTACCAGCCCATTGCTCTATTTCTTTAAGCAAAGCTTGATTTATTCTTAACACAAATGCTTTTTTATCTTTCTCTGACATCGGTTCTTGTGGCGTTTATGTTTATACCACTATAATTCCATTAATTGTATAGCGTACCAGTGTTTACAACAGGTTGTACGTGTCTATCTCCACATAGCACCACTAAAAGATTGCTCACCATTGCGGCTTTGCGTTCTTCATCTAGCTCAACTATGCCTTTTTGAGATAATTTTTCTAAAGCCATTTCAACCATACCAACGGCGCCTTCCACAATTAGTCGCCTTGCTGCAATAACTGCAGTTGCTTGTTGGCGTTGTAACATAGCGCTTGCAATTTCTTGGGCATACGCCAAGTGAGAAATTCGTGCTTCAATTACTTCAATGCCCGCTCTAGAAAGACGTTCGTTTAATTCTTCTTCTAAAAGGATGCTCACTTTTTCGGCGCCATCTTTTAATGTGATTTCTGCACTTTCGTCCTCCATATTATCGTAAGCAAAGCTATTTGCTAAATGCCTAACCGCTGCTTCACTCTGAATATTAACGTATTGCAAATAGTTTTCTACCGCAAATGTAGCTTTAGCAGTTTCATTAACTTGCCATACAATTACTGCAGCAATTTCTATGGGATTACCCATTTTATCATTCACTTTTAATTGCTGCCCATTTAAATTGCGAGCACGAAGTGATAATTTGCTTTTAGATGTGAAAGGGTTTACCCAAAAGAAACCATCAGATTTAACGGTGCCAACATATTGTCCAAATAGGGTTAATACCTTTGATTCGTTAGGGTTCACAATAATTAATCCTGGCATGACCAGAAAAAAATCAAGCGTTAAAATGATTCCCCCGAAAGTAAAACTTTCTGCAGCGAAACAAAAAATAGCAGCACCTAAAAGTGCTAAAAATAATCCTAAAGCTAAATACCCAGATGGAGGGGTGATAATTTTTTCTGTATACATAATGATATTAATTTGATATCATAAAGTGAAGCATAATTTTTGATATAAACAAATTATTTATTCGTTAACTAGCTGGTTTTTTTGTCGGTTGGTTCGATATAGAAAAATAATCTTAATTTTGGGTAAATCAATCTGTACTATTTTGGCCAAAATCAGAAAAAATCCTAAAGTACTTTATCGTAAATATTCATCTAACATTAAATATGTGATGATGGTAGTATGCGTGTTCGTAATTACGTTGTATTTACCTAAACAACCACGATTTAGATATGAATTTGAAAAAGGAAAAACATGGTTGAATAAGGATTTAATCTCACCGTTTAGCTTTGCTATTTTAAAAACCTCTCCACAGGTAGTTACGGATAAAAATGATGCATTAAATAATGTTTTGCCCATTTATAAATATGATGAAGATGTTTTTAAAGGGCAAAGCGAAGCATTTTTAAATGAGTTTGATGTAAAATGGAAATCCAATGCCTTTGCAGAAAACGAGAAAGAAGGGGCAAAGCAAGCGGCATTTAAAATGCTACAATTGGTGTATAATAAGGGGATAATTGGGTTGACTGCAAAGCACCAAAAAGATGGAAAACATTACGATTTTTCATTGCTCAATAATAATGTTTCCGTAAAAAGTAATTCGCAAGATGTTTTTACAACCGAAAGTGCTTTAGATTATTTTAAAACTAATTATAATTCGATCAATTCGAGAGTGAAAGATGCGGTTATTGATTTAGTAGAAAGTCATTTAAAGCCGAATATTACCTTTGATGAAGGATTAACCTTAACTGTTCAAAATAGCACTGTAAATAGCCTATCCACAACCAAAGGGATGGTGCAAAAAGGGGAATTGATTGTTGCAAAAGGGAGTATTATAGATGATGAAGTTTATCAGAAACTGCTTTCTTATAAAGATGCTTACGAAGCGCAAACCAAAACCATAGGCGATAATAGATTAGTTTATTTGGGGCAAGTGCTTTTAGTAGGTTTTATTATTACTTTATTAATGGTTTTCCTATTTTTATTTAGGAAAGACATTTTTGCAGATAATCGTCAGCTTTCTTTGCTTTTGCTAGTGATCACCTCCATGTTACTGGCTTTAACTTGGGCCATTAAAGTGAACTTACCAAGTTTATATTACATTCCTTTCTGTATAGTCCCTATTATTATCAGAATATTATTTGATACCCGTTTGGCGCTCAATTTACATTTACTGGTAATTTTAGTAGCTGGATTTTTTGTGCCCAACAGCTTCGAGTTTGTGTTTTATCAAACTACAGCTGGTATGGTTGCCATTTACAGTATCAAAAATCTAATTAAAAGAGAACAATTGTTAATGTCGGCCTCATTTATTTTGGCAGCTTATTTTGTTTGCTTTGTTGGTATTGCACTATTAAGAGAAGGTTCGTTTAAGCAAATAGAATGGATGAATTTCTTACCTTTTATCTTTAGTGTGCTACTTTCGTTACTGGCTTATCCATTAATTTATGCGTTTGAGCGAGTATTTGGAATTACATCGGATGTTGCCCTAATAGAGCTAACCAATACGAACAACAAATTATTAAGAGAGCTTGCTTTTAAAGCGCCAGGAACGTTTCAGCACTCTTTACAGGTGGCAAACCTTGCCGAAGCTGCTATTTTTAAAATTGGCGGAAACTCATTACTAGTAAGGGCAGGGGCATTGTATCATGATATTGGTAAAATGGAAAATCCGCAGTACTTTATTGAAAACCAAAATACATCCACTAGTCCGCACGATAAATTGCCTTACGAACAAAGTGCTCAAATTATTATTAAGCATGTGCATAAAGGGATAGAGATTACGCGTAAAAATAAATTGCCAGAGAATGTAATAGATTTTATTAGAACGCATCATGGTAATACACGAGTAGATTATTTTTATCAGTCATTTCTAAAGAACTCACCAGAAAAGTTTGTTGACGAGAATATTTTCCGTTATCCTGGTCCAATTCCTTTTTCTAAAGAAACAGGTGTTTTAATGTTGGCAGATTCTGTGGAAGCAGCCTCAAGAAGTTTGAAAAATCCAGATGCGCAAAGCATAAATGACTTGGTTGAAAGGATAATTAACTACAAACTGGAGCAAGATCAGCTAGATAATTGCGATTTAACGTTAAAAGATTTAGAAACTATAAAGCTGATATTCAAGACGATGCTCATGAGCATTTATCATGTGAGGATAGATTATTTACAAACAACGTAATTTTTTTTTGTAAACATGTTTGAATTGCTATATTTGCAACCTCAAAACGGATATTTTGATAATCGGAGGGATGCCTGAGTGGCCGAAAGGAACAGTTTGCTAAACTGTCGTACTGGCAACGGTACCGAGGGTTCGAATCCCTCTTCCTCCGCACAAATTAAAACAGCAAATTAATGGTTTTTCTTAATTTAAAATCGTTTCTTTGCAATCCCTTCGCAAAAGGGTCTAAAAGATGATACCAAGTTCGGGATGTAGCGTAGCCCGGTATCGCGCCTGCTTTGGGAGCAGGAGGTCGTAGGTTCGAATCCTGCCATCCCGACAAAAAGTATGATTCCACTTTCGCAAAAGGGTCAAAAATGGTGATACCAAGTTCGGGATGTAGCGTAGCCCGGTATCGCGCCTGCTTTGGGAGCAGGAGGTCGTAGGTTCGAATCCTGCCATCCCGACACACAAAAACCCTTCCGATATAATCGGAAGGGTTTTTTGTTTTTAAGACACTGAGAAGTCGAAGGCGTTTAGTGTGTAAATTGGAGTAATCCACTACTTTTTCCTCGCATTATCAAATTAATCTTGCACAGTCCAAAGGAGCGCATGGAAGACAGGGACGGCGGTTGATGCCCCTCGGCAAATAGTATCTCAAAAGATAAGCAACTAATGATTTTAACTTTGGAATACTAACTCTCTTTATCGCACGATCAAATTGCTCTTGCACAGTCCAAAGGAGCGCAGGGCAGACAGGAATGGCGGGCCCGTGTTGGCCTAGAGCGTGGAAGCATCGTTCCTGAATGATCTTTTGCATAATTCCCATCAAGGGAAAAGTTTGATGCCCACCGCGGCAAAGAGCGGATAAATACAATTTCTATAAATAATGGAATCTTCGTTCCTGAATGATCTTTTGCATAATTCCCATCAAGGGGAATTATAATGCCCAGCGGTAAAGAGCGGACACGACCAAGGATTTTAACCCTTTAGTGTTATGAGTGTATTTCGGCTGGTGAGACACCAGCCGATAGGCAAATAGTACATAAGAAGGGCTGCTACTATCTTTTTCCTCGCACTATCAAATTAATCTTGCACAGTCCAAAGGAGCGCAGGGCAGACAGGAACGGCGGGCCCGTGTTGGCCTAGAGCGTGGAAGCATCGTTCCTGACTTGATCTTTTGCATACTTTTCCATCAAGGGAAAAGTTTGATGCCCACCGCGGCAAAGAGCGGATAAATATAATTTCTATAAATAATGGAATCTTCGTTCCTGAATGAACTTTTTCATAATTCCCATCAAGGGAGATTATGATGCACCCGCGGCAAAGAGCGGACACGACCTAGGATTTTAACCCTTTAGTGTTATGAGTGTATTTCGACTGGTGAGACACCAGCCGATAGGCAAATTGACTCTAAAAGATAAGTGTTTGGGCGAGGAAATTCTTCTTAAGCGTTAATTTCAAGCTTATACCCTTTACCACGTATCACAACAATTTTAATGTTCGAATCAACTTCCAATTTTTTTCTCAATTTTGAGATGAACATATCCAGACTGCGCCCTACAATAACACCTGCATCTTCCCATATCTCTTTCTGTAGCCGGTTTCGCTCTATGGTTTCGTTAGGAGATAAGGCAAAAATGAGCAGCACACGAGTCTCAGTTCTGGTTAAGTCTATTGTATTTCCATTGATAATGAGCTTACGATCCTTCACATCAAACAAAACTGAGCCTAATGTAATCGTGTCCGTATGTTGATTACCCTCAGGTAAAACTCTTCGTGGCTTAGATCTAAAAAAAAGAAAACCAACAAATGCTAAAAATGGCAGGCTACCCAGAAGATATCCATTCTTCGCTATATTTATACCTGTCGATTTAAATTTAATGTTGATCGTATAACATGCGCTGGGTTGCTTTCTTCCTATACAGGCTACAATATCATCTTTTTTATTTTTGGATATAGCGTATCCATAGGCTATACTGTCGGTGCCACAGGTTACAACGTTAACCACATAATCACTTGCAAACGGGTCTTTAGCCAACAAGCGCTGAGTAGTATTCACCAAAGAGTCTGGTAGAAAAGTAAGCTCGTTCTCAAACCTGATTTGATATTCATTTTCGGCAATCTTTTTTACTGGCAGCACCCTTGATGTACTGTCGCCAGACTGTAAAAGGAGTTCATCTCCAATCTTTCGGAGTAAAACTTCTCTTCTCGAGCTATCAAAATCGTCTCTATCCTGCATACGGAATGCTACACAGATGACAGAGGTAAACAGGATTAATATTGACCCTAGCAGGTATTTTCCTTTTCCGGATAGAAGATTTCGGCTATCAAACATTTGTCAAGTTTTTATTTACAAAGTTTACATTTTTATTTACAATCCAAATTCTCTGCGTCGAGTGCTATCAAAGTAATTTCGCTGAAGCTGTGGTTGATCATCCCTAGAACCTATACTAATTACCAATATAACTATAAATTATGAAATATGTATATCTAGATGCCGTGTGAGGCACCAGCCGATAGGCAAATTGATCTCGCACAAGCCAAAGAGCGTGAGGCAGACAGGAACGGCGGGCCATGCGTTAGCCTAGAGCGTGGAAGCATCGTTCCTGAATGAACTTTTTCATAATTCCCATCAAGGGGAATTTTGATGCCTACCGCGGCAAAGAGCGGATAAAACTAAGGGTTTTAACTTAGAAACCCTTTGAGTGTATTTCGGCTGGTGAGACACCAGCCGATAGGCAAAACCTAATTATTATGTAATCAATTAATATTAACCCTTATACTTTAAAATTATGAACAACAAACTACTCATCTCATTCTTACTACTTAGTACTTCTTTATTCTTCTCTTGCCATGGCCCCGTAAAAGAGGAAAAGAATAACGCATCAGCAAACCCCATAACCTTACATGTTGGAGATGAAAAATATGTAACGATCGATACAAAGCAAAGTGTGGCGACATGGAAAGGTGCTAACTCATTTGGTTCTCATACAGGCTACGTCTATATATCAAAAGGAGAATTGAAGCTAGAGAACAATCAATTGGTGAGCGGTACAGCTGAAATCGATATGAATACACTAGAAGATGAAAAGTATGGAAGGAATAATGGATTGATTAAACACTTAAAATCACCTGATTTTTTTGATGTTAAAAATTTCCCTACCGCTACAATCGAACTTACCAAGGTTGCAATAGTGAATGGTGAAAATATAAAAATCACAGGGAACCTCACCATTAAAGGCATCACACGCCCAGTTACTTTTCCAGCCAAAATAACATTTAAGGATGGAGATGTTAACATAAATAGCAAGCTAATCATTGATCGTACTGATTGGGGTATCCGTTATAAATCAAAGAAGTTCTTGGAAAATTTAGCTGATCAAACTATATCGGACTCCATTGAATTCGATATAAAAGTTGTGGCAAAAAAATAAATAGCTCAATCCATAAAAGACGCTAACCAAATGAGCTTCTGCAATTGCTTTTTAGCATACGTCATCTAACATTCCACCTTGTTCGTTCCCGTGAATCCCGATAGCTCGAGAGGGAATCGTAATGCATAAAAAAGCTTCCTTCAATAACCTCTTACCAAACCTCCTCGTCATTTCGAGCGCAGCCGAGAAACCTTTAAATATGCTTCACTTCGACTACGCTCAGTGCAAGCTCGCTCAGCATGACGAACGGGCTAGGGGCATCTCGTCATTCCCGTGAAAACGGGAATCGTAATGCGGTGAAAAAGCCTCCTAGTACATTAGGATTCCCATCCGATAGTTATCGAATCAAGTTGAGGATGACGAAATGCTCAGCATGGCCGAAGTGAAGATCTTTTGTATTTCGGCAGGTGAGATACCAGCCGATAGGCAATGTTGAAAGTATTGCTATTGAACGATAAAAGCCCCTTTCTACTTTCGTAAAGAGGGGCTTTTATTCGTTTTAAGAAAAATTATACCAATTCCATTAACGCTTCTTTACTGAAACCTCTCAATTCTTCTGCACGATTATTTTTAATTTTTTCTACCCAGTCTGCGTCTGCTAACAATGGGCGACCAACGGCAACTAAATCAAAATCACCGCGATCCATTCTGCGAACCAGTTCATCTAAGGGACTAGGCTGAGAACTTTGACCAGCAAAAGCACCAAAAAAGTCGCCATCTAAACCAACAGAGCCAACAGAAATAGTGGCTTTGCCTGTTATTTTCTTAGCCCAGCCTGCAAAATTTAAATCAGAACCTTCAAATTCTGGCTCCCAGAAACGGCGTTGCGAACAATGGAAAATATCAATTCCAGCATCTGCCAAAGGCGTTAACCATTGCTCCATTTCATTTTCATTTTTAGCCAACTTAAAATCATATGCAGAAGGTTTAAACTGCGATAAACGAATAATTAAGGCAAAATCTTCACCAACACGTTTACGTACTTCTTTAATTACCTCCACACCAAAACGTGTACGCTCGGCCAAGGTTTTACCACCATAAATATCAGTACGTGTATTAGTAGCATCCCAAAAAAACTGATCGATTAAATATTGGTGCGCACCATGTATCTCTACCGTATCGAAACCTAAAGCTTTTGCATCGGCAGCTGCCTTACCGAAAGCTGCAATAGTATCAGCAATTGCCGAATCTGTCATGGCTACACCGTTTTCGAATCCTGGACTATTAAAAGATGATGGGCCTTCAAATGGAGCACTTGGTAACCAACCAGAAGCATGATTTGCGTGAATGCCCTGATGCCATATTTGGGGACCCATTTGCCCTCCCGCTGTATGAACATCGTTGATTACTTTTTGCCAACCAGCCAATGCCTCATTGCCATAAAAATGTGGGATGTTCGGATCTGCAGATGAAGACGGGCGATCAATAACTGTTCCTTCAGATAAGATTAAACCTACCTCGCCAGCAGCTCTTTTTGCGTAATATGCAGCCACATCATCTGTAGGCACACCACCTGGAGAAAAAGACCTCGTCATTGGGGCCATTACGATTCTATTTTTTGTGTTTAATGTTTTTAAGCTAAATGGCTTAAATAAACTATTTGTATTCATATGTTTCTAATTTTATAATTCTGTATTGATGATTTTACTTAAATTTTCTAACCCTTCTTTATTGCGTTTGTAGTATGTCCATTGTCCAACTCGGGTAGCGCAAACCAAATCTGCTCGTTGTAAAATAGAAAGGTATTCGGAAATGGTACTTTGAGATAAGCCCGCTTTTAGTTGGATTTGACCAACACAAACCCCAATATTTTCAAAATCAACTGGTGTATGATCTGGAAAATTCTCGGCAGGCGCTTTAAGCCAACTCAAAATCTGTAATCGTGTTTTGTTAGATAAGGCTTTAAATATTTCTACTTGATCCATACTGCAAATGTATATCGACTTTTCCCGATATACCAATGAAAAGATCAAACTTTACAATGAAATGTAAAATGTATTACCAACAATGCATTGTATATCCTTTTTAAGTTAGCACATAAGCAATTAATCTTATCGGTTGGTGTCTCGCCGAATGAAACGTTTTGAGTGTATTTCTACAGGAGTGACTTCAGCAATAGGTAATAAGAAGGGTTGTTACTATATTAATTCTCAGCACGATAAAATTGCACTTGCACAGGTCAAAGAGCCTAGGGTAGACAGGAACGGCGGGCCCGTGTTAGCCTAGAGCGTGGAAGCATCGTTCCTGAATGAACTTTTCATAATTCCCATCAAGGGGAATTTTGATGCCTCCCGCGGCAAAGAGCGGAACAACTAAAGGTTTTAACTTCGATACCTTTTGAGTGTATTCCACTGGTTAGTCAACAGCCGATAGGCAATGAACGGTTTTGAAGTTACCTAAGGTACTTATCAACTAATGATAGATATTTCATACCTGTTGTATCCTTAATGTCATTCGGGCTTTCTATACTTAATGCCGAGTGAATAGCATTCGCAAATCCAAAAGAGGATAGAACCATTGCTGATAAACTATTATCAGTAGTACTCATCGCTATTCCTGTGCCAACTAACCCACTTAAAGTACCAAAAACTATCTTTCCGAATCTACTACTATTCATACTTGCTGTGATTTCATTCTTATGGTAATTTAACTCTTCTATTTTTTGATCTAATAGAAGATCGTCATTATACCTTGGATCTAATGCAATTTGTTCTACAACGGCTTTGAATAAACCAAGTGATTTATGATGTTTCTCTTTAAAATCTAATAATTTACTTAGATTAATGTCTGAAGGCATAGGTATTACATTTTCTAAAACTCTATTTCGTCTGTGTGCTATATCTGGATCTAGAATCCTATTATTATATCTCATATGCCATTTATTCATAGCCAAATTGGTAATAGGCATTAACTCAAGTTTTATGGCTAAGATATTTGCTAGATATGACATCAAGTACGTAGCTGTACTTTTTTCAACATGATAAAAATTATCATATGCGTGTTTTGCTAAGCCCAGCTCTTGTAGTTGATACATGATTTCATAATTGAATTTTAGACTGCTAACAAGTGTTGGCGATAGCTTTGTGTTATTTATTCGCTCATAAAAGCCCCCTTTAAATCTACTGATACGAACATCTATCTTAAAATAGGGCGATGTTATAAAATCCATAAAAGGCTGAGTTAATTCAAACGGCCGTTCTAAAGCTTGTAAAGGATTTACCATAATAACAAGGTCTTCTCTTAAAAGCTCAAGTGTAAACTTGTCAAACTTATTTTCAGGATTATGAAAATAATCGTCAGGAACTATCGAACTAATAGAATCATAGTATAACAATGTACGAAATGTCCATTCTGTTTGAGGTAAATTAATGTAAGGAAAGTAGAGTAGGTTGCTTGTCATTCAACTAACTTAGCAACAATAAGTTACAATACCTAAAAAAGTAAAAAGACTGAACATTCAGAAAAAGCCAGCTACTTTAATCACCATATTCTAGACAATAAGCGTGATCTCGATCAATTAATCAATAGTTGGGGCGAAAGGTATAATGATAACATACATTATTAGAGGAGTAAATAATTTAAACTTTACAATTCTGGACAGAGAACATGGATCGATCAAGATCTAGAAAAGCTTGGCAGACATATAGTCAATTATGCAATAAGAAATTGATTACGTCAAAGGATTTCAGAATAACTTACTTGTTAATCTTTCAAAGCATTTTGTCATATTGCCTATGATTTTTCAATTTTGTTATAATTTGCCTAGCATCCTAAGTTAATAGAAGTTTTTTAAATTGATTGACAACATCTAAATAAGCTTCATCTCTATTTTCCCAAGAAGTTATTGGCTTTGCATTTTTAGGAAGAGCTTGTAAATTACTTATTGGTAGACTCGTAAAGTCACATGGACGTGCGATGATTGGGATGATTTTTATTTGAGAATTGTGATGGCGTTCTACTGCATTTTTAATTTCGACATTATTGATATAATTTGAAGCCATAAAATCAGAACTTATGAGAAATATAACTATCTCAGCCTGCATAAGTTTCTCTTTAATTTTAGAATCCCATATATCTCCAGCCTGAATCATCCTGTCATTCCAATCGTTAATTGAGCCATTTCTTCTTAAACCACTAAAATGATTTTCTAGTTCCTGCTTTATGAGCTCATCCTGATGGGAGTATGATATAAATACATTAACGCCTGCCATAGTTGTTGATTTTAATGCTAATGCCTTTTTTTCTATAATATTAAGAGAAAGATCAACATCTAATGTTAAACCGCTAGTTAGAACTTTTGGTAAAATCTTATCTACGAAAAAAGGTTTGTAAATATTATAAACTAAAATTTTGCTATTCGTATTTTTGTCAGGATAAGCTATTTCCATATTAAGCAGGAATATCTTTATCAAAGGGGAACTAATGGGAATGGAGTTTACATTTAAAGAAAATGAATCCTTAGTATAATCAAATTTTATTACTCTGGAATTGAATACCTTTTCTAGTTCCCCTGAGGAATCAATTAAACTGATTAGGCTTGTTGATATATAGGTGCATAAATAATAATCTGATTTGAATTCTTCAACATTAGACAGGGTCCGTCTAATGAAATTATTTTCTAATTTGATTAAAGATAAAGCTTGTAAAAATGTAATAGTATGCTCAAATGATAAAGCTAGGTTTAATGATTTCCCTTTACAAATTATCGACATATCAAAGACAGATATAGAATTACCCTGTTCGAGTACTTCAAATAAAATGAATCGGAATTCACTTAATGTTGGTAATCTATCTATCTTTAGTAACTCTTTTGACATAGTCATAAATTAAATGCTTGATATCATCATTAAGATCTGATTCGTAGTCCATATTCATATTAATAAATGGGATTGATTTACTTTCAATGATTCTTAGCATATTCTTTTCTTTTTCTATGAGTCTTTCATTAATCGTTTCATCGATTGAGTTTCTAGCAAGAACATAGTAATAATTTATTTTGTCAGTTGGTTTTAACCCAACGCGATGTATCCTATCCTTAGATTGTAGAAAATTAGAAGCATTAAAATTCCTCTCAACATATATCGCGTTATGACATGACTTATGTAAAGAGATTGATTCTGCGACCGCGAATGGATTAGCAATTATCACTTGAAATGACGAATCTTTTGAATTAAAGTCTCTTACAATGCTCTCTCTAGTATCTATTCCATTTGATATTCCTTCAAATTCTATTGGAGTTTCTCCAATTAATAATCGACAATCAATATCTAATGATTTAAGAAATTGCTGTAAATCTTTTATCGTTTGAATAAAAATACCCCAGATAACTACTTTTTCACCTCGTTGAATAATATCTTGTACAAGTTCTGCCACCTTAAAAAATTTAGCAGGTGTTTCGTATTGTCGATATTCAATTATCTTATCAATAAGGTCAGAATCGTCAATGAATAATTCATTAGACATGCCCTGTTCGCGATAATATTCTTCAATTGGCTTTTGCAATAGAGCGGGGTTAGTTCCTGCCTGCATGAGCCGAATCATTCTAGCTTTAACTAACGTATTTGTTATATCCTTTCCATCTGAAAGATTTTGAAAATAATCCAAATAATTTTTTTCTATAAAATCATAGATTTCCCGTTGCACTGCGCCCATATCTACATAATATGGTGTATTTTCAACTGGTTCGGGTAAACCCATGTATTTTTTTAGATCACCTTTTGTAATTCGTATAAAGAAAGGTGACAACATATCAACTAGGGAAGGGATGCGTACGTCAAATGGATTGCCTGTCATTTCTTTTAATTGGTAGAGATGATAGCTAATTATATTCTTATCTGGCCATATAAAATTATATAAATTATAAATATCTTCATAGCCATTTGGAGCTGGTGTTCCTGTTAATACAACCCTGCTTTTACAATATTTTGCTATGCTTAAAATCGATTGAGCCCAAATTCCCCCTTCCGTATTTTTTATTTTGTGTGCTTCATCTAGCACGACCATTACTTTATTTTCATGACGCCTTAAATAAGATATGATATCATTAAGACTTGAAACTACGCCCTGATAGGATATTAGTGTAATTTCGGCAGAATGGGGGGATAAAAAATGTCTAATTTTGTCGTCTTTAGAAACTCCTCCAGATAAACGTTGAACATCTGGGTTTTCAGCAAAACATTCATAGTATTCATCTTCCCAAGGCCCAAATGAGCTTAGAGGACCAATGATTAAAAGTTTATTGACATACTTAATGTTGTCCTTGGGAAGGCTCCTGAGATAAGCATAAGCACCGTATACTATGCTTGTTTTCCCAGCACCTGGAACAGAAAAATTGCATGCATTTTGTGAAAATGCTAGATGGTAAGAGGAAAGCAACTGTAGATCATATAGTGTTCGATTTGGTACTTCTTTTTTAAGAACCTCAGTGAATTTTGTAAAATCTTCAATATCTAAATCATTATTCCATATCCTCCTAGCCTTATCACTAAATTCTTCAAATTTTCCTTTTTCTTCAAGATAGTCAGATAGGATGCTTTTTGAGTCATCAGTTAAATTTTCAGCATAACTAAACTTGACTAATAGATCTTGTATTTCTGTCAGTACCTTTTCCTTGTCGTCGATGCTTTCTTTTATGTACGGGATTAATACTTTATCATCTTGCGATAGTTGCGCATTTAAATAATCCTTTAGAAAAAATCTCGCTCTACGATTCAGCCATAAATCTTTAGCATCACCTGTCAATTCAAATTGACATTTATTTACATCGATATGTATCTCAACAGATGCCATTATTTATTTTTCTTTTTAATTACCTGTTGAAAGTCCCATGAGATTTTATTTATCTCTTTAATTATTGTCAATACGTTTTCGTCCCTATAGAAAGCCTCTAGTTCAGTGTTAACTGAGGATAAAGTGTCTTTTGCCCGTCTCAAAAGTACCATTGGAGAATTTTCTTCATTCACATCATCAAGTAATCGCTGTGATTTATTTAAATTCCCTTTCAAAAGACCTCGAGTAGCATTTGTCCAGTCCGCATCTCTAACTTTAAGAATTTCTGATAAATCACCTTCTGGCTCTTTCTCTCTTAACTCGTCAACGGTAAATTCTTTTTCATTAATTGGGTCGATATTCTTGAAGTGTTCTTCTTTAAATTTGTTCCATACTTTCTCCTTACAAAAAAAACTCTCTTTTTTACTTGGTGTTGCTATTGCTCTAAATTCTTTGCCTTCATATTGTGCACGTATATAATCAAAACATATAGCTTTTAGGTCAGATATATCAGACTTTGCATAAGCCCAATCGACCATTGCTGTTCCCGAGTCATACTTTTTTAAATATTTATCCAAATCAACGAACTGACCTTCTCTTTTATCCAAACGTGTGTAAATTCCTTCGTAACCTAGGTCATTTAAATAATTATCCATAAGTTTCATAATACTTAACCATTCATTGACTCTAGGTTCTTTTTCCCCCATCATTTCAGCTATATTACCTGGAGAAAAGCCAACTTCAATTAAATCCTTACATTTCAAATACTTTTCTATTGGATTATAGTCAAGCTTTTCATCCTCGCCCATTTGGTAACTAGTCTCCAAACGCATAATTTCTTGAGGACTGTCATCCAAAGTGTCATCTAATATTATTGCCTTAAAATATGCTGGATATCTGTTGTCTTCATTAGCAATTCTGTTTATTAGACTAGATCTCCTATTTCCATCGATTATAATTCCATCTCTAGTAACAATTCCAACTCTCTTTTGGCCGTAGTCACGTAAGTCCGTCATTGTCGTCCTATTGCGATCTGGTTTAGAATCCCATAAGAAATCCTCAATCACTTTTTTATCTGTTAAGATTTCAGGATTTAAATTTCTGAACTGTCGTTCAAAAGACTTTACCATGCTCAAAATCCGACCATTGTATTTGTTGTAAACAAGGTAATCAAGGTTTATCTCGTAAACAGGCATGAGCTTTTTTTCTCCCCTATAGATAATATCATCATATTTGTAGGGTTGCTTCGAGCTTTTAATTTTATCTAATTCAATTATCCTCTGGTCTTTGTTCATAGTGAGCGTTATTTATATTATTAAATATCTTTAGAAGATGAGTCATTAGCAATCGAAGCTATCTTGTTTACGCCGTAGAGTGCTAATAACTGTCTCATTGGTATCTTTTCTTTATAAAGGAAAATTGTATTGTCTAATTCTTGAACTAATATTTCTCTATCTAAAGATGTATCATTGATAATTTTCTTTAAATCATCCATTAGGTAAGTAGGCTCTCTTTTATTTCCTTCAGATTTTTGCTCTTCATACATTTTTTGGAGCAAAGCTGAGGTGGCTATTTGCTCGGAAAAACCGTTATTAATAATTTTTATAAATTTCTCACCTTCTTGAACGCTGGTTTTTATAATTTGCTCCAGTTCTAGATAGAAACCATCTTCAATTATTTGATGTTTGAAGCCAATTCCAGTTCCATATTGAATAGAGGTTTTCCATTTACCATTAGGCGCTTCTTTTGATTTAATATCAAAATTTGAAAGAGTAACTGTTAAGTTTCCATCTTTAATTGGATGACGCCTATATTTAGATCCTTTAACTCTTTTAGGTGGATTATTAAATTCTGCCTCACTAAATGTGTTGAGATTAATTATTTTATTTAGATTAACTTCGTGTTGCAAATTTAATTCTTGTGGCAATGTATAACCATTTTGAATAAGTACCTCTTTGGCTAAAGCTCTACTTACAGAAGGGCAAACTGCATTTCCAACTTGTCTCCATTTAGCATATAAGTTACCAGTAAATTGATATGTAATGGGAAACCCCATAAGTGAGGCAATTTCCCGAATAGTTGGTGACCTATATTCTCCATTGCCTTGGCGATTTCGCTCAGATTTATATGTTAAGCCTTCTCTAGAAGTTCCACTTTTTGTTGCTGTTACAGTTCTGCTGGGTTTATCTATATTTTCTGGAAAAGACATCTTTCCCATGCAATAATGGTTTGTTTTTAATTCTCTTGATTGTCTCCATTCTGATTCGTATAATCCGCTATCGTAAAAGTGATCCGTTAATTGATTTTTTTGTATAATTAAACTTGGGTATACGGGATCTATTAAATTACCATTCGTTTCATTATCAGAAGGAGAAGGAAGCTTAGCCATCAGCTGACCAAGCGTTTTCCATGCTATAAGCTCCTCATTCTTTTCATCATGTGTTGGCTCAGGAGTTACGAATTTCCCAACAGAAATAATTTCCCCAGAAATAGAGCGTTTTCTAGATTGATGTGAGCCATAATCTGCTGAGTTTATTATGGTAGTATTAGGACTAACAACCAATGCTTTATCTTGAGGTTCTTTGCCTATACTTATTGCCCATTCGCTGAGATTTAAGTCTTCAAAAGTATAGTATATTTGTAAGTATTTCTTAGAATTAGCCACATTTTCCATAAACCAAGCTTGTAATACAGAGTTGGGTTGGTGCTTTTTAACGGCTATTATTCTTAAAAATGATTTGATAAGTTTCATTCCCAAACCTTTTTCGCCTTTCCCAGATTTATTTGAATTGGAAAAGCTAACGCATGGCGGACTTCCTAATACTATTCGTGTATTAGGGATATTATTTATTTCTTCGATCGAGTCAAAAAACTTAGAAATATCATAAGGGGCACACTCTAAATCATAATTTTGATTGTAGGTGTCAACTGCTGGGCGCCAATGATCGTAACCATATACGGTTTCAAATCCCATCTGTCTAAAACCCTCCGTGAAGCCACCAGCGCCACAAAAAAAATCAACTAATGTATGTTGTTTGTTTGTTTTCAAAGTAAATATTAAAATCTATTTGTGAAAATATGTATTAAAATGGTATTCTATCTCGAAGTTTATCAGAAATCACCTACAATCTGTTCAGACGTTAAAACAGTTATTGAATATAAATTTATTATGTCGATTTCAAAAACAGCAGATAGAGCTTCGTAAACTAAAGGAATTTCTGAAGGCTCTTTCACAATTATATAAGATATATCCTGTAATTTGAATTTTAATAAATGCTTTTCAATAGTTCGGTTATAAAAAGCTGTAGAACTTCTATACTTTTTTTCGTTTAATACTGGGGGCTTACCACCAATATCTAAAGATTTAGGTACCAGTCTCCATTCTCTCTCATCATAAAAACGATATTTTTTATTTACAATTTTTTCACCCCTTTCTAATTCGCCTTCATGGTTTTTAGTATATAAAATGGAAGTATTGTCTTCCAAATCAGTAATTTGATCAGAATTTCCGATTAAGCTTTCATAAGTTTTGCGTAATGAATGGCTAACGAATGAATTATGATCAATATATAATACTGGGTTTAAACCTTTACTTGACGCCCATTTTTTTGACAATCCAATGCCATAATCACCATAATAACCCAAATCATTGTTGTTTTTTTTATTATAAAAATGCTTTTTATAGTCAGAAAGTGGGATGTCGCAAAAAGAGACCATTGCAATAGCTGCAGAGTAATTTTGGCTTCCCCTTGTTTTTAATTTCTCCAGACAGTAAGAATATCTAAGCCCAGTACTTCTTATTATTCCTAATAAGTATTCTAGTTTTCCGGTGTAATGTATAATTGAGTTTGCGCTAATTGCCATATTTATTTACTATAGGAATTGTTCAAAATGATATTTTAAATAATTGAAATTGGGTGAGTTTATTTTAGGCTTAGCAAAAGTCAGCTCAGCTAAAATCGATTTTATTTTCAAGTCGGCTTTTTTTGTATATTTAATATTAAGCCTGTTATCTAATGAAAAATATCCTTTGTCAAAAAGTCGGTCATGTAATACGCAAAAACAAATTGCATTAGTGGGATCTAGCCTAGCTCTCTCATCTGCACCCCATGGAATAATGTGGCTGCATATCAACAGGTCTTGTTTGTCGATATCACATAAAGCACATTGGTTGTTATAATTGTCTAGAACAATTTCACGAAGTTTTTCTTGATAAATTCTTCTCTTTGTTATTGATGCTGTTTCGGTAGGATTATTATTAGGGTTTATATACTGTTTAAGAATATAGAAGTTCTCTGCCTCTTTTTTTACGTTTTCTACATTATCAACTAAGTTTTTTGCCTCTGCAAAAGTTGGTAGAGTTAATACATCGAAACCTTTCCCTTTGAAATCGCCTTTTAAGCCATAATGATGTAGGATTGCCATTGCCTCGAAGCCTCCGCCTCTTGGAGGCGCAGGTAGATTTAATATCTCTCTTTGTAATCTTCTATGGCTTAAGTTATGATTTAAAAAACCATCTAACACTTTATATTTAGTAAGCTCGTCATACTTATTCAAGGTATATTGATGAGTTGGCATTACTTCTGGTAAAATATTTACTATATCATTATGCATTATTCTATCTTCTTATATCTAATCTATCTAACATGGGAAACCTAAGAAATGCTCTTTCAGAAATGTTATCTCTTATTATGTTGAAGTTGTTCATATTGATTGTTTTTATAGTTCATTGCCACTTATTTTTCCAGCAAGATATTGATCTAATTTATCTCTAAATGTATAATCTAATGGTAATCCATTTAATGTAGAATTACTTAAGGTTGGTGGAATAACAAGCCAAGTTGGTTGTCTTGAAAA
Organism: Pedobacter planticolens; assembly: GCF_014172375.1. Taxonomy (GTDB): domain Bacteria; phylum Bacteroidota; class Bacteroidia; order Sphingobacteriales; family Sphingobacteriaceae; genus Pedobacter; species Pedobacter planticolens. The sequence goes on from NZ_WNXD01000001.1 coordinate 872,491, forward strand.
AGGATTACCACTATTGTCCCAAAACCATCTAATCCCAAGTCTAGGTTTTGAATCCCAATCTAACGCTACTATTGCCCATCTTTCAACTATATGTTTATAAACGACGGTGTATGGTCCACCCACAAATCTTTTTGGAGATTTTATACTTAAAATATTTAGATCATCATTTAAATCAAAACTTTTGCCCCCCATATATTTTTTAATTTAAAATTTATATTTATTTCTTTTTATACCCCTCAGCAAACTCCTTCAATCTCTTCATCAACTGTGGGTTATTTACTTTAATCTTTCTTCTTTTTTACTGATGTTTCTTTTATAACTTTTGGTTTTACTGCTTTTTCCAATTTTTTGATACTATCAGCCGTAGGCAAATCTTCTGGCATAGTACCACCAAGTTCTTGGATGGTTTTCCGCACTGTATTTCCTACTTCAAAATGAGTTTGGTTGGCAGCATTTTTACCCTGTATTTGTTCACGCTTTAGTTTTTCTTCTGTTTGTGTTGCACGGAACAGATTTGCGGCAAGTTCTGTACTACCCATATGATCCAGTATTTGCTGGCTGCTTTTTAATCCTTTCTTTGCATGTATCTTCTTGGCATCTAAACCACCATACAGTCCCATATACCCGTGGTTTTGGAATATAGCATAATCAATGCTTTCAATTACGCCAGCTTTTTTAGCTGCTGCAGCAAGCTGAATGTTGTGTTTTGCCAGTTCATCCCTCAGAAATAACCTTTTTTTATCTTCGCTTTGAAGCCTATTATAGGCCTCCATTTGCTGTATTTCTTGCAAACGGGTTTGTACAGCAAAATAAGTTTGGCCTAATGCAACCACTTCTTTAGAGGGGTCTGCATTTTGTACAATTAAGTAACAAGCATAACGACTAAGCTTGTAACTTTGCATTTTTCTTTCTGCACCCGAGCCAATGGTAACCATCTCGTTGAACTCAACGATATGGTTCTCGACAGATTGCTCACTGTTTTTACAGGATTCAATGGCTTTAGCTATAACAGATGAGAAGTTTCTAAAATCGGTATAATCTAATGCTTTGGCTAATTGCCTTGCCATCCAATACTCATTCCCTGTTTCGTCTATTTGCTTAATTTGCTCAAATAGGTTCGGTGTCTGTTTCGATAATTCTTTAGCCATAAGTGTCATTTCTTTTTATACCCCTCAGCAAACGCCCTTAACCTCTTTATCAACTCTGGGTTATTCACTTTAACATTTACACCTTTTTTCTTATCAAGCTGTTCAACTTCGTAAGGTAGGCCTTCTTCTTTATGCAATCTCTTCAGTTCCTGTTCAAGAGCTTTGGATAACCCAGTATCTATCCTTCCTTGTGCTTCCAATAAGTCACGGTTATCTTTTTCAAGCAATTCTCCGATTTTATTGAGGTTTTCTTCTTCGGGTTGGGTAGTATTTGAATTCCATGAACTAACCGTGGTATAATTTACATCCAACCATAATGACACTAGACGTTGTGATGCACCAGAGCTCTTTACAACCTCTTTAATTCGATTTTTTTGAATAATATCACTATTTTTTCTTCTCGGCATAAAATATTTTATTTAGTACTTGGTACTAAGTATTATATTAGTATATTTGTTATCAGTTAATTATAGCGACAAATAGAGTAGGGGTTAACCTTGCTTTTTACGATGTCACTCATGAAAGAAAACCGCTAAATTTTCCACATGGGCCGATCGTGAGTTCGCCATTTCTATTGAGTTTTGCTATCTTCGCGAAAGCTTATTCAATAGGGCGAGCTTCATGTAAGTCTTTTGTGGAACCCAGTTTTACTGGGATGGTTCTTAGCGGTACCTCTTTCAAAAGCAGTGGAGTTCGCCCTATTGGTTTTTCCAATCGGGTTTCTTTCTTGCTTCGTTGGGTACACATCGTTTACATAACCAAATGAATGCCTTATGAAAACGAAAAAGTTTAACTCATTCCATTTCCAGTACCTTCAGCAGGTGTTGCGTACCTATTCCCTTATCCTCTTGTTAAAGAACGTGATTTGTTCCCCATCCTAAGGCGGGCTAGAAATTCAAAAATTAAAATAAGGCCAATAAAAAAAGGACTGCTGTGTAGGGAGAGCGCAGTTATTCTTTAGATCGGTTTACATTTAGTTTTTGGTACCAGCCTTTTTGCTTTTTGAGCTAAAATGCCCTACAATGGTTTTGTCGTAATCCCAAGGTAAACATTTTTTTCATATAACAATTACGGTTTTCTGTAAATCGCGTATAAGTACGCGGTAAAGGCTGGTTATTGTTTAATTTTTTTAATTATTTAAAATAAGAAGGAGAAGATTACGAAAAAGATTGCCACGTCGCTATGCTCCTCTCTATGACGAGTGGGTTATACGGCCTCAGCAGATCGACGTGAAGAAAATCCAATAAATGGAGCGTTAAAAACAAAAAGCTGTTTGAGCGTAGCGAGTTCTTTTTGTTTAGCGGAATGTTTGGATTTTTAGGAGAGCTGGTGCAGCCTTGATCTTTTGTTTCTTTTCTATCAAGAGAAAAGAAAGAGCCCCTCGGCGGCGGCGAGCCGAGGCAAGGAGGAGCATGGGGCAAAACCATATTAAAAAGATTGCCACGGTTTGCGAAGGGCAACCTCGCAAAGACGGGCTAAGCGAATACTACCGCATTACGATCCCGTATCAAGTACGGGATGACGGTATAGGAGCGGAAACATAAAATTAAAAAACAAACAAATGAACCACAACCAATACCCTTTTAATCGGCTCTTTGCCTTAAAACCCAAAAACCCAGTTTAGCAAAACCCTAAGCGGGAACCATGAATTGAGGTTATTAATGGTTAATAGATACATTCTACCTTTTCCTTAAAAAGGCAAAAGGCGTGTTCCCGCTTTTATCATTTTTCCTAAACCCTAAGCACCATTTATTCTCCTGATTTTACATCGGAGCTGGTGCTTCCTAAACCAAACAAATATGAAAAAAACAACGATTTTACTCGTAATGGCATTGCTATGTCTAAATTCTGTCCTCTACGCCCAGATCAAAAACAACAAAGAAATCCCTTTTAACATTGGAGACAGACTACCAGAAACATTCTGGCAACAAGAACATACTTTCTATCAAAATGGACAAACCATTAGCCAAAACCTAGCCGCCTACAAAGGCAAATTACTCATTCTTGATTTTTGGGCCACTTGGTGCGGCAGTTGTGTCAGTAAATTTCCATTGCTTGATTCCCTCAGGCAGGAAGAAAGCGAGTTAAAGATCGTGATGGTCAACAGTGCCAAGGTAAAAGATAGTCTACCTATTTTAAAAGCATTTTATGCAAACAATGCCTATGGCAAAGCGCATCCCTTGCCCAGCATTATTAATGATACGTTACTCTGTAAAACGTTCCCTTTTCGCTATTTGCCCCATTACATCTGGGTAGACCATAGGGGTATCATCATTGCCATGACCACCTATCATTTTTTCAATCGGAAATCGATTAACAGCCTGCTTGAACAACACAAACTGGCAATTAAAACCAAAAACCCATGAGAAACTTAGTTTTTTTATTCTTGGTCATCATCATCGCCCTTGGCCACCATGCAAATGCCCAACAAATAGAATTAAGGGGCAGGGTAATCAGTGCCACAGATCAAACCCCCTTGGCCGGTGTAACCGTTAAAATAGCCAATGGTGCTGCAGGTACAACCAATGCCAAAGGCGAGTTCAAGTTAGTGGTTACTGCCCAAAAGAATAAGCTTAGTATCAGTTTAATAGGGTATCAAACCCTGATGGTAACAATTGATCTAGCTCAAAAAAACGATGAAGTATTCCTACTCCAACCTACAATAATCAACTTAAATGAAGTCACCATTACTACAGGGTATGAAATCGTGCCAAAAGAGCGGGTAACAGGTTCCTTCACGGTGATAGATAACAAAACCTATAACCAGCAAATTGGTACGGGCGTGTTAGAACGGCTCCGTTTCATTACCAATGGCGTAGCCCCAGTAGCAGACAGAATTACTATTCTGGGCGATAATGCCATGCTCATTAGAGGCATGAGCACACTTACACAAAACATACAACGGCCTTTGGTTATTGTAGATAATTTTGAATATCAGGGCGATTATAACAACATCAATCCAAATGATATAGAAAGTGTCAGTTTTTTAAAGGATGCTGCTGCAGGTTCTATCTGGGGGGCTAAAGCTGCAAACGGTGTAATTGTATTAACCACTAAAAAAGGAAAATATGGGCAGCCATTGAAAATTAATTTTACATCAAACCTTAGCACCGCTGCACCACCAGATCTGTATTACGATAAACCCATTGCTGCTGCCGACCTAATTGCTGTAGAACAGTTCTTGTTTGCTCAAAAATACCGTTTCACCGATACCGCCCGCAGTACACACCCGCCTTTTAGCCAAGTTTATGAACTGCTATTTAAACAAAAGGCTGGGCAAATTACTTCGGCAGCAGTAGCAGATGAACTGCGCAAACTGAGTACTAAAGATGTAAGAGCTGATTTTGCCAACTACTTTTACCAGCAGGAAATAAATCAGCAATATGCGTTATCGTTAAGTGGAGGCTCGCCAGTTATGGCTTGGAATTTAAGTTTGGGTGTAGATAGAAACAAGTCCAACTTAGCTGCCACCTACAACAGAAACACCTTAAGGTTTGGTAACCAAATTCAACTGAATAAAGCCCTAGCATTAAACCTAGATATAGCCTTTACCAATGGCTATAATGGTTCTGGTAAGCCAGCCTATGGTAGCATTTCCCCTACCAATGGTGCCCTGCCAGTTTACAGTTCCTTTGCCGATGTAAATGGCAATGCCCTGCCTTTATATACCAATTATAGGCAAGGCTACATTGATAACCTAGGAGCGGGGAAGTTGTTAGACTGGCGCTATTATCCGTTAGAGGATTATAAATATGCAACCACTGTTAACCGCATTAATGAACTGAATGCAACTATTGGACTAAACTATACCATCTTACCTGCGTTAAAGGCAGCTGTTAACTATCGAATAGCAAGGCAATGGTCTGGGCTAAGTACGCTAAATGCCGAACAAAGCTACCTTACACGTAACCTAATCAATACGTTTACCCAAGTAAATACTATCACAGGGTTGGTGAATTATAAAGTGCCAAGGGGCGATATTTATGATCACACCGATGAAGTAATGACCGCCCAAAACTTGCGAGCCCAACTGAACTACGATAAGCATTGGGGTTTAGGCGAACTGCATGTACTGGCTGGAACGGAATGGAGCGAGCGTTTGCTGAGCTCAAACACACAGCGTCTGTATGGCTACGATGCAGAAATGCTTGGTTTTACACCTGTCGATGTTATCAATACCTATCCATCTTACATGAGCGGAAGCCTGACCAACATTCCTTACCTAGACAGCAGGGGCGAATTGAATAACCGTTTTACCTCTTATTATGCCAATGCCGCTTACACGTTTGATAAAAGATATACCCTTTCTGCAAGTGCAAGAAGAGATGCTTCTAATTTATTTGGTGTAGCAACAAACGATAGGTGGGAACCTTTCTGGTCGGTAGGAGCAAGCTGGAATGTGTTGCAAGAAAAATGGTTCAAATCTGCAGCGATACAAGAGTTAAAGTTGCGGGCAAGTTATGGTAAACAAGGTAACGTTGACCCTAAAAAAGTAGCCGTAACTACCATTGCCTATGGCAATAACAGTATTTATACCCAAACTCCATGGAGCCAGGTGGCCAACTATCCAAATCCCGATTTAAAATGGGAACAGGTAGGCATGCTTAACCTAGGTATTGATTTCAATGCTTGGAAAGGAAAATTAAGCGGAAGTATAGAATACTATACCAAGAAAATGAGCGATCTGTATGCCTTGGTAGCAATTGATAGAACTACAGGCATTTCATCTGGAACCGTTACACGGAACATTGGCCAAGCCAAAGGACATGGCTGGGATATAGAACTGAAAACATCCCATCAAATTGGGCAACTCAACTGGAATGCAGATCTTATCCTGAATACCTACACCGATAGGATCACAAAACTAAACCAGAATAATTTTACAGGTAGAGAAGTAATGGCTACTGGTTTTTCTATAGTGGAAGGGTATTCCCTTTCTTCACTTTTTGCCTTTAAATGGGCGGGGCTCGATCCGCAAACTGGCGATCCAATGGGTTATCTCAATGGTCAGGTTAGCAAAGATTACAGTGCGATATTAACCACTACAAAATTAGCCGATGCCACCTATATCGGTTCTCAGTTTCCAAAGTTGTTTGGCTCTTTGGGCTCCAGTTGGAGGTATAAGGGCTTTGAATTAACAGCAAGGCTAAGCTACAAGTTTGCTTATTTTTTTAAAAGAAATTCTATTGATTACGGCGCTTTGGTTACCCAATTAGGTGGTCATGCGGATTACGCAAAAAGATGGCAAAAGTCTGGTGATGAGTTGTACACCAATGTACCCTCTTTTGTTTATCCAGTTATTGCCGTACGAGACGAGTTTTACCGTAATTCGGCTGTGCTTTTCGAAAAGGGGGACCATATTCGCCTGCAATACCTTAATCTTTCCTATACCTTAAACCAAAGTGCCTATAAATGGCTTCCGATAAAAGCAGTTAGGCTAGGCATTGCCGCCAATAAGTTGGGCATTATCTGGAAAGCAAATAAAGCTGGGCTAGATCCAGAAGCGAATACCATACCGCGTAGCCAAAATATAACGGCAGCACTAAATATTAATTTCTAACCTCATTCGTTTCAACATGAAAAAATGGATAAATAGCTTTTTACTTATCAGCACATTAGCCCTAATGGGCTGTGAAAAATTTTTGGAAGAAAAACCCAACAAGAAACTAGTGGTGCCCAGCACTGTGGCTAGTATACAAACCTTGTTGGATGATTATTCTACTCTTAATCAGAAAGAGGTAACCACAGGTATAAGTACCTGTGACGATTTTACCATGAGTACTGCGAACTGGCTTTCTTTGGATCAGAATAACAGAAACCTTTATGTCTGGTCAGCAAATAATGCATTTGTAACTGGAGCAGGCAGCCCTTGGACAACCCTGTATGCCAATGTATATAAAGCAAATGTGGTGTTGGATAGAATTGATGACGCCATAGACCGAACAACAAATTTAACAGCGTGGGGAAACGTGAAGGGCCAAGCACTGTTTTTAAGGGCGAGGTCTTATCTAAACCTACTTTCCATTTGGTCATTACCTTATGATCAGGCTACTTCAACTACAGATATGGGCGTGCCCTTAAGATTGGATGTTAATTTTAATACCCCATCGGTAAGGGCTAGTGTGGAAGTAGGCTACCAGCAAGTTTTGAACGATTTACGAGCAGCAGCGGCCTTACTGCCCAATTACCCAGTACACGTCATCAGGCCCTCAAAACCTGCTGCCTATGCGTTCTTGGCAAGGGCTTTCCTAACCATGAATAAACCAGATAGTTGCCTTAAATATACAGCGCTTGCCTTACAACTGAAGAGTAACCTGATGGATTACAATGCCAGCGAAGGGATTAATAGCAAGGCAGAATATCCATTTTTGAGGTTTAATCCAGAAGTAATCTTTGAAACGTATATGCCATACCCAGCTACCTTGCAAAAAGGAGATATCGATAAAGAATTGTATGATTCCTATGCGACCAATGACCTTAGGAAAACAATGTACCATAGATCAGCTACGGCAGTAGGTATTTTTAAGGGAACCTATTCTGGTGGTACTTTTTTATTTAATGGCCCAGCAACAGACGAACTGTATTTGATGAAAGCAGAGAGTTTAGCAAGGTTAGAGGATAAAGAGGGCGCACTAACAACGCTTAATGAGTTAGTGCTGAAACGTTTCAAGACTGGCACATTTGTTCCTTATACGGCAACAACAGTAGCAGAAGTCTTACAAATGGTTTTATTAGAAAGAAGAAAGGAACTGGTTTTTAGAGGGCTGAGGTGGATGGATGTTCGCCGTTTGAACAAGATAGGTGCCAACATAACCATGAAAAGGCAGTTGAATGGAGTGGACTATCTAGTAAAGCCTAATGAGTTGAGGTATGCCTTGCCCATACCAGAAGATATCGTTGAACTGACAGGAATGCCTCAAAATTACAGATAACATAAATCCCCCAGCTCATACTGGGGGATTTACTAGTTAATTTTGCTGTGCTACAATGTGATCATCATCTGTTACATAATCGTTCACCTCATTTGGAGAAGCCAGTTCGGTGTTAAAAAAATCATCCAATTTTTCCAACATAGTGCCAGGGGCAGTTAGGTTATCAGAATCAACACTGAGCACACAGATGTTGGTTTCTCCTATACAACTTACTTCTTCAGGATCGGTAACATACTCCCAATTGTCAATGTCTCTGTAATTGGTTTCATTAAAAGTAGTACCTGTGTACTTAAAATACTGAGTACTTCTTTTTTTATCGCTAAACTTAAAGGCACTTTGGGTAAATGCCAAAGAAAGGCCTAATACGATTGCGATTAACGGCAATAAATTTTTTAGTTTTCTCATCATCCTTGACTGCTTTGTTGCATTTGAAAAAACAGCCGAAAAAGTTGGTTTAAAATTAATAAGCTATGTTATGCCACTTTGGTAGGCTTCGTCACCAGAACTCACAAATTATCCGAACTCGTCCGTTCTCTGTTATATATAAATCAATAGGTCATCTCTTTCCTAGTCCTCTGCCTGCAACACATACCTGTTCAGTTGTTTGTCGTAAACAATCAAATGCCCCTCCAAACGCAAACGGGCTAGCAGCCGTTTAATAGTACAGGGGTGGCAATGCAGCAATGCTGCAGCGTTGGCCGTACTGATCAACTGCCCATGTTTAGCTAGGAACAAAACCCTTTGTAACCGTAATCGATGTTGCAGAATGGACATATCATATGCGTTGTCCATTCAAATTTCGATAGGCAGAGTAGCATTAGGCGTTAGGTAATCGTAAGAAATGCAGTAGCTGTTACTTGGGTTTTCTTACTAATTCTTTCAATAAAGCACTCAAAGACGGCGGGGTAATGCCCAAATAAGAAGCAATATTTTTTTGGCTAACGATATTGCCTATGCCTTGGTATTTGGCGCTGAGGTATAGGTATTTTTGAGTAGCATTACTTAAGCGGTACACGTTTCTCTCCTGATACACCTCTAGCAGGTAATCCAACAAAATCTGTTTGCTCACCTGTAAAAAATCAGGAAATAAATCTTCTAAAGCCAACCAATCGTGGTAGCTTAATCGAAATACGATTGCATTTTCTTCACATATAATGCCCTTATTATCAGATTTTTGATGTAAAAAATTATATAGTGAAGTGGCAAAATGGTCTAGTCCAGTAAAATCGATTGTTTCCTCTTCAAAACCATCTGTTTGATACACCCTAAAAAAACCTTTGACCACAAAATAGGCATGCTTGCAAACGTCGCCAGGGTACAGCAGTTGGCTGCCCTTTAAAACGGTTAGCTCTTTAACTCTTAGGTGTATGGCGTTAACGAGTTCGGCATTAACATTTCCTCTAAACTGTAGGTAGTTAATGAAATAAGTGAAATTCATAGGCAAGTTTAATAGGATTATCAACTAGATAAAACTGGGTCATTCTCCTAATTTCGCATCGTCATCCCTGATTAAATTTTGTAGTAAGAATAATAATTAGGTTAAAATGTATACGGAGATTCTTAAAAAACTAGAAGCACTACTGGTGCTTCAACAAAAAATTTTAGCGAGTTTACTTGTGGTTGAAAAACAAGCCATACCCATAGTAAACGATGAATGGTTGGATAATACAGATGTAAAACGCCTGCTAAAAATTAGCGATAGCTCATTGTATCGGTTACGCAAACAACAGCTCTTGCCCTGCAAACGGATTGCGGGCAAATGGTATTATTCTAGGTTGGCACTAGCAACAATCATCAGTGGTTAAATATAGCCGCAGTAAAACTGTAGCTATACAACCTAAAATGCGATCAGCTGGGTATTTCACCGGTCTAAACTATCTGGTTAAAATTAAGGTTGAACGGTGAAGCTCAGTCAATACGTAAAATAGCATTAGCGCTTAATTGATAAAGATCGTGTTGCTGGGCAAGGAAGCCTGCATTGCTAAAAGGAAATTTTTTCATTGTAAATTTAGGTTAATAGTAAGTCCTCAAATTAGAATAGAACACGAATTTTTTTTAAAAACCCTACCCTTTATTTGCTGAACGATGTCCTTTTTTTTGACAAGTGATGTTTCGCGATAATAAAATAACTTTTAGTTAACTAGTGCTACAGAAAATTAGCTTAAATAGGTAGTTTATCCTTTGTACAAACTCAAAGTTCTTAGTTTGTTTGCTAATTGTTTAGGTCTTGTTCGGTACACCTTCGAGACACCTTCGAGAAAACCCAACTTTTCTCGAACAAGACCCAAAGAAGACCCAAAGAAAAGATATTATTTTGCAATTCATTTACCACTGCTGCAAAGAGCCGAGGCAAGCTCGTACGATGGCTCTTTAACCATAGCATTACGGTTCCCGCTTTCGCGAGAATGACGTAAAAAAGAAGGCTATGTGATAAAATAATGGGGTAGGTGGTGCGGCTCTTCAAAAATCTCAACCCTATCCCATTTTACCACTGCCCCAAAGAGCGTAGGGCAGACAGGAAAGGCGAGCCATGTGTAAGCCTAAAGCGTGGAAGCATCGTTCCTGACTTGATTGTTTGGTTCTTTATCATCAAGGAAAACTACGTAGTACTCTTGAACACCCATAAAATAAACACTCGTGAAAAAAGTTACTTGACCCATCGGCTGTCAAGAGCCGAGGCAAGCCCATACGATGGCTCTTTAACCATAGCATTACGGTTCCCGCTTTCGCGAGAATGACGTGAAGAAGAAGGCTATTTGATAAAATAATGGGGTAGGTGGTGCGGCTCTTCAAAAATCTCAACCCTATCCCATTTTACCACTGCCCCAAAGAGCGCAGGGCAGACAGGAACGGCGAGCCATGTGTAAGCCTAGAGCGTGGAAGCATCGTTCCTGACTTGATTGTTTGCTTCTTTATCATCAAGGATTACTGCGAAGCATTCTTGAATACCCTTAAAATAAACAACCATGAAAAACGAAGGAGCCTCTCGGCGGCGGCAAGCCGAGGCAAGGAAGAGCGTAGGGCAAATAACATGTAAGGAGATTGCCACGGTTTGCGAAGGGCAACCTCGCAAAGACGACTAGGTGGATACTAACGCATTACGATCCCGTATCAAGTACGGGATGACGGCATAGGAGCAGAGAGCCCCTCGGCGGCGGCGAGCCGAGGCAAGGAAGAGCGTAGGGCAAATAACATGTAAGGAGATTGCCACGGTTTGCGAAGGGCAAAACCTCGCAAAGACGTGCTAAGCGAACACTACCGCATTACGATCCCGTATCAAGTACGGGATGACGGTATAGGAGGAAAGAGCCTCTCGGTGGCGGCGAGCCGAGGCAAGGAAGAGCGTAGGGTAAATGAATATAATAGGAGATTGCTTCGTCGCTTCTCTCCTCGCAAAGACGACCGCTTTACAACCTCAATTAACACAACACCATTCCCTAATATTAACACAACTGCAGTCATCATGTTAACAAATTTCTTTACTTTAATAACAGAAAAGTTGCAAATAAATAAAATATTTAAGTACTTAGTTAAATTATGTATAACATAATAAGTCAAAGAGCTGCAACACATTGCAATTTAATCGACCATCCCAAACACAAAAAATGAAAATAATTAAACTTCCGATCCTCCTTTTTGTACTCTATTGTAGTTTGCCATTTAATGTGCTGGCGCAAACCAAACCTAATATTGTCATTATTGTTTCTGATGATCATGCCTATCAAGCAATTAGCGCTTACGGTAGCAAACTGATGCAAACACCAAATATAGATCGCATTGCAAAAGAAGGAGCTCGCTTTGATAAAGCCTATGTAACCAATTCAATTTGCGGACCAAGTAGAGCAGTAATCCTGACAGGTAAATACAGTCATAAAAATGGATTTAAGGATAATGAAAGCTCTGTGTTTAATGGAGATCAGGATACATTTGTGAAGCAACTACAAAAAGGCGGCTATCAAACGGCATGGATTGGTAAATGGCATTTAGAGAGTAAACCACAAGGTTTTGATTTCTGGCAAATTTTGCCTGCTCAAGGGCAGTATTATAATCCTGATTTTGATATGATGGATGGCTCTAAAAAACGTTTTGACGGCTATGTATCCAATGTAATTGAAGATGTAACAGAAGATTGGTTAGATAAAAGAGATGCCACTAAACCATTTTGCTTGGTGATAGGGCATAAGGCTACCCACAGGGTTTGGCTACCAGACACAACCGATCTAGGTAAATTTGATAACGTTACTTTTCCGTTGCCACACAATTTCTACGATACCTATACCACTAGAGAAGCTGCAAAAGTACAAGACATGACCATTGCTAAAACGATGATTATGGGCTATGATTTAAAGATGTTTGGGTCTGACGAAAATGAAAGCAAAGATGGCAACTTCAAAAGGATGAACGCACAGCAAAGAGCTAAAGTAGATGCCTATTATAAACCCATTGAAGCTAAATTTAATCAGCAAAAACTAACGGGGAATGCCTTAACCGAATGGAAATACCAGCGTTACATGCGAGATTATTTAAGTACAGCCACTTCATTGGATCGGAATATTGGTCGCACACTAGATTATTTGGATAAACATAATTTAACCAAAAACACCATTGTCATTTACCTATCAGATCAAGGTTTTTATATGGGCGAGCATGGTTGGTTTGATAAACGTTGGATTTACGAAGAATCATTCCGTACGCCTATGGTAATGCGCTACCCAGGTGTAATTAAACCAGGTACGGTTTCCAACAAATTTGTAATGAACTTAGATATTGCTCCAACGATGTTGGATGCAGCAGGTGTTGCTATCCCTAAAGATGAACAAGGACAATCAATGCTGCCCTTACTTAAAAATAAGAATGCCAAAGGACGCAATGCGATCTACTATCATTATTATGAAAATGGCGAACATTCGGTTTCTCCTCATTTTGGGATCAGAAACCAACGTTATAAACTGGTTCGTTTTTATAAAAGGGTAAATTCTTGGGAACTGTATGATTTGCAAAAAGATCCGAATGAAATGCATAACTTGTATGAACAAAAGGAGTACAAAAAAATTGTAGCTGAAATGAAAGTTGAATTAAATCAATTAATTGATAAATACGATGATCAGGATGCAAAAAAGATAGTAGCGGAAAAGTAGGGGTATATGAATGCAATTGTTATCGAAATATTATGGTTATTCCTACAATGATATTAATTATTCGAATGTAACGCATATTGATTTTGGCTTCATGACTTCAGCTTCTGCAAGCGATGCTACGTTAGTATATCAAGATCAAGCCAACATAACTGCCCAAACCAATTATTATGGTGACCTGACTGATAAATCTTTTATAGGTTATGGCGACAAACTGCTTGCAAAGGCTCATGCGGCTAACGTAAAGGTTTTAATAGCTTTAGCCGGAGGTACTGCTACTGGTGTTACCAACCTGCAAGCCATTTTCGCTAATACCATTTTAAGGGGGCAGTTTGTAAGTAATATTGTAACGCTTTGTGAGCAAAAAGGCTATGATGGTATCGCATTAGATTACGAATACCCGACCAGTAATACAGATGGTCTTAACATCCTCACGTTCATGCAAGATTTAAGGATTGCATTTGTAAAATCTACCGTCCTGAAAAATAAAAAGATGTATACCACCCTGGCTGTAGCCACAGGAGATTGGGCTGCTAAATATTATGATTTTACTTCTTTAGCAAAATGTGTAGACTGGTTTTCACCGATGACTTATGAATACGGTTCTGATACAAAAGCAATTATCAATGCGCCATTATATCAAAATTCGGCCATTGGAAACACAAGTTCTGTCAATGATGCCATTAGCTATTATTTAAACACACGAGGTGTAAATCCACTCCAATTGGTTATGGGTGTACCATTTTACGGTTGGCAATATTCAAATTATACAGCTTTGGGCGCAACAGCAACTGGTGGTGCTAGGGCTACAAAAGATATCTATAATGACAATATAAAAGGCGGAACATTTACCGAAATGTGGGATGCTACAAGTCAGCATACGTATTATGTTAATACTACCACCCACATGATGGTAGTTTACGATGATACCAAAGATTTTGTTACAAAATCAACCTATATAAAAGCAAAGGGTTTAAAGGGAGCAATGATATGGGAGCTATCGAGAGGCTTCGTTTCTGGGGCTACCGATACCAATCCTTATTTAACCGCTTTAGGAAATAATTTGTTGCGTTAATTTAGCGCAGCAAATCATATCTTAGTCAATAAATAGTACAGTACTCTACACCGAAATTATAACACAACATGAAACTATACCAACTTATTTTGCCCGCCTTATTGGTAACTAACTTGGCACAAGCCCAACAAAGTTATACAACCATTCAACCCGGAGAAACAGAAGCTCAAATCATTAAAAAAGCAGCCAATATTACGCCAACACCTAAACAATTACGTTGGCAACAATTAGAGTTAACCGCATTTTTTCACTTTGGTGTAAATACATTTACCGGTAAAGAATGGGGTACAGGAAAAGAAGATCCACAAATATTCAATCCAGCAAAGCTTGATGCCGAGCAGTGGGTAAAAACAACCAAAGAAGCAGGTTTTAAACAAGTAATTTTAACCGCTAAACACCACGATGGATTTTGCCTTTGGCCTACAAAAACAACTGCTCATTCTGTAAAAAGTAGCCCATGGAAAAACGGGAGTGGAGATGTTGTTGCAGAAGTTGCTGCGGCTTGTAAAAAGTATAAAATAGGGTTTGGTATCTATCTTTCCCCATGGGATATGAATTCAGCCGTTTACGGAACTGATGCCTATAACGATTTCTTCATAAATCAATTAACAGAGCTATTAACTAATTACGGTCAAATAGATGAAGTATGGTTTGATGGAGCAAATGGAGAAGGACCTAACGGGAAAAAACAAGTATATGATTTCAATAGATGGTATGCACATATCCGTAAATTGCAACCAAAAGCAGTAATCGCTATTATGGGTCCAGATGTACGTTGGGTAGGTACAGAAAGTGGTTATGGAAGAGAAACCGAATGGAGTGTATTGCCAACAGCAGAACAAAACCAAGAGAAAATCTCAGCAGGCTCACAAAAAGAAGTAAATGTAGTGCCAGCCCTAACAGGCTCTTATAAAGATCAAGATCGTGGCGGCAGAAGTAAATTAGTAGGTGCAACAGGTTTAGTGTGGTATCCAGCAGAAACAGATGTGTCTATCAGACCAGGTTGGTTCTATCACTCATCAGAGGATGATAAAGTGAAATCTCCAGAAAAATTGCTTGATATTTATTACAACTCCGTTGGAAAAAATAGCGTATTGCTAGTAAATATTCCGCCAGATAAAAATGGATTGATTAATGAAAACGACATCAAAAATTTACAAGGTTGGACTAAACTTAGAGAAGAAACCTTTAAAATAAATCTAGCTAAAGGTGCTGTAATTACATCTCCCAATGGGATAAACACAAAAGCATTACTTGATGGCAAGTATGCTACAAATTGGACAACCAAAGGAACAGGCACTACAGCCATTATCGAACTAAACCTAAAAACACCAAAAACCTTTGATGTACTTTCTGTTCAAGAAAACATCAGTATTGGTCAACGCGTAGAAAAATTCACATTCCAATATTGGGATGGTAAAGAGTGGAAAAACGCAGCACAAGGAACAACCATTGGGTATAAACGCTTAATTAAGTTTAAAGCCGTTACCGCCAGCAAAGTGAGATTAAAAATTGAACAATCACGTTTAAACCCTACTATTTCCGAATTTGGTTTGTATAAGGAGAAATAATTAAGAAACTAAATTCCCCTCCTTTGGAAGGGTGCCTGTGCCAAAGGCATCCCTTTGGAAAAAGGCGGTGTGGTTTTTTAACACGCTCGTCATTCCCGCAAAAGCGGGAATCTTAAAGCACAAAATAAATAAAGCTTTAACTATGTTCTCTATGCGGTTAAAAATAAATATTGCGAAAAGCAAACACAGTAACACCTATTAAAGCAAGCCCTGTTTTACACTCCAATCTTTTTGTGTTAATGTTTTCCGTCATTTCGAGCGCAGCCGAGAACCACGAAGTGCTCAGCGAAGCTAAACCTTTAGGCAAGGCAATTCAACAAGATATCCGACACAAAAAGTATTTCCATTACAATCAGGTTTAAAAAACCTAAAACAGTACAAAAAACTTAAAAGAAATCCAGCACCTGCAAAAAGAAACCTAATACCTGCAATCTTTGTAATGTCAACTGCTCAGCTTAACCTGTTCACTGCGCCGCTTAACCTATCAACTGCTCAGCTTAACCTAGTAACTGCACTGCTTAACCTGTTCACTGCGCCGCTTAACCTATCAACTGCATCGCTTGATCTGTCAACTGCTCTGCTTAACCTGTCAACTGCTCTGCTTAACCCATCAACTGCTCTGCTCAACCTGTCCACTGCACCGCTTAACCTAGCAACTAGAACTAGTTTTCCATCCTGCAACCTTCCCAAAACCACAGTCCATCCCTAAGTACGCCATCCGGCCTTGTAGCATCCCGAAGGAGAAAGCATTAAACCGAGTAGCTTTTCGCTACGAGCTCAAACAAACAATTAAAAACAATAAACCAAGTTGTTTAAACTTCAGCACAAACTTTCAAAAACCACAACACAAAACAATGAGCCTTTCGATCCTTCATCGAACCTGCTGCTTGTTGCCTTAAAAGTTTTAATAGCTTAATCCGAGAACCACGATTGCTCTTGAGGACAAAAAACAATATATGCTACCGAAAAAATGATACTAAGCCTTGATCTTTTGTTTCTTTTCTATCAAGAGATACTGCGAAGCATTCTTGAATACCCCTAAAATAAACACTCATGAAAAACGAACGAGCCATAGCGGCGGCGAGCTAAAAAAGAAACCCTTCACTTCAACTTCGCTCAGTGGAAGCTCACTTAGAATGATAAACATCTTTTTTGTTAATATCAATTTATATGTTGATAAGAAAATTTGCCCTTCCCTATAAATAATATAAACTTCGTATCTCAAATCAAAACAAAAAATGGAAGATTTAAAAGCATTAAGCCAAGTTGCCGAATTTCACAAAACCTTTAAACACCCAATTCTAGACCAAGCCACAATACCTACAAAAGAAAGAAGTCAGTTAAGAATTGATTTAATTGCCGAAGAATTAGAAGAGCTACAAGAAGCAGTTAATGATGGGAATATGGTAGAAATTGCTGATGCATTGTGTGATTTACAATATGTGTTAGCAGGTGCAGTATTAGAATTTGGATTAGGTGCACAGTTTAAGTCGCTTTTTGATGAAGTCCATCGCTCAAATATGAGTAAAGCCTGCAAAACGATAGAAGAAGCGAACGAAACCATTGCACATTATAAAGCTAATGGAAACGTAGATGCGTACTATAAAGAAATTGATTCGTTGTTTTTAGTCTATAGAAATGGAGACCATAAAACCTTAAAATCAATCAATTATTCTCCTGCCAATTTAAAAGGGTTATTGATTAATCAGTAACTGATTAGGGATTATGTATGTCAGTCTGAGCTAGCCTGCACTGAGCATAGTCGAAGTGAAGACCCTTGTTTATCCTTCAACAAGCTCAGGATGACAATTGATTACACTCAGGATGAGTAGACTATAAATTACTAGTATGAAATTTAAGCAGTTTCTAAACAAAATCTAATTTTAAATGTTAATTTTAGCATATCAGCAAACTAAAATATATGTTAATAGTTAATAATTACGAAGAATTTGAAGCTCATTTAGGAGAAGTATTAGGGATTTCTC
Organism: Pedobacter planticolens; assembly: GCF_014172375.1. Classification (GTDB taxonomy): domain Bacteria; phylum Bacteroidota; class Bacteroidia; order Sphingobacteriales; family Sphingobacteriaceae; genus Pedobacter; species Pedobacter planticolens. The sequence continues at coordinate 890,337 of NZ_WNXD01000001.1, forward strand.
AATGGCATACCATTACGCAACAACAAATCAATTTGTTTTCAGATGCTACATTAGATCATCAATGGATTCACACCGACCCTGAAAGATCAGCTATTGAGAGTCCTTTTAAGAAAACTATTGCACATGGCTACTTAACGCTTTCACTCATCCCATATTTATGGAAACAGATTGCAGATATCCGTAATATTAAAATGGAGATTAATTACGGCATTGAAAGTTTTAAATTTGGTCAGGCAGTAGTGGTAGATAGTGAAGTACGTTTAAAAGCAAAACTAAAAAGCATTGCTAATTTAAGGGGAATTACCAAAGTTTCAATTGAAGCAGAATTAGAAATTAAAGATCAGCCAAAACCTGCTTATACTGGTGCCGTACAATTCTTGTATCATTTTAATTCATAAGCTCATTGCCCGATTTATTTTTAACTGGAGTTCGATTATTTTAAATTAAAATAGATTTTCTTCTACACTCGTCATTCCCAACTTGATTGGGAATCCTAATGCAATAAGAGGTTTTTTTACGCATTACGATTCCCGTTTTCACGGGAATGACGAGCAAGATTCCGCTTAGCGTTAAGGTAGGGCGACGACCGTTTTTGCAATAATAACCTCATCTTCAAAAATTAGCTAACTATATTAAGTATTTGTTGATATATTTAAACTTTGCAAATCAATCAACCAAATTAGCATTTCTTCGATATCATAGGTAATAGCGTTTAAATCTAATAGCTAGTTCTGTGATTTCAATTCGTTAATTATGTTAAAAAGACTACTAAGTATTTTTATTTTTTTGATTACTGTAGCCGCTTGTAATCAGCTATATGCACAGCAAGCTGTTGAATTAAATACCACATCTAAAGAACATATTTTTGTAAATAAAGAAATTGTTTGTTTAGAAGATACAAGTAGTAAGCTTACACTAAATGAGATAAGAAGTGCTGCTTATTTCAATAAATTTATACCTAACAAAGATTTTTACCCAAAAAATTATAACCGCTCATCGGCGTATTGGTATCGTATTAAGGTTACGTTTACAAAAGATTTAGGCCATTCTGCAATAATTGAATTTTTTGATCAAATTACAGATCATATCGAATCATATTTGCCTGATCAGTCTGGTAATTACGTGAAGAGTTTTGCTGGTGCAGATTTAACATTCACCGAGCGATCATTTCAACATAAAAATTTTGAATTTTTAATAAACGACACTAAAAAAGGAGAATATTACTATTATTTCAGAGTAAAATCTAAAGATCAAGTTAATGTAATTATTGTTTTTAGAACGGTAGAACGGTTTATAGGCTATGCGCTTTCTGAGTATATTGTGTTTGGCTTTTTCTATGGGATGATTGTGATTTTTAGTTTTCACAACCTTTTAATGTTCCTTGCCGTAAAACGAAGACAATACCTATTTTATATCCTCTATATTTTAAGTGTTGGTTTATATGAAATGTCAACCGATGGAATTGCATTTCAGTATTTATGGCCAAATCATCCCGTTTGGAACGAATATGCATACGGAGTTGCCTTATTCTTTTTAAGTTCATTTGGGTTAATTTTTACCAAAGAGCTTTTGCACGTAAAAATTAAAGCACCAACAATAAATACCGTTATTAATGTTTTATTGTTTGTTCGTTTCTTATTTTTCTTAAGCTGTTTATTTTATAATCCAGATTGGTTTAAATACAAATTTTTAGAATTTATTCCATTGTCGCTTTGCTTTTCTACGGGTATATACATCTGGTGGAAGAAAAAATATGGACCAGCTAGGTTCTTTGTACTGGGCTATTCCTTCTTATTTTTAGGTTTCATTATTAAAATCGTTCATATTTTAGGCTGGTCTAGGCTTTTTATTGGTAATGTAATAGGCTATTACAGTTTAAGTTTCGGGTTTCTGTTAGAAATGGTTTTCCTCTCATTTGCCATAGGCGATCAGGTACGGATTTTAAGACGGAAGAAAGAGAATGCTAGAAAACAGATTATGAAACAAATGCAAGTTAATGCCGAATTGAAAGATAGCATTAATAGAGATTTGGAGATTAAAGTAGCAGAACGAACTAAAGAAGTACAACTAAAATCGAAAGAGCTTCAGCAACAAAACATTACCATTGAACATCAAAATGAAGAGTTATTAGTGATAAATTCCTTATTAGCTCAGCAGTCTGAAGAAATATCCAGAATGAATATTCTGTTAGAAAAAGACAATATCACCTTAAAAACAAATATTGAAAAAGTAACAGATGCTCGTGTAAATGCTACTGAACTAGATTTTGATGAGTTTAGTTTAAAATACCCAGATCGTGATTCGTGCTATAAATTTTTAGCAGATATGAAATGGGAGAATGGCTATGCTTGTATAAAATGTAAAAACACTAGCTATTGTAATGGTAAAGTGCCTTTTAATCGTAGGTGTACTAAATGTGCGTATGAAGAATCTGTATTACACCATACTATTTTCGAAAATAATCGCATCCCTATAAATAAGGCCTTCTATTTGGTATACCTCATGTATAATCATAAAGGCGCAATTTCTTCTCACAAACTATCAGAAAAGTTAGGGATTAGACAAAGTACCTGCTGGACGTATGCTGCGAAAGTGAAAAAAGTAATGGAAGAACGTAAAAAAGATCTTAAAGGTGTGGGTAAATCTGGCTGGAGTAAGCTCGTTCTAGAGAAATAATTCCAAATAATACCCTTCCTGTTGCCCTAAACAAAGATTGTTGATAAAATTTGCATCTTTTTTTTAATGCGCATAAAGCGTATCAATCCCTATTTTGATATTTCTATAATCAATCACTAAATCAACTACTTAGTGATTTTTCTATTTGCGCATAAAGCGTATCAAAATATTCATAACTAATTAAATATCAGTTATTTATGAGTTTTTTTATTTGCAATTCTAAAAGGTATTGCTCTATATTTACCACACCAAATATTTTGGTCATTACTAAACCAACCAAATTGTAAACTGTATGAGGAAAATTCTACTAAAAAGAATTTTGCGGAAAATTTCAATAACACTGCTCTGGTGTTTTATTCTGCAAATTAATGCTTCGACTACTTACGCAAAAAGTAGTACAACAATCAATTACTCAACATTAAAAATTGATTTTAGAGAAAACAACAATTTCAAAGTCAGTACTTCAGCAACAAATTTATTTGCCGATGTATCTGGAGTTGTAAAAGATGCTAATGGATCTCCAATACCTGGTGTTGGCGTTAAAGTTAAAGGAACGCAAAATGCAGTTAGTACCGATGGGGATGGTAAATTCACATTAAGAAACGTAAGTACTGGAGCGGTAATCGAGTTTACCAGTATCGGTATGAAAACTCAAGATGTTGTTTACAATGGTCAAACGACTATTCAAATAACCTTACTTGATGATGCAACAGGCCTTAATGAAGTAATTGTAACAGCTTATGGCGGAAGTCAAAAAAGATCAAGTGTAACTGCTGCAATCTCTCAAATTAGCGCTTCTGAGGTGATGAAATCTCCAACACCAAATCCAACAAATGCATTAATCGGTAAACTACCAGGTTTAATTGCAGTACAAACTAGTGGTCAGCCAGGAGCCGATGCAGCTTTACTAAGGGTTCGTGGTATTTCTACACTAAATGCAGCAAATTCAGCTGCAATTGTAGTTGTGGATGGTATCGAACGCCCTAGTTTTTCTGATGTAGATCCAAACGAAATTGAAACGGTAACCGTGCTAAAAGATGCAGCTTCAACAGCTGTATATGGTTTAAAAGGTGCGAATGGTGTAATTGTAATTACTACCAAACAAGGTAAAATTGGCAAACCAAAAGTAACGTACACAGGTAATTACGCTGCTCAAACCTATACAGGATTGGCTATCGGATTACCTGCCTATGAAAATGCTTCTTTGTTAAATCTATCTTATCGTAATGATGGTAAAACAGCTCCATTTTCAGATGCGGAAATTCAAAAATTTGCAGATAAATCTGATCCAATAGGCTATCCTGATGTGCAATGGTTTGATTATTTAACTAAAAAGTATTATTCTCAAACGCAACACAATATTCAAATTAATGGTGGGACTAAAGTATCTAAGTATTTTGTGTCTGCTGGTTATGCTTTTCAGGATGGTATTTTTAAGAAATTTCCATCACCATACGGTATAAATACAGTTCCAAATTACAATAGATACAATTTCCGTTCTAATGTTGATTTAACCTTAAATAAAGATTTTACGGTAGGTATTAAGTTGGGTGGTCGTTTTGCAACACGTTACCAACCTTCTGGTTTATTATCTTCATCAGCTTTCTCTTACGATACTATCGAAGGAATGATTTCTCGTATTTTACAAGTTCCAGCCTATGCGTATCCTGTTACTTTACCCGATGGAAGAATTACAGCAAATCCAAATGTGGGTACCAATATTTGGAATCCATACGCGGTTTTAACACGTTTTGGTACACGTAATGATGATATCAATACGATAGAAAGTACATTCAATGTAAACTATAAATTAGATTTTGTTACTAAAGGTTTAGCATTTAAAGGAAACTTTGCTTATGATTCGTATTATAACAATGTTGAAAGAAGAAATGCCAACTGGGCATCTTACGTATATAACCCACAAACAGGTGCGGTAACTTTATCAACCGATACGAGAAATCGTGACGAACCTTTAGGTGCTGTACAAGATGGTGGTATAACTACAGGAAACACTACGACCAACTTGCAGGCGGGTTTTACCTATGCAAGAGTATTTGGTAAGCACAATGTTAGTGCATTAGCATTGGGTACTCGTCAATTGATAAGGGGAGTGGGTACTACCACTTTTACAGCTCCTCCAAGAGCAGCACAAGGCGTAGTTGGAAATGTTGACTATAACTATGATGATCGTTATTTCATTGGCGCAAGTGCAACTTATAATGGTTCAGAAAACTTTGCGCCAGGATTAAGATATGGTTTCTTCCCAGCTTTCTCTGCTGGTTATACCTTAACAAATGAACATTTTTGGAACAAGAATAAAGTATTGAGTTATTTGAAATTTAGAGGTAGTTATGGTTTGGTTGGTAACGATCAAGGTATTGGCCGTTTCTTGTACTTAACTTCTTATAATCCTTCTGGTCCATCAGTGCCATTTGGTAACCCATCGTCTATTACCAACTTCCCAACGGTAAATCTTCCAGATGCTAACTTAGGTAATCCCGAGTTAACTTGGGAAACAGGTACCAAAAGAAATATTGGTATGGAAGCCCGTTTATTTACTGATCGCCTGAAAATAACAGCAGATATTTTTGATGAAACGCGTAAAGATATTTTGCTTGATCCATTAAGTGGCTCTGCTTTATTCGGACATGTTTATCCAAAACTAAATAGAGGTGTTGTTTATAATAAAGGATATGAAGTTGAAATAGATTATCAAGGTAAAATTGGTAATGTACTACTTGGTATCAACGGACAAGTTGGTTATGCCAAAAACAGAATTGTTGAAAATGATGAACCAGAAGGTCTTCCTGCATCACAAGTAAGAAAAGGAACAACTGTTGGACAGTTTTTTGGATATGTGAACGATGGATTTTATACTTCGGCTGCAGATATTGCTGCTTCACCTAAACAACAAGGCTTTAATCCAATTCCTGGAGATTTAAAATTCAAGGATTTAGATGGCGATGGTATCATAACCACATTAGATCAGCAAGCAATTGGTTATTCTAATAGTCCAGAGTATATCTACAGTTTCACACCTCGTTTTAGCTATAAAGCATTTAGCTTTTCTGCTATGTTCCAAGGTGCTGCACATGTAAGCTCAAACGTAATTTTATCAGAACAAAATAATGGTCAGCAAATGTATGAGTTCATGTTAAACTCGTGGACACCAGCCAATGCTGCAACTGCTACTTGGCCTGCATTACACTCAAGAGGAACAGCATCATTAAACTACTCGAATAATGATTATACACTTCAAAACAGTGCTTACCTGAAACTTAGGAACGTAGAAATCTCTTATAATTTGCCTCAAAGCTTTATGAAAAGCTTAAAAATTGCAAGTGCTAGAGTGTATTTAAATGGACAGAACTTATACACTTGGACCAAATTTAAGATGTACGTAGATCCAGAAAACTTAAACGTGGTAAATCAGGCTTTTCCATTGCAAGCACTTTATCCGAGCTCGAGAGTTTACAATATTGGTTTACAAGTTAATTTCTAAAGATGATGAAAAACTATAAAATATATACAGCAGTTGTTTTATTAACGCTCTGTTTGGTTTCCTGCAAAAAGGATTTCTTGGAAAGGACGCCAGGAACTCCATTAAGTGAGGAAGAAATCTTTGCAGATCCTGCTCAGGCAGCCAAATTTGCAGATAATGCTTATAACTATACCATTACAAAATATGTTCGTTTTAATGATCACAGAGGATGTGTGGCACAAGCCTCAGATGAAGCCGTTTCTGGTAACTCTGAAGGAACTGTTACATCACTAAACCGTGGTTTATACCATGAACATTCAACTCAAGCATCTTTAAATGATATTGGTGATATCTGGAAAAGAATGTATGCAGGAATTGCCATCAATAATAAAATGTTGGCTAATTTATCAAAAGTACCGCCAGCACCACCTGCAACTGTTCCAATTTTCGATCCGAAAAGGGTAGAAGGTGAAATGCGGTTTCTACGTGCCATGTCTTATTTCGAATTGACCAAAAGATTTGGTGGCGTTCCAATTATAGATAAAGTATATGAAGTAAAAGATGATATCAATATTCCACGTTCATCATTTGCTACAGTAACTGCATTTATTTTGAGCGATTTAGAAATTGCAATTAACAAACTTGGTGAAGAAGGAACTTATACTGCTTCCAATTACGGTAGACCAACTGTTGGTGCGGCTCAAGCATTAAAAGCTCGTGTATTGTTATATGCTGCTAGTCCATTAAATAATCCAACGGGAGATAAAACCAAATGGAAAGCTGCTGCAGATGCTTCACTTGCCTTAATGGATGGAAGATATGCTCTACAAGCTACTTATGGCGATATATTGAATGTTCCAAATTCTCCAGAATATATCATGATTAGAATTAAAGGAAATACGCCTTTAGCTGGTGAAATGATGCAAGATTTCTCTATGTCTCCAGGCTCTGGTGGTGCGCAAGGTCAAATGAACCCTACGCAAAACCACGTAGATATGTACGAAATGGCGAATGGTAAAGCAATTACAGACCCAACTTCTGGTTATGATCCAAATAATCCTTATGTGGGTAGAGAACCTCGTTTTTACAATAATATTATTTACAACGATTTGCCATGGCAGGGTAGAAGAATACAGATGTGGTCTACGCTTACTACAGCGGGTACACCTCCAGTTACTTCAACTACTTATGGTTTAGATTGGAATCCTGGTAACATCACTTACACTGCAACTCGTTATTACTGCAAAAAATACTGGCCAGAAGTATACAGAACTGTAGGTGGAAGCACAACTTTATTGAATTACATCTATTTCCGCTATGCAGAAGTATTATTAAACTATGCAGAAGCACAAAATGAGGCAGATTATAAGGTTGATGACGCTACTGTTTACAAAGCGCTTGATGATATTCGTAAACGTGCTGGTATTGCATTAGGTGTAAATGGTCATTATGGGTTAAAATCTGCAATGAGTCAAGTCGAAATGCGTGATGCGATTAGACACGAACGTGCTATAGAATTAGCTTTTGAAGATCACCGCTGGTATGATATTATGCGCTGGAAAATTGGCGCAACTACTATTGGTGTACCAATGAAAGGTATGGATGTGTTTAAGAATGCAAATGGTTCTTTCACGTATACACCAATCGTTTTAGGTGTGGGTTTCCAAAAAACATGGACTGAAAAGCAAAACCTTTATCCAGTTCCTAGAACTGAGATTTATAAAAGTAAAGGGGTGCTTACTCAAAACCCAGGTTGGGAAAATTAGTTAATCAATATAACGCTAAAAAGATTTTATTCAATTATGAAATTATCAAAATCAAAATATATAGTATGCCTTCTATTTTTATGGATGGCAGTACTAAACGTTTACGGGCAAAGGCCTGATGAACAACTAACTGTAAGTGGAAAGGTTACCGATCAGGATAAAAAACCATTACATGGAGTATCAATTTCTATTCAAGAAGATAAAAAAAATAGAACAGTTAATACCAACTCAAATGGAGAGTATACTATTGATGCATCCACAAGTGACGTATTAGTGTTTAAAATAATTGGTTATGGTACCATATTTAAACCTGCTAGTGAAATAAATAACGGTTCAGTTGTGCTTACAAAATCATTAATAGATGCTGGCGATGATGATGTAGTATATATCCCATTTGGGGTTAGAAAGAGAAGAGAAGTTACAGCTACGATAAGCACCATTTCGGCTCGTGATCTTCCTCAAATACCTTCATCTTCATTAACAAATGTATTTACAGGTAGGCTCCCAGGATTATCAATTTATCCAAGTGGCTCTCAACAACCTGGTTATGATGTTTCTAGTTTCTTAGTTCGTGGTCGTTCATCGTATAACAGTAACCAAGAGCCTTTAGTTTTGGTTGATGGAATTGAGCGTAGTTTCGCTGCAATGGATTTAGGTGAGATTGAAAGTGTAAGTGTGTTAAAAGATGCTGCAACTTTGGCTTGGTATGGTATGTACGCTGCAAATGGCGTAATTTATGTTAAAACCAGACGTGGAAGTGCAACATCAACCAAAGTAACTTTTGATGCTCAGGCTGGTTTGCAAGCGCCATTACAAATTGCACAACCTTTAGATTCTTATACCTACGCAACGTTATACAATGAAGCCGCAATTAATAGCGGAGGAACTGCAGTTTATAGTCCAGCAGCTTTACAGGCTTATCAGGATGGATCTGATCCATATAAATACCCAAACAATAATTTTGTGAAGCAATTTACAAAAAACGTAGCCCCAACTCAACGTTATGTAGCTACGGTAACTGGTGGAAATGCATTTTTAAAATATTATACCTTATTAAGTGCTTATCAACAAGGTGGTTTCTATAAAGGCGGTCATAATGAAACCTATGATGCTAACACCAATTTTAACAGGTATAACTTAAGGACAAATATTGATTTACACGTTAATAAAAACTTAGATGTTGCTTTAGATATCGGTGGGAGAATAACCAATTTAACTTTCCCAAATCAAGGAACAGCAGCATTTTTAAACGCTGTGTATTCAACTCCAGCAAATGCTTTTCCAGTTCTTAATCCTGATGGGTCTTATGGTGGAACGTCAATCTTTCCAGCAGCCAACCCAAAAGCAATGTTAGAGGCAAGAGGTGCAAGTACAGATTTAGTGCGTAACATGATTGCCACAATTAGCGCTAAACAAAAAATGGATGGCATTTTAAAAGGTTTATCTGCTGAAGTATTTTATGCGTATGATATAGCTGGTGCCTATCGTTCTGGATTTACGCAGACGTATGCAACTTTCGAATCTAATGGTGCTGGAGGATATCTTCCTGGATATGGAACAGCAAGTAAAGTAGATTACTTAGGAAATGCATTTTCGGGTAATATTAAGAAAAGTGAATTTTGGGCTGGTTTAGATTACGATAGAACTTTTGGAGATCATGATGTTAAATTTAGCTCAAGAGTTTCGAGACAGGTTTATTCTGTTTTCGGAAACCTTGATACTAGACGTGAGGGGATATCAAATCGTTTAACCTATGGCTTTAAACAACGCTATTTTGTTGATTTAACGGCAGGTTATTCTGGTTCGGAAAATTTTGCAGTTGGACAAAGATTTGGGTTTTTCCCTGCAGCATCTGTGGGCTGGATTATTTCTGATGAAAATTTCATGAAAAGTACAAGTTCATTTCTTGATCTCTTGAAAATTAGAGGTTCTTATGGTTTAGTAGGTAACGATGCAATTGGAAACGCAAGAAGATTTGCATTTAACGATTTCTTCTCTCGAAGCACAACTGGTTATACTTTTGGAACAGGCTATGCTGGCGTAGGTGGTACCGCTCAATTGGCATTAGGTAATCCGTATTTAACTTGGGAGAAAGCTTACAAAACAAGTGTAGGTTTTGATGCTAAACTATTTAAACAAGCCTTCTCAATCAGTGCTGATTACTTCTATGAAATTAGAAAAGACTTAGCAACTGGTTCTCAATTGCCAAGTACACTAGGTCAAACTTTGGTTTATGTAAACGAAGGTGAGGCTTCTTATAAAGGATTTGAAACTGGTATTAATTACAACAAAAAAATCGGAAGCGTTGATTTAAATGTTTTCGGAAACTATACTTATCAAGTAAGTAAAATCTTAAAAATTAACGAAGCTGCAAATTTACCAGCTTACCAAAAATCAGTTGGTCATCCAATTACAAGTGTCATCAGCCCTGCTGCAACAGCTAATTCTGGTGCTGGTTATATCAGTAGCATGTATAAATCGATGGGGATTTTCCAATCTCAAGCAGAAATAGATGCAGCTCCAAAACAATTATTATCTAAGGATGTAAAACCTGGTGATATCAGATATGTAGATCAGAATGGTGATGGAATCATCAATGGTTTAGATATCGTTAAAACAGATTACAACTTTGTACCTAATTCAGTTTTTGGCCTCGGTGCTTCGGTTGCTGTAAAGGGATTTGATTTAAACTTCTTGTTTCAAGGAACAGTAGGTAGTTCAGTAACTATTCAACAATTGGTAAATGCTGGAAACACCAACAATGGTTTCTTAAATCAATTTAGTGTAGATAGGTGGACTCCTACAAATACATCGGCTCCATATCCAAGATTATTAATTGCTGATCGTGGTAACAATACAGCGAACTCTGATTTCTGGATTCGTTCTAGCGATTATGTGAGATTGAAAAACGTAGAGCTAGGTTATTCACTATCTGATCGATTTGTTAAAAAACTAAAATTATCTCAATTGAGATTTTATGTAAGCGGATTAAACTTATTGACTTTTAGTAAATTAAATGATTTAAATATCGATCCAGAACTACCAGAATCTGGTTTTAACTCCTCATATCCGTACATGAAAATCTATTCATTCGGTGTTAATTTGAAATTTTAATTATGATGAAGATGAAAAAATATATATGCTATATATTCCTTGCGACGATGTTAATCTCACAAGGGTGTGAAAAAGATAGCTTTCTTCAAGATGGGTCTTTTAGTGGTGATAATAATGTTACTGAAGCTCAACTTTGGGCAAACCCAGATTATGCAAGAAACTTTTTAAATAACGTTTATGCTACACTTTCTGATCGATATAATTTAGATGGAGATGGAGGTATATTGGCATCAGGCTCTGATGAAGCCGTAAACTCTAATTCAAACGGCGGAATAAATATTTTAAATAACGGTACTTGGGGCCCAGTAAGAACATTTGATGATGTATATGCCAATATGTATGCTGGTATTCGTAAAGCCAATATGTTTATTGAGAAAGCACCAACAAGCCCATTTATTGTATTGGATGAGTTGTTGCCTGCAAACGTTGCAGCAAACCAAACTTACGAATTGCAATTAGCTCGTTTAGTTGGTCAAGCATACTTTTTAAGAGCATTTTTCGAATTTGAGCTATTGAAACGTTATGGCAGTTTTGTAATTGTAGATCGTACATTAACCGTTAATGATGAATTAGATAAACCTCGTAATACATTTGATGAATGTGTTGCTCAAATTTCTAAGGATTGTGAAGATGCGATTACTAGATTGCCATTATCTCCTTCAGAGTGGAGAACTACAGATCGTGGTAGAGCTACAGGTACAGCTGCAATGGCATTAAAAGCAAGGTTGTTGTTGTATGCGGCTAGTCCACAATACAATTCAACTAATGATATCACTAAATGGCAAGCAGCAGCTGATGCAGCAAAAAGAATAATGGATACTGGTAAACATGGTATCTACACTTCTTATCCAAACATTTGGTTATGGAATACTGCTGGAGCATTTAATAATGAGGTGATTTTTGCTACAGTTGCTAATGCTACAAATACTATAGAACAAAACAATGCACCAGTAAGTTACGATGCGGCAAATGGTCGTACAAACCCAACTCAAGAAATGGTTGATGCTTATGAAATGAAAACAACTGGTAAGCCAATCAGTGATGCAACATCTGGTTATAGTGCGACTGCACCTTATACCAATCGCGATCCGAGATTAGGGTTTTCAGTTTTGTTTAATACTGCATCTGTACAGCCAGTTGTGGCTGCCAATAAATTTAAAAGTAAGGATGTAGAAACTTTTGTTGGTGGTAAAGATGGTTTAGGTTTAAATGTAAATGCTACGAAGACAGGTTATTACATGCGCAAATATTTAAGTGAAAGTGCATCATGGGCTGGTACAACTACTACTATTCGTAGACCTTGGATTTTCTTTAGATATGCAGAAGTATTGTTAAACTATGCAGAAGCATTAAATGAAGCACAGGGTGTAGTTGCATTAACACCAATTCTTAAAGCATTAAATGACATTAGAGCTAGAGGTGGTGTTGCGATGCCTGCTTTGCAAACTACAAATCCGGCAGGTAATGGTTATGTAGCGCCAACTCAAATAGAACTTCGTAAACGTATTCATAACGAACGTAGAGTAGAGTTAGCTTTTGAAGAGCACCGTTTCTTTGATGTTCGTCGTTGGAAAGAAGGTGAAACTACGTTTAATGGTCCAGTAAGTGGAATGAGAATAGTGCCAGTTACAGCAACTACATTCACTTATACCAGGTTTACTGTTGAAAGCAGATCGTTTACTGCTAAAAATTATTTATATCCAATTTCTCAAAACGAATTGAATAGAGCAACTAAACTAGGCCAAAATACAGGTTACTAACCTAAACCAAATTCATTCAACTACCTGGTTGCTTTTGCAGTCAGGTAGTTATTAAAATACTTCTGCTATAATCCACCTATCCGTTTGAAAACATACCTTTCTTCTATTTTATTATTCGTTTTCTTAAATTCATTTGCTCAGCAAAAATCGAGCATTTTACCTGTAAGAACATCAATAAATCTAAATCAAAACTGGTCTTTTGCTAAAGATCCAACTAGACAATTTACTGCTCTTGATTTCCATAATTTAAAGTGGTCGAAAGTAACTATTCCACATACGTGGAATGCTTTCGATGTAATGGACGATGAGCCTGGTTATTACCGTGGAATAGGCTGGTATAAGAAAAAATTAGCGCTTAAACCGGAGTGGAAAAACAAGAAAATTTCCCTCTATTTTGAAGGAGCAAATCAAGAAACAACGGTTTATTTAAATGGTAAAAAAATAGGTTCCCACATTGGTGGATATACTGCTTTTACAATTCCTTTAACTGACTTAAAATTTAATGGAACTGATGAAATAGCTGTAAAAGTGGATAACAGTTTTAATGAAAATATAGCTCCATTAACTGCCGATTTCACCTTTTTTGGTGGAATGTACCGCAATGTATCCTTGGTGGTTTTAAATTCCATTCATTTTGAGGATAACCAATATGCTTCAAAAGGAGTGTATGTACACACCAATAATGTATCCAAAACAACTGCTGAAGTTATCGTAAATGGAAATTTAATCAATTCATCAGCCAATGCTGAATTAACAATCCGAACTACGTTAACAGACGCGACAGGAAAAAAGATAAATGAAGCGAAAACAGGAATTCGCTCAACTTTAAATAAACTCATTCCTTTTACACTTGCTGCTATAAAGGTTAATAATCCGATATTATGGTCGCCAGAAAATCCTTATTTATACCAAGCGACAACTCAATTAGTAGACAAAACTGGTAAAGTTTTAGATGAAATCAAACTACCTGTTGGTTTACGATTTTTTAGTTTCGAGGCAGAAAAGGGCTTTTTCTTAAACGGAATGCCTTATAAATTGATAGGAACAAGTCGCCATCAAGATTTTGCAGGAATGGGTAATGCTGTACCATCGGCTTTGCAAGTAAAAGATATTGAGTTATTGAAAGATATGGGCGGTAATTTTTTGCGTGTTGCACATTATCCTCAAGACCAAGCGGTGCTAGATGCCTGTGATCGGATGGGTATTTTAGCTTCTGTAGAAATTCCTATTGTGAATGAAATTACCGAAACTGAAGCCTTTTATCGCAATTGCAAAAACATGCAATTAGAAATGATTAAGCAGAATTACAATCACCCTAGCATCATTATATGGGCATATATGAATGAGGTTTTGCTTAGAATGAAGTTTACTAAAGACCCTTTAAGGAAAGAAAAATATGTAACCAATATAGCAACATTAGCACAAGAATTAGAAGATTTAACTCGGACAACAGATCCAACTAGATACACAATGATGTCTAACCATGGCGATGTAACAGGCTACACAAAAGCAGGTTTGGTAAAAATCCCAATGTTGGTAGGATGGAACTTATATCAAGGTTGGTACGGAGGTAAATCAGAAGATTTTGGACCAAACTTGGATAAAATCCATCAGCAAATGCCTGATAAACCAATTTTAGTAACAGAATTTGGTGCAGATGTAGATCCTAGAATACATGCCTTTTCTCCAGTTAAATTTGATAAAAGTCTAGAATATGGTATGCTTTATCATCAAATATACATTGCGGCTATTTTGAAAAGACCATTTGTAGCTGGTGCTGCGGTTTGGAATTTATCAGATTTTAATTCTGAAACTCGTGATGAAACTATGCCTCACATTAACAATAAAGGCTTATTAACGTTAGATAGACAACCTAAAAACACCTATTATTTGTACAAAGCCAATTTTCAAACCAAACCGTTTATTAAAATAAGCGATGGTTCATGGAAGCTGAGAGGTGGCATTGCAACATCAAATGAAAATACGGTAACTCAACTTTTGCAAGTAATTAGTAATACCGATACCGTTGAACTTTATGTAAATGGCAAAAGTCTAGGTAAAAAAGGTGTACATGAACGTGTAAGTAATTGGGATGTCGCGTTTAAAAATGGCAAAAATGAAATTAAAGCAGTGTCCTTTGTTAGCGGTGTAAAAATGGAAGATTTAAGTACTCTAAATTTTAATTTGCAACCTTTAGCACTTAATAATCCTGAAGTGCCTTTTAAGGAAATTAATATCACTTTGGGTAGTCAAAGACAGTTTATAGACGAGCATAAACAAGAAATATGGTTGCCAAGTCAGGCGTATAAAACAGGTTCTTGGGGCAATATTGGTGGCGAAGTATTCAAAATTAAAAATAGTAGCCGTCAAACTTATGGCACAGATAAAAATATAAGAGGAACTGCTAATGACCCAATCTATCAAACGCAATTAGTAGGCTTAGATAGTTATCAATTAGATGTGCCCAAAGGGAAATATGAGGTTACATTACATTTTGCAGAGTTAATGGGAAATGGTATTCAATCGGTTTTACCGTATAATTTAGATAGTTTAATTGCGGTAAGTAAAGAAGTGCCGCCACAACGTGTTTTTGATGTGTATTTGAACGACAAATTGGTGATTAAAAACATAAACTTGGCAGCAACCTATGGCATTGCTAATAGTGTGCAGAAAAAATTTGAATGCAGTGTTGCTGATGATAAAGGCATACAAATTTTGTTTAAAAGCATAAAAGGCAAAGCTGTTTTGAATGCTTTACAAGTAAAAAAGATAAATCAATAAACTAAAATTGATGAGAAATAGAATAAATCAAATTTTGATGCTGGTGATAGTATCCATTTTATTTGCCATGAAAACTGCAGATAAAAAACCTGTAGTAATTGGTTATGTAACTGGCTATAGTGGTTTGATTAACACAGATGATATTGCTGCAGAGAAACTCACACATATTAATTATGCGTTTGTAAATGTGAAAAACAATCAAGCTTATTTGGATAACGAAATAAGGGATACTGAAAATTTCAAAAGGTTAAATACTTTAAAACTTAAAAATCCAAATCTTCAACTTTTAATATCAATAGGAGGCTGGTCTTGGAGTGAGAATTTCTCCAATGCTGTTTTAACAGATTCATTACGAAAAGGCTTTGCAAAAAGCGCAGTTGATATCATTCGTAAACATAATTTAGATGGTGTGGATATAGATTGGGAATATCCAAGTATGCAAGGCGAGGAAGGAAATGTGTATCGTCCTGAAGACAAAGAGAATTTTACCTTAATGTTTGAATCGATAAGAAAAGAATTGGATGTATTAGAAAAAGAAACGGGTAAAAAGAAATTGCTAACTACTGCAACTGGCGGATTTTCATCTTTTTTAACGAATACTGAAATGGGAAAAGCGCAAAAATATTTGGATTACATCAACTTAATGACCTACGATTATTATTCGTGGAAACAAGCTGGTCACCATACAAATTTATATAGTTCTAAAACTTATTTGTCTGATAATTCGGCAGATAAAGCAATTATAGCCTATATTAAAGCAGGTGTTCCGTCATCAAAAATTGTAATGGGAATTGCTTTTTATGAGAGAAATTTGAAATTAAATTCTAATGCGCAAAAAGGATTAGGAGATACGATACTTTCATCTGCAAATAATTACGGCAAAGGCTATACTTTTTTAAAAGATAGCTTAATTAATAAAAAAGGATTTATCGAATACAAAGATAAAGATGCAAAAGCACCTTTTCTATTTAACGCACAAACAAAACAATACATTTCGTACGATAATGAGTGGTCTGTGGCTAATAAATGCAAGTATGTGCTTAAAAATAAGTTGGGTGGCGTTATGTTTTGGGAATATAGCTCAGATAAAAAAGGTTATTTACTTGACCAGATTACAAAGAGTTTCAAATAAATTTACTTCATTAGACAAGAAAGATTTTTACCACAAAAGGAATTAAATTATGTTGAAAAAAGTAAGTGCCATTTTATTGTTTTTTTTAAGTGCATGTCAATTAGTGCAAGCGCAAACCTCAAAACGTTTAATTAATAATTGGGAGTTTGTAAAACAAGATTTAGGTGGAGTTTGGGAAGCAGTGAGGCCTGTTAAAGTAGGTAATCCTGAAGAACTTCCATTTTGGCAAAAAGTGAATTTACCACATTGTTTTAATGCTACAGATGCGGTAGATCCTGATGTGAATTATTACCAAGGACCTGGTTGGTATCGTACAAATATTGAGGTTGAAAATCCGTATGAAAAAGGTAGAACCCTATTGCATTTTGAAGGCGCAGGGCAAAAAACTGCAGTTTACATTTACAATATCAAAGTTGCAGAACATGTTGGTGGTTACGATGAATGGACTGCTGACATTACGGATGCAGTGGCCAAATTTAAAAAAACAGAGGTTTTTAAAACCCAATTTAAAGGTAAAATCCCTGTGGTTATTCGTTGCGATAATTCTAGAGATTTAGAAATGATTCCTTCGAATTTATCAGATTTTAACGTGTATGGGGGGATTTATAGGTATCTAAATTTAGTCTATACTCCTCAACTTTCGGTTGATAAACTATTTGCAAAAGCATCAATAAGTGATGTTGGTGGATATGGAAAATTAGCTGTAACTGCTCGATTAACTAATCCTGATCAAGTAAAAAGTGCGCAGATAAAAATTTACGTTACCGACCCTAACGGGATAGGAATTGCAGATTTTACGAGAGATATTACCATGTTTAAAGGTGATTCGTTACTGTGGGACTGGAGTTTAAGAGCGCCAAAATTATGGTCGCCAGAAGTGCCTCAACAATATACGGTTAGATTTGAAATCATTTCCAATGGTCAAAAATCTACTATTACACAAAAAGTAGGTTTCAGAAAATTTGAATTTGTTAAAAAGGGGCCTTTTATGCTGAATGGTAAACGCTTGTTATTGCGTGGAACGCATAGACACGAAGATCATGCAGGTGTGGGTGCTGCCATGACAGAGGAAATGATTACCACAGAAATAAAGTTGATGAAAGAAATGGGGGTGAATTTCATACGCTTAGGTCATTATCAGCAATCTAGAATTGTGCTTAATCTGTGTGATAGTTTAGGGATTTTAGTGTGGGAAGAGATTCCATGGTGTAGAGGCGGTTTAGGTGGACCAACCTATCAGGCGCAAGCCAAAAGAATGCTAACCAATATGATCGAACAGCATTACAATCACCCATCAATTATTATTTGGGGTTTGGGAAATGAAAACGATTGGCCAGGAGATTTTACAGAATTTGATCAAGAAAAGATTAGAACTTTTATGAAAGAACTAAATCAACTTTCACATCAATTAGATCCGTCAAGAAGCATAGCTATAAGAAGATGTGATTTCTGTAGAGATATTGTAGATGTATATTCTCCGTCTATTTGGGCAGGTTGGTACCGTGGATATTATACCGAATATAAAGATGTTTCTTTAGAAGAATTCAATAAATCTGATCGGTTTTTACACGTAGAATGGGGCGGAGATAGTCATGCTCGTAGACATTCTGAAAACCCAGATAATGCATTAAGTAAAGTTAAAAAAGGTGGCGGTGCCGATGAAAGAGCTGGAGATGCTTCGTTATATGGTGGCGCTGCTAGAGTGAGTAAAGATGGCGATTGGAGTGAAAGTTACATTGCAAACTTAATCGATTGGCATTTAAAAGAACAAGAAACCATGCCTTGGTTAAGTGGTACTGCGTATTGGCCGTTTAAAGATTTTTCTACACCAATTAGACCAGAAAATCCAGTTCCTTATGTAAATCAAAAAGGTGTTATTGAAAGAGATTTCACTAAAAAAGAGTCATTCTATATTTTTCAATCGTATTGGACAACTACGCCAATGGTTCATTTGTACGGACATACATGGCCAATTCGTTGGGGAGAACCAGGGGAAGAGAAAATGGTTAAAGTATATTCTAATTGCGATGAAGCCGAATTATTTGTCAATGGAAAAAGTTTTGGCATAAGGAAAAGAGATAGTCAGAATTTCCCTGCGGCAGGTTTACGTTGGCAAGTTCCTATGAATAAAGGCACGTATACATTTAAAGTAGTTGCTAAAAAAGGGAAAGTTGTAGTTACTGATGAAATTACGCAAGAATATCAAATTGAGAAGTGGGATAAACCTGCTAAAATGACCTTGCAAAAAATTGATGAAAAGGATGGGATTGCAACGATAGAAGTGAAAGTATTTGATGCTAAAAATGTATTGTGTTTAGATGCGATCAACTTAGTTTCATTTGGTTTAGTAGGCGATGGAGAATTAATTAGAGATCAAGGAACATCAACAGGTTCGGCAAAAGTGCAATTGTATAATGGTCGAGCACTAATTAAAATGAAAACGAATAATGCCAAAAGTGTAATTTCAGTTCAATCTAAAGGATTACCGACGGTGTTTTTAAATCAATAAAAAATGAAAAAAATAAGTTTAAGCTTTGCATTCTGTTTATTTGTGTTTTCGTGTTTTGCGCAAGTAAACATCAAACAACAAACTACGGCTGTTTTAAAACAACAAATTTTAGCAGAGGCTGATTGGGCAATGAAACAAAGCCCAGTTACCATTACAGCAGAAAGTTCGTCGAGGAGTGCAGGTGGAAAACATGATTTCTTTTCAGAAGCAGATTACTTTTGGCCAAATCCAGCCAATCCAGATGGACCGTACATTAACCGAGACGGAGAAACCAATCCAAATAACTTTGTAGCGCACCGCAAAGCGATGATTAGGTTTAGTACTATAATTGGTGCACTAGCATCGGCTTATCAGCTTACACACGATGAAAAGTATGTAAAACAAGCTGTTGTACATCTAAAGGCTTGGTTTGTAAATCCAGAAACCTTGATGAATCCTAATTTATCATTTGCGCAAGCCGTTAAAGGTTCATCAACTGGCAGAAGCTGGGGTATTATCGATACCATCCATTTTATGGAAGTAGCGCAAGGTATTTTGGTAATGGAAAAAACAAAATCATTCGATAAACAAAGTTTAACAACTATTAAAAAATGGTTTGCCGATTATATTTTGTGGTTAAATACCAGTAAAAATGGAGTAGCAGAAAAGACGTCTAAAAATAATCACAGCGCATGTTGGGTAATGCAAGTCGCATCATTTGCTAAATTATGTAATGATCAATCGATGTTAGATTCATTGCGTTTAAGGTATAAAACTGTTTTGTTGCCTAATCAAATGGCAACAGATGGCAGTTTTCCTTTAGAATTAGCACGCACCAAAGCCTACGGATATTCTATTTTTAATTTGGATGCTTTTACCATGATTTGCCAAATTCTATCAACTCCAAAAGATGACTTATGGAAATTTGAAACCACAGATGGGAAATCAATCCAAAAAGGAATAAACTATTTATATCCGTTTGTTGCTGATAAAAGTAAATGGACGTTAAAACCTGATGTAATGTTTTGGGATAACTGGCCAGTTGCACAACCATTTTTAGTGTTTGGTGCTCATGCATATCAAAATCAAAATTGGTTTAATATGTGGAAGAAGTTGGATTTAAAACCAACAAACGAAGAAGTGATTCGAAATTTGCCAATCAGACATCCATTAATTTGGATGTAAAATCAAATAAGATTGAAAACAAAAACACAGAGTATGAAATTGAAAATTAATTTAATTGTAGGGTTAGTCTTAGGTTTTGGTGCTTGTAAAGCTCAAAAAGTTGACATAGGAAAATCATTTGTAGCTGCTGCAAAACAAACAGATGTATTAGTGAAAAATGTGGATTCTGCTAGATTAGTTAAACCTACATTGGTTTCTCCAAGAACGGTAGAAAACGGACAATTTAAAATGGTTAACTCAAAAGATTGGACCAGCGGCTTTTTTCCAGCAGAATTGTGGTATTTCTATGAATATACAAAAGATAAAAAATGGCTCGATTTAGCTAAAAAATATACTCAAGATATTAAAAAAGAGCAATTTAATAAAGGTACACATGATTTAGGTTTCATGATTTATTGCCCATTTGGTAATGGCTATAAACTAACAAAAGATACCGCTTATAAAGCTGTAATTATACAAGCGGCTAAATCGTTATCTACCAGATTTAACCCTACAGTTGGGGTAATTAAATCGTGGGATCACAATGGCGATAAATGGAAATACCCTGTGATTATTGATAACATGATGAATTTAGAATTGCTTTTTGAAGCGACAAAGTTTACAGGGGATTCATCATTTTATAAAATTGCGGTTTCTCATGCCAATACTACTATGAAAAATCATTTCAGACCAGATTTTAGCTCTTGGCATGTAGTTGATTATGATACTTTATCTGGCAATGTTCGCAATAAGTTAACAGCGCAAGGTTATTCAAACGAATCTGCATGGGCTAGAGGTCAGGCTTGGGCATTGTATGGTTACACATTATGTTATCGTTATACCAATAATCCAACCTATTTAGCACAGGCAAACGGTATCGCTAATTTTATTTTAAGTAGTAAAATTACACCAGCAGATGGTATTCCTTATTGGGATTATAACGACCCACAAATTCCAAATGTTTCAAGAGATGCCTCAGCTGCTGCAATAACTGCCTCTGCGTTATACGAATTAGCAACTTACAGTAAAGAAAGTAAAAAATATAAGGCAGCTGCCGATAAAATCTTGTCGTCCTTAAGCTCAAAATATACGAGCAAACCTGGTGCAAATTATGGTTTTATACTAGAACACAGTACAGGTCATCGCCCTGCTAAATCTGAAATTGATGTGCCTATAAATTATGCTGACTACTATTATTTAGAGGCTTTGTTAAGAACTAAAGGGTATAAACAATGAGAAAAATTATAGGTATTTCTTTAGGGATTATTACTGCATGTACCTATTCAGTAGCAGCTCAAGATAGTTTAGATTTCAATCAGAAAGTTGACGTAAGAAAGGTATTAAATAACTCAAGTGATAAAGCTTCATTTACTGAGTATAAATCGTTTAATACGAGAACATTGTCTAGTTTATCTAAATTTAAATCTAATCCAATTAGAACAGATAAGTATGGCGGTAGAATGGATAAAAAAGAACAGGCTACCGGCTTTTATTATACTAAAAAGATAGCAGGTCGTTGGTGGGCAATTGATCCGCAAGGACATTTGTTTATTCATAACGCATTGAATGCAGTAAGCATGGGCTCGTCTGACCGAAATAAAGCAGCTTTCAACAAGTTATATGGCAACGAAAATCAATGGATCATAAAAACACAGGATTTTTTAATTAATAACGGATTTAATGGTACGGGGGCATGGTCTAATACAAAAGCAATTCAAACTTCACCATTACAACAAACCAAACCTTTGGCTTACACCATTAATCTAGATTTCATGAGCGCCTATGGCGATAAAAGAGGTGGTACGTATGTTATTCCTGGGCATAAGGGTTATCCCAATAATGTGATTTTTGTATTTGATCCTGCATTTGAAACCTTTTGCCATGAAGCTGCGAAGAAATTGGTTGCTAATCAAAATGACGCCAACCTTTTTGGTTATTTCTCTGATAATGAAATGCCTTTGGGAATCAAAAATTTAGACGGTTATCTTACGTTAAAAGATCAACAAGACCCGGGTTATTTAGTAGCTAAAAAGTTTATTGATGAAAGAGGAGTTACAGCAGATAAAATTGCCGATGTAGATCGTCGTGAGTTTTTATCCATAGTGGCCGATAAATACTTCTCCATCGTATCAAAGGCCATTAAAAAATACGATCCAAACCACATGTATTTAGGCTGTAGATTTCATGGGCAACAAGGTTTTATAGCAGAGCTATGGAAATCGGCTGGGAAATACTTAGATGCTATTTCGATGAACTATTATAACGCTTGGACACCAGATCAGACTTTGATGGCTAAGTGGGCAGATTGGTCGGGTAAACCCTTTATCATTACCGAATGGTATGTAAAGGGAGATGATTCAGAATTAGGTAATACAGCAGGAGCAGGGTGGGTTGTTAAAACGCAATCAGATAGGGGGTTATTCTATCAGAACTTTACCTTAAGTTTACTTGAATCTAAAAATTGTGTGGGATGGCATTGGTTTAAATACATGGATAATGACCCTTTACAAAAAGGAGCAGAGCCGTCCAACACCAATGCCAACAAAGGTGTAATTGATAATAATTACCAAGTCTATCAACCTTTGATGGAAAAGATGAAAGCATTAAACTTTCAGATGTACCAATTGGCAGATTTCTTTGATCAAAAAAAGAAATAACTAAATCTATCCAATGGGTAAAATAATTAGTAGTTGTAGTGTTTTTGATGGGGTTGTAAAAACTAGTTTCATCAACTATACAGCTATTTTAGCACAGCATAAAAGAATATAATTTAACTAGAAGATGAATAAAATTTCAAGCCTAATCCTATTGCTCTTTATCGGATTTACACCTAAACTAAATGCTCAAAAAAAATCTATCGACCAACGTGTAGATTCAGTACTAAAATTGATGACTTTAAAAGAAAAAGTAGGTCAGTTGAACCAATATTCTGGTAAAGAAGTAACAGGTCCAACTAGCGATAGGAAAAATTACCTACTAAACGATATCAAATCAGGTATGGTAGGCTCCATGTTAAACGTTAAGGGCGTAAAAGATACACGAGAAATACAAGCTATTGCCTTGCAATCCCGTTTAAAAATTCCTTTGCTATTTAGTTTAGATGTTATTCATGGCTACAAAACAGTATTTCCAATTCCTTTAGCTGAATCTGCATCTTGGGATATGGCCGCAATACGAGAAACTGCACATGTTGCTGCAGAAGAAGCTGCGGCGTCTGGTATCCACTGGACATTTGCACCTATGGTTGATATTGCTCGTGATCCACGTTGGGGTAGAGTAATGGAAGGTGCTGGTGAAGATACCTACTTAGGTTCTGCAATTGCTAGAGCCCGCGTTTTAGGCTTTCAGGGCGATAAATTAGGTGGAGTTGATGCGATTATGGCCTGTGCAAAACATTTTGCAGCCTATGGCGCCGCAATCGCTGGAAGAGACTACAATCCGGTAGATATGAGTGAGCAGCAATTAAATGAAATCTATTTACCTCCTTTTAAGGCAGCTGCCGATGCTAAAGTGGCTACGTTTATGAATTCTTTTAATACGTTAAATGGTATTCCAGCAACTGGGAATTCTTATTTGCAACGCGATATTTTAAAAGGACAATGGGGCTACAAAGGTTTCGTGGTAAGTGATTGGGGTTCGATTAGAGAAATGGTGCCTTGGGGCTTTGCGAAAAACTCAAATGAAGCAGCAGAAAAAGCAATTCTGGCAGGTAGCGATATGGATATGGAGAGCGAAGCCTACAAAAAAGAGCTAGAAAAATTAGTTGAAAGTGGTA
The DNA here is from genome assembly GCF_014172375.1 of Pedobacter planticolens. GTDB lineage: Bacteria > Bacteroidota > Bacteroidia > Sphingobacteriales > Sphingobacteriaceae > Pedobacter > Pedobacter planticolens. The sequence goes on from NZ_WNXD01000001.1 coordinate 914,474, forward strand.
AAGTAGATATAAAGTTTGTTGATGATGCGGTAAGACGAATATTATATAAAAAATTCGAACTAGGTTTATTTGATAATCCGTACAAATTCTCTGATGAAAAAAGAGAAGCTAAAGTAATGAATGATCCTAAACATAAAGAAATTGCAAGATCAGCTGCTCAAAAATCAATTGTATTGTTAAAAAATGAAGGTAATATCCTGCCTTTGCAAAAGAACGTTAAAAACATTGCGCTAATTGGACCAATGGTTAACGCAAAGCGTGACCAAGCCGGTAGTTGGGTGGTGTATGCAGATACTGCAAATATTACCAGTGTTTACGAAGGATTGCAAACCAAATTTGGCAACTCGACTAAATTCACCTATACGCAAGGAACAGCTGCAACAGATACAAGTACAGCTGGTTTTAGTACTGCTATAGCTAATGCTAAAAATGCAGATGCTGTAATTATGGTTTTAGGTGAAACTTGGGATATGAGTGGCGAATCGAAATCGCGAACAGACATCAGCTTGCCTGGCCGTCAAGAAGAATTATTTAACGCAATTAAAGCAACTGGAAAGCCTGTAATTGTAGTAATTATGGCTGGTAGACCTTTAATTTTTAATAGCATTGCAGATAAAGCAGATGCCGTTATATATGCTTGGTTTTTAGGAGATGAAGGCGGTAATGCTATCGCAGATGTATTAAGTGGAGATTACAACCCTTCTGGTAAATTACCAATCAGTTTTCCTAGAAATGTTGGGCAAATTCCAATTTACTATAATCATTACAATACTGGTCGTCCGGTTACAAAACCTAAAGATATTACCTATAAATCTGCCTATATCGATTCGCCAAACGACCCTAAATATGCATTTGGTTATGGTTTAAGCTATACTAACTTTACGTATAGTGATTTAAAACTAGATAAAACAGCTATTCAAAAAGGACAAACAGTTAAAGTAAGTTTCACATTAACCAATAGCGGTAAAGTTGCTGGTGAAGAAGTAGCTCAATTGTACATGCAAGATAAATTTGCATCGGTAGTGCGACCAGTTAAAGAGTTAAAAGACTTTGCAAAGGTGAAGCTGAATCCAGGAGAAAGTAAAACGATCACATTCGAATTAACTCCTGAAAAATTATCATTCTTTAAAGAAAAAGCAGGTTGGATTACTGAGCCCGGAGATTTTAAAGTGATGGTTGGTGGTTCTTCAGATGGAATTAAACTAGAAACAACTTTCGAATTGAAATAAGTTAGTTCATTAGTTCATTTGTTGAAATCGTTCATTGGTAAAACTGGTTAGCAAGTAAACAAATGAACTAATGAGCCAATGATCAAATGAACTTTTTACGCTAACGTTTCCGTAAATTTTTATGCTCATTATGATATTACTAATTTTATTTTTGAGTTATCTTGGTAGAAATTATTATTTAATGCTGTACTAGATATTTGCTATTCAATCTAAATACTTGGTACTAACTACTAATTACTAAATATAAAATGAGTACAAAAAACCATAAACTACTACAAACATGGCGTTGGTACGGTCCATCAGATCCAGTAAGCCTACAAGACGTTAAACAAGCAGGTGCAGCAGGAATTGTGACCGCTTTACATCATATTCCGCATGGAGAAGTATGGCCTTTAGCAGATATTAAAGAACGAAAAGCAATCATAGAGGCAGCTGGTTTAACATGGTCGGTAGTAGAAAGTGTACCTGTTCACGAAGCCATTAAAACCCGCAGACCAGATGCTGGTAAATACCTAGAAAATTACAATACATCGCTAAAGAACCTTGCCGAATGCGGTATAAAAACGGTTTGCTATAATTTTATGCCCGTATTAGATTGGACTCGTACACAGTTAGATTTAACAATGACAGATGGTTCAAAAGCTTTATACTTTAACTGGACAGATTTAGCCATTTTCGATTTATATATTTTCAAAAGGGAAGGTGCTGTTGCAGATTACGAAGAGAATATCTTAGCAAAAGCGAAAGCTAAATATGCAAAAATGAGTGCAGCAGAGCTGGATGAATTGCGCATAAACGTGTTAATGGGCATTCCGAATGAAAAGGAGATAGAAATTGAAGCCTTACGTACTGCAATCGATGAATATACTGCAATTGGTACTGCAGGCTTAAAAGAGAACCTAACTTGGTTCTTATCAGGAATAGCCGAAACGTGTACACAAAATGGAATCAAGATGACCATCCACCCAGATGACCCACCTTATCCAATTTTAGGTTTACCTCGCATTGCAAGTACGAAAGAAGATTTAACCTACATTTTAAAAAGCGTAGACCAACCTTTTAACGGTATTTGTTATTGTACAGGCTCATTAGGAGCAGGTATGGATAATAATTTAGTAGATATTTTTGAAGCAGTAAAAGAACGAGTTTACTTCTTGCACTTGCGCAATGTAACCAAAGATGAAGAAGGTAATTTCTACGAAGCAGACCATTTAGGCGGCGATGTAAACATGTACGAAGTGATGAAAGTAGTTACTGCCGAAAACAGTAAAAGAACAGAACCAATCCCTTTCAGACCAGATCATGGTCACCAAATGTTAGATGATTTAAACAAAATAACAAACCCAGGGTACTCAGCAATTGGTCGTTTACGTGGCTTAGCTGAACTTCGTGGCTTAGAAATCGGTGTAACAGGAAATTATTAAGTAAGTCAGAAAGTCAGGAAGACCGAAAAGACCGAAAGATAAAACAACAAAGCCTGTGAGTGGATAAACTTGCAGGCTTTGTTGTTTCAACTCAGGTTTATTACATGCTAATCATCCTAACTATTTCCCATTAAATTGGTCCGAAAGTTAGGAAGACCGAAAAGTCTGAAAGATAAAAACGAAAAGTCCGAAAGCAATTAAACTTTCGGACTTTTTGATTCTATCGCCCAAAACCAATGAACCAATGAGCTAATGAACTATTGAACCAATAAACCACCGACTAAATATACCCACTAATAGGTATTTTTTCCTGTGTAGATTAAACCTAATTTTAACTACATAAATTAAATCCCGACATGAAAACTAGATTAATGCTCAGTTTACTTGCCTTATTTTTTACGGTAAGCGTTGCTCAGGCACAAAAGAAACATGCTTTAATATTTGCCATAGGCGATTATCCTGAAGATGGTGGTTGGGGTAAAATTTCTAGCGCACAAGATGTCGGTTATATCAAAAACACCTTATTAAAACAAGGCTTTCCAGATGCAAATATCAAAACCGTTGCCGAAGCAAGCGCAACAAAAGAAGGGATAGAAACCGCTCTTAAAAATCTAATTGCAAGTGTAGATGCAAACTCGAACGATGTAGTCGTTATTCATTTTTCATCACATGGCGAACAAATAGCAGATAATAACGGAGATGAAGCTGATGGTTATGATGAAGCAATTGTGTCTTATAACGCAGCCCTTTATACAAAAGAAACAGAAAAAGAAGCATTAGCAAGAGGCAACAAGGGTTTAAATAGAGCAGAATTTGATAAACTACAAGCTAATTATTTTAGAGATGATGAGTTTGGTACTTATATTCAACAACTAAGAGCAAAATTAGGTAAAGGCGGAGATGTCGTCGTTTTCATGGATAATTGCCATTCAGGTTCAGGTACACGAGGTTCGGCAAAAGTAAGAGGAGGTAAAGGAGCCTTGACGTACGAAGGTTACAAGCCAGATGTTAAAAAAACAACAGGCGATGAAGTTTTCAAAGATGCATCAACAGCGAGAGGCAATGAAAACGAACTTGCATCTTATGTAGTTATTTCGGCAGCACAAGCATCAGAATTAAATTACGAAACCACAGGCGATGATAATGTAGGCATGGGTTCGCTGACCTACGCAGTAAGTAAGGTTTTCGAAAACTTAAAACCAGGCACAACGTATCGAACTTTGTTCGCTAAAATTCAGGCAATAATGAATGAAAAAGTTCCTGGTCAACATCCCGTACTAGAAGGAAACGGATTAGAAAGAGAACTTTTTGGAGGTAAATTTGTAAAACAAGAACCATTCATTTATGTCGATAAAATTAACAATCCGTTAGAAATAGAAGTAAAAGCAGGAAGCTTTGCAGGTTTAAGTGCCGGTGCCAAAGTAAACGTATATCCGGCAGGTACAACAGATCCAAGTAAAGTTATCGCGTTAGCAAAAGGAGTGGTTACCAAAGCCACTAATTATAAAGCCACCATTAAATTAGATAAACCTACAAAAGCCACTCAAGCCGCATTACTGTATGTTTTTATTGCCGAACCTTTGTTTAATACCAAACCAATAGTAGTAGGTTTTGCGCCGGTAGCAAGAGGAAATGTTGCCTATACATCAACAGAAACAGCTCAAATTACAGCAGCGCTTAAAAAAATACCATTGGTTAGTTTAGTAGGTACACCAGATTTATTAATTGGTAAGGGCGATGGAAAAGACACCATTAGCGTCGCATCAAACGGGTATCGTTTTACAGATATTACTAGCGCAACAGATACAATAGCTTTAAAAAGTGCCATTAACAGGTTTGCACAATATCAGTTATTACAAAAGTTAGTGTTCAGAGATTCTAACATTATGGCGCAAGTTAAATTGATACCCATAGTAAATGGCAAACCAGATGAAACTGTAATGAATGCGAAGTTTGATGACCGAACGTATAATTTTGTAGATGGAGATAAAGTGATGTTATGGATTAAAAACACAGGCAAAAAAGCTGTGTATGTGAATATTTTAGATTTACAACCCAATGGCATCATCAATACATTTTTACCAAATGTAGCTCAAGAAATTTATCCAGCAGATTTAAAAATAGAACCTGGTCAAACCAGAACATTCGATAAATACGAGATAGAATTAGGAGAACCATTCGGTACCGAAGTCTTAAAAGTATTTGTAACTACCAAAGAAATTAACCTAGAAGGATTAGCAACACCAAAAACAGCTAGAGGTGACTCAGGCAAAAAAGGAGTATTAAGTATATTAGAAGGATTGGTAGATCAATCGAGTTCAGTAACCACCAGAGGCCCCAAAGTTGTTTCTGTAAAAGAAGCCGAAGGCAGTGTTTATAATATCTTATACATCTTAAAACCGAAACAATAAACCAAACAAATAGTAATCAGCTAGGGCTACGTCATTTACGGCGTAGCTTTTGTTTTTACCGCCTCACCCCCAGGAGAGTATTGGATGGAAATTAATAGTGTATAATTTACTGGCGGATGCTAGTTCTTTTAGCAGATACTAGGTTTCTTTTGGCAGGGATGCCAGCACCAGCAAGAGTTTTACATCCATGTTCGTCTTTGCGAGACTTGTTTTTCACAAGTCGTGGCAATCTCCTATTTGGTTTTATTAGTTTGGTGTTTTTATTACTAGGAGAGGAATTGTGTGATGTGTTACAGGTTTTTGTTAGCTAAACCCGATAGACGCGAATGCCATTTTTCATGGCAGCAGCAAATAGCGGGACGGAACCTAAGTTAAGAGTACTGTACTTGCTTTTCTGATATAATTGTTGGAAAGATTATCGATTGAGGAGACGCAAACAATAACTAGAAATATCTTTATACCTCTTAGTCCAGGTGTTGATACATTATAAAGATCCTTTTGCTTTAAATTAATTATTAGTTAGTTTAGCATAAAAATTATATACAATGAAACGATATTTTATCATTGCGGTGCTAGTTTTAGCTGGTAGCCCATTTTTTGCAGTTCAGGCGCAAGATAAACCAGGAGATACTGAATTTTACACCCCAATTCCGCCAGTAGTTACACCAGGCATAATGAATAGTAATGCACCATCTGATGCAATTATCCTTTTTAATGGAAAAGATTTAAACGAATGGGTAAGTGTTAAGGATAATGGACCTGCCAAGTGGACGGTAAAAAAAGGTGTATTAACAGTTGATAAGAGTACTGGAAACATTGAAACCAAAAGAAAATTCACAAACTATCAGCTACATATCGAATGGCAAATTCCTTCAAATATTACTGGCGAAGGGCAACTAAGAGGTAATAGCGGTTTATTTTTAGCCTCTACTGGAATCGGCGATTTAGGTTATGAACTACAGATTTTAGATTCGTACAATAATAAAACATATACCAACGGACAAGCAGGTAGTATTTATAAACAAACAACACCTTTAGTAAATGCAAATCGCAAACCAGGAGAATGGCAAAGTTACGATGTAATTTGGACAGCACCTGTGTTTAATGAAGATGGAAGTTTAAAAACTGCAGCTAGAGTAACTGTTTTATTTAATGGAGTATTGGTACAAAACAATTTCGAATTGAAAGGACCAACACAATACATTGGTAAAGCGAGCTATGCTAAAGCACATGGCGCCTGTCCAATTAAATTACAAGCACATGGTGATAAAAGCGAGCCTATCAGCTTCCGTAATATTTGGATAAGAGAATTGTAGACTAATTTTGTAGATACTTGTGCTAGTTTGAGCTTGTAACTCTGTGCTAGTGCAACCTTACCCAAATCACAACCTATTCCCAAGAACGAGGACCGGCCTTGTAGCATTCCGAAGGAGAAAGCATTCAAACTTCTGCAAACACGTTCAAAAACCACAGCCCAAAAACAATGAGCCAGTTCGATCCTTCATCGAACCTGCTGCTTGTTGCCCTAAAAGTTTGAATAGCTTAATCCGAGAGATGATACAAAGCCTTGATTTTTGGTTACCTTTTTATCAAGAAAACTGCGTAGCACTCTTGAACACCCATAAAATAAACACCCGTGAAAAAAGGTAAGAGCCATAGCGGCGGCGAGCTAAAAAAGAAGATCAATAACATTTAACCGTAGTTGACGTCCCCACCAACGGTTATATAAAATAACAATAATTCTGCATTATTAATTTCCATCACTTCTAGCGCAAGTCAAACGAAAAACCATTTTTGCCTATCGGCTGGTGTCCGCACCAGCCGAAATATCTTACAACTACCCCAAGCACAAGATGATTATTTTAATACAAAAGTGTAAACTCCACTACAATCTCCACTAGTATTCCATTCCCTAGTTCCACCAACGCTAACTAAATAAACGGTTTCATAACCATTATTTGTAACAACCTTAGCCTTTCCCCATGCATCCATAGTGCCTTTATAATAACCATTAACATAAACTTTAATATAAAGGCCAGTATAGTTTTCAAATTGTATTGTGCAACCCGAACCTCTTGCTTTTACTATTGGTTTAGAATCATTAGTAGGCATATCAACTTTAATTTTCGGATTAGAACCACGAAATTTAGCAACCGCCGTAGATTTAATTTCGACAGTTTTATTGGTTTGTGCAAATGTATCGATGCCTATAAATAGCGCAACTATACATATAGAGTGAGCAATTAATTTTTTTACTTTCATTACCATAAGATTCACAAATTACAATTGATTTTTAAACCTCAATAAACAAAAAAGTCCCAGCAATACGCCAAGACTTTAATGTTTTGAGAACGATTTATAACTATTTCAACGTATAAGTATAACCACCCTCACAGTTTCCACTAGCATTCCATTCTCTAGTACCACCCACACTTACACAATAAATTGTAGTATAACCACTACCAACAGTTACAGTACCAGCACCCCAAGCATCTAAAGTACCTTTGTAGTAACCATCAACATAAACCTTAATATAAAGGCCAGTATAGTTATCAAATTTAACAGAACAAGCAGCACCACGAGCTTTAGCAACAGGTTTTGCATCACTTGTAGGCGCATCCATTTTAATTTTAGGGTTAGCACCTCTAGTTTTTACAGCTGCTGTAGATTTTACCTCAACAACAGTTTTCTTCTGAGCAAAAGCATTGGTTGAAGAGAATGCAACTGCCATAAATGCGATCATTGCGCATACAATTAGATTTTTTGTTTTCATTATTTGTTTCTTTAAGTTTAGTTAAAACTACACATCATTAGTCCGTAAAAAAATACCCACTTGTAGGTATTTTTAAGAAATAAATTAAGAGTATTTTAGTGCTAAATTTATCCGTAATAGCTTTAAATCTTATCTTGTAGCATAGCTGATTTAATAGCCCTCAAAAAATAAGATAATGTTCAAATACCTTTTTAAAAGAGATACCCTATTTGCAACCCTAGCAGTGTTTTTAGTAATGGGAATGTTTGCCTTCCTGCCAATTAATACCCATTTTTTAGACCCTATCCATTTAGCCCTAAGCGATTTTGATTACAACGATCTCGCATACTCAAAAATGGATAAGAATAAAGACACACCTACAGATACAAACATTGTAATTGTTAATATAGGTTATGGCAACCGACAAGATATTGCCGCCATGATTGGTAAAGTAGCAGCACAACAACCCAAAGCAATTGGTGTAGATGTATTGTTCAATGAAAAGAAAGATCCAGTAGGAGATAGCCTTTTACTAAAACTATTTTCTACCAATGCTAAACTAGTAACTGCCTTTAACTATACTGCCACCAATAATAAAGGATATTTCTATACTCAAAGCATCAATAAAGGGTATGCCAACTTTGTTGGAGAAGAAGAAGGAGTAATTAGACATTTTACCCCGCACTTAGAAGAAGAGAATCTATCAGCTTTTGCTGCACAAGTTGTAAAACAAGCAGATCCTGAAAGTTATCAAGCCTTAATCAAAAGAAATAAACTAACCGAAACTATTAATTATACACGCAAAGCGGATAAATATGTAGTTATAAACGGTATGGATTTAATTAATGGCAAAGCTGATAGCAGCCTCTTCGCCAATAAAATTGTTTTAGTAGGATATGTAGCCAGCACCATAAACGATGTAGAGGATAAACACTTTACGCCAATGAATGAAAAATACACAGGCAAATCATTGCCAGATATGAATGGTATTTTTATCCATGCTAACATCATCAGCATGATCCAGTCCCATCAATACATCCATCACTTACCCGCTTGGTTAATGTGGGCAATTGCATTCTTATTATGTTGGTTACACATGGCGCTCTTTATTAAAGATTATCTAGAAAACCACATCTGGTTTCACCTCATCGCAAAAATTGCACAAATCATTTCGGCTGTTTTCTTTGTATATTTAGGCTTGCTGAGTTTTCATCAGTTTAATACACAAATGAACATGACCGCCACATTAGCAGCAATTATTTTAGCGGTAGATGTTCTCTATTTCTACGAAGCCTTCGCAATTTGGTTACATAAGAAAAAAGGATTTAAAACAATTTTCACACATGGGAAACACAATTAATAAAATCCTTTTGCTTTTAGTTCTAGTTTGCTTAAGTCTATCCTCTTTCGCAGCAGAACCAGCCTTTATCGTATTTTACAATAGCGGAAAAGCAGTTAAAACAGTTTCAGGGAAATCTATCATCTTAAAAAAGGGCGATAATCTGTTAAGTACCGATCAAATTAATATACCAGAGCAAACTCAATTGGTTTTAGTGTGCGCAAATTTTTCGGTAGTACAATTAAAAACTAAAGGGATATACACTATAAAAACACTGTTGGCAAAGTGCAGTAAAGAAACAACCTCTGCATCATCTGCTTATTTTAAATACATCTGGCATTCATTTTCACATGCACATACAGCGCCAGAGAAAGACCCAAGAGCTTACATGCAAACTTACGGCGCAGCAAGCAGGGGCAGAGGAACATTAATCACAAAATTAAATGCAGATACCATTAACTATTATAATGGTTCACTTTCTATTGGTTGGTTACCTACCAAAGCTGTAAAAACCGAAGTATATAGTGCCGCAACAGATGGAGATTTACTGATAACAGGAAAACCTGCTACTTACATTAAAATAGATTCAATAGCTGCGCAATTAAAAAAGTCAGGCAGTTATTTTTGGGAGATGCAAGGACAACAAAACCCTAAAAGGAAGTACTTAAAACTGTGGACTAAAGCAAGCTATCAAACAGCAATAACAAAGATTTTAAAAGGAGTAGTTGCAACTAGTTCAGCAGAAAAAGCATACCTAACGGGATTTATGCTAGAAGAGCGACATTTCTTAGGTGAAGCCTCAAAATATTATCAAAAAGCTCTTCAATTAGAGTCAAATAATCAAATTTATAAAAGTGCCTTTGCCAGATTTACACCTTAATTGGTTATAAATCAATTAAACACTCTATTTATCGCCAATTAACAACTGATAATTTTAAAAATTTCTTAAAATTATCCTTTCAAAATTATATCTTTGCAACATCATACAGAAATGGTATTCATTATTTTTGTTTTGACACGCATCCATAGCTCAGCTGGATAGAGCACCGGTTTTCTAAACCGTAGGTCATAGGTTCGAATCCTATTGGGTGTACAAGCTCAATTAACACTTGTCAACTGGATTGACAAGTAAAAAAAAGCCACTTAGAAATAAGTGGCTTTTTTGTTTAATGAACTTTTTATTATTTATACTTGATGTTCAATGATATAATATCAGAACTCATATTTATGTTCTTTGTGTAATGACCATATCGCAGTTCGAGCATGCTGATACGTTGTAAACCAAGGATTCCTTTTGGTGGTGAAAAGCGAATGCCAGCGCCATAAAAGTTACTGTTGAACTTTGCTAAATCATAATTGCTATTGTAATATTGTTCTGCAGCAGTATGGGTCTGATAGGGTGCGAAATACTTGGCAGCTGTTTGGGTGTAGTACCTATAGAACGGACTGAGCGAAAAGAACGGTATAATTTTAATTGGTACTTCAATATCTGCCGTATGTGAGGTTAACCCCCAGTTATCTGTGTAAAAACGATAATAGGTTTTGATGATGAACATATCCCCAACAAAATAATTGGCCCTAAAGCCTAAAGGGATTTTTAATCTACTATTAGGTAAATTTTCTTGGTGTACAGAATTATCTTTGAAATAAACCCTGTGAAACGGTAGACTCAAATATCCATTTTGTTGTACCAAATCTGCTAGAAACATGACCTGAAACCTATCGTTGATGATTTGCGAGTAGGAAAGTGAACCAGCAAAAGTATTTCGAGCTGCAGAACCATATTGATCATGACCCATCACATTTGTTCGCAGCTCTACAGGTTGGATGAGCGTTACCTGATCAAGATAGGTCTGTAACTTGGCGGTAAATTCTCCGCTTCTGTCTTTTGTTTTTGCCGAAAAGCTGATGTTAGCCCCAAACGATTGGTAGTCGAACTCAGTTGATGAAGAAAGCCCAAATGCCAAAGTAGTTCCCTTTTTTTCATTTTCTATGCTCCAGCTTAACGAAGGGTACAGTCTAGTATCGGCATGTGAGGCCGAAGAGTTGGCCTGAAGATCGATTTTATCAGATGATGCTGAAGTATAATGATCTATACCAACTTCCAGACCGAAGGTATGTTTACGTGATTTGGAGTCGTACTTAACCAGTTTTACGTCGAAAACATTAGCAATATCTGTAAGTTTTTGTGAGCCGATACCGCCAGTTACAGCTGCATTATTTCCATTTTGGGTATAATAGCTCGATACCAAGTTGACTTCTTCGAGCTTCAGTTTCCTGCTCTGAAAACCCGCTGTGTCCTTTGGTGTAGTTTGTGCAAAGGAATGAAGTAATGCAAAAACTGCTGTTGCGGTAAGAAATATTTTTTTCATCTGATTTACTAATTAGTTACAACCACAACCACCACCACTCTTGCCAGAGTTGGCTCCCGAAGCACCTTCGCGATAACCCTGAAAACTTAACTCTGTTTTTTCAATTTTTCTATTACCAAGAATCATTTCCGCATCATTTAATCGGTTTTTCTGATATTCTTTTACTGCTGTGCATGAAGAAACAACTGTAGCTGTACTGCCTAATGCTAATGTGAACACTAGTGCCTTTTTTATGTTTTTTGTTCTCATTTGAGGTTGATATTTTTACTGGTGTAAATCTTGTTGTTATCGTCTATAATAATGCAGCCTAAGTAATTAATCTGGTTAATCATATCTAGACCAGCCGAAATACCCATAATGGTAACTGGGGTTGCCATGGCATCTGCTATCTCAGCATTCGGACTAATAATAGTAACACTCTTAATCCCAGTTACGGGTAGTCCCGTTTTGGGATTGATGGTATGAGAATACTTTTTACCATTGATCTTTATAAACTTCTCATAATTTCCTGAAGTGGCTATTGCCATATCAGTAACGTTAAGATAGGAGAAAGGCGTTTTTGCATGGTCTGGATTTGAGATTCCAATTGTCCATGGTTCGCCATTTGGCTGATTACCCCAAGTGGTAAGGTCGCCAGAAGCATTCACAATGCCAGATTGAGCACCTTCTTTTTTTAACAAAGCTTTCGCCATTTCTGCAGCGTAACCTTTACCTATACCTCCAAATCCAATACGCATGCCCTTTTCCTTTAACATCACCGTACAGTTTTCAGGGTTAAGAATAATATTTTGATAGTTGATTAGTCTGACCATGGATTTAGCTGTTTCAGCATCAGGCAAACGGTCCATCGTTCTGTCGAAGTTCCATAGTTTTTTGTCAACAGAGCCATAAGTAAGGTCAAAGGCTCCATCGGTAATAGAAGAGATTCTCATTGCCCTTTCAATCAATTGGTAAACCTCGAGGTCTACTTTTACTGGAGCGATGCCTGCATTTGCGTTAATTCGATTTGTTTGGCTACTCTCATCAAAGGTGGTAAACAACTTTTCGATCCTCCTAATTTCATTAACAGCCATTTCCATTTTCTGCTGCGCCCACATTTCATCATCAGCAACAATGGTGAGCTCAAAAGAATTTCCCATTAGGCGTTCGGTTCTCTTAAATGCTCTTTCAATGTTAATCATGTTATTTATTTGCATCACAGATCTTTTTAAGCTCATTTGTAAATTCGGCAGCTGTTTGGTCTGGTAGACCATCGTAGGTTTTAATTACTTTGCCATTGGAGTTAAGAATCAAGGTAAATGGAAATTTTCCCTGCGGATTATATTTGTCCGCCAAACTTTCATTCTGCTTTTTGACGGCTGTTAAAGGCTGGTTTTTCTTGTTCCTCGGAAAATCGGCATTAATAAGTATAAGATTAGCATTTGCCATTTTTAGAAATGCTTGGTCTGCAAAGATTTCACTGTGCATTCTGATGCATGGTCCACACCAATCTGAGCCAGAGAAATTGAGCAGAATCAACTTATGCTGATCAGCACTGTTTTTTTTTGCTACTTCAAAACTAGTTTCCCAAGGTATTGTAGATGAGATTGCAACGAGTGCTATGAATAGTAAATGTTTCATAATAAATAAAATTAAAGTATTTGTTTTTCAATACGTTATATTAATTTAGCCTACCAATTTTGCAATACCAAATGCTGCCGCTGCCGCTATAAGCCCAATCATAGTCACTTTCAGTGCCCCCATAATGGGTGGTTGTGCAGTTACTTTGCTTTTAAAATAGCCAAAAATAAAAAGACAAAGAGTGGTAAAGATAGCCGATACGATAAGCCCATTTTCAGGAGTTTTAGTAAAAAAATAGGCTGAAAGAGGTAGTAATCCTCCTATAAAATAGGCAATCCCAATGGTTAGCGCCGAGTTTCTAGCCCTATTGGGATTTGGTTCTTCTAACCCCAGTTCAAATTTCATCATGAACTCTACCCACTTGGTCTTATCCTGTGATAGTTCTTTTGCCAGCACATCCTGTCCCTGCTCACTTATGCCGTAGCCAGCAAAAATATCTTTAACCTCTTGCATTTCTTTTTCTGGTATATGCTCAACCTCATTGTATTCTCTTTTTAGCTCGCTTTGGTAATGTTCCTGTTCAGTTTTGCCGGCAAGATAACCACCTAAGCCCATTGCAATACAACCAGCCACAATTTCGGCAATCCCAGCGGTTATGATAATAGAATTATTGCTTACTGCACTACTCAGGCCTGCGGCCAAAGCAAAGGGAACTGTCAATCCGTCACTCATTCCTATCACCACATCGGTAATAAAATCCGAACTTTTTAAGTGCTCTTCTTGGTGGTGACCCATAAAATGATCCTGTTTACTCATATTATTTTACTCTATTGATCATGTCTGAAATAATTCCTCTTTTATCTTTTCATTCTGCTAACAATACACCAATAATATGAAGAACGATAAAAGCGAGTATAATGTACATGGAAAATTCGAGTATTTTATTTAGTGAATGGCTAATCAATTTTGTAAGAATAGGCTTGAATTATGAAGATATACTGAAGATTAATAAATTAAGCAATTATTATCTAGCATAGCCAATAGAGTTAATGTGTATTTTACGGTAAAATTCATTCCAGTTTAGCACAAATTATATACTGGTTCCTTTGGTTCGAAAACTATCCTGTTGGGTTGCACTCGAACTCTTCAAACGATGCTAAAAGCCTTAAATCTTCCAATAAGCGGTTCGTACTGGATACTTCTGGGTGTACAAACCAGAAAAAAACTTCCCCATATGGGAAGTTTTTTTAGTTTTAATGCTTATAGCCTTTTTTGGGCTTCCTCTATGTACTTTTCCGCTAGTATAACTTGTTGCTTAATTGCCATTTTAAGAAATTTTTTTATGAATTCTAATGGTATTACAGCCTCTTCTTCTGTCATTTCTGTGCCGTGAGCTTTTAGTATTTCAACAGCTTTTTGAGGCGTAATTCTACTGTTTTCGACATCTGGATAATACATAGTTTTAATTTTTAATATGCATTTATAACGCCTTAAATTAACTTTTGGACATAAGTTGAATGGCTAACTTGCTCATTTTTTAAAACGTTCGATATTTGTTCGTCTGGGTTTAAAAATGGTTGATGATATTTACATAAAATGCTTAAGTACCTTAAAATATTGACGGATTATTTACCTTAATCAATTATTCGTAAATGGGCGTGGTGTTTTCTGTGGAGCCTGAAGCCTTGGGCATCGAAATATTCGCTCCCTGTCATCTTCATATAGGTGATTATCCTAAAAAGGTCATCTTTGAGCATCTGCTCGTCAAGGTTCACTGATTTAACCTGAAGGAAATTAATGAAATTATCCTGACTGCCAAAAATCTGTTTGTAGAAAGGCTCTGCCACGTGAAGAGTTGCATCAGGAAAGTCTTTGCTTTCGGTAAGGTAAAGTGGTCGGATGAAATTATGCAGATAGAAAAACCTGGACCTGTCGTCCTCCAGTTTTGCTTTGACGAGTTTAAGGGATTTGTCGCTCAAATAAATTTTGCTATTATCAAGTCCTGAAATGCAGCTATAAAGGAGCATCATACTCGAATCATCAAGTGTGTGTTCTGCAAGATACCTGCTAAGATAACTTTCATTGAAAGCTAAGATTTCAGTTGCGCTGAAAATTGATGCGATGTGCCTCGATTCAAAGGTATTAGAGTGTCTATACTGTTCCAAGATGAACATACCAAGCATATGCGCTGTTCTAGCATAGGGCTCTACTGCACCGTCGGAAAGTATCTGGGCAATGGCCATCCGTTTTGCTCGAAATTCGATAGATTCAAGATAAGAGTTTTCCTTAGTCAATAGGTCGATAAATACCTTGATTGCAGAATTTGAAAACTTGGATTTCTCGATCAGTACCAATGTAATTTCCAGATAAGATTTGAAATGTCCCAATGTCGACGGCGGACCTGCATTTTGCAGCTGCTTCAACATGGATTCATCTTGGTTCTTTTCTATGACATCCAATATAAGTTTTGCTCTTTTAGATAGAATCATGGTGTTATCGCTTGTGCAAAAGTACTAGCTGGAAGGTTCTTTTCCGCATAAATAAAATAATTCTCAAAATTGTCCACTATTCTAAGCGCTTTGTCGGACTGGTGGTCGGACATTGTAGCTGGGGTAAAAAGGCTGCTGATCAGGTCAGTTAGTGCACGATTTTTCGATTCCAAGATGTCTTCTTTGAGATTGGTGTGGCCAAGTGATCTTGCCGTAAACGTTAAGGTTGAGCGCTGGGTAATAAGCTTGTAAGCTTTTGGCAATGACGAGCTGCTGATGGCCAGATAATTATCTGGGCTCGATAGTTCCAGATAGCAATTATGGTCCATCATCTTGATAAGTTCCAGTATCGCCAGATCAGGAAGGTATACCCATTTCTGGTTTACCTGGAAAATGACCGACATGGAATTTACAAACCTGATGATATCTCGCTTATTGGTGATGACATTCCATATCTGTCCCCTGAAAAGGTTCATTTTTGGATCGGTGGAACTGTTGGTTGCAAAGATTAGATCGCGGAACTGATCCAGAAGTTTTTGTTTTTCCGGAGCTTGCATCACAAGGTTGTCCATTGACGCCTTGAAAACATCGTTAATCAGTTCTTTCAAAAGCATATTCTCTATCTTAGGTAGCATGATCTCAAGATCAAAGATCTTTTGCAGGTACTTGTCCTGGTTAAGAATACTATGTGACTTCAGCGCGTTGCTGAGATAATTCTTGTCATATGCGGCCACAAAGATTATTCGGGGGAAGTTCGCAGTATTTCTAATCAACCTTAGTACTTCCATGACCTCACTATTGTCCAACCTGTCCATATCATCAATTACTACAAGCACGCGTTTTTTTATACGCATCAGCAATTCTTTAACCTCATCATGCTTATCTTTCAAAGAACTTTCGTGTTCAAAAATGCTTGCAATAGATTTAAGCGGATTTTTTTCGACATCAATCTTGGAAAGCGCCCTTCCATATTTCATAATCAGGTTTTCGGTTTCGATATGTTCTGATAATGCCTGGTCGAGCTGAACAAAAAAGTCCATGGTTAAGCCTGACTTCGCTGTTGACATCCAGGGATTGTACTGCAGATAGACCGTATGCGGTTCTTTTTCCTCAAAATCCTTTTTTAATATCTGTAGCAGAGAAGTTTTTCCATACCCCCACATGCTGTTGATGCCGATGGCAAATGCCTGTTCGGTTGAAAATTCAATTGACCTTATCTCATTTACGAGTGGCTCGAAATAAATTTTTCTGTTGAATTTATCATCTTTTAGCAGACTGATCGGCATGTCCTGGATTAATAGGGAGCTGTTCTTAGGTTTTCTTGCAAATCTGAATAAATTGATAGAAAGTATTATGCAGCCAAAGCTTATTAAAGCTACTATGGGATCGACCAGTCCTGATTTAAACAACAATTGAAGGAGTTGGGCAATTCCGGCCAGCGGTGGAGGCATGAAACTGAGGTACTCAGCGATCTTCAAGAAATCTTGTTTGACAGTGGTATCGAACAATTGGGCCTGGACATAATCTGGGCGATGGGTCCAATATAAAATCGTCCCTGCGCCAATCAAGAAGATATGCAAAGGGCGCATCTTGTACATCTTCCGGTAGCAGTTTGCCAATATTTTGAATCCTGGTATGCCTATTACTAGGAAATAGATTAAACTTCCTAAGTACCCCAGATTCATGGGCTTTAAGTTGGCCAGTACCTTTTTTACAAGGAGAGCATCAAAAGATTTCCATAACCACCCGCATGCAAAAAGGTACATAAGAGTGATAAAAAGGATCGACCAGAGCGATTTTTGATAGTAATCGTCAATTAGAATTGATACAATGTTCTTGAAGCTTCTGATAAAAAAATCGTTTATCCTTTCCGAACCTTTTCTTATGATGGCAATACCCCGATTGATATAGGTCGATGCCTGTTGCTTTTTTGTCGAAAACCAAGTCATTTTGAGAGCATAATAAAATAGATCGATGCTGATCTAGCTATTCCAAATATAATCTTTTGGACCGAAGTTAACAATGTGGAATTAAACTAAGCATGGACTGCACAAAAAAGCTTTTGTTGATAAGTTTTGAGAAACTACAGGGATTTAGCTGTTGATTTGAGATTTGTGGAACAGACAATGAAAGCATAATTTAGGAAAAAATGTAACGAGAGGTATGAGCACGAAACCAGAGCAGATTGATATGTTAAAACTTTTGAAAGAGGTTGTGGATTCAGTTACAGAACCACATTGGCCGAAAGATCTGGGAGAGCAATATGCCCAATTAAACCTATCTCATCAAGGCTTTCAAAGCTGGGAAGTGGTTGGGAAAGAGATTGATAGGCGGATTGTCAGCTCGATCGGTTCGCACGTTGCCGATAAGAGCTGTTCCCATATCCGAATTCTTGATCAATTGGTTTCAGAACTGGTGTATAGGGAAGTTTTAGAAGGAGAGCCAGCTTCGGAATATATCAAAGTAATAAATGCACTAAAGTATGCTCTTCGCAATAGCGTTAAGTATTTCAGATCATTAGAAAACAAACCTGAATGGACAAATGCGGTAGAAGATAGCAAGCGATTAATACAGGCTTCTCCAGGTGGCTATGGGCTGATTTATGACGACCTTCGCGAGAGTTTTCCTCGCGAATTCGATGTGGCAGTGGCGGTAAAGTTCCTAGCTGAGAAAGGCTGTA
This sequence comes from Pedobacter planticolens, assembly GCF_014172375.1. GTDB lineage: Bacteria > Bacteroidota > Bacteroidia > Sphingobacteriales > Sphingobacteriaceae > Pedobacter > Pedobacter planticolens. Next base: position 932,730 of record NZ_WNXD01000001.1, read on the forward strand.
AATATCAATATTTTAACGGCAGATTAGAAATCACCTCTGGCCTGGAAAAAGTTTTTACCGAACTTGAAAGCCTGGTTTCCAGATTTGGAGGGGCAAACCTGATGACGATAATATTTCAACACCTTAACCTGTCAAATCGTTATTCCGATCGATATCAACGATTTCATATCTATAGGACCGCCAGTATGATGGTCAGCGATCAACAGAGGCAAATCCCCTTCGGTTTTTTGCTCCATCTTTGCCTCAAGCATCCAAATTACAAATTTCCTTCCGGCCTAACCCAAGGCTTCGATAATCCCCAGGCAATATTTGAATTTGCCAGTTATGTCGTACAGGCTGCCTATGATGTACAGGTATATAACAGATGGGAATTCATAAACAAGGATGGTGGGGACATCCTTGCCCTATGCAGGCAGATTGTACTCTGGGATAATATCTTCGCGCTTCCACAGGCAAGGATGTCCCTCTCCCTGGAAATAGCAGAGGAGCTCTTCCAGTGCATAGAGGATGGGAGAATAGAAAAATCTCTCGGATTAAAAAAGTCTGAATTTTTTGAAATATGCAGAGCTATCGAAAACATCTGCGGAGATTTTTTAGGTCCGGTCGTTTTTAGCGCTAAGGATCTAAAGCTGATATTGCCGATGATCGAAATGCAAAGATTGGTCAGAGTAATTGGGCTGCTGACCCACCCAAGAGGTTTCAATGAGCGGTATTCTAAGCCAGCAAATTTATTTGAGAACGACTTCTTTAAAAAACCTATCATTCAACTTGCAGATGGCCGTCTGATGATCCCTCAAAAATCTTGGTCTGCTCCGAATTACTTCGAGTCACTTGCATCATCGCTCCGTCCTTACTTTCCAAAAATGGATTCTGATATCGGCCTTGAACTGGAACGTTTTCTGATTAGAAAACTTTCCAGCAAGGGGTTTCAAATCGTTGTTGGTAAATACGCAATTGGGAAAATTGAGGGTGAAACAGATATTCTTTTGGTAACGGACAGCATCCTTGTAATTATCGAATGTAAAAAGAAGAACCTAACCCGGGCTGCAAAATCTGGAACTGCCTATGGCCTGTTAATCGATCTATCAGAAAGCCTTCTATCGGCTCATATACAGACCGGCAAGGTTGAGCTGTTGATGCGACAGGTAGGTTCATTAATCTTTAAAGGTGCAAACAATTTAGAAACCGAGGTGATGCTCTCAGACAGGCAAATAATACGTATCGCACTGACGCTTTCTGATTATGCAGGTTTCCACGATCGGGCTGTGATGGGGAATTTCCTTGAATCTTTGATCTCTCATTCTTTTACGATCTCAAACGGCTCATCGCATCTCGAAGATAGATTTGCAGAACTGGAGAAAAAAAGGCAAAAATGGGTTCGTCAGTTTCAGGAACTCGAAAAGCTTGATACCTTTATCGACACCTACCCATTCCGAGATTTAATGTTCATGAACCTAGTTCAATTTCTGGAAACACTTGAAGACAGCAAAGATCCAATATCCTTTGTTTCCAAATTGATCGAAGGCAGGCATATCAACTATGGTACGTTGGATTATTTTTTTGAAAGAAACCTTGTGTCTCTATTGAAAGATGGCCATCAAGAGTAAAGACATTTTCATACAAGATTAAGGTTTCTGATAAAATCAGCGTCGCAAAACTGAGGATTTGAAATTATATTTTATGTTTCAGCAATTTTCTAGAGTATATTTTCTAATCGTTTCAATCGTGCTCATGTGGTTTCGTATTTCTTTGTGTCACTAGTGTTCAACTAGACGGAGATGATTCTGTATGGGTGTTTAAATAGTTTTTAATTATCATGAGTAATGACAATGGTTTTTGGGAAATTGTGCTTAAAGACAAAGCTCATCAATAAAAATAGGTCTTTCATTCTCGATAGTTACACATTCAAATGATGTCCAATCGTTCAGTGTTTGTTCGCCTGGGATATTTACAATCTATCTTGCGCTTCCCTAAAGCCGAAAATCTTTGTAAATCTGCCATCAAATCCGCAAGATTAAAGTTTTCCGGGGGTACGAACCAGAAAAAAACTTCCCATATGGGAAGTTTTTTTAGTTTTAATGCCTATAGCCTTTTTTGGGCTTCCTCCATGTATTTTTCTGCTAGTATAACTTGTTGCTTAATTGCCATTTTAAGAAACTTTTTTATGAATTCTAACGCTATTACAGCCTCTTCTTCGGTCATTTCTGTGCCGTGAGCTTTTAGTATTTCAACTGCTTTTTGAGGTGTAATTCTACTGTTTTCGACATCTGGATAATACATAGTTTTAATTTTTATATGTATTTATAACGCCTTAAATTAACTTTTGGACATAAGTTGAATGGGATAACACGTACATTTTTAAAACGTTCAATATTTGTTCGCCTGGGTTTCTGGCCAGGAATAAAAATGTTCATAATTTTTGTATTTACTCCTCTACTGTCTTTTATCAATACCTTGAGTAACAATACACATAGTGTTAATAAAAATTATAGGTAAACAAGGTTTAAATTGGTGACCTTTCACAAATGGAAAAAGCAACGATCCGTGATACCCTTTTCATTAGTCACGCTACACCAGAGGATAACGAATTTACCATTTGGTTGGCAACCAGGCTGGAACAACTTGGCTATAAGGTATGGATTGATAAAAATGAACTACTCGGCGGAGAAAACTTTTGGGGGGACATTGAACAGGCAATCAAATACGAGACTGTCAAGTTTCTATTGGTTTATTCAAACAACATTGTTTATAAGCAGGAAGAAATCGAGATTAAATCTGGTATCCTTAAGGAAATTAATTTCGCGAAACAGGCAGCTGCTGAAAACCCAGCTCTTAAAGACTTTTTTACAATCCTTAACATCGACCGGGCGCCAAGGGGTCTTTTTGAAGGCTCCGCAGATACCAACCAGATTTCGTTCGATGAAAACTGGGCCGCTGGCCTAGGGATTTTGGTGAAAAAACTGGAAAAGGATCAAATCGTTAAAGCTTATGAAGGGGAGAAATCAGCGATTGCGAAGTTTTATCTTTCTCAATATCTCTCAGGCAACAAAGTGGTCAAAAAGAAGGAGTTATACTATACCAATTGGTGGAATACGGAAAAACTTCCCAAGCACTTCTATATTTTCAGGTTTGTCAACGAAGTGCAGGCTATCGCCGTGAGTAAGGCTAACAACCTGAAAATCAGTTTCAGGGCTGCAAACTGTATTGTGTGCTTTAGTGAAATTCTCGATCAGATTGTCGACAGCACTGCTGGAAAGGTCGAAATCGAAAATGTTGAGCGATTGGATGTTGAAATCGGAAAGCTCATTGCAGGATATGATTCAGATACCTTCCCAAGCTACCTTGATGCATCAAACTATTTCAAGAGATTGCTCAAAAGAGCACTTCACGTTTCCCTAAGAGAAAAAGGTCTTTCCTGGTATGAGCTTTCCAACAAGAACAATATCTATTTTCATACGATAGAAAGTTTGCCCAAGGGAAAGGTGACATTTGATTTTGCAAAACAGGACCGTAAAAAGACAAAAAACCTTTTCGGTAAACATCTTGAAATCGGAAACTGGCATTTTGCACTATCATTTAGAAGTGTATTGCACCCAGAGCCAGGTTTCCATATCAATAGCCATATCCTTTTTACAAGCAATGGAAAGATTCCCATTGAGAGTAAATCAGTCCAACATAGCCACCGCAGACGAAAGGGAAGACGTATGTTTAATGAGGAATGGAGGGACCAGATGCTCGCCTTTCTTGCTTCGCTGAAAAGATATGAAGATCCGTGTGTCTCGATGAGGACCGATTGTACTTCTGCTATTGAAATGAAAGCATTTCCGGAAATCTTTTGGTCACAGTATGGCTACATGGATCCAAAAGAAAAAGAGAGAATGGAAATTTTTATTGACGAAACCGACTTATACGATCTAGATGATGAAGAGTTTTGAAATCTATAACCAGCAACCCGAGCTCAGTTTTTTAAGAGAACCGACATTATCATTTGGGCATGGGCAAACTACTGCTGATCCTAGAGATGGACTAATGCTCTATGGACCGTTTGATAGCAGAAAAATGAAGGGCCAGGTTAATATTGGGGTCATCGGTAGTTCGACCCAGCGAAGATATATGATAGAATACCTGCAAAAGCTGCATGGACCCGTTCTGCCTTCGGAAACGGCAAGGCCATTTTTTCCTGGGCTTGAAACGGCCTTTGGAATACATATCAATCTTGATAATATCGTTGAGATTGAAGTTAGTGATAATGAAGTGAATAAATACCTGTCTTATGAGGACGGAAACCAACGGGTACATAACCTAACGAATCTATTTGCAGATGCACTTGCAAGGTATGTTCGTGAAGAGGAACGACCGGTAACGCTTTGGTTTGTGGTTATCCAAGACGATATCTATAAGTTTGGAAGACCCAAGAGCCGGCTGCCCAAGTCAGATGGTAACATAAAATTAGGGTTGAAGAAAAAACAGGTTCAAGGCAACCAGTCCCTTTTATTTCCAGAGATGGAAGAGCTTCGGGACGCCTATGATTTCGAGATTAATTTCCATAACCAATTAAAGGCAAAACTGCTATCGGAAAAAATAGTCACCCAAATCATAAGAGAGGGTACGATCGCATATCGACATTTGGAACAGGACGAAAAGAAGATCAAGCAACTGGCAGTCTTTGATAGTGCCAAGGCGTGGAATATCTCTACTACAATGTACTACAAAGTTGGCGGGCTTCCATGGCGCCTGGGAGATATACGTGAGGATGTTTGCTATCTAGGGCTGGTATACAAAAAGCTCAACGACGATCCGAACAACCGAAGTGCCTGTTGTGCGGCCCAGATGTTCATAGATTCTGGCGATGGGATGGTCTTCAGGGGCAATATTGGGAATTTTTTCAATCCCAAAACCAAGGAATTCCACGTTTCGGAAAAAGATGCTATTGACCTGATTACCCAATCGCTCGAAGTTTTTAAAGAAAAACTTGGTAAGGGAAAATATCCCAAAGAGATATTTGTCCATGCAAAGACCTATTTCGATGATAAAGAGTGGAAGGGATTTGCCGATGCTGTTGAGGGAAAATCAAAGATTATCGGTGTGAGGATTCAATCTTCTGGTGCGTTCAAGCTATATCGGCAATTCTCCTTCTGTGTTCCAAGAGGCATGATGATGACTGTTGGCACCACTAAGGCTTTTCTATGGACAAAAGGATTCGTGCCTAGATTACAAACGCAGGTTGGGCTTGAAGTACCAAATCCTATTTCAGTGGAGATCACCAGAGGTAATGCGGACATAAAACAGGTCTGTAAGGATGTTCTAGCACTGACAAAACTCAACTATAATGCCTGCATCTTTGCAGACGGGCAACCTGTAACACTAAGGTTTGCTGATTCGATTGGTGAGGTGCTGACTGCCGGAAAAAACATCACAACAGGAATCTTGCCTTTTAAACATTATCTATAGTTCGTGGAAAGATTCCCCAAAGTAAAGATTAGAATATCCAATGTGGTTCCTGCTGCCAATTGGGCTTCATTCCCATTGCATTCTGGTCGACACTCGGGTATTTTGCAAAGAGTTCGACGAGTTGGACAGTGAGGTTGTTCTGTGTGGTTGGATTACATTTTGTAAATACTTAATGCAGCACAAGGCACATATATTTTTGAAGGCTCTGTATGTGTTGGCATATTTTCATCCTATGGATTTGGTGACACTGTATGGACAGAAGGATTATTTTCCAAAGATAGCGTGTGCTGTTATAGCAATAAGTTTTTCGGTTTATTAATGATTGGATACATTGTTGGAAATAACTATGATAAATGGATTTAATAAGATATATTTAGATTTTATCTGCCTGTAACAAATAAAAAAAACTTAAATAACGTTCTTGAATACTGAAATCCTAATTTTAAAGGCATATCAGGGTGACTGCATTTTAATCAAAACATTCGATGAAAATGAAGACTGCTTTAATATCCTAATTGATGGGGGTACCCCAAACACATTTGATTTTTCTTTGCGGAATGAATTAAAGGATATAGCTATTATTGATCTTTTGGTTCTGACGCACATTGACTCAGACCATATTGGCGGGGTGATCAAATTCTTAAAAAACTCCTTGGCCAATGGAATTGAGATAAGAAAATATTGGGTAAACTGCTTAAACTTGATCGAGGTAGGTTTTTCAAGTGGCAAGATCAGTTACGGACAGGCAAAGAGCCTCGAAGAACTATTGTTGGAAAAGAAGGAACCTTTATCAAAATTCAATGAGGCCATTTTTTTTAGTTCGCAAATTCGACAGGACAGAGGAATAACTATTACAGTTCTCTCACCAACATCAGAAATTATTGACTCATTGAAGAAAGGTTGGCCCGAACTGAGTGAGGAGTACCAGAAAAAACTAAAAGAGGTCAAAATCTCCGGTACGGTATTGTCACAGGTATCTAAAGGCAGCCTTAGGGATTTAGCCAAAGAAGATTTCCGGCACCAGAAAACCATTGAAAATGATATTGTCAATAGTTCCTGTATTGCAATGTTGATTAAAGGAATCGATTTCAGCTTTCTTGCATTAGGTGATTCCCGTGCCGAAGTCGTGGAGCAGAGTTTAAGAAAACTCGAATACAATGATACCGATAACAAGCTAAAGGTAGATTATGTGAAAATATCCCATCATGGCAGCAAAAATAATACCTCAGCTAGTCTATTGGATCTAATAGAAAGTGAAAAGTTTATCATATCGACAAATGGCGGCGGAGCCGCAACTAGACATCCAGACCGTGAAACAATAGCCAGAATATTATTTCACCCCAAAAGGGATTTTACAAAGAAGGTCACAATCATTTTCAATTATCCTTTGTCCAACATTGCATCAAAGTCGGGTGAGTTGTTTACAGAAGATGAAATGGAAGATGGAAATTGGTGCATCCAGCAGGATATAACTAACCTTGAATTAAACGATGCCTAAGAAAATTTTAAATCAATGTTGCGTCAGGACCTATTTGATGCACGATGGCAAAAGAGTGAACCAAGGTAGCGGGGTAATTGTCACTCACGACGAGAAATTTTTCGTACTGACTGCTGAACACTGTATTGCAGGAGAAAATGATGAATTTAAAGATATAGATCCTGAAAATATTATCATAGAATATCAGGATGATTTTTCAGCTCCTTTCCAAAAAATAAATGTGCTGTCGGTTTTCGAATTGGATAAAATAAATGATTGGGCACTTTTGGAAATTGAAAAGCCGAATATCGATTGCGATTTTATGCAGGTTAAACTTGGTGATAAATTCGTGATGGATGAAGGCATTTATTTTAGGGGGTATCAAAGTTACAATGATTCATCTCCAAGGACATGGGAAGGAAGCATTATAGACCTTGCACAAAAGGAATTCAAGATTACAATCAAAGGAACTTTTGAGCAAGGCGGTGAATTAGGAGCCAATCTTGCTAAGGGATTATCGGGAAGTGGCGTATATATGATCAGGGGAAATACTCTTTATTTAATAGGTCATCTAAAAAATGTTATTGGTGAAATTGCGTTAAATAATGATATAATGTGCTGTAAGCTCACAAATCTCAATGAAAAGCTAAACAAAAGGGATTGGACGGATATGGGCTCTCTTAATGAGTTGGATGTCTGGGAAAAAACCAATCAAAAATTGGTTACTGAAGAGGACGTTAAAGGCTGGATCGAAGGGCATGACGAATACTTTGATAAGCTACTTAGGAAGTCGAAAACACTTTACCCAGATGAAAAGGCCGAAACTGTAGCGAGGGAAAGGATTTTAAGTTTTCTGGAACAAGAATATAAAAATGACCAGATAAGGAATGTAAGTGACCTTATCAGCAAGTATGAGGCAACTTCTGAAGTATTTGAACAGGCTGTAAAATCGGATTATACAAGAACAGTAAATACAAGAAATGAGGCGAAGGACCTATTGTTAAAACTGCAGACAGAGTTTTCCGAGCATATTAAGGACCTGGTTAACGATAAGAGTAACAAGCGCAATTTGGAGTTGGCAAAGCATAAAGTGACATGGTGGTTGATGAATTGTTCATTTAATTTTGTTGAGTGATGATAGAAGTCAAATTAGATATAAAAGCAATACCCGTTCCGTTGCGGTACCAGCCAATTTATAAGATCATAATATTATTAGCTATATTAAGATATGGTACTTCCAGGCCTTATAACTCAACATTTCTCAAACTGCATCTATATATGTGGGCTTTGAGATCAGAGGAAAACTACGAAATTTTGCTGTCGGTAAAACAAAAAAAACGTGATACTATTGTCCCTTGGATTTTTGAACCTTCCTTGGACAAAATCGTTACTCTGGCAGTTATCAATGGGCTCTGTAAACGAGAGATTTTAAGCAATGAATTGCAAATCCAAATTGTCGATAGTGGGTTAGAACTCTTGACGAAGATTGAGCAAATGAACTTGTTTAATGAAGATATAGGTAAAATAAAGCAAATAGGAATCATACCACAAACTTCTATTTCTAAAGCAAACAGTAATTGGGAAATTTTTTAGATTATGTTCAGAATAAATAGATTAAGATTAGAAATACAACCAAATGAAAGTCAACCTTCCAATGAAAAATATGGGTTTGATATTTCTTTTAAGTCTGGATTGAACATAATTGCAGGTCAAAATTCAAAAGGTAAGTCTACTATAGGTTCGAGCATTTATTACGCCCTTGGTATGGAGGAGTTATTAGGAGCGAAAAATGAGGCTGCACTTGGTAAAGCCTTGAAAACTGAATTTGATATAATGGATACCAAGACTAATGAGCTTGTTCCACACAGAATTTTGTATTCCAAGGTATTTATTGAAATTTCGAACGAAAGAGGAGAACTAGCAACAATAAGAAGATACATCAATTCGAATGAGAAAGATTCGAATCAAAATGATGTCAACACCAAAAAAGCAGTTGTCTATTTTTCTTCCTACGATGATATTTCTCCGGAAGTCAAAAGTCAGCCACTTTTTCTTAGAAATAACAATAACAATAGTGATAATTATGGATTTTACCACTGGCTTGCTGAATTTATAGGATTTGAACTCCCTGAGGTGTTGAATAGTTCCGCAAAAGAGGGTAAAAGTGTGCTTTATCTCCAAACCATCTTTACAGCAATCTTTATCGAACAAACAAAAGGTTGGTCAGACTTTTTAGCGACGATACCCTACTTCGGCATACCGAAAAACAAAGAAAAGGTCATCGAATTTTTACTTAACCTGAATGAATTGAATATTTCCTCAGAACGAGATCGTTTGGAGAAGGAAGAAAACCGTATTCAGTCCAATTGGGACAGAATTACAGCTAAACTTGAAGTGCTAACCTCAGAATATGGAGGTCGACTTTCTTCACTACCGGAGAATCTCACAGCGGATGAAGGCAATTTAAAATTAACTTCATTATTCCTTAAAGATGATACAGCTGAAAACAGCGAAAAATCAATAAGGGCGTTACGAGAAAAATATACTGCTGACCTTGATGCACTGAGGAATATTCCCGTGAAAAAAGTTGGTGACAACAAGGATTATATACGCACCCGATTGGAGACTTTATACAAGGATCAGTCACTGTTTATGAAAAGGTTCGAGGAATTTGACCTTGCTCTATCTCTGCAAAAGAGCCAGCATGATACAATTCAGAAACACTTAAGTAATATTAATAAAGAACTTGCCTCACAAAAAGGAATACAAAATGTAATCGATGAGTCTTTGCTGATCACTGATGTGTATGATAAATGTCCAACATGTAAACAAACTGTTTCCGATGATCTTTTGCTCGAAGAGGGAGTTACCATTGAGAAATTGAGCCTCACCCAAAATATTACCTACTTAACCGGTCAGCAAAGAATTATCAAGAATTCAATAACGTCGTTAAATTCGGTTATAGATGAAAAAGATGTTATGCGCAAATATTATCTCAGAAAGCAACGCGAACTGGAAGAAGAAATAAAAATCATACTTCAAGAGTTGATAACTGATGATAGAGATTACTCTGACACTGACACGTTAGTTCGTGTACGTTTGGAGAAAAAATTAAATGAATTAAGCGCGATAGATGACAGATTTTCTCATTACATCTCTCTGTTAAAAGAAATAGCCGTGGCTTATAAAAATCTTCTAAATCAGAAAAGTAATCTGGAGGGAAGTTCTGCCGTTGACAATAGAAAATTAAATGAACTTGAAACAATGTTCAAATCTGATTACTTATTCCCATTCAAATATTCAAGCAATAAACCATATAATATTTACATCCAAAAAAACCAACCATTCAAATATTATCCGGTATTTAAGTATAGTGAAAGTGATGATTTGCCCCAATCAATTAAAACCAATTCATCCGCCTCTGACTTCATAAGGACTATATGGGCCTACTCTTTAAGTTTATTGAACAAGGGTTCAAACCATCCAGGTATTGTATTGTTCGATGAACCGGGGCAGCATTCAGTTAGTAGCGAAAGCTTGAAAGTTTTGTTTGAGAAAAGTGCAGCGGTGAAAGCTAAACAGATTATAATATTTACTTCTATTCAAAAGGTGCTCATAAAAGATGGTGACAAAGACACAGATACCCTGGACTTGGATTCACTATTATCCAATCTACAAGTAAATACAGATTATCATATTTATAGGTTACCAGAGATAGGAAAAAGCATCAATTTATTGCAAAGTTAATTATAATTAAAACTTTTCATCTTCTAGCTTTGAATATCTCCATTCCAGATTCTTGCAAAACCCATCAATGTCTGGAAATACTGAGGCATTATTAATTCCAAGGATGCTAAGTTGTTTCCTGATAGACGCAAAATCTTCCCCTTTTATATGAATTGGGATTAGTTTTTTCTTAAATACCTTATTGTTTTCAAATCGGACAAAGCCATCTGAGTCTAAAATCTTGTGTACTGTAAATACCCCTGATTGCGCAGAGATTCTCTTACTTATTATGGTAGATTTGAAAACCTTCGTAATGTTGTTGTTGAGTGGGTCGGCAGTAGTAGTATCGGTTCGGTAATCAGTTGATGTTGGTGCAAACACCCATACAATACCATTCAAAGCTTTACCATATTTATTTATAACTGGAGGCTTACAGACTGCAAACCATAAACCTATCAAAGCACTACAAGACCAATCTAATAAACGGGTAGGTAATCCATGATGCTGTGCGAGAGCGAGTAGGTCCCAGTTGTTTTCTGGTTTAAACTCGGATAGCGGTAGTATTCCCCGCCTAAATTCGTCAAGAATTAATTTCTCCGTTTTGATTTTGCTATCAGTTTTCTTCCTTAGATTTAACCTTCCAATCTTAGGAATTAATGGTAAATCCACAGTCTGACCTCTAAAAAGAAGTTCTGAGTTAACTTCTTTGTCGCAATATAGCATATATAACATGTCAACTTCATCTATATATTGGGATACATTTTTAATAACTATAGGTTCATTCTCGCTCATGGTTGTTACTTTAGCTCATCTAATATAAGTAATTAAATATCAACTTGATTTGGATTCTGAACAGCCGATAATTTATCGCCGCAAATTCTTTTCTATGGTCCAACAGGCGAATCTCAAAAGCGATTTAAGAGAAATATATAATTTCCAATTAGGATTATATTTCTACCACCGAATGTAGGTTAGCCCTCCATTGTTCAAAGTTTTCCTGTACCCCCTTCGTAATGCCACGATGGTTAATCCGACTGAAAAGAATATCCTGATCGACTGCCCTTTCAACATATCTGCTGCGGTATTTACTTCTTCCAATCTCCAGTACCAGTTTCAGGCTTTCATCAATTCTTTCATAGGAATGATTTGAACTTTTGGAAACAGACCAGATATATGTCGCATTTTTATCCAACAGTTCCCAACAAAAATGCATATGTTCGCTTCCTTCCACATGGAACAAAAAGCCAAATGACGGCCTGATTGTATATCTGAGGTTATGGACATTGGATTGTTTATGGGCAGAAAGGTATTCAAGTTGTTCCCTGTTACGGATGCGTCGTCTATTGCTCAGTAGATGCACGATCTGCTTGGGCTCCACGATCAAAAGATGATTTGGGTCGTCGCCCAATAATTCGTTGAGCTGGATTCCAGATATAGATGGGCCATGGGTCTCAGGCGAATTCCTGTCGGGAGAGATCCTTAAGATCCTTTCTGTTGCAATGGCTTCAATCAGCTCGGATGTTATCTGGGCAATTTCCACTGATGTGCCATCGATATGGAGTAGCTGGAGCCCTTCAATGGAAACCTCGTAGCTGACCACAAAATAATTCTTTCCATTGATCTTCTTTCCAAAATAAGACTTGATGGTGTCGAACTCCTTTTTAAGGAATGTATTTTTCACTCTTAGGGTTATTGGTTGTGACTGCCATTCAACTTTAATTTGAACGCTTACTTTTCCATCTTCGAATATCGCATCGCTGTATTTAATCTTTCCTAGATACATCCGTTTGCGGACTTGCCAGGTTTCGGAAGCTGACAGCTGTTCAAGATCTGTTAGCTGGTTCTTTTCAGGTCCTTTCTTACTTGAATTGCTATCGTTCCTCATTGACTCTACATTCATTTTTTCAATTGTCTTTGGATCGATGAATTTTAGTAAGGATATCTTTTGGTACATGAACAGCAACTTTGAGAATTCCCTCCAATCGAGGTTCTGGAATTCAATCCGGTCTATAGCTACACGCACCTGCTGGTTGTAGAAAGCGGAAGTTCGGGTGGGGTGGTAGTTGGTGATGATCATGATGGCTATTCCCACCATAAAATGGAGCTCGACTTCAAGAAACCTGTCCAGGTGTGGCGAAAAATTGACAGATCCGTTCGGGAAGGTAGTTTGCTCAATTGAAAAGGACGTTTCTGGATTGATGAAAATCCTGCCGTCCTTGATTTTTATGATCCTTCTGTTGCGCATTGAGAGAATAATTTAGAGTTCAATTTATTAAAAAATCTATTAGGAAAAAATATTTTACCTAGTGTCGGTTTGTCAATGTGGCGATATATCTTCCTATTTCCCATATTGGTTTTTACCTTGCTCAATAGGTGAAAAAATCCAATATGGGAAAACTTCGCCAACTGATTGCTCATCTTGTGGAGATGGGATATTGACTGAAGAAATATAGATTACATTATCTCCATAACGAATCGTTCAATATTTGTTCGCCTGGGATATTTAAAATGTGCTTTTAGGCTTTCCTAAAGCCGAAAACCGCTGTAAATCTGAAATCAAATTCATCAAATTAAAGTTTTCCGGGTGTACAAATAAGAAAAAGCTTCCCATAAGGGAAGCTTTTTCTTATTAAGTCCGATTTTAACAAATCATCTCATAAAATCAGTATTTTTAAACGATGAGAATGAAAAATATATCCTTTTTTACGCTTAAGCTAATTTTCCTGCTGACATTTTTTTCTTCGTGCCAACAATCTAGTACTAACAGAAAAAAAGTACTCACAGATAGCCTGATAAAGGCGACTGAAAATATCGCGATTGGCAACGCTAATTTTGGTATTACAGAAAAAGAATTTAATCTCTTGTTCCCAGATTCCCTTGTTGAATTAGGCGGTAATAAACATATTATAAGTTCGTATTTTGATGAGATTGGAGGGCTTAACAAAGTTTACATGATTGATATGGCCACTTTTCATAACCTAAGATTTGATGATAAATTATTTGAAAGAATGGAGTTGCTTAAGCGATATTTTATGGCTACTTATGGTGCTCCAAAAGAAGATAGGGGATATCCGGTACAGAAAAAAATGAAAGATGGTAAGGTATTCGAATCTTGCATATGGGATGTTGGTAGAAAAAGAATTTCGATTGGGATTGCTCTTGAAAAAACTGATCGCGGCAATATCTACTATGTGCTTTCCCATGTTGACAAAAAGGAATAGTACAAATCGTTCTGTCTCGTTCCGAAATAGGTTTACAGATTAGGCGTTATTCCCCTTCAAAATTTCAACTTTCTCTCGCTCACTAGCCGACAACCTTTCATAAAGTTCTTTATTAGCGTCTAAAGCCTGCATTAACTTTTCTAAAGGATTAAATGTGCATTGGAAGTTCAATGATGCTGAATTATCAAGATATGTATTACCAATAATGTTGAATACTGTCTCTTCATTGAAGTTTTTAATCGCTTCAGCCGAAAGCCCTAACACCTTCGCCACTTTCTCCAACGTACTATCCTCAATTTCTTCGCTCTGCTCTAATATTAGCGTAAGAAACAACTCGGTAATTGTTTTTAACAATTGGTAGTGGTTTGGTACGGGCTTTAGTAAAGCTAATTTAGGTTTTTATTCACAACCTACAGCTATGAAAAACAAAATTAACTTAAACGAAAATAAGCAGTCCACAGGCTTTACTACCCTAATTGAGCTTTTGGTAACTACCCATTTCATTGGGTATTGTTAAGGTCTTGTTCGGGTCTTGTTCGAGAAAACAGCCCCTTCCTCGAACAAGTCTCGAAGGAGACCCGAAGCAGACTCGAAGAAGACCTTACAGAAAGGGTTTCGGTTTAGTTGGTTTTAATTGTCTTTGTCGCTAATCACGAGACCCCTAATCCTTAACAACGGTTATTTTTGCTAAAGTCACGTTTAAAAAGCACCTTATTATTTTGCGCAATATAGTCGCCCGATACTATTAAATATGGATGATTAGGCGAATACCCTGCGCTGTGGCTTCTTACACTAATTTTGTCGTTAACCTTCAGGTCATTTAACTGCTCAAATTCCTTAGGAGTAAATTGCATCATGTATTCTTCGCCATCAATCCTGACGATAAGCCATTTTATTCCTGATGATTTCCCGCTGCGCTGAAAAGTAACAGAGGTTACCACGGCCTCCATATTGGTGAAAGCCTTTATGTACTTCCTTATTTTATCATGACTGGCATGTACCTTTTTACCTTCAGGAGAAACCTCCCATTCTTTATACTTTATACCTTCAGGAGAAGCCTCCCATTTTTTCTTGTCATCCACTAGGCGGGCTTTCCTGTCAGCAATAGACAAGGGCTTTGAGGATGGCTTGGTTTCATTTTTAATTTCGCGATTAGCAAATACTAGTCCGCTCACCACAACCAGCGGTAAGATCAGCACATAGATTGTTTTTTTCATATGTTTCATATCCTTTCAAATTGATTAAGCGAATCTAGTTTGATATTTTTCGGATTGAATGATTTCGATTGTAAATAAAAATGTAAATTTTGTAAATAAATCGTAAATAGTATTTAATATGGGGGTTATTCCAAAAGAGGTCACATCTTTTGCCCAAAAGTGACTCATTTAATATTTTTATTTTTTAAAAAAGAAGCTTATAAACTAAATAAAAATCAGCTTAATTGAGTAAAAGCTTGGAGCGCCTATTTTCCGTTCAACGCTCCAAGCCCTCCACTACAAACTTGTACCTTCAGAAACGTCGTTGTTGTTAATTCCTTTTTTGTTTTTCTTAATGCTATCTTTCAATCTACCGAAGCGGTAATTTAAGCTTGTGGTAAAATTACGCTGATAATTTTGACTGTAATTCTCTTGAGTAAAGCCGGTTCCGTTGATATATCTAATATTATCTCTGTACTTACTAAAGGCATTATTAGCAGCAAATGAAAGTGAAAGTTTGTTATCTAAGAAGTCTTTATTCACACTAAATGAATAGAAAACAAAAGAGTTTGAAGTACCTTGGATAGATAGGTTAGGGCCATTATAATTCACACTTCCGCTAGCTTGCCAAGTTTTAGTTGGACGAAACGTTAATGAAGTAAAAGCACGTCTCATTAATCCTTTTTTCTCTATGTCTACGCCATTAATTTCAGCTGTTACCATACCATAATTCGCCATGGCGCCAAGAACTCCCCTTAATTTGTTATTAAATGGATAGTTCAAATTAAGATTTAACCCTATTAAAGTAGCAGTACCCGTGTTTGCATAACTATTCTGCGTAACAGTGCCTACTGTTATAGCACTTGGCATAATAATATTGGTACCTCTAAGTGCACGTATACCTATATTGATGGCTAATTTTTTAAATCGGCTATAACTAACCTCAATGCTATGTCCTTTCATTGCCTTTAAATCAGGATTTCCTGATGAGGTAAAGTTTGGATTAGAACGATCAACAAATGGATTCAATTGATTGATACCAGGACGTTGTATTCTAGAAGTAAAACCGAAATTGATACTGCTCTCTTTAAATTTACGGTTAACAGAAATGGAAGGAATTAAATTTAAAGAATTTTTATCTAGGATTGTACCAGATGAATTTGCATCAATTTGGGTCTGTTCTAATCGAACTCCAGCTTTAACACCCCATTTTTTGATAGTAAATTGATAGGTATTGTATGCCGCATATACATTTTGCTGATTATCAAAAACATTTGTTCTTAATGGATCAAGTATATAATTTCCTGAAGAGTTTAACGATAAATACTCGAAATCACTGCTATTATCTCTAAAAATAGCTTTGATACCTGCTTCCATCACTACTTTTTTAAATGGATGCACATAATCTACCTGAACGGTTTGCTCTACAGAACCACCTGTATTGTCTTGTTTATAATTAGGCTCAGGATAGGCAACCGGGTTAAATACACCAACATTGTTAAACTGATTATTACTAAATTGATAGTAACGATAGGAGAAAGTTAATAATCTATTTTTATCTTTTTTAAACCCTAACTGATAGTTCAAAGCGGCATCAAAACCATCTCCAGAACCTTCTAAACTATTGCTAAGGCCATAACTTTGGATCAATGAAGTTGTATTGTTAAGGATAGAATTTTGCGTGCTTAAGCTTTCATTCGAATTGGCATTATAATTTAACTGTCCAGAAATTAAATTCAAACTATCAATCTCATAACTCAATTCTGCTCCCACATATCCACTTTTCCCAGAAAAATCACTGGTACCAGTTTGAAATAGCTTAGTCGGATTATTTTCTTGAGTAAGTCTTAAAATAGTATTATTTAATTGTGGAGTACTGTTTAAGCTTCCACCAGCATTCGTTGCAATTCCAAATTTTCCAGCCTTAGCTGTAAATGTGCCACCAATACCAGGGCCACCAACAGGGAAACGCTCACTTACATTAACAGTACCATTAGTGCCATTATCGGCTTTCTTATAGGTAATGATATTAATAATTCCTGCTAATCCTTCTCCATCATATTTTGCAGGCGGAGTGGTGATTACTTCTATTCGCTCAATACTAGAAGCAGGCATGCTTTTTAAAATATCTTTTGGGTTTCGCTCCATCATTCCAGATGGCCTTCCATTAATTAAAATCTTATAGTTGCTATTTCCTTGTAGTTGTATGTTGTCGTCTCCATCAACAGATAGCATTGGTACTTTGCGCATCATTTCTAAAACGTTATTTACTTTGCTTTCTGGATCAGCCTTAACGTCATAAGAAATACGATCAATTTCTTGTTTAATAAGCGGACGATCTCCAGTAACCGTTACACCCTTAAGCTGAGTAGGAGATGGGATTAAAGAAATAGGGTTTAAATTTTTTGAAGTAGTACCTAACGCTACTGGGATCGTTTTGGTTTGGTAACCTACATAGACAATAACAAGTCCGTAATTTCCGGCTGTTAAACCTGTAAGTGCAAAAGAACCATCCTTTGCCGATACAACCGATTTTACTTGAACCTTTTTGTCGTTTTTAAGTAGAACAGTAGCAAAACTGATTGGTTTTTGAGCTACTGAATCTGTTATTTTGCCGCTAATTTGTAAAGTCTGATTAGTCTGGCTCCTTGCGCCTAAACTTAAGAAAAGGCAACAAATTAAAAGTAATAGTGGTTTCATATACTTGTGTTAAAGTTAGTGTATTAGTTAAATAGTACACAAGTATACGTACTTTTTTTATTCTTCCAAATTAAATGTGATAAACAGCTTAAAAAATGTGACGAAGGTGGGATTTTTGGAAAGGTGCTGAGCTAGACTAAGAATATTCGAAGAAACCTTAGTTCTTCATCTGATGATTAGGTTTTGTTGTTATCATTATGCTCGAAATTTAAATTTTGCAGAACAAAGTAAAAACTTGGTAAGACCCAGATAATAACATAAAATATATACATCCTTCAATTACACTCAGGATGACAAGAGATGGTGGAAATATAGAAAGCATTATGGTAAATAGGTAGAATGAACCGCTTTACAACCTTTCCCAAGCTACAACTCACCACCAAGAACTAGGATCGGCCTTGTAGCATCCCGAAGGAGAAAGCATTAAAACTTGTGCAAACACGTTCAAAAACTACTATTCAAGACAGAAAGCAGTTCAATCCTTCATTGAACCTTTTTCTGTCGCCCTAAAAGTTTTGATCGCTTAATCCGAGAGATGATACACAGCCTTGATCTTTTGTTTCTTTTCTATCAAGAGAAAAGAAAGAGCCAGAGCGGTGGCGAGCTAAAAACAAATAGATCCTTCGCTACGCTCTGGATGACAAAACAAATGTTGCTTTCTATTATAATTCTACTTGCTGTTCTTAAATTGATTAGCTAAAATTGTTTAATTTAATATGAACAGCAAATTCTCCGATAACAATCAAATTAAACTGGTTTCAACATTTGATGAATTGATAGATACGGGGTTTCAGGGTGCAATGAATGCAATTTGTTGGCACAGGAATTTAGTTGGAGATTTTAATGAAATTGTTGCTAAGCTTCAATTAAAAGAAAACGTCACAGCTGTTTCTATCGAGGATCTTTTAGCCTTATCACTATCAGAGCAAGGGAATGTAGCCAGAGAAATTATCCTAAATGACTTTAATTTATTGACAGATTTGGGAGCATCGCCCGCTCTCAATTTACTCAAAAGCTACGAACGCGATGAGGAATTCGATTTCATTTCAACTGATGTATATTCCTATCACGTAGATCGTTCACCTATTGCTGTCGACACTTTTTTATGCACCTATTACGGAGCTGCAAGTGATATCTTACCTAATCATCAGGCAGAACAGCAAGTTTTAATTCCTGAAATCAAGCAAAAACTGCAAGAGGTATACGATGGTCCAGCAGCTGAATTTGAAACCTTTTTGAAGGAATATTTTTTCGATCTGCACTATCGACCTAAACCCAATGCCAATCCTATAAATTTAGGCGTAGGTCATCTGTGGAAATTGGCAGTAGACCATCCTGAACAACAGGCATTACCATGTGTTCATCGAGCACCGATGGAAAATGAGGATGAATACAGACTGCTTTTGATTTGTTGATACTTAATAGCGCTTTTGCTTAAGTTGTTCAGGCCGTGACAATACGTTTCAGTATAATTACTTAAATTGTGTAGGATAAAAGTCATGACAGTACATGACGGCTGAACCATCTATTTTATTCAGTTTTAAAGCTGATTGATTAAAAAACTAGAATAATAACAATACTAACTTATGCAACACTATAAATTAAAAATAGGTCTTTTTGGAATTGGGCTGGAAGCCTATTGGAGTCAATTCGAGGGGTTGGAAGAACGCTTAAAAGGATATGTATCTATTGTAGAGGAACGCTTAGGTAGTTACGGGGCAGATATAATCAATTTAGGTTAATTGATACTCCTGAGAAATCTTTTGAAACAGGTCATGAATTCAGAAAACAAGATGTTGATTTAATCTTTTTATATGTAACCACTTATGCCTTGTCGTCAACGGTTTTCCTATAGTAGAGCAAAAGTGCCTGTAATTGTATTGAATTTAGCTCCAGAAGCCGCAATTGATTATACTTCCTTTAATCAGATGAAAGACCGTACTCAAATGACAGGAGAATGGTTGGCTTTCTGCTTTGCTTGTCCGGTACCAGAAATTGCAAATGTTTTTAAACGTTCTGGTAGTTCTTTTTATCAGGTAACTGGAACTTTGAACAATGATACCCATGCTTGAAATGACATCCGCTCTGTTTGGGATAACAAATATTATTTATTTTCTATTTACCCAAGGCAACTAAAATAAAACTCCATCCGTATTACTGATATCAACTTAAGATGAGATACAGTTAATGAACAATAGTCTACTCAAATTAAAAGAACCTTACGATCAGAGATACATCAATGGCTCAAGTCATGCTGCTTCAGTTAGTACAGAAGTAGTAAGTTTTAGAGTAATAACCAGTATCAATTGTTCACCATTGTTTAAAACCCAAAATAGAATAGCTAAACGCCTGGTAGACTTACTCATTTCTACTACCGCAATCGTATTTCTGCTCTCCTGGTTAGTTCCAATTTTAGCCATACTCATTAAAATAGATTCTGCCGGACCAGTATTTTTCGTTCAGAAAAGAAATAAAAAAGACGGAAGATTTTTTTACTGCCTAAAGTTTAGAACAATGGTTGTAAACACACAATCAGATACCTTAACAGCAACAGTAAACGATAAAAGAATTACTTCCCTAGGTAAATTCTTAAGAAGAAGCTACATCGACGAACTCCCACAATTAATTAATGTGCTAATAGGAGATATGTCCATAATCGGACCCCGACCACACATGTCTGTAGAAAACATCAAGTACAGCCAACTATATACCTTTTACCATAAACGACATGCCGTAAAACCAGGAATAACAGGTCTGGCGCAATCATTAGGCTACCACGGTCCAATGGTAAAACAAGGAGAATTAGAAAAGAAAATCGAATACGATATTCACTACATCAATAACTGGTCAATTTTTTTAGACATGAAAATCTTGAAAGACACAGCGGCTATCATTTATAAAAAATTTGCTCATCCCTTAAAATCTTGAAACGGATAATGCCTGCGATCTTAGCTATTCTTACCTCAAAAGAAAGAATAAGAATGATCAAACTCATTGTATTTGATCTGATGATAGGGATATTAGATATTGCGTTTTTGGGCTTAATGTTATTAGTAATAGATTTTTATACCAAAAGCAATACCGAAAAAAACATCTTTCACAATACCTACTTCGGCACCTCCAATTCTTTAGTACTCATTGTTATTTTTTTCCTACTATTCAGTATCAAAAACTGGTTTGGTTATTATGTTTCTTCCCTACAAAGACATTTTTTCTTTAACGTTGCTTCGAGACTATCGAAAAGAAACATCAAACATTACATCAACGAGAATTACAGCCAATTTGTAAATATTGGTTCAGCCGCACAAATCAGAAAAATAAGTCAGCAACCTGTTGAGTTTAGTAATTATATTTTGGTAAACCTGCAACAAGTTATTTCACAAGGCATCCTGATTTTCTTTACTATCGTTGCTATTTTAACCTATCACCCCAGTTTATTTCTATTGCTATTTTTGTTACTATTGCCCCCCGTTGTAGGCCTAGGTTATTTCATCAGATTAAGATTAAAAAACATTCGAGGAGAGATTAAAGTAACCAGTGAAAAAGCATTACAACACCTTCAAGAATCCCTAGCGGGATATGTAGAAAACAATATTTATAACAGCGCAGATTTCTTTATCGACAGATATTACACACATCAAAAAAAATTAAACACCAACATCGCTACCCAACAAGCACTACAAAGTTTACCAGCAAGAATGATAGAAGTCTTCGCAATTCTAGGCTTTCTAATACTATTAGCAGTAAATAAATTTGCCAGCCCTTCATTAAACATTAACCTACTAGAGATTGGAATTTTCATGGCAGCAGCCTATAAAATTATCCCCGGAATTGTCAAAATTCTAAGTAGCGTTGGTCAAATTAAAGCATACGATTTTACCTTAACAGATTTATTGCCAGGATCAACTCCAAAACAAAAATCAAGTGCAAAACACACATCTATAGAGATGATCAGATTTGAAGAAGTAAAGTTCCAATATGGAAACCAGCAACCCATCAAAAAAATGTCCTTCGAAATTAACGCAGGAGATTTTGTAGGAGTTACTGGAAAATCAGGAGCAGGAAAAACCACAATTATTCATCTTTTAGTAGGTTTTTTAGCACCTAATGCTGGTTCTATTTCTTTCAATTACGCAACTGCGGATGAAGCAACAAGGCAAAGCTTTTGGAATAGAATTTCATATGTGAAACAACAACAATTTATTTTTAACGATACCATAGCTAACAACATTTGTCTTTCTAACACAGTTAATGAAATTAAATTGGCTGAAGTAGTTGAGTTTTGTGGCTTAGCTAACCTATTAAACCAATATCCTAAAGGTATTCATCAAATAGTAACAGAAAACGGTAAAAATATAAGCGGCGGACAACGTCAGCGAATTATTTTGGCAAGAGCATTATACCATGATTTTGACTTACTCATTTTAGATGAACCATTTAACGAAATGGATGAGGTTTCAGAAAAACGGATCTTAAACAAATTAGTAGCATTAGCTAAAACTGGTAAAATCATTATGCTCATTACACATGATGAACTTGGGTTAACCTTTTGTAATAAAATTATCCCCATTGGTGATGAATAAGCCTAAAGCACTGGTAGTAATTACACCTGGTTTCCCTAAAAACGAGGACGATACCACATGCTTACCACCTATACAAATAGCCCTTAAAGCTTTTCAACAAGCAGATCCATCATTAACCATTATTGTTCTATCGCTTCGGTATCCTTTTTCCTCCGAAACCTATCAATGGAATGGCATAACCGTAATCTCATTTGGCGGAGGAAATAAAAGCAAACTTTTTAGAGCATACACCTTCATTCAGACCTGGGTAAGATTTAAAAAACTACACCAAGAATTTAATATTGTTGGTTTACTAAGCCTCTGGTTAGATAGAAGTGCATTCATTGCAAACCTGTTAGCAAAAAGATATCGCATTCAACACTTTTGTTGGTTACAAGGGCAAGACGCAAAAAAGGGCAATAAATTTGTAAAACTGATTAAACCAAAAGGACTATCACTCATTGCTATTTCAGATTTTATAGCAGATGAATTCTATTCCAATTACCAAATAATGCCAAAACATATTATTCCTATCGGGATAAATACCAATAGGTTTACCAATGAACTAAACGAAAGAGATATTGATATTTTAGGTGTTGGATCTTTAATTCCACTGAAACAATACGATCTATTCTTAGCAGTTATTAAACAACTTGTAGTAGATTTCCCGACTATCAGAGCATGCATCTGTGGAGCAGGCCCAGAAATGAATAAACTCGAGAAATTAATAAAAGAATGGAATTTAAGCGCTAATGTCTCTTTAAGTGATGAGCTACCACATTCAGAAGTATTACAACTAATGGCTAAATCAAAAATACTATTGCATACCTCGAACTATGAAGGTTTCGGGATGGTAAATTTGGAAGCACTTTATGCAGGAGCAAAAGTGATAAGCTTTGTTAAACCCATGCATCAAGAAATTGAAAACTGGTTTCATGTAAATAGTAGTGATGAAATGGTTACAATGATCAAAGCTACTTTAAGTAATCCAGATTATACATACAAACGAATAATGCCCTTTTCTGTTTCAACAACGGCGACAGCTATTTTGCAATTATATGCCTACAAAGCCAATGCAATTTCCTGAATTTTATTCCCAATGGCATCAAAAGAAAGATGAGCTTTAAAAAAAGCTAAACACTTTTCTCTTTCTTCAGGCAGATTTAAGTGCTGTGTAGAAATTAAGATTTTTAATAGCTCGTCTGTATTTCCTGCTTGATATAAAAAACCACAATCGCCATTATTGGTTAACATTTTAAAAGATGGAATTGCAGTCACAATTGGAACACAACCCGCCGACATCGCCTCGCTAATTACAGTGCCACCGCCCTCATAATAAGAACCCGAAATAAGAAAATCAGCAGCATTAAACCAATACAACAAATCATTGTGTTCAATATTTCCAACTAAAACAACGTTTTTCCCATTGGGCTGATTAATCAGTCTCTTTTCTATTTCAGACAATAGTTCTGTAGTCTGATAACCCATGTAAAGCTGAGCATTCGGGTTTAGTTCAGTAAATCTTAAAAAAGCGTCTACTACAGTTAATGGGTTTTTATTTTCATTGAGCCTTCCAACCCACAAATAAATTGGATTTCTAGAAACATCAATGTGTTGTTTAGCTATTTTTTTCTCAATAGGATAAAATCGAGAAGACAATCCAGCAACTTCGTATATTTTTCCTGCAGTTTTTAAGTTTTCAAACTTTACCCATTCCATGCCTAAAGCTATTGAGCCAAACAAATAAGCATTTACACATCGATCTGCCAATTGCTGAAAAACTTTTTTATAACCTCTAAAAGGTTTTTCAGCCCGATGTTGTAAGATAATTTTCACTTTCGAACCTAAAATTAACCGAAGTTGAATAACTCGCAAAGGGCAATGTAAACCTTGAATTATAATTACATCTGGTTTAAGATTTTTGAGATATAAATTTAATTTATGCGGAAAAAATCGGAGTGCTACTTCATTATACTGTTTAAAATGATAATCAACACCTTCTAAATTGTGTGAACCCTCAAAATTAATTTGTTGAATAGAGTGTACTTCATTTGTTTTAGCTAGTGCAGAAAGTATTCCCGTAAAGGCACTAATTCGCTCCAGCCATTTAACTGGATGATTAAATTCTTTAGTATACTCATAAGCAGCAAAAACAATACGCATAAACTAAGAGGGAATAATTTCGATTGGAAATTGAGCACTTGGTTGATAGTGTTTAATCTGTGCTATTAGCTCATGTAGATTGCCAAATACATATTTTAAACTACCATTAACCCTTATTTTTTGATAGTTTGTATTCACTAAATTTTCTAGCTGTGGTACTAAACTTTCATCAAAGAGTATGATTTTTCCTTTACTCATCACCAATAATAAGTCAGCAGGTTGAGTTTTAAAAAAGGCATCAAATGCATCTGGATTATTTTTTCTTTTAGCAATTACTATATCAGCAACATAACCTTTTTCAAGCGTACCACTTAATTGCTGCCAAATTTTAGCTGGATTACTATTCAACGTATGGTAAAGTTCCTGATCACTTAGCATTTTCAACTTGCGAGCAAAATCTAAATGATCCCAAATGTTCCAATTACTAGTTAATGTAGAATCCGTTCCAAATAAAACTGGTCTGAACTTCTTTATCAAATTTATTCGGGCAGTTGTGTTCAACAAAAAATAATTGGATTGTGGGCACCAAATCAAGGCTTTAAAATCTAAAAAATGTTGAGGGTTCATAGCTACTCCATGAATTCCTATTAAATTACGTTTAAGTAAATTCCATTTAATAAGCGTATCGATTTCCTTTTTAGCAGATTCATCAACTCCTTCGCCAACATGAATAACTACATTTTTATGCGCCTTAAAAGGATTATTTAACTTAACCTTCCACCATTTATCGAATTGAACAGAATGTAAATTTTGCCCACCCTCAAGTACTTTGATTAATTTTTCAGAAGGCTGAACCTTTGGTCCATGGTTAACAACAGTTGTCACACCGCAAATTAAATTCTTATATATTCCCCAATGTTCCCTTAATGATTTAGGGATTTTTAAGATAGCTGCAATCTCATTAGGATAATCTTGATGAATTTGCTTTCCCCATTCAGTATAATTTTGATATAGTTTTTCGCCAAACTGTGGAAAAAGATTGAAGTCCAAATGATCGTGTGAGTTAATTAATCCTGGAAAAGCAATCGCATCTTCAAAGTTTAGCTGGGGTTCATCATTAGCATTAAATTCACCCATTAAAACTGCTGAAATCTTGCCATCCTTGATTTGAATACTTGCTTTTTGGCTATTTTCTACAAGTATTACATCTTTAAGAATCATTGTCGTTTAAAATGTAATCCATATAAAATGGGAAAACCTTTATAGGTTTCATATACTTTTAAGGCGTTCTTATTTTCGTAATAATGTTTAAAAGTTTCGTCAATGTATATTTCCTCTTGGGCAATTAACGAAAATCCATGTTTAGCAAGAATTGATCTTATAGCTTCAATGTAATGAACAAAGTTTTGAACAGAAATCAAACCGCTCTCAGACATAAAAGTTCTTTTTCCTCCAGATCCAAGCGTTTTAGGATGGAAATCTGTTAGGATAATATCGCTCTTGTTTTTTAATATACTTGCCCATGCATTTAGAGCAGGAACAATATCTTTGATATGAGCCAACGTTAACGTAGAGATGATTAGATCGTAGCTTTTACTTGGAATGTCACTAAAAAGATCATCTGTTATCCGTTTCACATTGGCTTGGGGAAACTTCTCTTTCAATTGAGTTAACATTCCTTCAGAAACATCAAAGCCCACTAAATCAGCTGGATTTTTAGCTAAGATTTTCTCCCAATGCCTACCTGTGCCACAACCAATATCTGCAATCTTTTTACCAGTAATGCTCACATTTTTTAGCAATTTATTCAAAGTAGTTTCATCAACATCAAGCATCAAATTACCAGGTTGTGCATCATAATTTTTAGCCCAAATATCATAAGCCTCCACAGGATTTTTCTCCTTAATCTGAGATGGAAGAAATGTTTGTTTGATATATTTTTTAAGTGTAGCGATCATTGCCATCAAAGAATTTGAACTGATTTAGAGAGAATACGCTTTTTCTTATGTTAAGGTTGCTCATGTATGGTTTTTTAATTTAACATCAAGGCAACCTTTAGTTAAATGCAGGCGTATTTTAAATTAGGTTAGTCAAATAAAACAAAGTTGAAGTTTTTGTTCAGGATACATGAAAAAAGTTATCTTATTTAATCCTAAAAGTGCCGATCATAAACATCGTATTCCGAATTCTATTTTAAGCATTGCAGCCTCAATTGAGGGCAAGTACGATTGGGTTGTAGTAGATGGAAATTTTGAAAATGATGCGTTAGCAAAGCTTGAAGAGTATTTAAATATAGGAGAATATCATTATTTAGGTTTTACGGTAATGCCTGGTCCACAGCTTAAACAGGCCATTGCATTTTCGAAAGCAATTAAAGCCAAGTTTCCTTTTACGAAAATGATTTGGGGCGGCTATTTTCCATCTAGTCAACCAGAAGCAGTATTGTATTCAGGTTATGTGGATTTTATTATTAACGGTCCCGGCGATTATGCATTTCCTTTATTAATTGATGCATTAGCTAATGATAAACCATTTGAGTTTATTAAAAACTTGATTTATAAAACGGTTGATGGGAAAATTTTTAAGACTGCCAAAGACGATTTAATGGAACAGGACACGTTGCCCGCATTACCTTACGATAAATTGGCAACTTTTTACCCTTTCCAGAAATTTTTAGGCAAAACCTATCTTGGCGAAAAAACAATGGCATACCATTCAAGTATTGGTTGTCCATTTACCTGTTCTTTCTGTGCTGTTGTTCCAATTTTCGAAGCTAGATGGAAGGCGAAATCTGCGCAAACAGTTTATAACGATATTAAATACATTAAAGATAATTGGGGCGCAGATGCGATAGAATTCCACGACAATAATTTTTTCGTTTCAGAAAAACGAGCAGTTGAATTTGCAAAACTGATTGCTCCAGAAAAAATGACTTGGTGGGCGATGGCAAGAATAGATACCATGTCAAAATTTAAGGATTCTTCTTTGGCAGCAATTAGTGAAGCAGGTTGCAAGATTATCTTTTTTGGTGCAGAAAGCGGTAATGATTCTATACTTGAACAATTGGATAAAGGTGGAACACAAACTGGAAATCAGATTATCGAATTTGCAGAACGGTTAAAAAAGTTCAATATCATTCCTGAATATTCTTTCGTTTTAGGCACTCCAGCACCAACTCAAGAACAAGTGCAAGCTCAAATTGATTTCGAAATTGAGTTTATTAAAAAAGTTAAAAATGTAAATCCAAGAACGGAAATTGTAATTTATACGTATAGCCCTGTGCCGACAGAAGGCTCTGAATTATTTAAACAAGTATTAGCAAGTGGATTTAAATTTCCTGAAACATTAGAAGATTGGATTAGTCCTGCATGGGAAAACTTTGATCTTCGTAAAAATCCGTTAACACCTTGGCTTACGCCCGAAATGATTAATAAAATTAGAAATTTCGAAACGGTGTTGAATGGCGTTTATCCAACCGCTACAGATATAAGGTTGAATGTAATGAAGCGAGTGATCATCAGTTTGGTTGCAAGATTACGATATAAGGTAAGCCTTTATAAATATCCATACGAGATTAAACTTTTACAAAAGATTTGGCGTTATCGTCAGCCTGAAATTCAAGGATTTTAATTGGAAGTTTTAGATAACATATCGCATGTACGTAGTTTGAATGATAGATTAAATTCTTTCGAATTTTCCTATCTTTCGTTAAGAGAAAAAGAACAGCGGATTTATACGGATAAAGAGTTGGCTATATTGCCTAACGTACCAAAATCACATGTATACTACAAAGAATGGCAAATTAGAAGACAATCAGCTGAGAGATTTATCAATTATTTGAAGAAGAAAAACCGACCCTTAAAAGTATTAGAAATTGGTTGCGGAAATGCATGGTTGAGCTCAAAAATAGCTGAGCTTAATTTTACAAATGTGGTTGGAATTGATACTAATCGTGAAGAAATCAAACAAGCTAGTAGGATTTTTAAAAAAGATAATTTAGAATTAAAAGCATTGAATTTTTCAACTGAAGCTATGAGCGATATGAGATTTGATATTATCTTATTTGCAGCCTCTATTCAATATTTCCCTTCAATTCAAGAGATTATAGCTAAGTCGAAACAATATTTATTAAAAAAAGGCGAAATCCATCTAATAGATACAAATTTTTATGATTCAATAACTGCTATTGAAGCTAAGAAAAGAACACAACTTTATTTTACAAAAATGGGATTTCCTGAAATGGACAAATTTTACTTCCATCATCAACTCGATGAATTAACAAATTTTAACTACCAAGTTATCTACAATCCCAAACTGCTGTTAAATAGACTGTTTATTAAAAATCCATTTTATTGGATCTGCATTAAATAAAATTGATGAAATGTCATTAACTGATGTTATAAAGCGCTATCGTACGTTGCAAACTGATAAAATTTCAGCTTTGCCAATTGTGATTCTCATGCCTCACAGTGCTTGTAATTGTCGGTGTGTAATGTGTGATATCTGGAAAGACAATAAAAATCTGAAACAATTAACCACTGCAGATTTGAAAGAGCTGATTTTACCACTCAGAAAATTTGGAACAAAAGAAGTACTGATGTCTGGAGGTGAAGCTTTGTTAAACATCAATTTTTTTACGCTTTGTGAAATCCTTAAAAAAGAAGGAATAAAGATCACTTTGCTTTCTACTGGTTTATCTATCAAAAAACATGCTGCAGAAATTTTAAAATGGGTAGATGAATTGATTGTTTCGATTGACGGGGATGAGTTTTTACATGATGCGATTAGAAATATTGATGGTGCATTTAATAAATTAAAAGAAGGTGTTGAGTTACTCCATGAACTTAATCCAACTTTTCGCATTACAGCGAGAACGGTAATTCATCGACTAAATTTCAGAAACTGGAAAGAGATAATCAATTCGGCTAAAGCTATCGGAATTGATCAGATTAGTTTTTTACCTGCGGATGTAAGCAGTCATGCATTTAATCGACAAATAGCATGGAGCGAACCTAAACAGCATGAGATTTTGCCAAGCCATCATGAACTTTTTGAATTGAAAAAGATTGTCGAACAATTGATGTTGCAACATTCAGATGATTTTAAATCTAGATTTATTGCAGAATCTCCTTCAAAAATTAATGATATCTATTTGTATTATGCTGCCTTTTATGGGCTCAATGATTTTCCTTTTAAGAAATGTAATGCACCATGGGTATCAACAGTAATAGAAGCTGATGGAAGCGTAAAACCTTGCTTCTTTCATGAAACCATTGGGAATATTCGTGATTCATCGTTAACAGAGATATTGAATAGTAAAAAGGCATTATCCTTTAGAAAATCACTTTCTATAGAAACAAATCCGACCTGTGTTAAATGTGTTTGTGCTTTAAATCTTTCGCCATTGGCTAAAATAGGAT
Organism: Pedobacter planticolens; assembly: GCF_014172375.1. GTDB lineage: Bacteria > Bacteroidota > Bacteroidia > Sphingobacteriales > Sphingobacteriaceae > Pedobacter > Pedobacter planticolens. The sequence goes on from NZ_WNXD01000001.1 coordinate 962,586, forward strand.
AGTTATGAAAGATATATTATTCACACATTCTTATTTTTCAAAATTCGACCCTAAACAGTGGGCATTGGAACAACCATATTCACCACTGGGTACTTTACATGCGGCCGCCTTGATGCGAGAAAATGGTTATCAAGTATACTTATTTGATACGATGTTTGCAGGAAGCGCACTAGAAGTTTTGCCAGAACTTAAAAAAATACAACCCAATTTCTTTGTAATTTATGATGATGGTTTTAATTATCTGACCAAAATGTGTCTTACCAATATGCGTGAGGCTGCTTTCGAAATGTGCAAACTGGCAAAAGCACAAGGTTGTACAGTTATTGTTTCAAGCTCAGATTCGACAGATCGATTTGCAGATTACCTTAATGAAGGCGCAGATTTTGTGATTTTAGGGGAAGCAGAACACACCTTGTTGGAGCTAGTTACATTGTTAAAATATGGAGGTACGGCTTTTGATACGGTAAACGGGTTAGCTTTTAAAACACAAGATGGATTGCATAAAACCATGCCTAGGGCTGTACTTAAGGATTTAGATTCATTACCATTACCTGCATGGGATTTGGTAGATATGAAGAAATACAAGGAAATTTGGATTAAAAATAAAGACTACTTTTCTATCAATATCAGTACTACACGCGGCTGTCCGTTTAAATGCAATTGGTGCGCAAAACCCATTTATGGAAATCGCTATAACTCGAGAAGCCCAGCACATGTAGTGCAAGAAATCAAGTATTTAAAAGAAAATTTTCAAATGGATCACATTTGGTTTTGTGATGATATTTTTGGACTAAAACCTGGTTGGGTACTAGAGTTCGCAGCACTTTTGAAAAGGGAAAATCTGAAAATTAGATTCAAAATCCAATCAAGAGCTGATTTGTTAGTGCAAGATGAATTGGTTGCCGCTTTACATGAAGCTGGCTGTGAAACCGTATGGATTGGAGCAGAAAGCGGCTCACAAAAAATATTGGATGCCATGGATAAAGGCATTACCATTGAACAAATTAAGATTGCGACCGGTTTAATGAAAAAATACCGCATCAATCCTTCTTTTTTTATTCAATTTGGTTATCCAGGAGAAACTAAAGCAGATATTAAACAGACTATTCAAATGATTAATGAATTGTTACCATTTGAAATAGGAATATCCGTTTCATATCCATTGCCAGGCACTGTTTTTTATGAAAGAGTGAAAACAGAGCTAAAAAGTAAAACGAATTGGACGGATTCTGATGAAATGGCGCTCATGTTCAAAAACACTTTTCCCGCTTCTTATTACAAGCAATTACATTCATACGTGCATCAGAATTATCACAAGCATTTGGCAAAAAGTAGTGTATTTAAACTGTTTAAAAATCCATTAGCCATTAATCGAAGTAGTTTGAAAAGAGCTTGTTCAATTCTTTATTACAGTCCTTTAACCTTTATCTCAAAATTAAAATTAGATAGATTGGAGGGAAAAATCTAATGGAAAAAGTGCTTACCGAAAATGAATTTCTTGTCCAATCTGCTTTTAGCAAACAGTCCAAAATATTTGATGAACTCTATAGCAATAATACCATCATCAACTATAAAAGAGAACGTGTTAGAAATCATATTCTCCAATATGTAAAACCGGGTAAACAATTATTGGAATTGAATAGTGGAACTGGAGAAGACGCCTTATTTTTTGCCCAAAATGGATTTAAAGTACATGCTACCGATATTTCTGTAGGAATGCAAACTAAGCTTCAAGAAAAAGTTATTGAGGCTAGACAGGAAGCTAATGTAAGTAACGAACTTTGTTCGTTTACGCAATTGGAGTTGTTAAAAAATAAAGGCCCATTCGACCTTATTTATTCAAATTTTGCTGGGTTAAATTGTACAGCAGAGTTGGATGTAGTGTCATCGTCTTTTGCTGATCTTTTAAAAGACGATGGGGTAGTCACTTTAGTCATTTTACCTAAATTTTGTTTGTGGGAAACTTTATTGCTCTTTAAAGGGAAGTTTAAAACTGCTTTTCGCAGATTTTTTAGCGCAAACGGAAGAATTTCATACTTGGAAGGAATTTATTTTAAATGTTGGTATTACAATCCTTCATTTATAAAAACACACTTGAAAACTGACTTTGAAGTACTCAGTATTGAAGGCTTATGTACAATTGTACCACCATCGTATATTGAACATTTTGCAGAGAAATACCCAAAAATCTATCAACGGTTGGTAAAGCTCGAAAACAAATTAAAATACAGTTGGCCGTGGAGAAGTATTGGTGATTATTATATTATTTCGCTCAAAAAAAGATCGACAGTTTAGCCTACTTTTATTTCATGAATTGCTAAAAGCGGTACTAATTTAGATTGATATTTTTCAATAAGTTTAATCTGGAAATTTTTAGGATCTGGCTTGGCAAAGTGCTGATCTGCAGCCATCCCCATAATTGTACCTCTAGAATTTAATTTTCTCAACTGTGTTTTTTTATTCCATCGCTTTGCAGTGATTTTCATTAATCTTTTTTCTATCCAACTGCCAACTGCATTATTACATAAAAACTCTACACAACTTTTTAAAATGTGTCTTTTGCTAGGTTTTGCTGATGAAATCCGCATTACTTTATTGGGTAAATAATCTTTTGTCCAGGCATTAGCCGAATAGAAAGACGCAAATGCACCATCGCCCTGCAAAGGAATTAGGGTAACCACTTCTATAGCCGTATAAATGTTCTTCTCTACAATCTCCAATTGTTCTTCATCTATATAATAATTCATGCAGTAGTAATGTTGTTTATTTACTAAAAAAGTTAATTTTTTAAATAAATGCATTAACGTTCTGGCAATCCATAATCTGTTTTTCTTGGTGATGATAAAAAGATCGATATCAGAGTTTTCATCTGCAAAATTTTTAGATAAAGATCCTGAAATTCCTATGCCCCTTACATAAGGAAATTTGATGAGTAATTGTCCGACAGCTTTTGCTTTCTCCAACAGTTCTAATGCTTTCTGATTACCTTTATTTCTTCTAGTGATGATAAAATGATCGTTTTTCAAAGAGTAAAATTTACCAATTTGGTAAATCAATTTGCATGACACTAAATAATTTATCGTTTTTCTTAAATCTGTTTCCTCACACTTGCATTCCAAGAACAAAAAGATTTCGTTGTATGATAATGGATAATCAAACATGTCGAAATACGCAAGCGTTGAAATGATGTTCTTTTTTAGATTTAACAATTGAATTTCTAATTTTAAGATCCGTTGAAAGATAATTTACTGTTATATATAAGACGTTTTAAGCGTCAATTTGGTTGCCTAGTTTAAAATTATGTTGATGAATTTTGACGGTTTTTAGCGTGTTTATGATTACTTGAAAAATACAGCAGGGAAAAGAAAAAACTATAAAAGATAATCCCCTTATCTACATCCAATAGGTTTTCTGAAAAGGAAACTAAAGCGACTAAAACGATGAAAGAAAAGAGCAATACATCTTTATTTCTGATGCTGATAGTAAAACCATAAATTAAAGTAATCAGATATACCAATAAACCGAAAATGCCTGCTTTGATTAATAGACTTAAAAATTCACTGTGTGCATTTAATGATGCGAGATAAGAACGATATAACTTTTTTTCAAAATAACCCGCTCTCAATAATTGAGTTTCTGAACCAGCGCCATGTCCAAATATTGGTTTAGTTAAAATCACTTCTCTTGCAACTTGCCAACGAGCTAAACGCGGTTCAATTAAATTTTGAGAAATAGTGCTGTTTAAGTCGCTTTTGAATTCGGTAAGGTAACGCGTTTTTAATGCATCAATTTTATAAATACCGACAAACAATAACACACTGAATGTTAACGTAATCAAAATGTATAGAATGCGTTTTTTAGAATTCAATATAAAATAGGGGATGGCAAAGTTGATAATCAATAGTAACGAAACAAATACTGATTTAGAACTCAATTGAATAATGCCAGCAGTTAAAATGCAACAACAGAACAACAAAGAAATAGTTGATTTAATATTGGATGATCTTAATGCTACAGAAAGTAAATAGATCAATGCCAAAGAAAGTTGCATGGAGAAAAAAGTAGCATGAATGCCAAATGGTTCTGAAAAATTATGATTAATAAAGGCTGGTGAAAATAAAGCAGCTAGCGGTAAATGATAATAATTGATTGTTACTAAAGCTTGTACATATAGATACACAACTGAAAGTGTACAACCAATTGAAAAGACGAGGAAAAAGTTGTTTCGATATTTTTTTAGATCGATGGGATTTAAACAAAATAGTATGGGCATTAATAATATGAAAGCTTGTTTGCCGATTTCTTGATAGCCATGGGTTTTATCAATACTGTAAAATATACTAATTAACGTGACCAAAAAGATAGATTGAAGTGTAATATTTTGAAGCGTAAACAGTGGCTTAATATCGCTTTTCCGTAAATGAATGAGGGTATGAATAAAAAGGCATACTATAATTAGATGGCTATAAAACCTATCAAATGGTAGGCTCAATAAGAACAATAAAATTAGGTAATAGCTAATCCGATTTGCAGTACTATCTTTTATTTGAAATAATTCTTTCATCTTTCACTTTACAATAACATTCAATTATAAACTCTTCGTAGGCATCGATTACTTTCTCCCAATTAAATTGATATTGGATTTTGAGTAAATTATTTTGCACCATTTGCTTTTCTGGATCTTTCCGTTGGACCGTTTCTATCAATTTGCGAACATCAACTGCGTTGTTAAAGTAAAAAGCATCCTTCTCCAATACTGATTTATTGAAAGGGTTATCATGAGCAGCAATCAAGGCTTCACTCGCCATCGCTTCTAGCAAAGAAGGATTTGTTCCACCAACACTATGTCCATGGAAATACAGATAAGAATTATTTTGCAACGACCTAACTGCTACATTATTAAAATTTGATCCTTTAAATTTAATCCGTTCATCATTTTTAAACTTATCAGTGATGAATTTTCCGAATTTATTTTGAGTATCGCCCAGCACTTTAAAGTTCTTTTCCGAATTGCTATTGGTGAAACCATCTAAAATAGTTTCGATGTTATTTTCTGGTTCCATTCTAGCCATTAATAAAAAATAATCTTCTTTTTGCATTTCGGTCAAGCTAAACTGCTCTTTTTCTTGTGGAGAATAAAGATCAGCTCCATAAGGAATGTAGCTACTATTGATTGCATACTTATCCTTCAAATAGGATTTAATAACCATCGAATCGGCGATGTAAAATTGACTGTGTTTTACAGCTAATTTCTCAGCATATTTTAAAAACTGCTGAACTGGTTTGCTGTATTTAGTTCGTTTCCACTCCAATCCATCCATATTTGTGATAATGACACTTTCCTGCGGATATAATTTCCCCCAAACTGAACTGCTGGTATATCCCATAATCAATATCACATCAAAGTTTCTTTTTCTGGCATCTCTTAAACAATTAAAATCGTAGATAAATTGTCCTGCAGTTCCAATTAAATACTCAGGATCATAGCAATGGACAAGGTTTACACCATTCCACGATTTTTGCTGATAAGGATGTTGATGTGAATTATAAACCGTAACCGAATGCCCTTTTTGAACAAGACCTTCACTTATGTATTCAGAAATATGTTCAAACCCCCCATAATGATTTGGAATTCCACGTGTACCGAGTATGGCAATTTTCAATTTCATTGATAGGTAGTTAAAAGATTATAAAATAGATTTCCACTGTGTTGCCAATTGTATTTTTCCTGAACTTGGTTAGCAACCTTATTTAGAAAATCATTACTCGGTGGAGAGGCAAGAATAGAAGTTAGTTTTTGCTCAAATTCATTTTTATTTTGAGGATTGAATATGTGCGGTTCAAAAAAATCAAAATCCTTCATTGCAGTAGCATTTGAACATAAAACTGGGCAATGAAATCCGGCAGCCTCAAGTGGAGGAATACCAAAACCTTCTGCTTTTGAAGGGTAAACGAAAAGCCTAGAAGCGAGATAAAAATTATTCAGATCTGATTGTTCAACTTGCTCTATCCAATAAAATAACTTGCGTTGCTCATTATTCAGGTTTTCAATTAAAAAATTTAACTCTTTAATAGGAATAGATTCCTTTCCGATAAAAACAAGCGCAATGTTTTGCTGATATAATTTAAGCTTTAGATAGGTTTTTAAAAGGAGTAAATGATTTTTCCGAGGCTCGATTCTACTTACATAAAGGATGAAATTCTTTACTCCGAATTTTTTATCAACTACTTTGACTGCATCTTCTTTCAAAGTTTCAGTTTTGATTTTTGACAAATCAATCCCATTTGGAACAACATGTAGCTGTTGAATTGCAATATGATAATGTTTATGAATCTGCTGCCTTGAATATTCACTTACTGTGGTTTTCATAGCTGCATTTTTAATGCTACGCCCAAAAAGTAAATTACGACTGAAGCGATAAATTAAACCGAATTCAGTTTTAAAATCACTAAATAAAGTATCGTGAAGTGTTACAATGTACTTACAGCCTTTTATTTGTTTCGGACTGGTATATTGAAAATGAGCAAAATCAAATTGGTGTTTTTTGAGGAAAAGAGGAATATCGAAAAGAAATCTTAGTAAGCTAAGTCTTCTCTTTTTATATATCAATATTCGGTTTTCAGGAAAGCCTGGAAATTCGATATTAAACTTAGCTACATTTTGTACACCAAAATAAATTTCGAGGAGCGGATAATCTATCATCAATTGTGTATACAAGCCCTTTAAAAAAGTTTGTGAACCTTGATATTCTTTATCGAATACATGTCCATCAACAAATATTTTTAGCGATTTAGTTGCCGTTGACATAATTTGTTGAGTTAATAGAAAGGTCGTGTTTTTGATATCCTAAATTTGTTTTGAACAAATGATATCCAGCATGTAAAATAGATTCTGGCAAAAATGAAATCAGAAGCAGTAGGTAATTTTTAATGTGAAAAGGACTTATAGATAATGTTTTACGTAGATTTTCTCTCGCTTTTAGCGGTTGATAATTATTCCACAAATATTTTTTCCCTAGTAAAGCGTAATAAGCACCTTCCTTTATCTTACGACCATGTTGTCTTTTGCCAATTTCAATTAGTTTAAGTCCATCATGTTTAGAAATATCAAGTTGAAGAATAGCTGTGTATTTTATTTTTTTAAATGAAGCAGTTCTCCATTTTTCATCAATGGTGATTGAGTCCGGATTCAACCTTACTTTAATAAGTGATTGATTTAAATTGCAGACCTTTTCATTTTTAATAAGATTTGCCCATAACAAATGATCCTCAAATGTGTAAGCATATTCATTATAACCGCCATAATGTATAATTACCTCTTTTTTATAGAACACACTAGAGTGTATAAATGGGCAAATTTTAGGGTTAAGCGCTAATATTTCAGAGTAACTTAAAGCACTTGGTCTATAGGTGAAAATATATTCGCCATCCACACTCACATAATCAACGCCAGAACCAATAATTTGATAGTCTGGATTGGCCCGCATAAAATCATATTGCACTTGTAGCCGATTGGGGTGGCAAATATCATCGGCATCAAAACGAGCGATGTAATCTGCACTGGCATGAGTTAAACCATTATTCAATGCTGCTGCAACTCCTTTATTTGGCTGACTAATTACCTTAATTCTTTCATCTGTAAAGGATTGAATTAGGGCTAAGGAATTATCTGTTGAACCATCATTTATAATCAAAAGTTCGAAATCTGTAAACGTCTGATTTAGCACTGAACTTATTGCTTTTTCAATAAATTTCTCGGTATTATAAACCGGCATAAGGACAGTAATTTTTGGATTATTCATTTGCTAATCCTCCTGTAGCTTGAAGCGAACTTTCTTTGATATTTAACAAGAGCATCAACTCAAATAAGATTAAAACAGAGAGTTGTTCAAACCAATAATCAATAAAGAAAATGCCTAACAATAAACATAGCAATGGAATTCCATAGGTTAATTTTCGGAAATCCTTTAAGAAATAACCGATATAAAAAATAAAGAAAAGTAGTAACCCAATTATTCCATATTCTGAAAGTAATTGATCATATCCAGAAAATGGGCTGTTTGTAATAGAGTGATAACCAGATTGTTTGCTAAAAAAATAAAGATAAATATCGAGATGGTTAACCAGGAAATCCTCATTGATGTACGCATATTTTTTTGGGTAATTACCTGTGATTCCTAAATTGGTAGTTCTGAAAGCTAATTTAGAAGAGAAGTTACCCATTCCATTTCCTACTATAATTTTTGAGGGATGACTAATGAAAAAATGAACTGATTGCAAAAGACCAACTGCTTTGCCTGGAAAAGATGGGATTGGAGTTCGCTTTGAGGAATAAGGTAAAGAAGCACTGTTTTTTTCGATAAAAAGCAACATTGGTTCTTGTATTTTCAATGGAACTTTAATGCTCTGAAACGTTGGAGTATGAATGCTGTCTTGTGGTAATAAAATTCGACCATGCTCATCCTTGATTAGTGTTTTATTGTTTTTTGCAAGACTTACTTTAATGGGGTTTTGTAAAAGATTGAGGCTATCCAAATACAGCGTTACAAATTTTTCCCTTTTCTCTTCTTGAGTAAGAATTGAATCAGGCTTTTCTCTTAGTGGAATAGGTTTAGTTTGTACATTACTTAATTTTTCATCCCAATTCTTATCAAAAACTCTTTCGAAAGTTTCATTCACATATTTATTGTTCTGTGGCGATATTTTGACCATAAACACGACCAACAAAAACAAGCAGATTACAATCATGCTTTTTTGATCTCGACTACTTTTAAAAACAAAAAGTACTGTCAGAATGCCAATAAGCATAATATTTGAAAAATTACTTGCTGTGAAAATTAATACAACCATGCACAGAATTAACATGGGATATTGCTTTTTTATCAGGAAATAAATTACACCAACGGTATTCAAAATAGCATTAGTTGTTGAGGTATCGAACGTTACGCCTTTGATGTAATCTCCAGTTCCCATAAAGTATTTTTGAAATAATCCCTGATAGATATATGGATTAATTTCGCCGATTTCCCAAATAATCTTGAATAGATTAAGTGCCGAAAACAAAGCATTGATGATGAAAAATACAACTATCGTTTGGTGAATAACCTTTGGCTGTTGTTGTTCTACCGTAAGTTTCACCTGATGAATTGCCAATACACACAATAGCCAAAATCCTATGCCAGTAAATAGTACTAAAAAGTAATTTGAGTTTTGGTAGCTTTTATTTATCACCATGGCTACTATCGCCAATACACTAATGAAAGGATAAAAAAGAGGAAGTCGTGGATTTTTTAGCTTAAAACCGAAATTAAAATTTGGTTGTAATACATAAACCAGTACAATTGCAGGAACCTTTATGGCCATTTTCACATCCAAAAAAAACAATAATAAAACCAGCAACTTCCAGTCAATTAGCGTCTTTAATTTTTTGAAATTGATGCGAGTTAAACCGATGTTCATCCTTTTTTATAAGGAGAATAGCTTGTTTGGTTTTATCTAAATTTTGATCTACTATTCTCTACTTGCTCATACGATTTAGCTTAGTAAAAGGTTGCTTTTAGGAGAAGCTAATTAAATTTAAAAGTATGCACAATGGTTTTAAGATCGCTCCATTTAACTTGGCGAGTAGCAATCAATAAACTAATAAAAACCAATAAAGAGAGTATAAGATTTAAAAGATAATCTACTTGCAGATATCTAAATAAAAATCCGCTAAAAAGAGCAAAAGTTAAAAAAATCACAAGATCTTTCAAGATTGAATTTAGTATTGTTATTTGATTTTTAGACAAGTAATAAATGGTTTGAACTATAGTTGCAACCAAGAAAGAGATAGCTGCTCCTTCGTTGCCAGCGTAAGGAACAAGTATAATGTTAAGGAGTAAATTCGTCAAAAATGAAATGATAAAGCCAAACAAAATCATTTTCATCCTTCCTTGAGCAAAATAAATCGTCCATAAAAAATTGTTTAGATAAAGAAATGGAATGCATAATGAAAGGAGAAAAATAGTATTAACATTAACGATTCCATACTTACCATCAGTTATAAAATCAATAACTGGCTGCCAAAGAACGTTAAGAAACAAACAACTTACCATTGCTATAATCAGCTCTGCTTTTACTAGTAATCTAAATTTATCTGTTGAGTAATTATGTGTATTAAAAATTTTAATAAATCGTGGTAATAAAAGCGGCGCTACTGCTAAAAGAGGAAGAGTGGCAATCTCAAAAATTTTATAGGCAAAACTATATTCAGCCAATTTTACCGCAGAAATCATCACTCCGATAAAAATCCAATCTAATCGAGCCATAACTGATGTTAAAATTACAACTCCAGTTTGCGGCATGGCTTCACGCAATAAATTGAAGTAAGTCTTTTTTTCTAACGAAACACTTAAGGGAACTTTTATATTTCTTTTGAAAAGATAGAGGCAAACAATGAATTCGGTGAGATCGCCTAAAACAAAAAGAATTACAGTTTCCTTTAACGTAACTATTTTAAAAATAGCCAAAATTAGTAGTGCTAAACTTCTGGTTACGTTGGAAATGATTAGCATGTAAGCCATTAGTTTAAATTTTTCGAGTCCATTTGCCAATGTTTTAAATGGGGTAGAAAAATAAATTAACAGTTTACCAACGCCAATGGCTAGTAGTATTGGATAAATTTCATTTTTTGGGTCGAAGAAAAAACTGCACAGTACTAGAACTATGAAAAATAAAAATCCAGTTAATAAAACATGTAAAAAATAGAGCGAAAGAATGTTTTTGAGTTCATGATTGGATGCAATTTTCCTAATCAAAACCTGATCAATTCCTAAAGTAAGCAGATTAAAAGCCATCAGCATAATGGCTAAAACGAAGTTAATTTTACCGAAACTAGCTTTATCCAATTGTGTAGATAATATATAAAATATAATTAACCCACATAGTTGATTAACGAGTAGTTGTGCAGTATTTGCTGATAGATTTTGGAGTAGCTTGTTTTTCAAGTTATTTATATTCCATATCAAAATCTTTTATGATATGCGTTTTAGTGCTAAGGGAATCTAATTTACGTTGAAGTTGTTTTAAACGATAATACTTCGACCAAGTATTTTTATAGGTAATAAGAGCAATATCCAGTCCTTCTGCGCCATCTAAAAAGCCAAGCCGGATAATATAATTTTTGATAAAACCGAATATAGGAGAAAGATAAAGCTTTAAAAACACGTTTTTCTTGTTATTAATTAAGTATTGTTCGGTACTTAAATTTGCATAATGATTGGCTTTTTGATAAAATTCTTGTACAGATTGAACCGTAAAATGATCAATATGACCTTTTAGTCTTTTAATATTAGTGAAATTTGGAAGTAAAAGCGTTTCGTGAACTTTAGAGTTAGACCATTTTACATGAATTCGATTGAATAAACGAATTTTATGATTATTTCCCCAACTTCCATACTGTATTATTTTTTTGCCAAAGTATGTTTTGAATTTAATGTCATACACAACCTTTGAATCATTAAACGACAATTGATGAAGTGCAGTAATCAACTCTGCATCTGGTATTTCATCTGCATCAATACTTAGTATCCAATCGTATTTTGCAAGAAGACCACCTTTATTTTTATTCGCACCGTAACCATCCCAATTTTCTAAAAACACTCTACATCCAAGACTTTCAGCAATTTTAGGGGTGTAATCTGTACTGTCGTTATCAATTATAATTATATCATCAGAAATAGGTTTACATGCAGTAATGCAGTTTGCAATTAGTGCAGCTTCGTTTTTGGTGATGATAACAATGGAGACAGGAATCATTTTATACTTCTTGATATTAGGTATATCGTATTAAACTGCAATTTGGTTGCCTTTACCTAAAATTAATTTTAGTAATCCTAAAAAATAACCGTTAGGGGCGGCAACCTTTATTAGTCTTTGCCCGTAATAGTAAGTAAAGTTGGTGTTGTTAAACCTTTAGCCGATCCACTATGGATGAAGAATTACTACTACTTATTAAAAATTGCTTAAGAAAGGATAGAAAATCTCAACAATTGCTCTATAAATCATTTTATGGTTACGCAATGGGTATTTGTCTTCGTTATACCAACAACCGAAGTGAAGCAGTAGAAGTTTTAAATCAAGGTTTCCTAAAAGTATTTACTCATATAGATCGATTTGATCAGACTAGAGAGTTTAAATCTTGGCTTGGCCGCATTATGATGAACGCTTCCATAGATAATTATCGGTCGAATTTAAGAACTGCTCATGTACTTGATATTGATGAAGTAGATGATATTGGACATGTTAATCTTTGTGATAGTAACCTTAATTATGCCGATTTGTTAACCATGGTTCAACAGCTTCCACCAGCTTATCAAACCGTGTTTAATTTATTTGCAATAGATGGCTATACACATGAAGAAATTGCAGCACGTTTAGACATAAGTGTAGGAACTTCTAAATCGAATTTACACAAAGCGAGAAAAAAATTGAAGCAGATGATCATTACTATAGATGAATCAGCTAAAAATATTCAGTATTACAGAGAAACAGGTGAAGATTTTACACCGATTATATCAATTGGTTGTGCATAGAATAGTTAATATAGACAATGAAAGAAGAAGATAAAGAATTGGATCACCTTTTTAAGAAAAGGCTTCAGGATGCCGAGAATATCTTCGCTTATAATGAAGAAGATTGGATGGCGCTTGAAGCTCGTCTTGACAAAAAAGATAAGAATCGAGTGGTTTTACGCTGGTTACGTATTGGGAGTGGAATAGCTGCTATGCTATTACTTGCATTTGGTTGGTGGTTTTTTGGTTCAACCGACTTAAATAACAATCCAGCAACTGTAAAAAAAGTAAAACAAAGTGATGATAAAATATCAAATCAACCAATATTTAAGTCCGAAACGCAAAAAAATGATAATGAATTATCGCTAGAAAAAACGTTATTAACTCATAATTCAATTCCTAAAAAACACAAAGTTTCTGTTCCAACAAAACAACTGGTTCAAAATTTAAACACCCAACAAAATACGGAAGAAAATAGTATAGCTTCAACAGTTCCTGCTGCAAAAAAAGAAGAAGCAAATGCAGCAATTGTTATTGCAGCTGTATCACCTGAAATTAATAACAGTGTTGTCGTTCAACAACAAGTTGCAAATAACGTTAATACTACACAAGTGGTGATAGATGCCGTATTACCTACCGATTCGAGTTCTTCAATAGTTGAACCTGAAAAAATCAAAAAACCAAAAACAGGGAAAACAAAACGTCCAATACTATTCGCTATTAGTGCTGTTGCTTCATCTGATTTGAATGGTACTAGTTCTTTAGGGCAAGCTAAAGTCGGCAATAATTATGGAGCACTATTAAATGTGAGTATCTCTAAAAAAATAACTATTCAAACTGGTCTCATTTATTCTAACAAGCCGTATCAAGGTAATTTTAATAGCTATATTTCTGCGTATGGCAGTAATCCATATGCTACTAAATACGTTCCAACAAGTATAAATGTGGTTTGTAAAATGTTCGATTTACCCTTAAATATTGATTATCGTTTCTTCGAAAACGAGCACAATGTACTATCATTTGGTACCGGACTTTCATCATATTTCATGCTTCATGAAAATTACCAATATAACTTTGAACCAGTACAATATGCCTCAAAAAACTATGAAGTTCCAAATAGTAAAACATATTTATTTAGCATCTTAAATTTAAATGCAACTTACGAGCGCAAGCTTAATCAGAGAATAGGGGTAATGGTTCAACCCTATTACAAACTTCCCTTAAGAGATATAGGTTACGGTAGTGTCAAGCTTCACTCGGTTGGCCTTTCTGTCGGGCTTAGATTAAACCTAAATAATAACAAACTAGGACGTTAGTAAATTAGCGAATTAGTTTAAAAAAATCAGAGATTGAATTTTTGCACTATACTATCCATTTAGGTTTCAATAAGCTAATTCAATCCTCTCCACATATTTCCTCAAATAAAATCTTCGAGTTTTATTTTCCCTCTGCAACATACGTAATCGGTGCTATTTGTAAACCATAATAAACAAAACAAAATAAATTAGTAGTCTTTGTTTTGAATTTTTAAAAAAAACTATATTTTTAGGTTTAACTAACGCCCCTTCATGAAAACCCGTAATTTAATAGTACTAATATTATTTCTTTTTCTTTCAAAATTCTCTCTTGCGCAAAAATCAGAAATTATAAATTCTGGCGATATCATTACTAAAAGCCTAGCCCTTGCTGATTCTGGCCAGTTTAAACCTGCATTGGCTCTCCTTAATAAAGTTAGCCGAAGTGATACCAATTATGTATCTGTACTACTTAAAAAAGCTTTGGTATGCCGTGCCGATAGTCAGTATAACGAAGGAGTTAAATATTGTCAGCAAGCATTACTTGTAAAAACCAATCATGAATTCGGACCCGATATCTATAATGCATATGGAAGTCTACTGCTTGATATGGGGAAATATGACGAGGCGATAAAGATTTTCGACACAGGGCTTGGGAAATATCCAGAGTTTAGCATGCTATATTTCAACAAAGGTGTGGTTTATCTAAGGTTAGAAAAACCTGAGGTAGCTGAACAATGGTTTCAAAAAACGCTTTTAATTAATCCTTATACATACAGTGCTCATTATCATTTAGCTCTCTCAGCAGTACTTCAAGGGAAAATAGTTCCAGCGTATATCAGTTACATGTCTTACCTTTTATTCTCTCCCAAAGGGAAATTTGCACAAAGTTCTATAAATATGCTGCAACAAATATCAGTTAATACAGATGAGATATTGAACTTTAAAAACAACCGAAAAACATATCCTAATGCCAATTATCAAGCAGTAGAAGATGTGATATTCTCAAAAATAGCACTCAATAAATCGTATGAAATATTAACACAAGTAGATGATCCTATTAGTAGGCAAATTCAAGCAGTGATAGAAAAATTGGAATATACAGATGATGATTCTGATTTTTGGACTCAGTATTACCTTCCATTTCTGAAGAAAGTATATGCTGATAAAAAGTTTGACTTAATGATTAACCACATGTTCTCAAATGTTAAAATTCCTGCAATTGAGGCTTATGTTGAAAAAAACAAAAAGCAGATAGATGTTTTTACAGGTGAGGCGAGTGTTTATTTTGATCTCATTCAATCTACACGCGAATTAATGTTGAAAAAACGAGATACAACAAGCACAAGGTTTTTTTATGAAGATGGAGCGCTATTAGGAAGAGGTACACTTTCAAAAACAGGAAAAATTTTATTAGGTGCTTGGACTGGATATTATCCAGGTGGTAACATCAAAAGTCAAGGCATATTTAATAGTTCTGGTCAACGCAGTGGCAGCTGGACTTGGTTCAATTATAAAGGAGCAATTAAAGCAAAAGAAAATTACCTAAATGGTAAACTTGCTGGGCAGCAGGAATATTATTTCGCGAATGGCAATAAATCTTCAGTTGAAAATTATATAAACGGACAACTTCAAGGTACTATAACAGTGTATACTTATGGTGGTAGTATTAAGAGTGTATCCAATTACAAAGCAGGTAAATTAGATGGAGAAGAAAAAAACTACTACAATAATGGTGATTTAGAAAGTGAGAAAAACTATACTTCTGGAGCACTTAACGGCAATGAAAAGGCATATTTTAAAAATAGAAAGTTGAAATCTGTTGTACAATACATAAACGGAAAAGCAGAAGGTAGTTATAAGGAATATAACAATCAGGGTATTTTAGTTACAGAAGGAAATTTTTTAAAGGATCTTACCGAAGGAGAGTGGAAGTATTATGATGATCACGGAAAAATTAAGCAGTCTTCGCAAAGGCATGCCGGAATAGAGAATGGTCCTCACAAAGAGTATTATCCAACTGGAGAGCTATCATCCACTTACAATGCAGTAAAAGACAAAATAGATGGAGAGCTTTTAGAATACTATAAAGACGGCAAAATATTCTCTAAACGCACTTATGAAAACGGTGCATTAGTGAAGGCTTCATATTTAGATAAATCTGGTAACGCACTAAGTTCTCTGATCAGCAATGGTGAAACTAGTAAATTAATATCCTATGGAAATAATGGACTTAAAAAATCTAGCTTAACTTATAAAGCTGGTGTATTAAATGGTCTTGATACTATTTATTACAATTCAGGTAAAATTAATCAGATACTTAATTATAAAGATGGCTTGATAGATGGAAAAGTAGTAACCTATTACCAAAATGGAAAAATCAAATCAGAAACTACAATGACTGATGATAAAACCAATGGTTATTATACTAGTTTTTATATGAATGGAAACATTGAAACGGAAGGGTGGATGGTTGAAGATCAGTACCAAGGACCTTGGTCTTATTATAATGAAAATGGTAAATTGAATTCTACCCAATATTACCTAGCTGGTGATATAGATGGTTATAAGGAAGAATATTTCGCTAACGGACAAAAATCAGTTGAATATAAATATTACAGAGGATGGCTAGAAGAAGTTACGAATTATGATGAACAAGGAAAAGTAATCGCAACCGATATTTTCGATAAAGGTCAAGGCAAATTCAAGTTATTACATCCAAATGGTAAGTTAATGGCAGAAACAAATTATAAAAATGGAGAATTTGATGGTGTCTTTAAATCCTATTATTTTGATGGAAGTCCTGAACGCATTTTTTATTATAAATCCGGATTGTTAGATAGTACTTATGTTAATTATCTACATGGTGGTATAAAATCTATGGAAGGCAAATATGCTAATGGAGAAAAAATAGGGGTATGGAAATTTTACGATGAAGATGGTAAAATTTCTCGAACGTATAATTACAGTGGCGATAAATTAAATGGAGAATACACTAGGTTTTTTGAGAATGGAAATAAAAAATACGTTTCCTATATAAAGGATGACCTTTACCAAGGATATGGTAAAATGTACGATCCAAAAGGAGCTTTAGCCTATCAAATTTTATTTAATGATGATTTAGCTGTCTCTTATTCTTTTAATGATAGTAACGGGAAATTACAAAACGAAATGCCTATCAATAATACAATGGGGGTAGTAAAAGCATTTTTCGCTAACGGAAAGCCATCACGAGAATGTACCTATTTGGGTGGCGAAAGACATGGCGATGATCGAGTATATTACGAAAATGGAAACCTACTCTCAGATGAACATTTGGAATACAATGTATCAGAAGGAGCTGCTAAAACTTATTATGAGAGTGGTAAAATTAAAACAGATTTTAACTATTTGAACGATAATGAACATGGTCTATGTAAAACATATAATGAAAATGGATCTATAAAACGAGAAACTAATTATGAATATGGTGTAATTCAGGGTCCTGTTAAAATCTATAATGAAAATGGTAAGCTGTTACAAACAAAAAATTACGAACAAGGAGTACTTAAATCTGTTAAGTATGAATAAACATATACCAGTACAGCTCATTATTTTCCTCACACTTTCTTTTAGTATATTTTCTTTAAAAGCACAAAATATGGATGAGCTTCGTAAGCAATATCCAAGCGAAAAAGCAGTGTTTGTAGATAAGCTAGTCGATTACACATTCGTACTAAAAGAAGATAAACCATATGTAGAAAGTAGAGAAAAAGAAAGCATTGCCTTTTTAACTGAAAATGCAGCAAATTATGTAGGCTCATTTAGTTTTTATCACAGCTTTTTTCGTGAACTTATCAATTATTCAGCACAAACACGTACAGCAAGCAACAAAGTAATCAAAGTAAACAGTTTCAAAACAACATCAGATAAACAAGATTTTGTTTTTTATGATGATTTAAAAAAAATGTCTTTCAATTACCCTTCTATTGAACCTAATGCCATTGGTTCGCTAGATGTTTCTTGGGTAAATAAAGATGCACACTTATTACCAACACACTATTTCAGAAGTTACTTGCCTGTGCTCAACAGTGAGTTAAAATTAACTGTGGCAAATGATATATTCATCAAATACCAAAAGAAAGGGCTTGATACAGCCAATATCATCGTTACAATTGACAAAGGGAAACGCAATACCATCTACTCTTTTAAATTTAAAAATTGCACAGCAGATAGAGCATATGGAGATGCTCCTGGATACGCATGGTACTCACCACACGTAGTTTTTTATATAGATAGTTATAAAGATAGTCAAGGAAAAAAGATTTCGTACCTATCTAATAGTGATGACCTATATGCATTAAATTATAGCTACATAAAAGACATAAATACTAATGTAAGCACACAAGTAAAACACATTACAGATTCACTTACCACCAATTTAAAAACAACCGAAGAGAAAGCCCGTAAAATCTACAACTGGGTTCAACAGAATATAAAATATGTAGCTTTTGAAGACGGTATGGGAGGATTTATTCCAAGAGAAGCTGCGCTTGTATGCACCCGTCGTTTTGGCGATTGTAAAGATATGTCGAGTATTTTAACCCAAATGATGAAAGTTGCAGGTATAGATGCATATTATACCTGGATAGGAACCCGAAATATTCCATACAAATTTAGTACAACACCGCTACCATTAGTCAGCAATCACATGATTTGCGCCATCAAATTAAACGGCAACTATATTTATCTAGATGGTACAGATCCTACCTGCGTATTTGGTACCCCATCTTCCCATATTCAAGATAAGGAAGCAATGATTGCAATAAACGATAAAGAATATAAAATTACTACCGTTCCAACAGTCCAAAAAAATCAAAATGAACTTGTAGATACAACATGGGTTGATATTATTCCAAACGGTATTAAAGGTCGTATCACACAAAATTTAAAAGGTTATTTTGCCTCCGAAGCATATGCTAGTTTAATGTATTGGGGCGAGAAAAACCTTAACGAACACATGAAAGGTGAATTTATGCGTGGAACAAATAAATTTAATCTAGATTCATTTGCTATTGATAGGAAACCTATTGCGAGCCACATTGCATGGGAAGGTAACTTTACTTTACCAGGATATGGTACCAAAGTAGGAGACGAGTACTACCTTAACCTAAATCTCTTTCGCTTTTTCGAAAACTCAAAAATTGAAACCCTCAAACGAAATGTTCCAATAGCACATGATTTTAAGTTTGTTAAAAAATACGTAACCATATTAAACTTACCCAAAGGCTATAAATTAACCTATTTACCAAAAGGACAAACCTACAATTCAGAAGCAATGAGCTTCAGCCTATCTTACGAACAAAAAGGTAATCAACTAATTTTTATCCAAGAGTATACAAATAACGAATTAATGCTTACCCAAGATAAATTTGAAGCTTGGAATAAAATGCTCGACAACCTATTTCCAATGTACAAAGAAACCTTAAGCCTTTCAAAAATATAACGCTATGAACAAACCGCTACTTATACTCTTTATTTTACTTGTTTCAGTTAAAATTTGCAATGCCCAACAACCAACAGTTAAAATAGAACCATGGTCTTCCAAACCAGTTATTCATTCTTTTGATGCTAAATACAAGAAAGAATCTGCACTAATTATTAAAGATATTCGCCGCATAGAATATGCAGATAACGCTAAAGGAGACGTTGAAAAATATTATACACTCCATAAAATAGTTCACGTTAATGATGATGCTGCAGTAGAACGATACAACAAAATATACATCAGCGTTACCGACGATTCAGATATTGTAGATGTTCGAGCAAGAACCATTCTCGCAAGCGGTAAAACAGTAGAATTAAATAAAGCAGATATTAAAGATTATAAAGAAAAGGATGGAAGTGTTTATAAAATCTTTGCTATGGAAGGACTTGAAAAAGGGTGCGAAATAGAATATGCTTATACTATAAAAAGACCTGTTTCCTATATGGGAAGAGAAAACCTGCAAATTGATATACCGCAATTAGAAACATCATTTGAAATTATTTGCCCTGAGCGACTTAGGTTCGAACTAAAACCTTTCAATTTCGAATGGACACCCAAAGATTCAGTCGAGGCCGGAAAACGTTCTGTAAAATGTATTCAGAAACAAACAGCAGGAGTAGATGAAGAAAAATATGCTTTTTACGACGCTAACATTAAGTACGTAGAATTTAAACTAGCCTATAATGATGCAGCCCGTAAAGGAGAACGATTATTTACATGGAATGATTTTGGACGTCGTATCTACGAAATGTACACAGCAGATGTTACAACTAAAGATATTGCGCTAGTAGCTACAATTAGTAAAGAAAACGGATGGGATAAACTTCCAGATGAAACTAAAAAATTGATTGCAGTAGAAAATTACATCAAAACAAAATACACGTATAACGAAGATTTGAATGATGAAGAATCAAACGCTATTTCAGTTATCATTAAAAATAAAATTGCTGGTCAAACAGGTATAATGCGACTTTATACTGCTATTTTTCAAAATTTAGGCGTTAAATATCAATATGTTGTAGTAGGAGATAGAACCAGTTCTACTATTGATCGCACATTTGAAAATTGGAATAACTGTGATTACAGCTTATTCTTTTTCCCTACACAAAATAAGTTTATCGCCCCAACAAGACCAGATTTTCGCTACCCTTGGATTCCTCCAGTATGGGGCAATACCAACGGAGTATTTTTGCGCACCACCACTTTAGGAAGCGTATCTACCGCATTAGCCGAAGTAAGAAATATCGAATTACAACACTACAGCAAAACCGTACATGTAATCGAAAGTACAATTCAGTTAAGTAAAAAGCTAGATTCACTTGAAATCGATGCCACACAGTCTTACTCTGGGTACGCAGCCGTAGATATGCGAGATGCTTTCAATTACGCTAATGATGAAGTCAAACAAAACATCATCAAACAACTAGCAAAAATGCTAACCGGTTCAGAAAACGTGCTATCCTCAAAAATAACCAATCAAGAATTTGAAAAAGCAAATGATAATCAACCAATAACCTTAAATGTAAAAACAAAATCTGGCGAGTTAATAGAAAACGCAGGTAACAAGCTTCTAATAAAAATTGGACAAGCAATTGGTACCCAAGTAGAAATGTACCAAGAAAAAGAACGACAATTTCCTATGAACATTGAGTACGCACACATTTTAGATAGGAAAATTAATCTCATTATACCAGAAGGTTATACAATAAAGAACCTAAAAGATTTAAAATTAAACGAAATTTATAAAGATAAAGACGAACAAACAATGGGTTTTGTATCCGATTATAAACTTAACGGAAATATCTTAACAATAAACGTTGTAGAAGATTATCGGAATACCCAATACCCAATAACCCAATACGAAGCATTTAGAAAAATCATTAATTCCGCTTCAGATTTTAATAAGGTAGTGTTGGTTTTAGAAAAGATGTAGCATGTGTATTTGTTAAGGTCTTGTTCGAGACTCCTTCGAGACTCCTTCGAGAAAACACTGCTTTTCTCGAACATGACCTTAACAAGACCTAAAGAATACCTTAACAATCGACTTGTTTTGATGTGGCTATAGATAATCTGTGATTTAGTATATTTTTGATGTACTCCCCTCAGTAATTACCATTAGATTTTATCAAGTCCACATATTTTAGCTATAATTGTGTATCTAAATACGCCAAGCCATCATCCTTTCTAACTATCCATGCCGAAATTAATTAATTTCAAATTTCTAAAAGCCCAAGCTGTAACTGAAAAATCAACCGTTTGGACACAACTAATTGGACAACCAGCACAATTCTCTTTAGAAAGTAGGATATTTCATTCCCTAAGTATTGGCTTAATAGCAATAGCAATTATATACACACCCTATAATCTATTCGCAGGCCTATATGTCGGCTCAATCTCAGCCTTCTTAATCGGCTTATTCTTCTTCTATCAATACTATTATTCAAGGTTTCATAGCAAACCACACAACAATACACTGTTTGGTATAATTGGCTTGTTAATTTTTGGCGTTAACTATTTTACAAACTCAGGCATACATGGCTCAACCGATTTAATTTGGCCAGCATATTTGTTAGTGATACTTACCATTTCGCCATATAAACAGCACTTAAGGTGGTTAATCATTTATTTATTATGTTTTCTAGCGCTGCACACTGTCGAATATTATTATCCTCATCTAATACAGCACCCATTTACAGCAGGCAAAGGAGAATTTATTGATAGAATTACAGCCTTTCCAATGCCCGTATTCGTTATTTATATCATTATCAGATTTATAAGACGCAGTTATGATCTAGAACGCAAAGCAGCCGAAGAAAAAACAAAGCAGATCTTACAACAGAAAGACGAATTGGAACAGCGTAACATGGAGAAAAATAAGTTGATGTCTATCATCTCACACGATGTGAAATCACCTTTAATGAATATTCAAAACTACCTTACTTTACTGCAAGAAAATGCGTTGAGCAACGAAGAACGTAGTATGCTCGAGAAATCGCTACAAAATTCCACCATGCACACCATTACCATGCTCTCTAATTTACTAAGCTGGTCCAAATCACAAATGGAAGGAGCTATTGTGCAACTAGCAGCAGTAAATGTATTACAAGTACTAGCCAATACCATAGCATTAGAAAAAATTCAAGCCACCAAAAAATACATCACATTCGTAGATACTATCCCTCCACAGCTAATAATAATGACAGATGTAGATATGTTGCAGCTAGTAGTACGTAATCTTATCAGCAATGCGATAAAATTTACACCAACTGGTGGATTAATCAATATCAATGCGGAAATCATTAACAACGAATGTAAAATCACAATTAATGATAATGGAAAAGGAATTGCCCCAATAGATCAAGAAGACATTTTTTCTATCAAAGCAGCGCCAACCTATGGTACCAATAACGAAAAGGGAGTTGGTTTAGGCCTAGTTTTGTGCAAAGAATTTATAGAACGACTTGGAGGCAAAATTGGTTTTGAAAGTAAACTAGGAGAAGGTTCCAAGTTTTTCATTTCTCTGCCTTTAGCTACAGTATAGCTATTTTATAAAGCCTTAACTACAATCGTATCTTTAGCTAAAAATGGAATCTTATAATTTCCAGTATCTAAACTCACCTTTGGCAATAGTTTTTTAATGCTCGCTAAATCAGCTTTGCTCACCTTAGTTTGATACACATACAAGAACTTTAAATTCTTAAGCTGCTTCAATTGTTCAATACCTTTTAATGAGATGTTTGTACCAACCAAGCTCAATGACTGTAATTGATCTAAGCCTTTTAACTGCGCTAAACCTGCATCAGTAATAGAAGTATAATTTAGATTTAACCTTGTTAGATTTTTACAATTTTTAAATGCACTCAGAGTTTGGTCATTTACTTTTTTATTCTCTAGCTTAAGCCAAAGCAATTGTTTTTCTATCGATTTTATCAAGTCTAAAACATCTTTCCCCATCGCGTCTGCATTGATAAAATTCGCCGACAAATAATTTGTGTTTTGTGCAATAGGGGATATAGTAACACCTTTAGCAGTGAATTTTTTCAATACTTCTTGATCAACCATATCCACTTCTTCAGTAGGGATATCATTAGATTTAGCTACTTCTTGTGTACTTTCGCCTTTCTGTAAACCTGTTAAAACCGATTTAATTCCTTCAGGTTGAGGCAAATCTTTAAATTTCTTCTTAAAATCAGCACCATTATCTATCCACCATTTCAATAACTTAATTTCATTTTCAGTCAGCTGTGGCTTCTCTTTCGGAGCCATATGATCTTTGTTATCCAAAGGAAGTAACAATCGTCTTATCAGTTCACTTTCTTCAGCTTTGCCCCTCACAATGGTATTTCCATCTTCGCCACCTTTTAAAATATAGACTTCTTCATCCAATCGCAATTTGCCTTTTTGTTTTTCACTACCGTGACAACTGTAGCATCTGTTTTTTAATAAAGGCTGAATAGCATTTTGATAAACAAAGGCTTCTTGCACATTCGGAATAGGAGGAATGGCCGCACCACTTTTTGTATTCCCTGATTTTAATGGAGCAGTTAAATAATCAGAACCATGCGTTAAGGAACCACCTAAATGACCGGTTATAGAAATCAATACAATAAGGATTACAGAAATTGTACCCAATACTGCATTAGATTTTACTTTCTTATAAATTGCAAATAAAATAATGGATAAAACAGCAACACTAATACCCATCCATTGGTGATTACTGACTAGTTTACCATCATAATCTCCACTATTGGATAAAAAATATCCTGTTAAGCAAGAAACAACAGCACTTAATGCGCCAAGCAACAACATGATAGGAACAGCATGTTTTAAATTAACAAACTTTGCACTGAACGATAAAAGAATAAAGATGCAAGCAAGAAGCAAAATCCCAATAGGGAGATGCACAAAAACAGGGTGAAAGCGACCAAAAAACTCTAACATCTTTTTACTGATATCTCTTTCTTAATAAATTCATCATATAAACATTTATTGCCCACTGGTCTGCAACAGGTTGACGCGTATAAGGCAAAGTAGGCATATAATCTGGCGGACCAAATTCGGTAAGGATTGTCATTCTTTCTCCTTTTTCTTTTTTGTAAGCAATTACTTTATCCCACCATGCTAAATGTGCTTTTACAGCATTTTCCCACTCTGGTGCTCTTGGATCATTTACTTGCGGCCCTTCAGGATGTCCTATTCTAGAATGGATATGATCAACTCTTTTCAATAAGTAATCTATGGTTTCTTTTTGATCGCCTAGTAAACTTTCATGAACCGCACACCAATGCGAAATATCTAGTGTTAAGCGTAGATCTGCATTCTTTTCTGCAAAATTACGAGTTACATGTGCAGCAAACATCATTCTACTCCTATGAGTTTCGTGATAAATAGGAATACCAGATGATTTTGTTTTTGCAGTGGTATAATCTATAAGCTGCTTATTCTGCTCATAAGTAAAATAGTCTCGTCCTGAATGGCAATTTACATATACTGGTTTTTGATAAGCATTTGCACAAATCGCATCCAAATTCTTTTTAAACAATGCAAAATGTTCATCTGCATTTGACTGATTTCCTGCACATAAAAATCCAATTTGTAGCTTATGTTTTTTCACAGCATCAAAAAGCTCTTTTTGATCTTCAGGTTTATCAGTCCACC
This sequence comes from Pedobacter planticolens, assembly GCF_014172375.1. Classification (GTDB taxonomy): domain Bacteria; phylum Bacteroidota; class Bacteroidia; order Sphingobacteriales; family Sphingobacteriaceae; genus Pedobacter; species Pedobacter planticolens. The sequence goes on from NZ_WNXD01000001.1 coordinate 987,617, forward strand.
ACACTTCAATTCCTTCATATCCTTCTTTTTTTGCAGCGGCACAAAACTCATCTCTGGTTCCATCAAAACCCCAATCGGTTTGCATAAACAACAATTCATATCCAGCTTTTGCAGTTATGTTCTTAAATTCATTAGCACTAATATTTTGTATCGGCGCTAAAAGCGATGCTGCAGTTACTACAGCTGTATTTTGTAAGAATGTTCTTCTGGTTTGGTTCATCTTTTAGTTCATTGGTTCACTAGTTCATTTGTTCATTGGTCATCCTCATATTCAATAATTCTCACATTCAATAATTAGTTAGGCCACTATCTCCGATATCACTTTCCCAGCAACATCGGTTAATCTAAATGGTCTACCCTGAAAAGGATAAGTAAACTGTTCATGATCAAAACCTAACTGATTTAAAATAGTAGCTTGAATATCAAAAGCATCAACTTTTCCGCTTATTGCGCTGTAACCTATTTCATCGGTTTCACCATGTGTAAACCCTTTTTTAATTCCTCCACCTGCCATCCATATCGTAAATGCTTCTGTATGGTGATCTCTTCCTTTAAATGGATTTTGTATACCATTACGATTCTCCATCATTGGCGTACGCCCAAATTCCCCACCCCAAACTACTAGCGTTTCTTCTAATAAACCACGTTGTTTTAAATCGAGCAATAGGGCCGTTATAGGTCTGTCGATACTGCGGCATTTATTCTTTAATCCAATATTTAATGAATTGCCCGGACTATCACCATGCGCATCCCAACCCCAATCAAATAATTGTACATATCTAACACCCTTCTCTACCAATTTACGAGCAAGCAACACATTATTTGCAAAACATGCTTTACCTGGTTGTGTGCCATACATTTCATGAATATAAGCGGGTTCATCATTAATGTTCATCACCTCTGGTGCAGATATTTGCATCCGATAAGCCATTTCATATTGAGCTATCCGCGATAATATTTCTGGATCATTATACTCTTGATATTGTTGCTCATTAGCTTTATTGATAGCTTCGATAGATGCTTTTCTTAAATCTCTATTCATCCCATCGGGATCTTTTATAAATAGCACAGGATCACCTTCACTACGACATTGTACACCCTGATAAACTGAAGGCAAAAAGCCACTTCCCCAAACACTTTTTCCAGCATCAGGAAAACTACCACCGCTAGTTAATACTACATAGCCCGGTAAATTTTGATTTTCTGAACCCAAGCCATAAGTAACCCAACTTCCCATACTTGGTCTGCCTAATCGTGGCGAACCCGTATGCACTAACAATTGCGCAGGAGCATGGTTAAATTGATCAGTCTTAACTGCTTTTAAGAAACTAACCTCATCTACCATAGTAGAAAAATGCGGTAAATTATCACTTACCAAAGCACCACTTTGTCCATGTTTTGCAAATGTAGCTTGCGGACCAAGCATTTTTGGAACTCCTGTAATGAAGGCGAACTTTTTTCCTGCCAATAAAGATGGGGGACAATCCTGCCCATCCATTTTCATCAGTTCTGGTTTAAAATCAAACAACTCTAATTGAGATGGTGCACCAGCCATATGCAAGTAAATTACACTTTTAGCTTTACCAACAAATGGTGGCGATTTAGCCAACAAAGGATGTGCAGGGTCATAAGCTATTTTGGTTTGTGGGCTAGAGAAAAAATTGCCACAGCCACCTAATAACGAACCCATTGCTAAAGCACCCAATCCCATTGCACTTTCTTTTAAAAAATGGCGACGTGATTGCAACAATGCTTCAGCTTCTTGTGCTTCCTTAATTAATCGATAGGCATTTAGTTCATCTCTTGTCATGATCCATCAATTTTTGGTAATTACTTCATCAAGATTTAACATCGCATTAGCTACTAAAACGAGTGCTGCTTCTTCAGGTTTATACTTCTTTTGTTTATCGCCCATAAAAGCAGATGCACTAGCACCATCTTTTTTAAACGAGGCAAAGGCTTTTGTATATAAATCTTCAAATACTTTTAATCTATTTTGCGGAATAGGTTTGTACAATATCAATTCATATCCTTTTGATATTTTAGATGTACTTGTACTTCCACCAACTTTTTCCATGCGTAGCGCTAGTTTTCTCGCTAAATCAACATACACACTATCGTTTAGTGTAACTAGGGCTTGTAAAGGTGTGTTGGTTCTAATGCGGCGTGGACTGCAAACTATCCGCGATGCGCCATCAAAAGCAATAGCCGATGGGTAAGGAGCAGTTCGTTTCCAATAGGTATAAATTCCTCTTCTATATTTATCTTCTCCAGCACTAAGTCTCCATTTATCGCCATTATAGGGCGAAAACCAAATCCCTTCAGGTTGCCAAGGCATTACTGGTGGACCATACATTTTAGTACTTAATACGCCACAAACCGCTAAACTCTGATCTCTTAATTGCTCAGCACTTAACCTTATTCGCGAGCCTCGAGCATAAAACTTATTAAACAAGTCTTTCTCTTTTAACTCTTCAGTTACTTTACTGTCTTGCCTATAAGTTGCCATCATAACCATTTCTTTCAGCATTTTTTTAATGCTCCAGTTATATTTATACATCAACTGGTAAGCCATAAAATCTAATAATTCTTGGTGAGTAGGAGCCATGCCTTGCGTACCCATATCCTCTAAAGTTTCAACCAAACCAGCTCCATACAATTGCTCCCACAATCTATTCACCATAGTTCTAGATACTAACGGATTTCGTTTATCGGTAAGCCACATAGCTAATCCCATTCTATTGTTTGGAGCATTTTTAGGCATAGCGAAGGCTAGAGATTTTGGTACGCCAACATTTACTTCTTTACCTTTTGATGTCCATGCACCCCGCACAAATACATAGTTTTTGCGGCGCATACTTTCTGGGTTTTCAACCATAATAGGCGTTGTGGGTACTTGAACATTCATTAAGTCTATAAATGTTTTTTTGTACGATATATAATCTGGCTTACCCACACCTGGAAACTGCTTTGTAAAGTAAAACCAATCGAAATAAACCATAAATTCATCAGGGTTTTTAACAGAAGCATTCGTGTATTTTAGGTATACATCTTTTACACCGCTTTGCTTAGCAAAATCTATACTAATATTCTGATTTCCCTTTGTAACGTCAGCTTTCCATGATTTGATAAGAGGTCCATTTGGCGAACCTAAATGCAAGCTCATCGTTCCATTTGGCTTCGTACAATTATATCTCAAAATCAATTGATCAACACCCTCTAAATTCACACCTTTTAACCTCGCAGCCGAATTGTTTTTAAAATATAAAGCAATGTTATGATTACCAATTACCGAATTTACCATTTCATCAGCCGTAGTAGAATTGATGGCTGGCTGTCCAGTCTTTAAAAACAAACTCATTTGATCAGCTCTTTCCTTACCAGAAACGGTTTTAACCCAACTAATTAAGTTGTTGAATTGATTTTGAAGACTATCATTAAACTTTTTAAATAGGGGATATTCTGCAGATACATCTTCATCTCGTGTATTATTAAAATACGACATGAATTTATAGTATTCATCATGTTTAAATGGGTCATAAGGGTGAGCATGACACTGCACACAAGAAAAAGTGGTACTCATTAATCCTTCCCAAGTTGCATTTACCCGATCTAAAACGGCTGCCGTTCTAAACTCTTCATTATTTGTGCCGCCCTCATCGTTGGTAGATGTATTTCTACTAAATGCCGTAGCAATATATTGTTCATCCGATGGGTTTGGAAATAAATCTCCAGCAATTTGATCAGTAATAAACTGATTATAGGGCATATCCTTATTATAAGCCTTAATTACCCAATCTCTATAGCTCCAAATATTTCGATTAGGATCGCTCTCATAACCTTTTGTGTCAGCATAGCGAGCAATATCCAACCACATTGTTGCCCAACGCTCACCGAACTTAGGCGAAGTCAGCAAACTATCTACAAGTACCTCATAAGCTTTTTGTTCATCTTTAGTATTCAAATAAAACTTCGCTAATTTTTCCGATGGATAAGTACCAATCAAATCTAAACTTACCCTTCTTAATAAAGTAGCTTTATCGGCAGTTTTAGAAGGTGTTAATTTATTTTCTTCCAGTTTTGCAAAAATAAATTTATCCAAATCATTGCGCACCCAATCATTATCCACCTCCGGTACCTCCGTAGGTTTTACACTCACATACGCCCAATGATTGCCCCATTTTGCACCTTGTTTTACCCAAGTACTCAAAATATCTATTTCATCATTGTTCAAAGCTGGGTGCTTGTAAGGCATCCGTTCTTCAGGGTCGTCAGATTTTATTCGTTTAATAAACTCGCTGCTATCAGGATTTCCTGGAATGATGGCTGGTTTTCCACTTTTAGTATTTGCCAAAGCTTCTTCCCTAAATAACACGCTAAAACCGCCTTGTTGTTTCACCCCTCCATGACAAGTAATACATTTTTTATTGAGAATTGGTTTAACCTGCGAATTAAAATCAATTTCCTTTTCTGCAGAAAAAAGTGAAAAAGCAATCAAGCATATTGCTATTAAAGCAAATCCAGATGCAAATAATATCTTTCGTTTTGATAACATTTTGTCAATCGTAATTAAAGCAGAGCTGAAATAATTTCAGTTTAAAGCTCACCCTTTATTCTAATATTTTATAGCAATTTTACCAATCGTTTTACCTGATTCTAATAATCGATGTGCCTCCTTAAAATTATCAGCAGTTAATCCTACTAAAGTTTTATTCAAGGTCGATTTTAAAACACCAGCATCAAAAAGCTCACTCATTTTGTTTAAAATATGATGTTGTTCAATCATATCATCTGTTTCAAACATAGAACGCGTATACATTAACTCCCATGAAAAACTAACACTCTTTGTCTTTAATAAATTTAATTGTACAGGTTCATTACTTCCAGTAATAGATGCAATATGTCCCTGTGGTTTAATCAGTTCAACCATGCTATCCCAATACAAATTAGTACTAGCAAAATCAACAATAAAATCTACATATTCAAATCCTGCATTGCGCACCTCATTAACCAAATCTTTATGGTTTACCACCACATCAGCGCCTTGCTCTTCGCACCAAGCTATAGTTTCTGGTCTAGATGCTGTCGCGATTACAGTTAGTCCAGCCAATTCTTTTGCCAATTGAATAGCGATTGAACCAACCCCACCGGCACCTCCAATAATTAAAAGAGTTTTTCCTTTATCTTTTTCAGGATGAATGCGAATACGATCGAAAAGTATTTCCCACGCAGTAACACCAGTTAAAGGCATTACAGCAGCCTCTTCCATACTTAATGAAACTGGCTTTTTTCCTACTATACGTTCGTTAATAACTTGATAAGCCGCATTACTTCCCTGCTTATTCAAATCGCCTGCATAATAAACTTTGTCGCCAACACCGAATAATGTAACCTCACTACCAATTGCTTCTACTATTCCTGCCGCATCCCAGCCAATAATTTTAGGCGTAGCTAAAACAGTTTCTTTTGCACTATTCTGACGAATTTTATAATCTATCGGATTTACTGATACCGCTTCAATCCTTATCAACAGTTCACGACCCAAAGGCTGTGGTATTTCTGTTTCAAACTCAATAAAACTAGTGGTTTCATTAATTGGTAACGATGTTTTAAATCCAACTGCTTTCATAACCTAATCTATTTTTTAATCGGTAATCATCTCGACAACAAAATACTAAATAGTGTTGAAATTATTTTAATACTTTCATTAAATCATACCTTTCTCCCTTTTTAGTTTTAAGAACCGCAGTTTTTCCTTGATATTTCACAGTACAACTACCACCAGCTCTAGCTAAAAGTACAGCAGCAACTAATTTATGATCGCTCCACTTCATATTCAATTCAAAATTGCCCCTTGCTACCAGCCCTTTTACCTCTCCGTCTTTCCAAGCACTAGGTAAAGCAGGTAAAAGTTCAATAAAATCATCCTGACTTTGTAAAAGCATTTCTGTAATGCCAGCTGTTGCACCAAAGTTTCCATCAATTTGAAAAGGCGGATGTGCGCAAAACAAATTAGCATATATTCCACCACCTTTGTTGTAATCCGTACCCGAACCACCAACAGGAGTAATGAAGTTTTGCACTATTTTATAAGCATGATCCCCATCTTTTAACCTAGCCCAAAAATTAATTTTCCAAGCCATAGACCATCCAGTCGATTCATCACCTCGAGCAATTAAACTCACCTTAGCAGCTTTAGCTAATTCAGGGGTTTTAGCAAAACTAATTTCTTTACCAGGGTGTAAACCAAAAAGCTGAGAAACATGTCTATGCTGATCTTTTGGATCATCTCTATCCGTTTCCCATTCCTGCAACTGTCCCCACTTACCAATTTTTGGTTTCAACAAATGAACCCTCAAATCTGAAATATGATTTTTGTAAGCACTATCAATCCCTAATATTTTTGCAGCCTCAATGTAATTAGTAAACAAATCGTACACAATTTGTTGGTCGTGTGTTACCCCATCTTCAGTAGGTCCATGCTCCGGCGACCAGCCCAATGGCGAAACTAAAGTTCCATCTGGTCTTCTTTTTAAATGATCATCCCAAAACTCAGAGATTTCCTTTAAAATAGGATAAGCGAAATTCCTTAAATAAGCCTTATCATTTGTAAAAGCATAATGCTCCCAAAGCGCCTGAGCATACCATGCACTTCCAGGTGTATTCCATAAGTAGCTCATCCCGCCAAAAATATTGTTTTCAGTTCTTACCGTCCAACCGCGGGTATTCGGGTACTCTTTACGCGTATTTACTTTGCTTACCTCACGCATACTATTAATGTAATCTAAATAAGGAATGTGGCATTCCGAAAGGTTAGTCGGTTCAGCCAACCAATAATTCATTTGAATATTAATGTTAGAATGGTAATCACTTCCCCAAGGCGGGTTATTGCTCTCGTTCCAAAGCCCTTGCAGGTTAGCAGGCAAGCCACCCTTTCTCGATGAGCTAATTAACAAGTACCTGCCATATTGAAAGATTAAAGCCTCCAATGCAGCGTCAGCAGTTTTCTTATAATTTATTAAACGCTGATGGGTTGGTACATTAATGTTGCTTGCAGTAGCAACGCCCAAGTTTAAAGAAAAACGATTAAACAATTTTTCATAATCCGCCACATGCGCTTTCAATAAAGCCTCGTACGGTTTTGCAACTGCTTGCTTTAATACACGTTCAATTTTTGGCGCAGGTTCTTCACCCTTCCAATTATCCTCACGCTTATTACTATAATTAGTAGCCGCAGTAAAAATTAAAGTAATCGCATCTGCCTTTTCTATTTTTAATTGCTTATTACCGCTTTCATCTGCAACAATACGACTAGTTCCGTTTTCTATTTTAACCTGTGCAGTAGCCTGATAAGGCATTCCATTAGCTAATTTGCCACTAAATTGAATTTTATTCCCAACAACGGTTGTTAAAGTAGCTCGCATATCTTTTAGCCGAATAGTTGCAGAATAACTAGCCTTTTTATCAGCAACTAACCTCAATACCATTACCTTATCTGGGAAACTACAAAAGTATGTTCGCTTATAATTTACCCCTTTCTGAGCATAACGAATAACATGATTAGCTGTTGCTAAATTAAGCTCACGGCGATAACCAGAAAATGTCTTATCAGCCTGAACGAAATCAATAAACAGATCGCCAAAAGCCTGATAAGCACCCCTGCTATTTTCATCCCCAGTCCAAAGCGTATTATCATTAAATTGAATATGCTCTTGGTTTACTCCGCCAAAAATCATCCCTCCAATTTTTCCATTACCAATAGGGTAGGCTTCAGTCATCCAATCCGTTGCAGGTTTATTATCCCAAAGCAATAAAGAAGGAATTACCTTTTGTTGAGCAAAAATTGGTGTATATAAACCAACTGCTAAGTATAAAAATAGTAGCGTTAGTATAAGTTTATAGTGTGTGTATCGCATAATTTAAAATGTATTGTATTCAATTTAGTTAGTCGCTTTTACGCGTAAAACCACACTAGTTCTATTTCCACTTGCCTGCGGATTAAAACCAACCTTCATTAAAAAATCACCTGAATAAATCTTGTTATTATCAATCGGCGATTTTGCGCCAGGATATAAGTTAATCTCTTCTATCCTATAATTCTTGGTAGCATCTAATCCTTTAAGTGGTATAGGCAGCGAAACCCCATTAGTAAAAAGAGTAGCCACGTAATAGTTAAAAACAATAGCTTCATCCTTAGCATCATTCACATAAGCAATCGAAGCAACCTTGTTTTCATAAGGATCCTGCAAGCGATATTGCTGTCCATGCCAAACAATGTCTTTAAAACTGTTATATGTTTGCACCGCTTGCTGACTAAAAAGCAAATCGTTCTTGCTCAACTCATTTACCTTAACATCATAACCTAATTTACCCATCATTGCCACATCAGTTTTAAATTTAATAGGCTGGTTGCCCATGTCCGTAATATGATTATCAACTGCAATAGAAGGGAAATAGTAAGAATATTCCCATTGTATAAAAATCCTATCGTATGCATTCGTGTTATCACTTGGCCAAAACTCAGTAAAGTATTTTAAAGCACCATAATCAACCCTCGAACCCCCACCAGCACAAAGCATCATCGGTACTTTAGGATATTTTTTGCGTATTCGCTCCAGTACATTGTTTAATCCGTTAACATAGTCAATGTAAAAATGATCCTGATTCTTTAAAGTAGGAGAGTTCGCATTATAAATTAAAGAGTTACAATCCCATTTAATAAAAGCAAGCTCCGGAACCTCCTTAAAAACATTGTCAACAGTTTCATACAAAAAGTCTTGCACCTTAGGGTTCGTTAAATCCAGCACCAACTGGTTGCGCATGTAAAATTCTTTTCTATCAGGCTGTCTAATTATCCAGTCGGGATGATTTTCATACAATTCACTCTTCGGATTAACCATTTCAGGCTCTAACCAAATGCCAAATTTCACACCATTTGCCGTAGCTTCCTTACCTAAAGAACCAATACCGTTTTTTAACTTTTGTTTATTGTATTGCCAATCCCCCAAACCAGAAGTAGAACCATTGCGAGGATATTTGTTCCCAAACCAACCATCATCCAATAAAAAAACATCAACACCCAACTTCTTAGTGTCCTTAGTCAACTCATTTAGCTTTTCATCATTAAAATCAAAATACGTAGTCTCCCAGTTATTTAAAATGGTCAATCGCTCTCCTTTGCCATCCAATAACTGATAATTCCTTGCCCAATCCTGTAAATTTCTACTCGCTAAACCCTTTCCAGCAGATGAGTAGGTATACACAAAATGAGGTGTCACAAAACGCTCACCCGCTTTTAAAGTATAGTTCGATGAAAAGTTATTAATACCAGCAGTTATTCTTAAATAGTACTCATCAAAGGTCTCAAAGTCAAGCTTAAAATTGCCCGACCAAGCTAACGAACCAGCAATTACATCACCACTATCTTCAGTAGCAGGTTCATCTATCGAAACCATAAACGAAGAGGAGTGAAGCAAATTAGCTCTCGTTCCTAACTTCGAATCAATAGTTTTAATGCCATGCAATAATTGTTGCTCCTCAGACCGCATTTCTCGAGTAGCACCACTATAATGGTTTTTCAAAAAGAACTTTCTACCACTTAAAGTAAGGTTAGCCGATGCATATTTGTTCAACACTACAGTCCCTTTTTCCTGATGTTTGATTTCAGTCCATTGCTCAATTACATCCTCATTATAGTAGGCTAAATACTGCAACACCACTTCAAACTTGTACTTCAAATCTTTAAGCACAACACTAGTCAATTTCCTATTCCCATCAAGCTGTTTTTCTTCTACCGATGAAAAAGTAAGAACCGTAGATTTATTTCCATCACCATGTGTTACCGTTAAAGCAGGTTCCAATAAATTAATAGAGCCAGAGGCTATGTAAGCTTCTCTTTTATTAAACAAATCATCAGAACCTGGTCTATATTTATCTAATGTTTGTACCAATGGATATTCACTAACATTAGCCAATTTCTTTCCAACATAGGTTGATAATAAAGAATTGTCCTTATCAGTTTCTAAAACCAAGACGTTATTCTTAGTAACAATCGAAATAGTCTGTTGAGCAAATGTGTTCATCACTAATAAGGAAAATAAAAAAGATAAAAGAAATCTCTGGTTCATACGGTGTGCTTAATGGAATAAGTATTTGGTTAGTAGTATTTAAAAAATAAAACTAGGGTAATTAGGTTATTTGTAGCATACGAAACTTTGCAATAACTAAACGGATTTTGCTTTTTAAAACTTAATAGAATGCTTAAAAGCTCCTGACTTTTGATCAAGAGCTTTTTCTTCTGTTGCTAAAATCTATTTAGTCCAACCAGAATTTTGTTTCAAGTTAGGGTTTGCCAAAATCTCGCGTTGCTGAAAAGGATATAGATTCATATATTCTTTAAATATCCTTGTCTCTACTTGATAAGGAGTATAAGTAAAGGTTGTTGTTCCAGTTTTTACAATTTTCATCCCATAAAAAGGGCCATTAAAAACATCCTTTGCAATATTCCAGCGTCTAGCATCCCAATACCTATGCCCTTCAAAAGCAAGTTCAACACGTCTTTCATTTCTAATTCTATCACGCATTTGTTCTTTTGTTAAGCCAGCAGGTAAATTTGGCATTGTAGCTCTCGTTCTTATTCTATTAATCGCAGTATAAACATCAGCAACAGGTCCTTGCGCTTCATTCAATGCTTCGGCAAAGTCTAAAAGCATTTCTGCCAATCTGAAATAAATAAAATTGTGCTGACTGGCTTGGGTTGTGGTAAGGTTTAAGTTAACATCTAAATGTTTCTTCATGTAATAACCCGTTAAAGATCCATAAACCTTTTGTGGCCCATCTAAGCCGCCATCAAAAGTTTCTATACTTCTTCCTGTTTTAAACAATGCGCCATTGTAAAAAATTGTAGCACCTAACCTTGGGTCTCTATTTAAGTATGGATTAGCTGGGTCATAACCACTTGTTGCATCTGAAATAGGTTTGCCAGATGGTTTCATTTCATACGCATCAACTAAAGATTGTGAAGGATTTATACCTCCTCCAGAACTTCCATCAATACCTATCGGGAAATTTAATACTTCCGGCGTACTAGAATTAGTTGCAGGTCTAGACCAAATTATTTCGGTTAAATTAGTTGTATTGCCTCTAAATAACGCTTCATAACCAGCAATTCCTGCGTTTAATGTCATCGTAGGAGTTACTGGTGTTACATCAAAAAATGGCTTTGCAGCCGTATAGGCAGCCGTCCATTTTGTAGCATCACCACTAGGGTTATTTAAAGGGCTTGCAGCATACAATAAAACCCTTGCTTTTAAAGCTTGTGCAGCCCATTTTGTGGCTCTACCATAATAATTAACTACAGATATGCTTCTTGGTCCTGCAATAAGATAAGAAGTAGGTAATTTAGCCATTGCAGCATCACAATCATCAGAAATTTGTTTCACAACTTCATCATATGTATTTCTTGGTAAATCTAAATCATCATCAACACCAAGCACCTTAGTTACTATTGGCACACCACCATAACGTTTTAATAATTCAGCATAAAAATAAGCTCTTAAAAAAAGTACCTCACCAATAAGCCTATCTTTTTGTTCGGTGGCGGTATAACCGTTTATTTTAACATCAGCAGTATGGTCTTTTAATTTAACCAAATCTATTTTACTAAAAAATAGGTTGCATTTACGTATACCAGCATAATATGATGAATATTTATCATCAGCGTTTATGGTAATTCCCCAGCTATCATTAGTAAAACGATAAGCACCATTACCAGGATTACCATGTCTGGCATCATCTGTAGCTGCTTCGTTTAACGTTCCAGAAAAATCTGCATATCCACTTGGGATAGTGGCATAAATATCAGTTACAAAATCTGTAGCATAATTAATATAACCAAAAACAAGGGAGTCTTTTACCTCTATATCCAGAGGTCTATCTAAAACACTTTTCTTACAAGAAGTAATGCTTGCAATTAGGCAAAAAACCATGCCTATACAAGTGATTAATTTTATCGTGGTTTTCATAAAGTTTATTTATTTATGAGGTTAAAATTCTACATTAAAGCCTAAGTTGAACGATTTTGTTCTTGGATAACTACCCAAACCTGCACCTATAAATTCAGGATCTAAATTAGAAGGCAAATCACTCCAGGTATATAAGTTAAAACTGCTGACAAAGAAGCGGGCGTTTGCCAACTTCACTTTGCTTACCAATGATTGTGGTAACGAATATCCAAGTTCTACAGTTTTTAATCTTAAATAGCTACCGTCTCTAGTCCAAAATGATGATGATTGATAATTATTGGCATTATCACCTAATGATAGGCGAGGAGATGTTGCGGTTGCAGTTGTTGCTGGTGTCCATCTGTTCAACACAAAGTCGGTTGGTTTATTGCCACCACTAAATCCAGATGTTCCAGCGTATAATATACTAACTGTTCTGCTGCCTGCACCTTGAAACAATACCTTCATGTCAAAGCCTTTGTAAGCAACATCTAAACTAGCTCCGTAGTATAGTTGTGGTAAGTTCGGATTACCTAAACTAACTTGGTCATACACATCAATTACACCATCATTATTTTCATCTTTATATTTGATGTCGCCTGGTTTAACATTGCTAAAGTTTTGACGTGGGCTGTTGTTAATATCATTTTGATCTTTAAAAAAGCCAATTGAAGTTAAACCAAATGGTGTTCCTAACGGATTACCTGTGCGATACAAATAACTATATGGTTGTATCTGTTCTTCCATGTTGGTTATTTTGTTTTTAACGAAAGAACCTAATGCATGTACAGCGAATGAAAGATCCCCAATTTTACGCTGATAATAGATATCCCAATCAATGCCTTTGTTTTCCATAATACCCACATTGGTAGGTTTGGTTGTAAAACCACCAATGCTAGAAATTGATGACGGATAAGCTAATATGTCATTTCTTCTTTCTTGAAAAACGTCAATGCTGCCGCCAATACTGTGTTTAAAAAACTCAAAATCTAAACCAATATTTGCAATTTTGTTAGTTTCCCAAGTAATGTTTTCATTTCCTAATTGTCCTTCTCTACGACCAGCTGCACTAGCCGGGGTATTGCCAAATACATAGCTACTTCCAGTTTCGTAATTGCTTAAATACAGGTAACGTGCTCTAGCGTCGCCACCAATACCAAAATCGGTATTTCCTAATATGCCATAAGATGCACGAAGTTTGAATAAATCAATTTTAGCATTTTGCATAAAATCCTCATTGCTTACAATCCATCCTAATGCAAGCGAAGGGAAAAACCCATATCTATCGCCTTTTGGTAAGTTTTCACTACCATTATAGCCCGCATTAAATTCAGCTACGTATTTTTTATTGTAATTGTAAAATACTCTACCAAAAAAGCCTTGGGTGGCATAAGGGTAATCATCCCCAGACTTAGTGTTTACGCTTTGGTTAAAGCCCACGTTGGCATTAAGTTCGTGTTTTGTACCAAATGTTCTTTGATAATCAACTTTGCCCCAAAAGATGTTTAATCTATCTTGAGAAGCCGTTCTGCCTCTTACTGCTAATGAAACATCATTTCCGAATTTTTGATAAGAACCATTTGACTGAAGTTCATAACTGGCAAAATCCATTGTTCTACCTTCAATATTATTGTATGAATTATAATAAGAGAAAGCAGCAGTTGCACTTAATCCTTGAACTAATTTGTTAAAATTTTGATTTATCCTTGTAGTACCTAACAAATTACGCGTTGCAATATTGGTATAACCAGTGTTCGTAATAATACCATAAGGGTTTCTCGCATATTGGCTATTACCACCAATGTTACCATTACTATAAATCATTGGGAAAAGCCCTGATGGGTACCTAGAAAGATTTAACCAAATCCCATTTGTACCACTTGATCCAGCACCTGGAGATTTTTGATTTTCTAATCGGCCACCCAAATCAACTGATGCAGTTAAACTTGGAGTAATTGCAAAATCAATATTTGTTCTAAAGTTGTAACGATCAAATGAGTTATTGCTATTAAACTGATATAGTTTTTCAGGAACATCACCATATTTAAAAAGACCTCCTTGTTTGGCATAACCTAAGAGGACAAAATAGCGTACTGCATTAGAACCTCCAGAAAAGGTAAGGTTATATTTTTGTTGAACTGCCTCAGTTTTTATCAATTCTTTATACCAATCTACATCAGGATATTGATCCATATTTCTATTTGGATCATCATATGCTGCTATTTGTGTTGGCGTAAAACGAATTGGAAGTCCATCATTAACAGCAGCTTCATTATACAAGGTCATATAATCTTTAGCGCCTAAGTAATTTTGTGGCGCATTCGGCTTGATAAAACCAAATTGAGAGTAAAAATTAATCTTGTTCTGATAAGCAACACCTCTTTTCGTAGTTACAATTAATGCTTTATTAGCACCAGTAATACCATAAGTGCCATTAGCAGTAGCATCTTTCAAAATAGATATTTGATCAATTTCTAAGGGATCTAACTGACTAAATGTTAATGGAACATTATCTACATAAGTACTAATGCCGCTAAAATTATAAGTGCTGGTTCCTCTAATGTAAAGTGCAGATCCATCATAACCAGGTTCATCACTACCTTGTACAGTAATTAAACCAGCCATGCTACCGGCTAAGGAGTTGGAGTTGTTAAGATTATGATATCTCGACATTTCATTACCCGTAATGGTATTAATTGAGCCTGCGTAATACTTTTTGGTAGTAGTTGTATTCCAAGGTAATAAGATATTCCCATCAAAGTTTTGCTCGGTTTGCAAAACTAGTGCGTTATAATCTTTTATTGTATTAGCAGCCTGTTTAAATGGTAAATAGCCAGATTTACTAATACGTACAGTATCAATATCCTTATCTGTTAGCGTAAATTCGCCTTTAGCATTACTAATAATAGGATATTTTGGGTTTCCTGCATCAATTCTGGCCCCAACAATGGGTTTTCCAAATTGATCTTTCACCACTCCTTTAGTTACGTCTTGTGCAAAAGCATTTAGTGCAACTAAACAAATTAGGTTTAATGTGGTTACAAAAACCAGGGTTTTTATGTTTTTTAAAAAAATATTCATCATAAAATTGTTAAGCGTTAAAAATTAATAACCTGGATTTTGAACGATGTTTGCCCCTTTAAATATTTCTACATCTGGTATAGGGTATAAATACATTCTGGGATTAAATTTTCTAACCTCTAACGTATAGCGGTTATGAGTTATAGTAGATCCATTTTTCTCTACTACAAAACCTTGAAAAGGTCCATTATCGGTTTGATCTGCAATTTTCCAGCGCCTCACGTCAAAATACCGTTGATTTTCGAAAGCCAGTTCTACTGCACGTTCGTTTCGTATACGTAAGCGCATTTGCTCTTTAGTTAAACCCGCTGGTAGACCAGGCATAAGTACGGTTGCTCTGTTTCTTACAGCATTAATTGCAGTATATGACTCGGTAGTAGGGCCATTAACTTCATTTGCCGCTTCGGCTAACATCAGGTATATATCCGCCAATCTTATAAAATGATATTTTGTAACAATGGCCGCATTATCTGGTCGTTGGAATTTTTTAATGGTCATAGCAGTTTGATTTTGGCTACCCCAATCTAAACCTGGTAAGTTGTTGTTTGAGATATCTTTTGCCCAAAACTCCATCGTGTTTCCTCGCCACAAATCACCATTTCTTAATACGCTAAAAGCTAAACGCGGATCACGGTTAACCCACCATTGCTGTTCATTATAACCAGAACCAGCATCGGTAATGGCTAAGCCTGATTTCATTTCAAATTTATCGACCAAATTAAGTGAAACATCAAATCCTGTAAAACCACCCATACGGTTTGGTGGATCGAAATAAGTATTAGATTGGCTAGAAGCTTGTCTGTACCAGATAATTTCTTTATTATTTGGATCTCTTGATTCAGTAAAAAGTTTATCGAAACCACCTGCGTATAATGTGTAATAATTTGCACCAGTTACATTTTTGGTAAAAAAATCACGTGCAGCATCGAGTGCTAATTGCCAACGATTAGGGTCAGCATTTGCATATCCAGTAATTTCGTTTCCAGATCCATTAAACAATGGACTAGCTGCATATAACAATACTTTTGTTTTTAGTGCAGCACAAGCTGCTGCTGTTGCTCTACCTCTTTCTAAATCAGTTGGCGGCGACCATGGCAATACTGCAGCAGCAGAGTCTAATTGCTTAACAATAAAATCTACACATTCTGAATACTTAGCTCGTTTTAAGCTTTTCTTCAGCTCTGCCTGTGCATCAAAATCTTTAATCTGCTCATAATCTACTGGGGAAGTAACAATAGGAATACCCCCATATTTTTTCAGTAATTCACTGTAAAAGAAAGCTCTTAAAAAGCGAGCTTCGGCCAAATACTGATCTTTTAATGCTGGTGTAAAAGTCATTAAATCTTTATTGGCCAATAGGATATTGCATTTTCTTATTTTGCGATAATTATCAGTTAATGCGGCATTATCAGGGTTGTTACTACCATCAAAAGAACCCACATTGCTTCCATTAGAAGGGTAATAAGGATAACCTGCTTCTGCTTCATCACTCATATTGGTAAAACTGGTGCCCGCTCCAAACTCATCTGGTCCGCCTGTTAAATCGGCATAAATATTAGCTAAAAACCCAGCCGCTTGTAATTGATTGCCAAAAATTGCTTTTGCATCAACTACGCTTACTGGTGGCGATGATAAAAAGTCTTTCTTACATGCTGTAACTAATGATAGCGGAATAAGAAATGCTAGCGTATATTTTATAAATGTCTTCATTTTTTTAAATTTTAGGTTAGAAAGAAACACTTGCGCCAAAATTGAAAACGCGTTGCTGTGGATAATACCAAGCCCTTAAATCTCTATTCTCTGGATCTATATATTTTATTTTATCCCAAGTGTATAAATTAGCGCCGTTGGCATAAACTCTTGCATTTTTAAGTCCGATTTTACTTATCCAGCTATTCGGAAGTGCAAAGCCCAACTCAACAGATTTAATTCGCAGGTAACTTGCATCTATGGTCCAAAAATCACTAGGTAAATAGTTGTGTTGACTAGCATTTGGAGATGATGATAACCTTGGGTAGGTAGCAGTTGCAGCTGTTGCTGGTGTCCATCTGCCTAAGTGTATATCCATTACCTTGGCCTTGTTAAAAAATTCGTATCCAGCTTCTAACGTTCTTACCATTGATGTTTTACTTGCACCCTGCAGTAATAAGCTAAAATCGAAGTTCTTATAATTTAACCCTAAAGTACCACCATAGGTGAACACAGGAATTAGTGGGTTTCCTACTGGTACTTGGTCGTATATATCTATAATTCCATCACCGTTTTGATCTATATATTTAAAATCACCTGGTTGTAACTTTCCAAGCGGACCAGGATCTGCAGATGACTTTGCCCACCCATCAATTTCTGCCTGACTATTAAAGAAACCAGCAGTTTGGTAGCCCCATTGTTGTCCAATTGATTGACCTGTTCGTCTCATCCATGGATATTTTTTTCCAGCTTCGTCACTAAAAATTATTTTGTTTCGTGCATAGTTCAAATTTGCTTTAATCGCATAACCAAAATTGTTGATCTTTTTACTATGGCCTATCTCTATTTCATAACCTTTGTTTTCTACAATACCAAGATTGATGATTGGTGATGTTTGACCAAAAGTTGCTGGTATATTGCCATATCTACTTAATATGTTACTTCGTTTATCATAAAATACATCCACATTAAGTGTAATTTGATTTTTGAAGAAAGCACTCTCTAAACCGATATTGGCTTTGTTGGCCTTTTCCCAAGTTACAATTGGATTTCCAAATGCGCCTTCAACATAACCAGCTACTGCATTGTTATTGGTTAGTCCGAAAGAATATCCTGTTCCAGTTGTATAAGAATTTTGGAAAAATAAAAAGCGGTCTGTTGTATTCGTTTCGGCACCATATTTATCATTACCTACCTGGCCATATGATCCTCTAATTTTAAGTAAACTGATCCACATTACTGGTTTCATAAACTCTTCATTTGTAGCTACCCAACCTGCAGATACGGATGGGAAAAATCCATACTTTTTATGAGTGGGAAAGTTCTCTGAACCATTATACCCTAAATTTGCTTCAAACAAATATTTATCGTCGTAGTTATAAGTAGCTCTACTTACCAATCCTTGATAAGAAAGTGGCCAATCATACGCTGCATTATTTCTAATTTTTCGGCTTCTATTGCCAAGTATTAATCCAGTTATGGTGTTTTTGCCAAATGTTGTCGTATAATTTAAACCCGCCTCCATATAAGTTGTTCTCGCTACGCCTGGATCAAATGTTTGAGAAAAACCTAAAGTAGGAGTGTATGAGCCTGATGCATCACTATAGATATAAGAGCCATCTGGATTTTTACCTAATAATCTATACCTTAAATTATCAGCATAAGAACGTGTTATGGTTTGTATGTATTCATTGGTAAAAGATACATTGGTTTTAAAACTTAAGCCTTTAAGTAATGAACTTAATTTATAATCTAATGCAACTGTACCTTCTAGTTTATTGTTATACTCTCTAACAAAACCCGATTGGTACTGTGCCATGATACTGGCCTGTCTAAAATTGAAAGCATAAGAACCATCTGGATTTAGTAAAGGAGAATTATTTGGCGGGTAGGTGTAAAGCGAACTCATTAAAGCTGAAGTACCTGCCGAAGGTCCATTGCGTAATTCTGCCCTTGCAGCTAAATTAGCTGATATTCTTAGGTTTGGTGTTACATCTAAATCTACATTAGACCTGAAATTGTAACGACTATAATTTACATTGGCATTAAAAGGGTTTTCGTCTGGCCCAGTGTGTTTAAATAAACCATCTTGAGAAAAATAACTTCCTGAGACAAAGTATTTAGCAATTCTTGTTCCGCCAGATACATTAGCATTTACCTGATATTGCTGCGCTGTAGGCTTTAAAAATTCCTTAAAATAATCTACATCAGGATATAGATATGGGTCGGTATGGTTTTTAGTGTTATCTAAAGCAGTTTGAGAATAAGCATAAAAAGGACCTTTGCCTTCATTTGCGTAAGCTTCATTTAATAAGAGCGAATAATTATAGGCATCTAAGAAATTTGGTAAACGGGTTGGCTCTTGTATAGCATTGTTTGCACTCACACTAACTACAGGTTTACCTAGTACACCACGTTTGGTAGTGACCAATACTACACCATTCGCGCCTCTAACACCATAAACAGCAGTAGCTGATGCATCTTTTAAGATACTAATGTTTTCTACCTCATTTACGTCAATGGTACTAAAATTACGCTCTATCCCATCAACCAAAATTAAAGGAGTAGCATTGTTATAGGTTCCTTGCCCTCTAATGAATAGTGCAGCTGCATCTCTGCCTGGATCGCCAGAAGTTTGTTGCCCAATTAATCCAGGCAGTCTGCCCATCAAGGCGTTGTTAAGGTTAGCAACAGGCGATTGCTTTAATTCTTTTGATGAAACTGTTGAAATTGCAGCTGTAACACTTACTTTTTTCTGGGCACCAAAGCCAACAATAACCACCTCATCCAATCCATTCTTATCTTCTTCTAATGAGGCATTAATAATTGCGCTTTCACCTACAAGAACTTCTTTAGCTATAAAACCAACATACTTTATAATAAGAATATCGCCTTTATTAGCATCAATCTTGTAGTTTCCATCTTGATCTGTGATAGCAGCTTTTTGTGTGCCCTTAATAGTTACACTAGCGCCAGGGAGCCCTTCGCCTTTTTCATCTGTTACTTTCCCCCTAATTTCTTTAAAGAGATTTTTGGTTGTTGTTTCATAAATATCCGTATTGGCGTACAGAGGCTGATTGATTAGCTGAATGCCTAATACAAGTATAAAAACAGTTACCAGTTTGGTAAAAAATTTACTCATGCTGTTTAGATTTGGTTTGTAGATTTAATAATTAGTTTTTTGGTATAAGTAAATCTACTAGGAAGCAAAGCCTTTAATTGCCGAATGCATTATCCAAAGAAAAAGCAAAAGATTGTATAAGTTAAAATATTGATTTTCAAATATTTATATACAATTATGAAATTAGAATGTACAAGGGAGTTTAATGGATAAGTTAAATTTTACTGCAAAAATTGACTGCGTAAACATTAGTTTTGAAGTAAAAAGGACCTAATAGCGATTTTTTGCTACAGATTTTTTACAAAGCGAAAATAAAAAGGGCAATTGTTTTTGAATGAGTTAATCCAATCAGATGTAATTCAATAAGTTATAGGTAAATAGAACTAGAATTAAAATTTTTCGCCAGTCTTAATATCCGACAATTGGAAATTTTGGAAAGATCCAATACCTGCAAATAGTATTTTTATACCCATTAATTTGCCAATAGGTTTGTTATAGGATGTTGTAAACACCTCTTTGTTCTCAATATAGAGCTTAACATGCTTGTTTTCAATGCGTAATTTTAAAAGTGCTCCATTGGTTAGGTCATGGCCAAGTGCTCGAAGATCATTTTTATCGCCATCTTGTTCAATTTCTGAAAACTTAAAAGTACTCCACGCCACACATTCTGGTTTAATAAGACTAAGATAGTGTAAGTCTTTTTCTCCATAAATAATCAGATCAACTTGAGAGCATCGAACGCCTGGTCGGTTAGCAGATGTTTTAATGTTAGCACTAACTTCAAAATTATCTGCATTAATAGTGGTTGGTTTTACATTAGCGAAAGAGACGAAAAAAGTTTTATTGGTATCAATACCAGCATTAAGTACTTCTCTTGCTGATACAAGGTAATTTTGCTGCTCTTTCTCAATATTTTTAAAAATGGGATATACCCTAGTTGTATCATGTTGCATAGTTGCAATGATATCCCAACCTTTACTCTGAAGGTAAACTGATGCAGTATCTATAGGTGTCTTATTATGATATAGCACAGGAAAGTACATACCAGGAGCTTCGTAATAGTGATTGACTAAACTATCTTTAAAATTTGATTTTTTAGGTTTGAAATCTGCAAAATCTATATTGAAATTAGAAGAATCATCTGTTAAAGTCCCTTTTATGTCCAGTTTAAATATAGCCGAATGCGGAACTTGCCCATTTGGATTGAGGCAAACTAATTTTACATTACTTATGAAATCGTCGCTTTTATAGAAATAGAAAAGACTTAAAATTACGGCAAGTAAAAAAATACCAACACCTATAAATAGAGTAGTATAGCGTTTCTTTTTTTTAATACTCTTTTCAGGTAATTGTTTATTGTTTTCAACCTGAGTTGCAACATTTTTTTCCTTAGTAATCGGATGTAAAAGCTCAAATTCATACCAATCTCTAAAGCCAATAAATTGCGCAAGTGCATCTCTAGTTGCTTTTTGTGGGTAATAACGTGTGGATGTTTTAAGTTTGCCAAATATCCTTTTCAGTGTATTTTCACTAAGGTTAACTTTAGTTTGGCGATGCAACAAACCACTTAACCTAACATAATCACTATTTTTCCATTCGGCTATATCTTTATCTCCAACCTTTAAGGCAACTTTCTGACAACACATGTCCAATTGTTGGAAGAAAATCGAATTTTCACCTTGTACAGAATGTATATCCATTGGTTTTAAGATGCTGTTTTTTAGTTAGTTGCCTTATGAATAATATTGGTAATGCGTTTGGATAATCCTTTTTGGATTTGCTTCGTTGTCGAATACTAAATTTACATAACAAAGATAGCATTTCAAAGCCGCAGTCATTACTAGCAGCAAATATGGAAATGAAATTAAATAAACCAAATAAAAAATTAGAACAAATACTATTTATATGAATTTTCGTCACCTAAAAATATCAGCTGTTGTAATTGGAAGTACATTGCTAACAATGAATGCAATGGGGCAAAATAACAATAAACCTTTAAAAGTCAGTGGAGTGTACCCGCACTTGGCAACTTTTAATGAAGGTTGGACCTTGCCAGGAAGCAAAAAGAAAACCAATGGCGATGGTGGAGAAAATGGAATTGGTGCCATCACACCTTGGGCAAATCAATTATGGATGGTGACTTATTCGCCTCATATGCCAAACGGAAGCTCTGATAAATTATATAGTATTGATAAAAATCTGAAAGTAACCATACATCCAGAAAGCATAGGTGGCACGCCAGCAAATAGAATGATTCATAAAGAATCTAATCAGTTAATTACAAGCAATTATTTTATTGATGATAAAGGAAAAGTGCGAACCATTCCATTTTCAGTAATGCCAGGTAGAATGACCGCAACAGCACGTCATTTAACAGATCCTGCAAACATGGTCTACTTTTACGATATGGAAGGGATGTTATATGAAGCTAATGTACATACACTTGCTGTAAAAAAGCTGTTTAATAAGCCAGTGCCAGGTTGGCACGGAAAAGGAGCTTATACTGCACAAAACCAATTGGTTGTAGCCAATAATGGAGAAGAAGCAGTTTTTAAGCTTACGAAAGATATGCTTGAAGCTGGAGATCTACCTAAAAATGCTGAAGAAAAAGGAGTTTTAGCAAGTTGGGATGGTAAAACTTGGAAAATTATAGAGCGTAGACAATTTACTGATGTAACTGGGCCAGGCGGTATTTATGGTTCACCAACAGATAAAAGCCCGCTTTGGAGCGTCGGTTGGGATAAACGTTCAGTAATGCTAAAACTTTTGGACGGCGGAAAATGGTATACCTATCGTTTACCAAAAGCAGCGCATACATACGATCATAGAGGTGGTTGGTATACAGAATGGCCACGTATACGTGAAGTTGGTAATGGAAAAATGATGATGGATATGCATGCCATGATGTACGATTTCCCCAAAACATTCTCTCGAAGCAATAGCGGTGGCATTACACCAATAAGTAGTCACTTACGTTACATTCCAGATTTTTGTAGCTGGAATAACCAAATTGTAATTTCAACCGATGAAACTACCGTATTAGAAAACCCAATGGCTGGTAGAGCACAATCTAACTTATGGTTTGGTCAATGGAACGATTTAAAAACTTGGGGTGGTGCAACAGGATGGGGTGGCCCATGGGATAAAGACGAAGTGAAAGCAGGACAAATATCCGATCCTTTTCTAGTGAAAGGTTTTGAAAATAAGACATTGCATTTAACACAAAGCTCAAATCAAACAGTAAGTTTTACCATACAGATTGATAAACTAGGCAATAATAAATGGGAAGATTATAAAACCATTGCAATCCCTGCCAACGGGTATCAATACTTTATTTTCCCTGCAGATTTCTCGGCAACGTGGGTGCGCTTTAAAACAAATAAAGACTGTATTGCAACTACATTCTTTCACTTTACAGGTAAAATGCACAAAACAGCAGACCCAATATTTAATAGCCTTGCAGGCATTAACGAAAAGGTGGCAATTAATGAAAACTTAATTCGCCCATCCGGATACAATAAAAACCTTCAGGTATTAAATATCAACAATGGTCAAAAGAAATATAGTGAGATTGATGAAAAACTACAGGTTTTAACTAATACTGCCGACAGTACAAGTGAAATGGAAAGACTGTTAGCGTTTAAGAAAACCTACACCATAGATGAAGCATCAGTAATCATTAAAGATAAAACAGGCACATTTCGCTTACCTAAAACTTCTAATGCTTACGAAACCTTTGCAGCAAGAGATAAACGCGAAACCGAATCAGAACGCTTTATGTTAAACATTCAAGGTACTTTTTATGAAGTAGGTCGTGAATCTGGTTTTATTGCTACTCGCCCAATTACCACACACAACAAAAAAATAATTGATTTTTGTACTTGGAGAGGTTTATTAGTACTAAGTGGAACAAAGCTAAATGCTAAAACCGATGGACATTATTTTGGTAATACAAACAACGGTTTATGGTACGGCGGTATAGATGATCTTTGGAAAATGGGTAAACCAGTCGGACAAGGTGGTGTTTGGAAAAATACTGAAGTTAAAGCCAATACAGCATCCTTACCTTATTTAATGACAGGATATGATAAAAAATCTGTTCAATTAACGGCCGATAAAGACGTAGATATTACTCTTGAAGTTGATTTTGACTTAACAGGATTCAATAAATTTAAAACTTTCCATATACCTGCCGGAAAAACAATTACCTATAATTTTCCCGTTGGTTTTAGTGCACATTGGATAAGAGCAATAGCTAATAAAGAGTGTAAGGCTACAGTTTGGTTTACTTATCAATAATAAAATGGAGAAAGTAGAAGATAAGAAACCAATCCAGTACCTCTTAAGCTCAGTAGTTATTGTAGCTGCGTTAGGTTATTTTGTAGATATATACGATTTGCTGCTGTTTGGTATTGTAAGAATACCAAGTTTAACAGATTTAGGTTTAAATGAAGGACAAAGATCAATAGAAGGAGCTAGTATTTTAAACTGGCAAATGAGCGGCTTATTAATTGGGGGTATATTATGGGGAGTTTTGGGCGATAAAAAAGGAAGATTATCAGTTCTTTTTGGATCTATTATTACCTATTCAATTGCCAATTTCGCTTGCGGATTTGTCCACGATGTAGCTACCTATAAAATACTACGTTTCATTGCCGGTATTGGACTAGCTGGAGAACTTGGCGCAGGAATTACACTAGTTTCTGAAAGCTTGCCTAAAAAATTAAGAGCAATTGGTACATCAGTCGTAGCAGGCGTAGGTCTTTTAGGGGCTATCGCAGCCTATTTTACAGTAGAGCTTTTTAGCTGGAGATATGCGTATTTTACAGGAGGGGGATTGGGTGTATTACTATTGTTTTTAAGAATTGGGGTTTTTGAATCTGGAATGTTTAAACACATCAAGAAACAAGACCAGATTAAAAAAGGCAATTTCCTTTCTTTTTTTACCAATGCAAAACGACTAAAACTCTATCTAAAATGCATTGGTATTGGCTTGCCAACTTGGTATGTGATAGGTATCCTAGCAACCTTTAGTAATGAATTTGGTAAAGCACTCCACATTTCAGAAACCATTAAACCAGGTTTAGCAGTAATGTGGTGTTATATAGGCTTGGCAAGTGGAGATTTGCTGAGCGGTGTACTAAGCTATTATCTTCAATCAAGAAAAAAAGCTGTTGCATTAATGATGCTATTTACCTTAATTGGTACGGTAGGCTATTTATATGCCGGCATTAACAGCTCAGGTGCATTGTATGGAATGTGCTTATGGCTTGGATTTGGAATAGGTTACTGGGCAATGTTTGTTACCATTGGTGCAGAGCAATTCGGAACTAATGTAAGAGCTACAGCAGCAACTACAATCCCTAATATGGTACGAGGAACAGTAGTATTAATGACAAGTTTATATGTCTATTTAAAACCTCAAGTTTTGCCACTACATGCTGCAGCAATTATCGGTTTCATTTGTTTTTCAATTGGCTTTTATTGCATACTTACCATTCCAGAAACACATCATAAAGACCTTGATTTTATTGAGCCAGAATAAAATTTATGGTGATAACATTTCATTAACTTAATAAACAAACGTTTGCGCTATTATAAACTAGCATAAAAGAATTTACATTGCTACTTTGGTGCTATTAATTCAACAATTAATAAACTAAACACCAAATATAAACCAAATGATAAAGCGAACATTTTTAATTCTTTTAATCCCTCTTTTTTTTAGCACGGTAACAGTTAAAAGTCAGTCTGTAACACTAAACGGCGACTCTATTTTCTATCAAATGAAGAAAGTAGCCGACTGGCAATGGAAAAATTTAGAAACAGTAGGATGGAAAAATCCAAAGAAAGACTGGACAAGTGGCGCCATGTATACAGGCATGATGGCATGGGCCAAACTAGCAAATAACGAAACCTATTACCAAAAATTAATTCAAGTAGGAGAAGATAATAAATGGCAAGTAGGAAAATACCGACACTTTGCAGACGATTACTGTGTAGGGCAGCTTTACTCTCAATTATATACCATTTATAAAGAGCCAAAATACATTGCAGACTTTAAAGCATTGGCTGATACAATTACACTGTTGCCACATACCGAAACCCTAGAGTGGAAAAAAAGCATTCATTTAAGAGAATGGGCATGGTGCGATGCCTTATTCATGGGTCCTCCAGCTTTGGGTTATTTAACCGAAGCAACAGGAGACCCTAAATATTTAAATAAATCTGTCCAATTATGGGATAAAACAACAGCATATCTGTACGATAAAGACGAAAACCTGTATTACAGAGATAGTCGTTATTTTGATAAGAAAGAAAAGAACGGAACCAAAGTGTTTTGGGGTAGAGGCAATGGATGGGTAATTGGAGGCTTAGTAAGAGT
This sequence comes from Pedobacter planticolens, assembly GCF_014172375.1. Taxonomy (GTDB): domain Bacteria; phylum Bacteroidota; class Bacteroidia; order Sphingobacteriales; family Sphingobacteriaceae; genus Pedobacter; species Pedobacter planticolens. The sequence goes on from NZ_WNXD01000001.1 coordinate 1,013,895, forward strand.
ACTTACTGTAATGCCTAAAAATCATCCAGAAAGAAAAACATTAGAGAATTTATTTGTAAAGATGTCAGCTAAATTAGCAACCCTACAACAACCAGATGGGAGTTGGCATGCTAGCTTACTCGATCCCCAAAGTTACCCATCAAAAGAAACTAGTGGCACTGGTTTCATCTGCTACGCAATGGCATGGGGCATTAATAACGGACTAATCCCAGCTCAAAAGTATACACCAATAGTTAACAAAGCATGGTTAGCCCTAACTACCTCAGTTCACCCAGATGGAAAACTAGGTTTTGTACAAGCGCAAGGTGCAGCACCAGATAAAGTAGGTTACGATGATACCGATGTATACGGAGTAGGTGCCTTCCTTTTAGCAGGCAGCGAAATGCTTCCTTTATACTTAAACCATAAAAGTAATACATTAATTAAAACAGTTTACAACGGAACTGCTACTTCAAAACAACAGCTTGTAGAATTAAAATGGACAGCCATTACTAAGAAAATAAAGAATGCTAACCCTAAAAAACTGGTAGTTCGAGATGGCGCAACTGGCGAAGTAATCAAATCAACCATCGTTTATAAAGGTAAAATACCACAATTAGTGCGATATACCGTAAATGTATCTGCCGGAACCAATAGATTTTTTGTAATCAGTACTAAATAAAAGAACCAACACATCATGAATAAACTTAAATATATGTTTTTGTTGGCGATGATTTTTTTTATCGCTAACACCAACGTTCAAGCACAAGCTGCAAAGAAAACAAAACAAACTCCAGTAGTTAGCGGAGCTCAAGATCGCGAGTATTGGGCAGAGCTATTGTACAAAATAGCTTCCCCAGTAATCTTAAATCTATCAAATAGCACCTTGAAAAAGAATATGCCTGTAGAGGTGCCACCTGGTATGAAATCAGATCCCTTTAAAAAGGTAACCTATCTCGAAGCAGTTGGACGTACAATGGCTGGTGTTGCCCCATGGTTAGCCTTGCCAGATGATGAAACTAAAGAAGGCCAAATGCGTAAAAAACTACGTACGGCACTTTTAAAAGGTATTGCAAATGCAGTTGATCCAGCAAACCCAGATTACCTAAATTTCAGAACGGAAAGCCAACCCATTGTAGATGCTGCGTATATGGCTCAGGCATTTTTAAGAGCACCAAAAGCATTATGGGAACCATTAGATGCCGTAACAAAAGCAAGAATTGCTGAAGAATTTAAAGCGTTGCGTACACGTACAGGTGCATATAACAACTGGTTACTCTTCGCCGGAATTAACGAAGCTTTCTTATTAAGTATTGGCGAGCAAGCTGATCCAGTACGCTTAGAGTTTGCAAAAAGAAAGATCTTAGAATGGTACCAAGGAGATGGTTGGTATAGTGATGGACCAAGCTTTAGCATGGATTATTACAACTCGTATGTTATCCATCCCATGCTAGTTGATTTCTTTAAAGTACTGTCGGATAAGAAAAGAGTAAACGTAGAAATGTACGATACTGCTGTAAAACGTATGGTTCGTTACTCAGAATTTTCTGAGCGAATTATAAGTCCAGAGGGTACTTACCCTGCAATGGGCAGATCTGTAACCTATCGCACTGCAGCTTTCCAAGCACTAGGTCAAGTAGTACTAATGGAGAAATTGCCTACACAAATTAGCCCTGCACAAGTTCGTAGTGGCATAACCGCTGTAATGCACCGCATGTTCGATCAATGCAATAACTTTGATGCAGCCGGTTGGCTAGTTTTAGGTTTCTGTGGTTCACAACCTGAAATTGCCGATGGATATACCTCAACAGGTAGTTTATACATGGCAACACTTGGTTTTTTACCTTTAGGCTTACCAGCAGATAATGTGTTTTGGACATCGCCAGCTGCAGATTGGACTGCTAAAAAAGCTTGGAGTGGACAACCATTTAAAAAAGATTATCACGTAGAGTATTAATCATATAGAGCATACTGAACCAATAACCACTTGTATTGTAATAAAAAAAGAAAGCCATTTATCTCGTTAAGTGGCTTTTTTTTGACTATTTACCTATCGGAGCAACGTTAATGTCCCATTTAAACTTTGGGGTAACGTTGATGTAGTAATCACATAATAATACACGCCAATAGGAGCAGGAGAATTCTTTATATTTCCATCCCATACCGGATTGTTTCCTCGCCCATTAAATACTAAAACTCCTAACCGATTAAAAATCTGGATACTGGAGTTTGGTTCATTTTCTAATCCTCCAACTCTCCAAAAATCGTTTATGCCATCACCATTTGGGCTAAATGCATTCGGTGCAATTATTTCCTTGCAATAAGGAATAACTTCAAAAATTTTACTAGCCTTACACCCATTAATGTCTTCAACTTCAACACTATAAATCCCAGGCTGATTTACTTTTAAACTCGATTCAATTCCACTTTTCCCATTCCAAGTATAATATAAGAAACCTGGTTCGGCATTCAGTGTGAGTTCTTCTTTAAGTATTGTACAAATTTTTAATTTTTCATTTGTTGTTAATGAGGGTAGTGGATTTACCTTCACTTCTACTGGATCACTAATAGTAGCACAATTAAATTCACTTGAAACTTGTACCCAATATGTGCCAGAATGGGTTACACTGATTGTTTCTGTCTTTTCCCCATTGCTCCATAAATAATTCGCATTCGGAAATACGCCTGCACTCAGTTTTACACTTTCACCTTCACAAATGGCTTTATTAACTGAAGCTGAAATAACTACTGATAATTTGTTATTGAAGGTAATAGGTAATTCTGATGTACTTTTTGAACAGCCTAAAGTATTTAGTAGCTCTACTTTATATTTTCCATCAGTGGTTGTTGTAAGTTCGTTTTGATTAGCGAAAGCTGTAAGTTCCACTCCATTTAAATACCATTTTGTTTGATATCCTTGACTATTTGCAATACTTAATGTTGCCACTTCTCCAACACAATAACTTACCTTGTCTTTTGCGATGTTAGGAATATCCATGGTTATAAAGTTCAGGCTAACACTTGAAGAAAACTGAGCCCCAGGACAAGCGTTATTATTCACTTCAACTTTATATTTTCCTGTAGCTGTTGCTGAATAATGGAATTGTGTCGCTCCAATAATCTTCACTTCATCCTTGTACCATTGATAGCTGTAGTTGCTTATACTTTTTGTTTCCATTACATAAGGTTGATTATTACAGATATTAACATTTGATGGAGGAGAAAAAGTGATTTCTGGACCTGGGTTGTTAATAATTACGATTGGAATGGAAGTGAGTGAAATCCCTTCGCACAATACTGTTATCTTCACTTTATAGGTTCCCGACTCCTTGAGGTCTACTGTTAATTTACCAATCCAATCCGTTATTTCAATATCATCTTTGTACCATTGTGTTAAAACTTCGTTTTTAGATACTTCTGGAATTCTAGCCGTTATAGTTTGCACTTGACTACCGCAGATTTCAAACACTAATTTTGAAAAATCACCTGTATTTTTTGGAAAACCTAAATAATGAAAATCTGAGTAAGCAAAATCCTTATAATAGTCTTGATCCAAAGTTGCATACACTTTGCGCAGACCAGTAGAAGAAGCCACCCATAAAATTTTTTCGCAAACAGAGGGAGCATACCATCCTGAGCTAATATCTATTATACTTTCAACTTTTGTATCCATGCTCAATGAATAAATTTTTTCATTGGGAAAAATGTTATGTTTTACAAATTTTACACGGTTCACATCCGAATAGCCATAGAGTTCATGGAAAATTGAACTTGGTGTATAATATAAACCATTATTGGTGGCAGCTAACACAAAATTCTGACGATAAATAGGTGTTAATGCAAATATTTCTTCTAAATCATTTATTGTTTCGTTGGCAATTACTTTTTTAATTGGGCTACTACAGCCATAGGTTCTCATTACAAATAAATCATTGTTATTACCCCAAAAGCTTAAAATATTTGGAGTCGCATATTCCCTCCAACCCAATGCCATCAATGAGGCATTAACAGTACTATAATCAGGTGCTTGGTCTGGCAATATCGAAACAATAGTAGTAGATCCTCCAATATAATTTACAGTAACATGATCTGCAGTTTTACAATATGTATAATTTGGATATTCGTACTGAAAATCAACAGATTTGTATCCTTTATTTGTTATTCTCCAATTAGGTTCATTCACAATTGGCGGATTGTCATAAGGAATTTGCACTGTTACAGCTACATCACCTCTTACCAATTTATAAAGATGTTTGTTTGTTGCTACTGCCAGATAATTTGGAATTATTGTCTGCGGGTTGTTTATGTAATAAGTAGATAGAGCGGTCGGATAAACTACAGAAATATCGTTTATTCGAGTAACATCTGGAAATGGCACTTTAATTTCATACTTAATACCAGACTTAAAATAGATAATGATGTCTGGTTTTAACAAGAAGTACATTTCGCTTTCATTGAACCCACTAACTTGATCAATTTCAAACATGCTAGTTGGTTGATAGATTATAAAATCTGCATCAACAGGTCTCTTAAGAAAAACTTTTCCATCTATTGTCAGTGCCCATACAGAATGATCTTCTACTGCTACAAAAACTTGTTTTATGACTTTTCCATCTAGAAATTTTTCACCTACGGTAAGATTAAGCTGTGCATACGTATCAGAAATAGAAATAAATAACAAAATTATAAACAGTGGGATTGAGCGCATATATTAAGATGATAATCGGACCCAATTTATTAAAATAGTATGATAAATTTTATTTGTTTGTTGTAACAATGAAAATTCATTTCCAATAAAGATCTTGATAAGTGCTAGTACTACTAGGTTATTAAAAAAAGCCACTTATGTACATAAGTGGCTTTCCTTTTAGTAGCTTTTTTAGTGTTAAGGCTGCATTTTAACATCAATAGTAATAAAGCCAGCATTGTTTGCAGGGATCGATTTAATCAACATCAACCCATGTTTGCCTTTCACTGTTTTAAATACAATGATATCATTTGCTACAATTTTATTTACGTTATCTGTGGTTACACCACCAGCAGTAAACATGGCTTCAATTTCTTTATCCATTTTAAGTGCAGCAAAATTAGCAGGCGTAACAGTGGGGTTTAACCTTATCATTTGTGTTGCATTTCGTACTGGCCAACTCGCTACGGCATCAACCCCAGAATTGGCTGTAGTATAAATAACAGGTGCATTCGCAAACGAAGGTGCAGTAATATTCACCCCAGTTGCAGCTCCACTCACAAAGCTTAATAAATCAATACTAGCACTTCTCGCAGCAACTCCTGCTCTTAAATAAGTTGCCCCGTCTGCCGAACTATAAAACTGACCATTACTTGTATTGTTTTGTCCACCCATTAAAATAGTATACTCTTGTACAGCACGAGGTGGTCGTTCTCCCTTCACAAAAAGCGAATACGTAGCTGTTTTTTCCTTGTCCTCGCTATCAGTTACCAAAATAGTGAAAACTAAAGTTTGCCCTGCATCATCATCAGTTGTCGTATACAAAAATGCAAACTTGTCAGTTAATGGATTTGCAAAAGTAGTCTTAGTAAGACTAGGTAATTCTACACCATTTTTTAATACCTGAATACTTTTCATAGCCAATTGTGAGGTAACATCAACCGTAAAATTAATATCTTGATACAGAATGGTATTTGCAGGTGCCGTAGTAGGAATTTTTATGTCGATAAAAACTGGTGCAGCTTTTACATTTACTACATAATTTGCGGTTGTAGTCGAACCTTCAGTATCATACGCAACAATTACAAAATTGAATTTTTTACCAATATCAAATTTACTTGCAGTAAATGTAAACTTATAGGTTCCTGTTTTTGTATCTGTATAGGTTTTAACAGTTCCATCAATTAGTTGAAAGTCTTTTCGAACTTCCACTTTTTGTAAACCAGCACCAGCTATTACTTCCACATCAAAGCTAACAGGTCTATTAGCGAAAATGGTATCAGAAACTGATGTCGGAATATTAATCCTGAAATTTGCATTGCTTTTCTCTACTACATCAGTTTTTTCACAACTTGTAATCAGAGAAACTGTACCTATTAATAGGATTACGGCGAAGTATAAAATTAATTTCTTCATTTTATTTAATTTATAAAAGATTATTCAACAAGAAAAGGAACACAAGCACTGGCTACTTTGTTATGATTATCGTACACAAACACATACAATCTATATTCTCCAGGACTCGCAGGCGCAGTAAAATTGATGTTTTTACTATTTTGTGTTTCAATCAATCCTGGAATTCCAGGAGGGAAACCCCCATCAGCAGCGGAAGTACCTTCTAGCATCACAACCCATTCGTACGTTAAAGGATCACCATCAGGATCACTAGCAGTAACCGTAGCAATGTTTTTCGATGATTTTTTAACTTTAACAATATCTTCAGGTCGTTTTCCATTCATCAACATATCGTTTCGAGAGGTAATTACTGGTGCTCTATTGCTTGGGTATTGTCCTGTCCAACTAAATTGTAAGGCATCTACAGTAGCATTTGTTCGACCTTTTCTATCATGTGTACCATACCAGTTTACCACATCACCATGCATTTGATATCCCCACACAAAAACATAAGAACCAATACAACCATTATTTACATTTCCATAAATCCAATCTTTATACACCTGTTGATAAATGACAGCTTTTTCTGTGCTGGTTTGTTCTACAATTCCACCCCATGGTAAAACGCGAGTAGGTTCTGGTGCCATAGATTGTGCGCCACGTGGACCATATTCTGAAACCATATAAGGTTTTGTCCAACCTGCCGCTTGTATATTGCCAAGGTTAGTCGGCATTTGTGGCGCATACGTATTAATGGATAAAATATCAACATCTGGTGCACGTTGCATCATGTCTTTAATCCTAACGGGATCAACGCCTGCTAAAGCAACAGAAGTAGGATGATTTGGATCAATTTCATGAATCATCTTTGCAATTTCGCCAACAGCATCCCATAATTTTAAATTGGTATACATCGACTCTGCTTCGTTTCCAATACACCATATTAATACTGCCGGATGATCTTTAAACCGCATTACTTCTTCTTTAATACGATCTAATTGTGCTTTTACAGCAACAGGGTCATTGTAATTAAAACCGTCTCTTTCGCGATTAACCCAAATCCCCATCATTACACTTAGGCCATTCGCTTTAGCTAGATCCAATGTTTTTTGGGTACTATCATTTGTGCTATACGTTCTAAAGGTATTCCCACCATAATCGTCAATCTTATCGTAAAACTGATTTGCTGCAGCCCCACGAACATAATATACCTGTCCATCTTTATATAAGCGCCATTTACCATTTACTTTAACGGTCTGAACTTTTGCTGATGTTAAAACTGGGGCATTTACAGTTTCATTGGGCAAAGTATATGCTGCGGGATTTTTCTCACAGGATAGTGTGAAAATACTTAAGCATAACATACAAAGTTTCATTAACTTCTTCATCTCTTTAGATTTATTTACTTAACGTTAATATCTGTTTCCCTTCCAATAATTGCTTTTGCAAAATTGAATAAGGGAGGTCTTGAATAGGTGTATTTTGATCAATTGCAAGTGCAGCTGCAGTACCTGCCGATTGTCCAAGTACAAAATAAACAGGCTCCATTCTAATGGTAGTAAAGGCTACATGTGATGCCGAAAGACATACGGGTACTAATAGATTGGTACATTCTGCTTTCTTCGGTAAAATAGCTTGATAACCGATAGGATAAGGAGTTGTTGCTGCGAAAACTGAACCTTCATCATGTACTTTTCCATCTGTGCCAACCACTCTCGAAACCATATGGCAATCTAACGCATAAGAGCCCATACCAATGGGATTTGGAGTTTCTTCACGATTAGTTTTAACCACATTCTTTTCGGTCATTACATAATCTCCAACCAATCTTCTCGCTTCCCTTACATACAATTGAAAGGGAAAGTTGTTATTGTCTTTAAATTCATCCTTAGGAAAACCCCATTCTTTCATTTCTGTTCTAATGTGCAATGGAATTCTTTCGTCATTTCCTAATAACCACAACATCCCAATGGCATAATCTTCATGTTGTTTAGCTATTTCTTCTCGTGTCTTATAATCTGCATTGGTATAATCAAAACTAGCACCAAAAAAATCAAGGTGATTAGTGTCAGTTTTACGATTTGGCATAGGAGTGAGGGTAATGATATTTTGAAGCTTAGTATCTGGCGATAGCATTAATCGACGAACCAATACTTCATGCCATAATGGATTATAATTTGCAGGTTTCTTAATTTCAACTCTGTTTTTAGGATCGTTAGTTAAGGTTACACGATAGGTGAAAGCCTGAAAACGTTGATCAGCTTCTCCTTCTTTACCCCATAGTTTAGCATCAACAAAAGGTAATAAACCCGATGAAGGAACGCCTGGAGTAATGTAAGGATCAATAGAAACGCCATCTTTACCAATCACACCATTTAAGCGTATACCATTCAAAGTTTCATTATACTGGCTATTTGCCTCTCTTCCAGTCGCAAAAGATACACCTGCTTTGGCTAGTAAATCTCCCTCATATGAAGCATCGATAAATATTTTTGCTTCATACTTGCCACCATTCTGCATTTGAATACTCGTAATTGTGGTTCCAATCTTTGTGACTTGCAGCTTTTCATCTATTTTCTGATTGTAAACCAAGGTTACACCAGCAGTTTTAAGCATCTCGGTTAATACTTTTTCGGCAACTTTAGATTCATAAACCCATTGCATTTTCAACGAATCATTTTTACCGGTATAAGTTCTTTTTTTCGAAGCAACAAAAAAGCTATCGCGATTTTGATTCTTCCATGATTGTGGTTTTTGATAATAGGAGTAAATGTTTTGGTAAAACTCACGAGCAACACCACCTACAACTGCAAATCGGTTTAAATCGGTCGCGGTTAAGCCAGATGCGGTAACACCACCAATGTGTTTGGTTTGCGAAATTAAGACCACTTTTTTTCCCATTCTCGCTGCCTGTATTGCCGCACCAGCGCCAGCTACAGTTTCTCCATACACACACACGTCGTATTTTTTAGGTGCGATGGTAAAGGCAGTGCATAATGCAGCTAAAAATAGAATAGCAATAAATTTATATTTCATCTCTTTTGTTCGTTTTATAATTAGTATCCAGGGTTTTGTACCAGTGCCTTGTTCACTATTAATTCATCCTGTGGTAAAGGCAAGAATAGGTGCTTATCTTCAATTAATATAGTGGGGTCTTGTGCATTTACAGCAGCTTTTAACTTGCCCATTCTTAACAAATCAAAGCGACGTTGTCCTTCAAATGCAAATTCTAATCGGCGTTCTAACAATACACTGTCCCTAAATTGTTCAGTGCTTAAACCTCTAGTTAAATCTCGTGTAGAAGGTGTATTAATTGGTAAACTAAAAGCACGTCGGCGTACTTGATTAAAGGCTTCATACGCATCATTACTGCCTAAACTAAGTTCATGCAAGGCCTCTGCATACATCAACAATACATCTGCATAGCGAGCGATATAATAATTATTTCCGCCATCCTCTAAGGTCAGCTCTGCTGGATCTTGGTATTTGTTTACATAGTATGGATATACCACCGATGCGGGTGCTGTAGGCACATAAAGTACATTCACATCTCTACGCAAATCACCTTGAGAATATGCTTGATAATGATTTAGCGTAACCGGATTATCGCCATTTCCAGCCAATACACCTGTTGGTGGTTTAATAACTAATGCCGATGGTCTAAAAAAGCCAGCATATGATGAACCAAAGCCCGCTCCAGAAGTTGCTGTATTACTATATTGAACTTCAAAAATAGATTCCTTCCTGTTTTTATTAGCAATTGTAAATACTTCCTTATAAGTAGGCCAAAGCGAATAGATACCCATATCCATTACTTTTTTGGCTTCTGTTGCAGCTTCTGCATACATTTTTTTAGTAAGGTATACTTTAGCTAATAAGGTCATTGCCGCACCTTTTGTAGCTCTGCCTAAATCACTACCAGTATAAGTAGTTGGAAGATTAGCGCTTGCTGCTTTAAAATCTGCGATAATCTGTGCATAAATTTCATCAATTGATGATTTAGCAAGATCAAGATTATCTAAGGATGTAGTAGGTTTATTGGTTAAAGGAACTTCACCAAATAATCTCACCAAGTTAAAATACATCAAGCCGCGTAAAAAATAAGCCTCACCAACATATTGCTTTTTCTTGGTTTCGTTAATGTTCATTGGCGGCACATTAGCAATAATGATATTGGTTCTATTAATCACTCGGTACTGAATTTGCCAATGGCGATAAATTACATCGGTAGCGGCATTAAAAGTGAATTTATCAATTGCTAATTTTCCTGCATTTCCAGTATTTCTACCTTTTCCCCATTCTGCATCATCTGTTCCCTGCGACTGCATAGTTTCGCTAAACTGATTGTACAAATCATGAGAAGTTAAAGAGGTGTATAATGCATTTACAGCAGCTTCTGCATCTTTTTGCACCAGAAAAATATTCTCAGAAGTATTTATACTATCTGGCACTTGTTCTATTTTAGCACATGATGAAACTAAAACCATAGCTACAAACATGTATGTGTATATCTTTTTCATAATTAAAACTTCGCTAAAATTCCTAATGTAATTGTTCGTACAGATGGATAAGCACCCGAATCATAACCTTGTCTAACATTATCAGATGCATATCTACTTACTTCTGGATCTAGACCTGAATAATTGCTAAACGTGAGTAGATTTTGAACATTTGAATATATTTTTACCGACTGTAGTTTCACTCTTTTAGTAAGAGATGATGGCAGGGTATAAGCAAGTTGAACATTCTTTAAACGGAGGTAAGATCCATCTTCTATATAGGTATTGTTCGCTTCAACATCAGATCTTGTGCTACTTGCTCTTGGAATGTTCGTGTTTTTGTGAGTAGGGGTCCATCTATCCAATGCCTCTATTGTTTGATTTTGTAAACCTCTTAAATTAAGTAGCACATTTCTATTCAAGTTGTAAATTTCATTGCCATATACAAATTGAAGGAAGAATGAAAAATCAAATCCTTTATAAGAAAAAGAGTTGTTGAACCCACCAAAAAATGCAGGTTGAGCATTTCCCATTACTCTTCTATCCAAAATGTTGATGATCCCATCGCCATTAAAATCGATATATCTCAAATCACCAGGTTTTGCAGTTCCTTGAGAAGACGCTAAAACTTCTTCATCAGATTGAAATAAACCATTGCTGATATAGCCTAAAAAGTTACCTACAGGTTGTCCAACTTTTAAAAGCGCAGTAGTTAAGCCCGAAGGAATAATTTCATCTTCAACACCTAGGTCTAAGACTTTATTTTTGTTGAAGGAAATATTAAAACCTGTGTTCCATTTAAATGCACCATCTAGTGGAACAGCATTTACAGTAAATTCTAAGCCCTTATTTTCTAAGGAACCTACGTTTTTAATCCCATCGGTAAAACCTGAAGAAGCTGGAACAGTAACTTCCAGTAATAAGTCTCTTGTTTTTTTATGATAGGCATCGATAACAAATGATAATCTATTTTTAAAGAAACCAAATTCTAAGCCGATGTCTGTTTGCAAAGTAGATTCCCATTTTAAATTCTGATTACTAATTTGAGTAGGAGTAATACCACTTACTACATGACCATCAAATACATAATTAGAAGCTCCCCATAAATCTAATGCACTATAATTTCCAATGCCTTCCTGATTTCCAGTTAAACCATAACTTGCTCTAACTTTTAAATCGCTAAATACGTTTAAGTTTTTGATAAAATCTTCTTCTATTCCACGCCAAGCAAATGCTGCAGATGGGAAAAATCCCCAACGGTTATTCTTTCCAAATCGAGAAGAGCCGTCATATCTGCTAGTTAAGGTTAATAAATAACGATCTTTAAACGCATAATTTACTCTACCTAACCAACTTAATAATGTCCATCCACTAGTAGATGAAGTAGGTAATTGTGCCAACGCCTGACTACCTAATCCTAAGTTATTGCTTCCAGTATTATCATTTAAAAAACCTTGTGCTGTTGCAGTTAATACCTCTAAACGAGAAGATTGTTGAGTAAAACCTGCCAAAATATCAAAACGATGATTGCCGAAGGTTTTGTTGTAATTAACTGTATTTTCATTTAACCAAGTTAGGTTTCTACCTGTAGTTATTTCCGCATCTCCACCAACCAATGAACCTGTATATACGCTTTGCGGCATATAGGTGTTGTTTTTGCTGAATACTGCATCTAATCCCCACATGGTTCTTACAGTAAGGCCTTTAATAATTTCGGCACTGATGTAGGCATTACCTAAACCCCTAAAATTTCCATTTTTATTTTCATAGCCATTAATTAAAGCTACAGGATTGTTAAATCCATTTCCTTGGTTATTGAACTGGGTATAACTACCATCTAATTGTTTAATGGGAAGATTTGGAGCAGTCGTAGACATAGACGATAGTGAGGCTGCATTAATTCTATTCGTAGTTACATTGCTAACCGTTACGCTGCTTCCAAATTTTACCGCAGGTGATATGTTATAATCTGCATTTAAACGCAATGAATAACGTTCTAAATCAGATGATTTGATAATTCCTTGTTGATCGAAATAATTAAATGTTGCCAGATACTGTGATTTATCGCTTCCTCCACTTGCCGATAACGAATAACTCTGCATAGGGGCAATGTCTCTAAAAAGCTCATTTTGCCAATCGGTAGAAACTGGATTTAAAGCTGGGTCATAAACTAATGGACCGCCTTCAGCCAAACTTGCATCATTTGCTAATGTTTCAAATTGTTTGGCATTGAGTAATTTGTATCTTTCTAATTCATTTTGGAAACCTGAATAAATATCTAAAGCAATGTTTGTTCTATTTTTAGCACCTCTTTTTGTAGTGATTAATACTACTCCATTTCCACCTCTAGAACCATAAATTGCAGTAGCGGACGCATCTTTTAAAACTTCCATCGATTCTATATCTGATGGGCTGATCGTATTTAACGGATTTAATGATGAACCATCGCTTGTTGAGCTCACAAAAACAGGAACCCCATCAATTACATATAAAGGTTCATTACTACCATTGATTGAATTTCCACCTCTAATTCTTACCGATGAACCACCACCTGGCATTCCAGAGTTCTGCACAAAGGATACACCAGCAACTCGCCCCTGTAAAGCTTGATCAACTGAACGCAAAGGAGTACCTTCTAAATCTTTCATTTTTACCGAAGAAACTGATCCCGTAATATCGCTTCGCTTTTGTGTACCATAACCTACTACAACTACCTGCCCCAAAGCCATGTCTTGAGGAATAAGATTTACGGTAATAGTAGTTTGATTGCCAACAGTTACTTCTTGAGGGGCAAAGCCGATGTAAGAAAAAACTAAAATGGAATTTTCTCCACTTACGGTGATGCTATAATTGCCTTTATTATCAGTAATTGCAACTGTAGTTGTACCTTTTACCTTAACACTAGCTCCAGGAATGGGTGAGCCTTTTTCATCATTTACAGTTCCTTTAATAACTACAGGTGCCTTTTGCTCATCAGATCCTTTCTTTTTTACCACAATTGTGCCTTCAAAGATTTTGTAGGTAAGCGGTTGCTCCTTAAAACAAAGGTCTAGTGCGTCCTTTAAGGCAACATCCTTTACATTAATAGTTACTTTTTCTGCGCCAATGAGTTCTGTAGCATCATAAAGAAAAGAATATCCTGTTTGCTTTTTTATGCTTTGAAAAACCTGTTCTAGGTTAGCATTCTTTTCATTCAGGCTTACTTTTTGACCATTTACATAGCTGCTTGCTAGTAAAAATGGCATTATCATTGCCAAAACAGATAACTTTAGAAAGAGGGTAGGTTTTCGGTGTTTAAGCCATAACAATACCCTGTCCATTTTTAGGTAGACGCTGTTCATCATATTTAATATTTGGTTAATTGTATCCTAGGTATTAAATCCTAAGATTGGTTATTCATCGGTTTTACCCGAATTATTTTGCTTTAATTGTAATCGTTTTAGAATCTAAACTGAGGTTGATACCTTTATATTTCAACATATTTACTAATTCTTCAAGTTTTACTTTTCTCGGAATTTCACCTGTTAATTTTGTTGTGGGCACTTTACCGTCATAGCTTACGTCAACATCATACCATCTTTCTACCTGACGCATAACAGTTGGTAAATCAGTATCATTAAAGGCAAACAAGCCGTTTTTCCAAGCCACAATCTGATCGGTATTTGCTTTAATTACTTTTAACTGTTCACCAGAAATCTGTGCCTGCTCACCTGGTACTAATATTTTTGATGAACTTCCATTACTCACATTTACAGAACCTTCTAATAAGGTAGTTTTAATTACTTTTTCGTTTGGATAAGCCATCACATTAAAGTGCGTACCCAATACTTCAACTGATGTTGAACCAGAAATTACTTTAAATGGCATTTTCGCATTTTTGGCTACCTCAAAATAGGCTTCACCCTCTAAGTAAACTACACGATCAGCACCTTTAAACTGTGTTGGGAAACGTAGCGAAGAACCAGCATTTAACCAAGCCTTAGTTCCATCTGCCAGCACCAGCTGATATTGTGTTTTTCGTGGAATAACAATCGTATTATAGGTTAAAGCAGTATTTTTATTTTCGTTTTTACCATAAACTAAAGTGCTCGAGTCGTTTTCTATAACTGTCCCATCATTCTCACTTAACTTTTTATTAGCACTTTTAGATAAATCGACTACACTTCCATCATTCAAAATTAATTGCACCTGATTATAAGTGGATGGATTTGCTTTTTTGGTACGCAATTGCGCCATTTGAACTTCATTCAATGCATTGCGATTAGCTTTATAAACTAATAAAGCACCAACAATGAATAACGGCAAAAGCAGTGCGGCTGCCCAAGCCCAACGTTTAGTAAATAAATTCCTAGTAGGAATTTCTGGTAGCGTTTGCGCCTTTATCTTACCCCACATTTGGTTGCTGTTAGCAATTTCCCAATGTTTAATTTGCTTGCCAACATAGTTTACGTCTGTAAGCTGATTAAATAGGAGTTGATTGGATTCATTTTGCTTGCACCACGCTTGAATTTCATCAATTTCTGATGGAGTAGTTTCTCCTTTCAAGTATTTGGTAATAAGATCGGCAATATGAAAATCCATAATTCTTTGCATAATTAATATAGAAACAACAAGTTTTGATTTAGGGGTGACAATAAGATGAAAAAAAATTAATTCAACTTACTAATCAGTATAATTAAGGCAGGAGCCATTTCCTTAAGTAAATTTCTTAACGCCCTTAAACCTCTCATTTTTTGAGTTTTAACGGTGTTTATAGAAATATTTAATTGATCGGCAACTTCTTGATTACTTAAACCTTCGAAATAGCTAAGATTGATCACATTACGACAGCCTTCTGGTAATTCTTTAATCGCTTTGCTCACTTCTTCGAGAACTTCAGCTTCTACAATTTTTAAGAAAATAGGATTATCATCTATCGCTTCTTCTAACTGCGATCGATATTTTTGCGTAACCTTATCGTGCTTATATGCATTACGAGATACATTTTTAAGACTGATGTACAAAAATGCCTTAATTGAAGTAAGATCTTTAAAATTTAAACGCTTATCCCAGAGTTTTACAAATGCATCTTGAACCAGATCTTCTGCTGAATCAGGGTCTTCAACAATTCCCTTCGTAAAAAACACAAGCCTATTATTAAACATATTAAAAATATGCTTGAATGCCTTTTCTTCGCCTGCTTGAAAATGAATTATTAGCTGATTCTCATCCATCCTTTGCAAGTTATCAAAAAATAAATTTTGTTTAATTTATCATTTGCACTTTTAATTTATTTTATGTGGAGGTATTATTTTATAATTCTTCGGTATAATCTAAGTCCTTAGAGAAAGTTTCGCTCATTTTACTTAAAGAGAAGAAAGCGAGAAATAAACAAATTACACCAACAGCAATTGCTGCATTTAAAATTGTGAACTGTAAGGAATTATTAAATAAATGGAAAAGTAAGGTGAGCGGAACAACTGCGCCCCTTACAAAATTAGGTACAGTGGTAGTTACCGTAGCTCGAATGTTAGTGCCAAATTGTTCGGTTGCAATCGTCATAAAAATAACCCAATAACCAACAGCAAAGCCCATAGCAGCACAAATCCAATAAAAAGCCGTTGCTGAAATTCCTTGTAATGTGAAAAATCCTACAATAGTTACAACAGAAAGAATGAGATAGATATACACTACTTTTATTCTGCTTTTTAACCATTGACTTAATAATCCGCTGGCAATATCGCCAAAAACCATTCCTCCATAACACCATGCTACTGCAGCACCAGCATTTACTGTTCCTTTAATATTTAGTGCTTTTCCAAATTCTGGCGAAAGTGTAATCAATAATCCAACTACATACCAAAGTGGGATACCAATTAAAATGCAGCGTAAATATTTCCAAAAATTGCTCGCATTTTTAAATAGTGCTAAAAAATTACCTCTGTTTTCAGCTTTGCTGGTATGCTTAAACATGCCCGATTCGGCAACGCCAACACGTAATACTAATAAAAGTAAGCCCAAACCACCACCAATAAAAAAGGAAGTTCTCCAGTCAAAGGTTTGCGCTACGAAGTAAGCCACAACTGCACCAACTAAACCTACAGCAGCAACAATAGTAGTGGCATAACCTCTTTTTTCTTTTGGCATCAGCTCTGCTACTAAGGTAATACCAGCACCCAATTCGCCTGCTAAACCAACTCCAGCAATAAACCTACAAACGGCATAGGTTTCAACGCTATGTGCAAAACCATTAGCAATGTTGGCCAAAGAATACATGCAAATGGACCCAAAGAGTACCGAAAGTCGCCCTTTTTTATCGCCCAGCATGCCCCAAAATATCCCGCCGATTAGCATACCAATCATTTGTACATCCAATAACATCAATCCATAATGTGTTAAATCAGTACCTGTTAATCCAATGGATTTTAAACTTGGTAATCGTACAATACTAAATAATAATAAATCGTAGATATCGACAAAATATCCCAATGAGGCTACTAAGATTGCGGCGAACAATCCTTTATTTTCTTTAATTTGATTCATGAATACAGATTATTTTGGTTTAGTAATGGAAACAACAAGTTTAGGAAATGGGGTGACAAGAGGGTGCATATGTTGTCATGTAACAATATGGATTATAGTTGTACAATTGCAAAATATCATTTAACTTAACTGAAAAAAATAACATGAAAAATCTGAAAACAACTTTGTCTTTAATTTTATTGTTCGTGGTTTCGGTAAGCGCTTATGCGCAAAAAGCCAGTCCTGCGGCTACAGCTACCGGAAAAATAGGAGAGGCAACCGTTACAATTTCCTACAGCAGTCCGGCAGTGAAAGAAAGAAAGATTTGGGGCGAATTAGTACCCTACAACAAGATATGGAGAGCGGGAGCAAATGAGGCTACCATTTTTGAAACCGATAAGGCATTGAAAATTGATGGCAAAGACCTTCCTGCAGGCAAGTACAGCATCTATATGTTGCCTACCGAGAGCGAATGGACAATTATTTTTAATTCACAGGTAGGACAATGGGGCATTACCCGTGCTGGCGAAACAACAAACGACCCCACAAAAGATGTACTTAAAGTTACTGTAAAGCCTATGAAATCTAAAGGCTTCAATGAAAGAATGACTTATGAAGTTAACACTAAAGGTTTTGCGCTAAACTGGGAAAATCTTACTGTTCCTGTAAAAGTAAAATAAGACTAATCCATTTACATCCGTAATAAGCAAAACCCGCCTTTGAGCGGGTTTTGTTGTTTAAGACAGCCTCTGCATTAGGGCCATACCTAATAAATTTACCTACACTTCTTCTATATTGCTCCTGTATTTGTTTTGCTAAAAGCGGTTTGAGAAGAACAAACATAGGGCAAACCTAGAACAAGAGCAGAACAAAGCACCTTGTTGATATGACATTTCCAGACATTTGAAGACATTTTTAGACATTTTTTAAGCTATTGTTAATGATGGTGGGGAAGTTATCCTATCTAAAAAAAGATATCTGATAAAACGGCCTTTAGACGGGGTTGGTTCGGGGTTAGTTCGGACTTGTGACAATTGTATCCGAACTAAGTCCGACTGAAATGCGAACTAAATCTTTCCAAATAGTGAAGTCGTTATAACGCAATAGACAAACTAGCTACCCTTTTGCAGCGTCTTCAATATCTTTGATAATTATTTTGCTCATTTTCATCATTACATTCATTACACGTGTAGCTTTCTCAGCATCTTTATCACGGAGTAGCTGCCCTAAAATTGTTGGTGAAATTTGCCATGATAAACCAAACTTATCTTTTACCCATCCACATTGTGATTCTTCACCACCACCAGCAGTAAGGTTTTTCCAGTAATAATCAATCTCTTCTTGTGTATTGGCATCAATAGAAAAGGATACTGATTCATTAAATTTAAAGATTGGGCCTCCATTTAACAACATAAACTCCTCATCTTCTATTTTTATATCAACTACCAATAGTTCACCACCAAAACCTGGCGAATCTTTAGGGTAATAACTGGTGTTTAGTACTTTTGAGTTTTTAAATACCGAGGTATAAAAAGTAATTGCTTCTTCAACATTATGGTTTAGCCATAAACAAGGTCTTATCTTTTTCATACAATTTGATTTATTAATTTACTAAGCTAATTCTCCTACTAAAACAAACTTAATGTTTACATGTTTTGCGGTGCTGCATAATAAGTTATACATTAACCAGATTTTTTTTATCTTAGTTCTCATATTAACTAGATATACTTAATCGATGTTCACTACTATTTGTTGAGAAATAATTTTAAATTTGTTAGATAAACCCATACGTCAAAGTGATATTCAACTATAAAAAAAATGCAGTCAAGAAGAAAAGGATTCTGATTGTAGAAGATGAGCCTATTAGCGTTTTAGTAATTGAACGAATACTTAAACCCTTTCAGTTTGAGTTGGTAGTAGCTATAGACGGTTTAGATGCTGTTGAAAAATTTAAAGCTGAAGCGTTTGATCTGGTTATTATGGATTTATATATGCCTAAAATGGACGGATTTGAGGCATCTAAAATTATACGGTCATTATCTAAAACTGTTCCGATTATAGTAATATCAACTGCAATTGTAAATGAAGAGGAATTAAAGAGAGATATTGGAATAGACTATTTGCTTGCAAAACCTTTAAATGTCGAGAAATTTAAAGATTTCATTCACATGTTATTATTGGCCTAGATTAGGCATTTTACCAATAGCTTTATCTACCTCAATTTGTATTGAAGTAGATAAATAAAATTGATATTAAGAAGGAGTATTTTCTTTTTTTACTGCAGGTTTCGCTGTAGGTTTTTTAACCACTTTTACAGAAGTATTGATATTTTCAGTTTCAGTAGCTTTTACTTTTTCAGTAGGAATAGTCTGATTTACGGTAATCTCTTTAATAATTTCTTTTGAAAGCTTTGCAGCACTTTTTTCAATCGCTTTGCTTAATTTTTTAGAGCCTTTTCCAAGTTTCTCAGTAAACTCTTTTATAAGTTGAATTAAACTTGCTTTAATTTCTTTTTTCGCAGTTTTCTTTAGCGATTTAGCAAGAGCCTTTGATTTATCCTTTTTCATAAAATGTGATTTCTGCAAATTTATGTTATTGCAAAATTAATTTCATATTATGTTTATGTTAACTAGAGTAGTTAAACTTAACATGGATTGCAAAGTGTATACTTAATATGGAATTAAGAAAACAAACGAGTAAAATGATTTTCTAAGTGATTGCGCATACCGTTACGGAACATTTCTGGAGAACCATTTTCCAAAATATCCACCAAACCTTTATGTGAAACATATTTATGTTCACCTTGCTTTTTTAATAAACCGCTTTTGTGTACAAAATCAAAAATAGGAAGTAACATCCCTTGAAATTTACGAAGTGTTGAATTCCCAGTGATATCGTAAAGTTTACCATGAAAAATAATCTCATGATCAATATTAAACATATGATCTTGAGACATATCAGGTTCATTGTCAACAATTTCTCTAAGTATTTTAATATCCTCTGGCACCATTCTCTGAAATAGAAGATCTGCCATACCAATTTCTAACACTAAACGAATCTCAAATATCTCTCTAAGTGTATCCTGATCAAGAATATGAGGATTCATACTCTTACTTAATATTCCAAAAATATCAGGACTGGTAATCACAGCACCTTTTTTCTTTTTGGATTCAATAAGCCCCATTAGCCTTAGCCTTAATAAAGCCTCTCTAACTACAGTTCTACTAACACCTAATGAACTGCTCAATTCGAGTTCGGTAGGTATACTGTCTCCAACTTTAAGTTTACGTTCTTGTAATAGCTGCACCAAGCTGTCTTCTACTCGATCAACTAATGAGCTTGTATCTAGCTGTTTAAAATTAGTAATAGCATCCATTATTATGTATAATTTATTTTTAGGTAAAGAAACGCCCTTTCCAAAGCGTAAATGCAAATATAAGCGTAATGTTAATAAATTTCTTAAAACAAAGTAGCAATATTATTTGCAAATAAATAAAATTATTTAGTACTTAGTGGTATTATGTATAACATAATAATCAAATTAAACCACAAAACATGAAAAAAACTTACCAAAATTACGTTAGTAAATTCTTACTAACGATGGTAATGAGCTTAATGATGCTCATTGCAAATGCCCAAAACAAAAACGTTTCTGGGCGTGTAACAGATTCATCTGGCGGAGGAGTACCTAGTGCTGGAGTAACAGTAAAAGGCACTAAAGTTTCTACCGTTGCAGATGCAAATGGAAATTTTACAATTTCTGCAAAAAACGGAGATGTATTAGTCTTCACTTCCATTGGATATAGTACTCAAGAGGTTATAGTAGGTAACCAACAAAGTATTAACGTATCCTTAAAAGAAGATGACCAAGCTTTAGATGAAATCGTGGTAACTGGTTATGGAACGCAAAAGAGATCAACCATAACAGGTTCGGTTTCTAAGTTAGACCACGCAGTACTTGAAACAGGTATTCGTTCTAATCCTGCATCTGCATTAGCGGGTACCATACCTGGTTTACGTGTACAACAAACTTCTGGTCGTCCGGGTGCACAACCTCTCGTTATATTGCGTGGAGGTACTAATTATAATGGAACGGGGTCTCCATTGGTGTTGGTTGATGGTTTGGTAAGGTCTGGTTTCTCTGATATTAACCAAGACGATATCGAATCTATCGAGGTTTTAAAAGATGCCGCATCTTCGGCCATTTATGGTGCAAGAGCTGCCAATGGTGTAATTTTAATTACCACAAAAAAAGGGAAAGTAGGTGCATCTAACATTTCGGTTAAAGGGAAAGTAGGTGTAAATAATCTAAGCCTCCCTTATACCTACCTGGGGGCTCAAGATTATATTTACTGGTCTCGTAAAGCAATAGAAAATTCTGGAAAGTATGATGCGAGCCGCCTTAGTCAATTAAACACTACAGGTCCATTTGGAACTGGAAACCTTTACAAAGATGCTGCAGGTAATATTTTAGACGGAAACGTAACTGCTAATGCAGTATGGAGCCCAATGTTTAGAACTGCTGCCAACGAAGTGTTATTAAGCCAAGGTTGGAGTGTAATGACAGACCCGTTAAAAACAAATGCTTTAGGTGCATACGATAACGTTAACGGAACCAATAAAGAAATTATCTATAAACAATTTAACTACGAAGATTATGCGCTGAGGGATTTGGCAACTACTCAAGATTATAACATTAGTACGAGCGGCGGTAATGAAAAAGGAAAATATTACGCTGGTTTAGGTTCTTATAGTGAAAAAGGGTTACCTATAAATACATTTTACAAACGTTTAACTTTTGTATTAAATGGCGATTATAAAATTAAACCTTGGTTAACTTCTATATCTGGTTTAAATTTTGCCAATGCACAATGGAGAGATGTTGCTAATATACCTGGGGTTCCCGTTGCTCAAGCTGAAGGCAATTATTTAACCCGTGCTTTAGGAGCACCACCAACAATGAGAGGTTTTAACCAAAATGGCGATTTACTTATTGGTAGAGACTATCAGGATGGAAACCCAGCAATAAATGATGACAAGTTCATTAGAAACAACAACACAGATAAATTTACGTTATCTCAAGCTTTTAAAGTTGATTTTCTAAAAAGTTTAAATTTAAGAGTTAGCGGGAATTATTTTTACAATAATTCAAATCTAGAATCTTTTAATAAAGATTTCCTATCTAGCCCAGGTAACTACAATCGTGTTAGGAGTAGTTCGGCTTCATATGGTAGAGCTTTAAGCCAAACCTATAATGCCACATTAAACTATAATACTACTATTGCTACTAAGCACCATATTAGTGCACAGGCAGGATCTGAGTATTATGATATTTATTCTCAAGGACTAGCTGCATCAGGTAGTGGTGCGCCAACTGACGATTTTAGAGATTTGGAATATACCAATTCAACAACAAATAGCAGAGCTGAAGATACTGGTCATAGTCGTCAGCGAATACTTTCGTTTTTTGGGAATGTAAACTATGACTATGATAATAAATATCTTTTAACTGCTATTGTTAGAAGAGATGGTTACTCAAGGTTAATTAACAATCGTTTTGGAACATTTCCAGGGGTTTCTGTGGGTTGGAACCTTCATAACGAAGAGTTTTTCAAATCACTTAATCTTAAAGGGATAGTAAACACGTTTAAACTTAAAGCCGGATATGGTGAGGTTGGTAATGTAAATCCTGATTTTATTGGTGATTATACTTTACAAGGCTCTTACGGCACTACAGCTAAATACAATGGAAACATTGGTTATGGGGTAGGGGCAATTGCTAATCCAAACTTAAAATGGGAGTCTTTAGCAACTAAAGAGATTGGTTTTGAAACTCGTTTAATCAACAAAATAGATTTATCAGCTGTGTATTATATCCGTAAAACCACTGATAAAATTGCTTCACTTGTGTTTCCAATTACTGCAGGTATAGGGGCAATTAATACTAATAATGGAAGTATGCAGAACCAAGGTGTGGAGGTTGATTTGAACTACGCAGTTTTCCGTAATAAAGATTGGAATGTAAATTTCAATTTGAATGGAGCATATAATGCCAATAAAGTTTTAAAACTGCCTAGCAATGGTTTGCCAAATAATAGACAAGGTGGCCTCCAAGTTTATGATCCAAACACTAAGCAATTGATTTGGGTTGGAGGTACACAAGAAGGTCAAGATCCAAATGTTGCTTATGCCTATCAAGCGATAGGAATTATCAGAACTCAAGCAGATTTAGATAAATACGCCTCATCTACCTTTGTTGATTTATTAGGCGCAAGAAAACTGGTTCACCCAAATGTTTATGCGGCAATGAACGCAACTGATAAAGGCCTTAACTTTCCATTGGCTTTAGGGGATGTGATGTGGAAAGATGTAAATGGGGATGGTATTATAAATACTAATGACAGAGTTTATCAGGGGCGTACGGTGCCACGTTGGACAGGTGGTTTTGGAGCCAATGCTACTTGGAAAGGCTTAACACTAAGTACCCGTTTTGATTATGCCCTAGGTTTTGTAGCCTATGACGGTGCTCTTGCTTGGTTTTTAAGTAATGCACAAGGTACATTTAACACTACAACAGCTGTTTTTGATACCTGGACACCAGAAAACCCAAATGCGAAATACCCAACTTATTATTGGGCAGATCAATTGTTCAAAAACAATACTTTTAGAGATCCAGGTAATAGTAGCATGTTCTATAAAAAAGGAGATTATTTGGCTTTAAGAGAAATTAACTTAACTTATAAAATACCCACAAAATGGGCAAGTAAATTAAGGAGCGAAGGCATTAATTTATCAGTAAGTGGTCAAAACCTGGTTTATTGGAGCCAATCTACTTTGTATTCTCCAGAAAGCGGAAGTGTTGGGATAGGTGGAACAGGCGGATATCCGCTACCTAAAATTTTAACTTTTGGTGCACAATTTATTTTTTAATCTAAACAAAATGAAAAAGATATTAATCGGCTTTGCCGCAATATTGTTAAGCACTGCTTTTAGTGCTTGTAACAAACTACAATTAGCTCCAGAAGATAGCTATGGAAGTGAAAATTTCTGGAAAAATAGCGCTCAGGTAGATGGTGCAATGATTGGTTTACATAGTCAATTAAGAGGTTATCAATTTACCTTTTTCAACTTAGGCGAATTAAGAGGAGGTTCTTTGAAGACAGGTACGAGTTTTACCGGTACTGCATCTTTAAATGCTGCTGGTCTTATCGCTCAGGATATCAGAGAATCAAGCCCTGGAGTTAGTGGGTGGGTGAATTTTTACCGCCCAATATTTGACGTGAATAATTTCATTTATCAGGTAGAGAAATCGACTTATTTGACTGCTGCTGATAAAGGTTATTATTTGGGTCAAGCTTATGGTTTAAGAGCTTTTTACTATTTCTGGTTATTCCGCACCTATGGTCGTGTACCTTTAACAACGGAACCTTCAGTTTTGCTTAAAGATCCAAAATCCGCAGCAGATTTGTATTTAGCTAGATCGGCAACAGAAAAGCAAACTTTAGACTTTATTAAAGCAGATATAGACAAGTCAGCCACTTCTTTTAATGGAAATTATACTACTAAGTTTCAGAAAGCACAATGGGGCTTATCTGCTACCCAAATGTTAAAAGGAGAGGTTTATTTATGGTCGGCAAAAGTTAAAATGGATGGCGCAGCTCCAACATCTACTGCGGCAGATTTAGCCACATCAAGAACTGCTTTAGAAGATGTGATTTCTAAACACACTTTATTAGCTAATTTTGGTAATGTATTCAAATCGGCAAGTATTGCAGCTAGTAGAGGAAGTAGTGAAATTATATTTGCATTACGTAATCTATCTGGAGAGGCATCAAATAACTATAGCCAGTTTATTTATGCCATTACCGATCCATTATCTGGATATGTAGATGACCAAGGTAATGCTATTCCTTCGGCCGATCCATTGCAGGTAAATGGAGGTGGTACAATTATCCGTTATGAGTATAAAATTGAATTGTATGATCAATTTCAATCTACTGATAGTCGTAAAAATGCAACGTTCTTAAACTTTAACAAAGCATCTGCGGGAATTCGTGCTACCAACTTGCGTAAATTCCCAGGTGAAATAGTAACTGGTGCTCGAGTTTTCTCTGATGATTTCCCAGTATATCGTGTTGCAGAAGCCTATTTACTATTGGCAGAAGTAAAAAACAAACAAGGCCAAGATCCAACTGCGGAAATTATGATGGTTCGTAATAGAGCCTATGCACCTAATGCAGCTCCTTTATTTGTAAACGGTACTTTTGAGCAAAACGAATTAGCTATTTTTGCAGAAAGAGGCAAGGAATTTGTAGGCGAAGGAAAACGTTGGTTTGATTTACGCCGTATGCAAGATGCTTCTGGTAACCCACTTGTGTTTAGAAAGGATTTACCATTGGTAGGTGTACTTGATAATGTGGCTGGACAAAATCATAAAATTTTATGGCCTATTGATATTGGAACTTTAAATGCTGATGAACTTTTAAAAGGAAATCAAAACCCTGGATATCCAGGTACTTAATATTTTTAAATTCTTAATAAAGAGTAAGTAGTTTCTTACTGCTTACTCTTTATTTTACTATTAGCTAAACAAAAAAATGAATTTCGAAAAACTTGAAGGTTTAATTGCTGCACCATTTACTCCAATGAGTGAAAATGGCGATATAAACCCATCTATTATACCTGCATATTATCAATTTTTAAAAGAGAATAAAATTACTGGCGCATTTATTTGCGGTTCTACTGGTGAAGGCGTGTCAATGTCTACAGCAGAGAAAAAAGTAATTGCTAAAGCTTGGGCAGATTGCACCAAAGGCGATGCTGATTTTAAAGTAATGCTATTTTTAGGCGGTACTAGTATTACAGATTGTAAAGAATTAGCGCTGTATGCACAAGAAGTAGGATTATATGCTATTTCATTTACAGCACCATTCTATTTTAAACCAGCTAGTCCTGCGATGTTAGCAGAAGCTTGTGCAGAAATTGCTGCTGTAGTTCCAGATATGCCATTCTATTATTACCACATCCCAGTATTAACTGGAGTAAATTTTGCCATGTATGATCTATTACAAGCAATTGATGGTAAGATTGAAAACTTTGCTGGAATTAAATACACTCACGAAGATTTTATGGATTTCTTAACCTGCATGAATTACCAAAATGGTAAATACGATATGCTTTGGGGCAGAGATGAAAACTTACTTTCGGCATTGGCTTTAGGTACAAAAGGATCGGTAGGTAGTACGTTTAACTACGCAGCACCTTTATATTACGATTTAATTGATGCATTTAATCAAGGCGACTTAAAGAAAGCAAATGCGTTACAACAAAAATCTATTGATATGATTCGCTTATTAGGTAAATATGGCGGCATAGCAACAGGTAAGGCTTATATGAAATTAGTTGATATTGATTGTGGCGAGTTCAGATTGCCTGTTAAAAACATGAACGCTCATCAATTTGAATTATTTACAAATGATGTAGCTACTTTAAATTTTGATAACTTTAAGTCTACTGCACCAGCTTTAGCTTAATATCAAAATAATGAACAGACTTTTTTTCTACCTATTATTTTTCCCTTTCAGCATGCTGATCACAGAAACTGCTTTGGCTCAAAAAAAAAGCATTACACAAGTAAAATGGACTACTATTGCTCAACTAAAAAATGCCGATGGTAAATCATCATTGGGTTTTGCTGGTGCTATAAATGGTTTTTATAATCATGCGTTATTAGTAGCTGGCGGAGCAAATTTCCCTGATAAAATGCCTTGGGAACAAGGAAAAAAATATTATTCAAAAGAAGTTCAAATCTCACAAAAAGTAGGAGATAATTGGCAATGGAACAAAAACTTTAAAGGCGAATTACCTGAGCCTATTGCGTATTGCGGTAATACGGTAACTAACCTCGGTATAGTTTACGCTGGCGGCGAAAATGAACAAGGACTTTCTAATAAAGCATATTTATTGAGTTTTAGTAATGATAACAACGAATTAAAAATCAAATCATTACCAAATTTACCTAAAGCTATTTCTAATATAAATTTAACTAGCGTAGGAAATGTAGTGTACGCTGTTGGTGGAGACGAACAAACAAAATCTTCTAATCAGTTTTTAAGTATTGATTTGGATTGTGAAACTCCAGAATGGAAAGTATTACCAAATTTACCTATTGCGTTAGCGAATTCCGTTGTAGTAGCACAACAAAAAGATCACGATGTTGCTATTTATGTAATTGGTGGAAGAAGTAAAACCAGCACTGGAATTAGCGATTTACACCACACCACTTTTGCTTTTGATCTCAAAAAGAAAGTTTGGAAAACATTAGCACCAATATCAGATGGTAAAGAAATCAGTAATTTATCTGCAGCAGCAGGAATAGCAGTTGGCAAAAATTATATTTTAATACCTGGCGGTGATAATGGTAAAACTTTTCATCAAATAGAGTTGTATTTAAATCAAATGGCCAACGCTAAAACTGATGAAGAAAAAACAAGATTAACAGCAGCAAAGAACGAATTAGTTATCCATCATAAAGGTTTTTACAGAGGTGTTTTATTGTACAATACACACACCAATACCTGGAGTAAAATTAGCGAATTACCATTTTTAGCTCCTGTAACTACTACAGCTACTAAGTATGGCAACTCTATTATTTTATCCAATGGAGAAGTGAAACCTGGCATTAGAACGCCAAATATAATGCTTGGAGAAATTAAGATGGTTAAATTTTAAAACTTGATACTAATTTAGCCTAGCAAGCTTAAAAATATAGAAATAACCAAATATTATGAAGAATTCAAAATATTATCCATGGGTTTTAGTAGGGCTATTATGGGTTGTAGCTCTGCTAAACTATATGGATAGACAAATGCTGTCTACCATGAAATCTGCCATGCAAATTGATATTGCAGAATTACAAACGGCAGCAAACTTTGGTTATTTAATGGCTATTTTTCTATGGATATATGGCTTTATGAGCCCAATTTCTGGAATTATTGCAGATAAATCTAATCGGAAATGGTTAATTGTAGGTAGCTTATTTGTGTGGAGTGCGGTAACCTTTGCTATGGGCTACGCCACAACATTTAACCAGCTTTATGCGCTAAGAGCGATAATGGGCGTGAGTGAAGCACTTTACATCCCGGCAGGTTTATCTTTAATTGCCGATTTCCATAGTTCTAAAACCAGATCTTTAGCTATTGGTATTCACATGACTGGCCTTTACATGGGGCAAGCCTTAGGCGGTTTTGGTGCAACTGTTGCAAAAGCCTATAGCTGGCAATCTACTTTTCATACTTTCGGTTTAATAGGTGTTGTTTATGCTATGGTATTAGTTTTCTTTTTAAGAGAGAAAAAAGATTCCGAAATAGAAACTTCATCAGACAAAATAATTACGACACCCAAACTGCCGATATTTAAAGGTTTAGCTTTACTGTTTAGCAACATTTCTTTCTGGATAATCTTAATGTACTTTGCCATTCCGAGCTTACCGGGTTGGGGAGTAAAAAACTGGTTGCCAACTTTATTTGCGCAAAACTTGAATTTACCAATGGAGCAAGCAGGTCCATTATCAACTATAACCATTGCAGTTTCATCGTTTATAGGTGTTATTTTCGGTGGTATTTTATCGGATAGATGGGTACAGAAAAACCTAAAAGGACGTATTTATACGAGTGCAATAGGTTTAGCTTTAACTATTCCATCCTTATTATTAATAGGTTTTGGACATTCTTTACTTCATGTGGTAGGTGCAGCAGTATGTTTTGGAGTTGGTTTTGGTATGTTCGATGCGAATAATATGCCTATCCTTTGTCAATTTGTTTCTTCAAAATATAGAGCAACTGCCTACGGTTTAATGAATATGACCGGCGTATTTTTTGGTGCATTCATTACCAATTTATTAGGTAAATCTTCTGATGAAGGGAATTTAGGTAAAGATTTTGCCATGTTAGCTGGAATTGTATTTTTGGCTTTGTGTGTACAACTTTACTTTCTACGACCAAAAGCGAATGATTTTACGGATGCCTAATTAACAAAAAACTAATTCCCTGAACTAAAATGAAGTTTATAGCTAAAATATCCTTCCTGATTTTAATAAATTGCCTACCATTTGTTGTTTTAGCTCAAATTAAAGTAGCCTGTATTGGCAATTCAGTTACAGCAGGTTACGGCCTTTCTAATCCTAGTAAAAATTCATATCCATCGCAATTACAACAATTGTTGGGTGATAAATATGTAGTTGGCAATTTTGGACATAGCGGTGCTACTTTATTAAAAAAGGGGCATAATCCTTATTATAAAACCAAAGAATTTACAGATGCACTTAATTTTAAAGCAGATATAGTTATTATTCATTTGGGTTTAAACGATACAGATCCAAGAAATTGGCCCAACTTTAAAAATGAATTCGAATCAGATTATAGTTGGTTAATCGATACGCTTAAAAAGCAAAATCCAAATGTTAAAGTATTCATTTGCCAATTAACACCCATATTTTCTGGGCATAGCCGATTTAAATCTGGAACGAGAGATTGGTACGATCAAATTCAACAAACTATTCCTCAAATCTCAAAAGCAAACCAAACTCGGTTAATTAATCTGAGTTCGAATTTATATAACCGACCAGATTTATTTGCCGATAACTTACATCCAAATGCAGAGGGCGCAGCACTAATTGCACAAAACGTTTATCAGAACTTAACAGGAGATTTTGGTCAATTAAAATTAGCTACTGTCTTTACCGATCACATGGTTTTACAACGTTTAAAACCCATTCCTATATATGGTACAGCAACTGCTGGAGAAGAAATAGAAGTCCAATTTCAAAAAAAAATATTAACTACTATTACGGATTTATATGGAAACTGGAAAGCAGTTTTCCCAGCTTCAAAACACGGTGGACCATTTGTTTTATCGGTTAAAACTAAAAAATCTACCCTCAATATTAAAGATATCTTAATTGGCGATGTTTGGTTATGTTCAGGACAATCGAACATGGATTTTAAACTAAAAAGTGCAAAGGGCGGAAAAGAAGAAATCAAAAAAAATCCATTATTAAGGTTATACAAATTAAATGCAATCGCCGAAACGGATAATACCTCATGGGATTCATTAACTCTTGCAAAAACTAATCAGTTAGAATTCTTCTCAGGAAATTGGCAACAAGCTGATTCTTCTTCATTGCAAAATTTCTCTGCTGTTGGCTATTATTTTGGTAAAAAGCTAACGCAAGAAGAGAAAGTTCCAATTGGCTTAATTCAAGTTTCTGTTGGTGGTTCTGGTACCGAATCATGGATTGATCGTTATACCTTAGAACATGACGATTTACTAGTTGATATGGTGAGCAATTGGCGTAAAACTGATTTTATCCAACAATGGTGTAGAGAACGAGCAGATTTAAATTTAAAAAATGCTACATCTCCGTTGCAACGACATCCTTATCAACCTTGTTATAATTACGAAGCGGGAATTAATCCACTAACTAAATTCCCAATAAATGGGGTAATTTGGTATCAGGGAGAGAGTAATGCAAATAATATCGAATTGCATGAACATTTGTTTAAAACGCTGGTCAAAAATTGGAGAAGTAAATGGAATATTAATTTGCCTTTTTATTATGTGCAACTTTCAAGTATAGATCGCCCTTCGTGGCCAGAGTTTAGAAATTCGCAGCGCTTAATGGCGAATGAACTAACGAATGTAGGCATGGCAGTAAGTTCAGACCTTGGCGATTCACTAAATGTGCATCCTACAAATAAACAACCCGTTGGAGAAAGACTTGCCAGATTAGCATTAAAATATACCTACAAAAAAGATATTAAAGCCAATGGGCCAGAGGCGATTAAAGCTGTACAGGTAAATAATCAAGTACAAATCAGCTTTGCTAACGCGATAAAATTAGCAATAGGAGATCAAAAAGATTTAAACGGATTTGAGTTAGTGAACGAAAAAGGTCAACGCTTTAACGTAAAAGCCACAATACATAATTTACAAGTGTGGTTAACTATTCCGAAAGGTGAAAAAGTGAAAAAAGTTGTATACGCATGGCAGCCATTTACAAGAGCAAACTTGGTGAATGAAGCTCAATTGCCAGCCAGTACTTTTAGCATGAACATAAAATAAATTCGACAAAAATGAAGTTAGCGATAGAATATTTGAAAAAGCAAGCAGCTTTTTATAAAAACCAATTGTTAAAGGATACCGTTCCTTTTTGGTTTCCACGATCAATAGATAAAGAACATGGTGGTTTTTTATTAATGAGAGATGCCGACGGAACGTTAATTGACGACGATAAAGCAGTATGGATACAAGGTCGTGCGACTTGGTTGTTATCAACTTTGTACAATACCATAGAACCAAAAAAAGAATGGTTAGATGGTGCGAAATCTGGTATCGATTTCTTAAATAATCATTGTTTTGATACAGATGGACAAATGTTTTTTCATGTAACGAGAGATGGAAAACCGATTAGAAAACGACGTTATTATTTCTCAGAAACATTTGCTGTAATTGCCAATGCTGCTTATGCAAAAGCCAGTGGCGATGAAAGTGCGGCCGAAAAAGCTCGTTATTTGTTTGGTAAATGCATCGAATATGCAACTACTCCTGGCATATTACCTGCTAAATTTACAAATACTCGTCCTGCAAAAGGAATTGGTGTGCCGATGATTATGATGAACACTGCACAACAATTACGCGAAACTATTGGCGATCCACGCTGTGATGAATGGATTGATAAATGGATAGCTGAAATTGAAAGAGATTTTGTGAAAGACGACATCAAATGTGTGATGGAACAAGTTGCGCCAGACGGAAGTATTATTGATCACATTGATGGAAGAACGCTTAATCCTGGTCATGCAATAGAAGGTGCTTGGTTTATTTTACATGAAGCTAAATACCGTAACAATGATCCAAAACTAATTGCATTGGGTTGTAAAATGCTCGATTTCATGTGGGAGCGTGGTTGGGATAAAGAACATGGCGGCATTCTTTATTTTAGAGATGTATACGATGAACCTGTGCAAGAATATTGGCAGGATATGAAATTTTGGTGGCCACATAACGAGGTGATCATCGCTACATTATTAGCGTATGTAATGACTGGTGATGAAAAATATATGCAATGGCATAAAATGGTACACGATTATGCCTATGAAAAATTCCACGATAAAGAAAACGGCGAATGGTATGGTTATTTACATCGTGATGGTACGATAGCGCAAACAGCAAAAGGAAATATGTACAAAGGTCCTTTTCATTTGCCACGACAAGAATGGTATTGCCTACAAATCTTAAACGAATATTTGGATAAAGCTTAATGACAAAAACAGGAAACAAATCATATAGTTGGCTAGTAGGGGGATTAATTTTTGCCATATTTTGGGCTTCGGCATCAACGGCAACTAAAATTGGATTAACCGTAGCACAACCCTTAGTAATAGCAGTTACTCGCTTTGCGATGGCAGCTATTATTATGCTATTTGTTTCACACTTTATACAAAATAACAGATTACCCAGAGGGAAGGAATGGCTTCAAATAAGTATTTACGGAATATTAAACATCAGTATTTACTTAGGATTGTATGTAGTTGCCATGCAAAAAGTAACTGCCGGAATAGGTTCTTTAGCCGTTGCAATAAATCCAGTATTTATTAGTTTTTTCTCCGTTATATTTCTCAATAAGAAATTAACATATTCATTGTTTTTAGCTTTAGCTATATGCACACTTGGCGTAGTTTGTGCAGCATGGCCATTGTTTAAAAATGCGTCTGTAACCACCGAAGGGTTAATAATTCTTTTTGTGAGCATGCTTTCTTATGCTTTGGCAGCTATTTATTTTTCGGCTAAGAGATGGGGTAATTTAAGTTTATTAACCATAAATGGGTGGCAAACTTGCATTGGTGGGTTATTACTATTGCCTTTTGTTATTTTCTTTTACAACGATGAACTCAATCATTTCGATTTAACATTTTGGTCGTCTGTTACTTGGTTAGCTATACCTGTTTCTATTGTAGCTGTACAATTATGGCTTTGGTTATTAAAAACAAATGCAGTTAAAGCCGGTTTGTGGTTATTTCTATGCCCTTTATTTGGCTTCATCATTGCCGCTGTACTAGCTAAGGAAGCGATCAGTTTATATACTTTTATAGGTGTTATATTGGTTTTAGGAGGTTTATTTATCGCTAAAAAAACAAATTAACACTCATTTTAATTTAGACACAACAAAAAACACATACTAATGAAAACTATTTTAAACACATTAACTTTTCTTTTACTTGCTTTAACTAGTGTAGCACAAGTAAAATATATTCCAGTTTTTGTTTCCGGACAAGATGGTCATAAAAGCTATAGGATACCTGCTATTATCACCTTAAAAAATGGCGATTTATTAGCTTTTGCTGAAGGCAGGGTAGATGATGCTGGAGATTTCGGTGATATTAACATTGTTTTAAAACGAAGCACTAACCACGGGAAAACATGGTCAAACTTGCAAACAGTAGTTGATTACGATAAGTTCCAAGCAGGAAACCCAGCACCAGTAGTAGATTTTACTGATCCCAACTATCCAAAAGGACGCATCTTCTTATTCTACAATACGGGTAACAACCATGAGGGTGAGGTTAGAAAAGGAAATGGGCTAAGAGAAGCTTGGTATAAAACCTCTATCGATGGTGGCATGACCTGGTCTGAACCTGTAAATATCACAACGCAAGTTCATAAGCCTAAAATGCCACAACTAAATCCAAACTATAATTTTGCAGAAGATTGGCGCAGTTATGCCAATACCCCAGGTCATGCTATGCAATTTGATAACGGAGTATATAAAGGCCGCATTTTTGTATCTGCTAATCATTCGGCTGGAGCACCTCAAAGTGCTGGTAAAGATTATTTAGCACACGGCTATTTTTCAGATGATCATGGCAAGACCTTTAAACTATCAGAAAATGTAAGTTTTTTAGGAGGTAATGAAGCCATGGCTGCTCAGCTTTCTGGTGATGAAATGGTGATGAATATCAGAAATCAGCAAGGAAATGTGAAACAAAGAATTATTGCGATTAGTAAAGATGGCGGACAAAGCTGGGATAAAACCTTTTTCGATCCAAACTTACCAGATCCTGTTTGTCAGGGTAGCACACTTTCTTTTTTAGATAAAAAAGGAAATAGAGTATTGTTTGTTTGTAATGCGGCAGATATTAAAAAAAGAGATAATCTAACCTTAAGAGTGAGTAAAGATGATGGAAAGAGCTGGGAGAAAAGTATAGTAATCGCCAAAAGCCCAGAAGGTTATAAAGGAAATAGTTACTCAGCTTACTCTGATATTGTTAAGCTAAGCAAAAATAAAATTGGTGTACTGTTTGAAAAAGACGAATATAAATCGATCGTATTTGTAGTTCAAAAATGGTAGTAATGAAAAGATTGATTTTCTTTTTCGTTGTTATAATTGCTTTTACAAATACAATTAAGGCACAAGTTGCATTAATTCCTCAACCTACATCATTAAATTTAAAAGAAGGATCTTTTCCAATCGCTCGTGTAAAAACCATTTATATATCATCCGAAGCATTAAGAAAAGAAGCATTCGTTCTAAAAGAAGTTTTACAAGGAATGGGAATTTCGGTTGCTATTAAAACTGGCAATGCTAAAAAAATAACACCATACGTTAGTTTATCGCTACTTAAATCAACTCAAAAAAAGGAAGCGTATCAGTTAAGCATAAACCAAAAGCGGATCTCAATTACTGCTGAAGATAATGCAGGTGTTTTTTATGGCATCCAAACGTTAAAGCAATTAAGCACTAATAAACGTGTTATTCCTAACCTAGAAATTAAAGATTCTCCTGCCTTTGCTTGGCGTGGATACATGGTAGATGTCGGTCGTAATTTCCAATCCATCGCTTTGCTTAAACAACAAATAGATGTAATGGCGGCATATAAACTGAATATCTTTCACTTTCACTTTACCGAAGATATTGCTTGGCGATTAGCTAGTAAACAATACCCACAGCTTACCAATTCAGATAATATGATCCGTAATAAAGGTCAATTTTACACCGAAGCCGAGTTTAAAGAGTTAATCAACTATTGTAAGGATAGACATATTACCCTTGTGCCAGAAATTGATATGCCAGGGCACAGTGCTGCTTTTAAAAGAGCGATGGGTGTAGATATGCAGAGCGATTCTGGCGTACACATCCTTAAAAATATCCTTAAAGAATTTTTTACCACCTATAATTTACCTTATTTCCACATCGGTGCAGATGAAGTAAAAATTACCAATAAAAACTTTGTGCCAGAGATCAGCGCATTTGTAGAATCATTCGGTAAAAAAACAGTAGGATGGGAGCCAGGTGGTAATTTCAATACAACTACCATCAGACAATTATGGATGGATGATGCAGCCGTAATTGCTGGTAAAAACGACATTCAATATATCGATTCAAGACATCTCTACTTAAACCACATGGATCCCTTAGAAAGTGTGGTCACCATATTTAATCGACAATTGTGCGATGTAGATAGTGGTAATGCTAAAGCGCTTGGTGCAACACTTTGCCTTTGGCCAGATAGGAGAGTAGCCAATGAAGATGACGCCATAAAAATGAATGCAGTTTATCCGGCAATGCTTGCCTTTGCAGAAAGAGCATGGTTAGGTGGTGGTTATGCAGGGTGGGTTGCTAATCTAAATTTAAACGGTGATAAAGCACTCAATCTCTTTAAAGATTTTGAAACCCGATTGCTAATCCATAAAAAACAATACTTTAAAGGCCTACCTTTTCCATATCAACAGCAAAGTAATGTAACTTGGCAATTGTATGGGCCATTTAAAAACGATGGTGACTTAACAAAACAATTCAATCCCGAATTGCCAGATTTCAATTTGGATAATGAAAAACCAGCCTTAACAGCTTTAGGCGGAACGATTATTTTAAGACATTGGTGGGCGCCAAAAATAAAAGCAGTTTTACCAGAACCAGCAGAAAACACAACGTGGTATGCTTTTACTAAAATTTGGTCAGACCAAGATACCGTTAAAGACTTTTGGATAGGCTTTAATAACCTTTCCAGATCTCCAGCTACAGATAGCCCTTTGGCCGGAACTTGGGATAATCATAAAAGTGAAATTTGGTTAAACGGAACATTAATCTCGCCACCAGAATGGAAAAATGCAGGACAAAAAGGTGATTCTGAAATTCCTTTGGTTGATGAAGGTTACGAGTATAGAAAACCAACCACATTGCCCTTAAAAAAAGGTTGGAACATCATCAGAGTTAAAGCCCCAATTGGTAGTTTTAAAGGGAAAAACTGGCAGAACCCAGAAAAATGGATGTTCACCTTTATACAATCGCCAACAAATTAAAAACAATACAACAATCAACCTAAACCCTAATTAGTATATAAATAAATGAAACACGCCTTA
This sequence comes from Pedobacter planticolens, assembly GCF_014172375.1. Classification (GTDB taxonomy): domain Bacteria; phylum Bacteroidota; class Bacteroidia; order Sphingobacteriales; family Sphingobacteriaceae; genus Pedobacter; species Pedobacter planticolens. The sequence goes on from NZ_WNXD01000001.1 coordinate 1,050,375, forward strand.
CTTATATTTTTCGCCCTTTGCTTTAGTAAATTAAGTTATGCCCAACGCGATACCGTTGCCGTAAATACTGGCTGGTCCTTCGCAGTTGATAAACAAAATGTAGGTACAACCGCTAAATGGTTTACCAGTACATTAAGCAATGCCAAAACGGTAACGCTGCCACATACATGGAATGTCGAAAAGGAAAATGAAAACCACTACGGTTGGGGTTGGTATCAAAAGAAAATCAATATCCCAGCAAACTGGAAAAACAAAAATGTAGTGTTACAATTTGGCGCTATTAACCATACCTCAACTATTTATGTAAACGGAATTAAAGTTCACGAAAACATAGGCGATGGCTTTACTAAATTCTCTGTTAATCTAAACGGCAAAGTAATTTATGGTAAAGAAAATATAATCACCGTTGCCTGTAATAACGATTTCGGCAACAATAAAGTTCCATTCGGTAGCTCATTTGATTGGCCTAACGATGGCGGACTAATCCGTAAAGTTAATATCATTGTTTCTGATAAACCAGCAGCAAACTACATCCATGCAGAACCAAAACTAATCTTAGCAGATCAATCTGGACAGCTTAAAGTTAAACTAGGTTTCGATCAGGCAGATAAAAATATCAGCTTTCAAGTTTCAATTACCGAAGAAAACCAGCCAACCAAAAACGTAGTATTAACTACCAAAGCAACCCCGGTATGGGATAACAGCGAAGCTTCGTTCAACATAACATTACCAAAAGTAAATCCCTGGCATTTCGATTTCCCTAACCTATATAAAGTAGTAGTAATCGTTTTAAAAGGAAATAAAGCAGTTGATAAACTAAGTGCCAACATAGGTTTTAGAGAAATTAAATTCGTAAACGGACAAACTTTTTTAAACGGCGAACGAATTAAAATGATGGGAGTAGAATGGACTGCAGGTTCTAATCCAGATTATGGCTTTGCAGAACCCGATTCAGAAATTATCCGTCATGGTAAATTACTAAAAGATGTAAACTCTATTTTTACTCGCTTACACTTTCAACAAGATGATTTGTTTTACGATTTCTGCGACAGAAACGGAATTATCGTTCAACAAGAAGTTCCGCTTTGGGGCCCAGAAACCCCTGCAAACGATGTCATAAAAGATATTGCAATGAAACAATTAACAAGAATGGTGAGTAACTATTACAACCATCCATCAATTTTTTCATGGGGCGTAGGTAACGAATTGAGAGGAAGAGATGCAGATATGAAACAAATGATTTCCGATTTAATTGCAAAAGCAAAGGTCTTAGACCCAACTAGATCAGTAGCCTACGTAAGCAATACCTTAACGAGTAGCTTTTATAACGATCCAAAATTTGTACCAGATGCAGCAGCAGATGGAGATTATTTAATGATGAATGAATATGGTGGCAGCTGGTGGAAAGTACCAAGCGCAAAAATTAGTAACTACCTAGATAGCATCCACCAATCATATCCTAATAAACCATTCTTCATCTCAGAGTTTGGTTTATGCGAACCTAACTTTAAAGGAGGCGATGAACGTAGAATAGAAGATTTAATCTACCACATGGCTGTATACGAAACAAAACCCTATGTAGAAGGAGCTATCTATTTCGACCTTACCGATTACAGAACACACTACCCTGGCACTTCCGAAAACGATAAATACCGAAGACGCATTCACGGCTTGTACGATATGTATGGCAAACCAAAACCATCAATGAAAGTGTTAAGAGAACAAAGTTCGCCAGTAGAAGTACAAGGAATAAGCAAAGGCAAAAAAGGTAAATTAAACGTAACCATTTTCGGTAGTATGGGCTTGCCGCAACACATCACCAAAGGCTACAAACTCTATTTATCAACTAATAACGATAATTATAAAGCAACAAAAGCATATAATTTACCAGAACTAAAACCAGGGCAACAAATCAATTTCGAAATAGATGATATAAATGGTGGCGATAAAGGAATTATCACCGTGGTCAGACCAACAGGCTTTGTAGCAAGTCAGAAATCTTTCGAATAATACTATTAAATTACCCATTAAGAAGGCAAGTCATTTTCCTCTTTTTGGGTAATTATCTTTTGTTTTTTCAAGTCAACCCTAATCAAATTGTATAAACTCATATACACATTCGCTATCCAAACAATAGAAAAACCAGCAATTAAATAACCACGCCAATCTGCATATATTAAGGTGAAATTAGTTGCCCACAATAGTAAAGCAGTAACGTAATGACTAAAACAATACTCACAGCTAAGCATATAAAAGAATTTCCTTTGTAATAAATGTTTACACTTGGTAGATTTCTCCACACAAAATTCATTAACCTCCCTAAAAATTTCTTCCTTAGTAAAAGTCCATGCAATGCAGGCAACAGGTAATGCTAAAATAAAAATCATTTCCATAAGCAGTCAAGTTAAAATGTTATAGCAGTAAAACCTCAATTTACTCCAATATGTTTTAAATCTGTCATAAACTCATTTTCTTCTTCACAATCCTGTCATCTAATTTTATTTAAAACCAATACGCAAAAATGCCTATCTATCTTTGCACCCAAGGTTTCAAATAGAAATATATGCAAAACGAAATATCACCGCTTCCCTTTTCAGTTTTAGATTTAGCTACCGTAATACAAGGCAAAACACCAGCCGATACCTTTAAAAACAGCGTAGCACTAGCACAACATACAGAAAAACTAGGCTACACACGTTATTGGTTTGCCGAACACCATAACATGGTAAGCGTAGCCAGCTCAGCAACATCTCTATTAATTGGTCACATAGCAGGGCATACCAAAACCATCAGAGTAGGCTCAGGCGGCATTATGCTACCCAATCATTCACCATTAATTGTAGCAGAACAATTTGGTACACTAGCCACATTATATCCTAACAGAATAGATTTAGGCTTAGGCAGAGCACCAGGTACAGATCAACTAACAGCGATGGAAATTAGAGGCGAACGTTTTTCAGCCCCACATAATTTCCCACAAGACGTATTAAAACTACAAAAGTATTTATCCAATGATAACAACGATAGCAAAGTAAGAGCCATACCAGGCGAAGGAACAGAAGTACCCATCTGGATATTAGGTTCAAGCACCGAAAGCGCACACTTAGCCGCATCCTATGGTTTACCCTATGCCTTTGCAAGTCACTTTGCACCCGCTTACTTTTTAGAAGCCATCAAGATTTACAGACAAAACTTCCGACCATCAGCAACACTACAAAAACCCTACGTAATGGCATGCGTAAATGTAGTTGCAGCAGATACAGATGCAGAAGCAGAGCGATTAGCAACCTCCTTAAAACAGTTATTTATGGGTATTGTAACCGGAAAGCGCAGACTATTACAACCACCAATAGAAAGTATGGATAACGTTTGGAGCGATATAGAAGAAGAAGCAGTAAATCAAATGTTAGCAGTAGCCTTTATCGGCGGGCCAGAAAAACTAACCGCACAAATGCAATCATTCAGAGCCCAAACACAAATAGATGAAGTAATGGTGACTTCGCATATTTACGATCACGAAGCGAGATTACATTCTTATCAACTTTTTGCCGAAATACTTAAGAACCTATAAGCACACTGTCATGCTGAGCGTAGTCGAAGCACTAGTAATTAATCCAATCACACCCAACATATAAAATACTTGTCATTCCCTTGAAAACAGGAACCGTAAAGCGCCATAAAAACAAACTAGCCCCTAACTCGTCACAATCCTAACAGGATTACTCAACAACTTATGTATCGGACACTTATCCGCAATCTGCAACAAACGAACACGCTGCTCACTATCCAAATCCCCAACAAACTCTATCTTACGCGTAATCGTAGTTTCATTACTCATTTTATCCTCATTACAAATTGCCAAATCAATCTTAATAGCATCTAAAGCAATCCCCTTCCTATCAGCATACATGCGTATCGTAATCGCCGTACAACTCCCCAAACTAGCCAAAAGCAAAGCCCCAGGAGGCATACCCTCATCAGTACCACCTAAATCTTCAGGTTCATCAGCATAAATAAAATGACCGCCAGAATAAATCTTAGTTCTATACGTAGACCGATCTAACTCCGTTATAGCTGTAATTTGCGAACTACTCATATATATAATTTAATACCTAAATTTAGCATAAACATAGCATAAAATGGAAGAACAAACCGAACAACAACAACGATTATTAATCTTTCAATCCCTAAAAGGAAAAGAAATTACCCAGTCACCATCACACTTCATGAACTGGTTAAAACCAACATTAATCAACGCAGAGAAAGGAACATTAGAATGTAGCTATATCGTCCGAAAAGAAATGACCAACCCCCATGGTATCCTACACGGAGGCATTACCGCAGGTATTATCGACGATTTAATAGGAGCAACCGTATACATTTTAGGCTTAAACGCTCGTTATACAACAGTTAATAACAACATAGATTATTTTGCACCAGCCAACGAAGGAGATGAAATTACAGCTAAAACAACCATCGTAAAACAAGGTCGAACAATAATTAACCTACAATGCGAAGTATTTCTGCCCTCAAAAAAACGCCTCATTGCCAAAGGCTATTCTAATATGTTAAATATAGGGTAGGAGTAAGTAGATAGTCAATTGTACATAGTTTGGATGCCTATACATCACGTCTATCAACCATTAACCATCAACTAATTATACTGCAAAAAAGAATTTCTTGTTATAAACTTAACTTTCACTAAACATTTTAATAAGACATTTGTTATATCATCACCCTAAAACCAAAAGCACCATGTTGAACGATTATTTAAACCTCCAGTTTGATGTTAAAGGCAAAACCTTTAAAGGTTTCTGCATGAAAATTCAAGATGATTTTCACCTTACCTACGCCGTAATTTTAGAAGATTGTCACTCCTTCTGCATTTGGCTCGATGATAAAACCGCACAGTGGTACTCCTCAAAATTCACCAACTTAGATCAAAGCGTACTAGATCAAATTATAGATAAGTTAGGTGTTCAAGAAGAGGTAGGTAGTTTAAGTTACTAAATTAAGTCCAACTAATGTGCCCCATGCATCTATGTGGTTAATCATTTTCCGAAAAACAATATCAGTATTTCATCACAAAACCAGCCCTGCTTTCCGTTACAATCTTTTTTGCATTTGTCATGCTGAGCTTGTCGAAGCATCTGCAATAAAAAAGTATTTCCACTCCTCCCGATAGCTATCGGGACAGGTTTAATAAACCCAAAACAGCCCCAAAAACCTAGCACCTGCAAAAAGAAACCCAGCATGCGCAACTTTGCAATTCCCCTCCTTTGGAGGGGTGCCTGAAAGGCGGGGTGGTTATTTACCTCGCAATGATGCTACCATCTTACAATCTTTCCAAAACAACAACTCACCGCCAAGAACGAGGACACGCCTTGTAATATCCCGAAGGAGAAAGCAATCCAAACTTCCCTCACAATCGTTCAAAAACCATAACCCAAAACAGAATGCAGTTTCAATCCTTATTCTGTTACCGTAAAAATTTTACATTATTAATTTCCACCCTGAGTTTCCCTCTCCTTTGGAGAGGGGTTAGGGGAGAGGCTTAAATGCAAAGGCCTCAACATAACGTCAAGGCCTTTTACATCAAAACAAAACAAAATAAACTACTCTAATTTGCTAAAAACGTTTCGTTTTCAATAATCGGAGCAATATCCTGCTGACCAAAAGTTAACCTACCAGTCTGAGCAATAAAAACATCTTTATTCACTAACAAATTACGATGTTTAATTAAATTCTTAAGCGTAATACTACCTATTACATATTTATAATCATTGCGAGAAAAACGCTCTGAAATATTCTCAACTTCCAATTTATCCAAAGTATACTCATGTACATAGCGTAAATACACCTCAATACTAACCTTATCAGTATTAATTAAGCCATTTTGCTGACGGTATTTCTTATACTCATATTGGTAGTCGTAACGTAATGCAGCAATATCAGAAAGTACAGCAGCCCCCGTCGGGTGACCACCTGCGCCTTTGCCAAAAAAGAATTGTTTATCAGCAAATGCAGCCTGTACAGTTACACCATTATACTCATTTTCTACATTGTAAAGAAAATCATCAGGTTTAACAAACTTCGGCAACACATAACTAATAATTTGTTTAGTACTTATTTTACGAGCAGTAGGTACCAATTTAATTTTAATGTTTTTCTCCTTCGCGTACTGAATATCATCATCAGAAATATTCTGAATACCAACATTTAAAATATTATCCGGATTGATAAACAAACCATATGCATGAGCCGTAGCAATAGTTAGTTTATATTTTGCATCGTAACCTCCCACATCTAAAATAGGATCGGTTTCTGCAAAACCTAAATCCTGAGCCTGCTTTAAAGCAGTACCATACGCTAAACCTTCATTAAATATCTTAGATAAAATATAGTTCGATGAACCATTAAAAATGCCACTAATACCATGTAAAAGTTCATTGTCATAATACTCTTCCAGGTTACGAATAATTGGAATACTACCACAAACAGCACCTTCATACAATAAAGATGTACCATGTTTTTCTTGCAAATGCACTAATTCTTCTAAGTGTATCGCAATCATCTTTTTATTAGCCGATACTACATTCTTTCCATTACTTAATGCTTTTTTAACAATATTGAAAGCCGCATCAGCATCATCAATTAGTTCAACTATGGTGTTTATTTCCGGGTTATCTAAAATCTCATCGTGTGATGTTGTGAAAAGATGAGCATCTAAACTGCGTTTCTTTTCAGGGTTTTTAATCGCAATCTTTACTACCTCTAAATTTAGGTTTTGCCCACGAATAATATCATGCAAACCCTGTCCAACCACTCCAAATCCAAATAATCCTATTTTAAGTTTCTTACTCATTTCTGTAATTTATTATAGTTGAGAATAGTTAATAGGCAATAGGTTGGGCGTATAACTAAACACCACGTCTATTTTCTATTTCCTATTCTCCATTTCCATTTATGCTGTTTTATGTAATTTAATTATTTTCTTATCGCTACTCTCTTTCAAAAAGTTGCCAATGATGTTTGTTAGTTTATCAGTCTCTATTAAAAATCCATCGTGCCCATAAGCACAATTAATGCTGCTAAACTGTGCGTCATTAATATGGTTTGCCAAAAACTTTTGCTCGCTAATAGGGAAGAGCACATCGTTCTCAATGCCAATAACTAACGTATTCGACTTTACTTCCGCTAAAGCAGCAGTAATGCTTTTCCGTCCACGCCCAACATTATGGCTATCCATCGCTTTGCTTAAATACCAATAACTATAAGCATTAAAGCGTTTACACAATTTCTCACCTTGGTAATTTTGGTATGATGCTGCTCTGTAATCAGTCGTTTTATCGTTTACACTTTCTAATTGCGTTGCCGAATAAGCTTCGTACGTACGATAAGACAATAAAGCAATGCTACGGGCAACTTTTAAACCTTTTAAACCGCCATCTGGCTGATTTGCATAGAAAGTTCTGTCGGTGCTAATTGCTAAACGTTGACTTTCATTAAAAGCAATTCCCCATGGAGAATGAACCGCATTTGTAGCCACTAAAATTAAATTCTCTATAGTCTGCGTTTTAGCCAACGACCATTCTAAAGCTTGTTGTCCACCTAAAGAACCACCAATTAAAACCTTAATTGTATTTATTTCTAAATGTTTTGCTAGTAAACTGTGCGTTGCAGCTAAATCTTTAATTGTAAACTCAGGGAAAGATAAATAATAAAGCTGTCCAGTGGTTGGGTTTTTACTTAATGGATTTGTAGTGCCATAATTTGAACCCAAAATGTTAGCGCAAACAATAAAATGTTCATCAGGGTTAAATAAAGACTTATTTCCAAATAATCCTTTCCACCAATCTAATACATCTGCATTAGCAGTTAACGCATGGCAAGCCCAAATTACATTATCCTTCTTAGCATTTAATTTGCCAAATGTTTGATAAGCAATTTCGAGATTGCGTAACTTTTTGCCGTTCTCTAGTTTAAAAATTTTTGGATATTTATATGTGGTAGACATGTTGTAAAGTTGAATTTGTCTGAAATAAAAACTAATGAGCCAATGATGCCAATGAACCAATTTTTTCAAATGCTTGTTCAAAATCAGCTTTGATATCATCAATATGTTCAATACCAACAGATACCCGCAATTGATTTGGTTTTACACCCGCTGCCAATTGCTCGCTCTCACTTAATTGTTGGTGTGTTGTTGCCGAAGGCTGAATAATTAGCGTTTTTGCATCGCCAACATTAGCTAAATGGCTAACCAATTTTAAGTTGTCAACTAAGGCAATTGCACTTTCTTTATCGCCCTTTAACTCAAAGGAAAGTACAGCGCCAAAACCATTACGTAAATATTTTTTCGCATTGGCATGATAAGGGCTGCTTTCTAAACCAGGGTAATTTACTTTCGCAACTGCTGGATGATTTTCTAACCATTTGGCAAGAGCTAAAGCGTTTTCTACATGACGTTGTACACGTAGCGATAAAGTTTCTAATCCTTGTAGTAATAAAAAAGAGTTAAAAGGAGCTAGCGAAGGGCCGAAATCTCTTAAACCTTCTACTCGAGCACGAATAATAAACTGAATATTGCCAAAAGGACCACCTTCGCCAAATACATCGCTAAACACTAAACCATGGTAACCTTCTGATGGCTCAGTAAATTGAGGGAACTTTCCATTGCCCCAGTTGTAATTTCCACCATCAACTATTACACCACCAATGCTAGTGCCGTGACCACCAATCCACTTTGTGGCAGATTCTACTACAATGTGTGCGCCATGTTCTAAAGGTCTAAACAAATATCCAGCAGCGCCGAAAGTATTATCAACTATAAGTGGTAAATCGTGTTTTTTGGCAATTGTAGCAAGCTGTTCAAAATCTATAAAGCTAAAAGCAGGATTACCTATTGTTTCTAAATAAATAGCTTTAGTGTTTTCATCTATTTTAGCTTCGAAATCTAAAGGATCATCGCCATTGGCAAATTTAACTTCAATGCCTAAACGCTTAAATGCAACTTTAAACTGGTTGTAAGAACCACCATATAAATGACTTGATGACACAAAGTTATCGCCAGCTTGTAAAATATTATTTAACGCAATAAACTGTGCCGCCTGCCCAGAACCTACTGCTAAAGCCGCAACACCACCCTCTAAAGCCGCAATTCTTTTTTCAAAGACATCGGTTGTTGGGTTCATGATGCGTGTATATATATTACCAAATTCTTTTAGCGCAAATAAATTGGCACCGTGTTCTGAGTTTTTAAAACCGTAAGATGTGGTTTGATAAATAGGTACAGCTCTTGAGCCAGTTGTTGGATCTATTTCTTGACCTGCGTGTAATTGTAATGTTTCGAATTTATGAGTGGTTGACATGATTTTAAATCTTTAAGTAAAACGTAATTGTGTTGATAAGGTAACAGCGTATCTCGATTTATCGAGACCTTCCGAATTGAAAAATACAAAGAGGAAGATTTTTTAAACTAGTATATGCGGCTGCACATACAGTTCATTAACTGCATATTACTACAAATCAGATTTACACTTAAAAATGCAATTGACCGTTTGGGGCTTGACTTAAGACTTTCGCTTAGCGAAATTGAATTGACTGTTTTCATCTTCTTAATTTATATTTCCAAACAACACCATGTTGGTTGGTCAGGAATTGGCACCTTCTCCGTTAGGGAGGGTTGCCAGTGGGTCAAAGAGCCTGTCTCTCGCCACTTCTTTATAAATCAAATCGATAAAGGATTTGATTTTTATTTAGCTTTCACCAAATAATGTTTCAAATGTAGTGGTATTAAATTAATTATCAAAATTTAATTCTGAAAATTATTTAATTTATTGTTTTGTGGTAGGTTGTTTCAGGAACAAGCGTAAAAGCTGAAGAGGGATTAAGTATTTCTGTTGGAAGAAAATAGAAAGGATTGTTGTGATTTATCCTAATTAATTATCGAGAACTTTTCAAGTTATAAGTTAAACAAAAAGAGATCAAGTTTTTGTCTTAAGGTTCGCTTCGTGTTAAGGTAATAGTAAGAGCATACTAAATCCGCAGATAGTCCGCATTATTGTGAAAAAACGCGGACTATACGCGGACTTACTATTAAGAAGAATCGAACATAACCTCAATTTGTTCACATTGTCCTATACTAGATTTTTGTTAAAAGAGGAACTGGGTAAAACAAGGATTAAATGATAACCTTCTGTGTTTTCTGGCTAATTTGTAAAAACTGTAGGAGAGCTTTAGGCGCAAGAAAAAAGCGCACAACTTTTGCTTGATCCGTTGTTTGGAGCGTTGTTGTTTAAGGAATGGGAATTTGGCATTAGCTTGACTAAACTGAATTAAAATAACTTGAATACCATAATAAAGTATACTAACTTTGTAGAGTAAAATAATTTCTCATATCATTGGACTCTAAATTTCTAGATAGTATTATCTGTCGCCAAAACCAACAACAAGTAGTGCCTTCAAATCAAATGATTGCTAATTGGGCACACGCTTTACTTAACTTGATTTTTCCAGAACGTGGAGCTTCAACTAATTATAATCAAGAAATACTTAAAGGTGTATTTTTTGAGCTTAAAGAAGAACTTCAATTGATTTTGAAATCAACGAAATCATCTAATAAAACCCTTAATAAAGGAATAGCAGATGCATTTTTTGATCGACTACCAGAGGTTTACCGTAAATTAAACACAGACTTGACATCTCTTGTTGATGGAGATCCAGCAGCACAAAGTGAGTTCGAAATTATTAGATGTTATCCTGGTTTTTTCGCTATTTCTATGTACCGCTTTGCGCATGAATTGCACTTGTTAGAAGTGCCTCATATTCCCCGTATCATAACGGAATATGCTCATACAATTACAGGAATAGATATTCATCCTGCTGCCGATATTGGTGAATATTTGTACATAGATCATGGTACGGGTTTAGTAATTGGCGAAACTACTGTGATTGGAAATCATGTAAAACTTTATCAAGGTGTAACTTTAGGCGCTTTAAGTGTAGACAAATCAAAGTCGAATACGAAAAGACATCCAACTATTGGTAACCATGTAATTATTTATTCTGGTGCAACAATTTTGGGCGGATCAACCTCTATAGGCGACCATAGTATTATTGGTGGAAATGTGTGGCTAACGGTAAGCGTTCCAGAAGGTTCAACAGTTTATCATCAGGCAGAAATTAAAATAAAGGAGACAAAAAGAGAATGATGACCATAATAGATAGTATTGGAAATACACCATTAGTAGAAATCAGGTACCTTAACTCAAATCCGAATGTTAAAATTTATGCCAAGCTAGAAGGTAATAATCCTGGTGGAAGTGTAAAGGATAGAGCTGCATTGAATATGATACGTAGTGCGATGGAGCGTGGAGAGATTGATAAAAACACAAAGTTAATAGAAGCTACAAGCGGAAATACAGGTATTGCGCTAGCCATGATTGCTTCTATTTACGGTATCGAGATAGAATTAGTAATGCCTGCAAGTTCTACTAGAGAACGTACCTTAACTATGGAGGCTTTTGGTGCTAAGGTAACATTATTAGAATCTATTGAAGTATGTAGAGATTATGCGGAAGAAAAGGGTGCACAACCTGGATACTTTTTGTTGAACCAGTTTGCTAATCCTGATAATTATTTAGCGCATTATAAAACTACCGGACCAGAAATTTGGAAAGATACCAACGGGCAGATTACACATTTTGTAAGCAGTATGGGTACAACAGGTAGCATTATGGGAAATTCTAGGTATTTAAAAGAGAAAAATCCTGCTATTCAAATTGTGGGTTGCCAACCTACTGAAGAATCATCTATTCCAGGAATTCGCCGTTGGCCTATTGAATATTTACCAAAAATATACGAGCCTAAACGTGTAGATAGAATTATGGATGTTTCGCAACAAGATGCGACCATAGCTTCTAGAAATTTAGCAAGAAAAGAAGGGGTATTTGCTGGAATGAGTAGCGGTGGTGCTTTACATTGTGCTTTGCAATTAGCTCAAGAATTGGAAAGCGGTTTAATTGTTTTTATTGCATGTGATAGAGGAGACAGGTATTTAAGTAGTGATTTGTTTGGATAGTTCCGATTATCCTATTGTCATTCCCGCGAAAGCGGAAATCTTAAAGCGATAGCATTAGGATACCCATCCGATAGTTATCGGATCGAGTTGGACATGACGAAACAGTATTACCCCAAAGCTTGTTCAAAATCTGCAATCAAATCATCTATATGCTCTAAACCCACAGAAACCCGAATTAAATTCTGTGGTGTTTTAGTATCAGGTCCTTCCACCGAAGCACGATGTTCAATTAAACTTTCTACACCACCAAGGCTGGTAGCCTGAGCAAATACCTTTACAGTATTCACCACTTTTCTAGCAGTTGCTGCATCGCCTTTAACTAATACAGATAACATCCCTCCAAAATCTTTCATCTGTTTTTTAGCAACATCATGTTGTGGATGAGAAGGTAAACCAGGATAATATACAGCCTCTACTTTTGGATGAGCTTCTAAATATTGAGCCAATTTCATCGCGTTTTCGCAATGTCCTTTCATTCTATAAGCCAACGTTTTAATACTTCTTAGCAATAAAAAACAATCAAATGGTGATGGAACTGCACCACCATTTTGCTGTATGTTTTTAACTCTTTCCCAAAACTCATTTTTAGTAGCAGTAGTTAAAGAACCACCTAAAACATCGCTATGCCCACCAATATATTTAGTAGTAGAGTGCATTACAATGTCTGCACCTAAGGTAATGGGATTTTGTAAAGTTGGAGAAGCAAAAGTGCTATCAACTGCTAAAATGAGTTTATGTGCTTTACAAATCTTTGCCAAAGCTTCAATATCAGTAATTTTTATGAGTGGATTAGAAGGCGTTTCTGCCCAAATCATTACTGTATTCGGTTTAATGAAACTTTCTATTTTATCAACATCAATTAAACTAATAAAATCAAATGTTAGGGTTTCATTAAAAATACTGAGCAACTGTTTTTTCAAACCCCAATACATATCATCGGGTGCAATAATATGACTGCCAGATTTTAAGGCCTGAAAAATAGACATCCCTGCGGTATTACCCGATGAAAAAGCGCAAGTATCTGCACCAAACTCTAATGCTGTAATTACGTTTTCTAAAGCAGCTCTGTTCGGATTACTCATTCTGCTATACATGTGCCCGCCCGGATAACCGCCATCTTCATCACGTAAAAAAGTTGTAGATAAGCTAATAGGCATCGATACATCGCCTGTGGCACTTTTCACTAAATTTAAAGCATGGATGGCAGCGGTTTCTGGTTTCATTTTTTTACTAATTAAATATCAAAGATTTATAACAAAGCTAAATTTTATCTCACTAAAAAAATGATTTTGGCAAGATTTATGTAAAAGGTTAATCAAAAAACAAGTATATGAAAAGAATATTTTTAATAGCAGCCTTAATTTGTAGTTCATTAATAGTGTTACAAAGCTGCTCTCCGAAAACAACAAGTGGTACAGTAGCTGTAAAACGTGGCGATGTATCTGGTAATTGGGTTTTAAACGACATTACTTTTGATGGTATTCCTGAAATTGCTGTAAAATCATTCTTGGGCGAAAGTTCTTACAAATGTTTTGTAGGCAGTACTTGGAGCTTAACAAACAGCGGAAATGGAAGTTATAGTTTGCCATCAAGTGCAACTTGTGCAGCTAAAACACAAAGTATTTTTTGGTCTGTAAGCACAGCTGATGAAACTTTTCAGTTTAAAAAATTATACGAAGGCGATAAAGCTAAAAACGTAACAGAAGGTTATCGTTTAATGCTTTCTTCATCAGATGGAAACAGTATGGTAATTAAATCGCCAATAGAATATGGTAGCAAAACTGCTTACATTGTAATGAATTTTACAAAAGCAGCTAAGTAATAAAATTAAGTACATCTATCTATTAGCCACAGATGCTCTGATTATTTAAGTTATAATCTCTGCATCTGCGGCTTTCTTTTTATGTATTGTTTCTAAATAAGCCATTTTTACAAGAAAATGATTTTCAATTAGGTCAATATTGTACTTTTGCCTAAACATTAAAATGAATTACTGTGCAGGCTTTAACTCTACTTCTTAATAACCCGAATATTGCAGCACCTTTAAAGGCTATTGCCCAAAAAGTCCAAAATCATCAACGTATTACATTTGATGAAGGTGTATACTTATATGAACACGCAGAATTAGGGTATTTAGGTGTGTTGGCCAATTATATCAGAGAAGAAAAGCATGGCGATAAAACCTATTTCAATCGCAACTTCCATTTAGAACCTACCAATCTTTGCGTTTACGATTGTAAATTCTGTTCATATTCTCGTTTAATTAAACAAAAAGAAGAGGGTTGGGCATTAACTATGGATGAAATGCTCGACGTAGTTAAAAAGTACGATGATGAACCTGTTACCGAAGTTCATATTGTTGGTGGCGTTTTACCGCAGTATGATGTAGAATTTTATTCGGGTTTGTTTAGCGCTATAAAAAAACATCGCCCTGCGTTACATGTAAAAGCATTAACGCCTGTAGAATATCACTACATCTTTAAAAAAGCCAAAATAGATTACGCTACGGGAATGAAATTGATGAAAGACGCAGGTTTAGAATCAATTCCAGGAGGCGGAGCAGAAATATTTCATCCAGAAATTAGAGAGCAAATTGCCAAAGATAAATGTACGGCAGACCAATGGTTGGCGATACATGAAGAGTGGCATAAATTAGGTATGCGCTCTAACGCGACCATGTTATATGGGCATATTGAGAAATACGAGCATCGTGTAGATCACATGGAACGTTTACGTAATTTGCAAGATCAGACTAAAGGTTTTCAAACATTTATTCCATTAAAATTCAGAAATCAGCATAACCAAATGAGTCATGTGCCAGAAGTTTCGGTGATTGAAGATTTACGTAATTATGCTATCGCTCGTATTTATTTAGATAATTTCGACCATATTAAAGCCTATTGGGCAATGATTAGTAGAGAAACTGCTCAACTTTCTTTAAACTTTGGGGTTGATGATATTGATGGAACACTAGACGATACGACTAAAATATATTCGATGGCAGGTGCCGAAGAGCAAAACCCAGCAATGAGTACACAAGAATTGGTTAATTTGATTAAACAAGTTGGCAGAAAACCAATTGAACGAGATACATTGTACAATGTGGTAACTGATTTTACCGATGTTGTTTTTGAAAGCGATGTTAAACCATCTTATTATAAACTGCCTGTTATAAATTAGTTCACTTGCTTATTGGTTCATTTGGAAAGATGCATAGCGTATTTAATACCAATGAACCATTGAATTGATGAACAAACGAACGAATTTTCATTATGAAAGAATTATACATCATCCGCCACGGCGAAACAGAATTGAATAGATTAGGGATTGTGCAAGGCAGAGGTGTAGACAGCGATTTGAATGATACTGGACGAGCGCAAGCAGCAGCATTTTTCGAGCGATATAAAGAAGTGCCATTCGATAAAATTTATACTTCAGAACTGAAACGCACACACCAAACTGTACAACAATTTATAGATTTAGGTTTGCCTTGGGAACAAGAAGCAGGTTTAGATGAATTAGCTTGGGGTTTATGGGAAGGCCAGCCAAATACCGAAGAAGCCAGAGTAGCTTTTAGAGAAATGGTAGAAAAATGGCAAGGCGGTAATTACAATGCTAAATTTGAAGGTGGCGAAAGTCCTAATGATGTAATGTATCGTTTAGAAGAAACCATTATGTTAATTAAAAGCAAAGCTGAAGAAAAACGAATTCTTGTGTGCATGCATGGCAGAGCAATGCGATTGTTGTTATGTTTATTGCTAGATAAACCACTATCTGAAATGGGTGATTTCCCGCATCAAAATACAACATTATACAGGTTAAGTTTTGATGATAATAAGTTTAGTGTTATCGATTTTAACAATACCGACCATTTGAAAAGTTAATTTACACCACCTAAGATATCTTAGAACAACTAAGATTGAATGTTGCTAAGGTTAACTGAGGTGTCTTAGGTGGTGAAAGAAAATATAAAAACATAGTGAGTAAAATAAAAATATCAGCAGTTTCTTATACCAATACCAAACCATTTATTTACGGAATTGAACATAGTGCTATTCGTAATGAAATAGATTTAAGTTTAGATATCCCATCAGATTGTGCCGCAAAATTAATTGCTAACACAGTTGATATTGGTTTAATACCGGTTGCTGCCATACCTCATGTACCCAATGCAACTATTATAGGTTCATATTGTATTGGTTCTGTGGGAGCTGTTAATTCGGTATTTATCTTTTCTAATGTTCCTGCTGCAGAAATAAAAACTGTAAAACTCGATTTACAATCTCGTACTTCTAACAACCTAGCTAAGGTTTTATTAAAGTTTCACTTTAAAGTTGAGGTAGAATTTACAACAGATCAGGATGCGAAGACTGATGCGATTGTTTTAATTGGCGATCGTACTTTTGGGCGCAAGGCAGATTTTGCTTACGCCTATGATATGGGTGAGGAGTGGATGAAGTTTACTGGGCTGCCATTTGTTTATGCTGCTTGGGTTGCCAATAAAGCTATTTCTCCTGAGTTTGTTGCCGCATTTGATGAAGCATTAAAATTTGGTTTAACACATAGGAAAGAAGTTTTAAAAGAACTGCCTGCACTTTCTAACTTCGATTTGGATGATTACCTTTTTCATAAGTTAGATTTTGATTTAACTGATGATAAAAGGAAAGCGTTAGGGTTGTTTTTAGGGTATATAGAGGAGTTGTAAATTCTTTTATCTGTAACGCTCGTCATCCTGAGCGTAGTCGAAGGATCTTTCTAGTGGAATCTTGCTCGTCATTCCCGTGCAAACGGGAATCGTAATGCGATAAAAATACTTACTATAGCATTACGATTCCCAATCGAGTTGGGAATGACGAGTGTGTTTAGACACTTTTCTTAGCAGCAGCTTTTGGTTTTTTAACAACTGCAATAACTTCTTCTATAACTTCTACCTTCTTTTTAGCTACGGCTTTTGGTTTTTTAGCTGCTACAACAGCTTCTTCTACTACTTCAACTTTCTTTTTAGCAGGTGCTTTAGCTTTTTTAACTACAGGTTGTTCTTCAATAATGGGCTCTTGCACATCATCAGCCTTGATGGCTACATTTTTTTGTAAAAAAGAAGTTAAAACTTGCTTTAAATATAAATCGGGTTTTGGCATATTAATTACAGTGCCTGGTTCTTTATCTTGAGATTGTTTAATGTATGCCGATTTAATTTTACCCCAATCTTTAGAATAAAGTTTGATGAACATTTCTACAAACTGCTCATCTGTATATTTTTTAGGCAATCTGCCTAGTACTACTTGTATTTTTTCTTCTTTTCTATGTAAAACTGCCATTTGTGATTTATTTCTTCAAAGATAGCCCATATTAATTAAACACTACTATGGTAAATCGATTCTGGTTTTATGTCATGTATTTCATTCGATTTATTAATTTTAGGTATGACTCTTTTTGAAAAATCAAAATATTCTATTGCTATAATGCCTAATGAAAAAGAGATTAATTTTGTTGATGAATTAAAAAATGAATTACATTCGAAAATTGGTTGGTATCATAGTAAAAATTCTAAAGCACATATTACCATAACTCAATTTGATGCAACTGATGATGATATCATTTTTATAGTTAATCGTTTAAAGGAAATAGCTAATTATGAAAATCCAATTCATTTAAATTTTGATGGCGTGAAGAATTATTCCAATGGAGCAATATTTTTAGCACCTGATGAACCTACAAAAAATAGCTTAACAGCTTTAATGAAGAGAATTCAACAACAACTACCTGTTAATAACCCATACCATAGTAAAGATCCTCATATGTCTATAGCTAGAGGTTTAAATGAAAATAATGTTAAAAGTGCATTAAAAATGTTCTCAGATGCTAAACTATATTTCGACTGTAACCATATCGTTTTGAGAAAATTTAACTCAGTTAAACGACAATATGATATTTATTCTGAGGATTTTAAATTTTTAGGTATACCACCTAAACCTATTGCCCAACAAAGTTTATTTTAATGATTAACTCAGGAGTTTAATCCTGCTAACATTGTAATAATTTCTCCACAAAAACTACAACCCTAAGCCTCAAGATGCTATATTTACACTTTAGTAATTTACAACGATTTTGGCCAAAATAAAAGAGACCGTAACACCATTAATGCAGCAATACAATACCATAAAGGCGAAATACCCCGGTGCGTTATTGTTGTTTAGAGTAGGAGATTTTTACGAAACATTTGGCGAAGACGCTGTAAAAACTGCGCAAATTTTAGGCATTGTTTTAACCAAACGCGGCACTGGTCCGAATGGGGCTTTAGAGTTGGCAGGTTTTCCGCATCATTCCTTAGAAAATTATTTATCTAAACTAGTTAGGGCAGGACAAAGGGTTGCTATTTGCGATCAGTTGGAAGATCCGAAAATGACTAAATCCATTGTAAAACGTGGCGTAACAGAGTTGGTAACGCCAGGTATTGCGTATAATGACAATATTTTAAGTCAGAAATCTAATAATTACCTAGCTGCAGTTTTCTTCGATAAACAAAATATAGGTGTCGCTTTTTGCGATATATCTACCGGAGAGTTTTTAGTTGCGCAAGGCAATGCAGAATATATAGATAAGCTTTTGCAAGGTTTTAGGCCTACGGAAGTTGTTTTCCAGAAAAGTAAACGTCAGGAATTTTTAAACCTATTTGGTGATAAATTTTATACTTATCATATTGATGATTGGGCTTTCACAACAGATTATGCGAACGAAATACTAACCAAGCATTTTGAAGTTAATTCGCTTAAAGGTTTTGGTGTAGATAAATTACAAGCAGGTATTGTGGCAGCAGGAGTGGTGCTGTACTATTTGGGCGAAACCGAGCATCGTAATTTGCAACATATTTCTGCTATTTCTCGACTAGAAGAGGATCGTTATATGTGGTTAGATCGGTTTACCATTCGCAATTTAGAACTGGTGAGTACAGCTAACGATAACGGTGTAACCTTGTTTGATGTGTTAGATCAAACCAGTACCCCAATGGGTGCAAGGATGCTGCACAAGTGGATTATAATGCCACTTAAAGAACTAAAACCTATTCAAGAACGCTTGGGTATGGTTGAATATTTGGTGCATCACAATGAACTTTTACAAGAGTTTTTATCGCACATTAAACCTATTGGAGATTTAGAAAGACTAATTTCTAAAGTTGGTTTGCAAAAAGCTGGCCCCAGAGAGTTGGTTCAATTAAAACGAGCTTTATCACACATAGAGGAAGTAAAAACATTAGCTGAAAAAACCGAAAACCCATTTTTAACGGTATTATCATCGCAATTAAATCCTTGTTTAAGCATTAAGGAAAAGCTAGAAAGAGAGCTAAATCAAGATCCTCCAGCTTTGCTGATAAAAGGAAATGTAATTGCCGATGGGATAGATGAGGAGTTAGATCGTTTACGTAAAATCGCCTTTGGCGGAAAAGAATATTTAGTCGAAATTCAGAAAAGAGAAGCAGTTAATACAGGAATACCATCCTTAAAAATATCATTTAACAATGTTTTCGGTTATTATTTAGAGGTTACGCATACGCATAAAGATAAAGTACCTGAAGCGTGGATTCGAAAACAAACTTTAGTTAACGCAGAGCGATACATTACGCCCGAGTTAAAAGAATACGAAGAACAAATTTTAGGTGCTGAAGAAAAAATACAAGCTATTGAAGTGCGTTTGTATAACGAATTAATGTATCAGGTTGCGCATTATATTAAACCTATTCAGCTGAATGCGTATTTAATTGCACAATTAGATGTGTTGCTTTGCTTTGCTCAATTAGCGATTAAAAACCATTACGCAAAACCAATTTTAAACAATAAAAAGGAATTAGATATTAAAGGAGGTCGCCATCCGGTAATAGAAAAACAGTTGCCAACAGGCGATGAGTACATTACCAATGATGTGTTTTTAGATAATGATAGTCAGCAAATAATTATTATTACTGGTCCGAATATGTCGGGTAAATCGGCAATTTTAAGACAAACTGCTTTAATTGTTTTAATGGCACAGATGGGTTCATTTGTTCCTGCAAAGGCAGCTCATATTGGCTTAATTGATAAAATATTTACTCGAGTTGGGGCATCAGATAATTTATCGAGCGGCGAAAGTACATTCATGGTAGAAATGAATGAAACGGCCAGTATTTTAAATAATATATCGGATAGAAGTTTGATTTTGTTAGATGAAATTGGTCGTGGTACAAGTACATACGATGGTATTTCTATTGCTTGGGCAATTGCAGAATTTTTACACGAACATCCAACTGCACGACCAAAAACTTTGTTTGCGACGCATTACCATGAGTTAAATGAGTTAGAAAATACGATGAACCGCATCAAAAACTTTAATGTAACGATTAAAGAGATGAACAATAAAGTAATTTTCTTGCGGAAATTAGTGCCAGGTGGTAGCGAACATAGTTTTGGTATTCATGTAGCTAAAATGGCTGGGATGCCGAGTAAATTAATTAATCGTGCTAACGAAATATTAAAGCGTTTAGAGATTGATAGAACAGAGGGGCAAAGTATTAAAGATAGCATTAAAAAGGTGCAAAACCAGGCATATCAATTACAAATGTTTGCTATTGATGACCCAGTGTTAGTAAAAATACGAGATACCTTAAATAACCTAGATGTAAATTTGTTAACGCCAGTTGAGGCTTTGCTGAAATTGGATGAAATACAACGGTTAATTAAAACTTAGGTATGAAAAACGTTAAGCTAAATTGTTTTGGTTTGTTACTATTGGTGTTGTTTTTAGCATCCTGCGGAACTAGAAAATATACGGTGAAATCGGATACTAAAGCGGCCAAAACTGCAGACGTGATGGCAAACTTAAAGAGTAAACAATTGTATCGTTTTATTACCGATTGGACTGGTGTTAAATATCGTTTTGGAGGATTGGATAAAAGTGGGATAGATTGCTCGGGTTTTGCATTGTTGTTGGAGAAGGATATTTATGGTCGTACATTACCCAGAAGATCAAAAGACCAAGCAGAAACGATAAAAAAGAAAAGCCAAAGCAATTTAGAAGAGGGTGATCTTATCTTTTTCTCTTTTGGAGGCAATGAAGTAGACCACGTTGGCGTTTATTTAAATAACAATTTTTTTGTACATGCTTCTACCACCAGAGGCGTTGTAGTTGATGATCTGAATATGCCTGTTTATCAGAATGCAATTGTAAAAACAGGAACTTTAAAATAATATTATGCGTAAAATAATTGGCTCTCTTTGTTTAGTAATTGGTTTAATAACTACCGTGCATGCACAAAAAGCATTAAAAGTAGGTGAGGTACTGCCTGATTTGGCGTTGTTAAGTACCAAAGGAAATGTATATGATTTAAAAGCTCAAAAGGCTGCAAAAGGTTTTATTTTGGTTTTTATGACGCCAACTTGTGATCATTGTATTGCGTATGAACCTAGAATTATGGCTTTGGATAAGAAGTATAAAGTGAAAGGTTTTCCAGTAGTTGCAATTGGTCCTTATGGCGATGATCCGATTAAATATCCACTAGATGCGATGCCAGAAATGAAAAAATTAGCAATAAACAAGCAGTTTACTTTTCCTTACCTATCGGATGATCATTTTAAATATACCTGGTTATTGGGTATTAAAGAAACGCCAACTGCTGTAGTATTGCAAAAAAAGGCGAATGGATTTTTAATTAAATACATTGGTAAAATTGACGATGAGCAGAACCAAAAGCTAATTCCTAAAAACAAATTTGTAGAACAAGAGGTTAATAAATTGTTGACTAAGTAAATTCTATTTTATATGAAGTATCTGTTGAGTTTATTCTTGGTAACAGCAACTTTATCTGCAAATGCGCAGGTGAAATTAGTATCCTTAAATGAATTAGAACAAAGATTATCCAAAGGAAAAGATACAACCTACGTAATTAACTTTTGGGCAACTTGGTGTGGGCCTTGTGTGGGAGAGTTGTCGCAATTTGAGAGTTTAAAGAAAGAATATTTTAAAACCCCTGTAAAAGTGATTTTGGTTAGTATGGATTTCAAATCTAAATTAAAATCGAATGTTATTCCATTTGTTAAAAAGCAGAAATTGAAATCGGAAGTTTATGTAATCAATGAACCAAATACACAAGCTTTTATAGATAATGTAGATAAAAAATGGTCGGGCGCTTTACCAGCTACTTTGATTGTGAAAAATAATAGTCGATCATTTTTTGAAAAGGAATTTGTCAATACTGAATTAGAAGATTTAGTAAAAAATATAGCTCACGAAGATTATAAACCTTAAAAAATGAAAAGGATTTTATTTGCTTGTTTAATGATGCTAGGCATTATGACAAAAGCACAAAATGGTTACCAGATTGGTGATGTAGCTTCAGATTTTAATTTAAAAAACGTTGATGGGAAGAGTGTTTCATTAGCTAATTATAAAGATGCCAAAGGATATATTATCGTATTTACTTGCAATACTTGTCCAGTTGCTCAGGCTTATCAAGATAGGGTTGAGGCATTGAATAAAGAGTATGCTCCAAAGGGATATCCAGTTATTGCGATAAATACGAACGATCCTATCGCATCGCCAGGAGATAGTTATGCGAAAATGCAAGAACGTGCTAAACAAAAGAAATTCAGCTTCGCTTATTTAGAAGATCCAAACCATATTTACACTAAAAAGTATGGTGCTAATAAAACACCACATGTTTTTATATTGCAAAAAACTGCCAAAGGGAATGAGGTAGCTTATATTGGAGCGATTGATAACGACCAAGAAGAAGTTAACCCGCAAAAAGAAACTTACGTACAAAATGCAATTAATTTATTGCTGCAAGGTAAAAAGCCAACAGTAACTTATACAAAAGCAATTGGTTGTAGTATTAGATGGAAAAAAGAAAGCACAACTGAATAACGAGATTATTATGACAGAACCTAAGCACGATTACTCTTTTTGGACGAAGTACAAACATTTTGCTACTACAGAAATTCTGATGTATTTAATTATGATTATTGGTATTGGACTTGGGATTATTTTTTTAAGCTAAACACAACCTTTACGTGATCTGCGGTATTTACATCGGTTATAAACTTAAAGAACGCTGCATAGCTTTCTGCCGGAAAAGTACCATCATTCAACACAAATTTCCGATAGTATATTAATTTATTTCCTTCTAAAACAGTTTTTGAAACGTACGAACCAAACTCGCTTTTAATTGCCGTATCATTTGGTTGAATAAACGGAATTACATTTTCTGGTAATGTGTACGTAATGCTATCTGCATCGGTATATCCACGATTTAAATAAACTGGTAATGTTCTGTTTTTAGCATCAGGTATTGTTGCTTTTACATTGAAAGCATTTAATAAAAGAAATAGTTTACCATTATTGATAGATCCGTAATTTCTAATAGTTATCGCTAAGTTTTCTGTGAGTTCTGGTTCAATATCTTTCTTTTGAACGTAATTAATTTTATCGAAGTAGATGTTGTCAATGTCGTAAGCTTCCGCTAATAATTTCTGTTGTTCAGTTAAAGGTTTATCAATAACTTCTTCGTGATTATCGTATTGAGCGCCAGAAAATATCGTTTTTAAGTTTCCAGTTACGCTTCCATCTTTATCCATACTTAAATCCGCTTTGCGAATTTGAAGATTTTTTGGTGTAGTTAATTTTGGTGTGTGCAGTAATTTACCTCCTTCGGGAGTGCAAGCCAATACATATCTATCGTCTGTAAAATCACTTAAAAAACCGAAAGGAATTTTCTGACTTGTACATTCTAACCAAGTGGTATCGCCTTTAAGTGGCATACATAAAATGATGTGATTTCCTTGATTCATACTTGCATACGTAGGATCTAAGCTCTTTTTCTGACTACCAGCTTGCACAATACAATAATATGATTCGATGCCGACCACATCTAAAAGGCTTTGCATGTAGTTAACCAAAGCCTTACAATCGCCATAACCTAAACGATCTACGTCTGCAGCGGTTATCGGTTGAAAACCTCCAATACCGATTTGTACACTAATGTAACGCGTTTTATTTTGCAGGTACTGATATATTTTTCTGGCTTTTTCTTTATCGGTTGCTTCGTTTTTAACCAAATCTTTAATAGTTTCAATAGTTGTGGGCAAAAGCGTTTTACGATTTTTTAATAAATTATCATATTGCCATTTGCCCAACTCTTGCCAATTGGTATAATTGCCTTTATAATTGAAATAACTAAAATTTTGAGGAGCAATTTTAACACTAGTTTGATAGTTTTCTCGATCTGGACTATAAGGTTCAGGTTTTACGCCCATCATATTATTCACCGTCCATACTAAGGTTTTTTGTTTTTCATTAACACTTTCAAGAGCTTTATTAGCTAAGTTTTGGGTTTTAATTCGAAACTCATCTGTTGGTTTACAAATAAATGTGTAGCTGCTTTTTTCTACAGAAACATCACTAGCAGGTTTTGGTACCCAATCTGGAATAATTAAGTTTTGCTTGTAACGCATTTCATAGGTGTAAACTATGGTATAAGGATAAACATTTACAGAAGGTAAATAATGTTTTACGCGACTATCTTCAAATAAAGAAAAATCTTGTACAGCACTTTCATCCTTAAAATCACTTTGTGAAAATTTGCCAGTTAGCTTACCAACTTCATTATAAATTTCGCCTTTAATGCTTTTAATGGAAGTGTTTTTATCATAGAATAAAACCAATCGAGCACTATTTTCACCGTTTTTATTTAAAACTGTAATGGCTTGTTTAACAGAATATATCACATTATCTGGCGAACGCATATCTACAACAGTCTCTTCATTTCTGATGGTTGCATTTGCTCTATTTCGCAAGGTTGAAGGAATTAATTCCGAATCGTAATTGTCTTGTGCATAACACGTAATGAAACTTAAAAATGAGATCAAAAACAGAGATATGACTTTCATTAGTTCGCTTTTTTTAATAATAAATCTGTTTTTTGATTTTGGATAATCTTGCTGTAAAACTCTTTAAGGTAAGGATATTCTTCTGGAGCATAAATAGCTTTATTAAACTGCAATACTTGACTTAAAACTAAATTATTATCCGTTAACGTAGTTTGTAATAAATATCGACCACCAGATAATGGCAAGCCTATGGCCAAATCTTGAGGTTTTTCTTGTAACTGATAATTTCCTGGTAAGGTAATAATAATTGAAATTCGTTCATCAGATGCAGCGCCTAAATCTACAGGATAAGTTCTTTCATTTAAATTAAAAGGGTTTTTTGAAATGCGACTGATAAAGAAAGGATTTATATAAAGTAAATCTTTACCCATACCATCATGAGCAGCAAATTCAACTTCGTAAATTTCAGTTAGTGGTTTTTCAACACTATCAATATTTAATATTTCTTGTTTAGTGATACTTATTTTAGCTAATTCCGCATCTAATTTCTCTACATATTCGTCTGGCGAATTGTATTTTTTAATCTCTTTTCTCTTGTTAAAAGCTGCGTAACCAAGGGTGGTAGTTGTAATTGTACCTGTAATTTTTCCGTCTGCGTTTAACTTTCCGTTTAATATATAATTTGTAGTGCTTTTCTGACCTGCTTTTAAGTCTATCCAATAGGATGGTTTTTTAAGATTAATTACCCTTCCTTGATCGTTTATACAACGCAAAGGCAATAATCCGAAAGGTAATAAAGGTTCTGTAGCATCTAATAAATAGCTTTTATCACCAATATTAACTTTAGCAACCACATAATTAAAATCACTTATTATGGGATACAATTTATTTACCGTTCCGTTTTCTCTTGTTGAAATAATTACAGCTTCAGCATCCAAATCTGCCGCAGAAAGCGCTGCAATTAAACTTAAATTAACACCAGCAGCATTGCCAGATCTACTTTCTAATACAGTTTTAATGTTTTCCTCACTATATTTTCCATAATAGTTATTCCATTTTATTTGTTTTTTAATGTAATTATAAATCGCTTTGGCTTTACTTAAATCATCCGTAGTATTTTGTAAAATAGATGGCAATAGGTCTTTAAAAACATCTTTACGTTTCATATGCGAGCCAAAATTCTTATCAGATGTTAGTTCATAATCAATATCTTTCCATGCTTTTGTAAAGTTCTGTTTGCTTCCATTAGTCATTAATATATCTGAAAGTTCAAAATAAACTGCCGACTTGAAATTACTAGGAGCAGTCATGTAATCTTCTTCTAAAAAAGCAGGTACATTTTTCATCACATAAGTCATTTTAGAGCAGTCTATAGGCACTCCGTTTAGTCGTAAACATTCCCTACTCAATTCAGCTTTTTGATCGCTTAATTTATAAAATCCACGAAGTGTTACATTATAAGTGTAGTTTCCAGGTATATAAGCTACGTATTCGCTATGCACTTTAGGAATATCTGATTGAAATTCCCATGTTTTAAAATTAAAATAGTTTGGTGATACTAAACGATAGCTATATTCTATAATAGAACCATCTTTAATATTTGGCAAGGTGAATTTGGTTAATGAAGTATATTTAGATCTATTTTCTGTAAAAACGGCTTTTTTATCCATCACAGTTTCTACAAATTTGTTATCAACATAATTGAAAGTAGAAGCTTTTAGATCTTGTACTAATTCTTCTCTCGAATCATCTTTATAAGTAGGAATAACAATATTAGCTTGTTTAAAACCTTCTTTATTGTAAATTTTGATTTTTACGTGGTAATCAAATATTAATAAAAGCCTACCTGTAGCATCATCAAGTTGCAAGGCAGCAGTTCCATACTCTTTTAAAACCACAGCATTTGCATTACTATCTATCGATTTCTTGTTAAACTCATAATCATCATAAGTAATTGCTCCAAAGTTAAAGTTCTGAGCATGAGCAGCTGATAAGATTAATAAATAAAAGCAGGTTACGGCTAAAATTTTCTTCATAAAGAGGTTAGTTAATTTCGTAGCAATTTAAACGTACTTGCTAACATTATGAAATAATTTCGCAACTAAAATTTTAGCTGAATAGTACAGAACTAACCAAACCTTTTTAGCATTTTTGAAAAACAAAACTTAGCTTAAACCCAATACTTTAATAGATATCAAAATAAAATGAAATTAAATTTAAAACGTCCTTTAGCCTTTTTCGATTTAGAAGCCACAGGGATAAATGTTGGCGCAGATAGAATTGTAGAAATTGCAGTATTAAAAGCAATGCCAGATGGATCGGAATTGATTTTAACTAAGCGCATTAATCCAGAAATGCCAATTCCATTAGTTACTTCATTAATACATGGTATTTATGATGAAGATATTAAAGATGCCGAGACGTTTAAGCAAGCTGCAAAAGAAATTGCAACATTTATTGGCGATGCCGATTTAGCTGGCTATAACTCCAATAAGTTTGATATACCTATGTTGTTAGAGGAGTTTCTAAGGGTTGGTGTCGACTTTGATATGAGCGATAGAAAGTTTGTTGATGTGCAAAATATCTTCCACCAAATGGAGCAACGTACATTAAAAGCAGCTTATAAGTTTTATTGCGAAAAAGATATTATTAATGCACACTCTGCAGAAGCTGATATTAGAGCTACTTATGAAGTATTGTTATCGCAATTGGATAAATATCAAGATGTTGAGTTTGAGGATAAACAAGGAAATAAATCAAAACCGGTACAAAATGATGTAGATGCGTTGCACAGTTTTACCAACATGAATAAAGTGGTAGATTTTGCTGGTAGAATGGTTTATAATGAGAAAGGCGAAGAGACCATCAATTTTGGTAAGCATAAAGGCAAAACCGTAGAACAAGTTTTTGATACAGAACCTAGCTATTATGCTTGGATGAAACAAGGCGATTTCCCTTTATATACTAAAAAGAAATTGGAAGAAATTTGGGTGAGATGGAGCAAAAAGAAAGACGAACAAAAAGTAGCTAAGCAACAAACTCAAGCTCCAAAACAAACCCCAGCAGCTCCTACAAAACCTCAACAAAAAGAAAAACCAGCTGCACCAATTAACAACGATATGCTGGAGCAGTTAAAAATGAAATTCGGTAAATAAGGTTTTAACCACAGGAGAATGAGAAACTGTTTAAATTTCCTTCCATTACATCACTGTCTTTTGTCATCCTGAGCGTAGTCGAAGGATTTGCGCAAAGGTCTTCGACAAGCTCAGACTGACATGCATAATTTATAACCGAAATTTAAACTCAAAAAAACATTAAATGAATATTAAAATATTAAAACACAAAATCTGTGTTCATCTGTGCATATCTCTGGTTGGCATATTTTTTATAACCAACTGTGCAAAAGCTCAACTTCCTGTAGGACAAGTTTTTCAACAAACTTACCAAAAAGGAACACGCGATGTAAGTGGAGCGCCAGGAGCAAACTATTGGCAAAATACTGCTAATTACAATCTTAAAATAGATTTTAATCCCGAAACAAGATTATTAAAAGGAACTGTAGAAATTCAGTATACCAATAATAGTCCAGACGTTTTAGAAGAAATTTGGTTTAAGTTATATCCAAACCTCTATAAAAAAGGTGTTGCTAGAAAATCTAAATTGAATGAACGTGATTTAGGCGAGGGAGTTAAAATCACAAGTATTTTGCTAAACAATCAGCTTAAAGATACCTCAAGTTTAATAATTGATGGAACAAATATGCATACCAAAGTTCCAGCATTGGCATCAGGAAAAACGATGAATTTTAAAATTGAGTACAGTTATATCTTAAATAAAGGCTCCCATCAAAGAACAGGTCAGGTAGACGAAGGAGCACATTTTATCGCCTATTTCTTCCCTCGAATTGCAGTTTATGATGATGTAGATGGTTGGAATAAAATTCCATATAGTGGCTCTGAAGAGTTTTACAATGATTTTTGCAACTTTAAAGCCGCTATTACTGTTCCTAAAGATTATACAATTTGGGCAACAGGCGATTTATCAAATGGAGCAGATGTATTTACAAAAAACATCTATAAGAAATATCAATTAGCTAATAAAAGCGATGAAACAATTGATGTAATAGATAGTGCTGAATTAGCACAAAATAAGGTAACTGCTCAGAAACCTTTTAATACCTTTAAATTCGAAGCTAAAAATGTAGTAGACTTTGCCTTTGCCACAAGTAACCATTATTTATGGAAAGCTAATAGTTTGGTAGTAGATCCAAAAACAGGCAGAAGAACTAGAGTTGATGCCGTTTTCAACCAAAAACATAAAGATTATTACGAAGTAATTGATTTTGCTCGTAAAACAGTTCACGCTATGAGTTATGTTTTTCCAAAATGGCCTTTTCCGTATAGTCATGAAACTGTTTTTGATGGTTTAGATCAAATGGAATATCCAATGATGGTGAACGACAATCCAACTCAAAATAAATTCGATGCCATTACTTTAACAGATCACGAGATTTTTCATACCATGTTTCCATTTTATATGGGCATAAACGAAACTAAATACGGTTGGATGGATGAAGGTTGGGCAACAATAGGCGAGTGGTTAATCTCGCCAATGATAGATTCAACAATTGTAGATGATTATGGTGTTTTACCGACAGGAAGCTCATCAGGTACTAAAGATGATATGCCGATTGTTACTTTAACAACTGAATTAAATGCTCGTAGTTCATTTACAAATACTTATCCTAAGCCAGGTTTTGGTTATCTTTTTGTTAAAGATTATTTAGGTGATGAATTGTTTACCAAGGCATTACATAATTATATCACCCTGTGGAATGGCAAACATCCAATGCCTTACGATTTCTTTTATAGTATGAATACTGGTGCTGGTAAAAACATGAATTGGTTTTGGAAACGCTGGTTTTTTGAGGATGGTGTAACTGATATGGCAATTAAAGCTGTAAATAAAACTGATGCTGGTTACGATATTGAAATCGAAAATAAAAGCAATAAACCTTTGCCAATAGATTTATTAATTACGTACAGCGATAATTCTACCGAAAAAGTACATCATACCATTGGTGTTTGGGAAAAAGAGAATAAAACTTTTATATCGTCCATTAAAACCAACAAACAAATTAGCAAAGTGGTGATGAAAAGCGACCACGTTCCAGATAAAAATAGGAGTGATAATACATTTGTAGTAAAGAATTAGAAAGCGCCAAAGGAGTTCCTTTGGAACAAATACAGAAGCCCGATTAATATTAGTCGGGCTTCTGTATTTTACTTCTTGCTCGCTACAATCCTGTTTAGTTAACAAAAGATTGTGCAAGTAGACCGTCATTCCCAACTTGATTGGGAATCGTAATGCGGTAGTAGGTACTAACACACTACCTAGTTTTCTATCGCCTTACGATTAGCACTTCGTGGTTCCCGTTTTCACCGGAATGACGAGAAAAGTAAAGAGATAACGAATATTAATCGCATAATTATTTATATTCCGTAATCGGGTAATACGCTTTTTCAATTACACCCTCATCACTTAATAACTGATTTAAAATTGGGTCTGCTAAAACTTTAGCAATGGTAGTTCTTTTGCCATTCACCCATATTTTATTTTGAATTAACCGAATACCATGACTATAATCGGCCCAAGTATTGGTGTGTTTGTTATAAAGTGGCTGTATTGCTTTTCCATCTGGTTTATGCCAGCCATAAATAACTACTTTTGGAGTTTTCTCGCTATATATTTTATTGCTTATTATAACATCTTTTTTATTTCCAGCAGTTAATTCGCTGTTATTATGCTGAGTGGAATAAGGTATCAACTGTGTTTTAACTAATTCATTATGAGTTATAAAAATAGGAACAGTGGTCATTGCTTTAGTAGGAGGAATGGGTTGTGGTTCTACTTTTATGATTGCATTTTGGTAAATCAAATCAACCATTTTTCTGGTTGGCAACGTACATTTTAACAAATTAGCAACACGTTGTGCTAAAATTGGCGTCATTGGCATATACATATAATCATCATTGCTACCAATTGCTATATAGTCTGGCAGTACAAAAAAATCTATAGAGTACTCTTGATTATTTATTTTTGAGCTATAACTAACCTTTTTCAGTTTTCTTAAAAAATCAGGAATATTACCACTCTTAATTTCTTTGTAAATAATATTTTCTCGATCAACCAAACTCAAATTGCTGTCAATAATTGAATTGGCAAAAGCTTTTCCGCCTAATGCATCCGCCTTGTGAGCTTTTAATTTTAATTCTTGTGCATTTACAAAGGCAAAATGAAATAAGAATAAGAGTAATGCAACTGTGGTTTTCAAATTTTTATGTATATTTTATTAAAGTTATTAATAAAAATGAACGAGCATCAATTAATTAATACTCGTTCATAAACTTTGTTTAAGTAAGCCTAGAAACTTTTAGAATTTGAAAAGATTTAATTCCCTCTGGAAGTTCCCATTGTATAATTGCATCTTCTGCATAACCTAAAGTGGCAATACCAATTGCTGATAAAATAGAGGTTGTACCATTTTTTCTTCTTGCTTTTTGTGGAGATACAAATTTGCGGATGATCTCTTCTGAAGTTTGTAGATCTTTTACTGTAACTAGTGAATTTATTGTAACCACATTATTTGGTAAATCTCTATTTAAAACTTGTTTAGCATTTTTTAATTCAATTTCTAACTTTTCTTCGTTTAACCTATTTAATTTTTTCTTTTTAATTTGTTCTTTTAAAAGGTCGTAAATGCCTGTTGTTAAAATGATGGAAGTTTTTGTTACTTGAATATCTTGATTGTTCATGATAATAAATTTGAATAATGAATGATGTTAAATCCTGACTTTACTAGATCTAATTTTATAAAATTTGTAAAGCTTTTGCTTAACGCTGAGTTGATTATGAATACCTTTTAAAACGCCACTTACTACAATAAATAGAAGTACTAAAAGCGGATTTAGTATAGTTAATGCTAATAAAATGATAAAAATATCAACCACGATGATAAGCATGAAAGCTGCTTTTAATAAGCGCATATCATATTTAATTAATGTGAATGATTTTTTTTGAATTGTCCCTTTTACCTGTCAAAGGCAAGGGATTAATTTATAAAGTCTTTACTGCTTTTAAGACAAGAATCGCCTAATGAATATTGAATAGCTAAGAATCGTTTGTAGATGCGAAAGCTATCACGCAATTGTTGTTTAAAACAATTTTGAGATAATAAAAGATGTAATTTGCTTTGCATATAAACAAACATAGGTCTTATTATAGGCTAAAAAGAATGTTTTTTGAACAATGACAATGTTATGCCAAATCTCCTAACGTTTAGTGCTGATTAAAAAATCAATATTTCGTTTTAAACCTGTAAACTTTGTTCTTTTAACTGCCGAACCTTTAAATACTTGTTTAAAAACCTCATCTGTCATTTCTATAAGTTCTGTTTTGTTCAGTTGTAAAAGTTCAAGTGCAGGTTTAAAAGCAGGTTCTTGATGTGGTGTTGCAAAGCGATTCCAAGGGCAAACATCCTGGCAAATATCACATCCAAATGCCCAGTTTTCCATTTTATGTTTAAACTCATTCGGGATTTCATTTTTCAATTCGATGGTTAAATAAGAAATACATTTACTACCATCAACTACATAAGGAGCCATAATTGCATCCGTAGGGCAAGCATCAATACAACGAGTACAAGAGCCGCAATGATCGGCAGCAAAAGGAGTGTCGTATTCCAATTCTAAGTCGATAATCAGCTCTGCTAAAAAGAAAAATGAACCGGCATCTTTACTAATTAAGTTTGAGTTTTTGCCACGCCAACCTAAACCTGATTTTTGTGCCCAAGCTTTATCCATTACAGGTGCAGAATCAACAAAACATCGCCCAGAAACTTCGCCAATATTATCTTTAATAAATGCTAGTAATTCTTGAAGTTTTTCTTTTATCACAGTGTGATAATCAGCTCCGTAGGCATATTTAGAGATTTTTGGAGCACTAATATCCAGCTGTTTATCTTCAGTAAAATAATTTAAGGTTAACGAAACTACAGATTTTGCATCATCAACTAATAGGGTAGGATTTAGGCGTTTATCGAAATGATTTTCCATGTAAGTCATTTCGCCGTGTCGATTTCCTTTTAACCAATTTTCAAGTCTAGGTGCTTCTTCTGCTAAAAATTCTGCTTTCGCAATTCCACAAGCCATAAAACCGAGCCTTAATGCTTCAGTTTTAATCATTTGACTGTATTTTGCAGAATTGTTGTACATAGATTTGCAAAGATAGGTTTTTGCATTAAAAACCTTTTAAAGCCTTAATTGTTGTTATACGAAACTAATTATTATCGTCATGGAAAATACAACGCCTAATCATATCGAAGATCCAAATAAGGGACATCCACCAATAGAAACTAATTACGAAGCTCATAAAGATAATCCAGGTCCAGCGCCAACTGTAAATGAGCCAGATAATAAGGGAGCAGGACAAGCAATGAAATGGATTATACCAGTTGTGGTAATAATTTTATTGGTAATCTATTTCTTGTATTTTAGAAATAACACTTCAACACATTAAAAGATTTAAAACAATTTTCCAGTTTGCCCTAATTTAATTCTACCTAAATGTTTATAGGCAGCTTCTGTAACTTCACGACCGCGGGCTGTGCGCATTAAATAACCTTCTTGTATTAGAAAAGGCTCATAAACTTCTTCAATAGTGCCATCATCTTCGCCTACGGCTGTTGCAATGGTTTTTAGTCCCACTGGGCCACCTTTAAATTTATCTATAATGGCCAACAAGATTTTATTATCCATTTCATCCAAACCATGCTCATCTACATTTAAAGCGGTTAAGGCGTAGCGAGCAATTTCGGTATCAATGTTTCCAGTACCTTTTATTTGTGCAAAATCTCTAGTACGACGTAAAAGTGCGTTTGCAATACGAGGCGTGCCACGACTGCGGCGAGCAATTTCGTAAGCACCTTCATCTGTAATTGGAGTTTTTAAGATTTCAGATGAACGTAAAACAATGGTAGTTAATATTTTAGCATCATAATAGGCTAGGCGTGAGTTAATTCCGAAACGAGCTCTTAATGGTGCAGTTAATAAACCCGAACGCGTGGTAGCACCAACTAAAGTAAACGGATTTAGACTGATTTGTACTGAACGGGCATTTGGACCGCTTTCAAGCATAATATCAATCTTGAAATCTTCCATTGCCGAGTACAAATATTCTTCTACCAAAGGTGATAAACGATGAATTTCATCAATGAAAAGAATATCTCCAGTTTCTAAATTGGTTAGTAATCCTGCTAAATCGCCTGGTTTATCTAAAACTGGGCCAGATGTAACTTTAATATTCACACCCATTTCATTCGCAATAATGTATGATAGGGTAGTTTTTCCTAATCCTGGAGGACCGTGTAATAACACATGATCTAAAGCTTCGCCACGTAATTTGGCGGCTTTAACGAAAATCTTTAGGTTTTCCATGATTTTCTCCTGACCAGTAAAGTCATCAAACTCCTGTGGGCGTAATACTTTTTCAATATCACGTTCAATAGGGCTTAAATTTTCAGAAGAAGCATCAAGATTTTCGTTCATTTGGTAAAGATAATGGTTAATAGTCAATAGTCCATGGTCAATTAGCTATGAACCATCAACCAAAAATTAGTTAAACTTGGTTGCAACTTTAGCTTCTTTTACGCCATTGCTATAATCATAAAAACCTTCTCCAGATTTTACACCTTTTTTACCAGCCATCACCATATTTACCAATAATGGACAAGGTGCATATTTCGGGTTGCCAAAACCTTGATGTAAAACATTTAAAATAGCTAAACAAACATCTAATCCAATAAAATCAGCTAATTGCAATGGACCCATTGGATGAGCCATGCCTAATTTCATTACCGTATCAATTTCATTTACACCAGCTACACCTTCAAATAGAGTATAAATAGCTTCATTTATCATTGGCATTAAAATTCTATTAGCCACAAAACCTGGGTAATCATTTACCTCAACTGGAGTTTTATCTAGTTTTTTCGAAAGTTCCATTACCTGATGGGTAGTTTCGTCACTTGTAGCATAACCTCTAATTACTTCTACCAATTTCATTACAGGAACTGGATTCATAAAATGCATGCCTATTACTTTATCACCACGATTGGTAACTGAAGCAATTTGAGTGATAGAAATAGAAGAAGTATTGCTAGCTAAAATAGCTTCAGGCTTAGCAAATTGATCTAAATCTTTAAATATTTTGAGCTTTAACTCGATGTTTTCAGTCGCGGCTTCTACAATTAAATCAGCGTTTTCTACACCAGCTTGTAAGTCGGTAATAGTAGTAATATTAGCTAAAGTTGTGTTTTTTTCTTCTTCAGTTAATGTTCCTTTAGTAATCTGTCTTTCTAAATTTTTGGTAATAGTGGCTATTGCTCTTCCGAGAGCGTCAATGTTAATATCAACTAAATTTACTTGGTAACCAAACTGCGCAAATGTATGTGCAATCCCATTTCCCATTGTGCCAGAGCCAATTACTGTTATGTTCTTCATATTTTAAATTCTTGTTTAAGGAGCTAAACGATTAGTTTGCCATTTTCCATTTATCAAATCGTATTTAATTCTGTCGTGTAAACGGCTAGTTCGTCCTTGCCAAAATTCTATTGATGTTGGTTTAACGATGTATCCACCCCAATGTGCCGGTTTTGGAATTGTTTTACCTTCATATTGTGAGGTTAATTCTTCAACCTTTGTTTCTAATATTTTCCTATCGGAGATGATTTGACTTTGAGGCGAAACAATGGCACCGATTTGACTTCCTTGTGGACGAGAATGGAAATACTTTTCCGAATCTTCTTTGCTTAATTTTTCTACTTTTCCTTCTATACGAACTTGTCTCTCTAATTCTCCCCAAAAGAAAACTAAACAAGCTTGTGGATTTTTCTTTAATTCTTTACCCTTTGTGCTTAGGTAATTGGTGTAAAAACTAAAGCCATTTTCATCAAATCCTTTTAGTAAAACGATACGAGCATTTGGTTTGCCAGATTTATCGGCAGTTGCCAAAGTCATGGCATTGGGTTCAAATATTTCGGCAGTCATTGCCTCAGAAAACCATTTATCGAACTGTTTAATTGGGTTTTTGTTAATGTCGTTATCGTTCAATTGTGCAGAGCGATAATCTTGTCTTAAATTTTCTAGTGTTTCTTTAGTAACCTCCATAGTGCAAAAATAGGCTTTAGTTCTTTCAAAATTTCTTAAATTTCGCAAATGTTAAGTAGAACTGAACCATCAGCTGGAAAATTATTGATTTCGGAACCGTTTTTAAGCGATCCGAACTTTAAGCGATCGGTTATTTTATTAGCAGAGCATGAAGAAGAAGGGACTTTGGGTTTTATTTTAAATCAACCAAGTAGTTTGTTATTGAAAGACTTAGTGCCAGATTTGTGGCAAGCAGATTATCCAATTTTTATAGGTGGACCAGTTGAAGTTGATACCATTCATTTTATCCACCGCTGTTATGATAAATTAAATAGCGGCGAAGAAATTGCGAATGGCATTTATTGGGGAGGTAATTTCGAAACACTTAAAATTTTGGTAAATAATAATAGTATTTCTGAAAATGAAGTGAAATTCTTCTTGGGGTATTCTGGTTGGGGCAAAGAGCAATTAACCGAAGAAATTAATACAAACACTTGGATTGTTTCAGGTAAATATCATCAAGATATTGTTTTTTCGCACAACGAAGAAGAATTATGGCGAGAAGTAATTGTTAATCTAGGTCCAAAATATGCTCATGTAAGCAATTTCCCGAGTGATCCAAGCTTGAATTAAATAGACGGAAAGTCAGTAAGACAGAAAAGTCAGAAAGATGATAATGCTTACTCTTACGGACTTTCGGACTATTTTTCCATTTCACTTGCACTTTCCTCAACTTTTTTCTTCAAATCATCTTTATACGCTTGCATTTTTTGAGCTAAGTTATCATCGGCAATTGCCAAAATTTGAACAGCCAATAAACCAGCATTTTTTGCAGCATTTAAGGCTACTGTAGCAACAGGAATCCCATTTGGCATTTGTAAAATAGATAAGATAGAATCCCAACCATCAATAGAATTAGAAGATTTAACAGGAACACCAATTACAGGTAAAGTGGTTATGGAAGCCACCATTCCTGGTAAGTGAGCAGCACCACCAGCACCAGCAATTATCACTTTTAAACCTCTTTGAGCAGCATCTTTAGCATAAGTAAACATGCGTTCTGGTGTGCGATGAGCTGAAACGACAGTCATTTCAAATTCAACCCCAAATTCTTTACAGATATCAGCAGCATCTTGCATGATGTTTAAATCAGATTTGCTACCCATGATAATACCTACTTTTGCGCTCATATTTTTTTTTACTAAATTGTCCTTATTCTTTGTTCCTTGCTCTTTAATCTTTTAAGAAACTACTTTTAATGTTTGTTGTATATATCTAGCTTTTTCTATTGCGTTTTCACGGTTTTGATCTACAATAGTAATGTGCCCCATTTTACGGAATGGCTTAGTATATTTTTTTCCATATAAATGTACGTAAACACCATCAATAGCCATTATTTTTTCTAAACCATCGTATTTTGCCAGACCATCATGACCTTTTTCACCTAGTAAATTTATCATAACTGCATTGCTAATAGAACGCGTATCGCCCAATGGCAAATTGAAAATTGAACGTAAATGCTGTTCAAATTGCGAAACATAATTTCCTTCAATAGTTTGGTGACCGCTATTGTGCGGGCGAGGGGCTAATTCGTTTACTAATATTTCGCCATTTTTGGTGACAAACATTTCTACGGCCAATATTCCAGTAATATTTAATGCTGATGCAATATTCAATGCTATTTTCTCAGCTCTATGCTGAATATCATCTGGATAAGTTGATGGTGAAATTAAAAATTCAACCAAATTCGCTTCAGCATTAAATTCCATTTCCACCATCGGGAAAGTTTTCATATCGCCGTTAGCATTTCTAGCTACAATTACCGCTATTTCCTTATCAAAATCAACCAATTCTTCTATTAATGATGGTGCTTCGAAAGCATTTTCGATATCTGCAAGATTACTAATTTTCATTACACCCTTGCCATCGTAACCATCTTTTCGTTGCTTTAAAATATATGGAAAAGGAAAATTTCCGTTGCTTAAATCATCTTTAGAATTTACTAGTTGAAAAGGGGAGGTTGGAATATCATTCTCTTTGAAAAATTGTTTTTGTACGCCTTTATCCTGAATCAAACGAATAACACGCGACTGAGGAAACACTGATTTCCCTTCTTTTTCTAACTGTTCTAAGGCTTCGATATTTACTTTTTCAATTTCAATCGTAATGATATCGGCTTTTTTCCCAAAATTATAAACCGTGTCAAAATCTGTAATCGAACCGCATTCAAATTTATTAGCGATGTGTTTACAAGGCGCATCAGGATCAGGATCTAAAACCAAAGTGGTTAAATTGTAATTAATTGCCTCTTGTATCAACATTCTGCCGAGTTGCCCACCACCTAATATTCCTAATTTTTGCTCGCTTATCTGTTTTGCCATTGCTTAATAATAGATTTTACGATGCAAAAATAACATTTTGAAGCTCAAATTCACTACAATTATTGGATCAAGCGTAAAAATTGGAGGTTATGATTTTCATAAAGCTCTCATTTATTCCGTTTTTACTAATTACCCGGAAACTACTTTAAAACGTGCCATTTAATATTACTTCATTCCCATTTACCTTATAATTCATCTTTGCTTAATACTAGAATACTATCACGTTTATAACAGTTTAACTATTGGCTCTAATTTAATTCGGACTTCAGTCGGACTTTGTTCGGATTCAATTGTCACAAGTCCGAACTAACCCCGAACTAACTCCGTCTAAAGGCCGTTTTAACAATCTTGTTTTCCCAACGCAAAAACGAGGCAAAAAGCAACTTAATCAATCCCTAATTTTTACGCTTGGTACCTAATTTAAGTTCAGTTCTCGTCAAAAATACGCAGCTACTGTTGGGGCTAATTTGAACAGAACTGTAACTATTACCTGCAAACTTATAACTTTGCAATAATGGATGCAGATGCGATAATTATTGGTGCTGGAGCTTGCGGATTAATGTGTGCAGTGCAAGCTGGTTTCTTGGGTAAAAAGGTTGTTGTACTCGAAAAGAACAGTAAACCAGGTGCTAAAATCTTAATTTCTGGTGGT
The DNA here is from genome assembly GCF_014172375.1 of Pedobacter planticolens. Classification (GTDB taxonomy): domain Bacteria; phylum Bacteroidota; class Bacteroidia; order Sphingobacteriales; family Sphingobacteriaceae; genus Pedobacter; species Pedobacter planticolens. The sequence continues at coordinate 1,089,548 of NZ_WNXD01000001.1, forward strand.
GGAAGATGTAATTATACCAATCAATGGGCTACTACAGAACAATTTATTTCTGCTAATCCCCACTTCCTAAAATCGTCTTTTAATCAATGGACAGTTGAAGATACTATTAGCTTTTTTGAAACTTATGGCATTGTAGGAAAAGAAAAAACATTAGGTCAATTATTTCCTAATGATAAAAATGCGAAGGATGTGGTTGAAATTTTTACATCACTTTGCGAGGAAATGGAGCAAGAAATTTGGTGTAATATTGAAGTGAAAGATATTGAGCAGACTAGTAATGGTTTCAGCGTAAAATATGCTATAGGCGATAAAATCAAAACTATTTCAGCACCCAAAGTGGTTATTGCAAGTGGCGGATTACCAATTCCGAAAATGGGTGCAACAGATTTTGCCTTGCGATTTGCTCGTAACAGCGGATTGAAAATTATAGAAACTGCTCCCGCTTTAGTACCCTTAACCATTACAGGGAAAGACGAAGATTGGTACGCACAACTTTCTGGGAACTCTGTTTTTTGTGAGGTAAGTAATGATGAAATTTCTTTTGAAGAAAATATTTTATTTACCCATTGGGGATTAAGCGGTCCGGCTATTTTGCAAATTTCATCATATTGGCGAAGGGGCGAAGTTTTTAATATCAATTTACTGCCAAACCAAAATATTTTAGAATTAATAGAAGATGAACGTAAAACAAATGGGAAAACGCTGTTGTCAACTTTGTTAAACCGTTTTTACGCTAAGAAATTTACTGATGCTTTAGGTAAATTTTTGCCTTTAACTAAAACAGTAGCCGATTTAAGTAAAGCTGATATGGAATTAGTTTATCAGACCATTCACGAATTTAAAGTTAAACCAGCAGGTGATAAAGGTTACGATAAAGCCGAAGTAATGCGTGGTGGAATTGACACGAGTGAAATTTCTTCTAAAACATTAGAATGCAAAAAGATACCTGGTTTGTATTTTGGCGGCGAATGTATGGATGTAACTGGCTGGTTGGGTGGTTATAACTTTCAATGGGCCTGGGCAAGTGGTTTTGTAATTGCACAGAATATTTGATTAACTCTTACTGTTTAACAAACTAATGTTTTTTCTCTATCTTATGACTTTCAAGTTAAAAAAATGAATAGAGATTGGAATAATAAAGTTAGATTGATATTAATTTTACTATTAGGTTTTAATGGTATTTCTGAAGCACAGTCTGTAAAAAAAGATACTATTCTTTATAACGCAGCACAAAATGCTAAACAATTTTATGTAAAAGCAATAGGTGAGCAATCTGGTCTATATAACGGTGAAGAATATAATTATTATACTGGTTTAGAGGGAGTTGCTTATTTTAAGAGCAAAGATTTTTATAGCGATGGTAAAATAGTATACGATGGTTTTTTATATGAAAAGGTACCATTGTTATATGATTTGTATAAAGACAAAATAATTTCATTGCTCCCAAATGGATTTACAAAATATAGTTTTGTGAATGAAAAGGTGAATAGTTTCGATCTTTATAATCATCATTTTATAAGGGTTGATATTAAAGATATGACAAAAGATATTTTGCTTCAAGGCGGATTTTTTGATCAAATTTATAATGGAAAATGTAAAATTCTTGTTAAACGAACAAAAATTTCGCAAGAAACTATGGGTACACAAACTTTAAAGAAATACTTTATTAATAAAGACATCTATTATATGGTAAAGGATAACATTTATTCTGCATTTAGTGGTGAAAAAAAACTTTTAACTCTCTTTGGTGATAGAAAGAAAGAACTGCAACAATATTTAAAAGATAATAAAATCAAGTTTAATAAAGATCCTGAAAATGCCATGATTAAACTGGCAACTTATTATGATAGCTTATTTAATTAAAATGACAAAAATTAAACTACTATATTTTATATTTTTCCTGTTTTGCTGTCAATCAATTTATGCTCAAAAAGTATCTGATCCATTTATAACGGTTGATTTTAAAAATGCTACTGTGAATGAGTTTGTAACAGCACTAGAAAGTAAGAGTAGTTATCATTTCTATTATGATTCTACTATAATGGATAGTTTGCGAATTACATTTAAGGCAGATCAAAAAAACTTGATCTATATCTTAGAGGGATCATTAAAGAATACAAATTATTATTATGCTATCGGTCAGAATTCTAGTGTTTTCTTAACTAAGAACGAACCACTTAAAACCGATCTGGCTATTTTATATTTCAATCAGACACCAGACAACAAAGCAACTGATTCACTTTTTAAAACCGAAACGGCTTTAACGAATGAGAATAAAGCAAATACAGCAGCTACCACAGAAAATAAAATTTATGAAATAGGAATTAAAACAAATGAAATCAAATCAGGTATGGCAACTATAGCCGGCTACCTTCGCAATTTTAAAACTGGAGAACCTATTTATGGAGCTAGTATTTTATCAATGAATTCAAAAATCGGGACATTTTCTGACCGCGTTGGCTTTTATTCACTCACATTGCCCAAAGGTAACAACACCTTACAAATCAAGGCTGTAAACCTAGGTGAAACCAGAAGACAGCTTGTTATTTATAATGATGGGAAATTTAATATAGATTTAAAAGAAAAGATTGTAACACTTAAAACAGTTCAAATTTCTTCGCAAAAAAATAACAATCTTAAAAGTGTTGAAATGGGTGTAAATAAGCTTGATATTAAAAGTATTAAACAAGTTCCATCGGTTTTTGGTGAGCCAGATATTCTAAGGGTGGTTTTAACACTTCCAGGTGTCCAATCTGTTGGCGAGGCAAGTACAGGCTTTAATGTAAGAGGGGGTGCAGCTGATCAAAATCTTATTCTATTAGATGAATCTACTATTTATAATCCTTCACATTTTTTTGGTTTTTTCTCCGCCTTCAATCCAGAAATAGTTGATAATGTAGAACTATACAAAAGTTCAATTCCTGAAAAATTTGGTGGAAGACTGTCATCAGTTTTAGAAGTAACAAATAGAGAAGGTAACAAAAAGAAGTATACTGGATCAGCTGGGATTGGTTTAATTACTAGTCGACTAAATATTGAGGGTCCGATTGACAGCAATAAAACTTCATTCATTTTAGGCGCTCGTACTACTTACTCAAATTGGTTATTAAAACTGCTTCCAAAAGATTATAAAAATAGTAGTGCATCATTTACGGATATAAATTTAGGAATAAGCCACCAGATCAATGAGAAAAACAGTATTATATTCTCAGGCTATTATAGTACAGATCGGTTTAAGTTAAATTCTGATACTGCTTATTCTTATGGAAATAAAAATGCTTCTATAAAATGGAAACATATTTTTAATCCTAAACTAACAGGAAGTTTGGTTGCTGGTTTTGATAAGTATAACTACAATATCAAAAGTGAAAATAATGAAGTAAATGCATATAATCTAAGTTTTGATATTGGACAAACAAACTTGAAAGCAGATTTCAACTATTTATTGAATGATAAACATACCGTAAATTTTGGGCTTTCATCAATTTATTATACACTTCATCCTGGTGAATTTTTGCCTGTTGGAGAGAAATCATTAATAAAACCAGACGTTGTACCAACAGAACAAGCATTAGAAAGTGCAGTTTATGTTGGCGATAAATTTGATATCACAAAAGAGCTATCAATTAGTGGTGGACTTAGATATTCACTTTTCAATTTCTTAGGGCCATATGATGTTCGAACATATGTTGAAGGTCAACCAAAAACTGAAAACACATTGGTTTCAACTGAAAGTTTTGGTAGAAATAAAGTGATTAAGACTTACCATGGACCAGAAATCAGACTCTCAGCAAGATACAATGTATCTAATAGTTTCTCTGTTAAAGCAGCGTTTAATACATTGAGACAGTACATTCACCTTATTTCTAATACCACAGCAATTTCTCCAACGGATATTTATAAACTGAGCGACCCAAATATTAAACCACAATTTGGGAATCAGATTTCATTGGGGCTTTATAAAAACTTCAGTGATAATGCTATAGAAACATCAGTTGAGGTGTATTATAAAAAGATAAAGGATTATCTAGATTACAAAAGTGGAGCGAGTTTAGTACTTAATCATCATATAGAAACAGATGTAATTAATACAAAAGGTAAAGCTTACGGAGTTGAGTTTTTTGTTCGTAAGAATGTTGGAAATTTGAATGGATGGATGAGTTATGCCTATTCACGTACTCTACTTAAGGATGATGACATCACTTCTATTGAAAAGATTAATGCTGGCAATTATTATGCTGCGAATTTTGATAAGCCACATGCCTTTAACTTTATTGGTAATTATCGCATTTCACATCGCGTAAGTTTTTCTCTAAACCTTACTTACAGTACTGGTCGTCCAATTACGTTGCCCATCTCAAAATATTATTATGCTGGTGCGCAAAGAGTATATTATTCTGATAGAAATGCTTATCGTATTCCTGATTATTTTCGATCGGATATTTCCTTCAATATTGAAGGAAATCATAAACTCAAACAACTTACACATGGTTCTTGGACTGCTGGTATATATAATATTACTGGAAGAAAAAATGCTTTCTCAACTTATTTTACAGAACAAGCAGGTGTAATTAAAGGGTATAAGCTATCTATTTTTGCTACCGTGCTACCATTTGTTAACTACAATATCAAATTTTAATAAAGTGAAACAGTTTAAAGTTATATATATTGTTATTATAGCATTGATTATCACATCATGTAAAGAACCTTATGCGCCTAATTTGACCAAAACCAATAACAATCTTTTAGTCATCGAAGGTTTTATCAATACTGGAGCAGACTCTACGCTCATTAATTTGAGTAAAACTGTTTTGGTTGATAATAAAAATACGGCAAGTCCAGAATTAAACGCTACAGTAACAGTAGAAAGTGATGCTAATAATACTTATTTATTGAAAGATATTGGTAAAGGACTATATGTCTCTGCTGGACTAAATTTAGATAATTCTAAAAAATATCGTTTGAGAATTAAAACATCAAAAGGAACGGTTTATATTTCAGATTTTGTGGAACCAAAAGTAGCTCCGCCAATTGATGATGTAGTTTGGGATATAAAAGATGATGGAGTACAGATTTATGTGAACACGCATGACAATACAAATAATAGTAAATATTATCGTTGGGAATATAATGATACATGGGAATTTCAGGCAGAATACTATTCTATGTATATTTCAAATGGGAAAGATGTGGTAGATCGGAATCAATTAACAGATAATATTTTTACCTGTTGGGCGGGCGGAAAATCAAGTAATGTACTTATTGGTTCATCAATTAAATCAGAGAAGGATATCATTCATAAAAGTCCACTTACCTTTATTCCAACAGATGCAGAAAAAATATCTGTTAAGTATAGTATTTTGGTAAAACAAATGGTGCTCACAAAAGATGCATATGATTTTTGGGAAAGACTTAAAAAAAATACCGAGAACTTAGGGTCTATATTCGATGCTCAACCCTCTCAACTTACAGGAAATGTTCATAATGCTGCAGATCTGAGTGAACCTGTGATAGGCTATATAGGTGCAGGAACAACTCAAACAAAACGAATTTTTATAGCAAAAAATAAACTACCAAGTTGGACTAGAAAATATCCTTATGCATGTTATCCTTTGGATTCAATTTTTATTATTAGTCCAAAAACTGGCTCGAGGGATGAAGACAAATTCTTTCATACCAAAATAATGGTGCCAATTGAAGAGATAAAGATAAATAATGTAATTGTTGCTCATAAGGGTACAACTAAAGAATGTGGAGATTGCACTATAAGGGGCGTTAATAAAAGGCCTACATTTTGGGATTAACAGTAGGTGTATAAGTTGGTAGAGAAATAAATGTTTAAGTTATGAAGAAATTTAAAAATGTATATTTATTGATTTTATGCCTAGCATTTTTTGCTTGCAAAGAGCCTTATGCGCCTACGGTTACAACCATAAATCATAATTTTTTAATAATAGAAGGATTTATCAATACAGGCGCAGATTCTACAATTATTAATTTAAGTAGAAGTGTTTTAGTTGATAATAAAAACACGGCAAACCCAGAGTTGAATGCTACTGTAACAGTAGAAAGTGATGCAAATAATAGTTATACATTAAATAACTTGGGAAAAGGTGTATATGCTTCTGCAGGACTAAATTTAGATAATTCTAAAAAATATCGTTTAAGAATTAAAACATCAAAAGGAGTTACTTATTTGTCTGACTTTGTAGAATCTAAAATATCTCCAGTAATTGATGCTGTTGGTTTTGATGTCAAAGACGATGGTATCCAAGTTCATGTAAATACACATGATGATAGTAACAACAGCAAATATTTTCGTTGGGAATATAAAGACACTTGGCAATTTAATTCGGATTATTATTCTGTTTTGTCGTATAATGGGATAAAGGGTCCGGGTTTTCAAGATCGTTTGTATCCTGACGAAAACATAGCTACCTGTTGGACAACTAAATCATCAAATAATATATTATTAGGGTCAACCTTGAAATTGGAAAAGGATGTGATTAATAAGGCTCCATTAACTTTTATCGAATCGAGTTCAGAAAAAATATCAGTAAGGTATAGCATTTTGGTTAAACAGTATGTAATTACTAAAGAAGCATTTGAATTTTGGGAAAAACTAAAGAAAAACACAGAAAATTTAGGTTCTATCTTTGATACACAACCTTCTGAATTAAGAGGGAATGTATATAATGTTGCAGATAGGAATGAACCAGTCGTAGGATTTATTGGAGCAGGAGTAACTCAAACCAAACGCTTTTTTATTAATAAGAAAGAACTGCCAAACTGGGCACTCAAATACCCTTATAAATGTGCTGAACTTGATACCTTAAATAATTTCTTTGCAACTAAGGCAATGCAAACTGGGCTTAAAACTCCACTTGCATTTGTGCTTGTAGATGGCGTCACGTATATTTTATTGGTAGACAAAGAATGTGGAGACTGTACTATAAGAGGTGTAAATAGAAAACCAAGTTTTTGGTAAAATTAAATGAATAATATGTATAAGATTTACGTCAAATCACTTTTAATATTTCTTGTGTTGGCTTGTTCAACTCGTCTTAATGCGCAGGTATTACCCAAAGTACAACAGGCATTTACTACCTACAATGAAGATCGGTTTAAAGAAAAGATTTTTGTTCATACGGATAAGGATTCTTATTTGGCTGGAGAGCTGATTTGGTTTAAAGCCTATAGTTTAAATGCAAGCAATAATCAAACTGTAGCTTTTAGCAATGTGCTGTATGTAGATGTACTTGATCAGGCAAATAATTTTATACTGCAGGCAAAAATTGAGTTAAATAATGGTAGCGGAAATGGATCATTTTATATTCCAAAAACGGTAATAAGTGGGGCATATAAGTTGAGGGCTTATACTAATTGGCTGAAAAATTTTGGTACAGAAAGCTTCTTCGAAAAACAATTAAACTTTGTAAATCTTACAGAAAAATATGAAAATGTTAAGAATAAACCTGTAGCGTATGATATTCAATTTTTCCCTGAAGGAGGTGATTTAGTTGAAGGTCTTACAAGTAGAGTAGCCTTTAAGGTTACAGGGAAAGATGGAAAAGGTACAAATTTGAATGGCGTAATTGTTAATGAAAAAAATGATACTGTTGCTCGTTTCAGCACTTTAAAATTTGGAATGGGCAGCTTTACTTTTAAACCAATAATTAACCATAATTACAAAGTTGTAGCAACTTCTATTGAAAAAGAGATTTTAATAAAAGAATTGCCAAGAGCTAAGAAAAAAGGTTATAGCATGAATGTAAGTGTTGCTGACGATGATATAAGTGTAAAGGTAACTACCAATCTAGCAGTTAATGATGCTTATTTGTTTATTCATAATAATAAACAGGTAACACTAGCAGAAAAAATGGTAATCGGTAATGGAAAGGCAGAATTTAAGCTCAAGAAGAATAGTTTAAAAGACGGTGTTTCTAGTTTTACAATTTTTGATGGTAACGGTTTGCCCATTTGTGAGCGATTGTTCTTTAAAAAACCAACTCAAAAACTATTAATTGAAGCAGTAACTGATCAAAAAAGCTACACTTCTCGTAAAAATGTTAAAGTTAATTTATTAACTAAAAATGAAAAGGGCCAACTAGAAAGAGGTGATTTTTCGGTATCTGTTTACAAATTAGATTCGTTAAATAAAACTCCAAAGGCAGACATTGTTAATTACGTTTGGCTCGAATCTGAGTTAAAAGGTGACATAGAATCACCTGATTATTATTTTTCAACTGATAATGAGGGGGCTAATGAAGCACTAGATAATTTGATGCTTACACAAGGGTGGCGTCATTTTAAATGGGACGAAGTATTAACTCAACAAAAACCTTCATTTAAATTTTTACCAGAGCTAAATGGACATCTTATCAACGGCACAACAACATTAAATGGCAATTTAGTTAGTCAGAAAGTTATATACATGGGTATTCCCGGTAAAAATTATCAATTTTATGCAACAAAAAGTGATTCTACAGGTAATTTTCTTGTCAATACAAAAAAGTTGTTTGGAGCAAACGAACTAGTACTGCAGAATGGTAATGAACTTGATTCCAATGTTCAAATTAAAATTTTAAGCCCTTTTTTAGAACAGTTTTCAAAGAAGAAATATTCAACTGATGAAATTAATTCATCAATGATAAGGGCATTACAAGAAAATAGCCTTACAGTAGAGGTTCAAAATACTTTTATATCTAGTAAATTGAAACAGTACTTTAGCCCAAATGTAGATAGTGCCTTATTTTATGGTAGCGCTTATAAAACCTATAAATTAGATGATTATACACGTTTTCCAACAATGGATGAAGTTTTAAGGGAATATGTTGCAGAAGTTGGTGTTTTGAAGCGACAAAAAAGATCGCATATTAAAATGATTAGCGAATATGATTTTTTAAATGAAGATCCTTTAGTTTTATTAGATGGTGTACCATATGTGAATATGGATTTAGTGATGGCCTTTGATCCTCTTAAAATTGAAAAATTAGAAGTTGTTCGCAATAGATATTTCCTGGGAGGCATTCCTTTTGAAGGAATTCTTAATTTTACTACTGCTAAAGGAGATTTGGGTGGGCAAAGATTGGATCCACATTCAATAGTACTTGATTATGAAGGGATGGAGCTACAACGTGAATTTTATCAGCCTGTTTATGATACAAAACTACAAATGGAAAGCCGAATTCCTGATTTTAGGAGTGTTTTATATTGGTCGCCAGAAATTAAATTTGATGAAAAAAGTAAAGCACAGTTGAATTTTTATACATCAGATCAATTGGGGTCTTATATAGGGATAATTCAAGGTATTAGTAAAAATGGGGTGCCTGGTAGTAGATACTTTACTTTTGAAGTTACAAAATAATAAAGCAAATAAGAATAAATTAGTTTAGGGCATTTCTCTTTTTATTGAATGAATTAATTAATGAGAATTAAAGCTTTATATTCATTTACTTTGCAGGAAATCTTTATAGTTGAAAAGTGATCTTCTTTTAATTACACCTCCATTTACCCAACTGAATACTCCGTATCCGGCTACTGCGTATATAAAAGGTTTTCTGAATACTAAGAACATCTCTTCAACTCAAGCAGATTTAGGTATCGAAGTGATTTTGGAATTGTTTTCTAAAAAAGGGTTATCAGATTTGTTTTCTCAAGCTGAGCTAAATGAAGATGAATTATCTTTTAATATTCAACGTATCCTTGCTTTAAAGGAAGAATACTTAAAAACTATTGACGCTGTAATTGCTTTCTTACAAGGAAAAAACCCAACATTAGCTTTGCAGATTTGTCAGGAAGATTATTTGCCAGAAGCATCTCGTTTTGCGCAATTAGAAGAATTAGATTGGGCTTTTGGCGCCATGGGAACACAGGATAAAGCGAAACATTTAGCTACACTTTATTTAGAAGATATCTCTGATTTTATTGTAGAATGCGTAGATCCAAATTTTGGTTTTAGCAGATATGCAGAACGATTGGGGCGAAGTGCTAATTCATTTGATGAGTTGTATAGAGCTTTAAATCAAGAGCCTACCTACATAGATAAAATCCTGATCGATATTCTCAAAAACAGAATTGAAGAAGTTGAACCTAAATTATTTCTAATTTCTGTTCCATTTCCTGGAAATTTATATTCGGCTTTTCGTTGTGCGCAATATGTTAAAAAGCATTATACTGAAATTAAAATATCAATGGGAGGTGGTTTCCCAAATACAGAATTACGTTCATTATCTGATAAAAGAGTATTCGAGTTTTTCGATTACATTACCTTAGATGATGGAGAATTGCCAATCGAACTGTTGTGCAACGCAATTATAAAAGGTGGCGAATTCAATCTCTATAAAAGAACTTTTTTATTAGAAAATGATGAAGTTATTTATAGAAATGATGCTTTAAGAAGTGACTACAAACAAGCTGATGTTGGAACTCCAGATTATTCTGATTTACAGTTAGACAACTATATTTCTGTGATTGAAATTGTAAATCCAATGCATAGAATGTGGAGTGATGGACGTTGGAATAAACTCACAATGGCGCATGGTTGTTATTGGGGCAAATGTACATTTTGCGATATTTCTTTAGATTATATTAAAGTTTATGAACCTGTTGCAGCAAAACTGATTGTAGATAGAATTGAGGATTTGGCTCAGAAAACTGGTCAAAATGGTTTCCACTTTGTGGATGAAGCCGCACCGCCAGCTTTAATGCGTGAAGTAGCTTTGGAAATTTTACGCAGAAAGATTTCAGTTACATGGTGGACGAACATTCGTTTCGAGAAAAGCTTTACCCAGGATTTGTGTTTGTTGTTAAAAGCATCGGGTTGTATTGCTGTTTCTGGCGGCTTAGAAGTGGCATCTGATCGTTTATTAAAACTGATAGACAAAGGTGTAACAGTTGAGCAAGTGGCTAAAGTAACCAGAAATTTTACCGAAGCAGGAATTATGGTTCATGCTTATTTGATGTACGGTTATCCAACTCAAACTATTCAGGAAACGGTAGATAGTTTAGAAATGGTTCGTCAGTTATTTGAAGCTGGGGTTTTACAGTCGGGTTTTTGGCATCAATTTGCAATGACAGCCCATAGTCCAGTTGGTTTATATCCAGAGAAATTTGGTGTGGTAAAAGAAACTGAAGCAATTGGTACTTTCGCTAATAATGATATCAATTACACTGATAAAACTGGAATTGACCATAATAAATTTAGTTTCGGATTAAAGAAGTCACTTTTCAATTTTATGCATGGCATTTGTTTCGATTACAAGCTGCAAGATTGGTTCGATTTTAAAATCCCTAGAACTACAATTCCATCCAATTTTATTGATAGTGCCTTAAATAACGATGATAGTTTCAATATAAAACCTACAGCCAAAATAGTTTGGTTAGGAGGAAAGCCCAAAACTGAAACCTTTACTAAATCTAAAAAAGGAAGTTCATGGGAAATGATGACCCTGAATTTTCATAGTAAAAAGGAGAGTTTCAGTATTCAAACTAATCAAAAAGAAGGAGAGTGGTTAGTTTCTATTTTAGAAAGGATCTCTGTTTCAAATGAAAAAACGTACATTTTTCAAGATATAAAAACTGATTTCGAAAACACGATCGAACATTTTGAACTGTTTTGGTATTCAAAATCGATTAATAAATTAAGAGAATTTGGATTGTTGGTGCTTTAGTTAAACATTAAGAAATTAAGAAAATTAAGTTTTAGTATCCAAAAGTAATTTTGTCATTCAGAGCGTAGTGAAGAATCTCTTTTTAATTCATTAGAGATTCCTCGTTCCTCGGAATGACAAAAGCTATATTAATCGCAATTTGGTACTGTAAAAGTCCAAGTGTCAGATAATTTATAAGGAATTGTAAACGCAACACCTTTATCCAATTCAAACCACAATTTAGAACGAACTTTTTCTCTAGTTCCTGTTTCATTCATGGTTAAACTATCGTATAATCTTCCATTTACCATCACATATTTAACCTTTTCAGAATTTCTAATATCATCTAACGGATTTGAATCCATAACTACTAAATCGCCCAATTTCCCAACTTCTAAAGAACCGATTTCTTTATCCATACCCAAATAGCTTGCACCGTTTAGTGTAGCATTGCGAATAGCTTGTAATGGCGTTGCACCACCTTGCACAAACATCCATAATTCCCAATGTGCACCTAAACCTTGTATTTGCCCGTGAGCACCTAAATTGATTTTTGTACCACCATCTGCAATCTGTTTTACTGCTTTCGATACTTCAATGTGATTATAATCCCCATATTCTGAGGTAGTTCTTCTTCTAGAACGTGAATCAATAATCGCTCTTGGTGTAAAACTTAATAATCGCTCATTCTCCCAAACATTTGTTCTGTCGTACCAATAATTTTCACCCCACTGACCACCATAAGCAACAATTAAAGTAGGTGTATAAGCAACTGAGGTATTGTTCCAAAAGTTAACCACATCTTTATAAATTGGCGTTACAGGAATGCTATGTTCAATACCTGTATGTCCATCTGCAATCATATTCATATTTGTGAAAAATGTAGAACCGCCTTCTGGTACAACTTCCATTTTTAACTGTCTGGCGGCCTCTAATATTTGCTGACGCTGATCTCTGCGTGGCTGATTATACGACTTTACCGAAAACGCACCAACCGCTTTTAATCTCCTTAAATGAGATAAAGCGTCATCTAAACTATTAATCACTACTTTGAAATCACCATCGGCACCATATAAAATAGAACCAGTAGAATATACTCTTGGACCAATCATTCGTCCAGCTTTTAGCATTTCACTCTGACTAAAAACCATTTCTGTATTGCTACTTGGATCGTGAGATGTAGTTACGCCAAAAGCTAAATTAGCCAAGTACGACCAATCTTGTTGTGGGCTAATTCCATCTGGACTTGTGCGTAAATGCGCATGTACATCAATTATTCCTGGCATTATTGTTTTTCCAGTTACATCAACAACTTTTGCATTTGCTGGAATATTTACATCTTTTCCAACGGCAATAATTTTATTGTTCTCTAAAAGAATTGTTCCCTCTTCAATTACTTCATCACCTTTCATTGTAATAATTCGAGCACCTTTTAACGCTAAAAGACCTGTTGGTACATCTGTTTTAAGTTTTAAACCAATAGCAACACCAGCAGTATCTGGCTCTGGTAAAACTTGTGGTGCACCTTCAATAAAATTGAAAGTATTTTTAATTTCTCGGTTATAATATTGCTCTCCTAACGTCCAAAGTAGTTTTTTGCTGTCAGCACTCCAATGTAAAAACGTTCCAGCATCTTTTGTAACTCTTGCCAAAGGGATAGATTTGTTATTAGCTGATAAATCTAAAGCTACACCAGCCGTAACCATTGGGGTGATGTAAGCGTTGAATAATTCTGTAAACGCCATCCATTTTCCATCTGGACTTGGCACAAACTGAGTTGCATATTGAGAAGTGTAATGCGTTCTTTCATTGCCGCCGTTCAAATCCATACTTTTAAAAGCTTTTTTACCAGCTTCGTATCCTTGGAAATAAATTCGACTATCATCAGCATTAAAAATTGGTTTAATTCCGCTTTCGCTAATTAATGTTTTTGCTCCGCCATTTGCAGGCATAATGAAAATTCCAGTGTTTTTTCCATAGGTTAAGCCTAAAGTCTCATTTCCAACTCCTTTTCTGAAAACTATTTTATCACCTTTGTTTGAGTAAGATGGAGAATAATAATAACCTTTTTCGTCTGTTAATGAAATGGTTTTGCCAGTTTTAAGATCGGTTCTTTTTATCGCACCTTTAAATTCATCGCTCCATGTAGTATAAATTACAAATTTGCCATCGTTGCTAAATTCTGGTTCAAACTCAAAATCAATTCCATTAGTAACTCGCTCTGGCATCCCGTTAGGTAATTCTTTTTTGTATAAATAACCTGCAGCATTAAAGATTACTAATTTGCCATCGGGCGATGTAGTTAATTGTCTAATCATTTTAACCGTAAATTCAGGATTGAAAACCTCGTGTTCAAAATGTAAAGATTGTTGAACAGTTTGTGAGCTATTTACCTCGAAAGGAATATCGCTTACCAATAAATTATTTAAGTCAATTTGTTTGATTTTTCCTTTGGCATAAAATACGATACGTTTCGAGTCTGGTGTCCATGCAAAGTTTGGATAAACTCCAAAAACAGCCCAAGTTTCTTGTTGATCGTGAGATAAATCTTCATATAAAGGCCATTCTTCACTTGTTTTTAGATTTTGAATATATAAAGCCGATTTTAAACGTACTCTTTTTACATACGCCATAAATTTGCCATCAGGCGATATTTGCGGACGAGCAGAACCGCCTTGTTCAGCTATTAAATTGGTTAATTTTCCGGTCGTTAAATCTAATTGTCTAATCGCGTAAATTAGCCCATTCGGATCTTTGCTATATTCAAAATTCGGACCTGGAGAAACATCTTCACTAAAGTATAAGAATTTACCATCAGGCGATACATTTGGCTCTCCAGCATCTTGCTGATCATTTTTTCTTTTCGTTAATTGCACACCATCACCACCGTAAATGCTGTACATCCACATTTCACCTGCGCCTAAAGAACGTGAGCCTGTAAAGTGTTTTCTAGCCACTAAATATTCACTATTTGGCATCCAAGTTGCATTATTTAACAGACGAAAAGTTTCTTTGGTAATCTGTTTTTTATTGCCGCCTTCCATATCCATAATCCAAATATTATCGCCACCACTTTTATCGCTGGTGTACGAAATGTATTTCCCATTTGGACTAAAACGAGGTTGAACATCCCAAGCAATACCTCCACTTAATAACTTTGCAGGACCGCCAGTTATAGACATTTTATAAATATCACCCAATAAATCAAAAACAATTTCTTTTCCATCTGGACTAACATCTAAATTCATCCAAGTACCTTCATCGGTAGTAATGGTAAAGTTTTTAGTTTGTCCTTTGTATTTTTCTACATCCCACTTTTTGGCCTCTTTTTTCTCCTGCGCAGATGCAGAAATTAATAAGAATAAACAGCTAGCGAATAAGGAAATTTTTTTCATCTTAGTTAATTGTGATAATTTAAGTTGCGCAATTTAATAATATCAGTCCGTTTTTATTAGTTTTGAAAACATCTTTTTTATGACAGAAGCGGAGATTTTAAAGAAATATTGGGGTTTTGATAACTTTAGGCCTTTACAGGATGAAATTATCCAATCTGTTTTAAACGGAAATGATACATTAGCTTTATTGCCAACTGGCGGAGGGAAATCGCTATGTTTTCAAGTGCCAGCAATGGTTATGGATGGAATTTGCATTGTAGTTTCGCCATTAGTTGCCTTGATGAAAGATCAAGTCGAGAATTTAAAGGTAAAAGGAATTGAAGCTATTGCGATTTATGCTGGAATGGGCAAAAGAGAAATCGATATTCTTTTAGATAATTGTATTTACGGCAAAATTAAATTCCTTTATTTATCACCAGAAAGATTGCTATCCGAAATTGTTCGTGAACGAATTTCTTACATGAATGTGAATTTAATCGCAGTAGACGAAGCGCATTGTATTTCTCAATGGGGTTATGATTTTCGACCTCCTTATTTAAAACTAAAAGAACTTCGAGAAATTCATCCTGATAAGCCAATTTTAGCTTTAACTGCTACTGCAACAGCTTTCGTAAAGGAAGATATCTTGCAAAAACTAGAGTTAAAAAATCCTCAAATCTTTATAAAGAGTTTTGCTCGTACCAATTTAAGTTATGTTGTTTTCGATTTAGAAGACAAACATAAAAAACTGTTAGAAATTGCTAAAAACGTAAAAGGGTGCGGACTGGTTTATGTTCGAAATAGGAGAGAAACTGCTGAAGTTGCTCATTTTTTACAACGAAATGGAATTGCAGCAGATTTTTATCATGCAGGGATTGAAAAAGAATTGCGTTTCAAAAAACAAGAAGATTGGAAAAAGGATGTAATTAGAATTATGGTTGCCACCAATGCTTTTGGGATGGGAATTGATAAACCAAACGTTCGTTTTGTAATCCATTTAGATTTACCAGATAGTTTAGAAGCGTATTATCAGGAAGCTGGTAGGGCAGGGCGAGATGAAAAACGTGCTTTTGCGGTATTATTGGCTAATAAATCTGATCAATTGATATTAAATGCGAAATACGCAGATAGTTTTCCAACAGTTGAGGATATTAAAAAAACATATCATTATTTAGGCAGTTATTTTCAACTCGCTTTTGGTGCTGGCGAGGGTTTAAGTTTTGAATTTGATTTAGCCGATTTTTGTAAAAAGTTTAATCTTGGTGTAATTAAAACACTAGCATCGTTAAAGTTTTTAGAACACGATGGTTATCTCGCTTTATCGGAAAATGTATTTTTACAATCTCGACTAATGTTTATAGCTGGTCATGAAGATGTTTATCGCTTTCAAATCGAAAATTCTGGTTATGATGCATTAATTAAAACTATTCAGCGTAGTTACGGTGGTGCTTTTGATGGCTATGTAAAAATTAAAGAAGCAGATTTATCCAATAGATTGAAAATTTCTTTCAAGGAAGTTGTTGAACATTTAAATCGGTTACAGCAATTGGAGATTTTATCGTATTTACCACAAACCGATAAGCCACAATTACAATTTATATTGCCACGGGCAGATCAGTTACATCTAGATATTGATGTGAAATACATCAAATTACGACAACAAATACAAATCGATCAAGTTAAGGCAGTGTTAGCTTATGCATCAACACCGTTATGTAGGAGTAAACAATTGCTTCATTATTTTGGTGAAACCAATGCTGATAAATGTGGATTTTGCGATATCTGCCTTGCAGAAAGAAAAATAGAAGAACTAGCTCAATTAAAAGATAAAATAGATTTTGAGATTATTACCTTATTGCAAAGCGAACATTATAGTCTAGATGAATTGGTAACTAAACTAAATGCGGGTATGGAAAACGATAAAATCGAGAGAATTAGAGAGTTATTGGATGCCGGAAAAATAAAAACAGATGGGAAAAAGTATTATTTATAGCTAGTTAAATGAATTAGTTAATTTTTATTTACTTTTAGTTACGCTTAAAACTATGCAACAGAAAAACGATAAAAAAGTTATTCGCTCTTGGGCCTTTTTCGATTGGGCTAACTCTGCTTATAACTTGGTCATAACCTCAACAATATTTCCTGCTTATTATACAATTATCACTTCAGATAAGAATGATAACACCATAGATTATGTGACTTTTTTAGGAAGAAAGTTTGTTAATTCCGCATTATACAGCTATGCAATGGCTGTCGCTTTTTTAGTTATTGCATTAATATCTCCAATATTATCTTCAATTGCAGATACTAGAGGAAATAAAAAGATTTTCATGCAAATGTTCACTTATATAGGTTCTTTAGCTTGTTGTGGACTATTCTTTTTTAAAATTGAAACGTTAGAAATTAGCGTGATTTTATTTGTTTTAGCAGCTATTGGTTTTTGGGGAAGTTTAGTTTTTTATAATTCTTATTTGCCAGAAATCGCTACGGTAGATCAGCAAGATAAAGTAAGTGCAAAAGGTTTTACTTACGGATATATTGGAAGTATAATTCTGCAGTTAATTTGCTTTGTATTTGTTTTTAAACCCGATTGGTTTGGCATTACAGATAGTTCTATTCCAGCTAGATTATCGTTTTTTATGGTGGGTATTTGGTGGATGGTTTTTGCACAAATTCCATTCAAAAATCTTCCAAAAGGAAGCCCTAATTTTAAAAGTGAGAAACAAAATGTGATGACTAGCGGCTTTAAAGAACTAAAAAAAGTTTGGGGTCAGGTAAAACAAATGGCTTATTTAAAACGCTTTTTATATGCATTCTTTTTTTACTCGATGGGTGTACAAACTGTAATGTTAGTGGCTACCATTTTTGGTGAAAAAGAATTGCATCTCCCAACATCAAAATTAATTGCTACTATTTTATTATTGCAAATTGTTGCAATTCCTGGAGCAATGCTGATGTCGTATTTATCATCAAAAAAATACGGAAATGTAAATGTATTGATAGGAGTGGTGTTAATATGGATTGGCGCTTGCGTTGCAGCATATTTTATTCATACAGAATATCAATTTTATGCTTTAGCTGCTGTAATAGGTTTAATTATGGGTGGTATTCAATCCTTATCACGTTCTACTTATTCTAAATTTTTACCTCAAGAAAGTCCAGATCATACTTCCTTTTTTAGTTTTTACGATGTAACGGAGAAAGTCGCTTTAGTATTTGGGATGTTCAGTTTCGGTTATATTGAAGAATTAAGTGGCAGTATGCGAAATTCTGTTATCGCATTAGCCATCTTTTTTGTTTTAGGATTACTATTTTTGCTGTTCTTGAAAAAAGTACAACCTAAATCAGTTGCTGTTATTGAAAAATAGGAGCCTTATTTTTAATATTTCCCGATGAAGATAGAATTATTTGTTCCTTGTTTTGTAGATCAATTATACCCAGAAACTGCATTTAATACTATTAAAGTGTTAGAAAAAGCAGGCTGCGAAGTGAGTTACAATTCAAAACAAACGTGTTGCGGACAACCGGCTTATAACGCTGGTTATTGGGAACAAGCCAAAGAAATTGGTGGTAAATTTTTAAATGATTTTTCTGAAAGTAATTATATTGTAGCGCCATCTGCTTCATGTGTTGGTATGGTTAAAAATGGATTTAACGATTTGTTTACCAATACAATAGTGCATAATAAATGCCGAAGTATGCAAGCTAATATCTTCGAGTTATCTGATTTTTTAATCAATGTTTTAAAGAAAGATTATTTTGGAGCAGAGCTTGAGGGAAAAGCGGTATATCATGATTCATGTAGTGGTTTACGCGAATGTAAAATAAAAGAAGAACCTCGTCAGTTACTTTCTAAAGTTCATGGTTTAGAACTAGTAGAAATGAAAGATACAGATATGTGCTGTGGTTTTGGTGGTACTTTTGCAGTTAAATTCGATGCAATTTCATCTGCAATGGCAGAACAAAAAGTAAATAATGCATTAGAAATGGACGCAGAATATATCATTTCGACAGATTTATCGTGCTTAATGCATTTGGAAGGCTATATCAAAAAGAATAATATTCCATTAAAAACAATGCACATTGCAGATGTACTAGCGAATGGCTGGTTAGAAAGTACTGAGTATTAGTGTATAGTTGATAGTCTATGGTTGATAGTTTGGATTTATAATTAAGCAGCATGCCTAAACATTTAGGCTATCGTCTATGAACCATTAGCTAAATGTAAAAGAAACGCTATAAATCAATAAATTAACCTTTTTTAACACTTGAAGTCTAAAAACTACAATAAATTTGTAGTATCAAAACAATAAATATATCCATGAAAAAAATTCTTATTGCCTTTGTTGGTTTATTCACATTAACCTTAACGGCTCAGGCACAAAAAAAATCTGGAGCAATCCAGTTTGAAACTACAATAGATCCAGCTGCAATGGCTGCTGCAAATGGTATTAAACTATCTGATGAAATGATAGCTAGAATGCCTAAATCATCTAAATTAAACTTTGAATTATTGTACTCTGCAACTAATGCTAGCTACATGCCGGTTGAAGAAACTGAAGATAGTAATGGTGGAGGCGGCGGAGGCGGTATGGCCCGTATGATGATGCGTTTTGGTGGTGGTGGTGGTGCAAGAGAATATTTTTACTCTTTTGCTGATCAAAAATTGCTTGAAGTTTTCGATTTAAACGATACAACCTATGCAATGCCTAGTAAATTAACCGTTGCTTTACCTGCTCCTCCAGTTAATATGAATAGACAAGGTCAACAAGGAGCAGCTGCTACAACTGCAGCTCCAGCAGCAACTAGTGCGGTAGTTTTTTTACCAGGTCCTCCAACACTAGAAGTAGTTAAAAGTGATGAAACAAAAAAAATCCTTGGTTTCAACTGCAACAAAGTGATTGTAAAATCTATTCGTAAAGCGCAAGTTTTAGGTATGGATAAAGATGTTATTGATGAAACAGCAGTTTGGTATACCAATGATCTTGGTTTTAATTTTTCTCCAAATCCTAATTTATGGACTGAAGGAACTGTTTTAGCTATTGAAAATAAAGGAAGTAGTACTACTGCAAAGAGTATTGAATATAGAAATGTAAGTACAAAAGATGTAACTGCTCCGAAAAAAGCTTTACCAATTACAGCTGATGAATACAAAGCTAAAATGGAAGCGATGATGAAAAGATTTAGTGGCGGTAACAGAGGTGGTGCACCAGCTGGTAACGTTAGAAGTGTTATTATTAATTAATTTTCCTTCACTATAGTTTTAAGCCCTCGATTTTTATCGGGGGCTTTTTTATTTCCCGCTTTTAATGAGATACTTAAAATGTTTCCATCAATTTTTTTACAAGTAAAACTGATTATCTCATTAGTTTTTTTTGTGTGTAATTCTCAAATGGTTATTATTGGGCACACATATACAATGAAACACGAATGAATACTAATCAAAACAACGTCGATTTATTAAAAACAAAACAGCATTTCGAAATTTTAGATGGTTTAAGAGGAGTAGCAGCTATAATTGTTGTTATTTATCATTTTATGGAAATTGCTATTACCGATTACAATAAAAATTTCCTCTCTCACGGTTATTTAGCAGTCGATTTCTTTTTCTGTCTATCTGGCTTTGTAATTGCCTATGCGTACGATAATCGGATAGCGCAAATGAGCACTTGGCAATTTATTAAACTAAGACTTATTCGATTGCAACCTTTAGTAATTATTGGCTCTGTATTAGGCTTATTAACTTTTCTTTTTGATCCTTTTAGCAGTTTTTATACTGTATACGGATTTGGTAAAACTGCATTAATTTTCTTATGCTCTGTGTTCTTAATCCCATATCCTGCTATGGCAGAGCGATACACTAATCTTTTTAGCTTAAATGCACCCGCTTGGTCACTTTTTTGGGAATATATTGCAAATATTTTTTATGCTTTAGTACTTTTCAAAGCATCTAAAAAGATATTATTAGTGTTAACTTTTATAGGAGCAGCTATCCTTTGGTATGTAGCTATTCGTTCTACAAATGTAAGCGGCGGTTGGGGTGGACAAAACTTTTGGGATGGAGGAGCAAGAGTTCTTTTCTCTTTCGTAGCAGGTATGTTAGTGTATCGCTCCAACTGGATTATTAAAAATAAATTAGGTTTTTTAGGATTGAGTATACTTTTAATCATCGCCTTTATAACGCCGTATAGAGATCAATACAACTGGATTACTGAACCAATTATCGTTATATTTTATTTTCCATTATTGGTTTCTTTGGGTGCAGGATCAATTTTAAAATCATCACATACAAAAATCACAAAACTATCAGGAGAGATATCATATCCTTTGTATATGACACATTATCCATTTGTGTGGATATTTTTAACCTATGTTGCAGTCGTTAAACCCTCACTTTCGCTATTGACAATTGTAATTCCCGTTTCTGTGATATTATTAATCATTTTATCTTATTTGATTATGAAATTTATGGATATCCCAATTCGTGAATATTTGAAAAACAAGCTACGGAAAAGCTAGTTGAAAATTCAGAAATAAGCTTTTATACTTTGAAATCATCTGTAAAAATGGCATCTTTGCATTTCAAAAATCACTTTGTATGTGATTTTACTAAACAATTTTATTAACCTTTAAATCATAGTTGTAGATGATTAACATTACTTTACCTGATGGCTCTAGCCGTCAGTACGAAAAGGGCACAACTGCCCATCAAATTGCCTTATCTATTTCAGAAGGCTTAGCAAGAAACGTTTTAGCAGCAGAAGTTAATGGAGAAATCTGGGATTCTTCTCGTCCAATTGAATCTGATTCTACTGTTAAATTATTAACATGGAACGACACAGCTGGTAAAGCTACCTTTTGGCATTCATCAGCTCACTTAATGGCTGAAGCTTTGGAAGCTCTTTATCCAGGTACTAAATTTGGTATCGGTCCTGCTATTGAAACTGGTTTTTATTACGATGTAGATTTTGGCGATCGCGAATTTTCTTCGGATGATTTTAAAGCTATTGAAACCAAAATCTTAGAATTAGCTAAGCAAAAAGAGGTTTTTAGCAGAGAAAGTGTAAGCAAAGCTGATGCAATTAACTATTTCACTAAAAAAGGTGATGAGTATAAATTAGACCTTTTAGAAGGTTTAGAAGATGGAAAAATCACTTTCTATACTCAAGGTGCATTTACTGATTTATGTCGTGGACCACATATTCCAAACACTGGTTTTGTAAAAGCAGTAAAACTGATGAATGTGGCTGGCGCATATTGGCGTGGTGATGAAACCAAAAAACAATTAACTCGTATTTACGGTGTAACTTTTCCAAAAGCTAGCGAATTAACAGAGTATTTGCTAATGATCGAAGAGGCTAAAAAACGCGATCACCGTAAGCTTGGTAAAGAATTGGAACTGTTTATGTTCTCTGATAAAGTGGGAGCTGGCTTACCAATGTGGTTGCCAAAAGGAACTGCTTTACGTGAACGTTTGGTTCAATTTTTAACTAAAGCGCAAGTTAAATCTGGCTATGAGCAAGTAATTACACCCCATATTGGTCACAAAAATTTATATGTAACTTCTGGCCATTACGAAAAATACGGTAAAGATAGTTTTCAACCTATAAAAACACCACAAGAAGGAGAGGAGTTTTTCTTAAAACCGATGAACTGCCCTCACCATTGCGAAATGTACAAGTTCAAACCTCGTTCGTATAAAGATTTACCAGTTCGTTTTGCTGAATTTGGTACAGTTTATCGTTACGAGCAAAGTGGAGAATTGCATGGGTTAACTCGTGTACGTGGTTTTACTCAAGATGATGCACATTTATTCTGTCGCCCAGATCAAGTTAAAGAAGAATTTAAGAAAGTAATAGACCTTGTGTTATATGTTTTCAAATCATTAGGGTTTGATAATTACATTGCACAAATATCTTTACGTGATCCAGAAAATAAGGCTAAATATATTGGTTCTGATGAGAATTGGAGATTGGCCGAAACTGCGATTATTGAAGCTGCTGAAGAAATGGGTCTTCCAACAGTTGTTGAGCTTGGAGAAGCTGCTTTTTATGGTCCGAAACTAGATTTTATGGTGAAAGATGCATTGGGTAGAAAATGGCAATTAGGAACAATCCAAGTAGATTATAATTTACCAGAACGTTTCGAATTGGAATATACCGGTAGCGATAATTTAAAACATCGCCCTGTCATGATTCACCGTGCACCATTTGGTTCATTGGAGCGTTTTGTGGCGGTATTAATAGAGCATTGTGCTGGAAACTTCCCATTATGGCTTTCTCCGGAGCAATATATTATTCTTCCTATCTCAGAAAAGTATGAAGAATATGCAAAAAAAGTTTCAGATGAACTAAATAATTCCGATATTCGCGGGCTGATAGACTTTCGAGATGAGAAGATTGGAAGGAAAATCAGAGATGCTGAGGTTAAAAAATTGCCTTATATGCTCATAATCGGTGAAAAAGAAGCGGAGGAAGATAAAGTTTCTGTTCGCAAACACGGAGAAGGAGATTTAGGAAGTATGACTTTAGCAGAGTTTAGCGCATTAATTAGTAAAGAAATAACAGTTTAAATAAAATAACATTTGGCATTAGGAAGACCAGGATTTAATAGGGGACCACGTCCTCCTTTTAAGAAAAAAGAAGCAGAACATAATATTAATCAGTATATCAGAGCTCAAGAAGTTAGGTTAGCTGGCGATAATGTTGAGCCGGGGATTTACCCTTTGGCAAAAGCTTTGGCACTTGCTGATGAATTGGAGCTTGATTTAGTTGAGATTTCTCCAAACGCAGTGCCACCTGTTTGCCGTATTATCGATTATAGCAAATTTGTTTACGAACAAAAGAAAAAGCAAAAAGAGATAAAGGCAAATGCTAAACAAACTGTAATTAAAGAAATTCGTTTTGGACCTAACACGAACGATCACGATTTTCAATTTAAACTAAAACATGCGGTTAGCTTTTTAGAAAACGGCGAAAAAGTAAGAGCCTACGTACACTTTAAAGGTAGAGCAATTGTTTACAAAGAACAAGGCGAAATATTATTGTTAAAGTTTGCTCAAGCATTAGAAGATATAGGTAAAGTAGAATTACTACCTAAATTAGAAGGAAAACGCATGTTTTTAACATTAGCGCCTAAAGTAGCAAAGAAGTAATAAATTATATAAATTAAAACAGGGTTATGCCAAAAATGAAAACCAATTCCAGTGCTAAAAAGCGTTTTTCGCTTACTGGAACAGGGAAAATCTCAAGAAAGAACGCATACAAAAGTCACATTTTAACAAAAATGAGCACTAAACGTAAGCGTAATTTAGGCCAGACAAGTCTGGTAAGTAACGCTGATATGGGCAACGTTAAACGTATGCTTGCAATCGGTAAATAATTAATTTTTAACCAGATACTCGGTACCTAAGATTGCTAACGCAACACCGCTTATCAAAAACAACACATTATGCCACGTTCGGTAAACGCAGTAGCTGCTAGACGCAGAAGAAAAAAAGTCCTAAATATGGCCAAAGGCTATTGGGGATCAAGAAGCAAGGTATTTACCATTGCTAAAAACACGGTAGAAAAAGGTTTGCAATATGCTTACCGTGACCGTAAAGTTAAGAAAAGAGAATTCCGCGGATTGTGGATCCAACGTATTAACGCTGGAGCACGTGAGCACGGTGTATCTTACTCTCAATTAATTGGTAAATTGGCAGCTAAAAACATCGGTTTAAACCGTAAAGTATTAGCAGATTTAGCTATGAACCATAAAGATGCTTTCAAAGCAATCATTGATGCAGTAAAATAAGAAATACAGTTTCAAAGAAAAGGCGAGCTTAATGTTCGCCTTTTTTTATGGCCAATTTTTTGTCATTCAGAGTATCGCGAAGAATCTCATTATAAAAGTTTGAGTGACAATAAATAGTTTTAGAAAAGCAATTTCATCACATTAATTAAAGTAAGCCTGGCTTTCCGCTTATTTTTTTTTCGCTTCGACTTCGCTCAGGATGACAAAAAGGATGTCGCTTCAATCCAGTTTATAAAACGTAATTCTGTGCAAGAAACAAAAAGCTAGGGCAAACCGTTGCAAAATGAGTTTACGAAGCAATCTCCAAATAAACTTAAAGCGTTATATATTTTCCAGCTTCAATAACCATTTGCTTATTGATATTTTTTAACAAAGGAATTCTACCTAAACAAGAAATTTGTGTGTATTTTAAAATATAATCTTCAGTTTCTGAATTAGTTTCTCCATTAAAAATAATTCCTTTAATAATAATGTTATGCTGTTTTAAAGTATTAATAGTCAATAATGTATGATTTATGCTGCCCAAATAATTTTGTGAAACTACAATAACTTGAACATTCAAATGTTTAATTAAATCTAAAATTAACTCCGTATCATTTAGTGGTACTAGTAAACCTCCAGCGCCTTCAATTATAAGTGAATTATCAGTTTTTGGAAGATGAAATTGGTTTAATTCAATTTGTATTCCATCTAATCTTGCAGATAAATGTGGAGAAAGAGGGTTGTTTAAACGATACGTTTCTGGGTGAATTTTAGTTTTAGAATTGCTAATTAAGTTTTTTACAGTTAAACTATCACTTTGTGCTAAATCTCCAGATTGAATTGGTTTCCAATAATCTGCTTTTAATTTTTCAGTTAAAATTGCACTTATTAGTGTTTTTCCAATCCCAGTTCCAATTCCAGTTACAAAATATTTCTCAGCCATTATTGGAATGTTTTTAAATGGTTCACTAAATTGATAATTTCTTCGTCACTATTATACGTGTGTAAGCAAATACGCAAACGTTCTTTTCCTTCCGCTACAGTTGGACTTAAAATCGCTTTTACTTCAAAACCCTTATTTTGTAAACTAGCCGATGCTTTTCGAGCACTTTCATTACTATTAAATAAAACAGTTTGAATTGCACTTTGGCTCGGGATAATTGATAAATTCAGATCGTTAATTAACTGGTTATAAAGATTTATTTTTTTGGTGATTTGATTGGTTTCATCGCCTTTGGCTAATAATTGATACGCACAATTTACAGCCAAAATGTTATGTAGAGGCGCACCGGTGGTATAAATAAATGAACGAGCAAAATTAATTAAGTAATTGCGTAGGTTTTCACTTCCCAAAATTATGGCTCCATGTGTACCAATTGCTTTGCCGAAAGTTACAATACGAGCAAAAATATCATTTTCTAAGTTTAGCTCTACAACCAAACCTTTACCATGTTCTCCAAAAATACCAGTCGCATGTGCTTCATCTACAATTAGATGAGTATTATATAATTTACATAATTTGCTAATTTCTTGTAGCGGTGCTAAATCTCCATCCATAGAATATACGCTTTCTACCACAACATAAATTAGACCTTTTGCATTTTTCAGCTTCTGTTCAAGATCTACTAAATCATTATGTTTAAACTTAAATCGCTCTGCATTGCTAAGCCTAGCGCCATCAATTAAACTTGCATGTATCAATTCATCAGTTATAATTGTATCTCCACGCTGTGGGATGGAAGAAAGTAAACCAACATTCGCATCGTAACCAGAATTAAAAATCAACCCTGTTTCTGAATGATGAAAATTGGCAATAAACTGTTCTGTTTCTTCTGTATATGGATGATTTCCACTCAATAGACGCGAACCGCCAGAACCATTTTTTAAACCTTCAATTTCCTTACTTTGTTCTTCAATTAATGATTTTAATTCAAGTGAACGAGCGAATCCTAAATAATCATTGGAGCAGAAATCGAATGGGAGTGAAGCATTTGTTAATTTCCTCAACAATGCTTTTTCAATCCTGTCATTCAGCTTATTTTTAAGAAAATTTTCTGCTTGATTCATTCATCCAAAAATAAAGAAAGCCCCGAGATTATCGAGGCTTTCCAATTTTATATTTTTGTTTTTTAGCTAGCGCTTAAGGCTAAATAAGCCAAAGCAGCTAATGACGAACCTATTATTGGACCTAGAATTGGAATCCAAGCATAATCCCAACCGCTACTTCCTTTTCCTTTCATTGGGATAATAGCATGAATAATTCTTGGGCCTAAATCTCTGGCCGGATTAATTGCATAACCTGTGGTTCCACCTAAAGCTAAGCCAATAACCCAAACTAAAAAAGCAACTGGAACTGCGCCTAAAGATCCTAAGCCAATTGGAGTGAGTGCTTCTTTTGTTCCCATACTTGCGCCTGCTAAATAGAAAATAACGAATATTAATACAAATGTTCCAATAATTTCTGAAAACAAGTTGGATATATTATTTCGAATTGCAGGAGCTGTTGCAAATGGAGCAGCTTTTAAACCTTGATCTTCTGTTGCATCAAAATGGTCTTTATAAATTAACCAAACTAGTAGCGATCCCAACATGGCACCACCTATTTGTGCTGCAACATATCCTGGTACTAAAGCCCAATCGAATTTATGAGCAATTGCTAAACCTAAACTTACAATTGGGTTTAAGTGTGCACCGCTGATTGGTCCGGCGACTACAACACCAACAAATACAGCTAGTGCCCAAGCTGTGGTTATAACAATCCAGCCGCTGTTATTGCCCTTTGTTCCTTTTAATACAACATTTGCTACTACGCCATTGCCTAGTAAAATAAGCAAGGCTGTACCAATAAATTCTGCTAAATACGCATTCATATTTTTGTTTGTTTGGTTAAATTAATCTTCTGCATTAACTCTTGCCGCTTTTACAGCTCTATTCCAGCCTTTAATGCGTGTTGTATTATCTATATTATCACTTGCAACAAATGTTTTATTAATTTTCCATTGAGATCTAATTTGATCTACACTGTCCCAAAAACCAGTTGCCAAACCAGCTAAATAGGCAGCACCGATAGCGGTAACTTCTGTAACTTCTGGTCTAATTACTTTGCAGTTTAACAAATCTGCCTGAAATTGCATTAACAAATTGTTTGCAGTTGCGCCACCATCTACTCTTAATTCGGCTATGCCAACTCCCGCATCGGCTTCCATGGCTTTTAAAACATCCATAGTTTGGTAGGCAATACTTTCTAGAGCAGCTCTTGCAATATGCGATTTATTTGTTCCTCGTGTTAAACCAGTTATTGTTCCACGAGCATGTTGATCCCAATGTGGAGCGCCTAATCCAGCAAATGCTGGAACGATATAAACACCTTGTGTATCTTTTACTTTAGCCGCTAAGGTTTCTACATCAGCAGATTTAGAAATCATTCCCAACTCATCTCTCAACCATTGCACAACTGCACCACCTATAAAGATACTTCCTTCTAATGCATAAAAAACCTCATTGTTAATTTTCCAAGCGATGGTTGTTAATAAATTATTTGCTGAAATTTTTGGTGTTTTACCAATGTTCATTAGCATGAAACATCCAGTACCATATGTGTTTTTAACCATTCCAGGTTCAGTACACATTTGCCCAAATAAAGCCGATTGTTGATCGCCAGCTATACCTGCAATAGGTAATTTAGCGGCTAATATATTTCCTGCAGTTTCTCCGTATACTTCACTTGATGATTTAACTTCTGGCAGCATTGATGTTGGAATACCAAATAATTCCAATAATTCTTCATCCCATTTTAACGTATGGATATTGTACATCATGGTACGTGAAGCATTACTCACATCGGTAACATGAGTTGCACCATTGGTTAATTTCCAAATCAACCACGTATCAATTGTACCAAAAGCCAATTTTCCTGCATCAGCTTTTTCTTTTGCATCAGGTACATTTTCTAATATCCATTTGGCTTTGGTAGCTGAAAAATATGAATCAATAATTAACCCAGTTTTATCTTGAATTTTTTTAGCTAAACCTTGTTTTCTAATTTCATCGCAATAAGCGGAAGTACGTCTATCTTGCCAAACAATAGCATTATAAATAGGCTGTCCAGTTTCTCTATCCCAAACTACAGTGGTTTCTCTCTGATTAGTAATTCCGATTGAATTAATATCTTTTGCAGATAAACCAGCTTTTACAATCGCTTCTGCCGCAACAGATAATTGTGTAGACCATATTTCTAACGGATCGTGTTCTACCCAGCCAGGATGAGGATAGATTTGTGTGAATTCTTTTTGCGCAATAGCGACAATTTCACCGTCGTGATTAAAAATGATAGCTCTCGAACTAGTGGTTCCTTGATCGAGAGACAAGATATAATTGCTCATATTTTATTTTGGTTAGGGTTTTTTAGCTCGCTAGAGCCTCTTTTTCTCTAGGTTTTTCTGCGTGATAAATATATCCAGAAGCTAATTTATTAAATATTTCTATTTGATTTTCTTCCCACTCTTTATTTGCTCCTAATTCTGTTGCTAAAATTGATGCTACTCTAGCACTCATTTCAATTGCAGCTGTGGCATCAATAAAAAGAACTCTTAATCTTCTACTTAAAATATCTTCCACAGTTTCGGCCATTTCATTTCTAATAGACCAAACTACTTCGGCTTCTGTGTAAGGGAAATTCGGGTGTAGTTTTTTAGTTAATTCTGGATGCTGTTTACATAAATCCTCGATGTGTTTTCTATCCGAACCATAAATGTTCAAATATTGATCGTCATTTGTCAGTACAGACCCATGAATTTTCAAATTTTTAGTTACGCATTCTTTTGGTGCAAAGCCGCTATGTTTAATCGCTAAATCAATGGTTTCTTCTGCCATTCTTCGGTAAGTAGTCCATTTACCACCAGTAATGGTAATTAATCCTTTTGCAGAAACAATTAATTTAT
Organism: Pedobacter planticolens; assembly: GCF_014172375.1. Classification (GTDB taxonomy): domain Bacteria; phylum Bacteroidota; class Bacteroidia; order Sphingobacteriales; family Sphingobacteriaceae; genus Pedobacter; species Pedobacter planticolens. The sequence continues at coordinate 1,119,290 of NZ_WNXD01000001.1, forward strand.
GATCGCGGCTGATTTCTTTTGTACTATTACTATTTGCATCAGTAGGGGCGGCAAGCGGTCTTAAACCAGAAAACACGCTTAAAATATCTTTTTCTGTTGGCTTATTTTTGAAATAAGAACTTGCAGTACTTAAAATAAAATCAGTTTCTTCTTTTAAAGCTCTAGGTTCTAAACTATGTTCGTCAAGAGGTGTATCGGTTGTGCCGACTAATAAATGCTCGTGCCAAGGAACTGCAAAAAGTACACGTCCATCTGCAGTTTTTGGAATCATTAATGCTGATTCACTCTTCAGAAATTCTTTTTTTAATACAATATGAACTCCCTGACTTGGGCGCACCATTTTTTTAGCATTCGGATTATTCATTTGCAAAATCTCATCAACAAAAACACCAGTTGCATTAATCACGACTTTAGCATTTAGTTTAAATTTTGCATTTGTTAATGTATCTTCAGTTTCAACTCCAACAACAACATCGCCTTGTTTAATCAATTTTACCACTTTCATGTAATTGATTAATGTAGCGCCTTGTTCAACTGCTGTTTGCGCAATATTGATAGCTAACCTTGCATCATCAAACTTGCCATCAAAATAACTAATAGCACCTTTAAGTCCTTTTTCTTTTATACCAGGCATTAAGTTTAACGTATCTTTTTTAGATAGATACTTCGATGCTCCAAAGCTAAATTTCCCAGCAAGCCAGTCGTAAAGTGTAAGTCCAGTTAAATATTTAATAACTGAAAACCAATCGTAACATGGAATAATGAATTTTTCTTTATGCACTAAATGAGCTGCATTTTGTGCTAATAATCCTCTTTCTCTTAGTGCATGTTTTACTAGTCCGATATCGCCTTGCGCTAAATATCTCACACCACCGTGCACCAATTTAGTACTTCTACTTGAAGTTCCTTTGGCAAAATCCGATTGTTCTACCAATAATGTTTTTAAGCCTCTACTTGCTGAATCGAGCGCTGTACCCAAACCAGTAGCGCCACCACCGATGATAATTACATCCCAATTTGAGTTATCTTCTATATTATAATTTTGTAGCCTTTTCATTAAAAAGAAATAAAACGAAACAATAAGCAATTATAAGTAATACTTATGGGAATAATATATAATGTGTGTTAAAAAATTATTATTTTTATATTTCTAAAACAAATTGACTGCTTATTTTTATTATTTTGCAGAAATTGATAATCTCATAATTATGATGAATTTAGCTGAAAGGCACCAGTTTATACTAAATCGTATTCAAAAGGACCAATATATTAATGTAGTAGAATTGTGCAAAGAGTTAAAAGTCTCGTCAGTAACAATAAGGAAAGATTTAAAGCTCTTAGAAGATAAAAACCTGCTTTTTAGAACGCACGGTGGTGCTACAGTTAATAATCCATATACAGTAGATCGACCTGTAAACGAAAAAGAGAAAATACAATCGGCCGAAAAAAATAAGATTGGAATTGCAGCAGTAGAACTTTTGAAAGAAAATGATTCTATTGTAATTGCATCAGGAACAACTTTACTTTATTTTGTTAAGAATATTCCTTCTGGTTTAAATTTAACAGTGGTTACGTCGGCCTTAAATATTGCGCTAGAATTAGTAAGCGAACCAGGCATAGAAGTTATACAATTAGGTGGCTTAATGCGTAAAAGTTCATCCTCTGTTATGGGTGCGTATGCAGAGCAGATTTTACAAGATTTCTATTTTAATACCTTGTTTTTAGGGGTTGATGGTATTGATTTAGATTATGGTTTAACTACCACTAATGCAATGGAAGCGCATTTAAACCGTAAAATGATTAATGTTTCTCAAAAAACTATTGTCTTAGCAGATTCTACAAAATTTGGAAAAAGAGGTTTTGGTAAAATTTGTGGATTAGAAGATATAGATCATATTATAACCGATAAAGGAATCTCTCAACAAATCGTAAATCATTTAGAAGGATTAGGGGTTACCGTTACCATTGTCTAGATTTTTTCGCATTCTCTTTTCTCTGTATTAGATAAATAGTATTTCACTTGAAATGCGTATCCGTTATTTTCGTTTTAGGCAAATTACCTAAATCCGATTGTGAAAATTCATAAATCAAATCTGCGTCTTGATATTTTATGTAAATGAAATGTTACAATGTGTTTTTTAGCGCATTGTGAAAACGTTGTTTGGTGCAGATATTTGAGGTTTTTTGAAAAGTTAACAGGTATTTAATATCGTATTCCTTGTAATTATTTCATACTTATTTGGCGTTTATATGCTCCTTAAAAGGGAATCTCCTTTACTAAATTAAAAAATAGTACCAGTTTCAATTTGTTTTTATATTTTTATATCGAAATGTTTAATAACATTAAATTAAACAAATCGTAATAAAATATAATCAGGTATTAACCATTAGTTAATATTAGATTAATGAAGACCACTTACTTTTGCGACTTCGGTAGCAAGATTAAATTGTTTGCATAAACTAACCGGATATATCAATAAATTATGAACAAAACATTTACTCAACATGTTGCTTTGCTTTGGCATCACTTGCGTAGTGAATCTAAAGACGCAGAAAAGCATTACACGAAACAAAGTAGTTTCAATTTAATTTACAGTGGTATATTTTGCTGTAAACTTATTTTGCTTAGCACGCTTATTTTGGCAATTTCTTCTGAAAAATCTTTTGCACAGCAAACTGCAGTACAAAATATTGCTGTAAAAGGTAAAGTTGTAGACGATGGTAATGGGCAGGCAATGCCTGGAATTACTATTATGGATAATGCTAGAAAAGTTCTTGGTGTTACAAATGAAAAGGGAGATTTTTCAGTTAGTATTCCAAAAGGTGCGAGTATAAGCTTTTCTATGATTGGTTATACTACAATTGTAAGAACTTTTAATGAAGGTCAAGGCAATTTGGTTATTCGTATTAAAGAATCTTCAAGCTTGCTGAATGAAGTGGTTGTTACCACGGCCTTAGGTATCAAACGTTCGGAAAGAGCTTTGGGTTATGCTACAACTACATTAGATAGTACGGCATTCACAAATGCTGTATCTAGTAACTGGACTGATGCATTATCTGGAAAAGTTGCCGGTTTGAACTTGGTTCGTAATAGTGGCCCTTCAGGATCTAATAAGATTATTCTGCGAGGTGAAAATAACTTAACAGGAGATAATGAAGCCTTAATTGTTATTGATGGTGTTGTAGCAAGCAGTAGTTCAAAACGTACTGGTGGAACAGGTGGTGGTGCTTATGGCACTTCAGGAGATATAATGCCTGCTGATTTTGGAAGCGCATTAAATGATTTAAACTCTGAGGATATTGAAAATGTAACAGTATTAAAGGGTCCAGCAGCATCCGCACTTTATGGACAAAGAGGAGCAAATGGCGCAATTATTATCACTACTAAATCGGCTAATAAAAATATCAGAAGACTTAACATAACGTTTACTTCAAATACTGCATTTGAGGAAATAGGACGAGGGCCAGATATACAACAAGAGTATGGTGCTGGAGTAGATGGGGCAAGTTATTACTCTTTTGGAGCAAATGCAGATGGTGCAACCACTAGGAGTACAAGTTCAACTTGGGGTCCGGCATTTGCAGGTGGGAGTAACTTCTTTCAATATGATCCAGCAACTCAAACAGGTTCAACAACACGTACGCCTTGGGTAGCTTATCCTAATCCACTTAATAGTTTTTTTAAGACTGGCGTGGAGACTAGCAATTCAGTGAGTTTAGATGGTACAGTAAAAAATGTTGGCTTACGTTTTTCTGCAAGCCATAGCAATAATGAATGGATTGTACCTAATACAAATTTAGAACGTACAACAGCCTCGTTATCTGCAAATACCAATCTGACCAAAAAATTAAATCTTGTGGTAAAAGCTACTTATAATAACAGAAATAGCGACAACTTACCTGCAACTGGTTACGGAAATCAATCATTAATGTATTGGTTTATGTTTGCACACCCAAATATTGATGTAAACTGGTATAAGAATTATTGGGTAGCTGGGCAAGAAGGACGTAAGTTTGTAGATATTACATCTTCTTTTCCTGAAGGTCCGTATGCAATTTCTGAACAATATTTAAATGGACAAAGACGAAATGGTGTTTTAGGAAGTATTCAGGCTAATTACAAATTTACCAAAGAATTGAGTTTGTTGGTACGTTCTTCAATCGATTATAATCATGATATTCGTGAAACTAGTCGTCCTTATGATGCTGCAGGTCTTAAGTTTACTCAAGGATCTTTCCGTGTACAAGATATCGATGCTTATGAAATTAATGCAGATTTTTTATTAAGATATGATAAGAATATCACAAATGATTTTAAACTTTCTGCATCAGCAGGAGGTAGTGAATTAAGAAATAGATACAATAAGTCAGAGCTTCGTGCTGATGGATTAACTATTCCAGGAACATATCGTTTGGATAACAATTTAAACCCGTTAATTTCAGTACCTGATACCGCTAGATATAATATTAATAGTCTTTATGGTACTGTATCATTATCTTATAGAAGTTATCTTTATTTGGATTTAACAGGACGTCAGGATTGGAACAGTACATTAGCATCACCACTTCGTACTGATAATGTTGGTTTCTTCTATCCATCTGCAAGTTTATCATTTATCGCTTCTGATTTTTGGAAACTGCCAAAGACAATCAGCTACTTTAAATTACGCGGATCAATAGCTCAAGTGGGTAGTGGTGGAACAACTCCTTATCGCACTGCTTATAATTATATTTTGGCAGCTAACGGAATATATCCAGGTTCTGCAATGACAAACCCAACTATACTTCCTAATTCAAACTTAAAGCCGCTTAAAACAACAACTATCGAAGTTGGAGCAGAGCTGAAGTTATTTAAAAATCGGTTGAATTTTGATATTGCAGCCTATATTGGAAATACAAAAAACCAAATTTTAAGTCGTTCAGTAGATCGTTCTACAGGATACTCAATAGCTATATTTAATGCCGGACGTGTGGATAATAAAGGTTTAGAAATGTCTGTAAATGCTACTCCTATACAAACTAAATCATTTAAATGGACAGTAAATGGAACTTTTACTGCTAATAGAAACACAATTAAAGAATTAGCAGATAGTTCGGTTGTACTACGCACAGGTCCATTAGGTGGTGCTCAGATTTTAGCAAATGTTGGCGGAAGCTTGGGCGATTTATATGGTTTTGCTTTAAGGCGTTCTCCAGATGGTCAAATCATTTTTGATTCACAAACAGGTCTGGCTAGTGCTGATCAGACTCAACTTAAATATTTGGGGAATACAATGCCCAAATTCAGGTTTAGTTTCGGATCAGGTGTTACGTACAAAAAAATTAGTTTAAATGTATTGTTTGATGCTCAGTTAGGTGCTGTTGGTCATTCCTTAACTTTCTCAAGAATGGCTTCTCTTGGTAAACTAAAAATTACTCTGCCAGGAAGATATAATGGAATCATTGGGGAAGGTGTAATCCAGAATATAGATGGAACTTACAGTCCAAATACTGCAGTAGCAACTGATATAGATGCATTTTATGATAAATTGTATGGGTCGGATCAAGCCGAAGGAAGTGTTTTTAGAACCGACTTTCTTAAATTTAGAGAAGCGAATTTAAATTATGCATTCTCACCAAAATTAGTTTCTAGATTAGGCTTGAGTAAACTGTCTGTAGGTGTTTATGGCCGTAATTTGTTCACTTGGTCGCCTTGGCCTGCATTCGATCCAGAGTTTGGAACTTTGGCAGGTGGTGATATCGTACAAGGATTTGAAACTGGACAATTACCATCAACCAGAACTTATGGGGTGCGTTTAGTAGTAGGTATTAATTAATATGAAAATGAAAAAGATTAAAAATATAACCAGTTATACACTTTTATTAGTGGTTGGGATTTCGTTTTTCTCTTGCAAGAAAGATTTCAATGAAATCAATACCGATCCAATAGGAGTAAGCTCTGTTACAGCAGATAAGTTATTAGCTCCTGCATTAACAAATATTTTAAGTGCTAATTTGATACGTAACAGAAGTATTAATAATGAGTTAATGCAAGTTACGGTTGATATAAGTGATGCAGAAGGTAAAGTTTTTAGATACGATGTAAGACGTGCACTTGCTGATGCTCCCTGGAATGCTTGGTATCTTGAATTAACTAATTTAAGAGACATCAATACTATTGCTAGTCAGGCTGGATCTGTAAACAAGTCATATCAAGGGATATCTCGTGTTGCTGAAGCTTGGGCTATGCAATTATTAACAGATACCTATGGTGATGTACCTTATACAGAAGCTGGTCAGGGTAAATTAGGCAACATAGAGCCTGTTTTCGACAAACAAAAGGATATTTATTTATCACTATTCAGCAAACTGGAAGAAGCTAATACGCTTTTAGCCGCAGGCGAAGCTATTGTACCAAATAGTGATCCTGTTTATGCAGGGGATATCGCTAAATGGCGCAGGTTTGGTAATTCATTATATTTGAGATTATTACTTCGTATTTCTAGAAAAACTGATGTAAGTGCACAAGTCATTGCGAAAATAAAAGAAATGATTGATACCAATCCAGCGAAATATCCAATCATGGAAAACAATACACATACAGCAAAAATTCTTTGGAATGGAACAAATAGCAGTACAACTGTATATTCATCGCCCTATATGATCAATGTTCGCGTTGCGGATTTTAGAGCGCCATCAATTACTGATTTTTTTCTAGGTACTTTATCTTCCTGGGCAGATCCTAGAATTAATCAGACATATGGTAAAAATAATGTGAATAGATGGGGTATCGCACCTGGCCCTGCTGGATATGTAGGCATACCAAGTGGTTATCCAATTGGTGGGGCTCCTATTAAACAGTCCTATTTCTATTCGGATGCACAAGTTGTTAATGGTATTACGCTACAAACAGACCCTTATACTGGCGTAATTATGAATGTGGCAGAGGTTGATTTTATCTTAGCAGAAGCTGCTGCAAGAGGCTGGATTAATGGTACAGGTGAAACTTATTACTATAAAGGCGTAGCAGATGCCATAAACTATTGGATTCCTAGTTTGTATGCAAATGGTAATGATGCAGCAGTAAGGAAATTTGCAACTGATGGTGATTTTGATTGGAGTGATTCGTTCCCTTTGGATAATCTAACAGCAGGGTCGCTAAGTAAATTACAGCTCATCCATTCGCAAAAATATTATGCTTTGTTCCTAGTAGATTTTGAGCAATGGTTTGAGTACAGAAGAACGGCTCACCCTTTTTTACCTAAAGGATCAGGATTGGCAAATGGCGGTAAAATGCCTGCTCGATTACAGTATCCAATACTTACTCAATCTACAAATCCGACAAATTATAAAAATGCAGTAGCTGCACAGGGACCAGATGATATTAACACATTAATTTGGTGGCAAAAACCTTAATAATTATTTGATTATGAAACAGACATTTAAATATTTTCTCGTACTGGCTGTAATTGCTAGTATTTACACTAGTTGTAAGCGAGATGACGACTATTTTGCCGCCAAAATAAGCGGATTCATTTCTAATTTTGACCTTAAAAGATTATATAAAGAAACTGACCTCTCACTTAATGCACAAGCACTCGGAGGAGCAACTATGATTAGAGGTATTGTTATCTCAGATTTTAGGTCTGGTAATTCTCCAACAGGATTGTTGGTATTACAAAATAGCCGAATATCTGGCACTGCCATTGATTCGCTGAGAGGAATGTCATTCAATATTGGAGCCGGTGCCTCAGATTTTGTTCCAGGCGATTCAGTACATATTAAAATAGATGGTGGTGTGTTAAAAAGGGTGAGTGGGATTTTGCAAATTACTGGCTTGTCTAGCTCAGCTGTTACTAAAGTTGCATCTGGTCGTCAAATTAAAATGCAATCTGTTAGTACTGGTGCAATTTTAACAAATCCAGATCGGTTTGAAAGTACATTGGTTACACTTACTAATGTAGTATTCGATCCAGAGCTTGCAGTAGGAACAACCTATTCTGGAGACAAAACTGTTAACGATGGTTTTGGAGTAGCTACCTTACATACTGAAACTGGTGCTTCCTTTGCAAATACAATCGCATTACCATCTGGGAATTTTAGTGGAATTCCGTTTGTTTCTGGGACGGGAGCCGCTAAAAAAATTCAATTCTGGATGCGTACTTTAAACGATTTTTTCTACGTAGAAATGCCTAAACTTTCTCCTGCAGTTATCGCAGGCTATATGGTAGATCCAAATGGTGGTGATGGAAATTATGAATACATCCAATTTTTAGCTTCGAAGGATATCGATTTTGCAGTTAACCCGATGTCTGTTTATACAACAAATAATGCTGGCGCTACTACTTTTCCAACTTTAGGATGGAATACAGGAGCTGCAAGAACATATAAAATTAATCTTACTTCAGGTACAGTTAAAAAAGGTCAGTTTTTCTATGTTGGCGGAACTGGTAAACGTATAAATGGATCTGCATCTACAAGTACTTCTACAGCAATTTGGATAGGAAGTAAAGATTATTCAACAACTGCAGGGGCAGATGGAGTTGGTACAGCTACTTCTAATTTATTAGCTAATAGTGGTAATGTAGCTGGTATCGCTATTTTTGATGGAGTAAATATCACGCCTAGCAGTGTGCCTTTAGATGTTATCTTCTTTGGTGGTGCAGGTGGGAATTTTTACTCTGCAGGTCCACCAGAAGTAGGTTACCGAATTACAATTACTGATTATTATGGTACAGTAAATCCAGCTACTCGTTTACGTCAAGATTTTTATGGTGCAGGAACTAATACTAGGCGTTTAGGTTTCCCATCTGCCGCTACAAGTTTCTCAAAACTTGGTGGTGTTTATAATTCATTAAAAGGAGGTTGGGTTACAGGGAGAATTTTAACAACTGTACCTTTAACCAATACTTCAGTGCTTACAGATATAGAGAGCGGAGCAACTTCACTTTCGAATTAAGAATTAGTATTAAAAAGGTCAGTTCTAATGTCTGACCTTTTTTAATACTATTAAGTCAAGAAATCATCGACAAAAAATATGAATAGAAGATCATTTATACAGAAATCAAGTTTATTAGCCACTACATTATTCGTTAGTTTAAAAGCACATTCTTTTTCTTTTCTTGATGTAGATAACAAAATTTCGGGACGTATAACCAGCAAAGGTAAAGGTGTTGCTAATGTTGTAGTTTCTGATGGATTTAATGTGGTTCAAACCGATTCACAAGGAAATTATACTATCGAAATAAATCCATTAGCCAAATTTGTTTGGTTAAGTACGCCATCCGGATACGAATTTAAAACAGAAAGCTATTTAGCTAAGCATTACGAAACATTAGCTGCAACTTCAAAGTTAAATTTCGAGTTAAAATCATTAGCACAAAGTGATGACAAACATAACTTCATCATTTGGGCAGACCCTCAGGTTAAAAATAAAAAAGATGTAGAGAAAATGATGACTACATCAGTTCCTGATACTAAAAGAGTAATCAAATTATTGGGTAAAGTTCCTGTTCATGGTATTTGTGTGGGTGATATCGTATGGGATAACCACGAATTATTTGTTGAATATAATAAAGCGGTAACCGAAATGGGTATTCCATTTTTCCAAGCTTTAGGAAACCATGATATGGATTATCGCATGGGCGGAGATGAAACATCAGACAAAACTTTTCAAGAACATTACGGACCAACTTATTATTCATTTAATAGAGGAAAAGCACATTATGTAGTTTTGGATGATGTGAGATATTTAGGTGTTGAACGTACCTATGATGGTTTTATCACCCAAGCACAATTAGATTGGTTAGCAAAAGATGTAAAATTTGTAGCTAAAAACACTCTGGTTATTATTTGTGCTCATATTCCAATCCATAATGCGGTTAAAAATAATGCAGATTTATATACAGTATTAGATGGTTTTACAAATGTTCATTTCATGTCTGGACATACGCATTACAACCGAAATACCATAAAAAATAACATTTACGAGCATAACCATGGTACTGTTTGCGGCGCTTGGTGGACCGGTCCAATTTGCGAGGATGGAACACCAAATGGGTACGGCGTTTACGAAGTAAATGGAACAGAATTAAAATGGTATTATCAGGGAACTGGATTAGATAGAAAAGAACAAGTTCATATTTATGTAGATGAATTAACTGGACAAAAACGTTTAATAGCAAACGTTTGGAACTGGGATCCGATGTGGAAAGTTGAATATTTTATAGATGGTAAAGCAATGGGGAATATGGAACAACAAAAAGGTTTCGATCCGTTATCTGTAACCTTGTTTAAAGGAGATAAATTACCAATGGGAAGAACTTTTGCCGAGCCTAAAATGACCGAGCATTTATTTATGGCACATTTTGAACCATCAGTTAAAAAAGTAAAAGTAGTAGCAACAGACCGTTTTGGAGAACAATTTATAGTAGAAGCATAATATGAATAAATCAACTATTTTTTTCAGTTTTTTGAGTGTAGCTTTAATAGCTGGATGTAGTCAATCAACCCGTCAACAAAAGAGTATGCAAAATGCAGATTTTCCTTCTTTTAGTGCAGAAGCTCATCGTGGTGGTAGGGGATTAATGCCCGAAAATACTATCATCGCCATGCAAAATGCAATGACTTTTGATGCGGTTACCACGTTAGAAATGGATACGCATATTACCAAAGATGGCAAAGTTGTCGTAACACACGATGATTATTTAAGTCCAGGTTTTATGCTTACTCCAGAGGGAAAAGAAATTCCTAAAACTGATGCGAAAAAGTATCCTATCTATCAAATGAACTACGATTTAATAAAGACTTTTGATATTGGAACTAAGATTAATACAGGTTTTCCTCAACAAAAAAAGATTAAAACTCACCTCTCTTTATTGGCAGATTTAATTGATGCAGTTCAAAATGATATCAAGCTAAAAAACAAAAAACAGATGTTCTACAACATCGAAACAAAATGCGATGTTAAAGGAGATAATGTTGTTAATCCAGAACCTGCAGTTTTTGTAAAGTTGTTGATGGATGTAATTGAAAAAAAGAAAATCACACCGTATGTGGTTATCCAATCATTTGATAAAAGAACAATCCAAATCATTCATAAAGAATATCCTGGCGTAAGAACATCTTTTTTAGTTGCTAATAAAAAAACTTACGAAGAAAACATGGCTGATTTAGGATTTAAGCCATTTATTTTAAGTCCAGTTAACACAATGGTAGATGATGATTTAATGAAAAAAGCACATGCTGATGGCGTTAAAGTTGTGCCATGGACAGTAAATACACTAGAAGAAATTAATCGTTTAAAAACTTTAAAAGTGGATGGTATCATTTCAGATTACCCAAATCTTTTTTAGAAACGCTTAAATTTTCTTTTTATACCCTTATCACTAACCTAACCAAATAGTATGAGTTTTAGACTTTTTCCTGCTCCTGCGGCGCATAAACCTTTGTTGTCTCCTGAGAAAATTAAATCAATATATAGTAAAGAACGAATTAAAGTTTTTATAGGCATTTTTTTAGGCTACGCAGCTTATTATTTTGTGCGAAAAAACTTCTCTTTTGCTATACCAGAACTTCAAAAACTAGGATTTAGTAAAGGCGAATTGGGTTTAGCGGCATCTGCACTTTCTATCGCCTATGGTTTTAGCAAATTTTTAATGGGAAACATATCCGATAGGAGTAATGCAAGGTATTTCTTATCAATAGGTTTAGTGCTATCGGCTTTTACCATGATTTTTATGGGATTAGTTCCTTTTGCTACTTCATCAATTGCCATTATGTTTGGTTTACTATTCATAAATGGATGGTTTCAAGGAATGGGTTGGCCACCTTGCGGTAGAGTTGTAGCGCACTGGTATTCGGTAAGAGAAAGGGGAACGGCAATGTCGGTTTGGAATTTAGCACATAATTTGGGTGGTTTTTTAGTTGGTCCATTAACGGTTCTTGGTTTTGAACTTTTTGCAGATTGGCATGGAAAACTGTATTTCCCAGGTATGGTGGCAATTTTATTTGCTTTAGTTGCTTTGTTATTGGTAAGAGATACGCCACAATCTGTAGGTTTACCACCAATTGAAGAATACAATAATGATTATCCAAAAAGTTACGATGCAAAAACACAAGAACAAGAGTTTTCGGCTAAAGAAATATTCTTAAAATATGTTTTTAATAACAGATTGCTTTGGTACATCGCTATTGCAAATGCTTTTGTGTATTTGGTTAGAAACGGGATTATTAACTGGGCACCAACTTTTTTACAAGAAGCAAAAAACTATACACAATCTGAAGCGGCTTGGGCATCAAGCGGTTATGAATTAGCTGCCATACCTGGTACTTTACTTTGTGGAATAATAAGTGATAAGGTTTTTAAAGGTAGAAGAGCACCAGTAACCATTATTTATATGGCAATGACTTTGATTGCGGTATTGGTGTATTGGAAAAGCCCTGAATCAAATCATTTGGTACAAAATACTTCTCTTTTGGCAATTGGCTTCTTTATTTACGGACCTGTAATGTTAATTGGTGTACAAGCAATTGATTTAGTGCCAAAAAAAGCGGCAGGAACAGCGGCTGGTTTAACAGGTTTATTCGGTTATTTTATTGGAGATTTATTGGCAAATGCGGCATTAGGTCGTTTAGTTGATAAACAAGGTTGGGATGCAAGTTTTATGGTAATTGCCATTTCTTGTCTTGTTGCCATTTTCTTCACTTCATTTACTTGGAATAGAGAAAAGAAAAATCTGGCTAATCTTACTCCATTATCTCATTAATTTTTATTTTAGCTCACATGAAATCAAATTTTAATAAGTTATTAGTTGCGCTGGGATTAATTTTCGTAATTTCTTTTAATCAAGCGAGCGCCCAAACTGTAAAATGGGATAGTACCTATCGACCAGGAAAATATGTAGAACAAGTTGCCAAATTTAAGGCTGATGCGAAATCTAAAAAAGATTATATCTTTTTAGGAAATAGCATCACTGCTGGCACAGATTGGGCAAAGCTTTTAAACTTGCCACAGGCGAAAAATAGAGGTATTTCTGGCGATGGTACTTTTGGAGTGTTAGAGCGTTTACAAGATGTAATTGATGGAAAACCTGCTAAAATATTTATTCTAATAGGAATAAATGATGTTTCTAGAAATATACCTGATAGTGTGATTTTAGGTAACTACAAAAAAATTGTAGAACGAATTAGAAAAGGTTCGAAAAAAACTCAGATTTATTTCAATACGTTGTTGCCTGTAAATGCATCTTTCGAGAAATTCAAAAACCATTATGGAAAGGATGACCATATTCTTTGGTTAAATAGCGAAATAAGGAAATTAGCTGCAAAAAAAGTAACCGTTATAGATTTGTACCCTCAGTTTTTAGATAAGGATAGTCATTTAAAGGCAGAACTTACTAAAGATGGTTTGCACCTTATTCCAGATGGATATAAAGTTTGGGCAGATTTTTTAAATGCTAGTGGTTATCTAAAATAGTGAATGAAAACAGTTGTATTTAATTTTTTATTTTTTCTCTGTTTTGCGTTAAATAGCAATGCACAAAGAACGGTTGCTAATTCTCCAGAAGTTGTAAAAAGTCTTATCAAAAGGATAATTCCTACACACGCCAGTTCTTTTGAGGTTAAATTTATTCCTCAAAAAGATAATAAAGATGCTTTTAGTATAGAAACTCATCAAAATAAAATACTATTGAGTGGTTCAAATGGTGTTTCTATTGCAAGTGCATTAAATTACTACCTTAAAAACTTTACAAATTGTGATATCAGTTGGAACGGATCCAATTTAAAATTACCTAAAGTCTTACCGTTTCCTAAACAAAAAATAACAAAACAAACGCCATATCAATACCGCTATAACTTAAATTATTGCACATTTAATTATAGCATGAGTTGGTGGAACTGGGAAAGATGGCAGTGGGAAATAGATTGGATGGCATTAAATGGTATTAATATGCCATTGGCGATTACTGGTCAAAATTCGATATGGAATAGAGTGTACAAAAGTTTAGGATTTACAGAGCAAGATTTAAGTACTTTCTTTAGTGGTCCAGCATATTTTAACTGGTTTTGGATGGGAAATTTAGATGGATGGGGCGGTCCACTTCCGCAATCTTTTATGCAATACCAGGAAAATTTACAGAAGAAAATTCTACAACGAGAACGAGAATTAGGAATGACGCCTATTTTGCCAGCCTTTACTGGGCATGTTCCTCCTTCATTTAAGGATAAATTTCCGACAGCAAAACTTAAAAAAACAAATTGGCAAGGTTTTAACGATGTGTATATTTTAGATCCTGATGATCCTATTTTCACTCAATTAGGCAAAAAATTTATTGAAGAAGAAATTAAAACCTTTGGAACAAATCATCTGTATTCTGCTGATACTTTTAACGAAAATACACCTCCAACAAACGATTCTCTTTACCTCAATAATGTGAGTAAAAAGGTATACGAATCAATGTCGGCAGTTGATAATAAAGCGGTTTGGATTATGCAAGGTTGGATGTTTTCTTATTCTGCGGCTTTTTGGCAACCTACTCAAATCAAAGCTTTATTAAATGCTGTTCCAAACGATAAAATGATTGTGCTCGATTTGTATAGTGAAAGTAAACCTGTTTGGAATAAAACAGATGCATATTACGGCAAACCTTGGATTTGGTGTATGCTCCATAATTTCGGTGGTAATGTGAGTATGTATGGACGAATGGATGAAGTTGCAAATAATCCATCTGCGGCGCTTCATGATAAAAACTCAGGAAAATTATCCGGTATTGGGCTTACACCAGAGGCGATAGAACAAAACCCAGTTATGTATGCTTTAATGCTCGAAAACGTTTGGCAAGATCACGCAGTTAATTTAGATACTTGGCTACCTAATTATATAAGCAGGCGTTATGGTGCTAAAAACGAAGATGCGAATGCTGCCTGGAACATTTTACGTAGAACAGTTTATAAAGGTGATATTAGATCTGGTGGGGCAGAATCGATTATAACGGGCAGACCTACTTTTGCCAAAACAAATAAATGGACGAATACTAAGAAATATTATAATCCAGCAGAGCTGATAAAAGCACTCGAATTATTTAATAAAGCTGCAGTAAAATTAAAAGAAAGCGATGGATTTAAATACGATTTTATTGATTTAACACGTCAGGTAATGGCAAATTATGCGGATACTTTACAAATTCAATTTGCAATTGCGTATAAGAATAAAAACAGCAATGAATTTAAACAACTAAGCACACGTTTTATAAATGTTATTGAAGATCTGGATTTACTTTTAGCGAGCAGAAAAGATTTTTTATTAGGTAAATGGATTAATGACGCTAGAAAACTAGGAAATACTCTAACAGAAAAAGATATTTACGAACAAAATGCCAGAAATCAAATCACATTATGGGGAGATAAAAATAGCCCATTACATGATTATGCCTGTAAACAATGGTCTGGCATGTTAAATGATTTTTATAAACCCCGTTGGCAACAATTTATAAATGATGTAAATGAGAGTTTTGAGACTAACAAAGCATTTAATCAAAAAGTTTTTGACGAAAAAATTTCAACTTGGGAATGGGAATGGGTAAAACAACGGAAATCTTTTACAGATAAGGCTGTTAATAATGAAATTGAGATAGCGACTAAACTATATAAAAAATATCTGCCTTTATTAAAGTCTATTTATAAAGAGTAAGAGCCTGTTTAAATTTTATTCAATTACATTAATCATCTAATTTGTCACGCTGAGCGTAATCGAGGCGCCTTTCTAAACTTTGAAAAATGGTCTTTTACTATGCTCAGACTGACATAATTCTTAAAAAAAAAGCCCTGACATTTGTTAGGGCTTTTTTTAGCTTTTAATTATTTGCAGGAGGTGCTGGTAGAGGTGGTGGAGTTTTATCACCACGACGCAGACCTTTTGGCCATTTTCTATCTTTCATTTTTCCCCTCATTTCATCACGAGAAGCAGCTAAATTTTTTTTCTGATCCGCAGTTAAAATAGCATCCATTTTTTCTTTGCTTGCTTTAAGAAAAGCTTTGCGCTCGTCCATTTTACCTTTCATAGCGTTTTCATCTTGTTTACGCCATTCATCGTTCTTTTTAACGCGATCTAATTCTACTTGGTAAACCTTTTGTTTCTGATCATCGGTTAAAGCCAATTTTTGCTGCATATTCTTGCTAGCCATTTCAGCTCTTTGCTCTGCAGTAAATTTAGCAGCTCTAGGCGCTTTTCTTACTCGAGTGCTGTCTTGTGCATGAGCAGCAGTAAATCCAATTACTACAATTGCTATGCTTAAAATTAATTTTCTCATAATGTGTTGCTTTTATTGGTGAGATGTAAAAAAGTGTAAACGGTTTAAAAGCAATACGTTAAAAAGTGTTAATTTTTATTTAATTGAGAAATTGATTTTTGCATTTGAGCCATCATACTCGATAAAGTTTCTATAGTTGGTTCTGGTGTTGGATCTGGTAAAGTGGTAGATATATATGCTTTTGCTCTCCAGATCTCTAGTATATCATCTGCATCAATAGAATATGGATCATATACTTTATTGTCTGAAATTAATTTCAATTCTTTATTTTCTTTAAAACGATTACCTGCTCTTTTATAAACTACGCCTTCATTTTTACTAATGATAACATACGTTTCTCCAGTTTTTACATCGCCCCAATTATCCATATACTCGCCAATAATTACACTTCCAGGTTGTATGGGCAACATAGAATCTCCCATAATTTCAAAAGCTCTAAATGTACCTTGTCGTAAAGCGGGTAGGGGAAGCTGAAATTTTGGTAAATCTTGAATGTATTGTGGATCGGAAAAACCATTCAAATATCCTGCACTAGCTTTTACAGGCACCAATTCTATATTCTCATTATCATTTTGATCAACAGAAATACTTAATACCCTTAAATTAGAGCCCTGACTTTTTGGTTTTGGTTTCCAACTATCATTTATGCTTTCGTTGATAAATTCATCAATCGTTAAATCAAAATATTCTGCTATTTTTTTTAGTAAGTCATATTTTGGTTCAGCTCTATCTTCTTCGTAGGCTCCAATTAATGAACGCTTAATTTCCATAGCATCAGCGAATTGCTGTTGTGTATGACCTTTTTTCTTTCTTAAGTACTTAAGGTTACCCGAAATGTTTGACATAAAAAATAATTTTAAAATAAATTTGTTTTTACTAAAATTGTTAGTATTATTGTGCTCATAAAGTTAGTAATATTTATTAAAAGTACAAACATTTATCTAATTAATTTAGTTTTTAATCTTTAAGCCGAGAAGTCATGAAAAAATTTGTTTACATCGTAACCGACAGAAATCGCACAAGTTTACACGTAGGAATGAGCGCAGACCTTATTAAAACACTTGATTTTTATAAGCAAATGCCAAACTTATTTTTTGATAGTGGACAGCAATTAACTCGCTTAGTTTATTTTGAAGAATTTAAAACTGAAGTTCAAGCGTTAAGCCGTTTTAAATTAGTTAGCCGTTTTACTAGGATGCAAAAAGAAAGAATTGTTCGTTCTTGTAATCCAGATTGGATTGATTTAACTATTGGTTTAGATTTTGAAAATATTCTTTCTCATCAGAAATTGAATACGCAAGTAGCTTTACCGTTGAGTATCTTATCATAAAAAAAGCGTCTCGATTTAATCGAGACGCTTTTTAAAACTATATTAATTGTTTGCTTACCAACCAGGAGCAAAGGTTAATCCAAATACACCAACTTTTACATCCGAACGTGTGAAAGGAATAGCATAATAAGGTTCAATTACAAAATAACCAAATACATTAACTCTTAAAGAAACTCCAGCACTTATAGCAGGTACACGTTCTGCAGGAGTTCCATCAGGTAATAAAACTCCATTTGGTTCGCCTTTAAACGAAACTTTAGAATCTTCTGTCCAAGCTAAACCTGCATCAAAAAATAGGTTCAAGTCTGTAAATAAAAACTTCGATGGAATTTGAGCTAACTTTTTAGGTCCAGTAAATGGTAATCTAACTTCGAAATTAAATACAGCTAGTTTACTGCCAGATAATTGATTGATATCAAAATTTCCAGTATTCGCTACTTTACTATTATAAAATGAATTTGCTTCGTATCCTCTTATTAGATAACCATATCCAGCATAAAGAGGATAAAGATTTTCTCCATCTCTACCTAAACGCATGTAATTATAGGCTCTTACTGCAAAAGTAACTGGTTTTACTCTGAAATATTTTCTTATATCTGCCGTAACAGCTGTGAAACTAAAATCTCCAAAATATTGTTCAACACCAACTCTATATCTAAAACCATCCAACGGAGCAGTAACTCCGAATATTGAATTATCTCCAATAAATGATGCATTTGTTTGGAAAATAGAAAATGGTTTCAATGGAATTCCTAATGTATTTGTTGCCTGAGCATTCGATACTTTTTCTTTGTCTGAACCTAAATAACCATAAGGATAGGAGCCAGATTGGTAATAATTATTAAATCTATCTAAGCGATAACTATAATAAGAGAAAGCGCCACCAGCTTCAAAACGGTGAACTTTATTAAAAGGATAAGAACCAAATACCTCAAGTTTATCTTCAAAGGTGCGTAAAACATTAGTACTTACCGTATCAACAGGGTTTGCGCCTGATGCAGGATTATAAACTCCAATACTTCTAAAGCCAGTAACATACGGAATATGAGAAAGGCCAACTCCCCAGTTAATTCTGTGTTCTTGATTTATATAGCCAACTAATCCTCCAAAATCATAAATTTCTCCATTTATAGAAAGGTTAGCAATAATTTGATTTCTACCCAATATATCACTAAACATACCAATAATACCACCTTGTACACCTGTTCCAAATCTGCTTGAAGATACACCTACGCCACTATTTGCCAAATAATCTAAACGAAATTTTGGTCTATATGGAACAACTTTCATCGAATCAGTAATTACTTTCTCAAAGCGATCAAAGTTGCCTAAATTAGAGTTTACAATATTTACCCCAACATTTTCCATTGGAGGTAATATTGCCGCATCAAAATTTACCTCTTGTGCGTTAACAGGTTTCGCTTTAAAATTACTTAATGGAGAATTATACAAAGTATAGCGCTGGTAACGATAATAACTATACACAATATCATCGTTTCTAGAAACCGTTATCGCAGGCGAGAACTCCGTAATACCACTTATGCCTGTAAAATAATCTGTTAATTGTTTTACCGTATTATCGCTTAAAGTGTATTCGTATAAGTTTCTAAAACCATCGCGATTTGATAAAAAGAAAATACGTTTGCTATCTCCAGAAAACTGTGCATTCAAGTTATTAGCTCCTGGAAAAACAGGAATATTTGTTAATGATTTAGTTGAAATATCATAAACTGTTAAATTGATAGGATTAACAGCATTGATATTTCCACTTGCAATTGCAGCTCTATCAGATGAGAAAACTATTTTTTTGCCATCTGGCGAGAAGTTTGGTGCATAATCAGAAAAATCATCATTTGTAAGCTGAGCAACTTCTTTAGTGTTCATATTATATGAGAAAATATCGCTCTGACCTTCTACCATTCCAGAAAAAGCAATTTCTTTTCCATCTGGCGACCAAGTTAAATTACCAAATTGTTCCACTTTGCCCATGTCGGTTTGAAATAGGGTAGTGCCATTCGTTACATCAATTACTAACATTTGATTTTTGCCCTTGCTAAAAATACTAAAGGCAAATTTCTTGCTATCTGGTGACCATGCTCCTGCAGATTCTATAAAATTATAATCATCAATATGTGAATTGGCAACCTGACTGCTTAATTTTCGAAGGATTTTCCCCGTCTTGGCGTCGGCCAGAAATAAATCTATACCGAACAAATCTTTCTCAGAAAGAAAAGCTAAATACTTGCCATCTGGACTTATAGCTGGCGCCACATTCATATTGCCAGCATTTTTGTTATCTATAATTTTAGTGCCTGATATTTTAATTTGAGAACTATCAGCTTTTAACAATGGTCTATAATGTTCTTCAATAGAGTTTTTCCATAAACCAGATAATGTTTTATCATCGTATCCAAACGTATATTTAATACCATTTTCATAGCCATATCTAGCTGTAGCCTTAAATAATGGAACAATAGTAGTATCACCATAAAGTGAGCCTACAAACGTCCAAAAAGCTTGACCATAACGATAAGGGAAGTATTTATTGGAATTTGTTAAATCTTTTAAGGATGGAATATCACGATTTAATAAGGCATCTCTCATCCACATGGAGGTAAAAGCATCCTTTTTCCCGACAGATAAATATTCCGCCATACCCTCTACCATCCATAAAGGAGTATTTCCAACGTTTTCTAAACTTATCGAGTCCTTTTCTAGTAAAAGATGGTATTGAAAAGCATGCACTAACTCGTGTCCTAAAACGTGCCTAGTTTGACTTTTTAAATCCATTACTGGCATTATCACCCTGTTTTTTAAAGCCTCAGTTACACCACCTGTACCTACACCAATTTCTCCATTTAATGCAGTTGTTTGCTGAAAATCTGGGTGATTATTATATAAAATAATAGGGTTTTTAGTTAAAAAAGTATCTCGAAAAACTTCCTGATGCATTTTATACCATGTTTCTGCATCTTGCGCAAAGTTTTTCAGTAATTTTTCATTCTTAATATAATAGTAAATATCAAAGTGAGGAGTTTGCAACACTTTAAAATCTTCATTTTTATATCTTACTTTATTTTGTCCAAAATATTGGGCTTGCACCGAAATGACGGACACCAAAATAAATAATAGAATCAACAAAGGCTTCCTTATAAAAGTAGAGTTTCTATTCATTGTTGTAAGTTTTTAAGAACAGTATGATGTATTAATTTACGAAAATTATGCTATTTAGTTTTGAATACAAATAACTAACCTCCGCCGGTTTTATTTTTTTCTTTTTCTTCTTGACGTTGTTTTCTACGTAATTCTCTTTCTTCTTTTTTAGTTAATGGAACAACAGGAGTAGCTGGAGCTTGTTTAGGTGCTGTTTCGCTACTTTTCTTTTCCTCCGTTTTCTGAACTTCAGTTTCTGGTTTGATAACTGGTATTTGTTCATCAGTGGTCGGAACACTCATGTCAAGTGAATCAACTTGAGTACTATCTACTTCAGTTGTATCAACTTGTTGACGAGGTGTTGGGCAATTAAATTCTATTGTAATGTCTACTTTAGCTTTTGGAAAAGGACCATAGGTATATCCACTATTTGGATCATGGTACACTTTTTCCATAAACTTAGCGAAAATAGGCAGCGCTGTATGAGAACCTTCGCCTTGGTCACCATTTTGAAAATGAGCCGTACGTTCATCACAACCAACCCAAACGCCAGTTACTAAATCTTTGGTAATACCCATATACCATGCATCTACATAATCTGATGATGTACCTGTTTTTCCACCAATTTGGTTATTCTTTTTAAATAAATCCCATTCCCATAATGCTTGCGAAGTTCCTCCAGGTTCTTCCATACCACCTCTAAACATATACAGCATTAACCATGCTATTTCTTCTGTTAATACACGTTTAGTTTTAGGTACAAATTCTTCAATTGTATTGTCATTTTGATCGGTAATTCGCTCTACTAAAATAGGATCAGTTTTTACACCTTCATTTAAAAAAGTTCCGTACGCTTTTACCATTTCATATACCGAAACATCATTTGGACCTAAACTTACCGAAGGAACTGAGGCTAAATGACTTTCTATACCACACTCATGTGCCCATTTCACCACATTATCCCATCCAACTTTTTCGGTTACTTGAGCCGTTATTGTATTTACTGATCTCGCCATAGCTAAGCGTAAAGACATATCTTGGTAGGTGTTTCCCCAATTGGCATTTTTTGGTTCCCAATATTCAGTTTTTCCTCCATTTTGATAAGGGATTTTAACAGGTTTGTCTGTAAATTTATCGCAAGGAGTCATGCCACTTTCTAAAGCAGCTAAATAAGCAAAAGGTTTAAAAGTAGAACCAGCTTGTCTTTTAGACTGATTAACATGATCATATTTAAAGAACTTATGATCGATACCGCCAACCCAAACTTTAATTTTTCCACTTTTAGGTTCCATAGTCATCATACCGGTATTTAAAATTTTACCGTAATAACGAATAGAATCCATAGTCGAAAACAACGTATCTCTATCGCCTTTGTACGAAAAGATTTTCATCTTTTTCTTTCTATTAAAATATGCATCAATAGAATCAGTATTGTTGTTGTATTTCTTCTTTAATAAAGCGTAAATAGGTAAATTCTTTTTTGCCCTATCGGGATAATCTACTTTTTTACGCTCCGAATCTTCCCATGGATCTTCATTACCCCAAACGTTATAAAATCTCCGCTGTAAAATCCTCATCTGATCTTTTACAGCTTCTTCAGCGTAACCTTGCAATTTAGAATCGATGGTAGTGTAAATCTTCAAGCCATCTTCATATAAATCAATGTTGTTGTCTTCGCACCATTTCTCCAGATATTTATCTACAGCCGCTCTTAAATAAGAATCGCCATCGCTGCCATCTCTCATTTTTCCTTCTTTTAATTGTAAGGGCAATTTGGAAAGTAGAGTTGCACTGTCTTTACTCAGATAATTGTTTTTAGTCATTCGATTAAATACAATATTTCGTCTTTCTATTGCTTTTTCAGGATATTTTAATGGGTTATATGCTGTTGTTGCATTTAAAACACCCACAAGAAGCGCTGATTCTTGAACATTTAACTCATTTGCTTCTTTATCAAAATAAATTCGAGCTGCCGTTTTTATCCCATACGTATTATTTCCAAACGAAACCGTATTTAAGTACATGGTGATAATATCGTTCTTACTATAATTAGACTCCAATTTCAAGGCTGTCATCCATTCTTTAAGTTTAGAAACCAATGTTCTAACCACAGGGATGTGTTGAACTAATCCTGATGATTTATTATAACGTGTACGGTACAAGTTTTTAGCTAATTGTTGCGTTATGGTACTTGCCCCACGTTTATCGCCTGTGGCTGTAGAAATACCACTCGATAAAAGTGAGCGGAAATCTATACCATTATGTTTATAAAAACGAACGTCTTCGGTAGCTACTAATGCGTTAATTACGCTAGGTGATATTTCGTTATAGTTAACAGGTGTACGGTTCTCTTTAAAATAGCGACCAATTAATTTTCCATCTGAAGTATATAATTCTGAACCAACTCGTTGCGCTGGTTTTTTAATGTCTTTATAGGAAGGAGAGTAGCCGAAAAGCCACAAGAAATTCAGCTGTAATGCGCAAAAGAAAATAATTATGAAAAATACAAAAAGTGAGATATAGCGAACGTATCTATTTTTTATTTCTTTAAACATGGGATAAAGATGGAAAAAACGTGAAATATTATCTGTTAAATTGTGTTAAAAGTGTAAGTACAAATTAACGTATTTAATTTGCTTAAATTTTAGTCTATATTTAAAAATAAATAAAGCTAACTAAACGATTATGGGTTTATAATTTAAATTACATTCAGCAAACTCATGATATTCAATTGTGTACAAAATGCTTTTTTAACTTTAAATTAAACAATAATTCTACGCTATGAAAACGAATACGAAAAAATATTTAGCTCAACCCGATGGTAAATTTTTGCTGAAAGATTTTAGTACAACTTATGATGGCCATTTAGATAAAGAAAATGGCAAATTAGAGCTCGAAAAAGTAAAGAAAGAATTGGATGAATATCAAGAAAAACTATATGCTTCTGGTTCGCATTCTATTCTAATTATTTTTCAGGCAATGGATGCTGCAGGGAAAGACAGCGCAATTGAACATGTAATGTCGGGTTTAAACCCACAAGGTTGTCAGGTTTTTAGCTTTAAAGCACCAAGTAGTGAAGAATATAAACACGATTTTTTATGGAGACATTATAAAGCGTTGCCAGAAAAAGGAAGGGTTGGTATTCATAATCGTTCGCATTATGAAAATGTGTTGGTTTGTAAGGTTCATCCAGAATATGTGCTGAGTGAAAACATTCCAGGTTATACTGATGTAAAGAAAATAGATCAAAAATTTTGGAAAAATAGATATGAAAACATCCGAAACTTCGAAAAACAACTAACGGATAATGGAACGGTGGTAATTAAATTCTTTTTGCATGTATCTAAAGAAGAGCAAAAACAACGCTTTTTAGATAGAATAAATGATCCTGCTAAGAACTGGAAATTTGCTGCAGGCGATTTAAAAGAAAGAGCTTTATGGAAAAATTATATGCAAGCCTATGAAGAAGCTATACAAGAAACCTCCACTAAAAATGCGCCTTGGCATGTAATACCTGCAGATAAAAAATGGTATGCCAGATTAGCTATTAGTCAAATTGTATCTGAAACTTTTGAGGAATTAAACTTGAAATATCCAACATTACCAAAAGTAGAATTGGCGCAGTTAGAAACACTGAAACAACAGTTGTTAAATGAAAAATAAGTATATTAAAAAGCTGTATTAAAGAGTTTTTTAGCCACAGATTAACAGATTTTAAGCGTTCAACATTCTGTATTAATCTGTTAATCTGTGGCCAAAATATTTAACCTATCAACTAATAAGACAAATCATTTCTAAAACTGATTTTTTCATAACAAATTAAAATATACCTTTGCCTCGCTTTTTGGTTTCCGATTTTATATCGGAATTAAAAGGGAATACAGTGTAATTCTGTAACTGTCCCGCAGCTGTAAGCTCTAAAAAAGTTTTTCAAATCTAAAGTCACTTTTCGCATCAAGCGGATGGGAAGACAGGAAAACCAGAGTAAGTCAGAAGACCTGCCTAAAAGTTTAATATTTCATAGCTTTCGGGGATTGAAGCTAGGAGTGGGACTTTTTAATACCTCATTTCTATTCTGATTCTGTTGCTGTGTGTGAAAAACTCACAACAAATGAACAAAAAAACTAAATTAATTGCTGCAAGTCTAGGACTTGTACAATTGGCCCTATTGGGGAACAAAGCGCTGGCTCAAGAAGCCCAAAACTTAAATGAAGTGGTGATTACCGCTACAAAAAACGGACAAAAACAATCACAAACTGGTAAAGTAGTAACTGTAATTACTAGCGAAGAATTAGCTCACAGCAGCGGAAGAAATTTAGCTGAATTGCTAAATCAACAAGCTGGAATTACTGTTGCAGGTGTAGGAAGTAACGCTGGGAAAGACAAAAGTCTATTTTTTAGAGGTGCTGGAAGTGCTTATGCTGTAATTTTAATTGATGGTATTTTAGTTACAGATCCATCTGGAAATGGCGGTGCTTTCGATTTACGCATGTTTGCTATTGATCAAATTGAGCGAATTGAGATTTTAAGAGGCGGACAATCTACTATTTATGGTTCTGATGCGGTAGCAGGAGTGGTGAACATTATCACTAAAAAATCTGGCAAAAAAGGAAATAATGTATATGGCGTAGCAAGCGCTGGAAGTTATAATTCTTACAAGGGCACCATCGGTTTAAGTAGTAAAGTAGACGCATTTACATACAATTTAAGCTATTCGCATTTTAAAACTGATGGTATTTCTGAAGCTGCCAATCCAGTAGGGAATACACAGGTTTTTGACAAAGATGGTTTAAAGCAAGATGCATTAAATGCTAATTTCTCAGTGCAATTAGATAAACGTTTAAGTGTAAATCCTTTTCTGCGTTATTTCTATGGCAAATTTGATTACGATGCTGATGCTTATACCGATGCAAAAAACACTTCTGTTTCAAAACATTTTAATGGTGGAGTAAATGCAATTTATCAATTAGATAAAGGAAAAATCACCTTAAATTATAGCCACGAAAACACTTCAAGAGATTATGTAAGTACGTATTCGGGTAAATACGAAGGAAGTATGAATTTAGTAGATGTATTTTATAATCAAAATTTAGGTGATAAATTAAATCTCCTTTTAGGTTTAGATAACAGAGCTACAACAGTTACTCATTTTAATTCAACTACTTCAAAAGAACCATCTGCAAATTTATTTAGTACATACGCATCATTGTTTTTACATGATTTAAGCGTATTTAACTTAGAAGTTGGTGGTCGTTACAATAAGCACAATAAATATGGAGAAAATTTCACCTATGCTGTAACACCGAGTATTAATATTACGAAAGAAGTAAAAGTTTTTGGAACAGTTTCATCTGCGTTTAGAGCACCTACTTTAGAAATGTTATTTGGTCAATATGGTGCTAATTTAAACTTGAAACCAGAAAAATCTACGAGCTATGAAGCTGGTGCACATTTTAATTTCTTAAATGAAAAAGTAAATCTTCGCGTTGTTGGTTTTAAACGTAATATGACTGATGCAATTATTTATGGTGCTAATGGGTATATCAATCAAGATAAACAGAATGATAAAGGTTTTGAGATTGAACCAGGCGTTAAATTAGGTATATTCTCAGTAAACGGTTATTATGCGTATGTAGAAGGGAAACAGATTTCTGGAACCAAAACTTCTGATGTATTATTACGCAGACCAAAAAATACATATGGTGCAAATGTAGGTGTACAAGCAACAACTGATTTATATTTAAGCGCTAACTACAAATTTACTGGCGAGCGCATAGATAGCGATTTCAGCTCTTATCCTTCGGTAAATAAAGTATTGGGTTCGTATAACTTGTTTAATTTTTATGCTGAATATGCTTTAGCTAAAAAACGTGTTAAAATCTTCGCAGATTTGAAAAACATAACTAATGAGAAATACACAGAAATTATTGGTTACAACACAATGGGCTTTAATATGAATGCTGGTGTAAACTTTAATTTTTAAGAGATTTCATTGATTTTAGCCGCAGATGCGCAGATTATTTTTATCAGAATGTTACGATAAAATCTGCGCATCTGTGGCTATTTTTATTTATTGCTATAATCCATTTTTAACTTATTCAAATCTGGTAAATGCTTTTTAGCTCGATTAAGCTCATACTCATAAATACTTCTTCCCAAATTTTTCATAAAAGGATAACAAACAGTTTCGTATTCGTATTTACCATCGTTATAAATTCCATCCTCATTACTTTGCACCACAGCAGTTAAAAAGTATTCGATATTGTTTTTAAAATTTACGAAGTAAGAATTGTCGATGATAAAACCATAACTATCTCCGTATTTATTAAAAATTCTAATATTTGGATCTAATACTGCATTTTTCTCCCTTCCATAATACAACATTTTGGCATAAGTTGGCCAAAACTCTTTCGTATCATATTTAGGATAATCGCTTTCCGTAGGGTATTTACTCATGTAGGTATAAATGAGTTTATAATCATCTGGCCTTAAATTAAATCGCTCATTAACAGGATAAGCTTCAGGCATAATTAATCGTTTCATTAAAGATTGTTGATCAGAAACTGTAAAAACATTTTTGTCGGCAAAACTATAAGGCTCATTTACCAATTTCTCATTGCTATCCATATAACCTTTTCCCACAATTAAATTGGTCAACTCTAACGGATAATCTTTAGCATCATATTGTTCAGGTTGATGATAAACTAATTTATCACCATCATAAAAGTCAATCGGATTGGTGTGTCTTGCAGATTCGCCGCCATCACCAATGGCTAAACGATTTAAAATTCTACTTTCAGTTAAGCCATATTTCTTCAGCTTTGCATTAATTTCACTTCTTCCTAAAAATTCAAATAGGCGATTAAAAGCATCATTATCGCTGGTTAACAAAACTTTTTTAATATAATGAGCTAATGATGGTTTTCCGTTTGCCGCACTTTCATCTTTCAATACCTTAGTTTGTCCTTTAAAATTACTATCGGTAATCATGGTTAAATTTGCAGTTAGCCCTTTGCTTTTTAATTCGTTTACTTTCTCTAACGCAAAAATAACTCCAGCCAATTTTACCGTACTGGCCGGATAGAAATATCGCTTTGCATTTAAATTATAGCTGAAAGTTTTAAAACTTGGCTTGTTGTTTTTATCTCTATTTATTTGTGTGTAAATAACTTGAACCTCATTATGATTAGGATGATTTAATATTCCAGAAAACAACTCTGGTTTACTTTTCATTAATTTTGTTAGAAATAAAGTATCTGTTTTTTGTGCCATCGCTTGGTAGCCAATTAGAAATAATAAACAAAGGAATAATTTGCGCATAACTAAAAATTTGATAGTTAAAGATAAGATTTTCTATTTTCTAACACTAGTTGACTTATAAATTCTATATTTTTTATTCAGGATTTAAAAAGCTAATTTTGTGTATCAATTATAAAGAAATGAAACCATCATGAGTTTACGCTCACAAAATGAAATGAATAACTCATGATAGCTTCATCACCATTAAAAAACAAATTATATCCTGATGAAAAATAGTTCTAGAACGCTTGTATTGTTATTGTTAATGCTGCTAATTGTTGGTTTAAGGGTTATTGCACCACTTTCACCAGATTTTAAATTAATAGCCAATTTCTCTGGAATAGGAGCTGTAGCTTTATTTGGCGGAGCTTATTTCAAAAATAAATTTAACGCTTTTGTATTACCATTATTAGTTTTATTATTGAGTGATATTGGCCTTGCTTTAACAATGGGTAAAGATTATGGCTTTTATCAAGGTTGGTACTATACTTACATTGCCTTTGCTTTAATTGTGTTAGTAGGTCACTTTATGATTAAAAAAGTAAACGTTCAACGCGTTTTAGCCGCTAGTTTAACTGGTGTTTTAATTCATTGGATAGTTTCCGATTTCGGCGTTTGGTACGGTTCTACATTTTACCCTCAAACATTTGCTGGTTTTTGGGCTTGCTTAGTTTTTGCAATTCCTTACGAACTTAATTTCTTATACGGAACTTTAGCGTATTCAGCAATAATGTTTGGTGCTTTTGAAAGCTTAAAAGTTAAATATCCAGCGTTAAGCTTGAAAAATAACACTGCTGTACATTCATAGAATATAAAAAATATATAAAAAACCCTTTTGTGCGATGTACAAAAGGGTTTTTTTGTTAAATTAGTATAATGAAGAAAAGATTGGTTGTTTTAACTGGTGCGGGCATTAGTGCCGAAAGCGGACTTAAAACCTTTAGAGATTCGGACGGTTTATGGGAAGGGTACAATATAACCGATGTAGCAACCCCAAGCGCTTGGCAAAGAAATCCAACTTTAGTGCAAGAGTTTTATAATGAACGCAGGAAACAAGTTTTAAAAGCAGAACCAAATCTGGCGCATTTAGAATTAGCAAAGCTGGAAGAAGATTTTGACGTACAAATTATTACTCAAAACATAGATGATCTGCATGAGCGTGCTGGCTCAACACAAATTACGCATTTACATGGCATCATCACTTTTGCTCAATCTGATAAAAATCCATCGTTACTTTACCCTATCAAAGGGGATGAAATAAAAATGGGCGAGTTGTGCGAATTAGGTTCGCAATTACGTCCTCATGTAGTGTGGTTTGGTGAAGCTGTACCAATGATAGAAACTGCCGCATTTATTTGTGAAGAAGCAGATATATTTATGTTGGTAGGTACATCGTTAGCTGTTTATCCTGCAGCTGGATTACTTGATTTTGTGCCAGCAAACGTTCCAAAATACATTATTGATCCTAAAATCCCTTTGGTAAATCAGTATGCTAATCTGATTAAAATCGAGAAATCAGCAACTGCTGGAGTAAAAGAAGTAGCGAAACTATTAAAAGCAAATGCCTAAACAAATTCCTGCAGTATTTAATTGGAGTGGTGGTAAAGACAGTACATTAGCTTTACACCATGTTCTACAACAAAAACAATATGATATCCGTTATCTGCTAACCACGGTTAATAGTTCTTTTAACCGCGTTTCGATGCATGGAGTTAGAGAAGCTTTATTAATAGATCAAGCAAATAGTTTAAAACTTCCTTTGTTTCAAGTGCGTTTACCCGAAATGCCTGATATGGAAACCTATGAAAAAACCATGTTCGAGCAGGTTTCTAAGTTAAAAGCTGAAGGAATTACATATTCTATTTTTGGAGATATCTTTTTAGAAGACCTTAAGGTTTATAGAGAAAACCAATTGACTAAAATAGGGATGGAGGCCATTTTTCCCTTATGGAAAAGAGATAGTTTAACTTTAGTAAAGGAATTTATCGATTTAGGTTACAAAACTATTGTAGTGTGTGCGCAAGATGATTTACAAGATTTTTGTGGAAGAGTAATTGATCATTCCTTTCTAAATGACTTGCCAAAACACATTGATCCATGTGGCGAGAACGGAGAATTTCACACCTTTGTTTTCGATGGACCAATCTTTAATCAACCCATAAATCTTGAAGTAGGAGAGCTAGTTTATAAAACTTTTCCTACTCCAAATGAAACCGATAAGCCATCTGGTTATTGGTATATTGATTTAATTTAAAAAGGATAATTCTATCCTTTGAATCTTAGTCGTCATTTCGACCTTGCGGAGAAATCTTTGAACTTTCTATTTTAAAGATCTCTCTGTTCCGCTGCGCTCCAGTCGAAAGGACGAGTGTAAAGAAAAGGCCCGAAAACCTAAAACTTTTAAGAAAAAGTAAATTTTAGATTTTTAGGCTAATTTACATCAAACCTCCCAATTATTTGGCTAAAATGATAATCGATATTATATTTTGTTTATGTGTTTATTTTGTTAAATATCAGTAAGTTATGATTATACAATTTAACTAATAGTTTCCTTAAGTATGGAACACATAGGCTAAATAGTACTATTTTTTCAGAATAATATTCTGTTTGTTAATTAAACAAACTATTTTACAGTTAGTTACGTGTTTTATATAAACTCTTACTGTTGTCTTTGATAAGCTGCTGAAAAATCTGTTCTCATGCTTTTGAAACGCTCTACAACTGTAGTCATAAATGCTTCATCAAGTATTTGAAAAATCTCATTCGCCCCTCCTCCGCTAAGGTCAAGCTCTGATAATTTATAGCTTTGCTCCAACTGACCTTGCTCAAATTTCACAATGTATTTTTGGTTCATGTTAAACAAAGTAATCTTACAATCGGGGTGTGGTAATTCGGCAATTATTCTCATGTTATTTTATTTATCTCATCAAAGCATGATGAATTTAGTATTATAAGTTTACACCCATTTCTTTCAATAAGAAATCTGCATGGTCTATTTTAGCAGCAACCCAAAGTACGTAACGAATATCTACACCAATAGATCGACTATAACTTTCATTCCAAGCATAGTCATTAATAGTTGCTTCGTAAGCACGATCAAAGTTTACCCCAATCAACTCTCCATAAGCATTCATAATTGGCGAACCAGAGTTGCCGCCGGTAGTATCCATGTTATATAAAAATGCTACAGGAACATCATTTAGCTCTTTTTTAGCGAATGGACCAAAGTCTTTTGCATCCCATAATGTTTTAATTTGAGATGGATATCCAAAATCAGGGTTACCAGTTGCGCCTTTTTCAATAATCCCTTTAATACTAGTATATGGCGCCATATAGCTTGCATCGGCAGGAGAGTAGCCACGAACATGACCGTAGGTAAGCCTTAAAGTGCTATTCGCATCAGGGATAAAATCTTTCTGCAAAAACTTCTCCTTTACATTTACATAATCGCCCATTAGTTTATTTAAAACACCATCTCTACGGTCTTTTTCAGGCTTTAATTCTGCTATTTGCTTGGTAATGTCTTTTTCAAACAGTAATAAACCATCGTTATAATCGCTAAGGGATTTACTAGATTTTAAGATGTTATTCAACACATAGTTCTTGTCTTTTAGTTTACTCAGCCCAAATGCATCATTAATGTAATCATCTATCATCGCATTGCTATTAGATCCTTTACTTGTTATTTTATCAACTGCATTAACTCTTTGGTTAGAGCTAAATGATGAAGCATCAGCCAGCATCTTCTTAAAAATTCTACGGTCTACATCAATGTCAAAAGCATCATAAACTGTATTTAAAGCTTGTTTTAGCTTGTCTATATTAGCATTAAAGTAAACTTCTTTTTGCGCTGCAGGCTGACTTTCTAACTCCGTTTTAAACGTATTTAGCTGCTTTGAAACATTTAATAAACTAGTTGAGGTGTAAATTTGAGTTAACCACATATCTCTGTAAGCATCACCATTTATTTGCTTATACAATAGATCAATATCAGTCATTAGATTGCCGTATTGCGCCTTTACATCAACATTGTTATTAATAAATTGCGCTAAAGCAGCATCTTCTTGTTTTTTTTGTGCTACCAAATCAATTCCTTTAATGCCTTTTAGTTTGCCTCTGTAGTTCTTCATTACATTAGCATTCTTTTTAATTCTTGTGGCTAACTTTAGTTCGGTTGTTTTATCTCTTTTACCTACGTTTTCCATTGTAGTGTTCTGGAAATCATATAATTCAGATGTATAAGGTAAAAGGTATTTCTGTTGATAATCTATAAACTCTGCAGGGCGATGACGGAAAGTCTTACCAGGATAACCCAAGATAAACACAAAATCCTCTTCATTAGTTCCATTCGGATTAACCTTTAAAAACTTCTTAGGCGTATATGGAACGTTGTTTTTAGAATATTTAGCTGGTTTACCATCTTTCGATACATAGGCTCTCATAAAAGAGAAATCACCTGTATGGCGTGGCCAAACCCAATTATCAGTCTCTCCACCGTATTCGCCAATCTTACGATTAGGTACATAAACCAATCTTACATCCTGAATGGTTTTATAACGAAACAACACATAGCTTTTACCAATAAACATTTCTGATACTTCGGCCTTAATAGTTGGATCTTTTTTCTCAGCTTCTAGTACAATGTTCTTCATTACATTGTTAATTAACTGTAATCTTGATGCTGGGTCTTGTACTTGAGCAACAGCGCCTAAAACTTTGTCGGACACATCTTCATAACTATCAGTAATACGGCAGGTTAATCCTTTTGCTTCAATCTCTTGTTCACGACTATTAGCCACAAATCCATTGTTTAAATAATCATGTTCTGGCGTACTTGCTAGTTGTACAGCACTAAATGCACAGTGGTGATTAGTAATAATCAATCCATCATTAGAAACAAAAGAACCTGTACAACCGCCAACATTTACTAGGGCATCTACTAAGCTTATCCCGTTAGGATTATAAACTTCGTTTTGATCTATTTTTAAACCCGCTTTCTTTAAATCTAGTTTGTGTATTTCACTTAACGGAAACATTCCTTCTTCTGGCGGACTGTAACCAAACTGAATTAATCCAGCTAATAATAGTAAAGTAATTGATAAGGTTTTCTTGTTCATCTTGTTGTGTTAATGCTTATAATCGCCAAATCTAAGTATTTTGTTTAAAGTAAAATCACAATGTGGAATAGTAATAGAAATGTTAATTCTTCACTATAAAACCAGATTATTTAATCATTTCGTAGCTTTGTTATTCAATAAAAACGTCATGGCAGAAGATCTAACAATAACTAAAACTGGTACTAAAGAAGAACAATACGTATCACTAATCCCTCAAATAGAAGCATTGCTTTATGGCGAAACAGACTTAATAGCTAATTTGGCTAATGTTTGTGCAGCCTTAAAAGAACAGTTTGGATGGTTTTGGGTTGGTTTCTATCTCCTAAAAAATGATGCCATGCCTGCCGGCAGGCAGGAATTAGTGTTAGGACCATTTCAAGGGCCAGTTGCTTGTACCAGAATTAAAAAGGGAAAGGGTGTTTGTGGTGCATCTTGGGAGAGGAATGAAACTATTATTGTACCTAATGTAGATGAATTTCCTGGTCATATTGCTTGTGCTTCTGCTTCAAAATCTGAAATTGTATTGCCTCTTTATATGGATAATAACATTATAGGTGTATTGGATGTAGATAGTGAGTATCTTGCTCACTTTGATGAAGTTGATAGTAAATACTTAAATCAAATACTTAGCTTGATACATGCCTAAATTACCGTATTCTTTTTACCAACAAGAAGATGTAGTTAGCCTTGCAGTTCAGCTTTTGGGTAAGCAACTATTTACATTAGTTGATAGTAAATTAACAGGCGGAACGATAGTAGAAACAGAAGCCTATAACGGTATTATCGATAAAGCTTCTCATGCATACAACAATCGTTTTACGCCAAGAACCGCAACTATGTATGAAGCTGGAGGGATTTCTTATGTATATCTCTGTTACGGTATTCATCACTTATTTAATGTAGTAACCAATACCAAAAACAATCCAAATGCAGTATTAATTCGTGGTATTGAGCCTATAGAAGGGCTTTCAACTATGTTGGAGCGTAGAAATATGCAGAAACTAGCCCCACGAATTACCGCCGGGCCTGGTGCATTAGCCAAAGCACTAGCCATTGATAAGAACTTAAATGCTAAAGATTTACTAGGTGATGAGATTTGGATTGAAGACAACGGCATTCACTTTAAAGAAGATCAAATAATAGCCTCGCCGCGTGTTGGAGTAGCTTATGCAGAAGATCATGCTTTATTACCTTGGCGTTTCTACATCAAAGGCAATAAATATGTAAGCAAACCTAATTCATAGTTTTTCAATTAGTCTCAACGTCATGCTGAATTTATTTCAGCATCTGTTTTACAGGAAAGACCCTGAAATAAATTCAGGGTGACGATCGCCTTAGCGTAGGATTTATTATAAAACCTTAACTCTTCTTCATTCCTTAATGTTAAAGTTTAATGTAAATTATACTACAGTTTACAAAACTTTTTTTTGCTAATATTGAAACATGAATTTCGAGAATAACTTAGCCTTCGCTCAAGCACTAGATCAGCAAGATATATTAAGAGAAATGCGCAATGAATATCTATTCCCTCAGCAAAACGGAAAACCTTTTATCTATTTGTGTGGCAACTCCTTAGGTTTACAACCTAAAGTGGCTCGTGAGGTTTTAGAGGTGCAGTTAAACAACTGGCAAAACCTAGCAGTAGAAGGATGGTTTGAGGGAAATTCACCTTGGATGTTCTATCATAAAGAACTCAAAAAGTTAATGGCACCCATAGTTGGTGCAAAGCCAGCAGAAGTTTGCCCAATGAATACCTTAACTGTCAACCTCCATTTATTGATGGTTAGTTTTTATCAGCCGAAGGCGAAACGATTTAAAATAATAATGGAAGCCGGCGCATTCCCATCCGATCAATATGCGATAGAGAGCCAAGTTCGTTTTCATGGGTTCGATCCTAAAGACGCCATCATCGAAGTAAAACCAAAAGAGGGAGAATACACGCTAAGAACAGAAGATAT
Organism: Pedobacter planticolens; assembly: GCF_014172375.1. Classification (GTDB taxonomy): domain Bacteria; phylum Bacteroidota; class Bacteroidia; order Sphingobacteriales; family Sphingobacteriaceae; genus Pedobacter; species Pedobacter planticolens. The sequence goes on from NZ_WNXD01000001.1 coordinate 1,154,436, forward strand.
TGTTAAAGCGATAGATGATAATGCAGAAGAAATAGCTTTAGTACTCTTCGGCGGGATTAATTACTTTACAGGTCAGTGGTTTGATATGCCTGCCATTACCAAAGCCGGACATAAAGCGGGTGCAATAGTAGGCTTCGATTTAGCTCATGCAGCTGGCAATGTGCCGTTACAATTGCACAACTGGGGTGTCGACTTTGCTTGTTGGTGTTCTTATAAATATCAAAACGCTGGACCTGGTGGGATAAGCGGAATCTTTGTACACGAAAAGCATTTCAATACGCCCTTAAATCGCTTTGCGGGATGGTGGGGCTATAACGAAGCGCAACGCTTTAAGATGGAAAAAGGCTTTATACCCGAAGCTGGAGCCGATGGTTGGCAGGTAAGCTGCACACAGGTAATGCCTATGGCCTTGTATCATGCATCGTTGCAATTGTTCAAAAAAGCAGGCTTTATGGATGCGCTAAGAACTAAAAGTAAAACTTTAACAGCTTATTTGTTCTATGTTATAAATCAGTTAAATACAAAACTAGGAGAGGAGCAGTTTAAAATAATTACACCCCAAACAGAAGATGATAGAGGGGCGCAAGTTTCTATCATAGCCAAGGCAAACGGAAAGAAAATATTCGATGAATTAGTAGTTAACAATGTACTTGGCGATTGGCGTGAACCAAATGTAATACGCTTAAGTCCGGTGCCAATGTACAACAGCTTTGAAGATGTATATAGAACAGGAGAATTATTATTAACCATTAGCCAATCCATAGCATGATAAATTACAATCCAAAAGAGTGGATGAGCTTCATCTTCCATATTCATAAAGCAGATACCTTTAGAAAACTATGGCCTTTAATGCTAACTATTGCCGCTCTTTCTGGAGGGATAGCCTACCTAGAACTTAATTATTTAAAGCTAGCAGAAACCACTTATATTAAAAATGTAGGGATGATGCATAGCCTTTTAGGTTTTGTAATCTCTATGCTATTGGTATTTAGAACCAACACATCTTACGATAGATGGTGGGACGGAAGAAAACTCTTAGGTGCATTAACTAACGTGAGCAGAAATCTAGCTATCAAAATAAGGGCCTTAAACCTAGAAGCAGAAGAAATCGAATTCTTTAAGTATGCCATTCCTAAATACGCCTTTGCACTAAAAGAACATTTAAGAGAGAAGCAATACTTTGGTAAGGATAGCTTTTTAATAGAGATTGATGGTGGTAAACATATCCCTAATCAGGTAGCAACAAGTATGGTGAGTAGAATTTATGCTTTACAAGCAGTGGGTAAAATCTCTCAAGAACAACTCATTACGCTAAACACCGATGCAAGTCAATTTACAGATATTTGTGGCGGTTGCGAACGGATTAGAAACACACCAATACCGTATTCATACAGTGCTTTTATCAAAAAATTCATTTTCATTTACGTATTAACCTTACCAATAGGCTGGGTATTTAGTTTGGGCTATTTTGTAGTGCCAATTGTACCCTTTATTCTCTATGTATTAGCCAGTTTAGAGTTAATAGCTGAAGAAATAGAGAACCCATTTAACACAGATGCTAACGATTTGCCTGTAGATGAAATTTGCAATAACATTGAAAAGCATGTTAGAGAGATTTTAAGCTGAAATAGGGTGAAAAAATTAACACTAATACTGTTTCTAGCGTGTTACTTTATGATTTTAACATCTTGTAAAGTCAATAAAAGCATAGTTGGAGAATATGTTTCCAACGATTTTGGGAAATGGCATCTGAAGATAGAAGATGATTCTTTATTTAGTTTTACAGGAGATGATTATAAAGCTTTACTTACGGCTGAGAATTTCTTTTACACGAAAGGGGCTTGGACTAAAAATGCAGATACTTTATTATTGAACAGTAAACAAAATAATCATGAAACTTTAAAGAACAAAATTGAAACCTTTAAAACGGTCGAAAACAAATCGACATTTATGTTTTTTAATAGTTATGGAGATACTTTAACCTTTAATACTATTTATAAAAATCAAGAGCTATATATGACTCGAACTCATGGAAGCTATTCGAGTATTAAAGATGAAGTTAAGAAAGGGGATAATTTAAAATTCAATTTTTATGTTGGATACAATCCCTTCTCCATTGAAATTTTAGATAATGAGCCTAAAATATATAAAATCATAATGGCTAGAGAAGAACGAAGTGATTACTTTAAAAACTACTCATTCTTAATCAAGAAGGGGAAGCTAATAGATATTTCGAAAGATAGAAAATTCAAAGCAAACTAGATTTTCTAAAACAGAACTCTAAGCCTTAGTGATCAAATAAACCCATGTTAAAAATAGCCTATCACCCAATTTACGCACATCCCTTACCAGAAGGCCATCGCTTCCCGATGCTTAAATACGAGTTAATACCTGCACAATTACTACACGAGGGTACTATCCAACAAGAAAACTTATTTGCCCCAGAGCCAACGGCAGAAGAAAACATTCTAGCTACACACAACAAAGACTATTGGCTACAACTAAAAAATGGTACGCTACCAGCAAAAGAGCAACGCAGAATAGGTTTCCCTTTAAACGCACAATTAGTAGAACGAGAAATTAGAATAGCACAAGGAACCATAGATGGTGCACTATATGCTCAACAACATGGCGTAGCTTTTAATGTAGCAGGAGGTACACACCATGCAGGTAGCAATTGGGGCGAAGGCTTTTGTTTGTTAAACGATCAAGCTATTGCAGCAAACTATTTGTTAAATAATGATTTAAGTAAACGCATCTTAATAATAGATTTAGATGTACATCAGGGTAATGGAACCGCAGAAATCTTCCAAAAAGAAGACAAGGTATTCACATTTTCTATGCATGGCGACAAAAACTTTCCCTTTAGAAAAGAACGATCAGACTTAGATATTCCTTTGGAAGATGGTACAAATGATGAAACCTTTTTAACTAAACTACAAGAAGCTTTGGCTGCTGTATTTAAAAAGCATCAGCCAGATTTTGTATTCTATTTAGCCGGAGTAGATGTATTAGCAACAGATAACCTAGGCAAACTAGCCCTCACCAAAAACGGATGTAAGCAACGCGATGTATTGGTTTTTACAGCTTGCTTGCAACATCAAGTCCCAGTACAGGTAAGCATGGGAGGAGGCTATTCTCCAAACATAAAAACCATTGTAGATGCACATTGCAATACCTTTAGAGTGGCAAGAGATTTATATATTTAACTAATGAAAAATTATATTCTTATCCTATTTGTCCTTTTTACTTCTTGTACAAGAAATAGCTCAAGCAATAAAGAAGCTGCAAAAGATACATTAAAAACTAATCCAGTAATTATTAAGCAACCAGCATTTAATTTAGATTCTGTTAAGAGAAAGATTTTAACGGACAATTTAAAATCAACTAATTCTGATACTATTACCTACGAGTTTTCATTAGAAGGCGATTATAGTGCTGAAGGCAATGTTGGAAAAGCTTTTTACCTAAATAATAGCATTAAGAAATTAGAGATGATTTTTTATAGAGAAACAGGTAAATCTGTTTACACCTACGTTTTTAACGAGAATAAGGTTAAGGTTAAACAAAAGATATATGATTACAATGTTCCGCTTTTTGAAGTTAAGGATAGTAGTAATATAAAACTAGTTCAAACCATTAAGTATGAACAAGACTACAATGGGAAATTGATAGGAAAAGATGTGCCAGATGCAGACTTAGCTATTTATTTTGATCTTAAGGAAACAGTTCCGTTTACATTAAAGTAATCTTTCTATCTTCGCTACATGCTAGAAATTATCTATCAAGACGAACACTTAATAGCCATTAACAAACCTCATGGCCTATTGGTGCATCGTTCTAAAATAGCAAATGATGCTACAGAATTTGCCTTACAAATGCTACGCGATCAAATAGGTCAGCATGTAAACCCAGTACATCGTTTAGATAGAAAAACAAGCGGACTTTTACTCTTTGCCTTTTCTAAAGAAATAGAAATTGCCATGCAAAAACAGTTTCAAGAAGGATTAGTAGAAAAGAAATACCTAGCCATATTACGAGGGTATGCTCCAGATCAATTGGATATAGATTATCCCTTAAAAAAAGAAAACGGAACACTACAAGAAGCCTTTACCTCATTTATAACTTTGCAACGAGCAGAAATAGAAGTGCCCTTTGGTAAGCACCCAACCTCACGTTATTCATTAGTAGAAGCCAGCCCAACAACAGGGCGTATGCATCAGCTCCGCAAACACTTTGCTCACATTTTCCATCCTATTATTGGCGACAGAAAGCACGGTTGTAACAAACAAAATGGCTTCTTTGCTACCCAATTTCAAATGACGACCATGTTATTGCATGCATCAGAACTTAGCTTTACACACCCAGTAACCGCACAAAGAATTCAGTTAAAAGCAACACCCCATCAAGAATTTAACCGGATGATGGATGTACTAAAATTTACAAGCTAGCATAATAATTGCTACCCAAAACCTGTTATTACTACATCTATGATTACACATTCACGACTTACCCCCGTGCTGCTTCTCCTATTTTTAAGCAGCTGTTCTTCTATATACATGCCCAGCGTACCCAATACGCCCATGTTAACCACGCAAGGCGAAATAGCAGCAGGCGCACACGTATCCCTAAAAGGCAATTTCAATTTCAACTCGGCCTATGCCGTAAGCAATCATGTTGCCCTCTTAGCTAATGGAGCTTACATGAACAATGAGAGCACCAAAAAAGATGTTAAACATAAAATGATTGAGTTTGGTGGAGGCTATTTTAACACCTTTGGTCCTGATAATAACCGAATACTAGAAATATACGGAGGTATAGGAAGTGGTAAAAGCGACAGACTGTTTAGGCAATTTGACGATAACAAAAACCTAATTACTATAGATAATCATAAAGCAAACTACGATAAGAAGTTTATACAAGTAAACTATAGTTCTAAAAAGAGAGATAACCTACGCTTGTTTGGTGTAAACTTTGGACTAAACTTTGGTACTGCATTACGCATGAGCTTTGTTAAAACAAATGATTTCTTTATTAATAACGTACAACAACCCAATGAAGATAACATCTTTCTAGAACCAGTTTTCTTTACCAGAATGATTTTAAGCGATCAAGTACAACTGCAATACACCAGTGGCAGCAACTTTGGTTTAAAAAGTCGTAAGTTTTTAAATGCAGGTAACTCTGTATTTAGTGTTGGTGCAGTTGTAAATTTAGGTAGAGCGCCTAAAAAGCAATAATTAATAGCGTAGTTATATTATAGCTAGCTTTTAAATGCAGCCGTTGTCAGTTCGAGCTTAGCAGTTGCCTATTCTAGTCTGGCAGTTGACAGTTTGAGTGTAGTAGTTGTTAATTTAACCCAAACTCCTAAAAAACAATAAGAGATTATTGTAAATTTGATACATGAGGTGGTATCTATTAATCTTTTGCGTAGTTGTTTTTAAAACTGATATAAAGGCGCAAGTTTCTTTTAATGAGTATTTCAACTCCTTAAAAAAGGTAAACATTGATAGTGGCATTACCTTAACCTTCGATGAGCCTGCACAGTTAAATCCCAAAAACCCTACCAAACTCATTTTGTTTGCTTTGCCAAATGGCAACACAACGGCACAAACTTTCGGCAAGAAACTAGCCAATGGCGACGATTGGCATTTCGATATTCAGCATATTGGCGCACAAACTGCATTTATTCGTAATGCAGATAAGCTGACGAATTATATTGTAGTGTATATAGAGAACAACTTAAAGAGCTGGCCAGCCTGGCGAAGAAAGTTTGTAAGTGGAGATACACGGATAGGTGAATTGGTTGCTGATGTAGTAGAGCGTTATAAAAAGTACCAACCAAAGGTTACATTGAGTAGCCATAGTGGCGGTGGGAGTTTTATTTTTGGTTATATCAATTCGCAGCCACAACTACCAAAGTTTATAGATCGGATTGGTTTTTTAGATGCAACGTATGGTTACGAAACGGAAAAGCATCAAGCGAAGCTTACAAATTGGTTAAAAACGAAGAATAAATCATTACAGGTAATTGCATACAACGATAGTGTTGTGGTTTATAATGGTAAGCCGTTGGTGTCGCCAACTGGCGGAACATGGTATAGAAGCCAATTAATGGCTAGAGATTTACAAGCCGAATTTAACTTAAAGAAATACGATTTGTCTGATAGAATGAACTGGTTTAATCAAAATCATTTAATCGATTTCTCTTTGATTAAAAACCCAGAGGGCAAAATCTATCATACTGTATTGGTGGAAAAGAATGGTTTTATCCGCCTACTATTTAATGGTACAAAGTACCAAGATAAAGATTATCAGTTTTGGGGAGATAGGGCTTACCAAGCTTATGTTTTGCAGTAATCATGGAAAATGAGAGCAGAAATTCGGTTCGTAAAATTATCCATATCGATATGGATGCCTTTTATGCATCTGTAGAGCAGCGTGATTTTCCTGAATATAGAGGCAAACCTTTAGTGGTTGGTGGTTCACCAGAGGGAAGAGGCGGAGTAGTGGCAACTGCAAGCTATGAAGCCCGTAAATTTGGTATCCGCTCTGCAATGACGGCTAAAAAAGCCCAACAACTTTGCCCGTATGCTATTTTTGTGCGACCACGCTTTGCTGCCTACAAAGAGGTTTCGCAGAAAATAAGAGAGATATTTAGTCGGTATACCGATTTAATCGAACCTCTTTCACTGGATGAAGCCTATTTAGATGTCACTGAAGATAAATTAAACATCGGATCTGCCATTACGATTGCTGAGCAAATTAAACAGGCTATAAAAGATGAGTTGCATTTAACGGCATCTGCAGGAGTTTCTATTAATAAGTTTACGGCTAAAATTGCATCAGACATGAATAAACCTGATGGGTTAACGTTTATTGGTCCTTCTAAGTTAGAGCGGTTTATGGAGCAATTACCAGTAGAAAAGTTTTTTGGTGTTGGTAAGGTTACTGCCGAAAAGATGAAAAGACAAGGTTTACATACTGGTGCAGACTTAAAACAATTAACAGAACAGCGTTTAATACAACTCTTTGGTAAAACAGGTAAGTTCTTTTATAAAATAGTGAGGGGAATAGATAATAGAGAGGTACAACCACATCAAGAAACGAAGTCTATAAGTGCTGAAGATACGTTTTCTTATGATTTAGACAAAGGGGAGGAACTTACTGATTGGTTAGTACAAATTGCTACGTCTGCATTTAAAAGAATGCAATACTATGAGCTTTACGGGCGTACGTTGACGTTGAAAGTGAAGTTTGAGGATTTTAAAATTATTACCAGGAGTATGTCTTTTGCGAGCAAGATTACAACTTTAGAGCAGGTATTGGATACTGCACAAATGCTATTGAACAATCTAGATTTAGGTGATAAGAAGATTAGATTGTTGGGTGTTTCTTTTTCTAATTTTGGTGAGGTTAAAGCGAGAGGGAAAGAGGATAGTCATCAGCCAACGCTTTTTCCGAATGCAAATTTAGAGTAGGTTATTCTTTACGACCGTCATTGCGAGGCACGAAGCAATCTTACAACTATAGCTTCTTTTAATTCGCTTTAAGATTGCTTCGTGCCTCGCAATGACGAGCAAGAGTTAATAATTAACCTTAATTTAATTTTAACGAAACAAATGAGCTTTATTTTTACTTACTAGAAAAGGATTAACTGATTTTAGCGATGAAAACAAATACTGTAATAATAGCGATCGTAATTGTGGCAGTTTTGGCCTTTGTTTACTTTATTGTTAAGCGTAATAAAAAAGACCAAAAGGAATTAGAAGATGAGCTAAATCAGAAAGAAATTACGCCAGATAAACATGATGATGAACATGTTTAAGCAATGGTAAGCTTTAATTAATTATTGCTACCTAATTGTTCTTCTAAGGTCTCTAATAGCGCATCTATATCAAATGGTTTTGGCACCACTTCATCTGCACAAACTTCTTTAACACGTTCTATTTGAGGATGGGTTGATAATACAATTACTGGAATATGACTAGTTCCTTCTGCCTCTTTTATTTGGCGACAAAGCTCTGTTCCTTCAACTGTAGGCCTAACAATATCAAGTAAAATAGCATCTGGTTGAAATGATACAATATGCTCAAATATATTTCTTTCATTAGTGTAAAGGCTTAATTCATATCCTGCCTCATCTAATATTAATGAAATCAATTCTAAGATATCCTTATTGTTTTCTACAACTAAGACGCGTTTTTTCATGGGGACAAATATAACGTAATTTAATATGATTTAATTAGGAGAGGTTTCTATTAATAATCTTGTTCTATGCTGAAAACGGAAGAAAAGTAGGATAGAAGCGGTTAATAAACCGAAAGTTAAGCCGTACCAAATTCCTCTAACACCCATATCTAGGTAAAAACCTAAAAAGTAACCCAAAGGGATGCCAATAATCCAGTAGGATAAAAAGGTAATGAAAGTTGGCATATTAACATCGCCAACTCCACGTAAAACGCCTAAACCAACTACTTGTGTGCCATCAAATAATTGAAAAAAACCTGCGATAATTAAGAGTTGTGCTGCTATTTCAATCACTTTTAAATCGCTAGTATATAGATAAGGTAAAAGAGTGTTGGCTAATACGAAAAGAATTGCTGTACAACTCATAAAGGCTAGTACTACATGATAACTTGCTATTGCAGAGCGACGAAGATCTATGAAATTCTTTTGTCCTAAATAGTTGCCGGTTTTTATAGTAGCTGCCGATGCGATACCGCTAGCTACCATATATGTTAAAGCAGCCAGTGTAATTGCAATTTGATGTGCGGCTTGAGGTGCTGCGCCAATAGTACCAATGATAACGGCAGCACCACTAAAAGCACTAATTTCAAAAATATATTGCATGGCTACTGGCGCACCAATTTTAATAATTTGAACGCTTCTAATTTTATCAATGGCATACAGTTTAAAATGCTGCAAGTAAACTTTAAAGTTTTTAGACCTCATTACATAAATCCCCATTACCACCGCCATTAAAATACGATCAATTAATGTACTTAAACCTACGCCTTTAACACCCATTGCCTCAATACCAAACATTCCCCTAACAAAAATAATTCCTAGTATAATGTTTAAAATGTTTCCGAATATGGAAATCATCATGGCTTGCTTGGTAAATCCTAATCCTTCTGCAAATTGTTTAAAGGTTTGAAACACCATTAAAGGGATAATTGAAAAAGCAAGCAAACCTAAATAGGGTTTAGCATAAGCTACAACTTCGGGCGATTGTCCTAAATGACCAATGATGGATAAAGTTCCAAAATGTAATAAAAGATAAAGAATAATGCCTGATACTGCGTTTATTAATAAACTATTAGAAAGCAGTCGACCGCATTCACTGTAATTTTTACCACCATTTTGTTTAGCGATTAGAGGGGTTAAGCCATAAGATAAACCCAAACCTAACACCATAATGATTGTAAAAAGACTATTAACTAAAGATACAGCTGCTAATTGAACGGTACCAGCAAACTGACCAACAATTACACTGTCGGCAATGTGCACAGCCATGTGTCCAATTTGAGAAACTACAATTGGAGTGGCAAGAATAAGGTTTTCTTTGTAGTAGGGTTTGTATTTTGTATATAACGTTCGAAGCATGAGCGTACAAATGTGGCGTTTTTATTTCTATTTGTCATCCTGAGCTTGTCGAAGGATAAAAATAAACTCAATTATTTTACATCTGCTGCTGTAAAGTATTCTTCCTTTTCTGTAGTGTGCGGTAAAAGTACACCTGTAAGTATAAGGCTAACAATAATCTTTTGAGCCTTTTTATAAGCACTTCTAGTTAGCTTGCTAAACTCTTTTAAGGTAATGCGACCATGCTCTTCTAGATAATTTAATAGCTTCTTTTCGTGCTCTGAATAGGAGATGAGTTGTCCACTTTCGTGATTTTCTTCTTTTAAAACATCAACAATAATTTTGCTGGCTAGTACACTTTTGTCTTTCACTCTAAAGTACACCCACCACTTTTTGTTTTCATCTAATGCATAATGCGGTTTGGTATCACTTTTAGGAATATCAACTACTAAAACAACTTTATCATCTACATAAACTTCTTCAAACTTTGGTTCTATGGCAGGTTTGCAAAATAAATGTGCCGCTTTGGTAATCATGTATTTTTCTTCGTCTTCAGATTTTACACCTTTAATACTACCGTCATCGGCCACGCCAATTAATAATTTACCACCTCTATTATTGGAAAATGCAACTAATGTTTTAGCTATTTTTTCGGTATTACTTATGGTCTTTTTAAAATCTAAACTTACATTTTCGCCTTCCAGAATTAGTCTTTTGATGTTCATAGCTCAGCATAATAATTAAATAGCAACTCTCTGTTTTTCACCAGGAAATTTATTTCGCAAATAGACCTCATTTTGTACTGTAGCACATAACTCACCTTGTTTATTAAATAATTCCATTGGGTAAGACTTTACAAACTTTCCCGTATCGGTTAAAGATGCTTCGGCCTCGGCAATCATTTCATCGGTAATTATTAAGGTAAAGTACAAACTGGTTAAACCTGGTTTAAGGTATTGGATGGAGGCGCTTTTTAACCAAACACGCACTTTAAAACCTCTGCGTTGCATCAATTGATCAAATAAAATAGCATAAAATGGATCTGTTGCTGCGTAAATAGAGCCACCAAAGATGGAACCATTGTAGTTTCTGTTTAAAAAACTGTTGCTAATCTTAACATCAACACCTCTAAAATCGGGATGAAACTTTTTAACCCAAATGCGTTGAAATAATAAAGGAGGATAAAAACACATTGCCCATTTAAGGGTTCTTTCAGAAACTATCATGATGGTTAAATATCAGAAATACAATTGAGCTTTAAAAGTTTTATCAGAGAAGTTATTGTCATAAAAAAATGGTAAATTGGTACATGCATATTTACGATACACTCACCGCCGCAGTAGCCGATTTAGAGAAAAGAGGTTACGAATATGATTTTAACTTAGCTCAAGATTGCATTGAGTGTAAATCTTTAGATCTTCAATTAATGCCTGAGGAATTTGAAATTGAAGAGTTTTATCGCTTTGAAGGGATGACAGATCCTGGAGACAGTGCAGTTATTTATGCCATTTCATCGCCAGTTGGTAATTTAAAGGGTGTTTTAATTGATGCTTATGGCGCTTATGCTGAAAATATCTCCCCAGAGTTATTAGATAAATTGAAAATACATCACGATAGTTAATAGATTTTTTAAATCCTTTAGTCTTAGATTGTACGATTCGTCATTGCATAGGATGTAGCAACGTGATATTTTCCTATACTATTATTGGTTTTCCAACACCCAGTCTTGCCTCGGTTCGCCGCCACCGAGGGGCTCTTTCGTTTTTCGGTTGTTGTAGTTTTGTTTTTGTCCTCAAGAATGCTTCGCAGTATCTCTTGATAGAAAAGAAACAAAAGATCAAGAAAGAACGATGCTTCCGCCCCTAGGCCCACACGTGGCTCGCCGTTCTTTCTGGCCAACGCTCTTTGGCGCAGTAGCGAATATAATAAGCTTGTGGTATTTTGAATTAAGTTTGGAAAAAAGATTAAAGGAAAAGATTATGGGCATATTGGGGAATAAGCAATCGGGTACAGAAATAGGAAATATTCTTCATATCAATTTGTCATCCAGAGCGTAGCGAAGGATCTCATGTAAATTGATAAGTAAGCTAGGCAGAATACAATTCTTTATTGCAAGAGATGCAGAACTCAGCAAATTAATTTATTTAATATATTAAAAAACCATACCCCAATTTGTTTCGTAAGTAGGGTAATAACTTAAAAACAAAAAAATAAAATTTTATGAAAAAGCAATTCTTAAGCGTAGCAATGGGTGTAGCATTTTTAGCTATGACAGCTGCTTGTAATTCTACCAAAACAAGTTCTACAACTACAGATAGTACTAACATGGCAATGCCAGATACGACTATGACCACCGAAGCTGGTGTAGAAGTAGGTGGAGCAATGATGGTTCCTTCTAAAAACATTGTAGAAAATGCATTGGGCTCTAGCGATCACACTACATTGGTTGCAGCTGTTAAACAAGCTGGATTAGTAGAAACATTGAGTGGTACTGGTCCTTTTACTGTATTTGCACCAACTAATGAGGCATTTGCTAAAGTGCCTGCAGCTACTTTAAACGATTTAATGAAACCAGCTATGAAAGCTGATTTAACTAAAATTCTTACGTACCATGTAGTGCCTGGAGCGTTAAAATCATCAGATTTAAAAGATGGTATGGAATTAACCACTGTTCAAGGTCAGAAACTTAAAATAACTACCAAAGATGGTAAATGGATGGTGAATGGCGCTAACATTACCATTGCAGATGTAATTTCTAGCAATGGTGTAACCTACGTTATTGATGGTGTTTTAATGCCAAAATAAGACTCTGTTTAATTAATTAGTTTTTTTAGAGCCCATTTTACTTTGTAGAATGGGCTTTTTAATTCTATATAATTTTTTGTAGTTTAATCGCTTCAAACCATACTATATATGAACGCCTCAAATAAGCGAAACATTACCCTCATCGTTATCGTAGCCGCATTAGGTTACTTTGTTGATATTTATGATCTCATCCTTTTTTCGGTAGTTAGAGTTAAAAGTCTAAAAGATTTAGGTGTAGCCGATGATGATATGTTAAGGGTAGGTGCAAGTATAATAAACAGTCAGATGTTTGGAATGCTTATTGGTGGTATTCTCTGGGGTATTTTGGGAGATAAAAAAGGGCGATTAAGTGTGTTATTTGGCTCTATTATTTTGTATTCTATAGCCAATATTGCTAATGGATTTGTGAGCTCTGTAACTGCTTATACTATCATTCGTTTTATTGCTGGTGTAGGTTTGGCGGGCGAATTAGGTGCGGGAATTACCTTAGTTACCGAAAGTATGGGTAAGGAAAACAGGGGCTATGGAACCATGATTGTGGCAGGGGTTGGCTTGTTTGGTGCGGTAGCTGCTGCATTAATTGGCGGACATTACACTTGGCAAACTAGCTATTTTATTGGTGGTGGTATGGGTTTGGTGCTATTGTTTTTGCGTGTAGGTTTAGTAGAATCTGGGTTGTTTAAAGAAACAAAAGAAAAATCTGTTCAGCGAGGTAATATGTGGATGCTCTTTAACAATGCTGGTCGATTTAAAAAATATATATGTTGTATTTTAATAGGTTTACCACTTTGGTTTGTAGTAGGCGTGTTAATCACTTTCTCTCCAGAATTTGGTAAAGCATTAGGCGCTACAGGTATTTTAAATGCAGGCAAAGGCGTAATGTACTGCTATATAGGTATTGCCACAGGCGATGTAGTAGCTGGGTTTTTATGTCAAATGCTCCAATCACGTAAAAAAGTGATGATGATATTCTTGCTATTAACTGCAGTTGCAATTGTTGTTTTTTTAAATGCCAAAGGCTTAAGTCCCGAAACATTTATTTGGCTAAGCTTATTTTTAGGCTTCGCATCTGGTTATTGGGCCACATTTGTAACTATCGCTTCAGAGCAATTTGGTACGAACTTGAGATCTACAGTAACTACTACCGTTCCAAACTTTATTCGTGGTTCTGTAATTGCAGTTACACTATCTTTTCAGTTTCTAAAGGGGGAAGTTGGGATTTTACAAAGCGCAATGATTGTAGGTTTTACTTGTGTAATTATCGCTTTGGTAGCCTTAAGTCAATTAAAAGAAACATTTCATAAAGATTTAGATTATGTTGAGGTGTAATAGTTCATTGGTTCATTAGTTCATTGCCGTTGGCTTTAGCTAGCTTGTTCATTAGTTCATTGGTTCATTGCCGTTTACTATAGCTAGATTGTTCATTAGTTCATTGCCGTTTGCTTTAGCTGACGGAAATTAGTCCACAGTCATTTAGCGTCATGCCCAACTCGATTGGGTATCTTAATGCTGTTAAAAGGCAAATAACATCAAGATTAGCTGCGCTGAATACTTCGTGGTTTCTGCCTTCGCGGGAATGATGCAATGAGGGATAGTCCAGATTTAGATGAGATTGGTTCATTGCCCTTTGCTTTAGCTAATTTGTTCATTGGTTCATTAGTTCATTGCCGTTTGCTTTAGCTGACGGAAATTGGTTCATTGGTCATTAGTTCAATTGTCTCAAATCACATATCTCAATACGCAATTCTTATTCCTTGTGTCAAAAAAATGTACTATCTAAACTTTCAGTTAGCATTCGCTATTATAAGCCTTAACTTTGATATCTAATTTAAATGATGATGTTTAGGGACGAAGTAGCGGCAGCGTATCAGCATATACAAGATAGCATTTGTGAAGGTTTGGTTTTGACGGACGGAAAAGCAAAATTTGAAGAAGAAGTTTGGCAACGTGATGGTGGCGGAGGTGGTAGAACCCGTATTATGCAAAACGGAAATGTGATAGAGAAAGGTGGTGTAAATTTTTCTGCTGTACATGGTAAACTTCCCGAAGCTGTAAAAAAAGCTTTTAAAGTTGATAGCGATGACTTTTTTGCAACGGGTGTTTCTATCGTTATGCATCCAGAAAATCCATTTGTGCCTATTATACACATGAATATTAGGTATTTTGAAATGGATGAACAAACTCGTTGGTTTGGCGGAGGGATAGATCTTACGCCTCATTATGTTATTCCTACAGATGCTCGCTTTTTCCATCATCGTTTAAAACAAACCTGCGATAACTTCGACAACTCTTTTTATCCTAAATTTAAGGCAACTGCCGATGATTATTTTTTTATCAAACATCGTGAAGAAACAAGAGGAGTAGGCGGTATTTTTTATGATAGATTAAAACCAGAAAATACCAATTTAGATTTTAATCAAATACTAGATTTCTCATTAGCGGTTGGCAATACGTTTTTACCAGTTTATACCGAATTAATAGATCGTAACCGCGATAAATCATTTACAGAACAGCAAAAAGAATGGCAATATTTGCGTAGAAGTCGCTATGCAGAATTTAATTTAGTGTACGATGCTGGTACTAAATTCGGATTAGAAACCAATGGTCGCATAGAAAGTATTTTAATGAGCTTGCCACCAACTGCTAAATGGAATTATAATCCTCAAATTATAGCCAATAGCGAAGAAGAAAATACGCAGAACTTCCTTAAAAAAGGAATTGATTGGGTTTAATTTTGTCTTCCAAGAGTAACAAAAGATCTATTTTAATGGGTGAAAATGAGAATTTCTCTTTCAGAATATTAATTTAGTAATATGGAACTTTCACTAGATGCACTTTCTGCTGCAGAATTAAAATTATATTATTTAATTCCTGAACATTTAGGTTTTGGTGATTTAGAAAATGAACTTAATAATAATGGGACATTTGATGAATATAGGAACCTGCACAAAAGCTATTTTGAATTGTTTAACATAACATCAAGTAGCATTATTAAACTCGAAGCGCTTAAAAGGTTAATATTCTTAAATTGGTATTCTATTATTGAACCAAGTTGTTTTACGGGTATTGAGAACCTAGATAATGATATTATTTCTAACTCATTCTCAATTCTTAATGATTATTTAACAGAGAATAAGCTTGATAAAGAGTTTAAATGGATGTTAACTTTTTATGCTAGTTGGGACTATGCTATCTTAAATTTCTCTGAAAATAAATTTGTTAATTTAACAAATTTTGTAAAAGCAGTAGATACTTCTATATCTAGTTTCCCGAAAAATACACTTGAAAAAGGTTCCATGGATAACCGAGGGCAAATGGGGGTTTATTGGATAAGTATGGCGGTAGAAATTAAATAATTCTTTAAACTTTTAAAAATAAAGAGCCTTGGGCCGTAAAAATAAACTCCATAATAAAGAAGATTATACGTTTTTTAAGAGGTACATGTCACAGACGTGCACCAGCAAAGGGTAACGAAAGATCTATTTTAATGGGTGAAAATGAGAATTTCTCTTTCAGAATATTAATTTAGTAATTCTGGGCAATACCCGAGCGCCAATCAATTATTACCAATAGAATGGCTATTAATTCCAAGTATCGTCTAAAAAATAAATAACTACTTCAAATCTATTCTTGGCAATCTCTGTCACATCTAACCTTATTCTAATGTTTTGCCCTATTGGGCAAAATTCAGTGTAAGCTTCGTTATCGAAAATGCCAGCATATTGAGAATTAGTTTCACTTTTTATTTTTTCGACAATTGTTCGCATTTCTCTTTGGGCGGTAGTCTTATCTGTAAAACTGGAAATGCAATAGCTATAGACCTTAACATAGCCACTTTTTGCTACTGCGAGTGACCTAGGGCCTTTGGTAACCTGAGCATTTTTCAGTATAGCTTTTTCTGGAAAAAAAAACCAATCCTCAGGGCCACTTAAAGGATCCATCATACTCTTCGGGTAATTAGCCAACTTGGCAGATTCTGGATTGTTAGCGAAGAATCCGCTCGGTGTTAATCCTCTTTTAAAACCATATGTAGTCATAAGGGAATTGAAATACTGAATTGTATTTTCCTTTTCTTTTTTTGCAGTGAACGGATCTTTAAGGGTAAATTCTCCACTAATCATATTTACAAATACACTTGTGGTAAATCCGCCCAGTATATTAATGCGTTTAGTGATGGATTTGCTACCGAAGTTAAGTTGTAAATCATAACTGCCCTCACTTATATCACTTACTGTCCATTGATCCTTAGTTTTGGTAATATCCTTTAACCCTTCTACCTGTGGAATGGTAATTTTGATCTCGATAGGTACGGACTGAATAATGAGTTTTCCAGTGGGTATATCAACCTTCTTTTCACTCGAGGCAGCATTACCTTGTTCAGAGATAGTAACACCTTGGCGAGAAAAAGGCTTAACCTTATAGGCAAATACTTCGTTAGCCTTCACCGTGATGGTTTCTTGAAAGGGTATATAACCATCTTTCACAACCTTGATGATGTGGGCGCCAGGGCTTACATTATCTATAATATACCCTTGGTACTCTACAGTGGTTTTGCCCTTTAGCTCTCCATCCAAATAGACTGAAAGGTTAGGTTCTCCAGATACCTGGATATAACTTTTCTGTGAAAATGCTTTAGAAGCACCCAGTGTTAAAAATATAAATAAGAGAGCGTGTTTCATAATAAATTAATTGAGTAATTACATATAAATATAAAATAATTACAGCAAAAACAATTGGTTTTAATGCACAATTAACTGCTGCTAGAGCAGGTTAGGATATAGGTTAAAAAATATCCATTTCATTAGGTCTTGTTAAGGTCTTGTTCGAGTCATGTTCGAGAAAATGCCCCTTTTCTCGAACAAGTCCCGAAGGAGACCCAAAGAAGTCTCGAAGAAGACCTTCACAAAAGGCATTGTTTTGGGGTTTTAATCTTTAACTAGATTACAAGATATTCTAGGTAGATAGCCCAGCCTCTTCAAAAACCTTAATCATGCCATCTTCTCACTGCCCAAAGAGCGTAGGGTAGACAGGAACGGCGGGCCATGCGTAAGCCTTGAGCGTGGAAGCATCGTTCCTGACTTGATCTTTTGCATACTTTTCCATCAAGGGAAAAGTTTGATGCCACCGCGGCAAAGAGCGGACGCACACTAGCGTTAATAAATAACTAATATATTTAGCTAAAAATCTTGATAATTAATTTCATAATACTAATTATATTAGTATTATATTTGCTAATAAATTATGGAATTTAGCGATAAACATATCATTCACATGGATCAGGATGCTTTTTTTGTATCTGTAGAAATCCTTAAAAATAGCAAATTACTTGGTTTGCCTGTAATTATTGGAGGTTTATCAGACAGGGGAGTAGTGGCTTCTTGTAGTTACGAAGCTCGTGCATATGGTGTTCATTCGGCTATGCCTAGTCGTATGGCCCGTCAACTTTGTCCACATGCAATTTTTGTAAAGGGAAGTATGGATGATTATAGTAAATATTCCCATCAGGTTACCGAATTGCTCCAAGAAAAAGTACCTCTTTTAGAAAAAGCAAGTATAGATGAGCATTATATAGATATGACGGGCATGGATCGGTTTTTTGGTTGTATGAAATTTGCTCAAGAACTCCGTCATGCTGTATTAGATCAAATAGGCTTACCCATTTCTTTTGGTTTATCTGTTAATAAAACGGTTTCCAAAATGGCGACGAATGAATGTAAACCAAATGGTGAAAAACAAGTGGAAAAACTAGCAGTACAATCCTTTTTAAATCCACTTTCTATTAAAAAAATACCTGGTTTGGGTGATTCTACGTTTATAAAACTCAGCGAAATGGGCGTAAGGAAAATTCATACGTTAACTCAAATTCCACAAGATTTAATGTTTAAAATTCTAGGTCAAAACGGGCTTAGTTTATGGCAAAAAGCCAATGGAATAGATAATTCGCCAGTGGTGCCTTATCGCGAACAAAAATCTATAGGTAAACAAACCACTTTTGAGAGCGATAGCATGGATATAGCGGGTATGAAAATCATCCTCACCGATATGATTACCAAATTGGCTTTTGAACTTCGGCAGAAACAAAAATTAACGGCTTGTATTACAGTAACTATTCGCTATGCGAATTTTGAAACCATTACCCAGCAAGCTAAAATTCCGTATACATCGCTAGATTCTGTCTTAATTAGCAAAGCAAAAGAACTGTTTGATAAAGTTTACCAAAAACGAATGCTATTGCGATTGGTAGGTGTAAAATTATCGCATTTGGTGAGCGGTTATGAGCAAATTGCATTGTACGGTCCATCAGAAAAAATGTACAATCTCTATCAAAGTATGGATAAAATGCGTTCTCGTTACGGTGTAGATACCATCAAATTAGCAACGGTTTTACCGAATAAAGGAGAAACTAAAAAATTGTATAGACAGCAATAAGTTCATTGGCTCATTAGATCATTGGTTGTGATGTTTAATTATACTATATCAAAAATATTGGTTATCAATCGTTAACATCTTTCAAAATGTTTTTAAACGTCCATTCGCAATATAGCCTCCGTTACGGCACAATGGAGATAGAAACGCTGATAAAAGAGGCGAGGGCAAGAAATATCCACCAGATGGTGCTTACGGATATTAATAACTCTACTGGCTGCATGGAATTTATTCGACTGTGTAGAAAAGAAGGAACTGACCATGAAGATAAACACGGCACATTTTGGCCAGCTTATGATATTAAACCTATTATCGGAATAGAATTTCGACGAGATCATAAATTACTATATATCGGCATTGCCAAAAATAAAGAAGGGATGAAAGAGCTAAATGATTTTTTAACTCATCACAACCTTAATGAACTTCCTTTGCCAGATAAACCGTTTCAGTTTAATAATGCATTTGTGATTTATCCTTATAAAAACAATATGGCATTAGCTGAAAATGAATATTTAGGTGTTCGTGCTAACGAGCTGAATAAAATTGCAGGTAAATCGCTGGATACTGTTAAAGATAAGCTGGTAGTTTTTCATCCTGTAACAGTTAAAGATAAAGTAGAATATAGGTTACACAACTACTTAGTAGCTATAGGTTTAAATACGGTTTTAGGAAAATTAACAGAAGAAGATGTTTGCCAAAAAGATGAGGTTTTAATTCCTGAAGATGAGCTGAAAGAGAAATTTATTTCTTATGATTTTATAGTTTCTAATACGCAAAAACTGCTAGATAGTTGCTGTATGGACGAGTATGTTTTCGGTAAAAAGAATAAGAAAACGTTTACAACCGGTGCAGAAAATGATTTAAAACTATTAACCGAGCTTGCCATGAAAGGTTTAGCTTATCGTTATGGGTTGGATAATGATGTTGCTTTAAAACGTATTAAAAACGAACTTAAGGTTATTTCTGAATTAGATTTTTGCGCTTATTTTCTAATCACTTGGGATATTGTGAAATATGCGATGGAAGAAAGAGGCTTTTATCATGTAGGTAGGGGTTCTGGCGCCAACAGTATTGTGGCTTATTGTTTGAAAATAACTGATGTTGATCCGATTGCGTTAGATCTTTATTTCGAGCGATTTTTAAATCATAAACGGAGTTCTCCACCAGATTTTGATATTGATTTTAGTTGGGATGAGCGACCTGAAATACAGAAGTACATCTTCCAGAAATATCCTAATACTGCTTTATTGGGTACAATGAGTAGTTTTAAAGATAAAGCAATTATTAGAGAAATTGGAAAAGTAATGGGTTTGCCTAAAAATGAAATAGACGATTTTACAGATCCTACAAAAGAAAGGTTTAATACAAATAATCCCACTTTTAATAAAATATTGGCCATTCATACTTACATGAATAATATGCCAAATCAACGTTCCATTCACGCTGGTGGAATTTTGATTGGCGAAGAACCTTTAACTTATTATACTGCATTAGATTTACCACCTAAAGGTTTGCCAACCGTACAATGGGATATGTATGAGGCAGAAGCAATCGGGCTTGATAAATACGATATTTTAAGTCAACGAGGAATTGGGCACATTAGAGAAGCCGTTCAACTTGTTCATAAAAACAAGCAAATAGCAATAGATATCCATGATTTTAAATCGTTTAAAGATGATCCGAAACTAAATGCGCAATTGCGAGCTGGCACACCAATTGGTTGTTTTTATATCGAATCTCCAGCAATGCGTCAACTACTTAAAAAACTGCAATGTGAAGATTATCTCACTTTAGTGGCTGCAAGTTCTATTATTAGACCCGGAGTGGCCAGTTCTGGTATGATGAAAATGTATATTCAAAGTTACCATAACCCAAAGGGAGTAAAGTACTTATCAGAAGTAATGGAGCAACAACTCGGTGAAACTTTTGGTATTATGGTGTATCAAGAAGACGTAATTAAAGTTTGCTGTCATTATGCCGGTTTAGATTTTGCAGATGCAGATATTTTACGTCGAGGAATGAGTGGTAAATACCGTAAAAAAGTAGAATTTGAAAAGCTGGAACAACGTTTTTTCTCTTGCGCAAAAGCTTTAGGTCGAGATGAAGAAACAACAAAAGAAGTATGGCGACAAATTTCGAGCTTTGCAGGATTTAGTTTTTCCAAAGCACATTCGGCTAGTTTTGCAGTAGAAAGTTATCAAAGTTTATTCCTTAAAACCTATTATCCGAAGGAGTTTATGGTAGCTGTTTTAAATAATTATGGCGGTTTTTACCAGCGCTGGGTATATGTACATGCCCTGCAACGAACAGGAGCAGAGGTTCATTTGCCTTGTGTTAATCATAGTGATGATGTGGTTAATATTACTGGAAACAAAGCTTATTTGGGTTTTATTGGTGTACAGGGATTGGAAAATAGGTTGATTGCACTCATCCCGCAGGAGCGGAAACAAAATGGAAATTACATAGATCTGGAAGATTTAATAAAACGTACCAATTTGAGTTTAGAACAATCGCTAATTCTGATAAGGATCGGTGCTTTACGTTTTATGGGTAAGAGTAAAAAAGAGCTTTTATGGGAAGTTTATAACTATTTAGGCAATAAAACAAAACCTATGCCTGGAAAAGAACTATTTCATTTACCAAGCAAAGAATATGTGCTACCAAATTTAGATACACATTTAGTTGAAGATGCTTATCAGGAATTAGAATTATTGGGTTTTCCGATTAGTTTAAGCATGTTCGATTTATTAAAAACCGAGTATAGAGGAGATATTTTAGCAAAGGACTTAGAAAAACAGGAAGGTAAAATTGTAAAATTGTTAGGCAATTTTGTTTGCGATAAAACAGTTTATACTATTAAAAATACTAAAATGTGGTTTGGAACCTTTATCGATAATGAAGGTGATTTTTTCGACACTACACATTTTCCAAATAACAATCCAATTTATCCTTTTAAGGGCAAGGGTTGCTATCTTATTTTAGGTAAAGTAGTATTAGATTTCGGTGTGCCTAGCATTGAAGTGCTAAAATTTGCTAAACTGCCAATTGTAGATAATCCGGTGTTTATTACAAATAGTAAGCCTTTAAAAATCTAAATAAATTAAAGGCCACAGATTCACTGATTTAAAAAGAAGACCAATAATCTGCAAATCTGTGGCTAAAAATTAAATAGCTTTTTACTTGAAAATATACGCCAAAAAAACATTATCCCCATGCCTAAAACTTTTCAACATAAAGGTGCATATTGAGGGTTATTTTGTTAAATTCGCAAGGTTATAGTAAAACCTAATTTAAATTCGTTTTTAACGAACAACATTATTTATGGCAGAAGATTTAGAAAATCAAGAGAACGACAAAATCATTTCAATAAACATAGACGAGCAGATGAAATCTGCTTACATCGATTATTCGATGTCCGTTATTGTAAGTAGGGCTTTGCCTGATGTACGTGACGGGTTAAAACCAGTACACCGCCGTGTTTTATACGGTATGTTAGATTTAGGTTTAGGCGCAGGAAAACCTTATAAAAAATCTGCTCGTATTGTGGGAGAGGTGCTCGGTAAGTATCATCCACATGGCGATTCATCTGTTTACATGACGATGGTACGTATGGCTCAACCTTGGAGTTTGCGTTATTTAATGGTAGACGGACAAGGTAACTACGGTTCAATTGATGGCGATTCGCCTGCAGCAATGCGTTATACGGAGGCACGTTTCCAGAAAATGGCCGAAGATATGTTAGCTGATATCAATAAAGACACAGTTGACTTTCAATTAAACTTTGATGATTCGTTGCAAGAACCAACCGTTCTTCCCGCTAAAGTACCAAATCTGCTAATTAACGGTTCATCTGGTATTGCTGTTGGTATGGCTACAAACATGGCGCCGCACAATATTACGGAGGTTATTAATGCAACGATTGCTTATATTGATAATAACGAAATCACCATTCCTGAATTAATGAAATTTGTAAAAGGTCCTGATTTCCCGACAGGAGCTATTATTTATGGCTATACAGGAGTGCAAGATGCTTTTGAAACTGGTAGAGGGCGTATAGTAATGCGTGCTAAAGCAGAAATTGAAACCGTTAAAGACCGCGAAACAATCATTGTAACTGAAATACCTTACCAGGTAAATAAATCAATGATGATTGAGCGTACAGCTGAATTGGTTGGTGAGAAAAAACTAGAAGGTATTTCTAATATTAAAGACGAATCTAATAAAGATGGTATTCGTATTGTTTATGAAATTAAACGTGATGCAAATGCTAGTATCGTTTTAAATAATCTGTTTAAACAAACCGCATTACAAACTTCATTTAGTGTAAATAACATTGCTTTGGTTAATGGCCGTCCGCAAATGTTAAACCTAAAAGATCTAATTCGTCATTTCGTAAATCACAGACATGATGTTATTGTTCGTAGAACGAAATTCGAATTATCAGAAGCTGAAAAAAGAGCACACATTTTAGAAGGTTTATTAATTGCTTTAGATCATATTGAAGAAGTAATTAAATTAATTCGTGCATCAAATACTCCAGAAGAAGCAAGAGTTGGCTTAATGGAGAAATTCGGTTTAAGCGACATTCAAGCGAGAGCTATACTTGATATGACCTTACGTAGGTTAACTGGTTTAGAGCGTGATAAAATTAAAGATGAGTATGCAGAGCTGATGAAAACCATCGAGTATTTGAAATCTATTTTAGCCGATGAAGCTTTACGTATGCAAATTATAAAAGATGAATTAGCAGAAATGTTAGATAAATATGGCGATGAACGTAGAACAACAATTGTTCATTCGGCAGAAGATATGAGCATGGAAGATTTCATCGAAGACGAAGAAGTTGTAATTACTATCTCACACGAAGGCTATATTAAACGTACTCCAGCAACAGAATATCGTACACAAGGTAGAGGTGGAAAAGGTTCAAAAGGAAGTGATTCGAGAAATGAAGATTTTATTGAGCATTTATTAATCGCTACAAATCACAATTACATGTTATTCTTTACCGAAGCAGGTCGTTGTTTCTGGTTAAGAGTTTATGAAATTCCAGAGGGAAGTAGATTAAGTAAAGGAAGAGCATTACAAAACATCATCAACATACCAAAAGAAGAAAAAGTTAAAGCTTATATCAAGGTTAAAAATTTAAAAGACCAAGATTATTTAGAGAATAACTTTATCATTATGTGTACTAAAAAAGGTACCATTAAGAAAACTTCATTAGAGGCTTATTCTCGTCCGCGTGTTAACGGTATTAACGCCATTAATATTAATGAGGGTGATCAATTATTAGAAGCAAGTTTAACTACTGGAAGTAGCGAAATTGTAATGGCATTACGTTCTGGAAGAGCAATTCGCTTTAATGAAAGTAAAGTTAGACCAATGGGTAGAACTGCAACTGGCGTTAGAGGAGTAACTTTAGCACATGATAAAGATGAAGTTATTGGTATGATTGCTATTGAGGATTCATCTGCAACGGTATTGGTAGTATCAGAAAAAGGTTACGGTAAACGTACCGATATTGATGATTATCGCGTTACAAATAGAGGTGGTAAAGGTGTTAAAACAATTAACGTAACCGAAAAAACTGGCGCATTAGTTGCTATTAAAAACGTAACAGACGCTGATGATTTGATGATTATTAACAAATCTGGTATTGTAATTAGAATTGTTGTTAGCGAACTAAGAGTAATGGGAAGAGCAACGCAAGGTGTTCGTTTAATTACTTTAAAAGGTAATGATGAAATTGCATCGGTAGCTAAAATTGAACACGAAGATGAGGTTGAAGAAGTAGAAGAAGCAGAAATTGTTGATGGCGAAGAAGCTTCAACAGAAAAAGTTGAGCCTACAGACGAAGCTCCAAAAGAAGACAACAATACTGATACTGAAGAAACAACTGAAGAGAATTAATATAATTTCAAAAACTAAAAACATGAAAAAAGTACTTTTAAGTATATTATTTGTAGGTGTGGCTACACTTGCAAATGCTCAAAAGAGTGAAGTGGCCGAAGCGAAAAAGGCGTGGAATATATATGGATTAACAGCTGAAAAAAGCACATTTGATAAATCAATGTTAGCTTTAAATAATGGGTTAAAACATACAGATAATGCTATTGCTAATGAAAAATCTAAAATTATGCCAGATGCTTGGTCTTATAGAGCATTATTTGCATCTGCAATAGCTTACACAGATTCAGTAAATATTGATAATGCAATTGCTAAACAAAAACTTGCTGTGGATGCTATTGCTCAAGCAAAAAGTTTAGATACAAAGGGCGAGGAAAAAGATAACATTAGATCAGCTGAAGTTAATATTCGTAATGCCATAAATAGTAGAGCAATAAGAGCTTATAACAAAAAGGATTACAAAGCAGCATTAACACTTTTTAATGAAATAATTGCACTTAATCCAACAGATACTGCAATGTATATTAATGCAGGTGTTACAGCTAAATTAGTAGAAAACTATCCTGAGGCTATAAAAAACTTCAAAAAGGTAATTAGCTTTAATGTGCCAGAAACTAAGAATTTTTATTCTGAAACTATTTCTATGACTTTAGCAAATATGAAAGATACTGTAGCTGGTTTAGCCTTACTTAAAGAAGCTATTGCAAAATATCCTGATGATGATGGTTTTATTGGAACAGAAACAGATATTTATATTGCGAAAGGTGACATTGTTAAATCCCAAGATGCGTTAAAAAAATTAATTGCTAAAGATGCTTCAAAAGCAGTTTATCATTATTTAATGGGCGATACTTATTACAAACAAGCATTAGCTCTACAAGGAGATAGAAGTAAGTTAGATCCCAAAAAAACAAAGGAATTTGATGCAATAACTGCAAAAATGATTGTATTAATTGATCAATCTTTACCATTTTATAAGAAAGCAATAGAGATAGATCCTAAATTCGTGTCTGCATTAGAAACGTTAAAACAGATTTATGCTTTTAAAAATGACACTGCAAATTACAACGATATTAAGAAAAGATTAGAGGCTATACCTGCTAATTAAACAATATTGCAAAGAATGGATGAAGAGGGATGATTTATTTTATCCCTCTTTTTTTATTATTTTTGCTTATGAAATACCTTTCTATACTATGAAAAACAAATTTTTATTACTTTTTATCTGTATTGTTGCTTTTAAAGCGAATGCTCAAAAAACCCAAGTTCAGCTGGCACAAAATAGCGTGGGAAAACTACAGGCAAGCATTGCAAACAAAGAAGAAGTAAAAAAACAACTTACGATAATAGGTGAGGGGATTAAAGCCATTGAAGCTGCTCAAAATGATAAAAAAACAAAAAATTGGGCAGAAACATGGGCAATAAAAGCATATTTAAGCTCTTATATTTCGATAATTGATGATAACGAAACGAATGCAGATAAATATTATGGTTTAGCAAATGATGCATTAGATAAAGCAACTAAACTAGATAAATATCAAGACAATTCTGGGTTAATTAAAGCATCAACTTATAACATAAATATTAAAAAGCAAATTGAGGGAAATCATGCTTATCAACAAAATGATTTCATAACAGCTTTTAACTTGTTAAAACAAGTAAGTGATTTCTTGCCAAAGGATACAACCTTAGCTGTAAATGTGGCGTTATGTGCTCAAAATATTCAATCGTATGATGAAGCACTAAATTATTTTAAAAGAGCGAAGGAAAATGGAATTAAAAATCCTGTAGTTTTTCAAAGTATGGCGAGTATTTATTCATCTAAGTTTGAGAGCGAATTAGCTATTAAAACACTTGAGGAGGGTTTAAAACTTAATCCATATCATCCATTTTTAACAAATGATTATATTAATTTATTATTGGATAATGAAAGATATGATGCAGCTGTTAAAATAATCGAAGGCTCAATAGCAACTGAAAAACGCAGCAAATTGCTATTGTTTTTATTTGGTTATTTACAGCAATCTCAACTAAATAATAACAGTACTGCAGAACTAGCTTATAAAAAAGCATTAGATATTGATCAGAATTATTTCGATGCATTGTATCAATTAGGATTAGTATATGTAAATAATGCCAACAGTTCTCTAAAAGAAAAAAACACGCCAAAGTTTGCATCTTATATTAATCGTGCAGAATTTACATTACTTCGTGCTCACGAAATAAATTTAAATGATAGAAATACTATTCAACTCTTAATTGAAATCTATACAAGAAAGAATAGGTTAGATAAAGTTCAAGATTTAAAGAGAAAGCTTAATGAGTTTTAATAGGTATATGTGATAATTGGAGAGGTTTATAATTTATTACTTAACATAATTATAATTATATGACATATAAATAAACTCTAATTTAATTGAAACAACATTAAAACTATATGTTTCGAATACATAAACTTATTAAAATAAAATAATATTTTTACGGGAAGTTTAAATACTAATGAGTCAGAAAAAATCAGCTTTAGGTTTCATATTTATCACCATATTAATTGATTGCATTGGTTTCGGAATTATCATTCCAGTATTACCAAACTTAATTAAAGAACTTTCTGGCAAATCTTTAGCTACGGCATCTGAATATGGCGGTTTATTATTAGTTGCTTATTCTATAGCGCAATTCATTTTCTCTCCAATTGTTGGTGGTTTAAGTGATAAATTTGGCAGACGTCCAATTTTATTGATATCACTTTTAGGTTTAGGTATTGATTACATTTTCTTGTCATTTGCTCCAACTTTGGGATGGTTATTTGTAGGTCGAGTTATTGCAGGAATTACGGGTGCAAGTTTCACAACGGCAATGGCTTACATTGCAGATATTAGTACACCAGAAAAGAAAGCTCAAAACTTTGGAATGGTTGGTGTAGCATTTGGTATTGGTTTTATTATTGGCCCACTTATAGGCGGTTTATTTAGTCATATGGGATTGAGAGTTCCTTTTATGATTTCTGCTGGATTAGCACTTTTAAACTGGCTATACGGTTATTTTATCTTACCTGAATCGTTAAAACCAGAAAATCGTAGAGAATTCTCTTGGAAAAGAGCAAATCCAATTGGTTCGATGGTTAGTGTTGCCAAATATCCAGCAATTATAGGTTTGGTAGTAGCTTTATTGCTATTATTTATTGCAAGTCATTCTGTGCAATCAAATTGGGGATATTACGTAATCGAGAAATTCAATTGGAATTCATCTATGATTGGCTATTCATTAAGCATTGTTGGAGTTGCTGTAGCTGTAGTTCAAGGAGGTTTAATACGGATTATTATTCCAAAAATTGGTAATAAAAAGGCGATTATTTTGGGTTTAATCTTATATATAATTGGTTTTACGTGCTTTGCATTTGCACCAAATGGATTAATGATGATGATTTTTATACTTCCTTATTGTTTAGCAGGAATTGGAAATCCAGCAATGCAATCTATTATTTCGAATCAAGTTCCAGCTAATGCACAAGGCGAAATTCAAGGAATTGTAACGAGCATGCAAAGTGCTGGAGCTATTTTAGGTCCATTTTCTATGGCTTACATTTTTGCACACTTTATTGCAAAAGGCAATGGCATATATTTTCCTGGTGCACCATTTATTTTTAGTGTTTTTCTTACCTTAATTTCGTTAATTATTACAATTGCAACCTTAAGAAAACATCATTAAAGTAATTCTGTAGCTAAATTTGCCAATTCACTCCTCTCCCCTTTTTGCAATGTAATGTGCGCATAAAGCGGATGTTTTTTAGCATTTTCTATCAAATAAGATAATCCATTGCTTTCAGAATCGAGATAAGGTGTATCAATCTGATAAATATCTCCTGTAAAAACTATTTTAGTATGCTCTCCAGCACGAGATATTATCGTTTTAATTTCATGTGGAGTAAGATTTTGTGCCTCATCTACTATGAAAAATATTTTAGTAATCGTTCTACCACGAATAAAAGCTAAAGGCGCAATTTCAATCTTTTCTGTACGAATAAGTTCATCAATTTTAAATAACATCTTTTCATCAGCAGCAAATTGCTCCCTAATAAACTTTAAATTATCCCAAATTGGCGCCATATAAGGATCAATTTTTGATTTTACATCGCCTGGTAAAAAGCCAATATCTTTATTACTTAAAGGAACTATTGGCCTGGTAATATAAATTTGTCTGAAATTCTTACGCTGCTCTAAAGCACTTGCTAAGGCCAATAAGGTTTTACCTGTACCGGCATTTCCTTGTATCGTAACTAATTTAATATCTGGATTAAGTAAGGCATCAATTGCAAAAGACTGCTCCGCATTACGCGGATAAATATTAAATATTGGATCTTGTTCTACATTTCTCAGGCTTTTGGTAGTTGCATCATAAAAAGTAATGGCACTTTTCTTTTTGTTCTTTAAACTATAAAAATGATTTGAATCGGTATAAGGTAAGTTTAACAAAGAAGCATCTATAGTTCCATTCTTTTTTAACTCATCAATTGCTTCAGCAGAAAAATCTATTAGCTCTGTTTTACCTGTGTAGAGTTCGTCGGCGTTTTTAATTTTACCAGTTTCGTAGTCTTCAGCATATAAATCAAGAGATTTAGCTTTTAAACGAAGGCAAATATCTTTAGAAACTAATATGACTTTACTCTTTGGATTTTCTTCTTTTAAAACTAATGCAGCATTTAAAATCCGATTATCAAATTTACCTTCACCAAATAGTTTTTCAGCATTTATTTTTTTAGGGTTTTCATCTAAAATAATTTTAAACTTCCCTAAACTAGTTTTCTTTAAAGAGAACCATTTATTAATGAGATGGCTTTTTGAAGCCTGATCTATCAATCTAATAAAACTTCTAGCTTCGAAATTACGTGTATCATTACCACTTTTAAAGTTATCAAGTTCTTCTAAAACCAATACTGGAACAGCAACATCATGCTCTTGAAAGTTATTAACGGCATCGTGGTCGTACAAAATAACTGAAGTATCTAGTACAAATATTTTTTTTGTAACGTTTTTTTCCTGAAGTTCTTTCTTTGCCATGGTGCTTTAAAATTAGCGTTTAGCATTTAAAGATTATAGTTTATTTGAGAATAAAAAAACCTATAAAAAGCAAAACGGAGACCCTCTTCTTGCGATTTGGTTCTCCGTTTTAACCCTATGTTTAACCGTAATTAAAAATAAGGCATCAATTGAATATACTTAACCTTTATTCGTAGTTGTTGTCATTCTTGCGAACTTCAAAACTCGTTTATAAAATTATAACTTATATTGCTTTACTCCGTAAAATGCCGCAATTAGCTATAATGTCTGATGGTAGTAAAACAAACAAATTATCGGTTTTGCAACCGGTTAGTCCTTCAAAACCCATCTGTTCTTGCAAATGATCTGGTTTCTATTACTCAATTTTTTACATGCTATCCGTCTTGCGACTTCTTAATGTAAACCAACTTGCATTTTGCAACGCTTCGTCAGATTTGATTTAACTTGATGAAAATTCCCAAAAATTTCAGTCTTGCGACTTCGTTTTTGTTTTGGATTATTCTATCAGACTGTCAAAGTACTTCGTTATTGATATCATCTAAATTAGCGCTTGAAGCAACACATGTCAAGTAAAATCGATTTATTTTTTTAACAAGTTATACACTTAATAAAGTGAGTTGTTAACATCATCGCTATGGTAATAATCAGTATTGATGTTATAACAGATAACACTTAACGTTTGTTTGCATCTTGTTTATTAACAATTTCATATGCTCACCTTATTCACATTTAGCTTGTAATATCTAAATTTTCATATTCACAATTCTGCTTATTTATCAGCTTTGCTTAAAATAAATGCAATTTATATATCTACTTTTCGACGAATTTTAAACCTCAAATAATGTAAATTTGTAGCATGCTCCATCGGCCAATTAGAAACATACAAGATTTTTTGCTCAGCACTTATTTCGCAGATGGTTTACGTATTACAATTGGCGTACTTTGCCCCTCTTTAATTTTAGCACAATTTGGCATGCTACAATACGGCATGACTCTATCACTTGGTGCACTATGTATTAGTGTTGTAGATACTCCTGGACCAATTGTACATCGCAGAAATGCAATGCTAATTACCACCGTTTTACTTTTTGTAATATCTATTGTTATCGGTTTAACTAATAAAAACATTTACGTTACCGGAACATTGTTGGTGATTTGCAGCTTTATTTTCTCTATGTTTTTCTTGTATGGCAATAGAGCAGCTTCTATAGGCACATCTGTTTTGCTAATTATGGTGCTAAGTATAGATGATATTAGACCATGGAAAGAAGTAATTTTTTATGCAATACTTATTTTTGCAGGTAGCATTTGGTATACGTTATTAAGTTATTTTGTGTATCGGCTACGCCCATATCGACTAGTTCAGCAAACGTTAAGCGATTCGATACATCAGGTTAGTGAGTTTTTAAGAGCTAAAGCTAAGTTCTATCATGAGAACACCGATTACGAAAAGAATTATGCAGAGTTACTTCAACTACAAGTTCATGTACACGAAAAGCAAGATGAAGTACGCGATGTATTATTTAGAACTAGAGAAATTGTAAGAGAATCTACACCAGAGGGAAGATTTCTTTTACTCGTTTTTGTAGATATGGTTGATCTTTTTGAACAAGTAATGTCTACCTATTATAACTACAAACAATTACACGAACAATTTGATTCAGCTGGAATACTGCACCAATATGAAGGAGTAATTAATAAAATTGCTGAATCTCTTGATGAAATTGCTTTTGCGTTAAAAAGTGGTGGCACACCTACCCTTTCTGCTGAATTAGTTAAAGATGTAGCGGCGCTAAAGGAAGAGATTAATGTTTTAGAAACAAATGCCGATGAGCGATACAATACCTTAGGACTGATTGCACTTAAAAATATAGAGGTTAATATCGAAAACATTCTTGGTAGGGTTAAAACCATTACTGGTTATTTTAATAAAAAAGAAAAGAAGAATTTAAAGCATAGAGATATTGATGTAGAAAAGTTTGTAACCAAACAAAAGTTTGATGTTAAACTATTAGTAGATAATTTAACCTTCAACTCTTCTACTTTTAGGCACTCTTTACGTGTTGCCATTGTAATGCTAATTGGTTTTGTAGTTGCTAAGAGTTTTGATTTTGCCCATAGCTACTGGATTTTATTAACCATTTTAGTTATTTCTAAACCTGGTTTCAGCTTAACGAAAGAAAGAAATTACCAACGTATAATTGGTACGGTTGCAGGTGCTTTTATAGGGATGGGCGTTTTAATTTACGTTCATGATAAAAATACACTCTTTATAATTCTACTCGTTTGCATGATTGGTTGTTACAGTTTTCAGCGGAAAAACTATGTAGTTAGCGTACTCTTTATGACGCCTTATATTCTCATTCTATTTGATTTTTTAGGTATGGGAAGCCTTTCTTTGGCTAGAGAACGAATTTACGACACCTTAATAGGTTCGGGTATTGCTTTATTGGCTAGCTATTCTTTATTCCCTAATTGGGAACATGAAAAGCTAAAAGAAGCGATGATAGATACCATTAAAGCGAACAGAGATTATTTTAAAGAGGTAACCCTTTTATACTTTGAGCAGGGTACTAATTTCACCAATTATAAACTTGCCCGAAAAGAGGTATATGTAAACTCATCTAACTTAGCATCGCTATTTCACCGGATGTTTTCTGAACCCAAAAGCAAACAACTTTACATAAAAGAACTGCATCAGTTTACAGTATTTAATCATTTATTATCATCATACATTGCAACCTTACTGTTGTATAATAAAGAACATGATTTCGTGTACTTAAACTTTGAAGAGTTAAAACCAGTTTCAGATAATACCATTTACTTACTAAATCAGGCAACAGAAAACTTAACTTCTCCTAAAGAAGAAATTATTAACGTTCCGCTAATACGTCGTAAAAATGTGAATGAATTAGCAAGTGAGAACGAGAATATGATCATAGCCGAGCAGTTTGATCTGATACAAAAGGTAGCTTATGATATCTTTAAGTTAACTGAAAAACTTAAAATCTAGTTTTTAACCACATAAGACATTTAAGAATACCTTAAGTTTGGGAGTACTTCGACTACGCTCAGCTTGACAACGACATTTATCAAGTTTACTTTCTTCCTACTAGGAAATAATAAAAACAACTGCTTCACCATTTTGTTAATCTTAAAAGAATAACGAAAACATATGGAAAAGCTATATACAGCCTCTGTTACCGCAATTGGCGGAAGAGATGGTCATATTAAATCAAGTGATGGAACTTTAGATTTTGAACTGAGAAAGCCAAAAGAACTTGGCGGACAAGGTGGTGCAACTAACCCTGAGCAATTATTTGCTGCTGCATGGGGTGCCTGTTATTTAGGTGCTTTAGGTAGCGTAGCCGAACGTGATGGTGTTGACATTAGTGCCGCAAATGTAAATGTTCATGTATCTTTTAATAAAGATGGAAATGCTTTTGTGCTCTCTGCAGATTTAGATGTACACATACCTGGTATATCTCATGAAGATGCACAAGCTTTAGCAGATAAAGCGCATCGTACTTGCCCTTACTCTAAAGCTACTAGAGGGAACATAGAGGTAAGAGTTACGGCAGTTTAATTAGTCTATAGTTAATAGACCATAGCTATACATGCAAGCTATGGTTTATTAACAACTATCAGTTCTTATACTAAAACCTCTTTTTTAACCGTATTCTCAGGTCTACCGTTTTTAAACGCTTCTCTAGTTTTTAAACCAAGCAGTTCAAACATTGCCATATCATCTACAAAAGCTGGGTTTGGTGTAGTTAATAATTTATCACCAGCAAAAATAGAATTAGCGCCTGCCATAAAACAGAAAGCTTGCTCTAGCGTACTCATTTCATTTCTTCCAGCACTTAAACGCACTACAGATTTTGGCATAACAATTCTAGCAGTAGCTATCATCCGTACCATTTCCCAAATAGGAATACGCGGTTGGTTTTCTAAAGGAGTACCTTTTACTGGTACTAATGCATTAATAGGCACAGATTCTGGATGTTTTGGCATATTGGCTAATGTTTGCAACATCGAAACGCGATCTGCAACTGTTTCACCTAAACCTACAATACCCCCACTGCACACAGTTAATTTCGCCTTGCGTACATTTTTTATGGTATTTAAACGATCATCGTATGTACGTGTAGTAATAATGCGTTTATAATCTTCTTCTGATGTATCTAAATTATGGTTATACGCATATAAACCTGCATCAGCCAAACGTTGTGCTTGGTTTTCAGTCAGCATACCCAGCGTACAGCAAACCTCCATATCTAGTTCATTAACTGCTTTCACCATATCAATAACACGGTCAAAATCTCTGTTATCTCTAACCTCTCTCCAAGCCGCACCCATACACAAGCGAGATGCGCCACCAGCTTTAGCCGTTTTTGCAGCATCAACCACTTGGTCTACTTTCATTAAAGCCTGTACATCTACATCAGTATGGTAACGGGCAGCTTGTGGACAATAAGAGCAATCTTCGGCACATCCGCCAGTTTTAATAGAGATTAATGAGCTAATCTGAACCTCATTGTAATCTGCATTTTCACGATGAATACTTGCAGCCTCATACACCAAATCTAAAAATGGTTTATTATAAATAGCTGTAATTTCTTCGGTAGTCCAATCGTGTTTTAGTGTTTGCATAGTTATGTTGTACGTTATAAGTTCTACGTTTTAAGTTAATTATAAAAGTAATTTACTGGCTAAACCTAATATAAGTAAAAAGCCAAAAACATCGGTAAAGGTGGTAATAATTATAGATGATGCAATAGCAGGATCTATTCCAACTCGTTTTAAAACTAATGGAATACCTGCGCCTGTTATACCAGCGATAATTAAATTACCTGTCATGGCCATAAAAATAACCACACCCAACATTAAGTTAGAATCAAAGAAATAGGCGAAAATTAATACAATTAATCCAGTAACTGCACCATTAATTAAACCTACTGTAAATTCTTTTAAAACAGCTCTATAAGCTTGGTCATCAGTTAAATCATATAATGAGATACGCCTAACAGTTACTGCCAAAGCTTGTGTTGCCGCATTACCACCCATGCCCGCAATAATGGTCATATAAGCAGATAATACTTTGAGAGTACTTAGTGTATCTTCATATTGCCGTATAACTGCAG
Organism: Pedobacter planticolens; assembly: GCF_014172375.1. Lineage (GTDB taxonomy): Bacteria > Bacteroidota > Bacteroidia > Sphingobacteriales > Sphingobacteriaceae > Pedobacter > Pedobacter planticolens. The sequence continues at coordinate 1,189,363 of NZ_WNXD01000001.1, forward strand.
ATGCTAAAAAGGCAGTACCCAAGTTAATAATTAACCAAGGCAAGCGAGACTTTACCGCATCAATCCAGTTACCACTCAGTTCCTCGTCTTCAGATACCCCAGATATTTTCAGGAAATCTTCTGTGTTCTCATCCTCCAACACATCAATCACATCATCAAAAGTAACGCGACCAAGTAAGTGCATATCATCATCTACAACAGGTATACTGGTTAGGTTGTATTGCGAAATCAGCTTTGCTACCTCCTCCTGATCGGTTTCTGCTTTCACATACACCACATCAGCATTTACCATTTCGGTTATTTTAGCATTGCCTTTTGCCTTAATAATATCCTTTAAAGAAACTATTCCTTTAAATATGTTATTGTCATCAACTACGTTTACAGTATAAAACTCTTCTATTTCTTCACTCTGACGTATAATTTCAGCAATTGCATCCTTTTTGGTAAGGTTCAGGTTAATTCGAATAACCTCGGTATTCATTAAACCACCTGCAGTCTTTTCGTCGTAACTTAATAGATTACGAATGCTCGATGCATCGTCCTCGCTCAGATCTTCTAAAATTTCCTTTTGCTCGTGTTCCTCTAACTGCGAAATAATATCCGTTGCATCATCATAATCCAGCTCCTCAACAATTTCGGTACGCTTATCTGGGTGCAATTGTAGCAGTAATTCTTCGGGGTGCGCCTCCTCATGCATCTCTGCAATTACATCCGAAGCAGTTTCTACATCTAGTAAATTAATAATACGATGTTGGTCGTCGCTGCTTATGCTTTCAAATAAAATAGCTATTTCCGACGCGTGATATTCTGCCAGTGTAGCTTTAAGCAGTTCATTATCACCACTTATTGCTTGCTTTAGCTTAGAAACGTCTGTTTTATCTAAATCAAATGATTGCATAGGATGCTAAGATAGAAATAATTTAGTTTTGAAATGGCATTTAAGGGGGTGTTCATATGTGTTTTTTAGGTTATTTTTTGGTGGTTTATTGGTGTTACCTCATTCGCACTAATGAGTGTTTTTGGTAATGCGTTTTTAAAGTGGTTGTATTTGCGAGGTAGAGCCTGCCCCGACTTTTCTGGAAAACAATTTTTTTTAGTTTATTAGTTGCAAATAAGTAAGTTTTGATTTATTAAAAACATTATAAGTGGTGTTTTAATGAAAATAATTTGTGTTTTAACATAATTTTATCGCCTATTACTGGGATAATTAGTTTTTTAATGAGGATGTAAAGCTTTTTAATGTGTGTTTGAGTAATTTTTGTAAAAAATGATGGCATTTTAGTGAGAGCGGAAGGCATATTGAGCAGAGCGGGTGACATATTAAAGAAAGCGGGTGACATATTAAAGAAAGCGGAAGGCATATTAAAGAAAGCGGAAGGCATATTAAAGAAAGCGGGTGACATATTAAAGAAAGCGGGTGACATATTAAAGAAAGCGGAAGGCATATTACAAGTTGCAGGTGGTGTATTAGAGCCTCACCCTCCGATGTATCGGAGCAAGCTCTAACCCCTCTCCAAAGGAGAGGGGATTTGCATGATGGCAGGTAGTATTGTAAAGGTTTATGGTGGTATTCTAAGCCTTAAGGGTGATACTAGATTTTAAGTAGTTTTCCATTTGTTAATTTTTTTTAAAAAAAACAGCAGTTGATTGTTGGTTTCAACTGCTGTTTTTGTACTATTAAGAATAAGATTTTATGCTTTATATTTTTAATTGTTTAAATGCTAGCCCGGAGATTTGTTTGTATTGTGGACTAGCACTACCAAATACAGATCTTACATAGTTTTTTACATCTAATGCAATGGCTACCATACCTGTTTCTTTATTGTACATGATTTCATTCCGGGCAACTCTGGAATTGTATAAAGGTGTAGCATGAGTAACTACGCTTGCATTTTTAGCTTTAAGATTGTTGTACAACGTAGTTAGTGTTACTATTTTTAATTCGGTTTCGTTTGGTATGTATTCTGGTATAGTTAAAAGTAGTTGTATTTGTTTTTCTAGGTTATCTAATCTATTATTATAACCTAATTGTGAGGCTGATACTTGGTTTACGATTGTTCCTTCGGCTAATAGGGTTTCTTTTTCTTCTTCGCTAAGTTTTACTGATGCCCTTGTACCTGTTATTTTACGGTGGTTGGTTTGTGCATTATCTAAAATTTGTTTTTGTATACCAGCTGCTTTTAACCAATTAAATATTTTAGTACTTAGCTTGGCTAATGGCATAAAAGCTATTTCGCGGAGGGCTACTGCTTTACTATATAGTGGTAATACACTATTGATATTGGTTATTGCATCTTTTGCATTTTTTAATTGATTATGCATATTACCTAAGGTAATTGCTGCTCTGGTTGGGTGGTAAGCTGCTCCGTAGCCTGTTACTGATGAGATTAGGATTTCGAAGTTCTCTGTGTTTTTGGCGTGGCCTGTTTCTGATGTTTTTGACATAGGTTTTGTTTTTTTTATAAGTTTAATTGATTGAGGTGAAGGTATGTAGTTGTAGTGGTTTATGTAATCGTCTTTTAGGGGGAGAAAGCCTCACCCCTCCGATGTATCGGAGCAGGCTCTAACCCCCTCTCCAAAAGAGAAGGGAAAGCAGGATGGAAATTAATGGCGAAGAAGGTATTAATTACTATGAATACTAAGGTTGTATTTAACTTTATTAGCTTCATTATTGATGTTTGCATCCTTTATTGTTGATAAAGGATTGAAAAAAGATGGATGAAATTATTTTGTATATTTATAAGAAACCTTAAACTCATGAAACGACTATCGTATTTACCTTTAATGGCATTGTTGGCTATTATAAGCTCTTGTAACAACTCTAAAACCGACGCATTATCGGCTATTAATCCTTTTTTAGCAGCAAGTAAATTGCCTTTTATGGCGCCGGAGTTTAATAAAATTAAGAATGCTGATTATAAGCCTGCTTTAGAAGAAGGCATGAAGCAGCAATTGGCAGAAATACAACACATTGCTGATGATACGCAAGCGCCATCTTTTGAAAATACGATAGTGGGTATGGAAAAAAGCGGGCAATTATTAAACCGTGTAAATGCAGTATTTGCATTAGTTACTGGAGCAAATACTAATCCTGAATTGCAAAAGGTTAAGGAAGAGATTGCCCCTAAATTAACGGCAAATAGTGATGCTATATACTTAAACGCTAAATTATTTAAGCGAGTAGAAACCTTATATGAGCAACGCGAGCAATTAAAGCTTGATGGGGAGTCGAATCGCTTATTAGCGTATTATTACCAAAAATTTGAATTGGCTGGAGCAAAATTATCGGAAGCAGATAAAGACAAACTGAAGGAATTAAACAAGGAAGAGGCTTCTTTAAGTGCAAAATTTAGTGCACAACTACAGGCTGCTGGTAAAGCATTAAGAAATACAACACAGCAACCCGAGTTGCAAAGTATGAGCGATCGAGCAGCTCGTGAAAAGCTTTTTGAAGCTTCTTACAACCGGGCAGAGAAAGGCGATGCGAATGATACGCGTAAAGTGATTTCGCGTTTGGCGCAAATACGTGCTATACAGGCGAAATTATTGGGGTACAAAAACTATGCTGCTTGGAAACTGCAGAATCAAATGGCTAAAACGCCAGAAGCTGTGGAAGAATTTTTTAAGCAATTAGTGCCTGCTGCTACTGCTAAAGCAAAAGGAGAAGCTGCTACTATTCAGGCTTTGATAGACCAGCAAAAGGGTGGTTTTAAATTGCAACCATGGGATTGGAATTATTATGCTGAGCAAGTGCGTAAAGCCAAATATAATTTAGATGAAAACGAAGTAAAACCGTATTTCGAATTAAATAAGGTGTTAGAAAATGGTGTTTTTTATGCTGCAAATCAACTTTATGGGATAAGCTTTAAGGAGCGTAAGGATTTACCTGTTTACCAAGAGGATGTTAGGGTTTTTGATGTATTAGATGCAGATGGTAGTCAGATTGGATTATTTTATTGTGATTATTTTAAACGTGATAATAAAGATGGTGGTGCTTGGATGGATAATATTGTACCGCAATCTAAATTATTTGGGTTTAAACCAGTAGTTTATAACGTTTGTAATTTTACTAAACCTGCTAAGGGACAACCAGCCTTAATTAGTTTTGATGATGTAACTACGATGTTTCATGAGTTTGGTCATGCTTTACATGGGCTTTTTGGCAATCAACAATATGCTAGCTTGTCGGGCGCAAGTGTAGCGAGAGATTATGTAGAGTTTCCATCGCAATTTAATGAGCATTGGGCATCTGACCCTAAAGTGTTAAAAAACTATGCTGTTCATTACCAAACGGGTGCTGTAATGCCTGAAACGTTGCTAGATAAGATTAAGAAAGCGAGTACTTTTAATCAGGGCTACGAGTTTACAGAGGCTTTGGCAGCTGCCGATTTAGATATGCAATGGCATACTTTGCTAGCTAATACGCCTTTGCTAGATGTGGATAAATTTGAGGCGGAAGCGTTGAAAAAAACTAAGTTAAACTTACCTGAAGTACCTCCGCGTTATCGTTCTAGCTATTTTTTACACATTTGGAGTAATGGTTATGCTGCTGGTTATTATGCATATACCTGGACATCGATGTTAGAAAATGATGCTTTTTCTTGGTTTCAAGAAAATGGTGGCTTAACTAGAGCGAATGGGCAACGTTTCCGTGATATGATTTTATCAAAAGGAAATACTGAAGATTACGATAAAATGTTTTTCGATTTTAGAGGACATAAGCCTGATATTAAACCGATGCTAAAGAAACGTGGATTGCTTTAAAAATATGCGGAATGTTATTGAAGAAGGAATTATTTTTTAGTGCTTGTTTTCTTCTTCACCCCCTAGCCCCCTCTACAAAAGAGAGGGGGAAGCATGATGGAAATTACTATTGTAAAGCTTGTAAAGTGGTTGCGATTAAGCAATTATTAGCGTTTGTTAAAAGAGTCACTCCACCTTTTCCCAAAGGGATGTCTTTGGCATAGAGAGCCCTACAAAGAGTGGAATTGTATGGTTGTTTTGCTTTTAGTCGAGAATAGTAGTAGTGGTTTTTGTTAGCTAAACCCGATAGAAGCGAATGCCATTTTTTATGGCAGCAGCAAATAGCGGGGCGGAACCTGAGTTAGGAGTTGCTGTACTTGCTTTTCTAATGATGGTAAAGTAGGGAGAAAGATCCTTCACTTCGGCTACCCTCAGTGCAAGCTCGCTCAGGATGAGCCTAACCCATATGAGCTAATTATTATGTTTAGAGGTCCTTCGACAAGCGAGGAGATAAGATGCTTAGAGATTCTTCGCTGCGCTCTGAATGACAAACCTTGCCCAATGAACTACTGAATTAATGACAATGGTAGACTTTTTCATCGCATTACGATTCCCGTTTTCACGGGAATGACGAACATGAGGATAACCTACTTAAACCAGCCTTTACGCCAAAAGTAAATAACTTGTGCAACTGCAATTAGGCCCATTACAAGCATGGTGTATTCGTAACCGTGTTCTTGATAGAGTTCGGGCATGTTTTGAGGTAGTATTTTGCCTGTAATAGGGTCTTCCCTACTAAAATTCATGCCGTAAATACCAGCTATAAAGGTTAGTGGAATAAATATAGAGGAGATAATGGTGAGTACTTTCATGATCTCGTTCATGCGGTTGCTGATGATGGAGAGATACATATCTATGTTGCTTGCCGAGATTTCTTTAAGCGATTCGACCATGTCTATTATTTGTATGCAATGATCGTAAGCATCGCGAAGGTACATTTTACTTTGGCTATCTACTAGCGGACTATCGGTGCGCAAAATGTCGTTCATTTTATCGCGTTCTGGCCAAGCTACACGCCTAAGGGTAATTAAATTACGTTTAATTAGTTGTGTATCGTACATTATAGTTTTGTCTGGTCTATCAAACAAACGATCTTCTATGGCATCTAATTGTTCGCTCCAGGCGCTTAAAACAGCGAAATAAGCATCTATAATCATATCCATTAAGGCGTACATTAAATAGCTGCTACCTCCTACTCTAATGTTTCCTTTGCCTATGCTTAATCTGTGGCGAACGGGTTCTAAACAGTCTTCGTACTTATCTTGAAAGGTAAATAATATGTTTTTGGTTAAGATAAATGATACTTGTTCGTTCTCTAAAGAGTTCTCTTCATCGAGGTATAACATTCTGCTGATGGCAAAATCGTATGCTCCGTATTCTTCGTACTTGGGGCGTTGGTAGGTACGGGTAATATCTTCGAGTATGAGCTTGTTAATGTTCCAATCTTCGCTTAATGTTTCGAACATGGCAGCAGAGCTGAAGCCTTTAATTTCTACCCAATAGTTTAAATTTTTATCGGCTGTGTGTTGTGCTAATCCTTTTAGGTTGGTTAACTCTTGTACTTTATAGGTATCGGCATTGTAGGTATGTAGACTTATTTTAGGGGGAAGCGAATTTTCATCTATAAAAACTATTCCGGGACTTGAGCCGGGCAATGGTAATGCGTAATGGTGCTTTTTGCTTTTATGTTTGCTGTTTCTTGCCATATACTAAAGGTATAATTTTGTTTGTGGACCTTGGTTAAACAACAGATCGACAATACTTAAGTTAGGAATAAATTCGTTTCTATCGCTAAACACTTGAAAATAGCTTTTGGTTTGGGGTATGGGTGCTGGCTTTTTAAGGCTAAATTGGTTTCTGAAATCTAACGCTAGTGGTATATCTTTTTCGTATTCTGGTGTAAAAGAAATAACTGGGCTTACTTTGAGTTGCTTAAATAACCATTCCATTAGTTCTAAATTGAAATCGAATAGGTAATCGAATTTCTTTTGATAGAAAGGTGCTAAACCATCTTCGTAAAACTCGAAATAGGCAGAGCTTCTATAACAGTTTTGTAGGCTTAACCAATGTAAACGCTGCCATTTTAAATCGTAACTAATTTTAACATCTTTTATAGGTGTGTGCACTTTAGAACCTTTAACAACTGGTATAGTTAAATCTAAAATGCCATCGGGCGATGCAATACTTGCTCTATTTCTGTGGGTTTGTTTAAGAAAATGCTCTTGTTTTTCTAACTGCACAGTATAATTTTGCTCTTTTAAAGCGGTGAAATAACTAATTGGTGGAAGATAAAAAAGTGGAAATGTTGCTAAACTTTGCATCTGATATTTTATGTTTGCATTCTATCTGCCCAAATTAATGATTATAAAAGTCTTTTCGCACATCGGTATATTCTTTTTATATATTTTATCGCTGTTGCCCCTACCTGTATTGCACTTTTTTGCTCGGCTACTCTATTATCCGTTATATTATTTAATAGGGTATCGTAAGGTTGTTGTGAGAGAGAATTTGCTTAAATCTTTTCCAGAAAAGGATATTAAAGAGATTATTTGCATAGAAAAAACCTTTTATAAATACCTAATGGATATAGTTTTTGAGATTATTAAACTGCCTACCATTACTAAAAAGGAATTGGGGCAACGTGTTACATTTAATAATATAAATATAATTGAAGCTTACTTTAGCAAAGGCGAAAGTGTGTTGGCTTGTACTGGTCATTATGGTAATTGGGAGCTGTGTATGCTTGCCTTAGGTGAAGCTGCCAGTGCAACGGAGTATGTAATTTATAAGCCTTTAAATAACGAGATTTTTGAATGTTGGTTTCATAAAGTAAGAACTCGCTTTGGGAATGTATTTGTAGCTATGCGCCAAACTTTACGTATGGTTGTTGCTACTAAAGATACACCTACTATGTTTTGCTTTGCTAGCGACCAAACGCCTGTTAAGCATGAAGTGCAATATGTTTTGCAGTTTTTAAATCAGCGAACTGCTGTTTTATTGGGATTAGAGAAAATAGCTTTACAAACAAATAGGCCTGTATTTTACTTTGATGTAAAACGAGTAAAACGTGGTTATTATGAGGTGGATATTTTGCCTTTATGTTTAAACCCTAAGGAAACGCAAGAGCATGAAATAACAGATTTACTGTTTGAGTTTTTGGCAAAAACAATTAAACAAGAGCCTGCCTTTTGGTTGTGGAGCCATAGGCGATGGAAGTATAGCTAAGATAATATGGAACCTAGTGTAGCGGTAGTAATTTTAAATTGGAATGGTAAGACTTGGCTGGAGCGCTTTTTGCCTAGCGTTGTGCAAACGGATTACCCTAATTTGCAAATCATAGTTGGTGATAATGCATCGACAGATGATTCGGTTGCTTTTGTAAAAAGTAATTACCCACAAGTAGTTGTGCTAGAAAACGATAAGAATTATGGTTTTGCTGGCGGATATAATCATATTCTTAAGCGGGTAAAAGCGGATTATTTTGTGTTATTAAACTCTGATGTTGAAGTTCCTGCTAATTGGATAAAACCTGTAATAGACTTAATGCAGAGCGATGCTACTATTGCTGTTGCACAACCTAAACTAAAATGGCAACTACAAAAAACAGAGTTTGAATATGCTGGTGCTGCTGGTGGCTTTGTAGATTTATATGCATACCCGTTTTGTAGGGGAAGAATTTTTGATACAGTAGAAACTGATAATGGTCAGTATAATACTACTGCGGATATATTTTGGGCAAGTGGCGCTGCATTTTTTATTAAAAGTAGTGCATGGCAACAGGTTGGTGGTTTAGATGCTGATTTGTTTGCGCACATGGAAGAGATTGATTTGTGTTGGCGTTTAAAGAACTTAGGTTATCGTGTTGTTTGTTGTACTGATGCTGAGGTTTACCATGTTGGTGGTGGTACGTTGAATGCTAATAACCCTTATAAAACTTACCTTAATTTTAGAAACAACTTATTAATTATGCAAAAGAATTTGCCTAAGGATGAAGCCTATTCTAGAATATTTATTAGAATGTGCCTTGACTTTTTAGCTTGGTTACAGTTTTTAGTGAAAGGAAAGTTTGCTTTTGCTTTCGCGATTAATAAAGCGCATTGGCATTTTTTAACGCAATTAGGTGCTACTGCACAGAAAAGAACTGCTGTTCAGGTTCCTTTACTGCAACATACGGGGGTTTATAGTGACAGTATTGTTTGGGCTTATTTTGTAAAGAAGATTGATAAGTTTAGTGCGTTGTTTATTAAACACTAAAGTAAGTTGCGGCTAGGTCTTTTCTTTCGTTTGTAGTGAGATCAATTAAATCGAACCGTTTAACTGATGAGAACGAGCCCATATCTTTATCGCTATTAATATGTATGGTACCCATTAATATGATGTATTTACAATTAAATTCAGTCATTTCTATTAACTCATTTATTCGTTTATCAATTGCTTCGTAAATAACTTCTGTTGCTTCTTTTATAGGTATAGTAGCATTAATGATTTGCTCTTTTTCCTTTAACAGAATTTGCTCAATGGTATTCATTTGGTAATCGATCTCTGTAATTTCATTCGGCTTAATTAAATTATTACTTAAACTGTTTAATGCACCTGTTGCTGCTCCACAACAATCAGAGTTATCGGTTATACCATTGCGATGAATTTCTCCAATCTTTCCGTTTTTAGCTACGCCAATGTGTGGGCCATAATACACAAAAACAGCACCTTTACTTGGTATATGACTTGAAACTGCTTTCATACCGGTTAAGCCCGTAAATGGAAAACCATCTAATCCTCCCATTTTAAAAGGGCCTAAAAACTCGCTTGCTCGTATTGGATATTGAATACTATTTACATCATCACTGCAAATGCTATCGGCCATCATTACTTGCGAAGGTTCTAAATCTAATACTTCTTCTACAAAATCAATTACTTTGTTAATACTGTCAATTGTGGTAATTGCATTGGGATAATACTGATGAATAATGGCTAATTTTTCTCTTTTCTTCATTGTGAAAATTGACAGCTGTGTTTATTATTTTAAGAAACTTTCTATTGCAAGGCGATATCCATCCAATCCAAAGCCTGTAAGTACGCCTTTACAGTTTTTCCCTGTTAAGGATACATGACGGTATTCTTCGCGAGCATAAATGTTAGAAATGTGCACTTCTACAACTGGAGTTTTAATGGCTGCAATTGCATCTGCTAATGCAACTGAAGTGTGGGTATAGCCACCAGCGTTAATGATAATACCATCATATGAAAAACCAACTTCGTGTAATTTGTTAATTAATTCTCCTTCTACATTGCTTTGATAATAGTCAATTTCTATAATGCTATACAATTCTCGCAGTTGCGAAATATAGCTATCAAATCCTTCAGAGCCATAAATTGAGGGTTCTCGCAGGCCTAATAGGTTTAAGTTTGGGCCATTTATAATTTGTATCTTCATTACGATGTAAGGTTAAAATGTTGTAACGTTGCAATGTTGTAAAAAAATCTCAGTAAATATAATGAATACCCAATCTTACCTAAAAGGATTTAAGGATTATTTGAAGTTAGAACGCTCGCTTTCTAAACATTCTATTGATGCTTATTTGAACGATGTAGATAAGTTGGTACAGTATTATTTGGCCATTGATAAAGATTTAATTCTTAGCAAGCTGCAATTAAGCGATTTAAGGGAGTTTATTAATTGGTTAAATGAAGTTGGAATGCAAGCTAATACGCAGGCAAGGGTAATATCGGGTATTAAAGCTTTTTTTACGTATTTGATGCAAGAGCAGATTATTTTGGAGGATCCGACTGCTTTGTTAGAATCGCCTAAGCTGATTAGAAAACTACCCGATACGTTAAATATTCATGAAATAGATCAGTTAATTGATGCCATTGATGCCTCTAAACCTGAGGGAATGCGTAATAAAGCAATTATTGAAATGCTGTATGGTTGTGGATTGCGTGTTACGGAATTAGTTGAACTGAAAATATCTAATATTTATGCTGAAACAGAGTTTATTAAAGTAATTGGAAAAGGTAATAAGGAACGTTTAGTACCAATAGGTTCTGTTGCTTTAAAGTTATTAGAAATTTATGTGAGCCAGATAAGAGTGCATTTAAGTATTAAGAAAGGACATGAAGATTATATCTTTTTAAATCGATCTGGTAGTCGTTTATCACGAATTTCTGTGTTCAATTTAATTAAAACGTTAGCCATTAAGGTTGGTATTCATAAAAGTATTAGTCCGCATACGTTGCGCCATTCTTTTGCTACACATTTAATAGAAGGTGGTGCCGATTTACGTGCTGTACAAGAAATGTTAGGTCATGCAAGTATTACAACTACAGAAATTTATACACACTTAGATAGAGATTATTTGAGGAGTGTGATTACGCAGTTTCATCCGAGGTCTTAGTTTTGCTAGAATAATAAGTAACAAGTAAGAAATAAACAGATGAGTGAATGGAGAATAAAACCAACTTTAGGATACCAATATCTGATTATGGAAGCCAATAGTAATGAAATAAAAAGATAAGGCTGTAGTTCTCTGATAGCGATGTTTTTAATTGGTTCGTACTTTAAAACAAAGAAATAAGTCAAAATAGCTAAACCAGACATTAACCACATCACTATTTGTAATTTCTTATCAATAGAATGAGGTTTAGTCGTTGATTCCATTATTGCGAATGTTTTGTTAAAGATATTAATTTTTCCTGCAACAAATCATTCTATCTTTCTCTTGCATATCTTTCTTTAATTCGATGTTTGTAAAGCCTTTCTCTTTTAATAAATCAATTGTTTGTTGACCTAAGTATTCGTTAATTTCGAAGAAAAGTAAACCGTTGTTTTGCAGATTTTTTAAGGCGAAATTAGCAATTGCTTCGTAAAAAACTAATGGTTTTTCATTGCTTACAAACAAAGCTCTATGCGGTTCGTGAGATAAAACGTTAGCATGCATTTCTGCCTTTTCATGTTCTGTAATATAGGGTGGATTGCTTACAATAATTGAGTATTTAGTAGTGCTCTCTTCATTTTGAGTTTGCAGCATATCTTGATGTATAAACTCTACATCAACATTGTTTAATTCTGCATTCTGTTTGGCTATTTCCAAACTATCAGCTGCAATATCTAATGCGTAAACATTTGTGTTGGATAAGTTTTTCTTTAATGCAATAGCAATGCAACCGCTTCCTGTACCTACATCTAATATAGTTGTGGGTTGTGGGTTGTGGGTTGTGGAATTATGACCTATAACTTGCAACTCGTAACCTGCAACACTAGTTAAAACCCACTCTACTAGCTCTTCAGTTTCTGGTCTTGGAATTAAAACAGATTCATTTACTTTAAATGTTAAACCATAAAAATGTGCTTCTCCTAGTATGTATTGAATAGGCTTCCCGGTTTGGAGTTCTTTTAAAATGGTTTCGAATTTTGATATATCATTAACAGAAATTTCTTGTTCTTTTTTTAAAAGATAATCAGCTCTGCTTAAGCCTAACAAATGATGAAGTGTTAGTTGAAATAGTGCCAGGGCCTCATCTTCTGGATAAAGTGAATTTAAATCTGTGCTAAACTTTGTTGCTAATTCCTTTAATTTCATTTGCGGTAAAAATAGCTATAATCATGACAATAATTTACTTTTGCACTAATGAGCGATGAACTTTACATACAACGTTGTTTGGAATTGGCCGCAAAAGGAATGGGCAATGTAAGCCCGAATCCAATGGTTGGTTGCGTAGTAGTTTATGAAGGCAAAATTATTGGAGAAGGTTATCATCAGAAATTTGGTGAAGCACATGCTGAAGTTAATGCGATAAATGATGTGTTTACCAATTTTGGAGATGAAGCTCCTTCCCTACTTAAAAATGCTATTGCTTACGTTAATTTAGAACCCTGTGCACATTTTGGTAAAACGCCACCTTGTGCAGATTTGCTGGTTAAACATCAATTAAAGAAAGTTGTAATTGGTAATACTGATCCTTTTTCGGGTGTAAATGGTAAAGGGATTGAGAAATTAAAAGCCGCAGGAATAGTTGTAGTTACAGGTGTTTTGGTAGATGAATGCAGTTATTTAAATCGTAGGTTTTTTACCAGAATTGAACAACAAAGACCTTTCATTATCTTAAAGTGGGCGCAAACAGCGAATGGTTATTTTGCACCAAAAGATGCTACGCAAAAATGGATTTCTGGCTCGGAAGCTAAACAATTAACGCATCAATGGCGAAGTGAGGAAGATGCAATAGTAGTTGGTAAACAAACGGCATTGATTGATAATCCGCAATTGACAGCTAGAAATGTAGAAGGAAAAAACCCTATTCGAATTGTAATTGATAGCAATTTAGCAATTCCTGAAACTCATCATGTTTACAACGATGAAGCTAAAACCATCGTTTTTAATGAAATAAAGACTGATGTAATTAATAATATCCACTTTGTGCAAATGGAAGATATGCAGTTTTATCTAGCGCAAAAAATAGCTTTTCAGTTGTATTTAATGGATATTCAGTCGGTAATAATAGAAGGCGGTGCTCAAATTCTAAGTCAGTTTATAACAGCTAATTTATGGGATGAAGCTAGAATTTTCACCTCTAAAACTGAATGGAACGACGGAATTAAAGCTCCTTCGATAAAAGGAAACATATTAGAGACTTTGCAAATTGGCGCAGACGAATTAACGATTTACTCACCTTACTCACAAAAATGATTTATTTAGTTTTAAGTATTACTTGCAGTGTTATAGTTGGCGTTTTGCTTAAACTGGCCAAACGTTACCAAATTAATGTAATGCAAGCCGTTACCTGGAATTATTTATTCGCTATTGGGTTAAGTGCTTTCTTTTTCAAACCTGATTTTAGCACCCTCAATTTTACTGTTGCGCTATCTCCTATTTACCTGGTGATTGGCATATTATTACCTGCAATTTTTCTAATTCAGGGTTATGCTGTCCAACAAACAGGTTTAGCCAGAACAGATATTGCTCAACGTTTATCGCTATTTATATCACTTTGTGCTGCGTATTTTCTATTTAATGAAAGCTTTGATCGCTTAAAATACGTAGGATTGATATTTGGTTTTATAGCGATTGTTTTTACTATTTATCGTAAATTTGGAAGCCCATCTTCAAAGCATACTTGGCTATATTTATTGTTAGTTTTTGTTGGTTTTGGTGCAATTGATGTATTCTTTAAGTTCGTTAGTCAAATCACAGTTATTCCTTATACTACTTCATTATTTCTAATTTTCTGCATTGCTTTTATCCTTTCTCTCGGCTATATTTTATATCTAGCCATTACTAAAAGGACAAAAATTCAACTCATCAACTTTGTTTGCGGTTGCGTACTAGGTTTTTTTAATTTTGGAAATATCTTATTCTATTTAAAAGCACACAGAGCGATGTCAGATCAACCATCAACTGTGTTTGCAGCAATGAATATTGGCGTAATTATAGCCGGAAGTTTAATTGGTATCGTTTTATTTAAAGAAAGATTAAGCAAGCTGAATTATACCGGTTTAATACTCGCATTAGTAGCCATTGTTTTAATTACTTTATCGAAATTACATGCTGTTCGATGATACGTATAAAACTATAAAAACTACTTCTGAAGGTATTTTTAGAGATAAAGGCAGTAAGTTTATTGGTTATGCTTATCCAATTAGTAGCGAAGCTGAAGTTAAAAACATCATTGCAAAACTTAGAGCAGAGCATGGTAAAGCGAGACATTTTTGCTGGGCTTTGCGTTTATCGCCAGATCGAAGTATTTTTAAACTGAATGATGATGGTGAACCTTCTGGAACTGCTGGTAGACCAATTTTAAATACGCTACTTTCTGCAGATGTTACGAATATTCTGGTCGTAGTTGTTCGTTATTTTGGCGGAACTTTATTAGGTGTTCCAGGTTTAATTAACGCGTATAAAATAGCTACTGTTGAAGCACTTGCGGTAAATGAAGTCATTGTAAAGACCGTAAACGATATATATGAAATTGGATTTGATTATTTGGAGATGAACCAAATTATGCGAATTATAAAAGATGAACAATTAGCTATTCTTAATCAAGAATTTGATACGAAATGTGTGGTTAAGTTTGAAGTTAGAAAATCAAATTTGAATGCAGTTTTAGGTAAATTAGAAAAGGTTGACGGTATTGAAATTAAATATTTGGGTACTATTTAACTAATGAACTACTGAGACCAATGAACTAAATTTATTAAGTTTGTTTATACCAAATAATCCTTTATTATGTCAAAATTATCAGAAGCTGATCTAATTATCAATCCAGATGGTAGTATTTACCACTTAAACTTACTTCCAGAAGATATTGCAGATACAGTTATTACAGTGGGCGATTTGGATCGAGTTTCTGAAATTAGTAAACATTTCGATTCCATAGAAATTAAAAAAGGGAAAAGAGAGTTTATAACCCACACTGGTTATCTAGGGAAAAAACGTATTACTGTACTTTCTACAGGTATTGGTACAGATAATATTGATATTGTTTTTAACGAGTTAGATGCTTTAGTAAATATAGATTTCGCTACGCGAGAAGTTAAAAAAGAACTAAAATCATTAGATATTATCCGAATTGGCACTTCTGGGGCTGTGCAAACTGATATCCCAATGGGAACAATTTTAGCTTCTTCTTTTGGTTTAGGTTTTGATGCATTGATGAATTATTACATGCATCAGATTTCTGGTGATGAACACAGTTTATTAGATAGTATTAAATCTCATTTTTCGCATATTAAAGGTATTCATCCCTATTTAACAGCTGCAGATCAAGGATTGTTGCAAACAATTGGTAAAGGAATGGAACAAGGAATTACGGCTACTGCTCCTGGTTTTTACGCTCCACAAGGTCGACAAGTACGAGCGAAAAATGCTGTTCCAGATTTTATTAGTCAATTAAATAGTTTTAAAGAGGGCAAAAACAGAATCACCAATTTAGAAATGGAAACAGCAGGTATTTACGCTTTAGCAAAAACATTAGGACATAAAGCGCTGTCTGTGAATGCTATATTAGCTAGTCGTGTAAAGTTTGAGTTTAGCAGTACACCAGAGAAAATTGTAGAGAAAGCAATTAAAATGGTTTTAGAACGCTTGTAAATTTTATTTAACTGTAGGAATATTTTCAACTACTAATTCATGTCCGGCCATATCTAAATAAGTTACGGTCATGGCGTTTAAATCAGTAATCCATTTTTCAACTCCAGCATCAGCAGCTTGTCTACAAAAAGTTTGATAATCAGTTTCACCTTGTTGATGGATTTTTAAAGCCTCTTTTAAATCTGTTGCTGATGAATTTTCTTCTATTAATAAGCTTTCATAAGCTGGCGGACTTTCTACCGTATAATCATCATCGCCAAAATAAATTGCCATTCCATTTATAACGTACACATCATACCTAGTTACACCCATTGCTTTAATGTCTGCAATAAATTGCGGAAAATCAGCTCCTGTTTTAGTCTTTTGATGAGCAGCTTGTATTTTCTCAAGTGTAAACATGATGACTTATTATTTAGTTAAAACCTTATAAATAGTAGTCTGTGTATAAACTTCTTCTGGCCTTAAAATAGTACTCGGAAAATGAGGAATATTAAGTCCGTTTGGATGATGCTGTGTTTCTACACAAAAAGCATCGTATTCGTTATAATCCTGACCACCCTTACCATTTTTAACGTTTAAATATTTAGCAGTATATAAATGTGCAACTGGCTCTGTTGTATATACTAACAACGATAAACCGCTATTTGTTTCAGTAGTTTTACTGGCTAATGTTAACGAACCGTATTCTTTATCTAAAACATAGGTTTGATCATATCCTTCTTTTTCATCCCAATTTTCGCCAATAATTTTTCCTTTTCTAAAATCATGGTGCGTGCCTTCAACAGGAATTAATTTGCCAGTAACTACGTAATTATCATCTTGCTCCAAATAATTAGAAGCATTCATTTGGTGTATGTGTTTGGTTATTTTTCCGCCAGTTGACGATAAATTAAAATAACTATGATGTGTTAAATTAATTGGCGTAGCTTCATCAGTATCAGCTTGAAAAGTTAAAATAAGCTCGTCATTATTAGTGAATTCGAACGTGAGTTGTACGGCTAAATCACCTGGAAAACCTTCTTCACCATCTAAGCTAAAATATTGAAAAGTTACACTAGCATGAGGCTCTTCTCCAATGCTAATGATATCCCACATTTTTTTATCAAAACCTATCTTTCCGCCATGTAAACAATCATTTCCATTGGTTTTAGCTAATTGATAATGAACATCATCTATACTAAATTCTCCATTTTTTATACGATTAGCATAACGGCCAATTATAGCTCCAAAATATGGGTAGTTTTCTAAGTACGCAGGGCTAATATAATCTTCAAATTTATCGAAGCCTAAAACAATATCTTGTTGTTCGCCTTTGGCATTTTTTACTATAAATTGGTTAATAATAGTACCATAATTGAAGATTTTTACCGAACTCCCTTTATCGTTAGTTAATTCTACTGCAATTACTTCTTTTTTATCAATAAAATTGCCTGTATTTATCTGCTTTACTTTCATAAATTGTATCTTAGACCGTCAGCTAAAATACAAATAAACTTATAACCTCGCGAAGAATAATACCTTTTATGAACAATCAATTATCTGAAACTTTTTTTGAGAAATACAAGCAATATCCAACGGCTACATATTTTGCTCCAGGCCGTGTTAATTTAATAGGAGAACACATAGATTATAATGGCGGTTTAGTGATGCCATGCGCAATTACAGCTGGTACATGGCTGCTTTTAGCACCAAATAGTGATAACGTAATTAGATTTAGTAGCGTTAATTTTAAGGAAGAAGAAACATTTCCAATTCAAAAAAAATATAGTAAAACTGGTAAAGAATGGTACAATTATCCATTAGGAGTTTTTCATGAGTTACAACAACAAGGTTGGGATGCCAGCGGTTTAGATTTACTATATTTTGGTAATATTCCAATTGGTTCTGGTCTTTCATCATCTGCTTCAATTGAAGTGCTTACTGCTTATGCCTTAAACGATTACTATAATTTAGGAAACGATAAATTAGAGTTAGTAAAGCTTTCTAAAAAAGTAGAAAATGAATTTATTGGCGTAAATTCTGGCATTATGGATCAGTTTTCTATTGCTTTTGGCGAAGCAGATAAAGCATTGGTTTTAAATTGCGATACCTTAAAATATAAAGTGGTTGATTGTGATCTTGGTGATCATGTTTTGGCGATTATTAATACAAATAAAGTTCGTGAACTATCAGAATCAAAATATAATGAGCGTGTTGCAGAATGTGAAACGGCTTTAAAAGCACTTCAACAGGAAATAAAAATTAACAATTTATGTGAGCTAACAGCTGATAAATTCGCATTGCATAGTCATTTAATTGCTGATGAAACTGTTTTAAAAAGGGCAACGCATGTAATTAAAGAAAATGATAGAGTTCATTTTGCTGCAAAAGCTTTAAATGCTGGCGAATTAGAAGAATTTGGTCGATTAATGTATGCTTCACATCAATCTTTAAAAGATTTATACGAAGTAACGGGTAAGGAATTAGATGCTGTGGTAGATTTCTGCAAGGATTATGAGCATGTGAGTGGTGCAAGAATGACTGGTGCTGGGTTTGGTGGTTGTGCCATCGCCTTGCTTAAAAAAGGATACGAAGAAGATTTTGCAAAGCAATTAACAGATTATTATGTGGAGCAAATTGGTTATCCAGCAGCTATTTATATTCATCAAATTGGCGATGGTGTGAAGAAAATATAGAAAACAGCAGCAGATTCACAGATTTTTATCCTTTAAATTCAACGAATCTGGGGCAACAAAATAAAGAATAATGCGAAAATTAAAACTCGATGAGTTAAATCGTGTCGATATAAAAGAATTTAAAGAGCAGGATAAGTTGCCTGTTGTGGTAATATTGGATAATGTGAGAAGTATGCACAATGTTGGTTCTGTTTTTAGAACTGCTGATGGATTTTCGATAGAAAAAGTGATTTTATGTGGAATAACTGCTCAACCTCCACATCGTGAAATAGAAAAAACTGCTTTAGGTGCTACGCAATCCGTTGATTGGATTCACTTTGAAGATACCTTAGTTGCGGTTGATACCTTACGTCAAAAAGGGTATGAAATTATAGCGATTGAACAGGCTGAAAAGAGTACGATGCTCAATGTTTTTAAACCTGATCTTACTAAAAAATATGCGTTAATTTTTGGGAATGAAGTAAATGGTGTGAGCGATGAGGTAATGCAGAAAATAGATAATTGTATTGAAATACCACAATTTGGTACTAAACATTCTTTTAATATTGTGATTTCTGCTGGTATTGTGCTTTGGGATTTCTTTGCGAAATTGCGATTGTAGAATGGAAAATCCGCTATTTAAAAAACTATATATTAAAACTGGGAATGTGCTTTGCATCCAAAATGCTCCCGAAAATGTTTTAAGTATTTTAGGTGATATCCCAGAAGGAATAAAGTTAACTAAGGATTTAGGTAAGCCTTTTGATGAATTGTTATTATTTGTAAAGGATAGCACTGAACTGACACAGGAGTTGAAAGAAATTACCGTTAAACTTCAACCAACTACTTTATTTTGGATTTTATACCCTAAAAAATCATCAAATATTACATCAGACTTAAACATGATGGCTCCATGGGATGAGTTAAAAACACATCAATTAACTCCTTGCGCTTCTGCAGCTATAAATGATACTTGGACGGCTCTAAGAATAAAACCATTGGAATTGGTTAAAAGTTCGGGTATTTGCAACGATGATATTCAGAAAAATGAGTATGGTAATTTCGTTGATGTAGTGAATAAAATAATCACTTTACCAGAGGATTTGAAAAGTGAATTAGAAAAAAGTGCAAAGGCTTTGAATTTTTTTGAGCAACTCTCCTATTCAAATCGCAAAGAATATATACTTTGGATATTAACCGCCAAACAAGAAAAGACTAGAACAGACAGAATTTCTAAAACTATTGAAAAATTAATAGCTGGAAAGAAAAACCCTAGTGAGAAATAGGCTTTTTGTCATGCAGAGCAACGCGAAGCATCTCAATTGATTAATCTTATAGAGATCCTTCACTGCGTTCTGGATGACAAGTCCAAAAACTACCCTTCTAAAACCTTATCTGGTGTAATTGGTAAACTTCTAATTCTTTTACCCGTTGCATTAAAAACAGCATTAGCAACAGCCCCAGCAAAACCAATTAGAGCAATTTCCCCCATTCCTTTCGCTCCCATTGGATTAACAATTGGATCTGGTTTATCAATAAAAATTACATCAATATCTGGTACATCTGCGTTTACAGGAACGTGATAATCTGCGAAATTGTTGTTTACATATCTGCCATAACGATTATCTAAAATCGCTTCTTCAGTTAAAGCCATTCCGATACCACCAACTGCACCACCAACCATTTGACTACGAGCAGTTTTTGGGCTTACAATTTTTCCTGCATCGCCAACAGAAACAATCTTGCTTACTTTAACTACGCCAGTTAATTGATGCACTTTTACTTGCACAAAGTGGATGGAAAACGAATACATCGAATAATTTTTCGCTTCTGGATTATTTTGTGAAGACTGAATTGTTTTTTCAATTATTGGTAGATTGTTTTTCTTCAATACATCTACAAAATTTGATGTTGCATCCATATTTGAATTCGCAGCCAACTCTGCAATAGTCGCTTTTAAAGCTACACAAACATCGTTAACAGCACTTCCAACTGTAGAAAGTGTAGCCGAACCTCCTTGACTTGGTGCTGGTGGTAAAGAAGAATCTCCTAATTCAAAGACTATCTTTTCAACCGGAATATTCATCAATTTACTAGCAATTAAAGTCATTCCCGTTCCAGTACCAGGACCAATATCACTAGTTGCACTTTGTAAAATCAGAGTTCCATCAGCTTTTAAAATCCCTTTTACACTTGCTCTACCTCTACCTGCATTAAAAACACCAATACTTACTCCGTAACCAATGTTCCAAGAGCCTTCAATAGTACTTCCAGGTTTATTTTTACGATTATTCCATCCAATTTTAGCAGCACCTAATTTGTATGCTTCTTTAATGTATTTACTAGAGAATGGTCGGTTTTGAGCAGGATCTTTCTCAGGATCATTCTTTGCTCTAAAATCCAATGGATCCATATCCAACGCATGCGCCATTTCATCAATTGCACTTTCCAAAGCAAAAGCTCCAGTAGCTTCACCTGGTCCACGCATCCAAATAGGTACACCCATATCTAATGGGATAACATAATAATTCGTATTTACATTTTCAGAATCATACATGAATTTGCTCATGTTCACTACACCTTCGGTAAAATTCTCGTACGTAGCAGTTTGACCAAATGCAGTATGTGTAATTCCAGTTATCTTTCCATCTTTTGTAGCGCCTAAACCAATTTTTTGATAAGCAGCTGGGCGATTTCCCACCATGGTAAACATTTGATCACGTGTAATGACCAACTTAACAGGTTTTTTCAGCTGTTTAGAGGCCATAATTGCAGCAATTTCCAATGGCCAAGTTCTTAAAGCCATTCCAAAACCACCCCCCACAAATTGAGAATTGACCTGAATGTTTTCTGCTGGAATTTTAAAAACGTTAGCTATGGTATTTTGAGTTGATTTTACACCTTGTGTTTTTGCATAAACAGTAACCTTGTCATTTGCTTGCCAATCTGCAATAATTCCATGCAATTCCATCGGATTATGTGTTTCAACTGGCATCGTATAAATCTGTTCAACTTTTACTTCTGCTGTTTTATAGGCATCGGCTATGCCACGTACATATGGTGGTTGACCTTGCAGTTTTTTCACTGCTGCATCTTTAATACTAGCTTCAAAATTGGTATTGAAAGCAGCTTTTTCATAACTCACTTTAACTAATGATGCTGCGAAAGTTGCCCTTTCAAAAGTATCTGCTACTACAATTGCAATAGGCTGTCCATTAAAGAAAATCTGATCCGTATAAAAAATCTTCATTGGTGAACCGCCAGCTTGCTCATAACCAGCAACAGATGGTTTATTTAAATGAGATAATACTTCTAAAACACCAGGAGCATTTTTAGCGGCTTTGGTATCAATTGCTGTAATTTTACCTTTAGTGATCGTGCTCGTTACTAAAACTCCATAAGTTAATCCAGGTAATTGATATTCAGCAAAATACTTCGCTTTTCCAGTTACTTTATCTACACCGTCAACGCGGTCATTTTCATCTACAAAAAACTCCATTAGGCTTTAGATTTAGCTATGGTTAATGCTTCAATAATTGTATTTGGTGCTAGTTTAAGCTTGAAATCATTTTCTCCAAAACCTTTGGCATCTTTCATCGCCAATTTAGCAGCTTCTTCACAATTTGCAAGTGTTGCAGGTTTTCCTCTTAAAAATACCTCTGAAGCTGTTAAACGCCAAGGTTTATGTGCAACTCCGCCCATCGCTAATCGAGCGTTAGCAATCAAACCATCTTTAATTTCTAAAGCAGCTGCAACAGATACTAAAGCAAAAGCATAAGAAGTACGATCTCTCACTTTTAAATAATGGAAATTCTTATTTAAGTTATTTGCTGGAATTTCAACTCTTAAAATCAATTCTCCTTTTTGTAAATTATTATCTTTTTCGGGTGTTGTACCAGC
This sequence comes from Pedobacter planticolens, assembly GCF_014172375.1. Classification (GTDB taxonomy): domain Bacteria; phylum Bacteroidota; class Bacteroidia; order Sphingobacteriales; family Sphingobacteriaceae; genus Pedobacter; species Pedobacter planticolens. The sequence continues at coordinate 1,211,804 of NZ_WNXD01000001.1, forward strand.
TAAACGATGGAAATCTACAAAGTTGATTTTCCTTTCACCTTTTGCACCTGCAATTACAACTTGTGCATCAAGTGCAGCTAAACCTACACACATATCGCTAGGATGTACAGCAATGCAAGATTCAGATGTGCCAAATATCGCATGCATTCTGTTATAACCGCCAATTGCGCCACAACCACTTCCTGGTTGACGTTTATTGCAAGGCATTGTAGTATCGTAAAAATAACCACAACGGGTGCGTTGCATCATGTTTCCGCCAACTGTAGCTACATTTCTTAACTGTGCAGATGCGCCAGCTTGTAAAGCCAACATCAATAATGGAAATTTTTCTTTTACTAGTGCATTTTCTGCCAATGCCGAATTAGAAACCAAAGCACCGATATGTAAAATGTTATTTTTTAATTCAATCTGTTTGAGTGGTAAATGATTAATGTCGATTAACTTTTCTGGAGCAATCACTCCTCTTTTCATTAAATCTACCAAATTTGTTCCGCCAGCAATAAATGCCGCTTTTGGATCTTTACCAATTAAACTTAATGCAGTTTTTACTACTGAAGTTCTTACGAATTGGAAATTTATCATATCGCTTTTCCTCCTTCTTTAACTTCTTGTATTGCATCAACTATGTTAGGGTAAGCGCCACAACGACAGATGTTTCCGCTCATATATTCTCTAATTTCATCTTTTGAATTCGCATGACCTTCGCGGACACAAGCTACTGCGCTCATAATTTGTCCAGGTGTACAATAACCGCATTGAAAACCATCGTGTTTAATAAAAGCTGCTTGCATTGGGTGCAATTCATCGCCTTTGGCTAAACCTTCAATTGTGGTGATGCTTTTGCCTTCGTTCATTACTGCCAAGCTCAAGCAAGAATTTACACGTACACCATCAATATGAATGGTACAAGCACCGCATTGACCATAATCACAACCTTTTTTAGTTCCCGTTAAGTGCAATTGTTCTCTTAATAAATCTAAAAGCGTAACTCTTGGTTCAACTTTTAAAGTATAAGGCTTATTATTTACCTTTAAGTTTAATGGGATTTTCTCAAAAAGTTCTGCAAAACGCTCATCAACTTTGTTATCTGCAGCTTTCAAAACCGTTAGAGGTGTTAATGATAAGGCAGTAAAAAGTGAGGTTTTCTTTAAGAAATCACGACGAGTATCACCAGATTGGTTATTGTCAATTTCAGCCATAATAAAGAGGAATGGTTATTTCTCTAATATCGGAATAACAAAATTTGTTTTACTAGGTTTTGATAATTTAGAAGGAGTCTATATGATGGATATATCTACCCTTTCCAATATCCTGAATTCATTAATTTATTCGCTTTCAGATAGATATTAGTTCTTTCAGCATCGATTATAATATTGAAACGTTTTAATACATCTCCACCAATAATACTCATTTTTTGTCGACCGAGAGCTCCTGTAAAAAAGCTAACTGGAATTTCATTCAATACTGTTTTTCCGATTTTAACTATTGGAACTATTGCCTTTTTTGTTTTTAAGATATTGCCGAACGAATCCTTTAAAGTTTTTTCATCAATTACTTTTAATCTACTATCAATGGCGTTATCGACTGTAAATTGATCATCTAATAAAATCGTTCCGGCGTAGCCAGAATGAACCAAAAATTTATTGTGCATTGTTTGTTGATCTATTTGTAAATCACCCTCTACAAACATCATTTCGTCTTCAAAAGTTAGTTTCAGTTTTTCGAATTCCTTTACTTTTGCTGGTAGTTGATTATAAAGTGTAATCATTTTTTGATCAAAATCAATTTCGATTACTTTGTTGGCAAATAGTTCTAATCCAAATTTTCCATCGGTTTGTTGACCAGAATTGGTATTTTCCCAAATCGGAATGTTCTCCCATTTTAATTCACCAATTTGCAGCACATTACTTTTGCTAAATCGTGAAGAATTCTCATTCCCTCCCCAACTTTTTACATTATCGCTCCGATCAAAAACCAAGTTTTTTATCTTTTTGGTTGCTTCCTCTGTTAAGGTAAGAGAATTTGCCGCGGTATGGAACATCAAGTTTACAGTGTCTTTTTGATTGATTATGGCTTTTATTTTCAGGTTGTTATAATCTGTTAACTCAAAAGGAATTTTAGTTTGTGCAAAAAGAAAAAGAGGACAAAACAGTATGAACACAGAAATTGAACAAAAGAAAGAAGGCTTAAACATATTTTGGTTTTTAATGCAAGCTACTAAAATTTAATAGCTGGGCATAAAACAATAAACTCTATTTTAACACAGATTAGAAATTAAAAAAGCCGCAGATATTCAGATTTAAAATCTGCGAATCTGCGGCTTTTATTTTTTTTGTCATCCGAAGAATGAGGAATCTCTAAAGCGATTTAAATAGAGATTCTTCGCTACGCTCTGAATGACAAATTGGGAATTAATTAATTTATCAATTAAAACCTATATTTCTATGTGGTTAAATATTATGCATAAGCAACTGCATCTTTCGATGGCAATTTGCTATATCCCATTAAATATTCATCCACTTTTCTAGCAGTTTCTCTACCTTCAGAAATTGCCCAAACCACTAAAGACTGACCTCTGCGCATATCGCCAGCGGCAAAAACTTTAGCAATATTAGTTTGATATAAACCTTCTGTAGCTTTTACATTTCCTCTTTCATCTAGTTCTACACCTAGTTTCTCTAATAATCCCTGTTTTTGAGGATATAAAAAACCCATGGCCAATAAAACCAATTCACAAGGATATTCTTTTTCAGTTCCTGGAATTTCTTTAAAGCCTAAAGCTCTGCCATTTGTATCCATCTCCCATTGCACCTCAATTACACTCAATGATTTTAAATTACCATTTTCATCTGCATTGAACTTTTGTGTATTCACTGCCCAATTTCTGTGCGCACCTTCCTCATGAGATGAAGTTACTTTTAATAACATTGGATATTGCGGCCAAGGCATGTGCTCTGTTCTGCTTTGCGGTGGCATTGGCATAATTTCAAACTGTGTAACAGATTTAGCACCATGACGATTAGATGTTCCAATACAATCTGAGCCTGTATCACCACCACCAATTACAATTACGTTTTTGCCAGTTGCAGTCAGCTCTTTTCCATCAACTTTTCTTCCGCTAACACGTTTATTTTGTTGTTTTAAGAAATCCATTGCTGGATAAATACCTTCTAATTCTCTTCCTGGCAAGTTTAAATCTCTTGGAATTGTAGAACCACCAGCCAATACTAAAGCTTGATAATCTCTTAATAAAGTGCTTAATTCTACATTTTCACCAACATTCGAGTTGCATTTGAAAACAATACCTTCTTCTTCCATTAAGGTTATTCTACGCTCCACTACATCTTTTTGCAGTTTAAAATCTGGAATACCATAACGTAATAACCCTCCTGGCACATCATCACGTTCAAAAACTACAACTTCATGTCCGGCTTTATTTAATTGAGCTGCAGCAGCTAAGCCCGCAGGTCCAGAACCAATTACAGCTACTTTCTTGCCAGTTCTAATTAAAGGCGCATTTGCTTTGATGAAACCTTTTTCGAAAGCAATTTCTATAATGTGTTTTTCAATTTCTTCAATAGATACTGGAGATTTGTTAATCCCTAATACACAAGCGCTTTCGCAAGGTGCAGGACAAATTCTACCGGTAAACTCTGGAAAATTATTAGTGCTCAATAAAATTTCAGCTGCATTTAACCAATCGCCCTTATAAACGGCATCGTTAAATTCTGGTATCACATTACCTAAAGGGCAACCCGATTGGCAAAAAGGTACTCCACAATCCATGCAACGAGCAGCTTGTTTGTTCAATTGTTCGGCAGGTAGCGGATCTAAAAATTCATTATAATGTTGTAAACGGTCTTTTGGTTCTTGTTTTGAAGGCGAAACTCTTTCGTATTCAAAAAATCCTGTCACTTTTCCCATTCTTAATTGATTTTAACTTGTTGGCGTTGTAATAAAACTGCTTTATATTCTTTAGGGAATACTTTTACAAAGTGAGCAGATTGCGTATCCCAATCACTTAATATAAATTCTGCAACTCTACTGTTAGTTAATCGAATATGATTTTTTAATAGTGTTGTGATTCTTTCTTCATCCTCTGCTAATAATGGATCTAAATCAACCATTTCTGGATTACATTTATTTGCAAAAGTTTTACTTACATCGTAAATCCAAGCGATACCTCCACTCATACCAGCTGCGAAATTGCTACCTGTATCTCCAATTACGAGCACTTCACCACCTGTCATGTACTCGCAACCGTGATCGCCTACACCTTCTACAACCGATGTGGCACCAGAGTTACGCACAGCGAAACGTTCACCAGCTTTTCCTCTAATATATAACTCACCAGAAGTTGCGCCATATAAGGCAACGTTACCAATAATTATATTTTGCTCAGGAACATAGTTGATATTACTAAAAGGATAGACAACCAATTTAGCACCTGATAAACCTTTACCTACATAATCATTTCCTTCACCTTCTAATGTTAAAGTCAAACCTTTAGCGGCAAATGCTCCAAAACTTTGTCCGGCAGAACCAAAACATTTAAAATTGATAGTGTCAGCTGGTAAACCTGCACTTTTATGAACTTTAGAAATCTCATTAGAAAGCATGGTTCCAATTGCTCTATCAGTATTTTTAACTTCAAAATTGGCAAAAACAGGCTCATTATTTAAAATAGCAGCTTGTGCCTTTTCAATCAATTGATGATCTAAAACGCTATCTAATCCGTGATCTTGGAACTCGGTTTGATATAATGGCAAACCATTATCTGGTTCTTTGTACAATATTGGTGCTAAGTTTACATATTTCAATTTCCAATCTGCATCTGCAATTTCTCTAGTCTTCAATACTTGAGATTGACCAATCATTTCATGTATGGTTCTAAAACCAAGTTCAGCCATGATTTCACGTAACTCTTCTGCCAAGAAATGGAATAAATTAACCACATGATCTGCATCACCAGTAAATAACTTTCTTAATTCTGGATCTTGTGTAGCCACACCAACCGGACAAGTATTTAAATGACATTTACGCATCATGATACAGCCAGAAGTTACCAAGGCCGCAGTTGCCACACCCCATTCTTCGGCACCTAACAGCGCAGCAATTGCAATATCACGACCAGTTTTTAACTGACCATCAGTTTGTAGTACAACTCTACTTCTTAATCTATTTTTAACCAAAGTTTGGTGGGCTTCAGCCAATCCTAATTCCCATGGTAAACCAGTATGCTGGATAGAAGTTAACGGCGATGCACCTGTACCACCATCGTAACCAGAAACTAAAATTACATCGGCATGTGCTTTAGCAACACCTGCTGCAATTGTGCCTACACCAGCTTTAGAAACCAATTTCACGTTAATTCTAGCTGCTCTATTTGAGTTTTTCAAATCAAATATCAGCTGTGCTAAATCTTCGATTGAGTAAATATCGTGGTGTGGTGGAGGCGAAATTAAACCAACTCCAGGTGTAGCATGACGAACTCTTGCAATCCAGTCATCTACTTTGTGACCAGGCAATTGACCACCTTCACCAGGTTTTGCACCTTGTGCCATTTTAATTTGCAACTCATCTGCATTGGTTAAATAATTACTTGTTACACCAAAACGAGCTGAGGCAATTTGTTTAATAGCCGAACGCATCGAATCTCCATTCGCTAATTTTTCATAGCGCATATCATCCTCACCACCTTCGCCTGTATTACTTTTTCCGCCGATGCGGTTCATAGCAATAGCTAAAGTTGAATGTGCTTCGTGAGAGATTGAACCAAATGACATGGCTCCTGTTGCAAATCTTTTTAAGATAGATTCTGTTGATTCTACTTCTTCTAAACCTATTGCAGGGCGAGAATAGTTAAATTCTAATAATCCACGAATAGTGTAAGCTTGTTGCGTTTGCTCGTTAATTAATTTAGAATATTTTTTAAACGTAGTATAATCGTTTCTTCTGGTTGCGTTTTGTAATAAATGGATAGTTTCTGGATTGAACAAATGTTTTTCACCACGTCTTCTCCATTTATACGTTCCACCAGCAGTTAAAATTGGATCAGCTTGTGTTTTTGGACCAAAACTACGACGATGTTTAATCAATGTTTCATGCGCAATTTCATCTAATCCTAATCCGCCGATGCGAGATACAGCACCTGTAAAATGTGTATTTACGACTTGTTCATTAATACCTAAAATTTCAAATATTTGTGCGCCATGATACGATTGCAACGTTGAAATTCCCATTTTAGAGAAGATTTTTAACAATCCGTTGTTTACCGCATAAATATAATTAGAGATTAATTTCTCAGGTTTTAAACCGCTTTCTTTATCAAAACCTTTAATGGTTTCTAAAGCTAAATACGGATTAACAGCAGTTGCGCCAAAGCCAATTAATGTAGCGAAATGGTGTACTTCCCAAATATCGCCAGCCTCAACTACAAGACCAACCGCACCGCGATAACCTTTTCTAATTAAGTGGTGATGAACTGCCGAAACTGCTAATAAAGAAGGAATTGCAGCATGTTCTGAATCAATTGCTCTATCTGAAAGTACAATAACTTGGAAGCCATCTTCAACCGCATCAACAGCATAACGACACAAACGATCTAATGCTTTTGCCATTGCTCCAGGTTTTCCATCGGCTCTAAAATACATTTGTAGCGTTTTAGATTGGAATAATCCAGTATCAATGCTTCGTAATTTCTCTAATTCTAAATTGGTTAATATTGGATGTTTGATACCTACACAATGGCATTGCATCTGATTTTCTTCCAATAAGTTACCGTTATTTCCCATAAATCCAGCCAAACTCATGACCACTTTTTCACGAATTGGATCAATTGGCGGATTGGTAACTTGTGCAAACAACTGTTTGAAATAAGACGACAAATGTTGAGGTTGTTTAGATAAAATAGCCAATGGCGTATCTGTACCCATCGAACCAATTGCCTCTTTACCCTCAACTGCCATTGGTTTTAATAGCAAGTCGATATCTTCTCTGCTGTAACCAAATACTTGTTGATATTTAAAAATAGAATCTGATGCCAAATTGGTAAACATTACCCTTGGTTCTGGCAATTCTTCTAATTTAATTTGATATTGATTAATCCAATCTGCATATGGCCTACGACCACAAACTTGTTGTTTAATTTCCTGATCGCTGATAATTCTGCCTTGTTGCATATCTACAACAAACATTTTGCCTGGCGTTAATCGGCCTTTTTCAATTACTGTACTTTGATCAATCGCTAAAGCACCAGATTCTGATGCCATAATTACTCTGTCATCGCTAGTTAGCACATAACGAGAAGGGCGTAAACCATTACGATCTAAAGTCGCACCAATTAAATTACCATCGGTAAATGCAATAGCAGCTGGTCCATCCCAAGGTTCCATTAACGAAGCGTGGAATTGATAGAATGCCTTTTTAATCGGATCCATATCGTCATTTCCATCCCAAGCTTCTGGAATTAACATCATTAAAACGTGTGGTAATGAACGACCAGCATGTAATAATAATTCAACTACATTATCTAAACAGCCAGAATCTGATTGCGTTTCATCAATTACTGGAAGAATCATGTTCAATTCTTCTGGTGTAAAATATGGTGATGCAAAAGATTTAACACTCGATCTGAACCAGTTTAAATTACCTTGTAAAGTATTAATCTCACCGTTGTGAGCAATAAATCTAAACGGTTGAGCTAATCGCCATGATGGAAAAGTATTTGTTGCAAAACGTGAGTGGATTAAGCCAAAAGCCGAAACCATACGTTTATCGCTCAGTTCTGTAAAGTAAGTTCTAACCTGTAAAGAGGTTAGCTGACCTTTATATATAATAGTCCGAGAAGAAAATGAAACGATATAAAATTCATCTTTACTTCCGGCTACGGTATTGTAAATTGTTTTGGTTAAATAGGTTTTAAGTACGAAAAGTTTGCGTTCAAAATCTGCACCTTCAGCAATGTGATAAGGTCTAGCTACAAATACTTGCTCAATTTCTGGTTCAACAGAAAGTGCCATGTTGCCAATATCAGTCGTATCTACTTGTACTTTTCTAAAGCCTAAAACTTCTAATCCTAGTTTTTCAGCTGTGCGATAAATAATTTCACGACATTCTTCTCTAGCACGAATTTCTTTAGGTAAAAAAAGTTGACCAACGCCGTAATCTCCATAAGCAGGAAGACTGAAGCCCGTTCTCAAACATTCGTCGAATAAAAATTCATGAGGAACTTGAATCATAATCCCTGCCCCATCTCCCGTATTTGGTTCAGCACCACAAGCGCCACGGTGATCTAGATTTTCTAGAATAGTAATGGCATCTGAAATAATTTGGTGCGATTTTCGCCCTTTTACATGCGCAACGAAACCAATGCCACAGGCATCGTGTTCGAAACTTTTACGGTATAATCCTTGTTGTTCATTCAAGTTTTCCATTTGTGTACATTTTTTCATTTAGTATGAAGCTATCTACAGGCAAGTTTTTGAGGAATATTCTTGACTTGCCTACGACGATTTCACTTGGTTTTTAGTTAGTGTATAGGAAACACTAAGATAGTGAAAAATTACGTCAAATTACATTATCAGTAATTTTTTTTTGAATTAAATATATTTTAATGAAATAAACCTTACTTATTTATCAACTTGGCAATTGGGAACGTTATAGATTATGAATTTGGCAATTGAATATTTATTATTTATGCATAACAAAACCTTAGGAAGCAGATTTAAAATCGGTTATACCATCAAAAATTATCGATTTCTGAATTAAATTACAAAAAATTAATCACAAATCACTATCAATCAAATACATAATAATGATGACTAAAAATAAACACATTTCTTTTTGTAGAATGAGTGTTTTTTCTACCTTTGTGCCGGGCAAGTCTTTTACGATCAGCTCCCTTTGAACTCCCCCAGGGCGGGAACGAAGCAAGGGTAGAAGGTTGTAGCGGTGCGATAAAAGTTGCTTGCCCATTTTTTCCCCTTACCCCCTGAAGGGGCGATGTAAACTAATCAGGGTTTCTTCTTACCTTAATTATTTCCCTACGGGATATTAGATTATGAAATTTTTTATTGATACAGCGAATTTAGATCAAATTAAAGAAGCACAGGATTTAGGCGTTTTAGACGGAGTTACAACCAACCCAAGTTTAATGGCCAAAGAAGGAATTACTGGCGATGCAAATGTAATTGCTCATTATAAAGCTATCTGTAACATAGTTGATGACAATGTAAGTGCAGAAGTTATTGCTACTGATTTTGATGGTATGGTAAAAGAAGGTGAAGCATTAGCTGCCCTTAATCCTAAAATTGTGGTAAAAATACCGATGATAAAAGATGGTATTAAAGCGATTAAATATTTTTCTGGCAAAGGAATTAGAACGAATTGTACATTAATTTTCTCTCCAGGCCAAGCGTTATTAGCTGCAAAAGCTGGCGCAAGTTATGTATCTCCATTTTTAGGTCGTTTAGATGATATTTCTACAGATGGTTTGCAATTAATTGAAGATATCCGTTTAATATTTGATAATTATGGTTACCCAACTGAAATTTTAGCCGCTTCTATTCGCGGTCCATTACATATTGTTGCATGCGCAAAACTAGGCGCTGATGTAATTACTGCTCCTTTAGCTGCAATTACTGCATTATTAAAACACCCATTAACGGATAGCGGTTTAGCAACTTTCTTAGCAGATCATGCTAAAGCAAGCGGAAAATAGCCCTTTTTGCAATTCATTATAAATTGAAAAGCCTCGAAATATTCGGGGCATTTTTATTTTTATCTCCATTTAAGAAAATGGATCAAGCGTAATAATTAGCGAATACAATTTGTTGGTAAAGACCCCATTTATTACATTTTTACTAATTATCCTGATACCACTTTAAGGTGCATCACTTAATACTTGCTTTATGCCAAGTTCAACTTTACTTCAGCTACACCTACTAGGATAATACCACATTCGTAAGAGCTTAACTATTGGCTTATATTTAATTCGGGATTCAGTCGTAGTTGGTTCGGATTCAATTGTCACAAGTCCGAACTAACCCCGACCCAACCCCGAACTAAGTGCGTTTTAACACACATACTTTTACGATGCTTTTATAATGCAAACACGAAGTAAATTAGAACTCAATACTTGTATTAAGGAATAATAAATAATGTAGTGCGTTCAGATAGAATAGAAAAAAATAAGCTTATACTGATGTATTGCAGAAAATTTTCAAACTCAGTGTCTATGTGCCACAAACCATGGTTAAGAGTTGCATATGATACACTCTTAACCAAAAGTTAAATTTTGTTAATAATATTTTCATAATAAATTAATTCATCACTTTTTAATTAATTTGTGAAGAAAAATTCCTCATGTTTAGAATTCTCTTTATCTGTTTATGTTTTTCTTCTCCGCTTTTTGCTCAACAAACAATTTCTGGTTCAGTGAATACAGAAAAGGGCAAAGTTATTCCTTATGTAAATATTGGTATTAAAGGTAGTAAAATGGGGACTGTGAGTGACATAGATGGAAAATTCACTTTGCAGGTTGCTGATTCATTACTTAATGATGCATTTACATTTTCGAGCGTTGGCTTTGAAGTAAAGAAAATACCTATTCGAGAACTTGTTAATTCAAAAGATATTAAAGTAATTCTTGCAGAAAGTGTGACTCATTTAAGTGAAGTTCATATTTCAAATAGAAAAAGGAAAACATATAAATTAGGTATTACAGGCAGAACTCCAATGGTGAGTATTCCATCATCTAGTTATCAGAAAAATGATATTATGGAACAAGCAAGGCTGATTCATGTAAAAGAACCTGTTCAGATTATGAATGCTAATATTTTTGTGTTATCTGATATCAAAGAGGATATTAACGTTAGGATTAACTTTTATGGTTTTGAAAATGGTTTACCAGGTAATCGCGTTGTAGAAAAAAGCATTATTAGAAAGATGCAATATCAAAAAGGCTGGCAAACTTTTGATTTAACTAATGAAGAAATTTATCTTGACAAAGATTTTGTGGTTTCATTTGAATATCTACCAAGTAACAGAAAGATGATTTCTTTTGGCGCAAAAATCGGTGCTGCTGATAGCTATTTAAGAAATAATAGTCAAGGAACTTGGAGAAAAAACATGGTTGGTGGATGTAGCATCTACGTTACGGTAGAAAACTAATTGCTAGTTTAATTAATCAACTCATTAAAACCGCTTTCACTTTATCATAATCAATCTGTTCATCAGGTTCAATTAAAATACCCTTCACTCCTGCTCCATTGGCAGCTTCTACATCTCTTGGTTTGTCTCCAATCATAACTGATAAATTAGGATCGATATTATGGGTAGCAATTGCTTCTAATAACATACCGGATAAAGGTTTTCTACATTGGCATGGTTCTGAAACTGTAGGGTGATGTGGGCAATGATACGCATGTGTAATTTTTGCTCCTTTCGCTTCAAATGCTTTAAACAAAATAGCATGCATTTCTGCCAAAATCTCTTCCGTATATCTATTTAAAGCAATTCCGCCTTGATTTGTAATTATAATCAACAAATAACCTTCATCATATAATCTTTTTAAAGGTGGAATTTGATATTCCAATACTTCAAAATCTTCTACTTTGCATATATAGTCGTAAATCTCATGATTTAATACGCCGTCTCTATCTAAAAAAATCGCTTTATTTTTCATCGCTGCAATATAACTAAGGATTTTTAATCCTTGTATGCTCATCAAAAAAAATTAACTTTAATTTTTAAATTTTTATCAAATGAGTAAAGAAGAATTTAAACCTTTTGTCCCTGCAGAAAGTAATGTTGCAGAATTTACCATCAAATCTATTTTATTAGGTTGTATTGCTGGAATTATTTTTGGCGCAGCAACTGTTTATTTAGCCTTAAAAGCTGGATTAACGGTATCAGCTTCCATTCCAATTGCAGTTTTAGCAATTACATTAGGTAAAAAATTCTTTAAGACCACCATTTTAGAAAACAACATTATACAAACTACAGGTTCTGCTGGCGAATCTATTGCAGCAGGAGTTGTTTTCACCTTACCAGGATTTTTATTTCTAAGTACAGGAATTGGTGGTCAAAGTTCAAGTGAAGCTTTTTTCAATTACATGACTATTCTTATTCTTGCTATTTTAGGTGGGATTTTAGGAACGTTAATGATGATTCCTTTACGCAGGTCATTGATTGTAAAAGAGCATGAAAATTTACCTTATCCCGAAGGTACGGCATGCGCCTCTGTTTTACAGGCAGGTGAAAAAGGTGGAACTTTTGCTCGTACTGCTTTCTGGGGTTTAGGTTTTTCATTGGTGTATGCTTTACTACAAAAAGTATTTCATGTAGTGGCGGAAGCACCTACTTGGGCAACCAAACAAGCAAACAAATTTTTACCATCTGCACAGGTAAGTGGAGAAATTACGCCAGAATATATGGGTGTTGGTTATATCATTGGCCCTAAAATATCAGGGATTTTAGTTGCAGGTGGTGTTTTAGCATGGTTAGCTTTAATTCCATTATTAGCTACACTGATAGATCCATTAGTTGCGGCAAAACAATTAACAAAACTAGGTTTACTATTGGATATTACTAAACCCGGCGGTGCTGGAAATTGGGACCCCATTACGCAAACTTTTGCCGATTACCCTAGAGCAATTTACCAAGCATTTGTAAAGCAAATTGGTGCTGGTGCTGTTGCAGCGGGTGGTTTTATTACTTTATCAAAAACAATTCCGACTATTATCTCCTCTTTTAAAGAAAGTGTGAGTTCGATTAAAGAAGGTAAAGCTGGTGGCACTATTAAGCGTACAGATAGAGATTTATCTATTAAATTAGTTGGAATTGGAAGTTTAGTTTTAATTCTTTTAATGGCTGTTTTACCTCAAATTCCAGGTGATAGCATTTTAAATAAATTATTAATTGGCGTTTTAGTTGTTGTATTTGGCGCATTCTTCGTTACTGTTTCTAGTCGTATTGTAGGTTTAATCGGTTCGAGTAATAATCCAATTTCGGGGATGACAATTGCCACAATTATGGGAACTTGTTTGGTTTTTATCGCTGTTGGTTGGACAGGTAAAATTTATGAACCTATGGCTTTGGTTGTTGGAGGAATGATTTGTATTGCAGCAGCCAATGCTGGAGCCACATCTCAAGATTTAAAAACAGGTTATCTTATTGGAGCAACGCCAAAGTATCAGCAAATTGCTTTATTTATTGGTGCAATTGTTTCTTCAATAGTAATTGGACTTACAGTACGAATATTAGATACACCGACTGCAGAAATGTTAAAACAAGGTATTCATCACGCTATTGGAACCGAAACTTATGCAGCACCGCAAGCTACTTTAATGGCAACTTTAATTAAAGGTATGTTGTCGTTTAATTTAGATTGGCAGTACGTTTTAGTAGGTGTTTTCATTGCGATTACTATCGAATTATGTGGAATTAATGCTTTATCATTTGCAGTTGGAGCTTACTTACCTTTATCGACCACGCTTCCTATTTTTGCAGGTGGAGCTATTAAGGGTTTGGTTAACTGGAGAGAAAAACAAAAAATCAAATCTGTTGAAGAAGAAGAAATTGCTCCAGGTAATTTATTTGCAACAGGTTTAGTGGCTGGTGGCGCAATTGCAGGTGTAATTGTTGCCATCCTTATGGTTATCCCATCCGTTAGAGATAATTTAAGCAAAGTGAATATTGAGCCTGTATTTACCAATTGGTTTGGTGATGGCGGTTATCAGATATTAGGCGTATTGTTTTTCTTATTTATGGGATTTGTATTGTACACGATTGGCATTAAAAAGCAAGAAAAGATAGATTAATATCTTTTGTCATTTCGAGTAGAGATTCTTCGCTTCGCTCTGAATGACAAAAGTTAGAATAGTCTTACTTCAATTCAAAATTTCCTATTAGCTCTGCTTTAGCAGATGATGAGCCAATAATGAGTTGAACTTTGCCAGGCAATGTTTGCATTGAATCACTTTGTAGATTGTAATGTTGAATATCTGTCGACTTTAATTCGAAAGTTAAATTTTGTTGTTCACCCTTTTTGAGATGAATGCGTTTGAAACCTTTTAACTCTTTAATTGGCATATTAACACCCTCTTGTTTGATGTAAAGCTGTACAACTTCATCGCCATCATAATTACCTGTATTTTTTAGTGATAAATTAATTTTTAATGGATTAGTTGCATCTAATTTATTGGCTGATAATTTTAAATCACTGTAAGTGAAATTAGTATAACTTAATCCGTAACCAAAAGGATAAAGTACAGGTTTGGTAACATAACGGTATGTTTTACCTTCCATACTGTAATTATCAAAAGCAGGAATATCATTAATTGATTTATAAAATGTTATCGGTAATCTTCCAGCAGGATTATAATTTCCAATCAATACATCCGCCAATGCGGCACCACCTTTTTCGCCTCCATACCAAGTTTCTACAATCGCATCTACGTTTTCTTGCTCCCAATTAATAGCCAATGCACTTCCATTTAATAATACTAAAACAATAGGTTTGCCTAGTTTTTTAAGCTCTTTTAATAATTGAGTTTGTATAGTTGGTAAATTCAAATCGGTTTTATCTCCACCTAAAAAACCTGGTACTTTTATTTTAAGTTCCTCTCCTTCTAATCTAGGAGAAATTCCGCCAACAAAAACAATAACATCAGCCTTTGCTGCAGTAGCTAAAGCTTCATCGAAATCACTTTTATAGTTATAATTAGGAGTATCGATTACATTACAACCTTTGGCATATACTACATTAGTTTGAGCAAATGCTTTTTTAATACCTTCTAATGGTGTAACAATATGTGCAGGATCACCATTGTAATTGCCTAATAATACTTCAGCATCATTTGCATTAGGGCCAATTACAGCTAGATTCTTTAAACCTTTTTTAAGTGGTAAGGTATTTTTATTATTCTTTAACAACACAATAGATTCTCTTGCCATTTGTAAAGCTTGAGTTTGATGGGCTTCATTATTTACTACGCTGTACGGAATTTTCGAATAAGGATTTAATTCTTCAGCATCAAAAATACCTAGCTTAAATTTTGCTCTTAACAAACGGGCAACTGCAGTATCTAATTCACTTTCTTTTAATAAACCTTGTTTAATAGCTGGAATTACAGCAGCACCATACCCCCAACATTGATTATCTGAACCTGCTTTAATAGCTTGTGCTACTGCTTCAACACTGTCTTTTGCCGTTTTATGAAACATGAAAAAATCGTAAAGTGCACCACAGTCTGTTGCAACAAAACCTTTAAATCCCCACTGATTGCGCAAAATATCATTTAACAAAAAAGCATCACTACAACATGGTTTCCCGTATAAACGATTATAGGCACACATGAAAGAATAGACATGTCCTTCTTGTGTTAGCATTTTAAAAGCAGGTAAATAGGTTTCCCAAAGATCTCTTTTATTGGGTTTTGCATCAAACTCATGTCGAGTTGGTTCAGGACCGCTATGTACCGCAAAATGTTTCGCAGTAGTAATCGTTTTAAAGTATTTAGGATCATCGCCCTGCATACTTTTCACAAATGCCACGCCTAATTTACCTGTCAGATAAGGATCTTCGCCAAAAGTTTCATGACCTCTTCCCCACCGAGGATCTCTAAAAATATTAACGTTTGGGGAATAAAAAGTTAAGCCTGTATAAATCGCTCTGTTTCCTTCACGTATAAATTGATGGTGTTTTGCTCTAGCTTCATCACTAACGGCAGTACCCATATTGTAAATTCCTTGCTCATTAAAAGTTGCTGCTAAACCAATAGGTTGGGGAAAAGAAGTCGCCAAACCAGCTCTAGCTACACCATGCAAAGCTTCATTCCACCAATTATAAGCTGGCATTTTCAGTCGGTCGATTGCAGGTGCATTACTATTCATTTGCAATGCTTTTTCTTCTAAAGTCATTCGCTTTAATAAATCCTGTACACGCGAATCTAAGGGTAAATTTGGATTAAGATAAGGAGCTTCTTGTGCTTTTAAAGCGCTAAAAAGTAAAAGGAGATAAGTAACTAGCGCTATTCTTTTCATTCTGATATTATTTAGCTGCAACACACCTGAAACCTGTATGTTCAAGGCCAGTATCTGCAGATGTTTTCATTCTTGAACTAACACGATAACCTTTACAATACGTTGCGTTGCACATAAAAGACCCACCTCTAACTACTCTTTTTGGCACTAATGGCTCCATAGGATCATTACTTTTAGTTGGACCTGTTGGATTATGGCTCACCGTATTTTTTAAAGTTTCATAATAATCGTAATCATACCAATCGCTACACCATTCCCAAACATTTCCGGCCATATCAAATAAGCCGTATCCATTTGGTTTAAATTGTTTTATGGCAGCTAATCTGTAAAAACCATCCCAATTTGTATTTTTATTTGGGAAATTTCCTTGCCAAGTATTCGCTTTCGGTTTGCCCTTTTCGATATCTTCATTTCCCCAAGGGTAGCTCACGTCTTTTAAGCCACCAAGAGCTGCATACTCCCATTCGGCCTCGGTTGGTAAACGTTTACCAGCCCATTTGCAATACGCCATCGCATCATTCCATGAAACTTGAACAACAGGATAATTATCTTTTCCAATAATATTGCTTTTTGGTCCTTGCGGATGTTGCCAATCTGCTCCTTTTTCCCAACTCCACCATTGCGAAGCATCGTTTAAATTAACAGCATAATTAGGTGGACTAAAAACTAAAGAAGAAGCAACTAATACGCTATCAGGAGGTTTAGGTGTGCCAGGCGGAACCTGTTTTTTGATTTCTTCCCAGTCTGGTTTGCGTTCGGCAGTTGTAATATATCCTGTTGCTTTAACAAAAGCGCTGAATTGTGCATTGGTAACTTCTGTAACATCTATCCAAAAACCATCTAATTCAACTTTATGCCTAGGAAATTCATCTGCTCTACCTTCCTTATCTGCTGATCCCATTACAAAAGAACCACCTTTAACCCATACCATTCCTTTATGATCTGCTTTGCCCTGTTTAATGTCTAAACTTGAATTGGTTTCTCCAAAACGAGATGGTAAATTGCTTTCACAAGATGCCATTGCACTTTTTGCAGTAGTTTTTTCATCTTTTGGTGTGGTGCGATTACAAGAAAAAACACTTATAACAAATAGAAAAAAAATAGAATATAAACCTTTCGTCATTAGTTTTTAGTTAAAAAAGAAGAAAGATATTCTCAAACAAAAATTAGGATATCGCTCTGTCTAAATGTACATAACCGCCGTCTACGTGAATTAATTGACCAGTAGTGTGGCTCGATTTGTCTGACAGTAAAAATACAACAGTTTGTGCAATTTCCTCAGGTGTTGTCATTCTTTTTTCGAATGGAATTTTATCAGTGATAGCTTTTAATTTTTCTTCAGGATTATCGAAAGTACTAATCCAAGTTTTATAAAGAGGCGTGAATGATTCAGCTACGATTACAGCATTTACGCGAATACCATACGGCAATAATTCTACCGCCCATTCTCTTGTTAAAGCATTACGAGCACCATTTGCTGCAGCATAAGCTGATGTTCCACCTTGACCAGTTTCTGCTGTTTTACTTCCAATATTTATAATTACACCTTTACTTTGCTTTAAAGCGGGTAAGGCATAATGTGCCAACATATAATAATGAACTACATTTTTATGCAATGAAGAGATAAAACCTTCATAACTTCCATTTTCTAAGCCCACACCATCATTAACACCTGCATTATTAATTAATCCATCTATTTTTCCGTATCTACTGATTACGGTTTCTACCACTTGCTTGCTGGCTTCTGGATTGGTTAATTCGGCTGTGATGAAATCAACTTGTTGCCCTAAAGCTTTAATTTCATTAACTAATTTTAGATTATCATTTTCGTTTCTACCTATTATAATAGGTAAAGCACCTTCAGCAGCTAAAACTTTAACAATAGCAGCTCCAATTCCTTTAGCGGCACCGGTAACAATAATTACTTTATGAGTTAGATTTAAGTTCATTTTAATTGATATTATAGAATTTCACAGCATTATCGTTAAAAATTGATTGCTTTTGTGCTGCTGTAAAATCTTTTGTATATTTTTTTAATAGGTTAATCCAGTTTGTATAGTTTGAAGCTAATAATAACACAGGCCAATCGCTTCCAAATAGAATTCGATCTGGTCCAAAGCTTTCAAAAATTACATCTAGACAATTAAATATTGTTTTTTCATCCCAATTCGCCCAATCGCATTCTGTTAAAAGCCCAGACAATTTACAATATACATGTTCTTGCTGTGCAATGATGCGGATGTTTTTAGCCCAATCTTCAATCTCTTTATTTTTAAGATCTGGTTTAGCGCAATGATCGATTATAAAGGGTTGATCTTCTGCTTTGTTTAAAAATTCAATTACTTCTGGTAACTGATGATGTTTTACCAAAATATCGTAGGTATAATTGTGTTGTTTTAAGCTTCTAATTCCTTCAATAAAATCTTGTTGTAAAAGAAAACCTGTTGGTTCTGCCTGCACAATATGCCGCCAACCTTTAATTATGGGTTGTTTTGCGTATTTTTCTAATTGTTCATCCAAGTTTGGGCTTTTCAAATCTATCCAACCTACAATTCCCTTAATAAAAGTATTTTGTTGCGCTAAGTCAAGTAAAAATTCAGTTTCTGTTATAGATTGATCTGCCTGAACTGCAATGCAACCCTGTACTTGGTTAGCTTTTAATTCTTTAATAAGGTTATTCGGTAAATAATCCTGACGTAGAATTGCCATTTCATCATCTATCCAAGAATCTCTTATTGGATCAAATTGCCAGAAATGTACATGGGAATCAATCATTATAAACTAAAAATCTTATCCATTAAAATCCATTTTTCACCTGGTTTTGCGAAGGGCAATGCTTGTTGATATTTCCACATTAAGGTTTCCCATTCTTGCACTTTTGGATTTGCTAAATCGGTTGCATTCTTTTGTTCAAAGCTAAATGTATCATTTACTTCCATAATCATAAACAACCGATTACCAGCACGATAAATATCCAATACTTCAATACCAGAATCAGTAATACTCTTTATAATTTCTGGCCAAACTGCAGCATGATATTCCTCGTATTTAGCAATTAATGCTTCATCATTAACTAAATCTAAGGCAAAACAATGTCTTTTCATACGGTGTATGCTTTGGCAGTTTGTTTACTAGTTCCTAAACCATCAATACCTAATTCAACAACATCACCAGGTTTAAGGTACCAAGGTTCTGGTTTTTGACCTAAACCTACACCAGCAGGAGTTCCAGTCGTAATTACATCTCCAGGTAATAAAGTCATAAACTGACTAATATAATGCACAATAAAAGGAACGTTAAAAATTAAGTTAGCAGTTGTGCCATCTTGTAATTTCTTACCATTTACGGTTAACCATAGGTTTAATTGATGCACATCAGCTATTTCGTCTTTTGTAGCAATGTATGGACCTAAAGGCGCAAAAGTATCGCAACCTTTACCTTTTGCCCATTGTCCATTGCGTTCTAATTGAAACTCTCTTTCACTATAATCGTTGTGTAAACAGTAGCCAGCTATATAATCATAAGCATCTGCTTCTTCAACGTAGCTTGCTTTTTTACCAATTATAATGGCCAATTCTACTTCCCAATCTGTTTTTTTACTTCCTTTTGGGATAACTAAATCATCGTTTGGTCCAACAATAGCAGTTGTAGATTTAAAAAACAAAATAGGTTCTGTTGGTATTGGTGCGTTGGTTTCTTTGGCATGATCTGAATAATTTAAGCCCACACAAAGTAATTTAGAAGGTCTAGCCAATGGCGAACCTAAACGCACATTCGAGTCTATTTTTTTAAGGTTTGCACCTGATATTTCTTTTTCCAGTTTTTCAATTCCGCCTTCACTAAAGAAATCCTCATTATAATCTGTTACCAAATCTGATACATCGAAGTATTCATTATTGATAATTACACCTGGTTTTTCTTTCCCTATTTCTCCAAATCTGATTAATTTCATGTTCTTTTATTAAATTTTATAGCCTACAAAAGGCACTTCTTATTATTCTAAAGTTAATTTTAATTATTCAATGTTGTAAAACCACCATCAATTGCATAGTCTAAGCCAGTGATAAAGGCAGCTTCATCACTGCATAAATATAAAGCCAAATAACCAATTTCTTCTGGCTTTGCCATACGACCAATAGGTTGCGATTTAGATAATTTCTCGAACATTTCTTCTTTATTATCTGCGTAGTTTTTCTCGAGAAAACCATCCACAAAAGGAGTATGCACTCTTGCTGGAGAGATAGAATTACATCTTATATTTTCTGTAAGATAATCTTTAGCTACACTCATGGTCATTGCTTTTACTGCGCCCTTAGCTGTGCTGTACGCAAACCTATCTGCTAAACCAACCAATGCGGCTATCGATGCCATATTTAAAATTACCCCTCCTCCACTTTTGCGAAGTTGCGGAATAGCAGCACGAATGCAATTATAAACGCCCTTTACATTTACATTCATCACTTTATCAAAATCTTCTTCTGGCGTGGTATCAGCTTTGCCGATATGGGCAATTCCTGCATTATTAACCAAAACATGAATAGCGCCTATTTTCTCGAAAATAGCAGCGGTTTCTGCTTGCATAGCCACATTACAACTATGAGCAAAAGCAGTATTTCCTGCAGCTTTAATTTCTGCTACTGTTTTTTCTGCATTTTCTGCGCTCAATTCTAAAATATGTACTTCTGCCCCATTTTGAGCTAATGCAAGTGCAATCGCTTTTCCAATTCCGCTACCGCCACCTGTAATTATCGCTTTTTTATCTTGAAATGAAAACATGTATTAAATTTATTGTTTTTTACTAATTTAAAGACTAACTCCTCTTTTCCAAGGAATAAAATCATCTTGATTTAACTGCACTGCTTTAGGTATTTCTTCGCCACTGGCAACTTTGATACAATAGTTAAGAATATCTGCACCCATTTCGGCAATCGTTTTATCGCCTGAAATTACAGCACCAGCATCTATATCAATAATATCTTTCATTCGTTGTGCTAAACCTGTATTTGTAGCCACTTTAATGGTTGGACAAACCGGATTTCCCGTAGGCGTACCCAAACCTGTTGTAAACAAAATTAGGGTCGCTCCTGCTGCTGCTTTACCTGTGGTCGCTTCTACATCATTACCTGGCGTACACACTAAATTTAATCCAGCTTTAGTAGCAGGTTCTGTATAATCTAAAACATCAGTTACTGGTGACGAACCCGCTTTACGAGCCGCACCTGCAGATTTAATTGCATCGGTAATTAAACCATCTTTAATATTTCCTGGCGATGGATTCATGTGGAAACCTGAACCAACTTGATGTGCCAATGCGTTATATTCTGTCATTAAACGAATAAATTTGCGAGCAGACTCTTCAGTTTCGCAGCGATCTATCATTTCTTGTTCTACCCCACACAATTCTGGAAACTCTGCTAACAGCACTTTTCCACCAAGAGCAACTAATAAATCTGCACAATAACCAACAGCTGGATTTGCAGAAATACCACTAAAACCATCGCTGCCACCACATTTTACGCCTAAGCATAATTTACTTAAGGGTGCTGGTTTTCTTTCGATTTTATTAATCTCAATTAACCCTTTAAAGGTTTCTTGTATGGCATCTTTAATTAATTGCTCTTCACTTTGTGCGCCTTGCTGTTCGAAAACTAACAAAGGTTTATCAAATGATGGATTGCGTTTTTTCAGCTCTGCGGTAAAATCACTTACTTGTAAATGCTGACAACCTAAACTTAAAACGGTAATGCCCGCAACATTAGGATGATCTGCATAGGCTGCTAACAATTTGCTCAATGTTTCAGCATCTTGTCTTGTACCGCCACAACCTCCACTATGATTTAGAAATTTAATCCCATCTACATTGCTAAACAAACGATTGCGTTTGTTTTCCCGACTAGGAAGTAATATTTCTTCATCAATATTTGCCCCATTTTGGTAGGCTACAATTAATTGCTGTGTGTAAGATTTATATTTATCACCTACAGCATAACCTAATTCTCCATATAAGGCTTCTTTAATCATATCTAGGTTTCTGTTTTCACAAAAAACTGTCGGAATAAATAACCAATAATTAGCTGTACCTACTTCGCCATTACTACGGTGATAGCCTAAAAAACTTCGGTCTGCAAACTGATTAACATCTGGTGCATGCCAATCGTAATTCGCATTTCTATAGGCAAAAGGTTCGGCAGCATGATGCGTATTTGTAGTGTTCATTCTACTTCCTTTTGCAACGATAGTTTGTGTTTTACCAACCAACACACCATACATCATCACTTCTTCTCCTGGCTCCATTGTTTGCATAAAAAATTTATGCTTAGCAGGAATATCTTCTTGAAGGGTAAAATCTTCTTGTTCGAAATGAATTACATCGCCTTTGGCTAAATTACTTAAGGCAACTAATACATTATCATTTTTATGAATTTTTAATACTCGGTGTTTCATTTTACGGATTAACTGAAAGTTTTGGCTGTCCATTTTTCTCTGTATTTCTATTATTTATACCGAAAATGAGTATAACGATAAAACAGATTAGAGGCACTAAATAGCCATATTGAATATTTTGGGTAGCATCTGAAATTAATCCTAAAATTGGAGGTAAAGCTGCACCACCAACAATTGCCATTACAATTAAGGATGAGCCTATTTTGGTGTTATGCCCTAAACCTTCAATTCCTATTGAAAAAATGGTTGGGAACATAATGCTCATGAAAAACGCAATGCCTATTAATGTATAAACCACTACCATTCCTGTAGCGAAAATGGCTATTACTGTTAAAATTGAGCAGATAACGGCATATATGATTAATAATTTCCGTGGATTGACATAACGCATTAAGAAAGTTCCGAAAAAACGTCCTAGCATAAATGCTAAACCAAAAAAACCTAAATAGGTTGTCGATGAAGCTTCACTTAAACCTGCTGCATGTGTACTCATTTTGATAAAAAAACTCCCTACGCAAACTTGAGCGCCTACATAAAAGAATTGAGCTAGTATTCCCCATCTTAATTTTATGGATTTAAATGCACCAGAAAAACTTGCCAAGCCAGTTTCTTCTTCTTCTTCGTGTTTAATATCTGGTAGTTTTGTAAAGAGAAATATCACCGCCACGATAAAAATGATAATACCTAATATTAAATAAGGTGCTTTAACACTCGCTGCTTCATTACTTAAATAAGCATTTAATTGCTCTGGAGACATGGCTTGTTGTTGCGCTGCCGTTAATTCCTTACCAGATAATATCATTTTACCTATATAAGTGGGCGCAATATAAGCTGCTAATCCATTAAACGACTGAGAAAAATTTATACGTTGAGTAGCCGTTTCTGGTGGGCCTAAAACAGTTACATAAGGATTTGCTGCAGTTTCTAAAAATGTTAAGCCACAGGCGATGATAAATAAAGCGCCTAAAAAGAATACATATTGTAAGGTGTTTGCTGCAGGTACAAATAGAATTGAACCAGTTCCGAAGAGCAGTAACCCTATAATAATACCCGATTTATACCCGTACTTACGCATAATAAACCCAGCAGGTAATGCCATTACAAAATAAGCTATAAACACAGAAGAGTCTACTAATGAAGATTCTAAATCATTCAGTAAAAAAGCTTTGCGTAAATGTGGAATTAAAATTGGATCGAGGTTATGTACAAAACCCCAAAAGAAGAATAGACTGGTTACTAAAATGAGTGGGAAAAGATATTTGTTGCCCTTGGTTTGGTTCATAATTTAGATTTAGTTTGGTTTGATTTTGCCGAAAGAAATTTCGTTCACTAAAATATCCTCTGCTACACAAATAAAAGCATTACAATAAGCACATCATTCAAACATATTGTCTAAATAGTAAGCGATATTGGATATCAAGTCTTAAATCATTTATAAAATTGATAATTAAATTAAATTTTAAGCTATTCTTTAGTGTACACAACATTTAGCAACTGCTTTAACTCGTAGTTTTAAGTACGCTTATTGCACAAATAGAAATATTGGGTTATTAAAAATAAGGGAAAGAAGATGAAACAGCCTATTTTAATTATTTATTACGCTATTTTTCACCTTAAAAAGCGCTATTATTTATCGTTTAAAGTATGCCTTTGTAATTAATTTGCTTATAAATCAGTAATGTACGTATTCAACTAAAAAAAACCTTGCATTAAAAACAGGAGAAGCATATATTTGCACCACTTTAAAACAAACGCTTCGGCATTTAATTCAAAGTAGATTCCGTAGCTCAGCTGGTAGAGCATTACACTTTTAATGTAGTGGTCCTGGGTTCGAATCCCAGCGGGATCACGAAAAGCCTCACAGAAATGTGGGGCTTTTTTGTTTTAAACTTTTTTTGTCATTCGATAGCTATCAGGGTCGAGTTTTGAAATATCAATTATCAACAACACCTAATCATACAAGCAGAATACTCGAACTATACAGGGATTTAACAGGGAGCATATAGGGGTTTATCCGAGTTTGGTCCCTGTAAAGTCCCTGTTAACCCCCTATTAAGTCCCTGTTTATTATATGTAAAATGAAAAAAATTAAACCATCTAACTTAATTTAGAAATTATTTTTATTGTGAAATCTTTACCCAATCTACCTGCATTTGAAAAGGGAGATGACTATTGTTAATTGCCCCAGGCCAACCTAGTCCACCAGATTGATTTAAAATTAAATAAAATGGCTTATCATATGGCCACTGGGCACTTGTTGCATTAGCTGGTTTATTGTAGGTACTTTTAAGTACATCATTTACATAAAATTCTATTTTAGTCTCAGTCCAAATAATACTATATGTATTGTAATCACTAGTATTATAACTTGAAGCTGTAGTTACAGAACTTACCCCGCTAGCATTGGTAACGGCACCATTATGAACAGTTTGATGGATTACGTTTTCATTATTCACATGCTCCATAATGTCAATTTCACCACTGTTTGGCCAGCCGCCATAAGTGGAAGTTACTGGCATCATCCATATTGCGGGCCACGAGCCGGTACCTTGGGTAAATTTTGCCCTTACTTCAACTTTCCCATACAGAAATGAAAACTTTCCCATGGTTTCAATACCACCAGAATGGTAAGGAACCGCATCGCCAGCAATTACTTTATTATCCATTTTCAAAACTAAATTACTCCCATCCAATGATGCGTAATCAGATGAAGAAGTCAGATAGCTTGCCCATGCTGGGGTACTTCTAGAACAATAAGACCATTTAGTATTGTCAAAACCTCCAGTAGTATTAAAGTTATCCTCAAATATAAGCGTTCCAGCTTTTGGGTTTACAGTTATTGTTACCACAATTCGTCCTGTAGCCCCTTGGTTATCGGTTACCCGAAGCTCAAACAGGTAAGTACCTTGCACTAAATTGTTGATGCTTGTTTGTGCCTGTGCTGGCGTAGCAATCGTATACGTTGAAGGGCCAGAGATATATGTCCATAAGTAAGATGCAATTGTTCCGTCAGCATCTGTACCGCTACCAGTTAATATTACGGTATTTACGGGTAAGGTTATGGTTTGATCAGCTCCAGCATTAGCAAATGGCACTTTATTAGCAGGTGCTGCTGGGGTATCCCCTTTTTTAGAGCAAGACAATAAGCTAAAGGACAATATCGATAAAAATAAAACTGCTTTTAGTGAATTTTTTAAACTTATGATGTTTTTCATAAAAATATTTTTGTAGGGAAATACTTAAAAAAATCTGTTATGGTTAATTGATCTAATTGAAATAATCTTTAAAAAAAGAGCCGGCTTTAAGGCCAGCTCTTTAAACCACTACTATAATTAAAACTTACTATTATTAGGTTATAAACGGTTTGTAGTTTAGTTCCAACCTGGATTTTGTACTAGAACTTTACTTTTTTGCATTTCGCTAAAAGGAATTGGAAATAGGTATTGTTTTCGTTCAAAAACCCTTGTGGAAGATGGAATTATTGTTCGGGTATAAAATGTGTTGACATCACCATCCATATTCATCCCATAAAAGTCTCCACCTTGCTTGCTTCCTGGTGTTTCAGCAATCAGCCATCGTCTTACATCAAAAAAGCGTTGCCCTTCTGTAGCTAATTCAATACGACTTTCACGCTGAATAGCCGAGCGCTGTAAATCTTTATTTCCTGCAATGCTAGGGTTTAATACCTGCAAATTAGGAATACCAGCACGAGTTCTTACCAAGTTTACATATTTTAAAACATCAGGATTTGCTGGATCTACTTCATTCAACGCTTCGGCGTACAGTAGATAAAATTCTGCCAGCCTAAATATAATAGAGGGACGAGTTACACCCTGAACGCCTCCAGATGCATTAGAGACTGTTCTATTGTTTCTTTTATACAACAAGTATCCGTTTGGTGAAGTTTGAGCAGGTATACCTTTTTCATTAGGCGTACCCTTGTGGAAATAAGTTATTTTATTTGAAACATGCCACTTTCTGCCAGCAAAGAAAACTGTGTTATAAAAACGAGGTTCTCGGTTTATCCACATATTATAAACCTGTACACCATTATAATCGCTAAAACCAGTCTCACTATATAAAGGAGATTTAGTTAAAAATCCAGTATTATTGATTGGCAAACCATCCTTCATGTAAAAGTCATCCACCAGTTCCTGCAATACTCCAGTACTACCTAATCCCTGAGGTTCGCTTTTTGGCGTGATACGGGGATCTGCCCTATCACCGTACATACCACCCCAACCCGATTGGCCAAAGGCATCAATCCTAGCCCAAATAATTTCGTTATTATATGTTTGAAATAGCTTATAAACCGATTGATTAGGATCGTTAGATGGGTCAACATACAACTGGTAATTTCCTGCATTGGCATAATCAACAATCGCTTTTGTAGCTACAAGTGCTTTTTGCCATTTAGTTACATCAGCAACTGGAAATAATTTTTTACCTGTTTTATCTGTTAATGCAACGGCTTCTGTAAAACCTCCATTTAATAATGGGCTGGCTGCATACATCCAAAGTTTTGCTTTTACTGCTAAGGCAACACCTTTAGTTGGGTTGGCTTTAAAATTATCATCTGTAATAGGAGATTGCGGCAATAAAGGAATAACTTTATCCAACTCGTCATTAATGAACTTCACCACTTCATCCACAGAATTTCTTGGCAGATCTAGGTCTTCTGTAGTGCTATAACTTCTACTCACGATAGGAATGGGACCATATTCTTCAAACAATAAATAATGGTAATAGGCACGCATAAAAAGCACATTGGTTTTTAGTCTATCGAATTCAACTTGATCCAACTGGGCTGCATTAGTACCAGCATTTATTATCGGCTTTGCTTTTTCTAAGAAGATATTGGCCTGCCTAATCAATTGATATAGCATTGTCCATCTTTGGAATTTCATATTGCTGGAGTTACGGGGAGACGTTACATTATCCCCAGTAAAGGCCAAGCCATACCTAACATCTATTTCATCAGACATACAAGTCCAAGGGTTATTCAACCCATTTACTCCTCCTCCGTCATAGCTGGCTACAATAAATTTCGTATAATCAGGAACGCCCGACATCACATCAGCATACCATCTTTTAGCATAGTCTGGGTTATCAAAAACCTGATCTACAGAAGTAAGACCCCCTGCTAATTCATCAGAAACATTCAAATATTTTTTACATGAGCTAAGACATACCAAAAGGCATAAGACCAGCATTATTTTATTTGTATTAAATTTCATCTTTAAAATTTTTTATATCATTTAATGGATAATTAAAAGGAAGTTTCTATACCAAAGGTAAAGGTGCGGGCGCTGGGATATGAATTACCTGCGGTACCATTTCCTGTTTCAGGGTCCCAAAACTTTATGCTGTCCCAAAGAGCTAAATTATTGCCCATCATGTAAATCCTAGCAGTTTTCAAATTCACTTTATTTAGGATTTTTGCAGGTATATTATAACCAAATTCTGCATTTTTCAGACGTAAAAAGTCTCCGTTTCTTAACCACCAAGTACTGGCAACGGTATTGTTCGCATTGTTACCCGTTGCATGCAATCGCGGAATTAATGGATTGACCTGTGACTGTGGATCATTTTCTGTCCATCTGTTTAAGGCAAAGCTTCTATAGTTCGATTGATCATAATTGAACGCAAAGGGAAAAAAACCTTCTGGTGAATTGCCTCCAAGAATGACAGAGGTTTTAGCTACCCCCTGGAAGAAAACGCTGGCATAAAATCCTTTGTACTGAACGTTTAAACCAAATCCGTATACAATCTCTGGATTGTATGGATTACCAACGCCTCTTTTTCTATCAAACTGATCAATTTTACCATCTCCGTTGAGATCGACATATTTGATATCGCCAGGACCTATTAACCCACCTAAAGAAGGCACTGGTAATCCTGCTTTTAGCTTGTACGATTTCGTGCCATTTACATTTTGGGTTACATTAAAATCTGCATCAGTATATAGTCGGTCGGCTATGTAAAGAGTGTTTTCATTAACCCTGGTTCCAGTAATTGCCTGGTAGGCATACGTAGGTTTTAACTCATCATATTCAGTAATCTTATTGGTGGAATAGGTGAATGTGCTGCGGAAGCCCAGCGTTAAATCTCTGCCAAAGGATTGGTTGCCATCCAGGCTACCATCAAATCCCCATGACTTTACACGCCCATAATTTTGCCATGGCGCTGAGCGGAAACCTACAGCACCAGGAACTGTATTTCTTTGCAATAAAATACCACTTCTTTCATTTTTAAAATAATCGCCTACAAACTGAATTTTATCTTTCAAAAATCCAAGGTTCACACCATAGTTTTGTTTGTTTTCAATTTCCCATGATAAATAAGGTGCTTCAAATTGTCCTTCTATAATGCCCCCTGCATAACCATTTGATGGCCCCCCAGTGGTAATACCCTGGTTAAAAGTGGGTGCGGCAAAGTTAAAAGTGGGTCTATACAAAAATCTGGCACCACCTGTATTATCATTACCAGTGCGACCTACAGAAGCTCTCAATTTAACGGTGGAAAGAATATTTTTTAAATTTTCAGGATAAAAAGATTCATTGGATACCATATAAGCTACACCTACAGCTGGGAAAAAACCAAATCTGTAACCATCCGCAAAGGCTTCACTACCAGTGTATCCAAAACTACCTTCTATAAAATACTTGTTATCGAATGAATAGGTAGCTCTACCCACTAATCCCTGCTTTCTAAAGGCCAAGGGGGTATCATGATTTTGCTGTTCTTTTTGCATATACAAAATCATAGCGCCCAATGCGTGTTTATGAAAGGTTCTATTGTAATTTAATGAGTTTTCAATATATACTTTCTTTTGTGCGCTATTAGTTGGTATCGGATTACTCAGATCAGGGCTACCTGCAAAAGTTGTGGTAAAAATAAGCTTACCGTTAGCATCTCTTCCAGTTGCAAAATAGCGACTTGGATTGTAAGTTCTATTGGAACTGAAAAATCCGTCGTAGTCATAACTTACTGTTGCTTTGTATGAAAGACCACTAGTGATAAAATCTAATTTTTGATCGAGCCTAACCGCCGATTGAATACTACTTCTCCACTCTTTGGTATAGCCAGAGTTTGCAAGCAGATTATATGGATTTCTTTTATTAGCATCCGACTCAATGCTGTAGGTAGCTAATGTGCCATTACTATATACCGCTGGAAAAAGGTAACTTGGTGTAATTACCATTTGCCTGAAAATATTAGCTGTTCCTACACCAGGGTAATTTGTTAATAAGTATTGTCCAGCCACATCAACACTAACCGTAGTTGTTTTTGAAACTTCGAGATCAATATTGCTACGTAGGTTATATCTTTCTACACCAATATTATTATTGTACTTATTAGCTTGGTCTTCCTTAAAAGCACCGTTTTCGGTATAATAAGCTCCAGAAACAAAATATTTAGCCTTTTCTGAGCCACCTCTTACGTTTAAAGTAAGCCTATCATTGTGGGTATTGTCTCGCAGCATTGTTTTAATCCAGTCTGTGTTGGGATATAGATCAGGATCTGCATTGCTTCTGTATTTATCAATTAGTGCATCACTAAACATGTTTACCTGCCCATCATTATGTAAAGCTTCGTTGTATAATGTCAAATAATCAGCGGATGAAACAAATTGTGGCAATCGCATTGGTGTACCAATACTATGTTCTCCTCTAAAAGAGATGACTGGTTTTTTGTTGGAACCTCTTTTTGAAGTAATAATTACCACACCATTCGCTCCCTCTGCACCATAAACCGCTGTAGCAGAAGCATCTTTCAGTACAGAAAAAGTTTCAATCTCATCTGGTTCAATATCGGCTATATTTCTGGGTACACCATCCACCAATACTAAAGGAGAAGTTCCTCCTTTAAAAGTGCTTATACCTCGAATCCAAAACTCGGCATTATCATATCCGGGTTCTCCGGAACGCTGAACTGCTATTAAGCCCGAAACTTGTCCAGCAAGACTAGTAGTTAAATTCCGTGTTGGAAATTTTAGGGCTTCTCCTTTTACACTAGATATTGCACCTACAACACTTTCTTTTTTCTGCTTGCCATAACCTACAATAACAACATCATTCAAATCGGATACTTGTGGAGCCAATTTAATTGACATTGGAGATTTTGCATCGGCTTTAATTTCCTTG
Source organism: Pedobacter planticolens (assembly GCF_014172375.1). GTDB lineage: Bacteria > Bacteroidota > Bacteroidia > Sphingobacteriales > Sphingobacteriaceae > Pedobacter > Pedobacter planticolens. The sequence continues at coordinate 1,242,442 of NZ_WNXD01000001.1, forward strand.
TTAATATAACCTACATAAGAAATGACCAAGGTTTCGCCATCCTCAACTCCTTTTAAGGTAAACTCGCCCTCAGTGTTAGTTGAAGTTTTATGACTTCCATCTTTTGTCACTATGTTTGCACCTGGAATAGGTTTGTCGTTTTCATCTAGCACCTTACCAGTAATATCAACTTTAGTAGTTTTTTGAGTTTTCAAATTAATTACATCAGCTGCTTTTCTTTTTTGAACAACAATTGTTTTAGCTTCAATTGCATAAGTTAAAGGTTGGTTCTTAAAAACTTGGTTAAGGGTTTCTTCTAAACTTGCTTGATTTACATCAATAACAACAGGTTTAGCATTTGTCATTTCTTTTGAAATAAAAAATACCGTGTAACCGCTTTGTTTACCAATGCTTTTTAAAACCTTCTCTAAAGAAGTGCCTTTCTCCGACAAAGTAATTTTGTTTTGTGCAAATCCAGATGCACTTACTTGCATGATAGCTGCGATTAGAAGCACAATTGTAAGTTTCATAATTTGGAGCGTTTTCTTCAACGCATAGGATTCCCTATACGAATTAATAATGTAAAATTTCATACATTTGATTGTTTGGTTAATGAAATACTCTAGTACTAGCGTACATAAGAATACTTCGGGTTAAGTTGATTTGCTATTCTTCTTGATATGATCCAGACTTCATGAATCGGAGACGCTTCAACGTCTCTGATTTTTTTGGATCTAACTTAATTTTTGTTAGAGTGTAACGATAAGCCTCCTTCCTTCTATTTTAAATTTAAATGATCCTGCTTTTTCTAATATTCTAAGTGTTTGTTCTAAAGTATATGTTCTAGGAAGTGAGCCTTCAAAATAAACATCCTTATTACTGTTGACTTTATACTCTACTTCAATATTATACCAACGAGAAATTTTTCGCATAGACGATCCCATTTCTTCGTGATTAAATAAAAACAAACCGTTTTTCCAGGCTATCATTTCATCAACATCTACAGTTTTAACCGCTATTTCTTGCCCTTTTAAAATAGATTGTTGACCAGGTTTTAATATTGTAAAATGAGCTGATTGATTTCCATGTACTTTTACAGAACCCTCTAACAATGTTGTTCTTACATCATTTTCATCATTATAAGCATTTACATTAAAATGGGTTCCTAGAACTTGTATCTCTTGCTTATCAGTTAGTACTTTAAATGGTTTAGTTTTATCTTTTGCTACTTCAAAATAACCTTCACCAGTTAATTCAACTTTGCGTTCGTTACCAATAAAATGCGTTGGGTATTTTAAAGAAGAGGCTGCATTTATCCAAACTTTGGTTCCATCGGGTAAATCAACTCGGTATTGTCCACCTTTTGGGGTTTCTATCGTATTATAAGCTACACTAGATTCTTGCGCTGCAGTTTCTTTTTCTAAAACTGTATAAACTAACTGACCATCTGCAGTTTTAACAATAGATAAACCTGCTTGCTTTGCAATCTCACCATTTGCAGCATTTGTAAGGGTTATTTTCTTTCCATTTGCAAGTGTTAAAACAGCATTATTACCGCCAGGTTGTATTTCTTTAGCAATTTGAGCTTTATGTAGTAAAATTTGGTTTTGTTTTTGATAATAATAAATGCCTGAACCAGTCACAACCAATATAACAGCAGCGGCAACTACACGATACCAAACATTCAGCTTTTTTACAATTGGAAGTCGTTCTTTTTCAATTTGTTGCTTAATATTTTTTAATAATTCACTTTCTATTGTGGCTTTTAAACTTAAAGTAGATTTATTCCAAAAAGATTGTTTCCCTTCTAAATGATTATAATATGTATTGTATAAGCGCACTTCCTCATCGGTTGCGATACCAATGCTTATTTTTTCTGCTAATTTTAAAAACTCTTCTCTTTCCATTTTCAGGCTATATAACTAAAGGCACTTTAAAAGGGCTTACCCCCCAAAAGAAATTTAAAAAAATTGATAATAGTTTTAGGAAATGAATTTTAAATAAAGAATATCATTAAAATTGATGCTTTACTCAACTTTTTCCGCAGTTTATTTAAAGCTAAAGTAATCTGATTTTCGATGGTTTTTTCTGAGATACCTAATTTAATAGCAATCTCTTTATGACTTAAATTCTCAAAACGGCTTAATTGAAATACTTCTTTGCATCGAGGAGATAAATCATTAGTAAACTCATTAATGAATTTGATAAGTTCATTAACTTCTATAGAGGTGTCGTTAAAAACAGCGCCAATATTTGCAGCCTTAACCCGTGTGTAAAATGATTCTTTCACTTTCCCATTACGGATATAGTTTGCAACTTTATATTTTACAGCAACATATAAATAACCTTGAATGGTTTTAGTATTTATTTGTTCTCTATGGTTCCAAAACCAAACAAAAATTTCTTGTAATATGTCCTTAGCAGCATCCTGATCACCCAAAACTCGACAAGCTGAATCATATAGATATGCCCAGTTTCTTTTATAAATTTCATTAAATGCAGCTTCATCCCCTGATTTTAATAAATCAAGCAATTTATCGTCAGAAAATGTATTATAAGATTGCATTAATTTTACTTAAAAAGAGTAAGCCCTACGGCCTACAACATTATATTAATATACCTTATTGGTTTATATTTAGGTTATAAAAATATGTATTAAGTATGACATATACAAATTTAATGCTTTAGACTACAAGCAATTAGTTATACAAACAATTTTTTAAGATAAGTATAACTGATAAATTCTGAAGCCTTACTTATTTTTATCGACTACGTTCGAATCCCAGCGGGATCACGAAAAGCCTTACAGAAATGTAAGGCTTTTTTGTTTAAGGTATTTTGTAATCCTCCTTTTAGTATTGGCTGCTGATGACATTCACCAACTATTTTTTCTATTGAATTTTAAGCAACGCTTAGAAATAACAGAAATTTAACTGTTTCTCCTTTATGGTATAAAAATTCCAGCTGAGCGAAATTTCGTGTGTTGAACCAGCATAACCTGCCAAATTGCTCATACTAAAATCGTACGAATAGCCCAATCTTAAACGTTCACTAATAAATATTTCGGTCATGCCGATAATGGCGTTGTTGTTACTAATATTGCCTTGCAAAGCGGGCTTATCATAAAGTTTGATACCTGTTCTGTAACCTGCACCCAGCCAAACCTTCTGCTTAAACAGAAAAAAAGCATTTACATCTAATACTGTTGGCCCTTTTAGATCATCTTTAATTAAAAAGAAAGGCTTAAAATCTATCACATATTCTTCTATTGGAATTAATAAACCACCCGTTAAATAATAATGAGGTCTTGGCGTTGGAAAGTTATAATCTAAAGATCTTTTGTCCAATATATATTTACTTATCAAATTGTTGACTGATGCACCAACGTACATTTTGGGCGTAGAGAAAAACACGCCCGCATGCATGTCTGGAAGTATTTGTTTTACCGTACCACTTGGAATATTAGTATCGTCCAAATCTCTAGGGTTTAACATATCGCCGTTTAAGCCCGATTGCATCACACCAACGCCTAGACCAAAGGCCAACTTCGAAGTCCCCTCTTCGTTAATTGGAAAGCGATAAGCATAGTTGGCAAATGCCGATATGTTTTTCTGTGCACCTAACTGTTCTGCGCTCATTACCAACGATAATCCAACACGTTCGTTGGGCATTATGGCATCTGCGGCCAAAGAAAAACTTTTTGGTGCGCCTTCAATACCAGTCCATTGGTTTCTGTAGGTCGCATTTATATTTACACGTTCTCGATATCCGGCATAAGCCGGGTTGATATAAATGCCATTAAAAATATATTGGCTATACTGTGCATCCTGTTGGGCAAAACATGGAGCCGCCACACACAACAATAAAATAAACTTAGTTAATTTCCACATGTCAATCTTTTATCAATGTAATCCAACCTGTAGTGCTTCTTTCACTTCCATTTTTTTCTTTGATCTTCAATACGTAGTAATAAGTACCCTCATTAAGACCATTTCCATTCCAGTCGTTTTTGTAAGAGCCATTGCTCCTATATACTTCATTGCCCCACCTGTTAAAAATATATAGGATATTATTTGGATGAAGTTCCAGCCCGTCTATCCTAAAAACATCATTTTTGCCATCACCATTTGGCGTAATTACATTAGGCACTATCACCTCGCCAATAATTTCCTTGATATCTGTAGATGCGTTATTAGCCAAATTTGGATCTGGCTCAATTGCCGTTACATTGGCGGTATTCACTACCTTACCTGCTTTAATTGCAGTAGTTTTTAGCGACAAGATCAATTTTTGCTTATTTGCCAAGGCAGGAATTTTCCAAGTAATGACATTGTCTACCACCGTAACATTTCCAATCGGTTCACAGGTAAGGGCAATGTATTTTAAGTTGCTTGGTAATTTATCAATCACCACTACTCCTGTTGCATCGGTATTTCCATTGTTCTGTACCGAAATTTGATATTCAAAGGCTTCGCCTGGCCCCACATATCGCTTTTCAGAAATTTTGCGAACCTCTAGGTCTGCATATTCAATTATTAATAAAAAACCATCCGACAGATCAGACTTACATCCTTCAGTACTTATGGAAACCACTTGGTACAACCCCGCCACACTTGCGGTGTATACTGCTCCGGTAGCATTGGCTATAGGCTTCCCATCTCGATACCATTGGAACGAGTAAAGCCCAGCTTGATCTCTTACTGCAAATTTGACCGAAGAACCTAAACGGATCCTAACAACAGTAGGATTTGTTTGTGCAAATGTCCAATTGGCCAGCAGAAAGAAGAACGCCAGTAATATGTACCGTTTTACGTTCAACCTAGTGGTTTATATAAATCAATGTTATTGGACAATAATTGTAGGTTTAGCAGGTTTTGGTGTTACGGTTACCGTTTGTGTTGCAGTAGCTGAAACTATACATCCATTATTATCACCCGATTTTAGCACACCACTTGTATTTGCCGCTGCTATTACGTATTTTACCGTTGCGCTAAACACATAACTACCTGCACCAGTTGTAGTAAGCGTAAATAGGTTTACGGCTGTTGATGAGGCATTATCTGAACCTATACTAGTAAGTGGGCTCACAGGACTTCCATTTTTTGTGGCCGTCCAAACGTACGCGTACTCTATACCATCTGGCAATGCTTGTCCAGGTGTAGTGGTAGCAGTGATTACAGAATTTAAAGTGGCATTGTCCCCACAATAGGAAGCGTTATTTGCAGTTAAAGCAAGTGTTTTATCTGGCAGTTGGTAAACTTGAAAAGGATCTGACATATCTCCCCAACATCCAGCAACAGACTCTATTCTACTGGTATAATTATGCACACCCGGGGTAAGATTATTTGGTGTAACGTAATTGGTTGAATTGGCTGTTGTTCCGTCATAAGTTCTAACAGATCCAGTTATCTCTGTACCTTCCAAATACCAATGGACCTTATCTCCACTTACAAGGCCAATCTCTTCTGGGGTATGCAGAGTCGCTGTTCCGCCACTGCATAAATAAACTGGGTAGTAAGTTTGTGCCTTACTTTTTGAAACTACACTCAAAATGAGGATAAATACTGCTAATGATGCTTTGATAATTGTTGTTTTCATTGTTTTTGGTGAATTTTATTAATTGTTTTTTAATTGAATACTTGCTTTTACGGGTTTGGTAGACCTAATGATCACGTTGGTTTGTGTTCTTTTGGTATTTAATGTTTTGATATAGAATAGTTGTATACCTGAAGAAGATAGGCTGCCACTTATGGTTCGATTTCCTGTAGCATCTTGTAAAATTAGCGCTGTCGGAGGTGTTAAATTTTCAAACTGTATACCATCTGGAGATAATGGATAGCTAATGGGAGTAATATTACTTCCTTGGCAGATATCCTGTCCATTAACCGTATTATATTTAATGTTGTTGCACAAGCCAACGCCAGATGTAGCTCCATTTAAACACTCCTCATCTGCATTTACAGGACCTAAAGCATTATTGCCAGTAGCATCTGGATCGGTTAAATCAGCGGGTCTTAATATGCTCGCTTTAGTGTTGCTAAATACTTGAGTATAACTTCCTGTAAAGGTTGCAGTAATGACGATGTCGATTGTACCTTGGTTGGGCAAATCAAGCGAAGCTGTATAACTCTGTGCACCAGTAATGCCATTACTGACATTTACACCTATGCTTTGGTTTGTTGGTGTTACCGAGCTAATGGTTAATCCAGCAGGCAGTGAAATAGCTAAACGTGATCCATTTGCCGCCGAAGGGCCATCATTTTGTACCTTAACTGTATATGTAATCGTACGGTCTGAAAAGTACTTGGATAGATCTGGACTTATCGATTCAATTTTTAAATCTGCCTTTAGAATTTCGATGTTGACTAACTGTGTTGTTTTACCGCTTTCGATGTAAGTCCAAGTGTCCATCGAACGATTATCGCCAAATTGATTATTTGTAGAATAAGCGCCAAACTTGTGCCCATTGCTATTGCTATGTTCCCCTATTAAATTGGTTACAGGATTAGAACTGTTTCTAGCAGGATTACCTGCACCGCTAATACTAACATCATCCCAGTAAACAATGTCGCTATATTCTGATGGATTAGTGTTCGAAGGATTTACGGTATAACTGGGATTATTCTCTATCAGTTCGATAATAATCCCCTTTGGATTAATCTCCATATCTATATAGGGAAAATGCACTTCTGCCGACCTTAAGAAAGTCTGTACCAATGGCGAAATTGGACCTGGTGGCACTAAATTTCCATTGGCATCTTTAACATCCCAAAATATTTCGTTATTGCCAGGAACTGCTGAACCGTTAATAACACGATCGGCACCGTTGGACATAGGGATTGTAATTTGATAACTACCTGATGAAGAAGCTGTAAAAGTAATTTTCGCTCCTTTATAGCTAATTTTACCTTTCGTACCTTCAACACCAGTAAATTTCAAATTTGTGATGATAGGCAAGACAGCGTTTTTCTTTAGCCAAGTAGTTTGGTCTGCCGCATTGATAAACGCAGCGGATGTTGTCGGAAGGTCTGTATTTGGCGTGTTATAGAAAATCTTATGTGTTTTATTTAAAGCATCATCAGGCGTTCTTGGATCATGAAGACCTGCAAGATCTAAGGTTGAAGTCCCGTTTAAACTTTTGTAAGTGGCTACTCCGTTTACAGCAAAGCCATTGTTATTAGAAAAAAAAGTAAAGGCATGACCATTGTTTCCATTGGTTTTTATACGGTATGCTCTTCCATCTTCGGTAAGGACATAATTGGTTACATAAAAACCCTTCGCGGGATTTGTGAAGCTATCATTAATCCCAAGGTTTAAAACGTTGGCGTAAACACGACCACTTAGCCATGCCGTGTTTGCGGTATTTCTTACCGAAACATCCCAAGCTGCTATATAATTTGCAGTATTGCCTGTTGCTTGAGTCCAGTTCGCATCTGCTGAAATATCTGGAGGAGTGATGTCACCGCTGTTATTATTTCCTACCGGCGCCTGAAATTCTACTCTCCAAATACCTTCATTTGCCGCTGTAACACCAATACTTACGGGCGTATAACCCACACCTGGCCCCAACAATTCAGCTGCCCTGTTTGGGATAAGACCTACACCACCGCCCCCATTATAGGTATTAATTGCTCCACTAGGCGACGTAACAATAATTCGCCCATTATTTACGCCAATTGCACTTGACGCTACCGCAATTGTTTCACCTGCTTTTGCATAAACGAAATGAGTGCCTTTGGTTTTAAAAGGAAAGCGGTCTGTATAATTATTATTATCTACGTTCGCATATAAAAAAGCCCTATTACCTGTTGCTCCAGATGGATACAAATCTTTACTACCTTCTGCAAAAGTATTTTTGGTAAAAAAAGAAAGTATAATAAAGGCTAGGCAACACAGCGAAAGCCGCGAAGTTAATAATGATCTCTTCAATAAATTTAGAACCCTAACGCAAAACATATTTCAAAAAGAGTATGCATTGCAAGAGCGTGATTGTACTAAACCAAACATAAAATAGGTAGATATGCGTGTATTATTTTCTTGCTACTAAAATAGGAACAATATTTGTATAGGGAAATACGTTCTACAATTTGTGGAAAAATATTTTAATGACAGTAATAATTGTAGAGAATATTGCCCAATATTCTACTATAACATTTTTAAGATCTGTCTTTCAGCTAGTTATTAGCTACTGAAAATTGAACACATCCCAAACACTTATCAAGCGCATAAATCTTTTCATCATACAAGCAGAATACTCGAACTATACAGGGATTTAACAGGGAGCATAAAGGGGTTTATCCGAGTTTGGTCCCTGTCAACCCCCTGTTAAGTCCCTGTTTATTATAAACATTTTATAACCTATTTAAGAGTTGTTCGCATTTTTTTACAGCTGCCCTCAAGTATTAGATATTTTTAGATAAGATATTTTTAAAAGGCAAACACGAAGCCCTGAAATGCTTATATTTTTTGCTCGCCTACTCCGTAGCTGTTAGCTGTGATTTTAACTAAAAGAAAAATATTTTGAAAAATATTTGCGAAACCGAAAAGTTGCATATATATTTGCAACCGATTAGTTTCTTAATTTAATTTTTAAACAAATGAGGCGAGACATATTTCAAGCTATTGCAGACCCGACAAGACGTGGTATTGTCGCTTTAATTGCATTACAGGCAATGACACCTAATGCCATTGCCGAAAACTTTAACACGACACGACAAGCAGTATCAAAGCATTTACGCATTCTGACTGAATGTGAACTTGTAAAACAAGAATATCAGGGTAGAGAAATTTACTACTCTCTTGAAATTGAAAAAATGAAAGAAATAGACAAATGGTTAGACCAATACCGGAAGATTTGGGAAAACCGATTTAATCAACTAGACCAAGTATTATCAACACTAAAAAAACAGACCACGAAGTAGCGTTGATACCAATAAAAAACAATTAACTTTTAAATCAATAAAAATGAAAAACAATTTGCTATTTGATTTTACCGTAGATAAAGCATCAAAAACGGTATTCGTAAACAGAGAATTTGCAGCCGACCTTTCGTTAGTTTGGGATGCTTTTACCAAACAAGAAATTTTGGACCAATGGTGGGCACCGAAACCTTGGAGTTCAAAAACAAAAGTGATGAATTTTGAACCAGGTGGACGAAGATTTTATGCAATGGTAAGCCCAGAAGGAGACGAACATTGGTCGCTTCAGCAATATACTTCTGTTAGTCCAAAAACTAATTTCAAATATTTAAATGCTTTTGCTGATGCAGCTGGAAACCCTGAATTGCCAGGTTCTGATTGGGATTTGAGTTTCAGCGAGCAAGATGGGACAACAAAAGTCAGTATTGTTATTAAAAATGATTCACTAGAGCGCATGGAAAAAATGATTGAAATGGGTTTCCAAGGAGGATTTACCATGACATTGAATTACCTAGACGAATTGTTGGCTACATTAGCTAAAAAATGATTTACGTTTTCAAAACTTCAGTGAGAACAAAACTTCAAGTAAGGAACCTTAAACCTTATTTTAACAAAATAGTTCCTACTAAAAAGTGGAATTTCGACCTTGAGGATTGTGACAAGATTTTGCGTATTGACTGTGAAGAAAATATAGTTTTGAAAATAGTAGACTTGCTAAATATTCATAAATTTAACTGCGAAGAATTGGAGTAATCATGAACATACAAGATCAAATCACAGCGTATATTGCTAGTCAACCTGAACCAAAACGCAGCGAAATGCAAGAATTGCACCGCACCATTTTGGAAGCAATGTCAGGATGTAAATTATGGTTCTTGGACGGTAAAAACAGTGAAAATAAAACTGTTTCTAATCCTAATATTGGATATGGACTTCGGACTATACACTATGCTGATAGAACTACCAGAGAGTTTTATCAAATTGGCTTGAGTGCAAATACAACTGGGATCTCTGTCTATATTCTTGGTATTGAGGATAAAACCTATTTAGCCAAAACATATGCAGAAAAACTAGGCAAAGCAAGTGTGACAGGGTATTGCATTAAATTCAAAACGATAAAAGATATAAATATTGATATACTTCAAGAAGCAATACGACGTGAGGTTGAAGTGACAAAATAATTAAAAAGCCTTACAAGAAATGTAAGGCTTTTTTGTTTTAAACTCATTTGTCATTCCGAGTTTCGAGGAATCTCTAATCTAAAATACTTTTAATTTTCTCCGCCCACATTCCCTTGAACAGGTTTATTGGTGGCAGTTATCTTAGTCGGTAGCGGAGCATTGGTTTTTTTCATCCAGTCTAAAAGGTCAGTTAACAATTCATCTCTTTTTGTCGTGTTCGAGCCAGCTAGATTATTATGTTCTCCTTCATCGGTTTTGATATTATACAATTCAACTGCGTTATTGTCTTTGATTTTTGCCTTACCCCCATCCAACAACCACTCTTCTAGATATAAGTGAAGCTTAAAATCTCCTTTTCTGATTACAGCGACTGGCCTAGAGCGAAATACTTTATCGCGTCCTCTTATGACAGGATTATCTAGATAACCAGGAAAATACCAGTATATTGATTTCCTTATCGTTTCACTTTTCTGTCCGAGCAAAAGTGGCATCAAGTCTTCACCATCACCATTAAATTTCTTATCCCCTGCAAGTGCTATAAAAGTTGGATATAAATCAAGGTTGATAATTGGATTTGAATTTACTGTGCCCGATTTTATCTTATTTGGCCAATACGCCACGAAAGGTTCTCTAATCCCACCTTCATAATATGATCCTTTATTACCTCTTAAAGGTTCTTGAGAAGATTGTTGTGTAGCACCATTATCACTGGTAAAAATAACGAGTGTATTCTTTTCAAGTCCAGAACTCTTTAAATAATCCAATAGTATTCCTATACTGGCATCTAAATCATAAGTACAAGCAGCATAAACAGCCATATTTCCAGTTAGACCCTTTTTTCTGAATTTATCAATGCTTTCTGGCCTTGCTTCTAACTTAGAATGGATGGCGTTGTGAGCTAGATAGGCAAAAAATGGTTTTTGCTTATTGGCCTCCATAAACTTAATTGTTTCATTAGTCAGAGAAAACACGCCTTTTGGGTCATTTGCTTCATTACTTTTCTTATCAGACTGTTCCTTATTCCCTTCAAAATACAAATCAAATCCTTGCGCTTCTGGTCTAGTCTCTTTAGAGCCGTCTGCCAAGTGCCATTTACCGAAAATAGCCGTTGCATAACCATTACCTTTAAGCCCTTCGGCAATTGTATTAAAAGATGGGTTTAGGGAGATAGTATTGCGCACAGGAACCAATTTCATCAGATCAACAGGTCCACGGGTGGTACTCCCTACTGCATAAACCCCATGTCTTGGGCCATACTTTCCGCTTATTAAACAAGCCCGACTAGGTGCTCAATTACCAGCTCCTGCATAGGCATTGTTAAAAACCATCCCCTTTTTTGACAACGCATCAATATTGGGCGTTTCCATTATCTTGCTTCCTGTAAAGCCACAATCCATATAACCAAGGTCATCGGCAAAAATGAGCAATATGTTTGGTTTTGTCTCAAGATGCTTATCCTGAGAACTAGCGGTAATGCATCGCGAAGCCGCAAATAGGCACAGTAAAAAAACTTTAAAGGATGATCTCATTAAACAAATTTAAAAGATACTAACTATCCTAGTAAACAATTTATTAACCTCTTATTAGCATATATTGACAAATACTGAGATAAGCTGACTTGTGAAGAAACTAAACCACATAGAAACATAGATAACATAGTTAAGACGTATTGTTTTTTTGCATGTCAGTCTGAGCTTGTCGAAGACCTTTTACCCATATCCTTTACTTCGGCTAGGCTCAGTGCAATCTAGCTCAGGATGACAAAACACACTAAACCTATGTGTCTATGTTGTTCCATTTTTAGGTAGCTTCTAACAAATTTAATATAAAAAAAGCCTGACGAGATAACGTTCTCATCAGGCTTTTATTTAGCGAGTTATTTCTTATTGTTTAAGCGTAGTTGTACCTAAATTGGTGTTTTGTCCAAGTGATACCGCAACATTAGTAATTGTACTATCTTTATAGCCAGCAATTGGAGCAAATTTTACCGAATAACTTCCAGCAGCAAGACCGCCAACAGTAAATTTACCAGTTAATGCATCAGCAATTGTACCTACTGTATCTGTACCTTTAATTACTAAAACTTCTGGGTGACTAGCCAATGGCAATACTGTTCCTGATATTAATCCTGAAGTTGCGGCTGTAATACCTCTTACAACAGGTTTTAGTATATATTTACCATTACCTGTTGAAACAATAGATTTAGCAGCATCAAAATCAAGTAACAAGGTGTAAGCAACACCTGGTTCAAGTTGTGGATTAGCTGTTAATTTAACTTTCCATCCTGATGATTGTCCACTAGGCGTAGTTAAAGGTTGTTCAACACCTCCTACTACAATCGTATTTCCTGAGTCGTTTAAAACAAGTCTAATTTCTGTAATCTCTCCGCTTGGCATTTCACCATCAGCAACTAAAAGATCTGGATTACTTGTTCCCATTCTAAAATTAAGAATATTAAAAACACCAGTATTCACTGCAAAAACATAAGGTTTAGAGTCAGAAATCAATACTATTTCTTTAACACTTAAATTAATCTTCTCAAAATTACCAGGTGCATCAGTCATTCTAATTTGCACTTTCGTTGTTCCATTTGCAGATTGACCATCTTTTTTACAGCCAATAAACGTAGCAATACCACCCATACATACTATTAGGGCCATATAAATCAATTTCTTTTTCATAATTGTAGCTTTAGTTAATAATTGTTTAATAACACAAAACTCATACGTGAACATGAAAACAGCATGAAATTTCAAATCTATTTTCATCTATTAGTTTTTATTAGCCGCTGATTCGCAGATTATTCTTTAATCTGCGAATCAGCGGCTTTCATAATGAGTTTTATTTTAATACACCCCGCCCGTTGGGCACCCCTCTGAAAGAGGGGAATATAGGTCGAAATTCCCCTCTTTCAGAGGGGTGGTCGAAGACCGGGGTGTTTATTAAATTTGTTTTTCATCTTAATTTCATTTTGCTAGTTGATATTTACATCTTCTTTCAACTGTTGATTTAAACTTTCTTTATATTTATACCATGCGCATAGTACTTAATATTCTTTTATGTATTGGTTTTAGTTTACTTCCAATGCTCTTATCTGCAAAAACATTAGTTTTACCTAAAAAAGATGCTCTTGTAAATAGAGCGAAGTATTTGGTTACTGTAAATGATACTATCCCTGCTCAAAAACAAGATGATAAAAAAGCAAAAGAGCAGCCAAAGGACACAAAACAAGTCGGAAAGAATGTTGAACCAGAAATTAAACAAGTACCAAAAGCGAGAAGACAGGTTAAACCGACTATAATTAAGCCAGCAATTAAAGTTAAACCAATAAAAATTGTGCGTCCGAAAATAAAGAAACCATAATAAGCGAACACTTGATTCCAATTATGAAGAAACTGATTTATGTAATTGCTTTTTGTTTATTCTTCTTTAAAGCAAATGCACAACAAGACACGTTAAAAAAAACAACCCTTACATTAGCCGCACTATACAGCAGCAATGTAAGTTATTATGGACAAGCTACAAATGAGAAACTACCTTATGTTTTAGCAAATGCGACACTCCGTCTTCCATTAGGAATATATTTTTCGGCTGGATCTTATAAACTGTTAAATTATGGCTCAGGGATCTCAGAAACAGATTTAGGTATAGGATATGATTATGATTTCTCTCCTAAACTCACCGCAGGCATTGCGTATACGCACTCCTTCTTCCCTACCAATTCTCCTTTATTACGTGCGTCTAATGAAAATAATTTAAATCTATCTGTCGATTACAAATGGTCTTGGCTTAAAAGTTCCATTAGTACCGATTACGCCTTTGGAAAAGAAAAGGACATCTTTTTAAGTATAACTAACTCAAAAGAAATTAGTTTAGGGAGTTTGTTTAACGAAAAAGATGAGATTGCTATCGAACCAGCTTTTGAAATATCAACAGGAACCAGACATTTTGTAGAAACATATCTCATAGAAAAAGAGAAACGTAATAATGCCAATAATAAAGGGAAAGCTCCTACTTCTCCAGGTAATTCAGGACAAAACACGACCACAACGGTTACTATTCCTTCAACTACTTTTCAGGTATTATCTTACAATTTCAAATTACCTCTTACTTTTAGTCGTGCAAATTACATGGCCGAAGCTAGTATACAGTATTCTATTTTAGGGAAACACACTGAAGCAGAGCTGAAAAATCAACAAGCATTTTTTGGTTTAGCATTCTATTATCAATTTTAAATACGGCTATGAAAGTTCTAATTATAGAGGATGAAAAAACATTAGCTTATGAAATGGAAGCTTTTTTAAAGAAGGCTTTTTACCTCTGTGATATGGCGCATACGTTTAAAGATGCACTTGAAATGTTGGGTATTAACCAATATGATTTCATTTTAATAGATTTAGGATTACCCGATGGTGATGGTTTAGATATTTTAAAGCAAACAAAAAAGCACAATCCAGAGGCAGCTTGCATTATTTTAACGGCCAGAGGGAATTTAGAAGATAAAGTAATTGGATTAGATCTTGGAGCTGATGATTACCTTGCCAAGCCATTTTACCTTTTAGAGCTTCAATCGAGGATGCAAGCTGTAGCTAGAAGAAAATTTAACATTAATGTAGAACTACTCGCTTTAGGAGAATTTAACATAGACCTACAAAAAAGATTGGTGTTGCATCCTACTGCAGAAATTGAGCTTTCTAAAAAGGAATTTGATGTGTTAAGTTATCTTTTATTGAACAAAAATAGAGTGCTTACTCGTATGCAACTTAGCGAACATATTTGGGGAACTTATGCCGATGATGATTACGATTCTAATTACATAGATGCACACATTAAAAACATACGGAAGAAATTAAATGTTTTTGGAACAACAGATTGGCTAGAAACCGTTCGGGGTGTGGGCTATAGAATTAAGCATAGATGAAATTATCTACCAAATTAGTGCTGTTTATTACAGGGTCAAAATTGGCAGTAGCATTGCTGTTTGTCCTTTCTTTGCCTTTTTTGGTGCAACAAATAGCTTCTCAATTTACTAATTACACCTTACGCGAACAGAAAAAGAAAGTAATTAGTGATGTAGCTAAAAATGGCGTAGATTACTATTTACAAGGAGAAAAGAATTTTGGTAGCTACACCATGCTTAAAGAAGAATACATTGCGATTGAGCAAGTGCAACCAAATGAGCATATTGATACCATTAAAAACTCACAACGTGTATTTGTAGATAAAGACACCCTTAACTACAGAATATTAAGCTATACGTTTAAAAATGGAAACCAAAACTACTTATTAGAGATTGGTAAGGCTACATCAAGCATCAACCAATATAATAAACCACTGCAACGCTTTGCATTGTACATTTTGGTGGCGTTAATTGCGTTAACCTTAATAATTGATTTGGTATTTACACGGATGCTCATTAAACCACTGGCAAAAATTATTCGTACTAAACTACTTCATCGTAAATTTCCATTTCGCACACCATTAGAAAAAGTAAAAACCAGTACTACCGATTTTAGCTATTTAGATGAATCGTTAGTGTTGTTGCTGGATAAAATTAATGAGGCTTTTGCTAAGGAAAAGGAATTTACCGCCAATGTATCCCATGAGTTAATGACACCCATTAGCATATTGCAAAGTAAAATGGAGAACTTATTGGCTGATGAGCCTTTGAGTGAAGAAGTTTCATTAAGAATTATTGAGATGATGAAAACATTAGATCGACTTAAAAAGATTTCGGGATCGTTGTTATTGATATCAAGAATTGAAAACGAACAGTATGTAAAAAATGATATAGTTAAACCGCTAAACTTGTTTAATGATATTATTGAAGAAATAGGTCATCGGCTGCAAACACAAAATATCTCTTTAACGTTAAATATCTCTCCAGATGCTATATTGAAAAATGTGAATTATGATTTGCTCTTTCAACTTTTTTATAACCTCATTAACAATGCTATAAAGTTTAATATCCCCAATGGGAGAATTTCTATTACGGATAAACAGCATGAAAATAACACGTACGAACTTAAAATAAGTGATACGGGCATTGGTATTGCGGAAGATCAGCTGCCATTCATTTTTAAAAGGTTTAGAAGAACAAATTCTACAGAAGCTGTTGGGCATGGTTTAGGGTTAGCTATTGTTAAAACGATAGCTATTTATCATCAAGTAGAAATAGAAGTTGAATCTAAAATTGGTGAAGGAACAACGTTTAAGGTTTTATTTGTTAAGTAGTTTGAATAATAATAAACCACATAGACATATAGTAAACATTGTTTTAAGACGCTCGTCATTGCGAGGTACGAAGCAATCCTAATGCGTTAGTAAAGAAAACCCAGCGTTGTAAGATTGCTTCGTACCTCGCAATGACGAACAGACTAGCGCTACGTCATTCCCAACTCGATTGGGAATCGTAATGCAATAGTAGACCTTTTATCTCTTTGCGAGGAGTGCAGCGACGTGGCAATCTCCTACTTTATATCATTTTATTAGCATGAAGGAGGTTGCCACGACCATTACCGATGAAAAATCGGAGAATGCTCTCGCAAAGACGAACTTCATAAAAAAAGCCCCGATTTCTCGAGGCTTCAATTAGAAGATAAACTCCTTAAAGTGTTTTCATGTCAATTACAAATCTGTAACGCACATCACCTTTAACCATTCTTTGGTAAGATGCTGTAATATCTTTAATATCAATTAATTCTATATCCGATACAATATTGTTTTCAGCACAAAAATCAAGCATTTCTTGCGTTTCTTTAATACCACCAATACCAGAACCGGCTAAGCTTTTTCTGCCACCAATTAATGAGAACGGATGAATTGGATATGGTGCTGGAACACCAACTACAATATGAGTACCGTTTGTTCTTAATAAAGAAAGGTACATGTTCATATCATGATCTGCCGAAACAGTATCTAAAATGAAATCGAACGTTCCGGTAACCGCTTTTACTTGTTCAGCATCAGATGTTACCACAAAATGATGTGCGCCTAAAGCTTTTGCAGCAGCTTCTTTGTTTGGCGAAGTACTTAAAACAGTTACTTCTGCACCGAAAGCTACACCAAACTTAACCGCCATGTGGCCTAAACCACCTAAGCCTAATACCGCTAGTTTATGCCCCTTACCTACTTTCCAATGTCTTAATGGCGAATAGGTTGTAATACCTGCACAAAGTAAAGGTGCTGTTGCGGCAAGTGATAGTTTTTCTGAAATGTGTAATACAAACTCTTCACGAACAACAATAGTGTTAGCATAACCTCCATAAGTTGGTACGCCATCTCTTCCTTTGCCGTTATAAGTTTGCGTGCTTCCTTCTAGGCAATATTGTTCAAGATCTGCCTTGCAGTTTTCACATACTTGACATGAATCTACCATACAGCCCACACCCGCTAACTCATTTACTTTAAAGTTTTTAACATGGTCGCCCACTTTAATTACTTTACCCACAATCTCATGACCTGGCACCATTGGAAATATACCTGGAAACCAATCGTTTTTAATTTGATGAAGATCGCTATGGCATACACCACAGTATAAAATTTCTAATTGAACATCGTGAGGACCAACCTCTCTGTGTTCGAAATTCCATGGAGCTAAATCTGTTTCAGCGTTTTGCGCTGCATATCCTTTTGATTGTATCATATTTTTAGATTTAAGTATACACGAAATTAAGGTATTGATGTGAACAGAAAAGGTGTTGACAGAAGTATTACCGAATGATTACAATTTAGCAAACTAACTATATAGAAATATAGCTAAGGGCGATTTGCCATCCTGAGCTAGCTTGCCCTGAGCATAGCCGAAGTGAAGGACTTACATAACGGGTCTTCGACTACGCTCAGACTGACATGCGTAAAAAATAAACCACTTTGAATTGTGCGTCATACCCAACTCGATTGGGTATCCTAATGCTTTATACATGACTGTTCGCCTAGTGGTCGGTGTCTCACCGACCATCAGAGTTAAACTTTATTTCGGTAGGTGGAGACACCAACCGATAGTAAAATTCATTACGATTGCCAGTCAAGCTGGCAATGACGGCAATAGACTAATTATACACCTATGTGGTAACCTACACCAACACAGTATCTACAACAATAGTATGCGTTAGTATTTTATGAATTGGGCAAGCATTTGCAACGTTAAGTAATCGCGTTCTTTGTTGTTCATCCAACTCACCTATCAATTCTATTTTGCGAATAAACTTTGTTTGCCCTTCTTCTTCAACAAGTTCAACGTTTACATCTATTCTTTCGAGTTCCCAAGCTTTCCGCTCTGCGTACATACGCACAGTTGCACAAGTACACGCACCTAAAGATGAAGCCAATAATTCTTTAGGAGAAAAACCTTTATCCTGTCCTCCTTTTTCAAGAGGTTCGTCTGCAATAACTATATTGCCCGTAGGCGATTTAATTTCTATTAGATAAGGTTCTGTTCCGATACTTGCTTTTATAGCTGCCATAATTTGTTTACCCAGTTATTAATGCGCCTTATCGTCTGTATTCGCTTTTCTAAAAAACGTAAGTGAGAAAGTAATGATAAGTATAACTACACATACTGCTGATAAAGTAAGAAGTAATATAAGTCCTTCGGTAGATTGATGTTGTTCCATGATGAATAATTTTACTAAAGTTAATTAATTTATTTTGCACAACTAATAATATGCTTTAGAAAATTTGATATGGTTTTTACATAAACCGTCACCACCCTACTTTGTAGCCAAGTGAAATCTTGAACGTCTTTCCCGCGAAAGCGGGAATCGTAATGCATAAAAAAGTCTAAATTGCATTACGTTTCTCAATCGAACGAGCACAGCGGAAAATCTATTCTAATTTAATCGTTTCTCATAACAATAAAATCGTAAACCTGGTCTAAAGCCCAAGCCTATTTCGCCAGCAAAAGCATAGCCTAATTTCGGAAATAATTTTTGGGTGGCTTCATTTTTAGTATTAGTATCTATGCGTAATAGATTAATGTTACGAGCAATCGCATTTTGTTCTGCTTGTTGTAATAATGCTACTGCAACGCCTTTGCCTTGGTACTGCGGATTTACCGCTAAACGAT
This sequence comes from Pedobacter planticolens, assembly GCF_014172375.1. Classification (GTDB taxonomy): domain Bacteria; phylum Bacteroidota; class Bacteroidia; order Sphingobacteriales; family Sphingobacteriaceae; genus Pedobacter; species Pedobacter planticolens. The sequence continues at coordinate 1,261,587 of NZ_WNXD01000001.1, forward strand.
GTGTAACAATTGCAGTTTCGGTAATATCCCAACCTACCTGTGCATATTCTTCATCTTGATCGGTCGTAATAGCAGCAATGCCAGCAATAGTTCCATCAATTTCGGCTACCCAAAGCTGATTTAGGCTAATATCCTTTTCAAAAACAGTTGCATTTGGATAGGTTTTATCCCATTGCATATTACCTGCGGCATTCATTAAGGGTACAACGGCTTTTACCACTTGCATTACTTCGGGCACATCTTTTAGCGTAGCTTCTCTAATAATCATATTACCGTAAATGTACAAAAACAAACTAAATAGGTATTAAACGGCAGTTTTACCTTAATTCAAGGTGTATTGCTGCTAAGGAATTACCAATAAGCAGACAACATAGAACTTTTGTTCATGAACAAAAGTTCTATGTTCATGAACAAAAGCAAAATGTTTATGAACAAAAGCAAAATGTTCATGAACAAAAGTTAAATGTTCATGAACAAAAGAGAAATGTTTATGAACAAAAGCAAAATGTTCATGAACAAAAGAGAAATGTTTATGAACAAAAGCAAAATGCTCATGAACAAAAGAGAAATGTTTATGAACAAAAGCAAAATGTTCATGAACAAAAGTTAAATGTTCATGAACAAAAGTTTAAAATTTATTAAAAATGAACTTTTATTTGACGTAAAAGATCTTAATCAATGCTTGATAAGCATAAAGGAGATTGCCACAGTCGGCGGAAAGCCTTCTTCGCAATGACGAGTGTGTTATAAGTCTTACTTCGTTATAAAAGGAAAATATTTATTCTCTACATGTGAGTTTAACAAAATTGCTTCCATCTTTTTAACTACATCAGGATATTTACTAGCTAAATTAGTTAGCTCTTTTGGATCAGTACTTAAATCATATAAAGCAATTGGACTATTTGGGTTTTTCATTACATTTTCTTTTATCGCTTTCCATTTGCCCATTCTTACCGCTTGTCTGCCCCCATCTTCATGAAACTCCCAATATAAAAACTCATGCTGTTTTTGTGTGCCTTTGTTTAATAGCGTTGGTAAAATAGAAATGCCATCGGTAGTTTTCAATTTTTTTCCGCCAGCAAGCTCAGCAAAAGTTGGCATGAAATCCCAAAATGCACCAATCTGATCTGATACCTGTGGTTTTATTTTACCAGGCCAATTTACAATAACAGGTTCTCTAATTCCACCTTCGGTCAGTTGTCTTTTAATTCCTTTAAAACCACCGCTACTGTTAAAAAACTCAGGATCATTTCCACCTTCTTTATGTGGACCATTATCACTTGCAAAAACAATCAGTGTATTTTTATCTAAACCCAATGCTTTTAATTTCTTTATGACTTCGCCCACATAATTATCAAGCTTAGTCACCATAGCAGCATAAGCAGCATGTGGGTATGCTTGTGGCTGATAATTCTCCCCATTCCAATCCATTTTAATGTTTTTAGGCTGTTCATTAAATTTCTTTTTATAGTATTCGAATGTTTTATCACCTGCCGGAAGTTGCAAAGCCGCATGAGGTAACGTATACGCCAAATACATAAAAAATGGCTTAGACTTATTCTTATCCATAAAAGCCATAGCCTGTTTTTGTATCAGCTCTGGTGCATACTGTTGTAAGTTGGTTAAGGTATTAGGCAAATCTACTTTGGTTAAATTATTCCATAAATGATCAGGAAAAAAGTTATGAGATTGTCGCTGGCAATTGTAACCGTAAAACTGATCTACCCCTTGTTTAACTGGATCACCTTCAGAACCTGGATAACCCATGCCCCATTTACCAAATACACCAGTTGCATAACCTGCATCTTTAAACATTTCGGGCATAATATAGGCCGAATCAGGTAATGGCAACTGTCCTTCTGGTTTAATCTCATAATTCCCTCTAATTGGCGTGTGTCCTGTATGCAATCCCGTCATTAAAGATGCTCTTGAAGGCGCACAAACAGAAGTTCCAGCATAAAATTGAGTAAAGCGGATTCCGCCTTTGGCTAATTTATCAATATTTGGTGTTTCTATTAATTGCTGACCATAACTACCTAAATCGCCATAGCCCATATCATCTGCCAAAATAAAAACAACATTAGGTTTTTGTTGGGCTTTTAATCCTATTGCTAACGCGATGAGGAAACAGGTAAGGAAACATTTTTTCATAGTGTAAATTTAAAAAAAGCACCGGTTTCCCAGTGCTTTATGTTATCGTTTATTTTCGTGCTTTCGATTATTATCTTTATTCGAAGTTTGATCAGAACGTTGGCCTCCTCCATTTGAAATGCCATTCATCTTCTTGTCTACTTTTATATCATGATTGGTACGGTCTGCAATCGGACTTCCTTGTGTGGTCGGATTGTTCTTTGGCATTTTTACATCTTTCATCTTTTAAGGTTTTAATTAAAAACTAGTTGAATGGAGCGTTATTTAATAAACCTTAAAAATTAATATTTGTTTTATTTTACCAACCTTATCATTATCTATTAGCACAGGTAATTAGCTATTTAATTGGTTTTATCCAATAGCTATAAGCTTGGTTTTTGTAAGGGATTTGATATTGCGTTAAAGGCAACGAACCCCAACTATCTATCCCTTGTACACCCAACTGTTGCATATCCATGTGTACATAAATTTGGTTACGTTTAACCAACTCACCCGAGTGATATTGCTTTTTCTCTGCTTCTGGGTCTAAATCCTCTACCGAATATGGCAATGCATTAAAACTTAATAAGCTGTCTGCATATTCAAAACGTAATCCTTTACCTTGTTTATTGGTAAATGAAACCCAACGTACATCGGTTTTATTACCGCTTTCTTGCGGACGAGCATAAGCAAAATATTGCTGATCAACTGTTGATTTATAGGTGCCAATTAATGATGCAGTTTTTCTATCTACATAATTCTCTCCTGGCCCACGACCATACCATTGAATAGTGTTGTAAGCTGAGTTCAATTGTAGATCGTTTCCAATACGCATTAAGGTTTTGTATTTGCCGGTAATAGCTTTAAATTGATTACCTACCCTAATGTTGCCATCTGGAAATATGATGAATTCTTGAACAGTTTCTGCATCACCATTTAATAATGAAGAGGTTATTACGATTCCAACAGAAAGGTCGGGTGCATTCACTATTTTCTTTTTAATCATTTGTCTATTTTCATCATACACATTGCGCCACATGCGCAAAGATTTATTTAAACCAGCACCAATATCATTATCCGTGGGTGCACGATAGAACCCTGGTTGAGGCCCCTTAGCTAATACATCTGTTCCATCAAGTATATATTTACTTAATACACCTTTTAACAAATCAAACTGCACTGAAAAGTTACTACCTGTTACCGTTAATTTTTCTGGCGTCTCAGTAACATTCAATTTTGCTTTTTTCGGGGTATAATCAAAAGCTTTTGATGTACTATTTAATGCTATTTGTTCGTAAGAAATATCATAGCCTTTCTCTAAAAATGGCTCAGGTGTTTTTAACACATAGTGAAGATTTAAGAAATACTCTTTTCCAGCTTTGTAGTTATTTTTTAGTGGTAATGTAATGGTTGATGTTTGACGTGGATTGATATTCAAATCTGCAATTACCCCACTTTGAACAATTTTACCATCTTCTAAAACTTCCCAGTTTAACTGGATATTACTAATATCTCGGAAGAAATAACTGTTATTCACACTAATTTGGTTATTGCCTACATAACTTGTTTTTATAAATTGATATACTTTCTTTGCTTCAATTGCCATTGGCGTTAACCCGCGATAAGCAGTTACCACACCTTTAACACAGAAATTGTTATCACTAAAATCTTCATTAACTGGACCTTCTAATGGAAAATCTCCGCCGTAGGCCAAAATTCTTTTACCATTTTTTACGGTATCAATTCCTTGATCTATCCATTCCCAAATAAAACCACCTTGTAACTTTGGATTGCTTTCAATCGCGTCCCAATATTCTTTAAAGTTACCTAAGCTATTCCCCATAATATGTGCATACTCACTCATAATTAACGGTCTTTCGCTTTTGCTTTTCGAATATTTAACTAACCAATTCGGGTCAGGGTATTGAGGAACAATCATATCAGTATTAAAATCACTTTCCGCTCTTTCGTATTGCACAGGGCGGAAATCTCTTTGTTTTAACCACTCATATGCTTCGTAAAAATTAACACCATTTCCAGCTTCATTTCCTAAAGACCAAGTAATAACAGAAGTATGGTTTTTATCGCGTTCGTACATTCTAGTAATACGCTCTAAATGCGGAATACGCCATTGTTTATCATTAGCAAAAGACGTTTCTAAACTGTAATAACGACCATGTGATTCGATATTTGCTTCATCTATCACGTACAAACCATATTCATCACAAAGTTCCATCCAATACGGATCTGGCGGATAATGAGAATGACGAACAGCATTTACATTTAGCTTTTTCATCATTTCCATATCTTTTCTCATGTCCTCATGCGTAAGTGTATGCCCTTGTGTTGCATTATGCTCATGACGATTAACCCCTTTTAAAAAGATACGTTTTCCATTCACTAGCAAATCACTTCCTTTAATTTCTACCGAACGGAAACCAATGCGTTGAGGAATAACTTCGATAATGTTCTCGTTTTTATCTTTTAAGGTAATATACAACGTATATAAGTACGGCACTTCTGCCGACCAATTTTTTACATTGCTAATCTGCGTTTTGAAAGAAAGGTTATTTTTATAATTCCCTAAAACTGTTTTAAGTCCAGTTGCATCTTTCCAAACCTGATTTCCCTTAGCATCAACTAAATTTAAGGCTACGTAAAAGCTATCAGGTCTGCTGTGGTTGGTACGTTGATCTATTTTATAGTTTTCTACCGTTACATCCACATTTAACAAACCATTGGTGTACGTATTATCTAACGTACCAATTGCTTTAAAATCACGAATATCTAATTTAGGTGTCGAGTATAAATAAACATCGCGTTCTATACCCGAAATACGCCACATATCCTGACATTCCAAATAACTGCCATCACTCCAGCGGTAAACTTGCAAAGCGATTGTATTTTCTCCAGGTTTTACATATTTAGTGATATCAAATTCGGCAGCAAGCTTACTATCTTCACTATAACCTACTTTTTTACCATTTACCCAAATAAAGAAAGCAGATTTCACAGCTCCTAAACTGATAAACACTTGTCTGTTTTTCCAGTTCTCTGGGATATTAATTTTTCTACGATATGATCCAACTGGGTTATTATCTTCAGGAATATCAAAAGGAGGATTCATCCTATTGCCCGTCAGTTTTCTGCCTGCAAATTCATACGGCTGATTTACGTAAATTGGTAATCCATAACCATTCACTTCCCAATTGGCAGGTACTTTAAAGTTATCCCATGCAGCATCATTAAAATCAGTTTTATAAAAATCTAGTGGTCTTTTACGAGGATCTTGAACCCAATTAAATTTCCAAGTTCCATTTAACGATATAAAATAATCGGATTTTTCTTTGCTTCTTTTAGCAGCTAAATCTGCACTTTCGTATGCAAATGCTGATGCCCGCATTGGCATTCTATTTAAAGAAACAACCTCTGGAGTTTGTAATTCTACCGGTAATTGCTGTGCCCGTGTGTGTAAGGCAAACAATGCTACGATAGATAAAATAATAGTGTTTTTTTTCATTTGTGTGTTTAGTAGTTAATTAGTTTTAATGCATAGAAATGCATTGGTACTCCTAAAATAGACATGCAATTTCTTATACTGCAATTAATTATAACGCAAACGTTTGATTATTCAACCGCTTAATCTTTAGCTGTTAAACCAGTTTGCTTGTTAGCTGATATTTAGTATAAAGTATAACTTTCTATAATTCATTAAGTAGAAATCTAATGTTTAAAAGATGTATATCTCTGTTAGTTTTTTGATTTATTATATTAAAGCTAAAATAAATCAAACGTTTGCGCTGTTATTGATAAAAATAGAAAATTAACCTGACTGATAGTTTTACTTAATAAACAGTGATTTTGGCTTAAAAATAAGTTGAAAATAAATACACTTTACCGCTGATAATTAACACGTTAAAATGCTTTAAATAAAGCTATTCAACTTTTTTCAGAAATAGTTGGGCAAATACATTTTAATTTCTATATTTGCCCCTCCTTAAACAAAAGGAATGATTCCGTAGCTCAGCTGGTAGAGCATTACACTTTTAATGTAGTGGTCCTGGGTTCGAATCCCAGCGGGATCACGAAAAGCCTCACAGAAATGTGAGGCTTTTTTGTTTTAACTTATTATTACCCAATTTTGAGATATCTATAGTCAAGAACACTTATTAATACAAATAGAATACTCGTATTATATAGGGATTTTTAGTAGGGAGTATATAGTGACTTATCTGAGTCTAGTCCCTATTAAATTCGCATTAATTATACCTCTTTTATTAACCTGTTTAAGACCTGTTCACAATTTTTCATGATTGATCACATTCAATAACTGCACATATTGTCACCATTACCCTAAAAAGCTAAGTTTTCAAGGTTAAAAACCTCTAATCATTAAAAGACTACATTTCAGGTTTGATAATTCTAAGAAGATAGATTGGTCCAGCACTATTTTTTGGTTTAGGTACGAGCTTAACAGTAACTTTGCTTTTTCCAGATGTTATATCCAAAGGGATTTTGTAACTCACATCATAAAATCTGCTTTCTTTATACTTATCCAAATTCTCTGATACTATTTTTTGACCATCTACCATAATATCGAAGTTTCTCCCGCGATTATCCATTCCCCAATAGGACGCAATAATGGTATTTTCAACTTTTGAATCAACCTTAACATCAAACTGTAAAAAACCATTTTCACCAGCAAGACGCCATTTTCCACCATGCTCTTGTCCAACCTCCTCTTTTTCAGCAATGAAATTGTGATCACGTTCTGGCTGCATCTCACCCAGTCTAAACAAATCGACAGTTCGATCTTCTATTTCCTTAAGTTTCCGTTTTTGTTCCTCATAGCGTTTTTGCTGTACAATCCATTTCTCAGGTGTAAACACATCCCAATAAACGCTATAGTATTGATTTTTTGTTTGGTAAAAAGGAATGAGTGTTACCTCATGTGGGTGAGCTATATTTTTTGTCTCAAACTTTAATTCTTGTTGGTTCACTGTATGCAACCACTTCGAAGCATCATTAACCTCACTTACAAATACAGGAACACCTTGAACAGGATCAGGTTCTTTATCTCCTAAAATCCCTGCTAATAATATAGGTCCATAAAACACTGCTCTCCGATCTGGATTATCAGGCATTGATTCAGTATATAAATATTCAGTGGTTAAATACGATATTTTGTCGTTGTTTTTCCAAGTTCTGGTTAGGTTCAAATAGCCATATTCATCTTGAATAAGTTGTTGTGGAACACCATTAACTAAGACTTTTGTGTCTTTAGCCCATTTTGGTTTCCGTAAGTTAATGGTAAAATAAGAAGGTTTGTTAAGACTTAAAACAAATGTAGTTTCATTACCAGAGGGTAAACTAGTTCCTTGTGTTAATTTTAACCCTTTTTCTTTCCAATTTAAAACTGATGGAATAAACAAGTTAACATATAAACTGCCATTTTCTCCTTTAAAATAAATACTCTCATTGTACTTTACATGATTTTCCATTCCAGTACCCACACAACAGGTAAAAGTGTTAAATTTATCACTGTATTCTTTTTTACCACCCATTCTCAATGGCACAAAATAACAAGTCATGCCATTTTCATGGTTTTGAGATGCCAAGATATGATTGTATAGCGCTCTTTCATAATAATCGAAAAACGCTGCCGAAGGGTTTTGTGTAAATAAATGACCTGTAAGTTTTAACATATTATAAGTGTTACAGGTCTCTGTGGTATTTTCTGTGAGCTTATCATTTAATTGATTAGGTTCACTCAAATACTCGTAATTACTATTTCCACCAGTTACATAAGAATGTTCGTATACTACGGTTTTCCAAAAGAAATCGGCAATAGCCTTATCATTTTTATCACCAGTAAGCTCATATCTTCTTGCGCTTGCAATAATTTTAGGAATTTGTGTGTTGGAATGCTTTCCTGGTAGTATATCTTTTTGCTCAGACAAAGGATCAAGAATACGTTTATCATAAAACTTATACGATAAATTGAGGAACTTCTGATTTGCAGTAATTGCATAAAGATTGGTTAAAGTTTCAGCCATACCACCATATTCGCAAATGAGCATCTTCTGTAAAAGTTCATCGTTTAATCCCTTGATTGTAGTTTCTGTCCAATTAGCTAGACCGATGCATTCAGCAAGTGCCTTTTTGTTGTTGGTATATAAATAGGCATCAAGCAGGCCAGCCATTATTTTGTGTACAGTATACCAAGGCGCCCAACCACCATTTAAGTCAAAGCCACCTGTTTTGATATTGCCCTTAGCTACTTCGCCCCAAATCTTGTCTTCATTGGCAAATGCTCCCAAGTAGCCATTTCCCCTTGCTTTCTGGCATTCTTCTAACTGATTGATAATGTAATTTACTTTCTGTAGTAAAACAGGATTCCTACTAGACGAAAATTGCATCGAGAGCGCCGAGAGATAATGACCTAAAGAATGTCCAGCTAAACCTCCGTCTTCCCAACCCCCATATATTTTCGCCTTAGGAGTCAAACCCGCATTCGCTCTGAAACCAGACAATAAGCGATCTGGATCGATTGTAAGCAAATAAGCCTCATCTGCTTTCATCGCTGTTTTGAAAATGCTTTCAGATAACGTTACCTCCGAAAGGTCAAATGCATACGTTTTAATAGGTATGCTAGGCTTAACCTTCATCCTAGAATCATTAAGCTGTGGTAAGTAATTTTGAGCATTGCCATTCAAACTAACGAATAATGCGCTGCTTAAAATGTATACAAATACTGTTTTCTTCATTAATAGATTTACTTTATTTTCCATTCATGTATTCCAGATGATTGTTCAACAGGTAGTTGGATTTCAAGCTTAATGCCCTTAGCTGAAACAGGCTTAAAGTCAACGATGTTAAACTTATCTTTAGCAATTCTAGTATCGTTAATCACCTCAACTGGGATCCATTTTTCACCTTTAAGATAGAAGATTTTATAAGAGAGTGGAATTCTACATCCACCCCAAGGACCATCATCATACCAATATACATTAGATTGGCTTATTGTTTCTTCATTAGCAAAATCATATTGAACAAATTCTGTAGAATTTTTCTTTGGCCACCAGTGCAGATATGGATAATTAGTATCCTTTGAATCTGCTGGCTCATACTGATCATTGATGGATTGTAGCAGTTTAGGATTATTCAAAGATGAACTAACCTTACTTTTGGAAGCAATGGTTGGTGCGGCTTGTGGTCTTGCTGCAGAAACTTCATAAGGTATCCACACAGCCATGTCGCTTGATCCGCGATTGGCCCAAGCATAATAAGGAATAGCCACTACTTTTTGATTTGTTTGTATCAATTCATCAGTGTTTACCTGCCTTTTAGTTCCTATTCCATCTACCAATATCTCTTCAATTCCATTCAATTTAGCATTATTCATATATGCATTAGGATTGGCATCTTTAGAAACCATAATATTTTGAACTTGACCATCTTTATTGTCTGGTCCTTCCAAGCAATAAACTATTGGTCCCTTTTGAAAAGCAAATCGCCCAATATCATCTTTAACCTTTTGGTTAGCCACCACTTTGTGAATATCCATTGGCAATTCTAATGTAATTTGATCATCTTTCTGCCATCTACGCTCTATAACTGCATAGCCTTTCACTAGCTGATAGTTTATAGGTTTACCGTTGAGTAATAATTTAAAGGGAGCATCCTTTGCCTTAAGGTAGCTATATAAATCTCCTGGTACTGGAGTGTTTGTAGCCCATCCTGGAATACGTAGGTGAACCTTAAAAGTAGCAGACTTGACAGGATTAATTGCTATTTTGATATTTCCTTTCCAAGGATATTCGGTGAATTGAGTAACATTTACCTCCGTTGAATTCAATTTGATATCAGCTTTATTTGCCATAAACAAGTTCACATACAAATTATTCCCATCGTGTGCATAAACATATCCAGGTAGTGACGGCAAAAATCGAGTCATATTGGAAATACAACAAGCACAAGCAAACCATCCACTACGTTGATGTTGATGCATGGAGGCTAACGGATTGGGATAGAAAAACCGATCTCCGCTTAATGAAACTCCAGATAGTAAACCATTGTAAAGAGTTCTCTCCAATATATCGATATATTTAGAATCACCATGGAGTTGGAACATTCTACTATTCCAATAAATATTTGCGATTGCGGCACATGTTTCTGCGTAGGCAGACATGTTAGGTAGTTGATAAGCATCTCCAAAAGCTTCACCATTGCCAGTAGCGCCAATACCTCCAGTAATATAAAGTTTCTTACCTACAACATCTTCCCAAATATTATCTATTGCGTTTAAATAAGCAGCATCGCCTGTAAGCGCAGCAACATCTGCCATTCCAGTGTACATATAAGTTGCACGTACAGCATGTCCAACTGCAGTTTTTTGATCTACTACTTTTGCATGCGCTTGATTGTATTGATCTCCATTTGGACCTCTTACATCAAGAAAAAACTTTGCTAAGTCAAGATATTTTTGGTTACCGGTAACACGATATAACTTAACCAACCCAATCTCTACAATTTGATGACCTGGATAAATCTGTAGTTTACCTGGCCCGAAGACTGTTGCCAATAAATCGGCATTTTTAATAGCGATATTAAGAAAATTACGCTTTCCAGTAGCTTCATAATGCGCTACGGCAGCTTCAAATAGATGTCCAGAATTATAAAGTTCATGGCTAAGTTCTTCTTCTTTCTCCCATCGTTTAGCTCCTACCCATTCATGTAACGGCTTAATGTTTGCCGTACGAAAGGTGTACAAATAACCATCTTTTTCTTGGGCATTCGCAATCATACTAATCAGTGAATCGATATACATTTCCAATTTGAAATCTCGCTCTACCTGCAAAGCATACGAAGCGCCTTCTATTGCCTTGTAAACATCAGTGTCATCAAAAGTAAACTGCGTAAGTTTACCCCCAGTTACTGTGTGCGCTGCTAGTAAAAAATTATTCATCCTACCATTTTCTTTGCACATTCGGAAAATATATGGAATAGTTACCTTAGCATTTACCATTAATTTCGGAGCCCAAAATTTATCATTGATATGGACATGAGTAAATGGAACAGGCACAATTGGATAGTCTTTCCTTTTTTGTGCTTTTACCTGTAAAGCTGCTATAGTTGCTAAGCAAAAAAAAGACAGAATAATTTTTATTCGTTTCATTGGATTAGGTTAGTCATTATTCATTATTCATGGTTATTTATTTGGCAGGAGTTAACCAGTTCAATCTTACAATTGACAAATCATATATCGAATGTATAAAAAGAATATTAAACGTCAAAATAACGTTTATAATTAATAAAATAATTAACTTTAATTTTCTATTCTTCCAAATTATAAACTTTATGAAATTAAATCGTGTGTATACTTACACTTGTCTCCTATTAGCGCTTTCATCTCAAACTTTTGCGCAAACTGCAAAAATATTAAAGGTTAAAACAGATCAATCAATTGCAAAAGTTGAACCCAACATGTGGGGTGTGTTTTTTGAGGATATTAATTTTGGAGCCGATGGTGGTATTTATGCTGAATTAATTAAAAATAGATCATTCGAGTTTACAAAGCCTTTGATGGGATGGAGTATCCAACAAAATAAATCAAATGAAGGTGAAGTGTTGGTCGTTAATCGCAAAGAAGTAAATGAGACCAACCCAAGATATTTACAAATAAAAAAAGAAGGAGACAATTTAGAACTTGCTAACGAAGGTTTTAAAGGAATGGGAATTAAAAAAGGGCTGCGCTATGATTTTTCGATGCTTTATCGCATGCCTGTATCTGGAATTAAATTGGTGCTCAACTTAAAAAACTCTCAAAATAAGGTAATTGGACAAACAACTTTAACACCAAAGCAAACCGATAACAGTTGGCAAAAACAAGCAATAAGTTTCACTGCAACAGAGACTGACCTTAAAGCTAAGTTTACGATACAATTTGAAGGTAAGGGAAATATTGATTTAGATATGATTTCTTTGTTCCCTCAAGATACCTGGAAAAATAGACCACAGGGATTAAGAGCCGATATGGTTCAGATGCTGGCTGATATGAAGCCTGGTTTTATTCGTTTTCCTGGAGGATGCATTGTTGAAGGAACAGATTTAGCGAACCGCTATCAATGGAAAAATACAATCGGCCCAATCGAAAACAGAAAACTGATTATGAACCGATGGAATATCGAGTTCGCTCATCGCCCTGCGCCAGATTATTTCCAAAGTTTCGGATTAGGCTTTTTCGAATATTTTCAACTTGCAGAAGATATTGGATCAGATGCATTACCCATTTTAAATTGTGGCATGGCTTGCCAATATAACAGTGGTGAAGTTGTTGCTTTAAACGAATTAGATCCTTATGTGCAGGATGCTTTAGATTTAATCGAATTTGCAAATGGAGATATAACCACCAAATGGGGAAAAAAAAGAGCTGAATTAGGCCATCCAAAACCTTTTAACCTAAAAATGATGGGCATTGGAAATGAAAACTGGGGTCCACAATATTTAGAACGTTTAGCAATTTTTACGAAAGCGATTAAAGCGAAATATCCCGATTTTAAACTCATTACTAGCTCTGGTACCGCTCCAGATGGTGATCGATTCGATTTATTAAATACTTCCCTTAGAAAAAGTAAAGCCGATTTTATAGACGAGCATTATTACCGGTCAGCTGATTGGTTTTTAAAAAACGCTGGGCATTACGATAACTACCCAAGAAATGAATCAAAGGTTTTTGTAGGTGAATATGCTGTTCATGCTGATTCGAAAATTATAGGTGCGAACAGAAATAATTGGCAAAGTGCCTTAGCTGCTGCTGCTTTAATGACAGGCTTAGAACGCAATGCGGATGTAGTTCAAATGGCGTCCTACGCTCCTCTTTTTGCTCATGTTGATGCTTGGCAATGGGCTCCAGATATGATTTGGGTCGATAATCTAAAAGTATATGGCACACCCGATTATTACGTTCAAAAGCTATTCGCTACCAATAAAGGAACGGATGTGGTTTTGATAACTGCCAACCAAAAGAATTTAATTGGACAAGATGGTTTATATGCATCAGCGGTAGTAGATAAAGCCACTAATGAATTGATTATTAAGATTGTAAACACCGAAAATAAGGCTCAAACCATTGACTTAGATCTTGATGGGAAGAAAAAAATTAAATCAACAGGATTTATCGATGAGTTAGAAAACGGCAATTTAAATCAGCTTAACTCTATAGAAAATCCTCAAACAGTAGCGCCTAAAAGGACAACCATTTCAATAAAAGGAAAAAAAGTAAACTTGGTTTTAAAACCCTATTCATTTAATGTAATCAGGATACCTTTTAGCGCCTAACGAAATAGAAAAACCTTACTTGCATGTGGCTCAATTTGCTGAGAAAAATTACTGTTTGTGCCTTTAAAAGTTTCACCTGTCCATAATTCTTTAACTTTATATTTTGTATTAACCCCAAGTTCTTTTAGATTAACAGAAATCGTTGCCGCATCTTTATCTCCGATATTAAATAATGCAAGATAACGTTCACCTGTTTTGCTATTTCTGGAAGTTACCGCAACTTTTCCATTCTCCATAAATAACTGACGTACTTCTGTCCCTTCCCTATGCATTTTTAGGATGTCTTTATTATTGAGCAAGGAAAGTGTAAATGCATCATTGGAAGGCATATCGCCACCAAACATCAAGGGCGACCGAAAAATAGTAAAAAAGGTCATTAATGAAACTTGTTCTTCTTTTTTTAAGCGTGTCATACGGTCTACTCCGCGTTCTCCACGAATCGCTATCCTTCCTAGCGGAATCATATCACAATCAGGCCAAGTGCCTGGAGCCGAATACGCATACCATCCTTTAGCCACATTCATTAAATGTATTAAATCCTTCCAAACATCCCATACATCATCAACCATACGCCACATATTGGCATGTTCTTTTACATGTTCTGCATCTTTAATGGGTGTTTCGCCAGGGGAAGTACTTAAAACGATTGGTCTTCCGGTGCGATCAATTGCTTTTCTTATGAGTTCGATTTCCCCTTGATGATAAGGGCGTGAAAGATCATCAACTTTAATAAAATCTACCCCCCATGAAGCATATAATTCCAAAATAGAGTTATAGTATTCCTGTGCACCTGGTTTATTGGCCACAACAGTATAATTATCCGTAAGCCACTTGCATTGCAAATCTGTGGTATACACCTGATCGGCAGTGATTCCATTTGTACCTTTAATAGGAAGTTTTCGTTTTACTGCTTCAACTGGGATACCTCGCATAATATGAATACCGAATTTTAAACCTTTACTATGAATATAATCGGCAAGTGCCTTAAAACCCTTTCCGCCTGCGGCTGATGGAAAACGTCCACTATAAGGTAAATATCTTCCATACTCATCCATCACATAGCGTGGATCGGTTTGGTTATATCCCCCAGCTTTATCATTTTCTACAAACCAACGAATATCGACCACAATATACTGCCACCCTACTTTTTTAAGATTAGTCGCCATATAATCGGCATTGGCTTTCACTTCGGCCTCGGTAACTGTAGAACCATAACAATCCCAACTATTCCAACCCATTGGAGGGGTTTGCGCCCAGTTTTTGAAAGAAGTTTGGCCTTGTGCAGTATGTATAATCGTAAGTAATACAATACAGATAAATGCTTTTTTTAACATAACTATTTGGTTTTTAATCTTAATACTGTAAATGAATAGGCAGGCAAATCGAGAGGAGTTTCTGCACTTATATTTATTTCTGATACTATTGGCTTAGTATTTTTATCAACTGGATTTCCTGTAATTACTGTTTTAGCTGCTTTTACATTCAATACACCAATTTCATTAAAGTTAAAGCTTGTATTTACAGTTACCGGAAGTAGGTTAACTAGTTTAATAATTAAATCATTGGTTTTACTATCTCTTACAATGGAATAAGCAATTCGTTTCGATACATTTTCTTCCGTAGTAGAAAGGTTTATTTGTGAAGGAATATATGTATCGCCAGCATTTTGCCCGTAAAGCTGTTGAACAAAATAGCCAGTGGTTGGCATCACTTCACTGTTATTAAAATAGATCAGATCCGGATTCCATTGGGTATGACCTACTTTAGCGATTAATGGTGCATAAGATGCCATGCTTACTACATCTCCGTTTCGCTCTAAGGAAGTTAAGTACAGTGCTTCTGCCAATGCCGTTTCTAAATTTGTTTTATTGCCGCCGGGCAAGCTTGCAGCATATTCGCCCAAATAAATTTTAGATTTATTACGGTCGTAATTATCGTAAAAATCTTGATTATTAATGAACCATCCGGGCGATTGATAATAATGTTCATCGATTAGTGGCACCTGCAAATCGGACGCAATTTTCCAGCCCTCTACATAATCCGTTCCTTCGAAGAATGGACCTGCAGATCCTATTATTGTTATTTCTGGATGCGCTTTCTTTAAAGCATGATAAATCAGAGTAAACCTTTCTTTAAATACTTCAGTAATCTGGTCTTCGTTGCCAATACCAATATATTTAAGGTTAAAAGGTTTTGGATGGCCAGCTTCCGCTCGTTTCTTTCCCCAAGTAGACGTTACTGGTCCATTTGCATATTCAACCAAGTCGATAATATCTTGAATGTACTTCTCCATTTCGGCCATAGGTATTCCACCTTGTTGACCACCGCCTCCAGTTGATGAATTTTGACAAGGTACTCCGGCAGCAATTACCGGAACAGGTGCTGCACCAATATCTTCACAAAACTGAAAATATTCGAAATAGCCCAATCCCATCGTTTGATGATAGCCCCATAAGTTGCGATCTGGCTTACGGGATTCTAAAGGTCCAATTGAATTTTTCCATTTATAAATATTCTCGATTCCATCACCATGTGCTACACAACCACCCGGAAAACGTACAAAGCGTGGATGAATAGCTGCAATTGCTTGTGCAAGATCGGGCCTCAATCCATTTTTATGCCCATTAAATGTTTTTTGAGGGAATAAAGACACCATATCGAAAGCAATTTTACCTGCATTAATCAATCGTATCTCTAGTTTAGCATCTACAGCATCGGCTGATGAAATTAATTGTGTGGTTAATTGTTTCCAGTTTTGCACAGAAATTTTGAGTTTTGATTTGGCAATGACGCCAATTTTATCGCTCACTAAGCATACTTCGAGTTCTGTAGCTTTCCCTTTAAAATTTTTCAAGAATGCCGAAAAATTGTAGGAATCTCCCTTTTTAATCGCAATTCCATCAAAGCCAGCATTAATTAAAGCTGCACCAGGCAATCTGGTCTCAATTACGGCATAATGCAAATTATTAGGATGTATTGGTGCAAGCGAATCGATAGTAATTGAGGCTTTTTCTCCTTTTAACGCCCAAGAATGCATACTGTTCCAGTTTTTATCGTTATCGCTTTTATCACTTGTTTTATACTCAAAGTCCCGGTTTTGGATCATTTCGGCATATAAACCACCATCAGCTGCATAATTTATATCTTCGAAAAATACACCTGTTAAGAGGGTGCTAATTGGTTTCGATTTTTTAGGTTGCAGTGTAATTTTTGCAGTTACATTCTTCAATCCAGCAAAACGATTTACATCCTCTTTTGTAGTTTCACTACTTAATATGGATCTGTATTTTTGAACCTCGTAGGCATTTTTAAGTTTAGTGATCATCGTCCATGGCACACGTTGCAGGTTCCCTTTAGCATCTCCACCGATATTAATTTTTATACTTTCATTAGCGTATTCAGAGACCTTTACTTCAACAGCATTAGTATAGTTTTTAAAGTCTTTTGTGACAACTTGAAAGTATTTACCATCTGAATCGGTGTAGGTTACTTTATAGTCGTCTGTAACCTTATTATAGGTTATAATTGGTAGTAACACATTTTTTCCTTGGTTTACATACGGATAACTTTGCGGACCCCAGTTCACTAAATCGGTTGAGGTTGCCAAGGCAAATTGCGGCGTACGATTATTTAATTCCCATACACATACCCATTGCCCCTTTCGTCCTTGAATTAAGTATGGGGCATACATTTTTTTTTCAGTCCCCCATCTTCCATAATCGCACTTTAAATAAATGTGTCCGTTAGCAATTGAGGTATAATTTTGTTTATCTACACTCCAGGCAAAACGTAAGCCATTAGCACCATGTGCAAAAAGATAAACTGAATCAGGCTCGTTTGTAGATTTGATAGTACTTGCATCGATATTGCCAATTTGTAAGAATATACATACTGCAAATAATATAAATTTTCTGGCCATACGTTTAAGCTGGGTATTTGGTTAAATCAAAAATAAAAAAATAAACGTTAAACAAACGCTTATTTTAGAAAAAATATAACTCTTATCTATTATGATTATATTGGGCTTCCAAATTTTTAAAAGATGAATTCGAATAGGTATCAAAATATGCAATACAACCGATGCGGAAATAGCGGTTTAAAATTGCCTGCAATTTCTTTAGGTTTATGGCATAATTTCGGGGATGTAGACGATCCATCTAATTTTCGTGATATTCTTTTACATGCATTTGATAGTGGAATAACACATTTTGATTTGGCTAATAATTATGGTCCACCTCCTGGATCAGCCGAAACAAATTTTGGAAATTTATTAGCTACCGATTTAAAATCTCATCGAGATGAATTAATTATTTCAACTAAAGCAGGCTATACCATGTGGGATGGCCCTTATGGTGATTGGGGTTCAAAAAAATACTTAGTTTCGAGTTTAGATCAAAGTTTAAAGCGAATGGGAATTTCGTATGTGGATATATTTTATCACCACAGACCAGATCCTGATACACCTTTAGAAGAAACGATGAGCGCATTAGACCTTATCGTAAGACAAGGGAAAGCGCTTTATGTTGGTCTTTCTAATTATAAGCCAAAAGAAGCTAAAGAAGCTATCGGAATATTAAAGCAATTAGGTACGCCTTGTATCATTCATCAGCCTAAATATTCAATGTTTGAACGTAGCCCAGAAGAAGGCTTATTTTCGGCACTGGAGGATGAAAAAGTAGGCTGTATTCCTTTTTCTCCTTTGGCGCAAGGAATGTTAACGAATAAATATTTAAAAGGCATTCCTGAAACTTCGAGAGCTGCTAAAGCAACTGGTTTTCTTCAAACAACGGCAATTACATCAGAAAAATTAAGTCAAATTAATCGATTAAATGAAATTGCAATTACTCGTAATCAATCTTTGGCGCAAATGGCTTTAGCTTGGGTTTTACGACAAAAATGTGTAACCTCGGTATTAGTTGGAGCTAGTAGTGCAGCTCAGTTGGCCGATTCAATCAAAACATTGGAAAACTTGGAATTTTCTGCTGAAGAACTTTTACAAGTTGAAGATATTTTGAGAATTTAATAGAAATCTATAAAATCAACTTCGTTCCATCACCTGTTTCTACCTCGTATGCATCTAATTTTATGAGGAATTCTTTTTGATATGCTTTTTGTAATTTTTCAATAAACTCTTCGACCTTTTTAGTTGCTACAATATTTAATGTACAACCTCCAAAACCTCCACCCATCATCCTAGCTCCTAACACATAAGGTAGTTTTTTCACAGAATCGACTAAAAAATCGAGTTCTTCACAACTTACACGATAGGCTCTACTTAATCCATAATGGGTTTGAAACATCGCTAGACCAAGGTTTTTTAAATCGCCATTTTTCAATTGTTCAGCTGCTTGAAGTACGCGATCGTTTTCCTCTATTACAAATCTGCATTTTTGATACACATCAATATCTTTCGGTTTAACATATTTATCAAGCATTTTCAAGTCAACATCACGCAATGTATTTACTTTGCTCACTTTTGCTTTTACCCAAGCAACCCCTTGTTCACACTGCTGCCTCCTTCGGTTATAGGCCGAATCAACAAGAGCATGTTTAACATTTGTATTCAACAAAACCAATGTATATCCATCAAGTTTTAGTGGAATATACTCGTGCTTCATACTTTTACAATCGAGCAGCAAAGCATGATTTTTTTTCCCAAAAACAGAAGTAAACTGATCCATAATTCCACAGTTAACTCCCGCAAAAGTTTGTTCAGCTTTTTGTGCAATTTTGGCGATATCTAATTTTGGAACTGATAAAGAAAAAAGTTCGATTAATGCATAAGCTGTCGCACATTCTACAGCTGCTGATGATGAAAGACCAGCACCCAAAGGTACATCTCCATCAATATAAAGATTAAATCCACCAATGTTATAACCCCATTTCTGCAATTGATCTGCAACGCCAAGAATATAATTAGCCCAGCTTTTTTCAGATTTAATTAAATTACAAA
This sequence comes from Pedobacter planticolens, assembly GCF_014172375.1. GTDB lineage: Bacteria > Bacteroidota > Bacteroidia > Sphingobacteriales > Sphingobacteriaceae > Pedobacter > Pedobacter planticolens. Next base: position 1,281,010 of record NZ_WNXD01000001.1, read on the forward strand.
TAGTAGTTTGAACACTTTCGCTATAACTTTCAGCATAAAGATGAATTTCATTATCGCTTCGTCTGGAAACCGCTGCATAAATGGCTTTATTTATTGCTGCAGGCATTACATATCCATCATTGTAATCAGTATGTTCGCCAATAATATTAATTCTCCCTGGCGCTTTTACGATGATGGGTTCATGATTGAACTGTTTTATAAATGCTAATTTGATAGATTCGGTATTCATCTTATTTTTTCTGATAAACCCTTACATAATCTACTTCCATTCTATTTGGAAACTTAGTTTCTGCTAAATCACCACCATTTAATCCGCCAATAGCTAGGTCAAAAAGTAGATAGTGTTTCTGTTTAAATGGATTTAAGCCTTGTTGATCTTCATTTTGCAATTCGCTTAATGGCACTTTTAGGTAAAGTCTATCATCCACAAAAAGGCTAATATTTTCAACATCCCAATCCATTCGCCAAACATGAAATTGCTTAGCCCAAACGGCATCAACTTTTTTTGCAGTACTAAACCATTTCGGTTTACGGTTATTTCCCATACAGGCGATATTTGAAAGAATTTTCCCTTTGTAATACTCCATAATATCTATTTCGCCATTTGCTGGCCATCCACCCTTCTCGCCCAAGGTCCAAAATGCAGGCCATAACCCTGCACTTATATCTATTTTTCCACGCATTTCAAAACGTCCATATTGCCAACTTTGCAATCCTCTGCTAATTAAGCAAGCACTAGTGTATTCGATATTCCTTCTGTTTTTACGCCAATCTTTACTTCCTTCTACATAAAATGGATTTACACGTTGCTCTTTTCTTGCTTCGATTATCAGCAATCCATCTTTACAAAATGCATTTTCAGGTTGATACCATTGCAGTTCTTCATTGCGTACAAATCCCTTCTCATAAGTCCAATTTTTCGGATTTGGAATGCCATCTTGTTCAAATTCATCAGCCCAAACGAGTTGATAACCTTCGGTACTATAGTCTATTTTCTTATCACCCCTTTGGTTTTGAGCATAACAAGATTGCAAGCAAATTAAACCTAGTATAAAAATTACACAACTATTTTGCCTCAACTTCAACATTCTCCTTATCTACTAATTTTATGATATAACTGTAGCTGTATTTTTTATCCAACAATCGATATTGACGATGTGGATAAGCACCCCAGCTATCGTCGCCACCAACACCACGTTGCTTAAGATCGATGTTTAAGAACACATTTCTCCTTACGGGAAGATCAGTTGGATGTTGTTGTTTTTTGGTTAATCCTGGATCCAAATCTTCAGTAGAGTGATTAATAGCAGTGAATGATATTGGTTGTAAACCTTCAATTTTAATACCTTTTCCTTGCTCGTCTGTTAAGCTTAACCATCTTACATCGGTCTTATTCCCACTTTCTTGTGGTCTGATGTATCCTTTGTAATATTGATTTTCTACTTTGTCGGTGTATACGCCAATAAGAGAACCAAAATTTCTATCACTGTAATTTTCGTGTGGACCTCGACCGTAATAAGTCAAATTATCATATTGCTGTGGTAATTCTGTACGCATACCAAATCGTGGTAATTCTGGTAAATCTCTACCTGTCATATCTATAGAAGCTGTAACTTTTACTGCTCCATTAGCTGTAATTAAATAATCTACGGTGTAGGGTACAGTTACATTACTTAACTCGTATTTAACTCGAATAAATTGTCCACTATCTGCTTGTTTTGCAACATTAACGCTAATTAGTTTTCTGTTTTCATGAGCTGCTCGCCAAATCCCTAATCTCGATGGCATTTCATTTCCAAAGTCATTATCAGTTGGAGCTCTCCAAAAATAAGGTTCTGGAAAACTGTTCAACCTACCGCCTTCATTTTGGTTATAGCGAGTAAATCGTCCTGCTTTGATATCAAATTCACCATGTACATTACCTGCATCAAATGTTAATTTATAACCCTGTGTATTCACTTTAAGTGTTCCATTATTCTCTGAAGCCTTTGCAAAGAAATCTCCAGCATATTTAAATTGTTCTTTTGCAACTTCAAATCCTGCAGGAAGCAAGGCAGTTGCATTTTTATTATAAGCATAAACGTTTAAGTAAAACTCTGTGCCTTCCAATGCTTTAATCATTGGTAAGTTAAGTTTTACTTCTTTCTTTAAATGAGGCGCCAAACTAACATCGAATGTACCTTCTTTAAAAATTTTACCGTTGCTTAAAATTTCCCATTTAAATGCATACTGATCTAAATTGGTAAAATCATATACGTTTTCAATTGTAATATTTCCTTTCGCAACATCTTTATCTGCAAATAAAATATATTGATAACCTTTTTTAATTTCATAAGCTCCTGGATCTGGTGTTCTATCGGAGCTAATCATACCATCGGCAACACCATTTTCGTCATTTTGCCAATAAAAACCTCCTAAATCGCCACCATACGCCCAAAACGTTTTACCATTGGCATCTTTAGTTTTTATACCTTGATCTACCCAATCCCATATAAAACCGCCTTGCATGTGTTTGCTGCTCCTTATAATATCAAAATATTCTTGAAAATTACCATTGCTATTTCCCATCGCATGAGCATATTCACACATAATATATGGACGTTTTTTGGTGGTATCAGCAGCATATTTTTTCATGTTAGCAATGCTTGGATACATAGGACAAACGATATCGGTATTCCAATCCTCTCCTGCTTGTTCAAACTGTATTGGACGGGTATTATCTCTTTGTTTAATCCATTTATAATTATCATGAAATACTGGACCATTACCAGATTCATTTCCTAACGACCAGATGATAATCGAAGCGTGATTTTTATCCCGTTCTACCATTCTAACAGTTCTGTCTACATGTGCTGCAGCCCATTCTGGCAAATAAGCTGGGTGTTTGGTTTTATCAAACCAGCTTTGCCACTCAGCTCCCATTCCGTGGGTTTCTATATTTGCTTCGTCAACTAAATAAAGACCGTACTGATCACATAATTTGTACCAAAGTGGATCGTTCGGGTAATGTGATAATCGCACTGCGTTGATATTAAATTCTTTCATTAAGCGAATGTCTTTTAACATTAACTCCTTTGTAGTGGTGTGACCATTTACATCATCATGTTCGTGTCTATTTACCCCATGTACGGAAGCCTCTACACCATTAATTAATAATTGTGCATTTTTAATTTCTACCTTTCTGAAACCGATTTTTGCACCTGTAACGGCTAATGATTTTCCGTTGTTATCTTTTAATGTGATGATACAATCGTATAAATTGGGTTGTTCGGCATTCCATTTTAAAGGGTTTTTAAGCGTGCCATTTATATTCACGGTATGTAGAGAATCGGCAATGGCAGTAAAGGTTTGGGTTTTTTGGAATACTGTTTTTCCGTTTTTATCAATCAGTGAAACCAAAACTGAACCTCCAGAAAGTGCTGTTTTGTTAAATTTTCGCACATCAATTGCTGCACTAAATACTCCATTTGTATAGGTTTGATCTAAATCACCCTTTAAGAAAAAGTCCCATATCGTTTGTTTTGGCATTGAATAGAGATAAACATCTCGCTCAATACCACTTAAACGCCAAAAATCTTGATCTTCTAGATAACTTCCATCGTGCCAACGAAATACCTGAACGGCTAATTGGTTATTTCCTTTTTTAAGAAATGGAGTGATGTTAAATTCTGAAGGTAATTTCGAAGCCTTCGTCATCCCAACCTTTTTTCCATTTACATAAATAAAAGCACAGCCAGAAATAGAACCAAAATGAAGTAACGTTTCTCTACTTTCCCAGTTTTCTGGAACATTAAATGTTCTTCTATAAGTACCCACAGGATTATTATCACCAATAAAAGGCGGTGTTTTAGGATGTGGGTAAGTAATATTGGTGTAAATCGGAATACCAAAACCGTTAAGTTCCCAATTAGATGGTACTGTTAAATTTGCCCAACCATTATCATTTAAATCGGTTCGATAAAAATCTTTAACTCTATCTGCATGCTTATCTACGTAATTAAATTTCCAAGTTCCATTTAACGATTTATAATAGGATGATTTGGAGTAATCGTCTTGAATTACATCTTTTTCCGAATCGAAAAGCATAAACGTTACATGTGCTTTTTCTTTGCCTAGATCTATTAATTGGGGATTTTCCCAATCGTTATTCTGAGCCACTATACGTGTCGAAAAAAGTAATGCTATTAAAGATAGAGGGAGCAGTATTCTGAACTTCATTGTGTATTAATTTGTGTGTGTATTTAAGGGTTGTAAGAGCCGCTTGTAGCAGTAGGTAATCCGTCTTTTCTCATGGCTTCTATTAAAATGCAGTTGTATACATAATCCCAACTAGAGGTTACTTCAGAATTTTGGTTTAATCCAAAAGGCCACCAATGTTGAGTATCACCACTTAATTGTTCTGTAGTACTATTTTTTATTTTTTTCAACAGTTCATTTGTATACTGTCCTTGAAATTTACCACCAACAACTTTACTTGTCCACCAACTGGTAGTACCTGTACCAAGCGTATGATTCATTTCGTGTAGCATTGTTCTTAAATTCTGATAGCTAGAACTCACGCCAAAACGCATCCAACCTTCATTATTTGCATCGGCAGTTGGCGTACCTTCCACATAATTTATGTAAACGTGCTTTGTAGCAGAAGTATAATTGCTTAAGTACCAAGCAGCACTATCTGCAGCTACCTGCAAACGAGCATATGCTGCAATCTGTTCAGCATTTGGGTTTGTAGCTTTATTAAAAGTATAAGTAATATTTCCTTTTGGGATGGTTTTAAAAGTGATATTACTGCTATAACTTACTCCTTTAGCATTAATGGCATAACCACGAACATAATAATTTGTCCGTTCTAAAAGCCCTTTCATCATTAACCTATATTTGCCTGCACCAGTACTATTGTGCTTAACTTTGATATCAGTTATGATTGGATTTTCATTGAGCCCGTAAACCAAACCACGTTCGGTAACTTGATCTCCACCATCGTTAATAATATCAACATCGCATGTGGCAAGTGTAGCACCAACAATAAACATCGGAGTGATATTAAAACTCGCATTGCCGATAGCGGTAGTTGTAAAAGAAATTTCATTTCCATAACCAACTCCATTCTTATTCACGGCAAAAGCTCTTACATAATATTTTGTCCCTGCCTTAAGTGCACTAATTTCACTAACAAAGTCTCCAGCACCTGTAACACTAACGGTTCCGATTTTAGTATTTGCTGTAGTTGGTTCTGGGTTTAAACCGAGTACAATACCACGCTCAGTAACCGTATTTCCACCGTTATCGACAACGGTACCACCACTTTGTGCAGTAATTGTAGTAATATTTTTAATGATGTTTGTTTGTACCTTTGGCGCTGTACCATTGTTTACAACTGGAGTAACTACCGTTGTATTAGTTGGCTTATCTGTCTTTTTACAGTTCATAAGCAGAACTGTAAAAACTATTAAAATAAGGTGATTAATTTTCATATGTTTTTAGGACCAATTGAGATGAACAATCGTTTCATAGTTCTTTTTTTACCTGGTTTTGGTACAAAAGGTTTACGATTGGTGCGTTGAAACAATCTATAGGATGTTAAACTCCTATAGATTGTTAAAAAATTGATTTTATAGATAGGTTATTTTATAGAGTTTAACCGAGGCTATTTTTGCATACATACCAGTACTGCTTGTACCAGTTAAGGTAGCAGCAAATCCGAGTGAAACTTGCTTAGCTTGATCTAAATTAAAGTTAAGTGTTTTGCTTTCTAAGTTTGAGAATGCAATGCTTGAACTCGTGATACTAGCTACATTTGGTATCGTAGTACCTTCAGCTACAGACATGTATCTTGATCCGCCTGCATTGAAATCGTTCATTACAATTTCCATTCTATAACTACCAGCAGGTAGATTTATAGTTTGATAGATTTTACCATCAGTAACATTTGGTAGTCCCCAACCTGCTTCTAATGAAATAAAGCCAACATTACTCCTTTTTTCGTAGCCACCAAAACCACTCGCGTTTTTAACAGAAGTACTGGTAATCCAATCATTTAAAATACCCCATCTATTTGCACTATTAATTGAAGAGTAGGTAACATTAGGTCCAACATTCTTTAAGTAAGTAGAAGTTATATCTACTTTACTAAATTTAGGGATATACATATTTTCATATGCAGTATAGAAGGTATCAACACTTAATGAATCTGGCAAAAACAACGTACGGAATTTGATTGTTCCCTTTTCTTTAAAATTGGGAATTGTGTAATTATTCACATCAATAGGAATTCTAACTGTTTTCTCCGCGTTTGCGTTATCGGTGTAAACCATTTCTGTTGCAAATACGCCACTTACTCTATCCATTCCACCCCATTCTATTGTAGAAACACCACTTTCATTGGTAAATGCAGAGTTTATACCTCTATTAGATAAAGTAGATTGATATCTGTCTCCATAAACTCTTCCTGTTTTATAAACGGGAATTGATTTATTACCAGCAGCATCATACGTATAAATGACAAAATTCTGTACGCCCTCTGTAATGTTGTTGATGAATATCTTAAGCGTATCGACTTTGTCTGTTCTTGTAACTGGTAACACAAGAGAATCAACTTTGTTATTCCAATATATTACACATTTTTTAACTTTTGGATCTGCAAGGAACAAACCATTTAACAATACGCGGTATCTTCCAGAGTTAATTTTAATTGAATCAAGTTTACCTGTATACGATATCTCCCCTCCTTTTGTAAATTTTTTATAGTCATCCATTTTAGCGCATGACGATATGATGCCAACCAATAGAATGGCCAAGGTTGCAAACAGCAGTTCCTTGTTTAATTTTTTAATATTATTTTTCATCTTAATATTCATTTAAGCGTTTATATTATCTTGGATCACCATATACTTGAAGCTCGCCGATTGACATAAATGTTGTTCCTTGCCAATTCTTTAAACTCTTGATACGTAAATACCTAACCTTAGGTATACCTGCATCAAACGTATAGTTTAAACCAGCTTGGCCAGCAGCAATATCTTCTGTTGTATTTGCTCCATAGGCAGCACCAGAAGGTTTCTTAGCTTTAAATGTTCCAAGCTTAGTCCAATTGGTAAAACTTCCATCAGATGGTGGGTTATCGGTTCCCCAAATCTCGAAATCTAATAAATTACCGCCATAGAAATAGGTACGTCCGTTTAGATATTCTGGGTAATCCCATATTACAATACGGCTTAGTGCAGAAAGTTTACCGATATCGAATGTAATCCATTGTGGTGTTAATACTGCCGAACTAGTCATTGTTACCCTTGGCCAATTTAATAGATCTTCATCCCACATTCCAGTTAATGCTGTTGAAGGGTGAAGTGCAACATCTCCAGGTAACGTAACACCTTTATAACCTGATTTAGGAATTTCAGCCTCAAATAAAGGTATAAGTGTGGTGTAAAGTGTATCGCTATAATTTAACCATCTATCTCTAATGGTGATGGCAAACTTCCGTTGAACTGGATCATAGCCACGAATTGCCTGATCAATATCTACTGTTGAGGTATAGATATTTTTAGTAGTTGGCATCATTCGACCTTTGCTATCTTCAGTTAATATTTCGATTGCCAAATCTGCTTTTGCTGGGTTGGTTGCAGTAAATCTTAATCCGCCAAAATCTGCTAGGGCTTTCATGCTTCTAAAAACACCCCAAATTGAATTTTCTAAGGGTTTTACTTTAATAGAAACTGGTGTAGACGCTATCTCGCTTCGATTTACAGCGTACAATTTTACTTCATGTTCATTTGTATCACCAAAGCCTTCTACTGTTAAAGTGTTACCATAATAAGAAGCTTTAACCTCCATCACACGACCACTTGCCAAAGTATAAACAGCTTTAATATACAGCAAATCCTTATCGGTTGGCAATGCGTAAGTTATGATTGCGTTTCCAGGGCCAGCTGTAAAATTTACATTTGATATAGGGCCAGGCGCATTCGTATTTTTTTCGAGTGGTTCGATTTTATCAACCTTACAACTCGACACTATTGCAACTATTAAAGCTAGCATTAGTGAGAAACTTATTTTAATTGTTTTCATATAGAAAATTTAATTAGTTAGTGATTACCACCCTGGATTTTGAACCAGTTTAGGGTTTACAGTTATATCGTAGTTTCTAATTGGCGCTAAATAATCTCTTGGTGCCACAAAGTTTTGAGTATAAATAGTTCTAGGTCTATAATAATCTGCAGTATTGGCCTGAAAAACACTCCATCCTGTAATAGGTTGATTAAATGCGTCTGCAGCTTTTTTCCATCTTTTCAAATCCCAGTAACGGCTACCTTCAAAGGCCATTTCTATGCCTCTTTCTTGGTGGATAATTTCTCTTAAACCCTCTTTGGTTGTTGGTTTACTTGGATTATTAGAATAACTGTTCCATGATTCTACTACGCCTTTTAAGCCAGCACGTTTTCTAATACGATCAACATATTCAAAGACATCATTAACTGGCCCTTGTGATTCATTTAATGCCTCTGCGTACATTAGATATAAATCTGCCAAACGAATTTGTGGCCAAGGATAATCACGATAAGAAACTCCATTAGAACTATTTGTCATGTTCCAATCCACTACTTTCTTCAAATAATATCCGGTTTCATTATAATAACCTACGTGTGTAGCACCAGCTAGTTGAGTATATTTTCCTTCTACAACCCAAGTATTTTCATCAGAATTACTAGGACTATCATATTTATACCAAACTCCACCATCAAAACCTAAATCTGCATAGAAACGAGGTTCTCTATCAAAATTTAAGCGAGCAGTTTCATAACCTTCTTTGACAAAGAAACGTTCACTTTTAAGTGCGGTTCTTAAGGTGTATTTATTAGAAAAATTAATTAGTTTGTCTTCATTTATCGGAACTCCATTGCTAGAATAAAACATTTCAGCAATCTTTAATGGTGCAGCCAATTGCATTCTTGCATCTCCACTCCCACCACCAGCTGCTAATTTTGGCATGGCTACACGTTGTAAAAAATCTGCTCTACTATTTGGGTTTGCCCAAACATGTTCAACATTCCAACGTTCGGTAATTGCAGAACGCAAAGTCAATTGCAAATTTGTAGTATCAGATAGTTTAAATGTAGATCCAGGGAAAACATATAGCTTTGATCCTGCTTGTTCTGCAGCATCAATTGCAATTTTAGCAGCGTCTGCAGCTTTCTTCCACTTATCTGCACTAAAAGTTGCTGGAAATAAACTCACTCCATCGTGATCTTTGAAACCTACATAGTCTGAATTTCCATTAAACAACGGACTTGCAGCCATTAAAAGTAGTTTAGCTTTTACTGCAAGTGCAACAGGTTTTGTAATTCTACCAAGTTCTGTTGTTCTATCAGTAATAATTGGTGGTAAGTTAGTCGCAGCTTCATCTAAAAGCCCAGAAATATAAGCAACACATTCATCAAAAGGCATTCTTTTCACGCGTACATCAGCCTCTGGAGCACTGATATCTATGTTTTTATCAACTAATGGAATAGGTCCATACATGCGAAGCAAATAAAAGTGATAGTATGCTTTTAAGAAAGTAACTTCTGCTATCCATCTCGCACGCTCATCAGATCTTAAATCACGAACCTTGGTTTCGTCTTTCACATTTTCTAAAAAAATGTTACAGTTTCTAATTCCTTTCCAAAGTCCAAAAAGATCACCTGGTCCACCACCTTGATAATTCCCATCCCACGCATTCATGTAAGGATTAGCTGCATTCTGGCCACCTCTTGCTCCACGCCATGCATAGGATACAAAATCCCATTCTTGAGTGGGTACCCAAAGCTCATCACCAGATAGATTACCCACGTTAAAAATTGGATCTCCATCTTTTGGCAAGAACGAATAGCAAGTGAACAGGTATTTTTCTGCCTCTGTTCTCATGGTAAAGGCATTATCAATTGTCGCTACATTATCTGGTATAATGTCCAAATATTTTTTACAAGCAGACAAATTGAATAAGGTCGTAGCAAAACATGAAATGATTACCATGCTTTTTACACTTCCTTTAATCTTATTGATTGTTATATTTTTAAATTTCATTTTATTTTCTTTAACAATGTCCTAATTAAAATGACGCTCTAACTCCTAAGTTATAAGTACCTTGAATTGGATAACCTAAACCGTTACCGCCCATCTCTGGATCCCAGGTATTAAAACTACTTATGTAACCTACATTTGTAGCGCTTAGATAAATTCGCAATGATTTGAAACCTATTTTTTGATTTAATTTCTGTGGAGTATTATAAGCTACTTCAACACTTCTCAATCTTAAAAAATTACCATTTCTCATCCACCATGTTGATGTTCTATTGTTATTAGGAACAAAATTTGGACTTAGACGAGGCCATAATGCGTAAACATTTCTATTCTCTTCAGACCAGTAACTATCTGCGATAGATTTTAACAATCCGTTCTGGCTACCACCGTTAAGTACAAATGGTGCTATATTTTGAGAGTTGATAAAGAATGAAGAACGGGCAGAGCCTTGAAAAAAGAAACTAAAGTCAACACTTTTATATCCCACAGTTCCACCGAAACCGTAAATAATTTCTGGGGAAGTAGGCAAGCCTATTGGCACAATATCTTGATCATTTACCAAACCATCATTATTGATATCTCTGTATTTGATATCTCCACCACCATAAGTTAAACCAGCGGTTCCATCAAACTGCGGCGGGGCATTTTTAGCTTCATTATCATCAATAAATAAACGTTCTGCAATTAAGCCATAACCTTGCGTGGTCGAATTCCCAACGGTTGAACGATAGAGCTCGCCAGCTGGGTAACTCGGTTCATCGTTAATTAAGATTTTACTTTTTGCATAAGTAAAGTTTCCTCTCAATTGCATAGACCAGCCTCTTCCAAATGATTTGTTATAAGCAGCAGCAAAGTCTAAACCTTCACTTTCAGCTTTGTTGGTGTTTGCCCTTACCGTAGCCTGTAACCCCATTGTAGTAGGAATATAGGTACGTCCGGTTAAAATATTTGAACGTGTATTTTTATAGATATCGATATTAACATCTAGGGCATTCAAAAACCTAAAATCTGCTCCTAAATTTATTTGTTCAGATTCCTCCCAAGTAATTAGTGGATTAGCATATCTAGTTACCAAAACACCTGCTTTAGAATAGCCATATTGCTCCCCGAAAGTAGATCCATAAAGGCCAGAATTCATGTTAACTTCAGACATGTAGAAGAAACGATCGCCATCATTACCAATTTGGTCATTACCTACTAAACCATACGTTGCTCTTAGCTTTAAGCTGTTAATTACGCTTAACAATGGTTTAAAGAAATTTTCATTTGAAACTACATAACCTAAACCAACAGAAGGGAAAAATCCAAAACGATTATTTTCTGCAAAACGTTCAGAGCCGTTGTAACCAAAATTAAATTCGACTAAATATTTACTGTCATACCCATAAGTAGCCCTACCAGAAACCCCTTGGTTACGAGAAGGTAATGAAGCTTGTAAACTTCCTGCATTTCCTGAAAGATAGTTCCGAAGCGTTGTAATTAGCATTCCTCCTACGGCATGTTTTTCTCCAAATACTCTGTTATAAGACAAAGCAAGCTCAGCATAAAAAGTAGAATTTAAGCGTTTTAACCCTTCAGAATAACCTAAGTACTCCGTTCCAGTAGTACCAATTGAGCCTTGTCCACCAGGATTTAATACCGATACACCTACGCTACCATTTGGTTGTTCGGTTGCCGTGTAGTAAAATGGATTATAACTTCTAGATACATCAAAATAAGAATATCTTCTAGCATAAGTCATCAATCTGGCATTTAAACCTTTAACCAGTTTATTTAAATCTTGCTTAAGTTCAATTTGTGTTTGTAATGTTGATGAATTATATTCTGAATAACCTTTAACCATCTCTGCATAAGGATTTACATATAATCCATTATTTGGAGTAACCGCATTACCGAATAAAGCATGGGTAGCAAAGGGAGATAATGAAGCCGGATAAACAGCTGGAAATAAAACAGGGTTAGACCAGATTGTTTGGTTAAAAATTCGCTGACCACCATTTACAGGATTACCATTTCCATCGTAACCTAATAGTGGGCCAGAATAATCATCAAATTGACCATATACTCTAATTGCTGCAGTTGTAGTTTTGGTTAAATTGATATCAACATTAGAACGTACTGAATAATTTTTCAGTTTTACGTTGTTATTGAAGTTGTTCAAACCTTCAACTTTCAATACGCCGTTGTCAATATTATAAGTTCCAGCAACGTAATATCTTGCTTTTTCGCCACCACCTTGAACGCTGATGTTATTACGATAGTTGACTGTATAATCTTTGATCAATTGGTCTATCCAATTATTACTTGGATACAATAAAGGATTATCGCCCCTAGCTGTTGCATCAATTTTGGTTTGCAAATAAGGTAATGCAGCTGTTGGGTTTCTAGTTAACGCCGCTTCATTAGCCAACTTCATGTAAGTAATATTATCAGCAAACTGAAAGTTTTTTGTATTGGATGACATGGCAGATTCAGATCTAACTGTAAAATTGGTCATGCCGGCCTCGCCAGATTTTGTAGTGATTAAGACAACGCCATTTGCACCACGAGCACCATAAACTGCAGAAGCCGTAGCATCTTTTAAAACACTAAAAGATGCAATATCATCTGCTTGCAAACGTGCCATATCATTTTGGGTAGATTCAATACCATCAATTAAAATCAATGGATCTTGTTTACCTGTTCCAAATGTTCCTAAACCACGAATAAAGAATTGAGCATTATCTGCTCCAGGTTCTCCACTTCTTTGATAAGCAATCATACCAGCAACACGGCCTTGCATCATAGTCGTTAAATTACTTGTTGGTCCTTTTAATTCTTTCGGATTAATCGTGGTAATGGAACTAATCATACTTGCTTTTTTCTGAGTACCAAAACCCACTACAGCAACTTCATCTAATGCATTTACGTCGTTTTCTAACGTAAGGTTAATAACATAAACGCCTTCTGCATTTGGTAAATAGTCGGCAACAGTTACTGTTTTAGGTTTGCAACCTATTGCTGTAAAAAGCAATCTTCCAGATCTTGGTAATGTAACGGTGTATTTACCTTCTGCATCTGAGTTAGTACCTCTGTTGGTTCCAGAAACCTTGATGTTCACTCCAGGTAAACCACCAATAGTATCTTTAACAGTACCTCTAACGGTTACATCTGTTTGTGCCCAAGATTTTATACTGCATGTAACTAAAACAAAAAACAAGAGTAGCTTAAAACTAGATTTAAGTTTACTTGTAAGAAATTGTGGTTGAATTTGATTGAGTAGCTTTCTCATCATATTAAAATAAATTTAGATTGATGACTAGATTGAATTGTACAAGACATGAGCTGTCTTTTTGATGGATAACATAAAGAGATTTCTGTACAAACGGAATCCCTAATCTTTAATAACATTTTGAGCATTCGATTTAATATTTGGTTAGTAATTGATTTAATGATTTTATATAATTCAAGTTGCGTTGGTTTTCACTTTAGCTTATATAAAAACTTGTTGGTTTACTTGTTAAAACTTGAGGAAGTCAAAACTTCTTAGGTTAGCTTTATTCATATAAATTTAATTTGGTTTAAAACAAAGTAACCATTAAAACCACTCTGTTAGTGAGGGGTAATACAGTATTTATAAGGGGTTAAATCGTTATTTTGACTTAAAAACCCTGTTATTTGATAATAATTAAATAATACTGAGGTACAGATTAATAATTTAAATCTGTGAGATTTTGAAACATTATAGGATTGTTTTCTATAACCATTTCAAGTTATGATACAGGTGTATCACATCGAACTGATGAGTGTTAAATTTTGATTTTATAGAATTTAAAAATCGTAATAGGTCATACTGATTTAGACACAAAAATCTGTGTATATACGGCAGAAAAGAAACTAGAAGAATTTAGCTCTACTTGGACTTAAAAATATTTAAATTCCATTCATCCATCCAAGAAATCTCTATGCGATTGTCTTTGAATTGAATAGGCAACCAAAGATATCTTCCATCAATTGCATTTTTAGGTTTCCAGATATCGGCCATAAAAATAAACTCACCTTTTTTGTTCGGCGCTGGCAATACGAAAGTGCTTTGTCCGCCAAATGTTTTTTCTGCGCCTTTGCCTACACATGGATTGCCCATAAATGTCCATGGTCCCCATATTGATTTTGCAGTAAACCAACGTGGTGGGTTTGGCGCCCAACCAGTACATCCAGAACCTATCATGTAATACACATCATCTTTTTTGAACAATGCTGGAGCTTCAGTTTGATGACCAACATATATTCTTGTAAACTTACCAGTGTGGCTTAAATAATCTGGTGTCAACTCGGCTATGTGCAAGGTAAAGTTCTCTTCAGAAGAAAAAACATGATACGCTTTTCCATCATCATCTACATAAACCGTCATGTCGCGTGCCATTTGACCACCAGCAAAATCACGGCAAAAAAAGCCATCACTTTGATTTTTAGGCGTTGCACAATTTAGTTTTTCACTTTCTGGTGTATTAGCTGTATAAATGGGCATAATACCTGCATTTGGTCTATAACTTTTGATAAACGTATAAGGTCCAGTAACTTTATCGGCGACCGCAACACCAGCTCTAGCTGCCGCATAACCTTTATCTTTAAGTTCTAGATGAAACCACATCACAAACTTCTTTGTTTTTTTGTTATAAACCACTTTTGGTCTTTCTATCACACTCCCTTTAACAATATCACTTTTTGGATCATTGCTTACAGGCAGCGCAATTCCCTCATCTTTCCAATTATATAAGTCTTTTGAGACGTAAACATGTACACCAACTTGTGCAGTATTCCCAATTTCACCTTCTACTTTATGTTCGCCAAACCAATAATAAATACCCTTGTGCATTACAATACCTCCGCCATGCGCATTTATGTGAATGCCTTTATCATCATTCCAAATTTTTCCTGGCGTGAAAACTGTTAATTTTGCTTGCTGGGCAACTGATTTTACTCCATTACCAAAAAGCATCACAATTAATATTAAACAGATAGTTAAAGACTTATAAAATAGGTGTTTCATAATCTACTTTTATACTGGTTTAAATAAATATTAAGTTAACATTTATTAATTCTAAAAATAGAGATAAAGATGGTCTTTTTTAGAACTTTATTGATGATTAATTGGCGGATATTAACAATATATTAAGTTAATTTTTACCAAAAGATATTTTAAAAGATTTGAAAAGAAAATCTCTATAATTATTAATGTTAGTCCTTTTTGTAGCACAAAGAAATGCTTCTACCTCTTCCAAGTAAGCACTTGTACTTTAGTTGGTGTAGCATTTGCCTTTCCTTCGCCATCAACTTGTTCTACTTTTTGAACAAACAAGTCTAATCGTTTTTTAGCTATCCAAAGTTCGGTGTCAAAAGTAGGTTCCCACTCTCCAACACTAAACGAAGTAAGGTCGTTACAAACCCAATCTTCTTTTGTAATATCTTGGCTTATGGCAATAGAAACCTTATTTCCTCTTTCGATATCTCTAAAAACAAGTGCACAAGAAATTGTATTTTTTGATGACCAACTAATTAATTGTGGTCTTGATATTGGGATTTTTTTTGTTCCACCACCGCTTAAGCTGAATGCAGTTTTTCGGAAAGCTAAAGTATTTACAGCCCAATTTTTTCCTGTTTTATACACAATGTGATATTGCAGAATGCTTTCGCCTTGGTTTCTCCAATAAGTAGCAATAAAAGGATTTCCATTTTCATCTGCAAACATGGAGGTTTGGTTAATCAGCTCACTATTTTGAGGGATTTTCAAAGCATATTCTGCATTTGCAGCATTAATTGGTAATTGATATTTAACACCGTCAGAGTTCTGCCAAGTTAAACCACCATCGGTAGATTTTGCATAACACAAATCGTGATTACTTGCTACATCAGGGCTTTCTCGCCAAACCCACGACAGATGAATTGTTCCCTTTGCATCAATTGCAGTTTGTAAATAAACGTTTCTTTTGCCTTCTCCATCAATCAAGTTATCTTGCAATCTTTTCCACGTTTTCGTTTGTACATCATATCGATTGATCATCAAATTTCCATTCCCAGAACCTCCATCGCGATAAAAGAATAGTAAATTTCCATTAGCCAACTTATAAAACTCTGGGTAACTTACTTTGTTTTCCTTTAAACCTAACATTGTTTCTTTATTTCCGAATACCAAACTTTCGGGTTTTACTGATCTTGCATAATTGAGATTATTGTTGTGTTGTCCCCAAGCAAGGTGTAAATAACCAGCCCCATCAATCATAATACTGATAGATTTATGTGCATCCGTTGCATCGCCTTTGTATTGCGTTTTAGCAATCTCCCATGTTTGCGAATTGAGCTTCCGCTTTGCTAAAACCACAAACTGATCTAAATCATAATACGCAGCATATTGATTGTTCTTAAAAGTGGTTAAAGAATTTTTCCTAAAAACTACAGTATTAACAGAATTATTTGCCCAACCATTTGTAGCAATGGTACTTAAAATAGATTTTTCTTGACTTTTAACGGATAGATTTAAACAAAAAATCAACAAGAAAACAGCTAAAACTCTACTCATTTTATCTTAAATCCACACTGTGATCATTTGGAAAATCTTCTCCACTCCATATTTTTTGAGCACTCCATTTTGCAGCTGGATTTGACCAAAAAGGATCAGTTTCTGGTAAACCTAAAGGTAAAAATATGTTGGTACAGATATAAGGGCTTCCTTGATTATTATAAAAATCTCCCAAATCAGGTTGATCGCCATACAAACCAATGGTTAACCAACCGTTTTTATAAGTTGTTGGACTTTCTAATGTTTTTTTAATTACTGCAGTTAAGGCGCAACGTACTTGCTCTGGACTTAATTGCTTTGGTAACAACTTCTTATAGGCCATATCGGCTAGGTGATGAAATGCTCCACCACGATAAATAATTGATCTACCTGTTGCTGGGTAAGTACCATCTGTATTAATTAATCGTTCTTGAATAATGGCATATCGTTCATTACGTTTTCTAATCTTATCGAACATTGCATTATAAGCGGTTGTTTTTTTACCAATAATATCCGCCAATGTGCCTAAATATGGATGAATTACATAGCTATTGTAATAATCAAAAGCATAGCTACTACCATCTTTGTACATACCATCGCCTACATACCATTGTTCCATTTGTTGCAAGGCATAATCAACACGCATTACATCCCAATCATACCCAAACTTTGCCCTAAAAGCTTCGTTTACAGCCGAAAAAAGCAACCAATTTGAAAATACAGGTTTAAATTTTCTGGTAGTAGCAATAGATTTCATCATCAATTCTTGATTTTTTTTATCTAAATTCTCCCAAAGCCAAGGCGCACGTATAAATGCCAGCGCAACATAAGAAGCGTCAACCAATTGTTGTCCGCCAATATCGTAATTCATGAAATCCTTAGCATTCGAATCCAAAGAATTTTTTAAACCTTGTATAACCCATTCGCGGTATTGTTTACGCAATACGATTTCGGCTGCTAAGCCACCTTCTAACTGTAACCAAGGAGCAATTCCACTTAAAACTCTACCCAAAACTTCAACATATTGCACTTTAATGCGGTGTTCTTTATTATCTATATGAATGGAAGTAACTTTTGGCATTACAATCCGTAAACTATCTTTAGCCAAATTGTAAATAACTGGTCTAACCATTTTATCCATTTCCTGTAACCAAACTTGCCTGTCAGTTAAAGGAGTAGTTTTTACATTTTTACTTTTCTTTTGTGCTGCCACCTTCCCTACGCCTAAACAAAGGATAAAAAAAACAGCAGCGATACTTTTTAATGATAATTTCATGTTTATTTTGTGTGTGTTATAAATCTATACATTTCGCAATTTGCCAATAAAAATGCACCTACACCGAAATTAGCGGTCGAGTTTGCATCTACTACTTGACCTGGAATTGCTTTTTCTCCAATTGGTTGTACGTAACCCACTTTTCCACTTTCTTGAAGCGCAGTTTTGGTGAGGTATTGATATCCTTTTTTTGCTGCTGGAAGGTATTTACTTTCCTTAAGCAAACCATTATTTATTCCCCATAATAAACCATAGGTGAAAAAAGCCGTTCCACTGGTTTCTGGTCCAGGTGCATGTTGTGGATCGAGTATACTTCTAGTCCAATAACCTTCTAATTGCTGACTTTTCAAAATCGCTTTAGCCATGCATTTATACTTAGTTACATATTCATCACGATGTGGATCATTTATTGGCAAATCTTTTAATACTTTGGCCAATCCAGCGAAAACCCAACCATCGCCCCTGGCCCAAAAATCTTTTTTTCCATTTGCACTTTTGTGTTTTGGATAAACATATTTAGCATCTCGATAATAAAGCTTTTCCTTTTTATCGTACATGATACTATTGGCGTACATGAAATACTCGTACAATTTATCTAAATATTGTTGATTACCAGTTACCTTATACATTTTAGTCATAACGGGCATAACCATGTACAAACCATCGGCCCACCACCAATAGTCATTCTCTGGGGTACTCATTTCATATTCCATTACCTCTTTGGCACGGGCTATTTTATAATCTTCTGGCTTTAAATTATACAAATCGATATACGTTTGAAAGCAAATCTGCCAATCGCCAAACAATACGTATTCATCGGTTTCACCATATTTATACTTCCATTTACTTTTATCTATACCTTTTGCACCCATCCATTTGTTGTAGTTAGCCCAAGTTTCTGAATAGGTTTTATAAGCTTCGTTTTTTGTAAGCTCGTAAGCTTCCATATTCCCAGTATGATAGGCTGCATGGTCCCAAAAAGCCCTAACTTCTGGTTTGTTATTACTTTGCCAATAGGTGTTCGCTTTATTTAGTGTAGCAATTACTTCTTCTTTTGAAGGTAAAGTTTGTGCATTCCCTATCTTACAAACGATTAGTAATACAATGAACCAGCCGTACTTAATTGTCATCTGTTATTTTAATTTATCAATTCCTTTTAAAGTCGGAATTACTTTTCTAATGCTTCCATCTTCATTAAATTCCATTTTATCGATACAAGTTTCTCGATTAAAACCTGCTGCATCACCCATTGTAATTCCTTTAGGCCGCGTAAAACGATGATAAATAATATACCATTCATCTTTACCTGGAATTTGGATTACGCTGTTGTGTCCGGTTCCATAAACTCCTTGTGCTATATCTTTCGCTAAGACTAAATTATTTTCTGGAATAGTAATTTTCCCTGTTGGACTATCAGAATAACCATATCTTACTCGATAATTTTCGCTCCTTGTATCATCTTCAGACCACATAAAATAATACTTCCCTTTGCGATAAAAAACCTCTGTGCCTTCTCTGAAAGAAGAATTTGGGGTAATAATTTTAATTGCAGCGGTATCTATCGACATCATGTCTTCATTTAATGGTGCTACGGCCATATACATATTTCCCCAATACAAATAACTTTTGCCTGTTTTGGGATCCGTGAATACATCGGGGTCAATTTCTTGTCCACCTTTTATACCATTAGGCTTATGCGAAATTAATGGAACACCTAAATCTGTGAATGGGCCAGTAGGATGATCGGCCACGGCTACTCCTATCTTTTGTGCTGCCGTAAAGTAGTAGAAGTATTTATATACTCCATTTATTTTTTTTTCGATAATGGTTGGTGCCCAAGCATTCTTTTTTGCCCATTTGGTATGTGTAGGTAAATCCAGAATTACACCTTCATCTTTCCAATCTACCAAATTTGTTGATGAAAAAGTTTTGAAATACGTACCACTCCAACCATTAAAACCATCACTTGTAGGATATATATAATATTTACCTGTTTGTTTTGAATATAGAATTTCTGGGTCGGCATAATAGCCATCTAAAACGGGATTATTATTTACAGCAGCGCTAATAAGATAAGTTTCCTTTGTTTTTCCATTAGTAGCTGTAATTTTTACTGGGCCTTTGCTAAAATCATAAGGTGCTTTTGGCGAGATGCTAATATTTGGTAAATCTAAAAAATTGGGGTTAAATGCTTTGAGATTTGTGCCGCTTTTAACTGGTAAAAAAATTGTCTTCTTACTAGTATCTGTAACTACGTTTATCTTTTTAATAGCTGATGATTTTGCTCCAAAAAGCGTCCGCTCAGGTTGATACCATTTATCCATTAAACGTTTTGCTTCTTGCGCTGTTATAGGCATTATGGTTCCATGGCGGGGATGAAAATCCATACTAATATCGCTATCTATAACACTAAACTTTTTAAAATCGGTGGTTTTGGTAAACTGGTATTTACCGCTCATGTAACGATCGTACATTAAAATATAGCCTTCTCCAGTATTCAATTTAAACACACCAGCACCTTCAACAGGGTCTTTAGTTTGCTGTACCGCCCCATCTTGTAAAACATAACCTTTTGTAAGTTCATTAGAAATGGCTAATCGAATTCCTAAACCCGAACCTTCTGTTTTATAAAATAAGTGATATTTTCCTTGATGATAAATAATCTCTCCATCAATAGCAGCTCCATTTGTCGGACTAAAATATAGTTGTTTTGGTTCAGTTGTAAAATCTGTAAAATCAGCGTTGGTGTAGGCGTAATAAATTTTATCGGGGTCATTACCATGTTTCATCGACCAATAAACCATGTATTTACCAACTTTTTCATCGTAAATGGTTTGTGGTGCCCAAACTCGCTTTAAATTTTCATTACCAGCAAATCTTTTTTGAATGTTCACGATACTGGATGTCCAATTTATTAAATCGGTAGACTTTAGCAAAACCATTGCTCTATTTGAATCCCAACCTTTTGCCGAAACCATATCGGTTACCACCATATAAAAAGTTTTCCCATCAGCCCCCCTTAAAATATGTGGATCTCTTACTCCGCCAGTTTCACTAATTGCACTTGATGAGATAATTGGCTGATTATTATTTAGCGCCCTAAATGTATAGCCATCTTTACTAATGGCAAAACGGATAGACTCTTCGGCACCTGAATTTCCCGTAAAATAGGTGAATAAATATGCTGTATTTTGGGCCTTTGCCAAATAATTTGCACAAACTAAGAATACAAGTGTAATTAAAACCGTTTTAAAAAAGCGAGGTATGTTCATTTTATAATATTCAGTAAGCTAAGTACATTTATTTTATTCGTTTTACTAGGGGGGATAATGATAATTATAGGGGGTTATTTAATTCAAATTCGTATTAATGTTGTACTGTTTATGGAATGTTTTGCGATGTTTCTTAATAAAAGCCGATGGAGTAAGTTTAAACTGATTTTGAAATTGTATCCTAAAGTATTTAAGATCATTTATCCCTACTCTAAAAGCTACTTCGTTAATATTAAGGTTAGTATTGATCAACAATTCAGCAGCTTTTCTTAAACGCGTAAAACGAACAAAACTATTAATAGACAAACCTGATGTAGCTTTTATTCTTTTATAAAGGTTAGAATGACTCATGCTTAACTCTGATGCTAATATTTTCACATTGAAATTGGATTCCATTAATCTATCTTCTATAATTACTATAGCTTTTTGAATAAAACTCTTGTCTTCTTGCGAAATCTTATTTCTTTCAGACTTCAAAGTTACCTCGTTATAAAAATAGGACTGTAAATTACTCCTGTTTTTTATTACTCCATTAATTTTTGCAGTAAACAATTCTTTATCAAATGGTTTGCTAATAAAATCGTAAGCACCAACTTCGATACCTTGTAATTTGAGCTCTGCACTTGGATCGGCTGTGAGCAAAATTACTGGAATATGGCTCAGTGTTTGATCGGCTTTTATCTCCCTGCAAAATTCTATTCCATTCAATTCATCCATATTTACATCCGAAATGATAATATCAGGCAGGTGTTCTCGAGCTTGTTCTAATCCTTCTAAACCATTAAGCGCTTTATAAATTTTGAAGTTTTGATGAAAAATTTGATGTATGTACTCGATAATCTGCTCATTATCATCCACCACCAAAATAGAATGGAAATCAGAAATAAGCAATTCGAGATTTGTAATTACTTCCTTTTCACTTTCTTCTTCTTCTTTAGCAATCAGTTCATTCACGTAATTAAGTTGTTCTTTCTCTTCTATAAATCCTGTAGATTCTTCAATTAAATCACCCTTTGGCAAAGCAATCAAAAATGTAGTTCCTTCATCAGGTTTAGAGGTGTACGAAATCTTGCCCTTATGCAACTCTACAAAATTCTTAACTAAATATAAGCCAATTCCAAAGCCAATTTTTATTGAACTTTTATTCATTACCTTATAAAACTTATCAAATAACTTCTCGCCTACTTCATCAGGTATTCCTGAGCCACTATCGGCTACCTGTATTTCTATTGTATCATTAATTAGCTGTATGGTGAGCGATACTTTTCCACCTTTTGGTGTAAACTTTAAGGCATTAGATAGGAGATTAAATAAAATGATTTCTAATTTATCCCGGTCTGCATGGATAACAAGTTCTTCATCATCACATTCGAAAGTATAACTGATATTGTTGTTGTTTGCTAAATAGCTGAAACACAAAAATATTTCTTTTGCAAATTTGAAAAGGTTAATTCTAACTAGTTTTAGCGGTTCGTTCTCATTTTCAGTTTTTCTAAAAAGTAATAATTGATCTACCAAACTCAATAAACGCCTAGAATTTCGGTATACCACATTCAAATCATTCTTTTCTTGCCCTGCTTCTTTAGTGCCTAAAATATCTTTTATCGGATTCACAATCAAAGTAAGCGGCGTTCTTAATTCATGAGAGATATTCGTGAAAAAGTTCAGTTTTTTCTCGTTCAAATCTTTTTCTCGTTCAATTTTTAAGTTTGCAATCTCTACTTCGTGCTTTAACCGATCTTGTCTCCTTCTATATTTTACAAAAGTGATATACAATGCAATAATTGACAAAAAGTACAAAGTATAAGCCCACCAAGTACGATACCATGGAGGTAAAACTTCAATGATAATAATTTTCTCATTTTTTGCCCAAACGCCTTCAGTATCGGTGCTTTTAAGATGAAGTTTATATTTGCCTTCGTTTAAACGCGAATAGTAAGCATTGTTTAGTTTATCAGTATAATTCCAATTTCTGTCCCATCCTTCCAGGTAATAGGCATATTTTATCTGATCTTGAAAAGAAAATTCGATAGCCGAAAAGTTAACCGAAATTACAGCCGCATTATAAGGAATTGAAATTTTCTCAATCCCTACTACAGATAGTTCATTCTGATAATCAGGATCTTCGTCAATTGGAATATTATTAACCCTAAAATCAGTAATTACTATTTTTGGCACACGTTTATTGATTTGGATGCTATCCGGGGAAAACTTATTGAACCCATTTATTCCTCCAAATAATAATTCTCCATTTCGTAAGCGTAAAGCAGCATTGTAATTAAATTGATTACTTTGTAAACCATCTGTTGCAAAATAATTCTTAACCTTAAATGTTTTGCTATTAAATTTTGAAAGCCCATTGTAAGTACTACACCAAAGATTACCATTATTGTCTTCCAAAATATTTAAAATAGAATTACTTGGTAAGCCATCCGCCTGAATGTACCTTACAAATTTCTTGGTTTTTCGATCTAATTTCAACAATCCTCCGCCTTCAGTTCCAATCCAAAGTTGTTGATAGCGATCTTCATGGATAGCTCTTATTGCACTATTAATAGTGATGTAATTGTGTTTTTTATGCGCAACATCTATTTGTATAAGATGGGTATAATTACCAGCCCAAAGAGTTCCTTCGCTATCTTGATAAAGCGTATGAATATCTTTTAATCTAGCATCAAAAAGCTCAAATTTATCTGAACTAACATTATATAAATAGAGTGCACCACCTTTTGTAGTGCCGGCCCAAATCCGATTGCTTCGATCTTGAAAAATTTTCCAAACATTAGGTTCTTCTTCACCTTTTGCACTATTATAACAATTATAATGTTTAAAGCTTTTAGTCTGTTTATTAAAGCGATCTATCCCTCCGTTAAAAGTAGTTATCCAAATATTTTGCTGATGATCGTTAATGATGCTGGTTACAAAATTGCTCGATAAAGAAGTTGCTTCTTCGGGATGATGAACATAATTTGTATACGTATTTTGCTTAGGATTCCACAAACTTAGTCCGCCTCCATCAGTACCAATCCATATATTTCCATTTTCATCTTCACAAAATGATAAAATGAAATTATTTACTAACGTATTGCTGTGAAACGGATCACTTTTTATCGTTCTGAATTGTGCTTCTTTATTGTCTATGATATTTACGCCACCTCTTAAAGTAGCAATCCACTTTCTCGCTTCTCGATCTACATAAACAGCACCAACAGAATTACTACTTAGCATTCCCTTTTCTCTCGAGGCATTTAAGAAACTTGAAGTATTTTTTTCAAGATCAATAATGGTAATTCCTCCTCCATCGGTAGCTACCCAAAGTTTTCCTTGCTGATCGAAAGTTAAACCCATGATATTATTATCACTTAACTTAACTTCCAAACGATTTAATTTTCCAGTAACTTTATTGTAGGTATACAACCCTCGCTCTGTACCAATTAACAATTCATTATTCAGTGCATTTAAAATTGTAGTTACTGAATTAATTTTAGAATTGACAAGTGTAAAGTTCTTCGTGGTTTCGTTATAATTGCATAAACCAACATCTTTTACAAAGGTCCAAAGGTTAGCTTTTTCGTCAAAAGCTAGTCCACGAGTTGTAAAATTTAATGTTTTACCAAAGGGAACTCGAGTTGCTATATCAGCTCCTTTTTTAATTAGAAATAAACCATTTTCGTCTGTTGCTAGATAGGCAGAACCATTTTTACCAACAGCGATTGAGGTAATTGGAGCAGTAATTTTAACTTTTTTGCCTTTCTCTATATAAAAAAATGAATGTATTCTAGAGTTCGAATAATCAAAAAGTGAAATTCCTTTTTGTGTTCCAATCCATATTCTATTTTCATCATCGCCATTTAATGCGGTGATATGGTTATTAATGAGTGAGTTTTCATCATCCCATTTATTTCTGAAAATCTTGAAATCATAGCCATCATAACGGTTAAGTCCATCATAGGTACCCATCCACATAAAACCAAACCGATCTTGATAAAGGGAATTGACTACATTATTTGAAAGACCTTGTTCTACGCCAATATATTTAATGGATTTGCCATTTAATTGCGCTAAACAAATACTGAAACTCAACAAGAAGTAAGTAATCCCTATAATTGACTTGAGGAAGTAATGCTTTGACATTGGCTAAATAGACTCAGATATTTGGTTTTCCTAAGGTACAAAATTAATAAACGTTACAAAGACATTTATCTATTTTATTATAAACACAAAATGCAAGTTACCAAAAAGCCCTTTACAATCTACAAACCCAATATTTTAGCAATATCCAATTAAAAACATCTAGCTCATTCTCAACTATGGAATTTGATTAACAGCTTTTATTTTTCCTGGAGAAGTAGAAGTTCCTTCAAAACCAATTAACTTTAGACCAGTTACATTTTTTGTATTAATGGCATTTGTATAATAAACTGGAAGGTTTTTACCCCATGTTACCGAACTATTTCTTAAACTAATATTAGTCGCATTCTCAAAATAAAATGCAGCGATATTACTTTTAACAAGTCCTTCTACCTGGCTTGGTCTTCTATCATACACGCCTCCACTAATGTTGGTAGTTTTGTTAATCTGCACATCTACTTGATCGAAATAAATACCATCTATTTTATCAGCAGATTCGGCACTAACATATACTCCGCTTTCGCCTGTACATTTAATATTTGAGAAATAAATGTTCTTCACCGTTCCTACTTTTCCAACTGTTGCTCCTTTCGGAAAACGCCAATTTGCATCTTTATTATTGCCATTAGCTCTGCGGTAGGCAGTGATATAAATCGGCTCTGCTTTACCCCACCATACATCGCTAAAAAAATGACTCTCTACCAAAATATTTGAAAAAACAATATCTTCTACAGTTCCCTCATCCCGATTTTGAATACCAATACCTCGGTTGCTTGCTTTGATAATACAATTAGTAAAAACAGCTTTACTGATTTTATCCATATTTTCGGATCCGATTTTAACGGCGCATGAGCGAGAAACCATTATGCAATTACTTACAGTTATACTTTCGCAAGGGCCATATTCTTCGTACTCTCTCCTATTTTTCAAACAAATTGCATCATCTCCAGATTCGATATAACAATTTGTAATGCGCACATTTCTACTATGGTCTATATCAATACCATCACCATTTCTCACCTTTAGATTATTTAAAAGCGTAATATCTGTAATGGCAACATCATTACAACCTACTAAATGAATGGTCCAATAAGCGGAATTTCTAATATTAATGTTGTGAATTCGAATATTTTCACCACCAATTATTGTTAATAAATGAGGTCTAGGATCAACAATATTGAAAGGTTTTAGTTCAAAAGAATCCTCCAATTCTGCTCCCATAAAAGAAATGCCATTACCATCAATAATTCCACCACCAGTAATAGTTACCAGTTTAACATCATTGGCGCTAATCCATAAAGTACCCTCTCCTTTATTGGCACGGAAAGCACTTTCTGTATATACTTTTTCATTGGGATTAGCCAATAACTTTGCGTTTAAAGCAACATAAAATTCAACATAAGATTTAAGTTTAAAAGGACCAGCTAAATACGTTTTACCAGATGGCACAACCACTCTTCCTCCACCCGCAGTTGTGCATGCATCAATTGCTTTTTGTATAGCTACAGCATCGTCTGTTTTTCCATCGCCTTTGGCTCCAAAATCATTAATATTGTACTCTTTAATTAGGCTAATTGAAGTATTTTTTACATTGGCCAATATTTTTGTAGGCATTGCAAAAGCGACTAAAATACCCCAAAATAGGATATACATTTTCATTTGATTGTTGTTATTCATCTGATGATTAATTTCTTTGTTTAATATGTTTAAGTACCATTAAAGTCCAGCTGGTTGATTTTTTACATCTTTTCCCCATTGTGATGGTTGATCTTTTAAAAAGAATTCTAGTTTACCACCTTTCATTAAGTCCGAATGTTTGATATAAGTTTTCAAGTAAGGTTTACCATTTAGCTTCATACTCTTTATATAAGAAGATTTTGCTGTTTTTTGATGCTTTACAATTTCGAAAATGCGGTTGCTATTTAATTTAATTTTAGTGTTGTTAAATGTAGGCACAACAACTAAATATTCGCCAGAAACTGGATCTACTGGATAAAAACCCATTGATGCAAATACATACCAGGCCGACATTTGACCTGCATCGTCGTTCCCACTTAAACCGCCTGGCCCATCATTATATTCTTCATTTAAAATTCGATGAACTTCTTTTGAGGCTTTCCAAGGTGATGCTGTATAATTATACATAAAAGGAATTTGATGTCCCGGTTCGTTTCCATGCCAGTATTCGTCTTTTTCAAATAAACTATCCAACGCCTTTTCTAGTTCAAATTGACCACCCATTAATGTAGCTAAACCAGGCACATCATGAGGCACATAAAAAGTATATTGTCTTGGTGTACCCTCTGTAATATAAGGTTCTCTAACATTTGCATTAAATGGCTGATACCAAGTACCATCGGCATTTCTTCCTCTCACCATTTTAACATTAGGATCGAAAACATTCTCATAGTTTTTTGAGCGGGCAAGCAAAATGTTGTAATCTTCAGTTTTACCAAGCGACTTTGCAATTTTAGCCAAAGCATAATCATCATAGGCATATTCTAATGTCCTGCTCACTTGTTCCTTTTTATGAAAAGCATCAGGAACACTATCCTGCATAGGAATATAGCCATACTTTAGATAAGATGGAAGTGCTCTGCGCCCCATACCATTTTTATAATCTGCTATATTAGCTATATCAAAAGCATTTTGACGCATTAAACGATACGCCTCATTAATATCATAGTTTTTTATTCCTTTAGTATATGCCGATGAGATAAAAGCAGTTACATGATCGCCAATCATAGCTGCAGTGTAATTATTCCAACACGGAAATATGGGCAACCAACTCCCTTGAGTTCCCTTTAAAACCATAGATCCGATCCAATTATTCACCAAATTCGGTTTTAAAATCTCCATTAATGGTAATTGAGCCCGATAAATATCCCACATGGAAAAATCATCATAGTAATTGCCATTTTTTAGTTTTTCGATCTCGTAATTACCAGCAAAACGAGGATATCTTCCATCTATATCATTATATAAACGTGGGTGTTGCATAGAATGATAAAGTGCAGTATAAAATATCCGTTTATCTTTTTCTTTTTGCGATTGAATTGTGATTTGACTTAAGGAATTTTGCCAAACAGCGCTGTTTTTTTTAACCAAAGTCTCAAAATCCCAATTTGAAATTTCTGCAGCTAAATTTTTTCTTGCCCCTTCGATATCAGTAAAAGAAGTACCTACTTTGATGCGTAACACTTCTCCTTTTTTTAGTTTGAAACCTAAATATGCCCCCAAATTTTCTTTATTGCTGATCATGTCTTTAGCTAAAACCTGATCATTACTAAAAGTACCTGAGGTAGTAAATAATTTTTCAATCTTGATGACAAAATAACCACTAAAGCCAGCTGGCTTTCCCCAGCCCTGATAAATTCGATGAACGGGATTATATCCGTAAACTTCACCTCTTTTTTGATCAACCTTGATAAACCCCTTATTTTGATCGCTATTTGGCATAATTAACAGATATAAACTATCTGTTTTAGCAACAGTAAACTGCAACATTGCACTTCGCAAAGTAGCTGTCATTTCTGTTTTTAAGTTATAACGCGGTATTTTTACTTGATAAAATGCAGGTGTGCTTATTTCATCTTGGTGAGAAAAGTTAGCTGCATAAGCTGATTCTTTTGTTTGCAACTTACCAGTAATCGGCATCACTGTAAAACTGCCATAATCTTGCATACAAGAGCCACTAATCCAATGTGTGGCCCTAAAACCACTTAATTTATTGCTTTTATAAAGATAGGGAGGTAAGCATTTGGCTTCGCCAGTTTGAGTTTGTGCGGTCCATTGAGTCATCCCGAAAGGCAAACCAACACTTGGTATAGTATTTGCATTTTTTTCACTACTCCCGCCTTCACTATGCTTTAATGCCGTAAGCGTAGTAGACGCCGCCGTACCTGATAAAGGTTGTACATAAGGCAATAGATTTTGCGCATACGCCCCCGATATCGCTAAACACAGAATCACACTTGTTAATGTACTTTTTTTTAACTTATAAAATTTGATTTCCTTATAGATCATTATGATGCTGATGCAATCCGTATTTTTAATAAAATAGATTTTCATTCTAATCGAAAATGAGAATTTTAGCTTTCAATTTGTCATAAAGAGACATTTTTATTTACTTAATCGATTTCGTAAAAACCTTTTAAGCAATGGTTGATCGCCTAACTATTAAACTCGAAGGAATAACTATACTTTCTTCACTTAATATTAAATACTTTTTCTCAAGTGCTTTAAACAGAATGGTTGCCGCTTGTTTGCCGATATCGAAAGCTGGTTGTGTAATTGTTGTTAATGAAGGATTTAAAATTGCCGCAGTAGATTCATTAGAGAAACAGACAACCTTCAATTCCTGAGGGATATTAATCCCTAATTCCATAGCCACCAAGTAGATATCCATTGTCATTTTACTAACTGTAGCTAAAATACCATCTGGTCTATCTGGCTTACTCATCAATGCTGTAATTAGCTCATGATTTTTTTCGCTATCATCTCCGTAGGATATATTTAATTCAGGTTCATATGGAATGCCATTATCCTCTAATGCTTGCAAGTATCCATTCATCCGTTTAGAACTGATAGAAAGCGAGTTTGAAATAGTTAAGATAGAAATCCGTTTACAACCGCAATCGATTAAATGTTGAGTGGCTTGATAACCACACTCATAATCGTTTGTTGTAATTTTAGCAGTATCTACTTCATCACAAACTCTATCGAAAAAAACCAAAGGGATTTTATGGTTTAATGCTTTAATATGTTCGAAAGAAGTGGTTTTCATAGTGATAGACATCAATACACCATCAACACGACCAAACTCTAGGTCTTTTAAGATCTGAATTTCGCGATCTACGCTCTCATGTGTGAGATAGATTAATGCATGATAACCCTTTTGGATAGCAATTGCCTCTATCCCATTTAAAGCCAAAGAAAAAAAGCTATCTGCCACTTCTGGAATAACCACAGCAATCGTTTTACTTCGTTTTTCGCGTAAACTTCCAGCATATGGGTGTGGTACATAAGCCAACTCATTCGCTAAACTTATAACGCGTTTTTTGGTCACTTCACTTATTTCATGACTATCTCTTAATGCTTTGGAAACTGCAGCAGTAGAAAGATTTAGTTGTTTAGCTAAAATTTTTAAAGTGACTTTACTCATGTTAAAAAATTGGTTGTATGATTTGTAATGTCAATCTTAAAATTTATATCTCATATCAAATGAACTACCTAGAAAGAGGCTATGTATTGGCAACTCTATTCGAAAATCGTTCATCGTTTTTAATTCTTGGCAAAACTAAATTTTAGTTCGCAACCTAAACTTAACGAATTACAAACGTTAATACAACAGTTATTGGCATTATTTGCATTTAAAGGCCATTTTACTATCAAAAACCTCGAATTTACTTAAACGATTAAGTAAATAAATTAAGTAAAATATGAAAATCTAACCTTTCAAAACAACAACTTTAATTATTAGAAACGAATTGTTTTTATTTATTCTAACCAAATAATTAATCGAATGAGCATCACCGACAACACCTTCGCAAATGAAAACAACAGTCCATTGGATAACCTAGACCAATGGGAAAATGATGTTTTAGACCGCTACCCAGATCCAGCTTCCATTAACAAAGACAAAAAAGAAGAGGAATTCAGAAATTATGAAGAAACTAGCAAAGATGGCGTTAAAGAATTTTATCGACTAAATCACAAATATCAAACCTATGACTTCGTTTTGGAGAAAAAAGCTGATTATTTGAAGTTTGATAAAAGAGAGATGCCGATTTGGAATGCCTTTGATTTTTTAAATGAATTGGTAGATGATTCAGATCCTGATACCGACTTGGATCAAATGCAACATTTAGTACAAACCTCTGAAGCGATTAGAAATGATGGACACCCAGATTGGATGGTGCTTGTTGGCTTAATACACGATATGGGAAAAGTACTATGTTTATTTGGCGAACCACAATGGGGAGTTGTAGGCGATACTTTTCCGGTAGGTTGTGCTTATTCTGACAAGATTGTGTATCCAGAATTTTTTAAAGCTAATCCAGATTATGACAATAAAAAATTCAATACCAAACTTGGTATCTATACCGAAAATTGCGGTCTAGATCAGGTGCATATGTCTTGGGGTCATGATGAATATGTTTACCATATGATGAAAGATTACATTCCAGAACCTGGCTTATACATGCTACGTTATCATTCATTTTATTCTCAACATAGAGAAAATGCCTACGACCATTTAATGAATGAGAAAGACCACGAAATGTTTAAATGGGTAGCTCTTTTTAATCCTTATGATTTATATTCTAAAAACCCAAATCAAAAAAGTTGGGAAGAATTAAAACCATACTATCAAGCTTTAGTTGCAAAATATTTACCCACGAACCTTAAATTTTAGCCAACATCTAAAAAACCTCTCAATTTCTAAAAAATAATATAACCAAATTTTAAACAAATCAATTATGAACTCTAAATTACAAAATTATGGGATTTAATTATACACTATTTCAGCGTAGCTGCATGTGTATGCTACTCTTATTAATTAGCCAATTTAACATCGCTCTGGCTCAAAATGAAAGAAAAATTACGGGTACTGTCGTCGATTCGGAAAGTATTCCGGCGGCAAGGGTATCTATTTTCGTAAAAGGAACTACAAAATCAACGGTAACAGGCACGGATGGTTCCTTTAGTGTTACAGCAAAAACTGGTGACATCCTGGTATTTAGCTCTTTAGGATTTAATACTAAAGAGGTTACTGTAACTGATCAGTCTGTTTACAAAGTAACTATTACCCAAATGACCACTACCCTTTCTGATGTAGTAGTTGTAGGTTATGGAAAAAGTTCCAGAAAAGCTTTAACCAGTTCGATAACTACTATAAAAGCTGATGAATTGAACAAAGGTGCCATTAGTGATGTTGGACAATTGCTTCAGGGCAAAGTAGCAGGTGTAAATATTAGCTCTAGTGGTGATCCTAACAAACCTGCCGCTGTAATATTGCGTGGTGCATCAACCGTTAATAGTCCAGGAGCACCATATTACGTAATAGATGGAATACCAGGTGCAGATATTGCTGCAATAGCACCAGCTGATATTGAATCGATAGATGTATTGAAAGATGCTGCAGCAACTGCTATTTATGGTAACCGAGCTGCAAGTGGAGTAATTATGGTAACTACTAAACGTGGCGCAAAAGGACAATCACGAATTACTTATAGTGGTTTTGGAGCTATAGAAAATGTTAGTAGCACCTTGGATTTAATGAATGCCGATCAATTGAGGAGCTTTCTCACAGCAAATGGTTCTGCATTTTCACCTAATGATGATAAAGGCGCAAATACCGACTGGATGAAAGCTATTCAGCGATCAACAGCTTATTCGCATAACCATAACCTATCTTTTAGTGGTGGATCAGAACATGGCACTTATAGCGCTAGTCTTAACTACTTTAATAAAGATGGTATTTTATCAGAAAGTTCACTTAATCGTATTATTGGTCGTTTAAACATTGATCAATATGCATTTAATGATAAAGTTAAGTTCAGTTTAAATTTATCTAATTCAACTAGTAAATCTATTAATGTGCCTTTGCAAAATATCGTTTTACTACAAGCAGCAAAGCACTCACCTGTATCGCCATTGTATAATGCTGATGGTACTTATTTTGAAAACTTAAACAATACAGGTTACTTTAATCCATTAGCTATTGTAGGTAATGCACAAGATGAAACCAAATACAATGTATTATTAGGTGGCTTTAATACCGAAATAAAATTACCATTTGGTTTTACCTATAATGTAAACCTATCTTATC
Source organism: Pedobacter planticolens (assembly GCF_014172375.1). Taxonomy (GTDB): domain Bacteria; phylum Bacteroidota; class Bacteroidia; order Sphingobacteriales; family Sphingobacteriaceae; genus Pedobacter; species Pedobacter planticolens. The sequence continues at coordinate 1,314,114 of NZ_WNXD01000001.1, forward strand.
AAAAAACAACCGCATCGCATGGCGAGTTCTATAGCAGTTATTTTGGTAAGTATCCAACATCAAATTTTTATAATAATCCAGATCCTGGTATTGGCATAGCGCATACGCTTATTGGCTCATTGTTTGGCTCTAATGGTTCGGCTTTGCGAAGTAACTACGAAAACTCGACAAAAACATTAGAAACATTTTTAACCTGGAATAAGAAAATTAACGATCACAGTATCAACGCTGTAATTGGCTACACTTATCAGGATAATGTATATGGTGATGGTTTCCAAACATCAAGCACTAATTTCCCTTCAGATAACATTGGTTTCTCAAACCTTACTTTGGGTAATCCGTATGCTATTTCATCTTACCGTATTAACCTAGGTAATGATCTCACCTATGGTAAAATATTAATGATATCTGATTTTGCAAGAGTAAACTACAGTTATAAAGATAAATACCTGTTCCAAGGATCTATTAGACGTGATGGAAGTTCAGTATTTGGTGAAAATAATCAATGGGGTTATTTCCCATCTGCTGGTGTAGCTTGGAGAGTAATTGAGGAAGATTTCATGAAAAATCAATCATTATTCAGCGATTTGAAAATACGTGCTAGTTACGGTGTAACAGGTAATTCTTCAGGTATTGGAGCGTACACAGGTAAATTAGTTTATGGCATTAGTGGTACATACTATAATAATGGAGTACAAGCTGCGGCTTATGCTCCAGTACAAGGATCAAACCCTAATTTAAAATGGGAAAGAACTGCAACCAAAAACCTAGGTGTTGATTTCGCTTTATTGAAGAACAAAATTAGTGGTAGTATAGATGTATATGACAAAAACACAACTGATATGCTTTTCAGATATAGTGTTTCTGCATCCTTAGTTCCAGGTGGTTCTATTTGGGCAAATGGTGGTAGCATCAACAACAAAGGTATTGAGGTTAGTTTAAGCTCTTCACCAGTTGTATCAAAAGACTTTTCTTGGTCAACTACCATCAACATGGCTTATAACAAAAACAAAATAACCAGCTTAAAAGGCCCTTATGCTAATGGCGATTCGGTTAGATATTCTGATCCAGAAGGACCAGGTCAAACCAATGCGACCTTACAAATCCTTAAAGTAGGTTATCCTTTAGGTCAATTCTTTTCGTTAAAATATGCAGGTAAAGATGCTAGTGGCAATTCATTGTTTTATAAACGTGATGGTTCTACAACAACTACACCTGCTATTGGTACCGATTATTTTTACCTAGGCAATGCACAACCAAAAGTATTAATGGGTTGGAGCAACACCTTCAAGTATAAAAATTTAGACCTGAATATATTTATAAGAGGTACTTTTGGCAACAAGATATTTAATGCTACAAGGGCTGATTTATCGTATACCGCAGGTGCTGCAATTAACAACATATTGGTTAGCGCTGCTAATGATAAAATATCTGATACTAGAAACTCATTCTATTCTGACAGGTATATTGAAGATGGATCTTACATTCGTTTAGATAATGCTACACTTGGTTATAATTTTAAAAGTCCTTTTGAAAAAGTAAGCAATATTAGGGTATATGCCTCTACAAATAACTTGTTCACCATCACAAAATACAAAGGAATTGATCCAGAGATTAACCAAGGCGGTGTTGCACCAGGTATAGATTATAATAACTTCTATCCTAAAACCCGCACATTTTTGTTAGGTGTTAACGTATCATTTTAAAAAGAGAAATTTAAAGACATGAAAAAGATATTAATTGGAATATTAGGTGTACTTATAAGTGCTTTAATATTCACTTCCTGCCAAAAACTTGATGTAGCTGTTACATCAGAACTTACACCCGACACATACCCCCAAACTGCCGCACAGCTTACTTCGGCATCTGGCCCAGTATACATTAATTTAAGAAGCGATTTTTCTACCACGTACTTTTTCCTGCAAAGTAGCTCAACTGACGAATCAGTATTGGCTACTTTCGGATCTGATTGGATTGATGGAAATAAATACCTTGAACTACACCGCCATACCTGGACAAAAGATAATGCTTGGGTAGCCGCAGGTTGGTCATATTTAACCAACATTATTGGTACAGCTAATCAAACTATTTCTATTATCGGCAAATCGGCTCCTCCGGGTGCATCTACAAATACCACTATGGCCGAGTTAAAAACCACACGTGCATTAGCTTATTTTATGATGATGGATTTGTACGGAAATGTGCCTTTAGATACTTTGTATGGAGCTACAGATTTAAAAGCAAAAGCACCAAGAACTGAGGTATTCAATTACGTAGAAAAAGAACTAAAAGCGGCTATCCCCTTTTTAAAATCAACAACTGGAGTAGCTACTTATGGTTTGCCAACTAAATATTTGGCTTATTCTATATTGGCAAAAATGTATTTAAATGCTGCAGTTTATACTGGTACAGCACGTTACGATGACTGTATAGCAGCCTGTGATCAGATTATTAATTCTGGTTTATACAGTATAGAGCCAATGGCTACTTACTTGCAAATGTTTTACCCAACTAATGGACCATCGCAAAAGGAGTTTATTTTTGCAATTCCGTACGACCCGTCTACATCTAACGGAACTATGTTTTATGCCAGATATGATCTAAATCGTAATTTAGGAATTCGCTATTTGTACTCTGGATCTACACCTGGTTCATTTACCAATCCCGTTATGAATTCGAGTAGTGGTGGTGGTTTATCTAACAATAAGCCAAGTGGTCCGCGTATGACAACTAGTGAGTTTTATGCAAACTTTGATGATGCTAATGATGTTCGTAACAAGCAATGGTTAACAGGTTTGCAAACTTGGCAAGATGGTAGCCCTCTAATGGTAAGCACTACTAATTTAGGTTATAATCAATTTTATACTGGCGGAAGCCCTGCAGCAGCATATACTTACCAGTTAAATTTAACACCACTTACTGCTTCTCGTCTTGGTGCTACTTCTTTCGATTTGGGTAAAGATGAAATTGCATGGAATGTAGGTTATCGTAATATTAAATTTTTACCTGATTATACCAATACCATTAGCAGAAACCAAAGTAATGATGTTCCATTATTCCGTTATTCGGATATTGTACTAATGAAAGCTGAATCTATTTTCCGTGGAGGAACGCCAACATTAGGCGCAACTGCACTATCGCTTGTAAATTCAGTAAGAACTAACCGTACAACCTCTGCGGCTTTAGGTGCAATTACATTAGATGTTTTATACAACGAACGCTCTAAAGAATTTGCATGGGAAACATGGCACCGTAATGATATGATTAGATTTGGTAAATATGAGGCTAGCTACGGTTTGTCTAAAACAAACAGCGAAACATTTCGCCGCATATTTCCAATACCAAGTACGGCAATGGCTACCAATCCTAAACTTGTTCAAAATACAGGATATCCTAACTAATCGTTTTTGATAAATCCTATTCTTAAATTTCCGAAGGCTTAACTGTCTTCGGAAATTTTATTAACATCACTCCTTTTGAAAAACCATTAAATTGCAATGAAAAAATTACTGCTTCGCATTTTAGTAGCTTACTTTATCGCATTGCCAATTTCTCAGGTAAACGCTCAAATTTTGCTAAGAAATCCATCGGCAAATGCCAAACCCACTAAAGACTTACTAAAATTAGATTCTTCTCTTAATTTTATTGCCATGGGCGATTGGGGAAGAAATGGAGCAGATCACCAAAAACAAGTAGCCGCACAAATGGGTAAAACCGCTTCAGATATTAAAGCTCAATTTGTGATTTCAACAGGCGATAATTTTTACCCAAGTGGTGTAATAAGCGATCAAGATCCACTCTTCAGGTATTCATTTGAAGATATTTATACAGCATTTTCCTTACAAGTAGATTGGTATCCTGTATTAGGGAACCACGATTATAAATCCAATCCAGATGCAGAGGTAGCTTACTCTAAAATTAGCAGACGTTGGAAAATGCCAGCCCGTTATTACAGTAAAAAATTTGCCATTGGTGGCGATACTTCAAAACAAGTGTTAATTGTTTTTATGGATACTAATCCTTTAATTAAAGAATTTTACACCAATGCTGAATATGGACCAAACGTTCGCGGGCAAGATACCACTCAGCAAAAAAACTGGCTCAATACAGTTCTCAACGATGCTTCTCCTTCTATTAAATGGAAAATTGTAGTTGGTCATCACCCTATGTACACAGGTGGAAGCCGTACAACTGGTTACGATACACGAGCTATCCGTAATTCTTTAAAATCAATATTAGATAAATACAGCGTAGATGTATACCTAACTGGTCATGAACATAGTTTACAACACTTAAAACCGCCAGGTAAAACCCATCATTTTATTTCGGGCGCAGCCTCAGAAAAAACACCTGTAAAATTAATTGAAGGGAGTGAAATGGTCGCTTCTGAATATGGTTTTATGCTTTTTTCGGTAACTAAAAATCAACTTCGAGTACAAACTATTAATGATGAGGGCGAAATAATTTATACCACAACTTTACAAAAACCAAATTGATGAAAATCGTCAACTAAAAAACAATGGAAGCAACAGAACATTCATCCTTATCTATATCAACCCCAAAAAGGCTACTTTCTTTAGATGCTTTACGTGGTTTTGACATGTTCTGGATTATTAGCGGCGAAGGAATTTTTCATAGTTTGGCTAACGTTGTGATGGAAAAACATGCGCTAATTCGTAACCCACAAGATTGGCAAATTGCGACCACGAACGATTTAAATTTAACAGAAAGAATACTTGTAGGCATTAGCAATCAGTTACATCATAGCCCGTGGAATGGTTTTACCTTTTACGATTTAATTTTTCCTTTATTTATTTTCATAGCTGGCGTATCTATGCCTTTTGCTTATGACCGTTACTTTCATTTAACCGAGGTAGCAGAGAGAAAGAAAGTCAAGAAAAAATTATATACTTCTTTAATTAAAAGAACTATACTATTACTCCTTTTAGGGATGATAATAAATGGGCTTTTTAAATGGCAAGATTATGAAAATATAAGATTTGCTAGTGTACTTGGACGAATTGGACTTGCCTGTTTTTTTGCAGCAATCATTTACTTAAATTGTTCTTTGAGGCAACAATTACTATGGTTTATACTCATATTATTAGGCTATTGGGCATTATTAACACTAGTTCCTGTACCTCAATTTGGTATTGGCAACCTCACACCCGAAGGTAACTTAGCTGCTTATTTTGATCGGTTGTACTTACCTGGAAAACTACACCGTATAGTGTATGATCCCGAAGGGCTACTCTCTACTTTACCTGCAATTGCATCAGCCTTAATGGGAATATTTACAGGGCAATATATAAAACTTGAGAAAAAAACAGGACCATTAAAACAATTCTTATTGCTAATTGCAGCTGGTGTAACTTTAATTTTTTTAGGTTTGATTTGGAATATAGTATTCCCGATTAATAAAAATATGTGGACCAGTTCTTTTGTATTATTTGCTGGCGGATGGAGTATTACATTGTTCGCTATTTTTTACGGAATAATTGACCTTGTTGGATTTAAAAAATGGAGCACACCTTTATTATGGATTGGGAGTAACTCTATTTTAATTTATGTAGCTGCGCATGGTTTAATTAGTTTTGAAGCGACTGCTAAATTTTTATTTGGTGGCTTAATTGAACAAACACAAGGTGCTTGGCAACAAGTAATCTTATGGGTCGGCATTTTAATTATTCAACTTACCCTACTACAGTTTTTATATCGAAAAAAGTGGTTTTTAAAACTGTAAAACTAAAAAACCAAAAATAAAAATAAACTAACCAAATAATGAACCAATTACAAACCGCAGATTACATTGTATTTTTCTTCTATTTTATTGTCGTATCCTCTTATGGTTATTACATTTATCATAAAAAGAAGTCGAAAAATATAAGTTCTAAGGACTTTTTCTTGGCAGAAGGTTCGCTTACCTGGTGGGCAATTGGAGCTTCCTTAATTGCTTCTAATATTTCTGCAGAGCATTTTATTGGTATGTCTGGCTCGGGTTTCGCCCTAGGTTTAGCCATTGCATCTTACGAGTGGATGGCAGCTGCTACCCTCATTATTGTGGCCATTTTTATTATCCCGGTATATCTTAAAAATAAGATTTTTACCATGCCACAGTTCCTTGCCACACGATATAATGATAAGGTGAGTACAATTATGGCAGTTTTTTGGCTATTGGTGTATGTATTTGTAAACCTTACTTCTATTATTTATCTCGGTGCATTGGCCATTTCTTCTATCTCTAACATTAGTTTTGAGTGGTGCATTGTTGGTCTCAGTATTTTCTCGATGATTGTAACCCTAGGCGGGATGAAAGTAATTGGTTATACCGATGTTATTCAGGTTTTGGTATTGATTATTGGCGGTCTAGTTACCACCTATTTGGCTCTTTCTTTACTTTCTAATGAGTATGGTTTTGGCAATGATATTTTTGCAGGACTTTCTGTACTCCGTAAAGAAGCGCCTGAACACTTTCACATGATTTTTAATTCGTCTGATAAATATTATGACAAATTACCTGGTCTATCTGTGCTTATTGGTGGTATGCTTATTAACAATTTAGCATATTGGGGATGCAACCAGTACATTGTACAACGTGCTTTGGGAGCTGATTTAAATACCGCCAGAAAAGGGATTTTATTCGCTGCATTTTTAAAGTTGCTTGTACCAGTTATTGCGGTGCTTCCAGGTATTGTAATGTTTGTATTGCATAATAAAGGCTTATTTCAAGCAGAAATGGCAAGTGATGGCGTAATAAAACCAGATCATGCTTATCCAACTTTAATGAATTTATTACCTCCCGGATTAAAAGGCGTTGCTTTTGCCGCACTTACTGCAGCCATTGTTGCCTCTTTAGCAGGTAAAGCTAATAGTATTTCAACTATTTTCTCGTTAGATATTTATAAGAAATTCTTCAACAAAGATGCATCAGATCGTAAAATGGTGAATGTTGGTCGCTGGGCAGTAGCTATCTCTATGACCATTGCTGCTATTGTAACTCCCGCATTAAAATCATTAGATCAGGCTTATCAATTTATTCAGGAATATGTGGGCTTTATTTCACCAGGCGTATTGGCTATTTTCTTGCTAGGCTTCTTCTGGAAACGTACAACTTCTGCTGCTGCAATGGTAGGTGCATTAATTACCATTCCGCTTTCTACGGTGTTAAAGTTTTTACCAGTATGGACAAATGGTGCTTTCCCAGATTTACCATTTTTTAATCGAATGGAAATCGATTTTGTAGTAATTGTACTTTTAATGATTGGTATTAGTTTAAGCAAACCACAAACCTTAACAAATGAACAGGCTATTGAAGTTGATACATCGATGTTTAAAATCAGTACCAGTTTTGCTATCGGCTCTCTTTTAATTGTAGGAATCCTCACCGCTTTATACACCATTTTTTGGTAAACACCGATTAGTTATGCTTTTAAAAAAATTCTTAGCTCTGCTCCTTTTAGTTTCACTTACTTATCACGCTAATGCACAGGCAGATTTGCAGGCTGCAAGAGCTTTAATTGATAGAACTATTCCGCTGTATAGTAAATCATTCTTAATCGAAAGTATAGCGCCAGTTGGTGGAAAAGATATTTTTGAAGTCGAAAGCCGCAACAACAAAATTGTATTGAGGGGAAGTAGTGGAGTGGCCATCTCATCAGCCTTATATTATTATTTAACCAATTATGCGCATTGTCAAATTACCTGGAATGGTACTAATTTAAAGCTTCCAGCAAAATTGCCATCAGTTAACAAAAAAATACACAAAGCAAGCCCGTATACTTATCGTTATTACCTCAATTATTGCACATTTAACTATACCATGAGTTGGTGGGATTGGGCAAGATGGGAAAAAGAAATAGACTGGATGGCATTGCATGGCATTAATATGCCTCTCGCCATTACGGGAGAAGAATACACATGGTATTTGGTATACAAGGAAATGGGTTTTAGCGATAAAGAACTCGAAGGTTTTTTCACAGGGCCTGCTTATTTCTCTTGGTTTTGGATGGGAAACATGGACGGTTGGGGTGGCCCCCTACCATTAACTTGGATGAAAAGCCACTTCGAACTACAAAAGAAAATTTTACAACGACAACGCTCCTTGGGCATGAAACCAGTTTTACCCGCCTTTACTGGTCACGTACCTGCTGCCTTCAAAAATAAATTCCCAAATGCTAAATTAAAAGCTACAAATTGGACAAACGGTTTTGCAGATACTTATATTTTAGATTCGGAAGATCCTATGTTTGCTGCTATCGGAAAAAAATTCTTACAACGACAAACCGAATTATTAGGTACCGATCATTTATATTCTGCAGATACGTTTAACGAAAACGAACCTCCTTCTGATGACCCTGAATTTTTAGGCAAGTTAAGTGCAAGAGTATATGATGGCATGTATCAAGCAGACACATCGGCAATTTGGGTAATGCAGGGTTGGCTTTTTTATAGCGACCGCAAATTTTGGAAAGCACCTCAAACCGAAGCTCTACTTAAAGCAGTACCCAACGATAAAATGATTATACTAGACTTGGCTACAGAGATAGAGCCTGTTTGGAAACGAACTGACGCATTTTATGGCAAACCTTGGATATGGAATATGCTACATAATTTTGGCGGTAATACCAATTTATTTGGCCGAATGGATGTTGTTGCCAAAGAACCTGCTGCAGCTTTACAAGATCCCAAAAGCGGAAAAATGATTGGAATTGGCCTTACCATGGAGGGTATTGAACAAAATCCTGTATTGTACGAATTAATGACCAATAACACTTGGCAAACTGAATCTATAGATCTCAATACTTGGCTCCCTCAATTTGTGCGTAACCGATACGGAAATATGAATCAATATGCGTTAAAAGCTTGGGATATTTTAAGAAAAACTGTGTATACAGTACCTAAGGATAAATACGTTCGAGATGGTGCCGAGTCTATTATTCAAGCACGACCAACTTTAGATTCATTAACAAGATGGGCAAGAACAACCTTAAATTACGACGCTAAAGATTTACTTCCAGCTTGGGATGCCTTAATTAAAGCTGCACCAACTTGCAAAAACAGCGATGGTTTTAACTACGATTTAGTTGATGTAACTCGACAAGTTTTGGCGAATTATGCCTTGCCCTTGCAACGAAAATTTGTAGCTGCATATCAACAAAAAGACTTGGTAACATTTAAACGTGAAAGCGCCAATTTTTTAGCATTAATTGATGATATGGATAAACTACTGGCTACCAGAAAAGATTTTATGTTAGGCCCATGGGTAGCTGATGCTAGACGATGGGGAACTACTGCACAGGAAAAGGCTTTGTATGAAATGAACGCTAAAGATTTAATTACCCTGTGGGGCGATGCCAAAAACCCACTTCATGAATATGCATGTAGGCAATGGAGCGGCTTACTGAGTGATTTTTATAAACCACGCTGGCAACAGTTCTTCGTTGTAGCAGAAAATTCTTTAAATCAAAAACGACCTATAGATTTTATTCAATTCGATAAAGAAATTAGCCAATGGGAATGGAAATGGGTTAACCAACGGAAAGATTATGCGATTAAACCCATTGGGAATGCGACTGAAATTGCAATTAAAATGCATAAAAAATATCGTTTAGCAATAAAATAACCTCATACAAAAACCACTGCGTTTAGAAGTTATCCGCATAAAATTTTGCAATTCAAAAAAAATAAACGTTAATTAGACATTTATTAATTTGTATGAACGAAGTGAACTATGTTATTGGCGTAGATTATGGTACCGACTCTGTTCGGTCTGTGTTGGTAGATACCAGCAATGGTAAAGAAATTTCATCGTCGGTATTCCTGTATCCGAGATGGCAAAAAGGGTTATATTGTAACGCCACCCTTAATCAATTTAGGCAACATCCATTAGATTATATCGAAGGTTTAACCTACACCATTAAAGAATGTATTGCAAAAGCTGGTGGCGATCAAATTGCTTCAAATGTAAAAGGAATTGCTGTAGACACTACAGGATCAAGCCCTATCGCCGTTAATGAAGCTGGAATCCCCCTATCTTTAACAGATGGTTTTGAAGAAAATCCAAATGCTATGTTTGTACTTTGGAAAGATCATTCTGCCACTAAAGAAGCTAGTGAGATTAATGCGCATGCAGAAAAATTTGATGTAAATTATCTTAAATATGTCGGCGGCGTTTATTCGTCAGAATGGTTTTGGTCTAAATTATTATTCATTTTAAGAACGGATAAAAAAGTTAGAAACCATACTGTTTCGTGGGTTGAACATTGCGATTGGATTCCTTTTCTATTATGCGGTGAAACTGACATCAAAAAAATGAAGCGGAGTCGTTGTGCAGCTGGACATAAAGCGTTGTGGGCCGAAGAATTTGACGGACTACCAAGCGATGAATTTTTCAGTAGCCTAGACCCTTTACTTAAAGGATATCGAGATCGTCTATTTACAGACACCTATACTTCCGATGTGCCAGCAGGTAACTTAAGTGCAGAATGGGCCAATAAATTAGGTTTAAACACCAATGTTATTATTGGTGTAGGCGCTTTTGATGCACATATGGGTGCTGTAGGCGGTGAAATTGAACCTTACTTTTTAAGTAAAGTAATGGGAACAAGTACCTGCGATATTTTAGTAGCACCCAATCAAGATATTGATGGAAAGCTAATTAAAGGAATATGCGGACAAGTAAATGGTTCGGTAATACCCAATATGGCGGGTCTAGAGGCTGGTCAATCAGCCTTTGGCGATGTTTATGCCTGGTTTAAAAATCTAATAAGCTGGCCATTAAATCATCTTTTATCAGAATCCAAACTTTTAGATCCTGAAACAGCATCAGCATTAAAAATAGAGCTTGAAGAAAAAATTATAGCCACTTTAAGTAAACAAGCTGAGGCCTTAGGCGACCATGATTACGAAGAATTAGCAATAGATTGGTTAAATGGTAGAAGAACACCCAATGCTAATCAAGAATTAAAGGGAGCAATTACAGGTTTTAGCTTAGGTACAGATGCACCAAGGATGTTTAGAGCTTTAGCTGAAGCTACTTGTTTTGGTGCAAAAAGTATAGTTGAATGTTTTAAAGATCAAGATGTACCTGTAAAAGGAATTATAGGAATTGGTGGGGTGGCTAAAAAATCACCTTATATTATGCAAATGATGTCCGATATTTTAGAAATGCCAATACGTATTCATCGTTTTGAACATACTTGTGCATTAGGTGCTGCTATGTTTGCCGCCGTTGCAGCAGGGATTTATCCTACTATAGAAGTGGCAATGAAAGCAATGGGAACAGGATTTGAAAAAGAATATAAGCCCAATAAGCGGAAACAAAAAATGTATCGTGAACATTTTCATCAATACCAAACCTTGGGCAGATATCTAGAAAAATATCATAAAAAAGATATTAAACCTTATCTATCATGAGCTATAAAAACATAAAAGAACAGGCATATGAGGCTAATATGCAATTACCAGCGTTAAATTTGGTGCTTTTTACTTTTGGAAATGTAAGTGCAGCAGATCAACAAAAAGGTGTATTTGCAATTAAACCAAGCGGTGTTCCATACGAGGATTTAACTGTTGATAAGATGGTTGTTGTAGATTTTGATGGAAATAGCATTGAAGGAAATCTACGCCCCTCTTCAGACACTAAAACCCATGCAGTATTGTATAAAAACTGGTCGGCCATAGAAGGAATTGTTCACACGCATTCCACTTATGCAACTTCTTGGGCGCAAGCACAACGTGCTATTCCTATTTACGGTACAACGCATGCCGATCATCTCACTGTTGATATTCCTTGCGCCCCACCAATGAGTGATGAGATGATTAAAGGAAATTACGAATATGAAACAGGCTTTCAAATCATTAAACACTTAGAAGCTTTAGGATTAAGCTATACAGAAATTGAAATGATTTTAGTAGGTAACCATGCCCCTTTTACTTGGGGGAAAACGGCTCAAAAAGCAGTTTATAATAGTGCTGTACTAGAAAGTATTGCACAAATGGCCTTATTTACCCAACAAATTAACCCACAAGCACCAAAACTTAAAGATTCCTTAATTAAAAAACATTTTGATAGGAAGCATGGAGATGGAGCTTATTATGGACAGGAATAATAAAATATAAAATGATAGATTTAAAAAAATTCGAAGTTTGGTTCATTACCGGTACACAACATTTGTATGGTGAAGAAACCTTAAAGCAAGTTGCAAATCACGCACAACAAGTTGCAGATTCGCTAAATCAACAAAGCAAAATATCAGTACGTGTAGTTTATAAACCTATTGTTAAAACACCTGAAGAGATTTTTGAAACTTTACAGCAAGCAAATGTTACCGAAAACTGTATTGGTGTAATTACATGGATGCATACCTTCTCTCCTGCAAAAATGTGGATTAGAGGCTTAAATATTCTTCAAAAACCATTATTGCATTTACACACACAATTTAACCGTGATATTCCATGGGATTCAATTGATATGGATTTTATGAACCTAAACCAAAGTGCACATGGTGATCGTGAATTTGGTTTTATGGTTTCGCGAATGCGTAAAGATCGCAAAGTGGTAGTTGGACATTGGCAGGATCAAGAAGTTGTGAGTGAAATTGATATATGGTGTAGAGCTGCTGCAGGTTGGAACGATTGGCAAGGTGCTAAATTTGCCCGTTTTGGTGATAATATGCGTTATGTTGCCGTAACAGATGGTGATAAAGTTGAAGCTGAACTAAAATTCGGTTTCTCTGTAAACACCTATGGCATTGGCGATTTAGTAGAAATCATAAACAGTAGTAGTGAGCAATCAATAAAGGAATTACTTACCGAATACGAAGATAGCTACCAAATGACAACCGATTTAAGAGTTGGTGGTGCAAGACATTCTTCAGTATTCGAGGCCGCGAAAATTGAAATCGGTTTACGTAAATTCTTAGTAGATGGCGGTTTTAAAGGCTTTTCAGATACGTTTGAAGATTTACACGGCATGGTTCAATTGCCAGGTATTGCTGCACAACGCTTAATGGCCGATGGTTATGGTTTTGCAGGTGAAGGCGATTGGAAAACAGCTGCTTTAGTTCGTGCTTGTAAAGTAATGGGTGCAGGTTTACCAGGTGGTAATGCTTTTATGGAAGACTATACCTATCATTTTGACCCAACAAACTCAATGGTTTTAGGCTCACATATGCTAGAAATTGATGCTTCATTAGCTAAAGGAAAAGCAAATTTAGAAGTTCATCCTTTAGGAATTGGCGGAAAAGCCGATCCTGCTCGTTTGGTATTTAATGTTGCCGGAGGCGATGCGCTAAACGCTTCATTAATTGATATGGGAAATCGTTTTCGTTTGCTCGTTAATGAGGTAAAAGCTGTTGAAGTAGAAAATGACCTACCTAACTTACCAGTTGCCAGAGTATTATGGAAACCGCTACCAGATATGAAAACAGGCTGTGCTGCTTGGATTTATGCAGGTGGAGCACATCATACTGCTTATAGTCAGAACTTAAGTACACAACATTTATTAGATTTCGCAAATATTGCTGCACTTGAATACATAAATATTGGCGCAGATACCAAAATAAATCAATTTAGAAACGAACTTCAATGGAACGAAGTCTATTATAAATAAACCCTAACCAAGGTTGTTCTTTACTCTCAAATAGAATAAAGAACAACCATTAAAAACCAAATAAAACTAGTATTATGAACAATTTCTCTGCGGTAGATATTGCCGTTTTTGTCTTTTATTTTATCCTCATTTCAGGATATGGCTACTGGATTTACAGTCGCAAAAAAAATAAAGAAGTTTCAGGAAGCCATGATTTTTTCTTGGCCGAAGGATCTTTAACCTGGTGGGCCATTGGTGCCTCATTAATCGCCTCAAACATTTCGGCTGAACAATTTATTGGGATGAGCGGAAATGGGTTTGTTGTAGGTATTGCTGTAGCGGCTTATGAATGGGTAGCAGCAATCGCATTAATCATTGTAGCAGTGTGGTTTATACCAATTTACCTAAAGAATAAAATCTTTACCATGCCGCAATTTTTGCAAACTCGTTACAACGAAACGGTGAGTTTAATTATGGCTATATTTTGGTTATTTTTATACATTTTCGTTAACCTAACCTCTATCCTATACCTTGGAGCAATTGCTATAAGTAGCATGATTAGTCCCGATTATTTTGGAGTAGTGATGATTGGTCTCGCTGTTTTTGCACTCATAATTACCCTTGGTGGGATGAAAGTAATTGGCTTTACGGATGTAATTCAAGTTGTTGTACTCATAATTGGTGGTTTGGCTACTACTTATATTGCCTTAACACTTGTAAGTGAGCATTTTGGATTAGGTAAAGACGCAATTGCAGGTTTAAAAATGATGATGAAAGATGCACCAGATCACTTTCACATGATTTTGGATAAACCAGGTCCAGGTAGCACTCAAGCTGATATCAATAAATACTTAATGTTACCAGGTATTGCCATGTATTTTGCTGGTCAATGGATTGTGAACCTAAACTATTGGGGCTGTAACCAATACATTACCCAACGTGCTTTAGGGGCCGATTTAAAGACAGCCCGAACAGGCATATTATTTGCTGGTTTCTTAAAATTAGGAATGCCAATTATCGTAATGCTTCCAGGTATTGCAGCCTATGTATTGCATAAAAATGGCGCACTTCAAGCAGAAATGGCACCAGGTGGTCATTTTAATTCTGATAATGCCTACTCTGCTATTTTAGGTTTTTTACCTACTGGATTAAAGGGACTATCTGTAGCAGCTTTAACTGCAGCTATTGTAGCTTCTTTAGCGGGTAAAGCAAATAGTATTTCAACCATTTTCACCTTGGATATTTACAAAAAGTATATCAATAAAAATGCTGAAGACAAGAAATTAGTAACCGTTGGTCGTATTACCATTTTACTGGCTATCGTTTTATCTATTCTATTAACATGGAATGATTTGCTAGGCATTGGTGGCGAAGGTGGTTTCACTTTCATCCAAAAATATACAGGCTTTATTAGTCCGGGTGTATTTGCCATGTTTATTTTAGGGATGTTCTGGAAACGTACTACTGGGACTGCAGCTATTGCAGGTTTATTAACTGGATTTGGCTTATCTGTAATCTTCAATAATTATGCGCCAGGTTGGTTTGGTAACGAAACCTTCTTATATACTGCCTATCCTAACGGCAAAGGCGGATTCGAAATTCCATTCCTAATTTGTATGGGATTATCGTTTGCATTTACCATGTTGGTGATGATTGTGTTAAGCTTAGCTGGACCAAAAGTTAATCCTAAAGCATTCGAAATCGATAGAAAAATGTTTAAAATAGAGCCATCAACTTTGGTACTAATTGTAGTTACCTTGATGATTTTAGCAATGATCTATGTGAAATTCTGGTAGCAGAATTAAATTATCGTCATCGGATGAGTATTTGTAACATACTTATACTCATTCGATGACGATATATATTATACTCAAAAATTACTTTAAAAATTTATACGTTGTACTTGTAGTATAAGTTTGCCCAGGTTTTAAAACCGTTGACGCAAAATTAGCATGATTAGGAGCATCAGGAAAATGTTGCGTTTCTAAGCAAAACGCCGAACGATGCGGATAAGATTTACCACCTTTTCCATCTTTATCAACCCCCGTCATAAAGTTACCGCTATAAAATTGAAGACCAGGTTCGGTTGTGTATATTTCCATTATAACACCCGAAACAGGGCTTTTAACTCTAGCTACAGCTGTCTTTCCATCGTTTTTAACCAATGCGAAATTATGATCATAACCTTTTCCGAATTTCAATTGTTCATCAACATTTTCAATTTCTTTTCCGATTACTTTAGGCGTAGTAAAATCGAATGGAGTGCTTTTAACTGGCTGTAATTTTCCAGTGGGAATAAGTGTTGAATCTACTGGCGTGTAGATATCAGCTGCAATCATCAATTCGTGATCTAAAATTGTTGGACTACCTTCACCGCTTAAGTTAAAATAGGTATGATTGGTTAAATTTACAACCGTAGTCTTATCCGTTGTTGCGGTATAATCGATTTTAAGTGCATTATCATCAGTTAATGTATAAATCACTTTAACAGTTAAGTTTCCAGGATATCCTGCCTCTCCATCTTTCGATAAATAATTTAACTCCAGTTTTTGTCCGTCTTGTTTGGCGTCCCAAACTTTAGAGAAAAAACCGTCTTTACCCCCATGCAAGCTATTTGGACCATTATTTATTTGCAGTTGATATTCTTTTCCTTCTAAAGTAAATTTGCCTTTTCCAATTCTATTGCCATAACGACCAATTAATGCACCGAAAAATGGTTCTCCTTCTTTGTAATATGACTTTAAACTATCATAACCTAAGGCAATATCAACCATTTTATTGTCCTTATTTGGAACTAGAATAGAAACCACTCGGCCGCCATAATTGGTAATTGAAACTGATACCCCATTCTTGTTTTTTAAGGTATACAGCTGTAAAGCTTTTCCATCAATGGTAGTTGTAAAATTTGAATCGCTTTTTGCACCATCTTGACCAGAAGTTGAGGTATTAGAATTGCATGAAGATAAGATTACAGCGAAACCGATAACGGGAAATAAAATTGATTTTAAAAGTGGGTGTTTCATGAGATTTATTTTGATTAAAGCTAATGTAAGAAATATAAATTAACGTTACATTAACGATTATAATTTATATTTTAGTCCTTGATATGCAAAATACAGATTTTAAACCAAAAGCTTTTCTATTTGATTTAAATGGAACCATGATTAATGATATGAAATACCATGCTGATGCTTGGCATTCGATTATCACTGAAAAACTGGGGTTAAACATTTCTTATGCCGATGTTAAAAAAGAAATGTACGGAAAAAATGAGGAGTTATTAGTTCGTCTCTTTGGAGAAAATCACTTTACTCCAACGGAGGTTGAAAATATTTCGATAGAAAAAGAAAGAAGATATCAAAAAACCTATCTTCCCACCTTAGCATTAATGAATGGATTGCATCAATTTTTAGCAAAAGCCAAAGATACTGGGATAAAAATGGCAATTGGGTCGGCTGCTATTCCTTTTAATATCGATTTTGTACTTGATGGACTTCAGATTAGGCCGTTTTTTGATACGATTGTTAGTGCTCACGATGTAAAGCTAAGTAAGCCAGATCCCGAGACATTTATAAATGCTGCAATTGCATTAGGCATCAAGCCTGAAGAATGCATTGTTTTTGAGGATGTACCTAAAGGTGTTGAATCTGCAAGTAGAGCGGGAATGAAATGTTTTGTACTTACCACTACGCATAATAGAGAAGAATTTGATAATTTCGACAATATTTTAGGATATATTGCAGATTATAAAGACCCTATTTTAACACATTTGTTTTAAGCATGAAATACCTTAATCAAAAACCACTCCTAGTAGCTGTAGATTGTATTATTTTCGGTTACGATGGTGAAGATTTGAAATTATTAATCATTAAAAGACCAATTGAACCTGTTAGCGACCAATGGAGTTTAATGGGTGGCTTTGTGGGTGCTGATGAAGATTTAGACGGTGCCGCTAAAAGAATACTCTTATCACTTACTGGTTTACACGATGTTTATCTCGAACAATTACTAGCCTATGGCGATCCAAATCGAGATCCAATAGAGAGGACTATTTCTATTGCTTATTTTGCGTTAATCGACATTAAAAAATATAGTAAGCAAATTAATAACCTTTATCATGCAGAATGGTTTAAGCTGAAAGAAGTACCGGAATTAATTTTCGATCATAGCCAAATGGTTAAAGCTGCTTTAGACAAAATTCGTTACCAGGCAGCCCTCCACCCTATATTGTTTGAATTATTACCCAAAAAATTCACCATTCCGCAGCTACAGGCATTATACGAACAAGTGTATGATTCGCCTATAGACAATCGAAATTTCATTCGCAAAATCACATCAAGTGGGATGTTAATAAAGCAGAGCGAAAAAGATAAATCAAGCTCCAGACGAGGAGCCTTTTACTTTAAATTAGATAAATTGAAGCATCGTTCTCAGTTTCAATCGTTTTTGAATTTTATTCCTAAATAGAGCTTTCACCCATCAAAAAATACCAAAAAGAATTAAGGTTTTGTATTATCCCAATTATCTGTTCTAAATGGTGCTGATGGTAAGCCCTCTACATTGTACAAATTACCAACGGCATTATCTTTAAAAGCATAGCGAACTGCAACGGGTTTTTTAACACTTTCGCTTTTTACCACTACTGTTTTGCCAGATATTGCTGCATCAGCTGGATAAAAAACCTTATCCTCTCCAGCAATTTCAAATGATTTGAGTTTTTGATCGAATGCTGTTAAACCAGTGGGAATTTGATCAAAACTTAGTATTACTTTATCATCTGTTATTTTAAGTGATTTATAAACTGGGCCCATATAAGCTATGCCTTCTTTGCCATAGGTTTTTGCTAAAGCCCAATATGCTAAACGTTTACTTATAATGGTTTTATTTGGTGGGTGTATGGTAGTTTGACTACCTGCATCTACACTTACTACCATGCCAGAGTTTGGTATAAGTGTCATTGCTTGTGCTTGTGCTTCGTATAACAAAGGGATCTCTTCTTTATGATCGTTATATACGTTTGGTGCTATTTGCACGTAATAAAATGGCCATTGGTTGGTTGCCCATTGTGTTCGCCATTCTTTTACCATTGCAGCCATTTTTTGAGCATATGTTAATGGATTCATACGATTATTTTCGCCTTGATACCATAGTACTCCTTTAATGTTGTAACCGATAATTGGGATAATCATAGCGTTAAACAATACAGCTGGGTCATTTTTAATTACTTTAGCAGAATCGGCAGGTGTTTTAAAATCTGTAAATCCTGTTAAGCTATTTTTGGTCATCCATGCTTCTATATCTGTACCACCATAGGCAGATTGGATAATCCCGACAGGGACTTTTAACTTTTGTTGTAGCATGCGTGCAAATTGGTAACCTATTGCACTAAATTCTTTTACAGTTACGGCATTAGCGTGCTCCCATTTGTTGGTTACGTCTGCTACTGGCGTTCTGCTCATGTTTTTTTCTATTCTAAATAATCTCACTCCTGGTTCTTCTGCATCTAGCAGGATATCATTTGAGTTTAATATAGGTTGATTACCAAAACCTTTGATGGGCATTTCCATATTAGATTGCCCTGAGCATAACCAAACTTCGCCTATTAATATATCTGATAAGGTGATTTTATTTCCATCATTAAAAGTAATTGAATATGGACCACCGGCAGTTGGGGTAGCTATTGTTGTTTTCCAGTTTCCGCTGGCATTTGTTTTTACGGTATAGGTTTTATTATTCCACGATGTGGTAATAAGTACATTTGCATTGAGTTTTGCTTTACCCCAAACCTTAACATTTTCTTTTTGTTGTAATACCATTCCGTTTCCAAAAATGGCAGGTAAAACTACATTGGCTTTTATACTTTGTATACCACAAAGTAGTAATAGGGATACTACTGTAAGATATCTTTTCATGATTTATAGTTGTTATTTTTAAGTTTTACTTTTAATTTTTACTGCAAATAAAGACCAAGTTGCAATTAACATTATTACTGCAGCAACTTGATACACAATGGCAAGATCTACTTTTGCATCTTTAAGTGCACCACCTACGTAGACCATTAATCCGCCTACAATTGTACTTAAAAAATTAAGTAATCCGTATCCTGTTGCAATGTATCTACTATCTGCTACCTGACGCAATATTGGCATAAGGTTAGAGTCGTTAAATCCTCTGGCCAAACCAAATACTAGCATGGCGATGACTGCTATTGCGAAAACATTGGTTGATGCCATTAAAAAAAGGAATGGTGCACCTAGTGTAAATCCAATGATTAACATATATAAGCGACCTTTTGGGTTTTTACGTGTCCAGCGGTCGGCTAAAATTCCCCCAGCAATTACACCTATAAATGAGCCTATTTGAATATAGCCTGTTGCAGAAAAACCTGCTGCACCCAAATCTAATTTAAAATGATCTTTTAAGAATGTGGGTAACCAGCCGTATACTAGCCAATTTACCATTCCTAATACTGCAAAATAAAATAGAATGATATAGAA
Organism: Pedobacter planticolens; assembly: GCF_014172375.1. Lineage (GTDB taxonomy): Bacteria > Bacteroidota > Bacteroidia > Sphingobacteriales > Sphingobacteriaceae > Pedobacter > Pedobacter planticolens. The sequence continues at coordinate 1,334,202 of NZ_WNXD01000001.1, forward strand.
TGAGGTTTCGCGAAATAAAACTTTTAAGGCACCTATTGCGGTTATGTTTTCGCTTGTGGTTTCTTGTATTTCGGCCTCAGTATCTGTGCTTGTGGCTTTATAATCTTTTAATACGTATACTAATATAAATGAATAGAGAATACCGAATACGCCAAATACATGAAAACCCAATCGCCAACCCCAAGCGGTTGCAATATAACCACCAAGACCACCTAAAGCTAAACCTGCATATAAACCACTCATGTGTAAACCTGTAGCTAAAGAACGAGTGCGGCCTTTGTGATAATCTGTAATTAATGCTAGTGCTGCTGGTATATAACAAGCTTCGCTAATACCCATTAAAAAACGAGTGAACAATAGCTCATTAAAAGAACTGGCATAGCCTGTCCATAAGGTAACAACGGACCAAACCATTACACTAAATACAATTACTTTTTTTCTGCTGTATTTATCGGCAATAAAACCGCCAAATGGGCTAAAAGTACCGTAAGACCAAAGAAAAACTGCGGTAAGTAATCCGAATTGCGCATCTGTTAGGGAAAAATCTGCTACAATAGGATCTCGCATAGAGGTAATTAGAATGCGATCTAAGTAATTTAAAAAAGCAACTACCCATAACATGGCTACAACAATCCATGAATAGCGAGAAACTATAGTTTTTGTGTTGTTCATTTACGGTTATTTTATGGATTGGTGAGGTGTTGCCATTAACACATTTGGGGTACGGGTTGCTGGTCTGACTTCGCCACTTGGCAAAATAACATTACCGTGCCATACTGTTAATGTAGTAGTTACTGGCGCCCATGTGCTTTGGTTTGGATTACTGATTGCGTCGTTTTTCTTTTCAGTGATTACTTTTCCAGCTTTTACCCAGGAGTTGGTTGAGGTATGGTAGCTTAAAATTTGGTTGGAAAAGCCTGGGTGTTGTTCTTTTAAGGTTGCTGCATTTGGTGCATCTGTTCCATCATCGCCACCAAAGACCATTAAATGATTTTTACCATAGGCATAGGCTGGTGTTGGCGCTGCTGCTACTGCATTTGGCAGGTCTGCTATTTTTGCCCACCCTGTTTTGGGCGAATACTGATACGCATCTTTTAAATATCGTCTGTTACCATTTATTAATTCTACTCCACTAAAAAGATAGATTGATCCATTTTGAGCACCAGCCACACTTAGCATTCTTGCTACGCCTGGCCATGTTTGTAACGTTTTCCATTCTTTGTTTTTTGCAGCTAAATCTAATGACCAAAAGTTTTGACTTGCTGTTTTAGAATCTGGATTTTCAATACCTCCAATTACATAAATTACATCGCCCAGCAACACTGCACACGTATTAGCAATTGGGTGTGGTAGATTGGGAAGTTTACTAATTTCGATTGCTCCATTTTTGTAGTTTAACATTAACACATCGGCATAATGTCCTTTTTCGTTGCTCCCACCTAAAATTATTAATGCATTTTTATAATTTATAGATGCACCATAACCTAACGCTTGTGGTAATTCACCTACTGTTTTCCATTGTGCATTCAGTTGTTCTAAAACGAAAATCTGATTAGACCATGCTTTTACAGATCCTGTCCATGGTGCTCCACCATCTGGGAAATTTGCCCCGCCAGCTACAATTAAAGCGCCATTGGCTACGCCAGCAAATGAACCAGCAAAACCAATTTTATTTGGAATAGGTGATAATTTACTCCATTTGAATTGAGCAGTCTCTTGCGCTTGTACCACGCTTTTATTTAACGTTGTAAACATAAATAGTAGTAGAAATAGGAGGATTGATTTGTGCATTATTATCTAATTTTCATCATCTCAATTTTATACAGCGACAACACTATTCACTACATTAAAGAAATCTATGGCTTCTAAAGCGGCTTTAAAATTAGTTTCATCTTGTTGACTAAGCGGAACTAATGGTAATCTGCACTTACCCAATTCAAAACCTTTCATTTTCATAATTGCTCTTTGAGCAGGTATTGATGGATATTTAACTAAACAACGGACCATGCTAACTGCATGCATTTGCATTGCTGCTGCTTCTTCACTTTTACCTTCTTGATACAATTGTATTACCTTAAGATATAATGGTGCTGCAAAAGTATAGGTACTGCCAATTGCTCCTTTTGCACCTACTGCGAGGGCTGGTAATAACATTTCATCATAACCAAATAAGATATCGAACTTGCCGTTTTTATAGTTTAAGCATGCTTGATATTCTTGCAAGGTTGAAGCAGTATACTTTATTCCAGCTAGATTTGGTATTACATTTTCTGCTTGTTCTAAGAAATCAATCATATCCATTGCTACGCCTGTAAGTGTTGGAATATTATAATAGTAAAACGGTGTATTTGGCGCTGCCGAAGCTATTTCTGCCATGCTATTTACCAAATTCTGAACTGAAGATGGTTTGAAGTAAAATGCAGCTACTGAAGAAATAGCATCTGCCCCAATTCTTTCTGCATGACTTGCCAGTTTTCTACATTCTGCAATAGAGCTATGCCCTACATGCACCAATACCAAAATACGTTTGTTGGCTGCTTTTACATATGCTTCGGCAATTAGCATCCTTTCTTCTATTGTTAAATTGGGTCCTTCGCCGTTGGTGCCACAAATAAAAACTCCAGCTAAGCCGTCGTTAACCATTTTATCTACGATAGTTGGGATAAGTGCTAAATTGATGCTACCATCTTCATTGTATGCTGCAAATGTTGCGGCTATTAAGCCTGTTATTTTGTTCATTTCTTTTATCTAAATACTAATTAATTAAAGCAGATCTTTTATTTTAATTGCCTGAAAAACCAAATCTGCTTGACTGCTTTCATACAATACCCCAATGGTATCTTCGTCTATGCTGGTTAAACAAGAGTATCCTCTGCCTTTCCATTCGTCTAATAATATTTTCTTTTGCCAGGTTTTTCCATCATCAGTACTTGTTTTAATGGAGATGTAATTTCTAGCGGTTTTTGAATCTGGATTACAGAATACCAAGAGTGATTTTTTCGCTCCATTTTGAGTATAATCATGCCTAATGATGCTCGCCATACAGGTTGGTTCTTGCAAGGCGTTATGCGAAGTTGGGTGAATTGTCCAACTGTTGCCCAAATTTGTAGTAACTGCAATGGCTCTTCCATTGTGGTTGCTTGTATCTGTACGATTGGCGTTGGAGCGCATATTTAACATGATTGTACCATCAGAAAGTTCGACCGCCATATTTTCTGTAGTAGATTCTTCGGTTGCGGCTACGCTAGTTTGCCAAGTTTGTCCGTGGTCTTTACTATATGTGATGTTAGAAAAAGCTTTACCTTTTGCATTTCTGCCTTGTGTTGGAAAAACCAGAGTTCCATCTTTAAGGGTAATGCCTGCTCCTGGCGCTGGTGCCCATAACCACCACTCCTCTTTTTTACACATTTTGGTAAGGTTAACTGGTTTACCCCAAGTTTTACCGTTATCTGTACTTTTTACAATTAGAAATTGTGCGGTTTGTTTTACATCAAAACCTGGTTGAGAACCTTTATCTCTCCACTGATGATTCCAATCGGTACTTTGCTCATTTAATCCCTCAATCCATTTACCATCTTTATCTAAAACACCGTACATCCATAAACCTGCAACATAAATATCTCCAGAGTTTTTATCTACCAAAATACAAGCATCTGATACGCCGTTAAATTTTTGAAGTAATCCGCCCCACTCTCCCATATCTAATACCACTTGCATTGGCAACCATGTTTTTCCTTTATCAATACTTCTTGATAAACCAATATCAATATCTCCTTGCAAATCACCTCCTTTTGTTCTTCGAGCATCATACGTAGCTAATAAACTACCATCTTTTGCGGTTGCTAAACCTGGAATGCGATGTGTATGAACATTTTCTTGATTGTGTTGACGTAATGCTATCGCTACATTTTGATTAATTGATTGTCGAGGTTCATCAACTTTGTGTTTTTTGCTGTTTAGTACTACAGAACTTATGGTGAGATTTAAGCTATGTTGTAAATCTGCATTCGATTTAAGTTTAAGGGTTAACCAAAAGTAATTCTGACCTACTTTTAGTTTTAAATTTCCTTTTAGTTGAAGTTCTTTTGATTTTATGCCATCTGCTTTAGCAAAAACAACTGCTTTTTGCAATTTTGCATCTGTTATTAAAGTTGAATCTTGATCTAAAGTAAACAGTTGGACATTTTCTATATCTGTTACATTAGCAGGGATATTGATAGTCAAGCCATTTAAAATACTTTCTGTTGTTGCGTTAATGGTTAAGCGCAATACAGGGTTAAGGTCCTTTCCTATTAATAAAGGCAGTTGATATTTTTGCTGGGTTATTTTCTCTTGTGCATTTGCTTTAACAAATAGCAGTGCCAGACATAAAGCAAATATATAGTTGAGTCTTTTGTTCATCGTATTTATTTAAAACCTGAAATTATTACCACAGATTAAAACATTAGCAGACAAAATATAACCAGAAGTGATATTGATTTTTTTGTTCATAACAATTAATATTTAGTCTTTATGTAGTACATATCAAATGTGAGAAGTATTTTTTATAAATCCAAATACAATTTGAGTTATCATAGAAATGTTTAACAAAAAAGCCCATAAACAATGCTTACAGGTTCTTTTTAATTATAATTAAAGAGGTTATTTCAACCGATCAAAGTGTGGTTGTAAATGTGCTTGCATTCCTTTTTTAAAATCTTCTACTGTTCCGTTCTTTAAAATTTCTACCAATCCTAAATGATCAACCAATCCACGGGTTGGTTTTTTTTCTAAAGTAACTACGTAATCAAAGATAGGCAGCAACATAATCTGAAATCTTTTGAGAGTATCATTGCCAGACATTTCATATAATTTGCCATGGAAAGCAATTTCATTTTTAATGCGGAAAGAGTTATCGTTATTAACTTCTTTTTTGGCAATGCTTTCTAATTCTGCAATGTCTTTATTGGTTTTGTTGATATATAACAATTCTGCTAGTCCCATTTCTAAAACTAATCTCAGCTCAAAAATATCTTGTAGCGTATTTTTATCAATAATTAAAGGGTCTAAAACACGTTCAAATGCGCCTAATATATCAGGTCTGGCGAGTACCATTCCTCGCTTTTTCTTACTTTCTATCATACCAAGCATGCGCAAGCGACTTAATGCTTCTCTCAAAACATTTCTACTTACGCCCAAAGCTTCTGCTAATTCTAATTCCTTTGGAAGTGCATCACCTGGTTTAAAAGATTTTTTCTTTAAATACTCTCTTAGTTTAACTTCCACAACATCGGCCATTGTATTGGAAATGATTGGAGCTAAATCTTTACTTAAGTCGTTAATATCCATAAAGTCTAATATCGTTCAAAATTGAGATATTTTTTCATTAACATGTAGTACATGTAAAATATTATTTCACATTAGTGAAAAATACTTCCTAATTCATGCTATTAAAAGCTCTTTACCTCATTCTAAAATGGAATTTACATTTGTGTAAACTTATTTCAGCATGAGGCAAGAACATATATAATTAGTTGAAAATTATTTTCTAATAGCCAAAGGTTTGCACCATTTTAAAGTTTTTATTGACTTCACTTTGTGGCAATGGAAGTAAATTATAGCGAGCTTGCCAAGCACGAGTACTAGTTCTGGTGCGCACATAATAGGCGGTGCTATTTAAACTGGTACCAGTAAATACATTCATTCCTGTAAAATCTCCACCTTGTCTACCTTCTGGAGCTGTAGCAATTTTCCATCTACGTACATCAAAAAAGCGATGCCCTTCATAAGCCATTTCAATACATCTTTCTCTTTGGATTAATGTGCGCATAGTAGCTTGATCAAATACACCAACCAATGCTGGGATGCCTGCTCTTGTGCGAATAGCATTTAAGTAAATTAGTATATCTGCATTGCCTGGATTAGATTCATTTAGTGCTTCTGCATAATTTAAATAAAGCTCGCCCAAACGGATATACATAGCCGGACGCACCACATTACCTGCATTACTTTGCAGATTTCTGCTCACATTGGTATTTTTACGTACCAAATAACCTGTTTTAGGATACATTGTCTGGCTTCCATTTGCATTTCCAGAATTACCAGTAGGCCAAAATTCAACACTGGTTAAACCAGTTTTAGGTACAAACGGAACTGTTGACCCATTAAATGTTACATTGGCATAAAATCTAGGTTCTCTATTCACATACATATTTGAAGTTCCAGCTACATAGAAGTTAGCTTTCGCTGTTGCTGTAAAACCAGATTCAACATATGCACTTCCTGTTTCGTCTATGTTTTTCCCATTAATCATTCTATACTTGTCAACCATTTCTTGAGGTAATGAAAGAACAGCATTTGTTTTAGTGCCATTTGCCGCACGAGGAGCTGAATCTTCTTCCCAAACTGCATATGCTGTAACTGTTCTTAACCAAATACCTTCATCGCTCCAACCTGTTAAATATAAGCCTCTAACAGAATTTACGGCAGCTAAAAACGGATCAGCATTGGTTACTTTATAAAGCTTTTTACCCATTGTATTGGCATGATCTATTGCTATTTTTGCAGCATCTGCAGCCTTAGCCCACTTGCTAGGATCGGCAGTAAGATTCATCAATTGTTTACCATCGGTATTCTTGAAATTAGCAAAATCGGCATTACCATTAAATAACGGACTTGCATCATACAAAAGCACTTGACTTTTTACCGATTCGACAATAAGCTTGGTAATTCTTCCTGTTTGTGAAAGATCATCTGCTCCAGATGAAGCCACAACATGTTTCTCAGGAACTAAAGCTTTTGCCGCTTCCATTTCCGTTAGGATATAATTAATACATTCGCTCCATGTATTTCTTGGTAATTGAAAATTATCATCCACATCTGCAACCCTATCACCTACAAGAACTACTGGTCCGTACAATTTAATGAGCATCCAGTAATAATAAGCTCTCAAAAACCGAGCTTCTCCAGTATATTGTTGAATTAATTCGACACCATTTGGCTCGTTAAGCAAATTAGTTTTGCTATTGTTGATATTGGCCATAAAAATATTGGCCAACCTAATTGCTTGATAATAATTAGTATATACATTAATTGCACTCTGACTGGTTAATGTTCCCGCTGCTATAATTGAAGGTGATGAAAGTTCCAACTCATCGGTCAGCTCTGCCAAGCCTCTGGCAGTAACACTACCGTCTGCCCAAACATCTGGTAATCTATTATACACTCCTGAAAGCCAATTTTCTGCTTCTAATTTACTTTGAAAAACCATATCTATGGTTTGTAAATCTTTTGGAGCCGAATCAAAGTAGCCCTTTTTACACCCAGTTGGCAACAACACTGAAAAAGCAACTACTGTTGTCAGTATAATTTTAGTGGTATATTTTTTTATGTTATGTCTCATGATCTTAATCTTTTTTGGTTTAAAATGTTACCCTTGCACCTAGATTATAGGCTTTTATGTTTGGATAAGACTCTCCTCGACTGTAATTATTTGAACTTGTACCTGTATCATTCAACTCAGGATCCCAGAATTTCCATTTCGAAAGCGTGATGAGGTTGGTACCATTAATGAATACTCTCACGTTTTTTATTCCGTATCTTTTTATGAAAGATTGATTGAGCGTATAGCCAATTTCTGCACTCTTTAATCTGATGAAATCTGCAGATTTAAGCCACCATGTACTGTTTAAATAATTTAAGTTTGGATCTTGATTGGTATTTAATCTTGGGTAAAATGCATTTGGGTTGGGATTACTCTCTGTCCATCTATCTGCTACCATACTCATTAACCCACCGCTAATTGGTCCAGATGCAAATGGCCTAGTTCCATCACCAATACCATAATTAAGATAAACTTTACCAGTACCTTGTATAAATGCACCAAAATCAAATCCTTTAATTCCAAAAGCTAGGTTAATACCATACATCATTTTTGGTGTACCAGATACATCTATTCTGGCAACATCATTTGCATCAATAATTCCATCTTTATTTAAATCGCTGTATTTAATATCCCCTGGTCTGGTATCTCCAGATTGAAAGGCCGATGCAGCCACTTCTGCCTGATCTTTAAAAAGTCCTTCGGCAATGTAAAGGGTTTTAGCATCCACTTCCTTACCTTTCCATTCCATCCAAGGATACCTTTGCGGTGGCAAACCATCTTCTAAATTGGTGTTATCGTTATACGTAAACGTGCTAGTAATATTTATCCATTTACGATTTGATAAACTTTTATTATAAGTTAGCGTTACATCTATTCCTTTATTTAACACGATACCAATGTTACGCGTTGGATTAACTCCGCCAAAGCCAGAAAGCCCAGGAATAGTTTGATCTGCTCTTAAAATTCCTTTGCGTTTTTCTCTAAAAAGCTCTGTTACTAATTTCAAATCGTTTTTAAAGAAGTTCAATTCTATACCTAAATTATGTCTATAAGATGTTTCCCAAGAAGGATCTGTTGCGATTTGAGATTCTGCATAACCACTATACGCTGGTGAAAGAGAAGAAGGAATTCCGAATTGATAGCCAGTAGCTGTAGTTTTAGCCAGTTGTGTGAGGTATAAAAATCGAGTACTGAAACCACCGTTTCCAGTAAGACCATAACTATATCTCAACTTAAAATAGGGAACAACTGATTTAATGGCATCATAAAATTTCTCGTTAGATACGATATAGCCAACACCAACAGATGGGAAGAACCCAAAACGTTTTGCAGGGCTAAAGTTTTCAGATCCGGTATAACCGAAATTACCTTCTACGAAATATCGATTGTTATACCCATAAGTTGCTCTACCTGTAATACCACGATTGCGAAAAGGAACTGAGGAAATAAACGTAGCTGCGTTGCCATCAATATATTCTGATTGGTTGAAAAGTAGTAGACCGCCAACCTCATGTTTGCCAAACGTTCTTCCGTAGTTTAAAGATGCTTCTGTGTACATCCTTCTAGTAGAACTTCTAGCTGATGAAAATGTGTATGTTCCGCTTGCATCTCTTGTGGTTTGAAGGATTAGATTTCCATTTGCATCTCTTTCTGTTGCATAATAAGATGGATCTGCAAGGCCAGTGCCAGTTGAGCCATCCGTATAAATATCAAAAGAAAATAAGCCAGAAATTGATAATCCTTTGGTAAGAATTCCTAAATCTTGTTTAACTCTAATGTTAGGACGGATGGTAGCAGAATAATCGTTTTTTGAACCAAAATTAAATGCAACTTTAGTAGGACTACTAAATCCGCCTGGATATTGGGTGTAAACCCCATTGCTGTATCTCCCAGGAATTACATGCGGTGGAACACGTAGTACTTGCGCAAATAAATTATTCAACGCATTTGTTTCACTACTTGCAGGACCATTTCTTTGATCAATAATAGATGAAATACCTAAATCTAGTTTAGTGGTATTGGTTACATTTACACCAATATTCGCGGTGAAATTATAGCGTTTATAAAATGAGCTTACATCGTAATTTTTACTATCTGGATTTTCCTTAAGTAAACCTGTTTCTCGATAATAGCCAGCAGAGATGTAATAAGTAGATTTATCTGAACCACCACTAATATTTAAGTTTGCTCTTTGACTAACTCCTGATTTTCTAAAAATTTCATCATACCAATTTACATTAGGATACAAATCTGGATCGGCACCAGTTCTATGTAAATTAATGCGCTCATCTGTATACAAAGCTGCCCTGCCCCTAGTTGTTAGCGCTTCATTGTACAAAGTCATCCATGTAGGTGCATCTAGCAATTCGGGCACTTGTACAAATTGAGAAACACCCTGATTAAGTTCGAAATTTACAGCTGGTTTACCTATAGTTCCTTTTTTAGTATTGATGATAATTACACCATTTGCTCCCCTTGTTCCATAAACTGCTGTTGATACTGCATCTTTTAGCACAGTAAAGGTTTGGATATCTTCTGGGTCAATATCATTCAATGTTCTATCTGGCACACCGTCTATAATAATTAATGGCGTACGTGTGCTCGTTCCAAATGTGGATACTCCACGCACTAAAAACCCAGAATTATCTTCGCCTGGCCCTCCTCCTCTTGAGGTTGTAATCATCCCTGAAATTCTACCTCCTAGCATTCCTGCAATATCTCTAACAGGTAATTTAAGGTCTTTTGCTTCTAATGTAGATTGAGCTCCAATTACACTGATTTTCTTTTGTTGACCATAACCAACAATACTCACCTCATTTAATCCACCAGCATCAGCTTCAAGCTTTACATTTAGATCAACTCTGTTTCTAACTGCTAGTTTTACAGTTTTATAACCTACAAAAGAAAATTCGAGTGAATCAGTTGGGGCTACAGAAATCTGGTATTTTCCTTCATTATCACTTACCACACCTAATCTTGTTCCTGCAATTTTAATATTTGCACCGATAACAGGGCCATCAAGTTCGTCTGTAATTTTTCCAGAAACCTTCAAAATCCGTTCCTGAGCAAATAAACTCGAGCTTAAGAGAAAAGCGAGCATAAAAAAAATCGTTCTTAGGATACCCCTAAGGCCATAACGTAGTTTTGTGTTCATAATTGGTTTATATTGGTTTATCTTAATTAGCCCTTATGTGGTACATATTTTTTGAGACAAAACATGGGAACATCCCCCATTTCACTCATTCAAAAAGTATTCAGTTTTATAAAATCGATTTTAGTTCTTAAAATCTTTCTCGTCTTTTATTCTTCAATTTGTACATAGTATGAAAACTCTTAAAGATCAAAATAACTTATATAAAATATTTGATTATATATAGTTATGTACTACATATCAAATGTCTAAAGTATTTTTTATATTTCCAAATATATTTTTTGTAGTTATAGAAAAAAGTGTCTTCAATTAATTTAAATCAATAAATTGATAGAAAATTTAATGATTTTCTCCTCTCCTAGAAATGTCAAAATCATAAAAAACGAAACGTATTAGATTTTTATTGGGCTTTTACATGCCAGAAGATTAGAAACATAATCTATAAGTTACAAATGCAAAAAGTCTTATATTGCTGTAAGGCTTTTTGATTTAAACTTATTATTACTCGAGTTGAGCTATCTATACTAAAGAACACTTACTAATACAAGCAGAATACTAAGACTTAATAGGGATTTTATAGGGAGTATATAGGGATTTATCCGAGTTTAGTCCCTGTAAAGTCCCTGTTAACCCCCTATTAAGTCCCTGTTTATTATAAATCTTTTATGCTCTATAATCTAAAATGTTTTAATTATTGACAGTCAATTTCTACCTCTCTTATTGTCGCATTCATACTGTAATAGAGTGACTTTTGTTCTCGAGATTTGTATCAGACAAAACCAATTAAAAAAAAATACAACATAAATTATAACAGGAGGAGAATGTCATGAGAAAAATAATTGTTTTATCGATGATTACATTAGATGGAGTTATGCAAGGACCAGGTGGACCAGAAGAAGATACATCGGGTGGTTTTAAATATGGTGGTTGGACAGCACCGTATGGTGACGAAGCTTATAATAAGGCTATGGAAAAAGAACTGCAACCTGCAGATTATCTTTTGGGAAGAAAAACATTTGATATTTGGGAAAACTATTGGCCAACGCATGGAGATTTTTGGCCAAGTATAAATGAAGGCACAAAATATGTCCTATCTACAACTAGAGAAAAGTCAAATTGGAAAAATTCAGTTTTTCTTAAGGACTTAGCTGATATTAAAAAGCTTAAAAACTCTGATGGTGCTGATATTCATGTTTGGGGTAGTAGTGAACTTATTCAGCTATTACTTAAAAATGATTTAGTAGATGAACTTCGTTTAAAAATTCATCCATTAACACTTGGTAAAGGAAAAAACTTATTTGCTAATGGCCCTATTCCAGCTGCATTTACACTAATAGATAGTTCTATTACAACAAAGGGAGTAATTCTAGCTAATTATAAACGAGCTGGAGAAGTAAAAACTGGTAATGTTGAAGTTTAAGAAAAAATAAACAAGAATAGTTTATCAGCTAGATTCTAACCGAATAGCCTTGCAGAATATGTTGGGCTATTTTGTTTTAGTTTAAAATATTCTGTTATATTTATTCATGCATTATTAGATATGATTTTTCCTTTCTCTGTAAGCTTTAATAGACAATTAAAAACAACAATAACATTTGATAACCACCAGAATATATTGCAATATATAATGAAAAGTATATTAGATGATAAAGCAAATAACGTTGCTATCGAAGATACACATGTAACTTATAAAGGTTCTACATCTAATTGGAGAGGGTCTTTATTCGGAAGCGTTGACAATGGCAGCTTTATTTTAATCAACAAAGACAACAACTGGTGGTTAAATTACCAAATCAATATGGGTAAGCTTTTTATCGGTACAGCAATATTATCAAGTATTATGGGCCTTTTTATACTAGCAAATGGCGGTCCATGGTGGGTGGGCATTGTTGGTTTTTTATGGTTGTGTGGTGCCAATTGGATTATCAACTTGATTAGACACGGGTTTGTAGCTACCAATATCGCTGAAGGAATTGATGAATTGATTTGTGGTAAAACACAACAACCTCCTGAACAGGATAAAATGACAGGCAAACTTAAAAGCTGGTTTTAACGATCAAAAAATTAAGCTTATAAAAACTTGATTTAACAAGATTACAACAAACTAAGTGAAGAACCCATCAAAGTCAAAATTTCAACTTTGTGTGTATCATTCAAACCGCTTTCATCTCGTTCCTTTTGAAACTGAAGAAAAGAAGGAACTGTTAATATTTCTTGCTGTACTTCTTCGTTTTCGTACATGGAAACATGTAAAAAGGTTAACCCATCTTCTTGGAGATAAACGGTGTATAGAAATTTTTTGTCTACTAACCTTTTAAAATCTGACAGAAACGTATTAATGTTTTGCTTGTTTTGAGCTACAAATTCCGGTTTTACGGTATAGCTTACTTTTACTGAAATCATTTTTGACAAGGGATTATTTTAGTAAACATTATGCGTAATAAATGTACAAAATTTTAGTTAGCGATAATTAAAGATTTATCAACCTCAAAATACAATTATAGCATCATTATAATTTAGTGATAACAAAAAAAGACCCTGCCGTAGCAAGGTCTTTCTTTGTAATGATTAAGCTCAAAAGCTTATTTAGCGCTGTTTTTTTTCTCAGTCACTTCAGTACGAATATCTTGTGCTAAACCTTTAAGGTCTTGCATTGCTTTACGTACTCTAGTTCCTGCTGCTGCGTTACCACCATTATAAAATTTTTCTGCATCTGCTTCAATTGCAGCGATTACTTCTTTAACTTTTGAGAATTTTTCCATTTTTTAAGTTTTAATTTGATTTCAAATATATCATTTAAACACAATAAACAAGTATGTGTTGAAATATTTATAATTGGTTTATGAGTATGCTAAGCCACTTTTCAGTTAAAAATACCTGAATCGCAATTTGTTAGCTTTATCGTTTCTGTTAAAAAATATTTTAAAAAAGAGTATCAAATAGCTATTTAACCATTGTTAAAAGGCAAATACAATCATTAATTGCTTTTGCTTTAAACGATAATAGCTGATGTAAAGTTAGTAATTCTCCTTTTTTCAATTCAATAGAATTACCCATACTTTCGAACGATAAACTACCATCAATTAACTGTAAACTCATAATCGCTTCCCCTTCTTCGCTTCCAGGCCTGATGGTTTCTCCTTCTTTTAAGGCAATTAAAGTAATGGTTACCTGCTCAGATTTAAAAACTGTAATTGCATTTTTCCCATTCTTTCCATAGGCTTCTTCCTGTTTAATTTGATCAATGTATTTCGGAATATTTATTGGAATTATGCCTGCATCTAAAGGCCTAGCGCCATCTGGCCTTTGTCGAGTAGCATTGTTGTGTTTCTCTTCCATTTTATTTCAGTTTTAGTAAAAACAGCAATCAACTAATTTGTTTCAGCATTCGTAAATGTTTATAAAAATGCAAATTAAAAATTAATAAAAACACTTTCTTTGTAATTCTTATGGCTTTATTTATCAGCTCACTTAATACAGGTAGTAACGGAAATTGTTTTTATATCGGCAACGAAGAAGAAGCCATTTTGGTTGATGCTGGCTTAAGTTGTAAGGAAACAGAAATTCGCATGCAGAGATTAGCATTGAGCATGCGCAAAGTAAAAGCTATTTTTATTTCTCACGAGCATAGCGATCATATTCGTGGTTTGCCTGTACTTGCTAAAAAATATCAATTGCCTGTTTATATTACTCAAAGTACATTATTGAGTGGCAGACAGCAAATTCAACCAAATTTACTAAACTCATTTGTCGCTTACTCGCCTATTCAAGTTGGTAATTTACAGATTACTGCATTTCCAAAATTACATGATGCCGCAGAGCCACATAGTTTTACCATTAGTTGTGCTGGTGTAAAAGTTGGGGTTTTTACAGATATTGGGAATAATTGCGAAAATGTAATTCATAATTTCAAGGAATGTCACGCTGCTTTTTTAGAAGCTAATTATGATGAGGAAATGTTAGACAAAGGTCGATATCCTTATTTCTTAAAAAATAGAATTCGAGGTGGACATGGGCATTTATCGAATAAACAGGCTTTAGATTTATTTATTGCACACAAACCTTCGTACATGAGTCATCTTTTTCTTTCTCATTTAAGTAAGGATAACAATTGTCCAAACTTAGTTCATGATTTATTTCAGCAACATGCCAATGGTACGGAGATTATTGTGGCTTCGCGATTGCAAGAAACAGCAGTTTATTATATTAGTGCTTAGTAAGCGATTATTCGTCATTCCCAACTTGATTGGGAACCACGAAGTGCTCAGCGCAGCTAATCGTAATGCAATAAGAGGTTTTTTTACGCATTACGATTCCCGTTTTCACGGGAAGGACGGCAGTTACTGACCCTTCCTTCATCTGAATGACAAAATGTATTAAATTTCCTCGAGTTTACTTCCTTCCACTCTTACATCAAGTACGTGTTTAACTCCGCATTTTAAAGCGAAATTAGCTCTTTGATGCCCTACAGGGAAATCAAAACAAACTGGATAATCATATTCCTTTACTTTATCTAAAACTATTTCAACTAAGGTTTTACCAAATTCCTCTCCGGCATCATCAGGTTTTACTTTAAAACCTCCAACAATTAATCCTCTTAACTTTTCTAATTTTCCGCTACGCTTGAGGTTATAAAACATTCTATCAATACTATATAAATACTCTCCGGTATCTTCTACAAAAAGAATTTTATCGTCAGTTTCAATCTCAGATTTACTACCACCTAAATTTTCAATACACCGTAAATTCCCACCAATTAATTCACCTTGCATTGTTCCCATTCTGTTACTGGTGTTATATGGAGCAAAATATTTCATCTTTTCTCCTTTAAGCGCTTGCTGAATAGAGTTTATTGTTTCGACTTGAATAGGCTCAGCCAAAGCCCAATCTGATGGAAAACTATTACACATTTTAGAATGAATGGTAGCAACTCTATAATTACCGTTAATATGAGAATGCAAAATTGTAATGTCACTAAAACCAATTAACCATTTTGGTGATGCTTTATACAAACTAAAATCAAGCTGATCTACAATTCTGATTGCTCCATACCCTCCTCTTGCACACATAATTGCTTTTATATTCGGATCGTTTAGCATTTGTTGCAAATCTGTTAAGCGCTCTTGATCTGTACCGCCAAAAGTGAAATCTTTAGCGCCAACCGTTTTGCCAACCACAACATTAAATCCCCAGCTTTTCATTTGAATAATTGATGGATCAATCTCTGCCTGAGTAATATAACCAGCCGGACAAGTAATACCAATAGTATCTCCAGGTAAAAGGTAGGGCGGTATTTTTATGCGTTTAGGTTCATCAGTTAAAGAAGAAATTACATCAGCTTTGCTACTTAATGAACTTAAAAGAAGTGAGGTTGGAATAATTGAGGATAGAAAATATTTACGATTCATGATGAAGCAATATAAACAAATACCCTAAATCTTCAAATCTTTACGTCATATCGAACTGAGCACACTTGTCCCGACTTCTTCGGGAGCGAGGAGATATCTTACCCTCAAGAGCACATAGCTGAAAGATTTCTCCGCTACGGTCGAAATGACGAAATTTTAATTTAAACTGCTGTGGGAACTTCCGCCAACTGCGCAGAAAGCCCTACTCCTGCTACTAAAAGTTCTTGTGTAATGGTTTTGGTATAATCTGCAATTTCAGCCTTAAAATCAGTTACTGATGCCCCAGAACGAATTTCTTCTAATCGCTTTTCCCATTGACCGGTTAACTCTGCTTGTGCGATTTTCTTGTCCTTTACTACTTCATAAACCGCCAAGCCTTTAGTAGTTGGAATTAAATTTCGTTTATCACGAACAATATATTCTCTAGTTAGTAAGGTTTCTATAATTGCAGCACGTGTTGCAGGCGTACCCAAACCACTGTCTTTCATCGCATAACGTAATTCTTCATCTTCAATCTCCTTACCCGAAGTTTCTAAGGCTTTTAATAAGGATGCTTCGTTATACAAAGGTTTTGGCTTGGTTTGTTTTTCTAATAAAGCTTTATTTACAATCGGCAATAACTCTCCAACTTTTAATTTTGGCAAAGCTGGATTTTCCTCATCCTTTTTTTCATCTTCAGTTTCATTAAACACCGAACGCCAACCCGCAGAGCGGATAACTGTACCATTTGCGGTAAATACAGAACCTGATTCGATGGTAATTTTAGTGATTTCCTTTACACATTCTTGATGAAATGCTTCTAACATTCGACCCGCAACCATATCGTAAATCGCTTGATGATCTTTACTTAAATTGTATGGTTTAACGCCCGTTGGCAAAACCGCATGGTGATCGGTAACTTTCTTCGCATTTACACTCCTTTTGTTTAAAGTTGCAGTTTGTAAAAAATTAGCCTGATTACCAAAAGTTGGATGATCAGTTAAAGTACTAATCAATTGTGGAACAGTTGCAAAAACATCATCGCCAATATATCTACTTCCAGTACGAGGGTAAGAAACTAATTTACTTTCGTATAAGTTTTGTAGCAGGTTTAGGGTCTGATCTGCTGTAAAGCCATTTTTCTTATTGGCTTCTTGCTGTAAACTACTTAAATCGTGCAAAAGTGGTGGTGGTTCTTTTCTTGGTTTGGCTTCAACTGCGGTAATATTTCCACCCGTTGCAAAACCAGATGCAACATCTTCGACTTTGTCAAATATTGCTTGTGCTTCTGGTTGAGTTTTGAAATTAGCATTAGAAATAGCTTTGAACAATTGTCCGTCTTTATCTAATTGAATAGCAATTTGATAAAACGTTTGAGGCACAAAGTTCTTGCTTTCAATAAAGCGAGCGCAAATCATAGCTAATGTTGGAGTTTGTACCCTACCTAAAGAAAGCACACTTTTAGAACCAGCAGAAATACTTAAAGCTTGCGTAGCATTCATGCCCACCAGCCAATCTGATTCGGAACGGCAATGTGCAGAATTAAACAAGGTATCGTAATCTGAGCCCGGCTTCAGATTTCTAAAACCGTCTTTTATAGCTTCATCAGTTTGCGAAGAAATCCATAAGCGTTTAAATGGTTTTTTACATTTAAGGAAGTAATAAATATACCTAAAAATCAATTCTCCTTCACGCCCAGCATCCGTTGCTACAATAATTTCTGTAGCTTCATCAAACAGTTTTTTAATAATATCTAACTGTTTTCGAACACCAGGATCTTCTACAAAACCATCCTTAGTTTTAATCTTACGGATAGCTAGTTTAAATTTAGCAGGTAACATGGGTAAATGCTGCTTACGCCAACCTATAAAACCATAATCTTGTGGTGGTGCTAATTGCAATAAATGTCCAAAAGCCCATGTAAATGAATAGCCTTTGCCTTCAATATAGCCATCTTTCCTGGTTGTTGCACCAAACACTTTAGCTAACTCACGACCAACGGATGGCTTTTCGGCAATAACAATTTTCATTCTTAGAATTCCTTTTAGAACCCTAAATATCTAAAAAAATATTGGACAAGGCAGTCAATTTTTAGCGATTGTTAGTATATAATTGGATGTGAACAGCTTGCAAAAATTAAGATTTCTTCGGCTTTGCCCCCATGTAAAAAGTCAGTTTTCCACCAGATGTGATATCGCCATGCTTAATAAATGGCTTAGTCAACTCTTTTCCATTCAATAAAACTTTCTGTACATATACATTTTTATCGCTCTGATTAATTGCTTCAACCGTAAATGTTTTCCCGTTTTCTAAACTTAAGCTAGCATTATTAACTGATGGCGAACCCAATGCATATTCATCGCCACCTGGCGAAACAGGGTAAAAACCTAAAGAAGAAAACATATACCACGCACTCATCTGACCACAATCATCATTACCGCCCAAACCATCTGGAGTTGGTTTATATTGCATTCTTAAAATATGACGCACTTGAGCCTGAGTTTTATAAGCTTGATCTGCCCAGTTATAAAAGTAAGCAACATGATGCGCTGGTTCATTTCCATGCACATAACCGCCAATAATTCCATCACGAGTAATATCTTCAGTTTCTGCGAAAAATTCATCAGGCAAATGCATCGTAAATAAAGTATCTAATCTTAATGCAAATCGTTTTTTCCCTCCCATCAATTCCATTAAAGCAGCTGGATCTTGGGGAACAAAAAAGCTGTAATTCCAACTATTGCCTTCAATAAAGCCTTGTCCATTTGTACTTAATGGATCAAATCCTTTTTTAAATGTACCATCAGCTAATTTAGGGCGCATAAAACCAGTTGCTTTATCGTAATTGTTTTTCCAGTTTCCAGAACGTTTAATAAATTCATCGTAAATATCTTGGCGGTTTAGCTTTTTAGCCATTTGTGCGATTGCCCAATCATCGTATGCATATTCTAGTGTGTTAGAAACAGAAACACCGCTACGTTCTGCAGGGATATAACCTAAATCCATGTAATAGCCAATTCCTTCGTAATTACGATGTTTTGCTGTTGTAATACAAGCATCTAAGGCTTTGTTTGCATCGCCATTGTAAACTCCTTTTACAACTGCATCTGCAATTACAGAAACGCTGTGATAACCACTCATACACCAATTATCATTCGCATAATGCGACCATATTGGCAACATTTGCAAACTACTTTGATCGTAATGCGCTAACATAGATTTCACCATATCATTGTTTCTACTTGGTTGTATAATGTTAAAAAATGGATGCAAAGCTCTATACGTATCCCACAAAGAAAATGTAGTGTAATTAGTAAAACCGCTTGCGGTGTGTACACCTTGATCTAAGCCTTTATATTGTCCATTTACATCTATGTAGGTTGTTGGATTGATAAAAGCGTGATACATTGCGGTGTAAAAATTGGTTTTATCATCTTCTGCAGCTGAAATATTTATTTTATTCAGCTCTTTATTCCATGTAGTTTGTGCTTGTGCTTTAACTTTTTCAAAATCCCATCCGGTAATTTCAGTTCGCATATTTTGCAGTGCATTTTCTTGACTTACTGGAGATAAAGCAAACTTGATTTTAATTTTTTCACCTTCATTGGTATCGAAATCAAAGTACATTCTTACTTTTCTACCTGCTATTTCTGGGAAGTTTTTAGTTTGATCAAATTTACCCCAGAAACCACGATAAGCCTGTTTAGCATCGTAATTCTTTTGTCCGTAACTTTTAAATGGTTTAGAAAAACTCATCGAAAAATACACCGTACGTGTACGAGCCCAGCCATACGTTTGGCGGTAACCTGTTACTAAAGTATCGTTAACCACACGAACATACGTCCACACAGTTTTTTCATCGTAATTATAAATTCCAGCCATTAAATCTAAAATAATATGGCTTTGATTAGATTTCGGGAAAGTATATTGATGCATACCTACACGAGTTGTAGCCGTCATTTCTGCAGTAATGTTATCATCATCTAATTTCACTTTGTAATAACCAGCTTCTGCAACTTCATTGGCATGAGAAAAAGCAGAGCGAAAACCAGTTTTAGTATCACTTGCAATACCTGGGTTTAGTTGTAATTTACCTTGCGTAGGCATAATTAAAAAATCTCCCAAGTCAGAATGGCCAGTTCCACTAAAATGTGTATGACTAAATCCAACTATTGTTTTATCCTCATATTTATATCCTGCACAATATTTATATACATCGCCATTGTATTTTCCATTTACCTCATAAGGAATAGTATCCGTTTCTGGACTTAATTGCACCGCTCCAAAAGGAACCGTTGCACCCGGATAGGTATGCCCCATTTTCTCGGTACCGATTAATGGTTTTACATATTTAACCAGATTTTGTTGTGCATTAGCAACGATTGAAAAGAATAATAAGCAATAAAATAAAGTCTGTTTCATAATTTTATATAGCAGAATAATTAATAGAAAATCTAAGGTATTAATTTTAGATGAAATGTATGATATCATTAATAAAACTACAACTAAAAGGTTTTAGTAAACCCTTATAATTCGTAGAATCAAGTTCTCCTAAAACGTCAGAAATTCGTACCTTAGCAATTAATACCATAACACTAATTGATGAACACTAATATCACCTTACGAGATATTGCCAAAGCGTTAAACTTATCTGTTTCTACCGTATCTAGAGCATTAACAGATAGTTATCAAATTGGAGATGAAACTAAGCAAAAGGTTGTTGCCTATGCTAAGGAGCATCATTATATCCCAAATCGGATGGCTAAAAGTTTAAAAGAAGGCAAAAGTAGATCTATTGGTGTGGTGGTTTGTTCGATTGATAACAATTTTGTGGCACAAATGCTAGATGGTATTGATCAGCATTGTACAGATCATAATTATCAATTGATTATTATGCAAAGCAAGGAATCCTTTGAACAAGAAAAAGCTTGCGTAAACTTATTATATGCTGGCGGAATTGATGGTTTACTAATCTCCCCCGCTTTCCAAACAACAGATTTTGATTATTTAATTAGCTTGCAAAAAACTGGTTTACCTATTGTATTATTTGATAGGTTAAGTGAGCATATTGAAACACATAAAGTTGCAGCAGATAATTTTAAAGGCGCTTATGATGCTACTATGCACTTGATTAATAACGGTTATACTAGTATTGCGCACATTAGTAGTAACACCAAACTAAGCATGGCTACTGATCGTTTTGAAGGATATAAGAAAGCTTTGCGTGAATCAGGTTTAGCTTATCAAGAAGAGTTAGTTAAATTTTGTGATACACCTAATGCAGTTTCTTTAAATCAAAATTTAGAGAAAGCCATACAAGAATTAATGGCCTTAAAAAGCAAACCAACGGCTATTTTTACGGCTACCGATCAATTAACTACAAAATGTTTGTCGCTACTTAATCAACTTGGTTATAAAATTCCAACTGATGTTGCTTTAATTGGTTTTAGCAATACAGATTTGGCCGACGCCTTATACCCTTCTCTAAGCACAATTCATCAACCAGCTTTTGAAATTGGTAATTTGGCTACAAAACAATTATTAGCATTGATAGATAATAAAGAAAGTCAGCCTTACGAAACCGTACTTTTAAATACAACGATTCAAGAAAGAGCATCTAGCCAAAAAACTAAATAGCCTTTTTACATTGTTCAGACTACCTCGAATAATTAATTCATCAAAAACCCGTATTTTTGCATCCTTTAATTTAAGTAATGAGTAAACACGGTAGAATTTTGGTGGCCATGAGTGGCGGGGTTGATAGTTCGGTTGCAGCAGTAATGTTGCACGAGCAAGGGTACGAAGTAATTGGCCTTACCATGAAGACCTGGGATTATGCCACATCTGGTGGAAGTAGTAAAGAAACTGGTTGTTGCAGCTTAGATAGCATTAATGATGCTCGTACGTTGGCTGTAAACTATGGTTTCCCTCATTATATTTTAGATATTCGTGATGAATTTGGCGATTTTGTAATCGACAATTTTGTAGATGAATATTTAGCTGGTCGCACACCAAATCCTTGTGTTTTGTGTAATACCCACATCAAGTGGGAAGCTTTATTAAAACGTGCTAACAAACTAGATTGCGAATTTATTGCAACAGGTCATTATGCAAATATTCGCCAATTAGAAACAGGTAGACACGTAATTTCTAAAGGAAAAGACGAGAATAAAGATCAATCATATGTGCTTTGGGGCGTTTCTCAAGAAAACTTATCACGTACTAAATTCCCGTTAGGTAGTTTTGCAAAAGCTGATATCCGCCAAATGGCGATGGATATGGGACAAGAAGAATTGGCAAAGAAATCTGAGAGTTATGAAATTTGTTTCGTTCCTGACAATGATTACAGAGCATTTTTAAAGCACAAAGTTGAAGATTTAGAAGATAGAGTTGCTGGCGGAAATTTCGTAAACAGTAACGGAATGATTATCGGCCAACATAAAGGCTATCCGTTTTACACTATTGGACAACGTAAAGGTTTAGGCGTTGCTTTTGGCGAACCTATGTTTGTTACTCAGATTTTACCTGAAAGTAATACAGTTGTGTTAGGCAGAGCCGATGAATTGGAACGTAAAGAAGCTATGGTTAGAAATCTTAACCTAATTAAATATGAAAACATTAACGAACCGATGGATAATGTGATTACTAAAATCCGTTATAAAGATGCAGGGATGTTAAGTACAATTGTTCAAGAAAAAGATCAAATGCGTGTGGTTTTTGATCATAATGTTTCTGCAATAGCTCCAGGTCAATCAGCTGTTTTTTATGAAGGCAATGATTTGTTGGGGGGTGGATTTTTGATATAACTAATTATACAAAATAAATAAAGCCGCAGATTTGCAGATTGAAATAATAATCTGCAAATCTGCGGCTTTTTTCTGTTCTTAAAGCTTAAAAAGCCTTATAAATTACTAACGATAGCTGGATCTAATGGTTTTACAGCAGAGCGATAACGGTGTACCAACTCTCCTTTTTCATTAATTAAGAATTTTTCGAAATTCCATTTAATATCACCTTTAAAATCTGGGTTTTCTTGCGTGGTTAAAAACTTAAACAATGGTGTGATATCATCTCCCTTAACACTACTTTTTTCGGCTAAAAGAAAACTTACGCTGTATTTACCAGTACAAAACTCTTTAATTTCGGCATTTGTACCTAATTCTTGTCCGCCAAAATTTCCTTCAGGAAAACCAATTAGCACTACATCTTTACCATATTGTTTATGCAGTTTCTCTAAATCTTCATATTGTGGCGTATACCCACATTTAGAAGCAGTATTTACAATTAATATTTTCTTTCCTCTAAATTTCGAAAGTTTTATGGTTTTACCATCAATGCTTTTAAAAGAAAAATCGTAAACAGTTTTAGGAGGCGTTGGCGCAGTCCATAAACTAAATAGTATTAATAAGGTGTTGATCATGATGTTTATTTTTAGAATATACTAACGAAGATAGTTAGAAATTGGTTTGGGAAAATAATTTTATGGTAAAGAAATTGAGAGATTTATTAAATAACTTAGTAATTATAAATAAACCTCTATGAAAGTAAAACCAATACTAACATTACTTGTTTTTTCCCTCATTGGTTATTCTTGTAAAAAAGAAAAAAGTGATTCGCTAAGCTTATTAACAAGTAAGAAATGGAGAACAACTAGATCAGTATATGAAGGTCCATCAAAACTTTCAATGTTTAGTGAGTGTGAAATAGGTGATATTTATACTTTTAGTGCAAATTCCTTAACAGTAAAACAGAGTCAACCAAACTGCAGCACTCGTCAGTTCACAACCACTTCAGGCTTTAATTACACTTTAGATTTCACTTCGAATACTATTATATCGGAAGATGGAATATATTATTACATTTCTAGTTTAACGACTGATACACTTAAAATGCATCAAAAAATCTCTTATGGAACTAGCACAGTAAAAATTCAATATATTTTTATCCACTAATTTAATTATAGGTCAATATTCCAAAGTTTATTTGATTCGAAAAGATGTTTGTACAGAAATTATATCTGCATATCGATTTGGTTATCAAGCAAGTAAAAGGTAATTATAAAATATTTCGACAATAAAAGTAAGCAGAGGATTTACTTATAAAATGTAGCTAAATAGCAGTCATTAATTTTCTTTTTTTCAATTAAAAGCAAAACCAATTTTGATTTTAGACTTATTTATAGTTTTATTTGCAGAAAAACGTTCTGAATGGCAAAAAATTTACTAATAGTCGAATCACCTGCAAAAGCTAAAACCATAGAGGGGTATTTAGGAAAAGATTTCTTGGTTAAGTCTAGTTATGGTCATATCCGCGATTTAGTAAAAGGAGATATGGGAATAGATACTGATAATAATTTTTCCCAAACCTATGAGGTTCCTGCCGATAAAAAACAAGTCGTTGCCGAATTAAAGAAACTAGCTAAAGAAGCCGAAATGGTATGGCTAGCATCCGATGAGGATCGTGAGGGGGAAGCTATTTCTTGGCACTTATATGAAACGTTGGGCTTAAAAGAAAGCAATACAAAACGTATTGTTTTTCATGAAATTACCAAACCTGCTATATTAAAGGCTATCGATAATCCTCGTACTATTGATTATAATTTAGTTTTTGCTCAACAAGCCCGTCGTGTTCTAGATAGATTAGTAGGTTTTGAACTTTCTCCAGTATTATGGAAAAAAGTTAAGCCTTTCCTATCTGCTGGCCGTGTACAATCTGTCGCAGTGCGATTAATTGTTGATCGCGAACGTGAAGTAAATAAATTTAATAGCACAGCTGCATTTAAAATTACCGCTCAATTTACTACTGGAAAAGGTAAAGAAATTGTAAAAGCAGAATTGCCACAACGTTTTGAAAAAGCAGCTGATGCTGAAAAATTCTTACAGGATTGTGTTAACGCAAATTTTGCAGTAAGTAGTTTGGAAGTTAAACCTGCAAAGAGAAATCCAGCAGCACCATTTACAACATCTACACTACAACAAGAAGCCTCGCGTAAGCTTGGTTTTTCAGTTGCTAGAACAATGCAAATAGCTCAAAAGCTATATGAAAGTGGTAAAATTACATACATGAGAACGGATTCGGTAAATTTATCTCAAACGGCTATTGATGCAGCATCAGCTGAAATTAGATCTGCTTGGGGAGATAAATATCATCAACCTAGAGTTTACAAAACAAAATCTGCAGGTGCACAAGAAGCTCACGAGGCTATCCGTCCTACTTATTTTAATCAACACAGTGTGGATGGAGATAACTCCGAAAAACGTTTATACGATTTAATTTGGAAACGTGCCATCGCTTCACAAATGAGTGAAGCTATTTTTGAAAAGACAAACGTTAATATTAATATATCTACCAGAAAAGAAGAATTATTAGCCGAAGGCGAAGTTTTGAAGTTCGATGGTTTCTTAAAAGTTTATCTAGAATCAACTGATGACGAGGATGAAGAAAATGAGGACAACAATTTGCTTCCACCATTGGCAAAAGGGCAATCGTTAATATTAAAGGAATTAGCAGCAACTGAACGTTTTTCTCGTCCACCTGCAAGATATACAGAGGCAAGTTTAGTTAAGAAATTAGAAGAACTAGGCATTGGCCGACCGTCTACTTATGCGCCAACTATTTCTACGGTTCAAAATCGTGGTTATGTGGTTAAGGAAGATAAAGATGGTAAAAAAAGAGAATTTGTAAGTATGGTTTTGGCTAATGGAAACATTAGTAAAGTAACCAAATCTGAAATAACTGGAGCTGAAAAATCTAAACTCTTCCCTACTGATATTGGTGAAGTTGTAAATGATTTTTTAGTAGAACATTTTAAAGGAATTGTAGATTTTAACTTTACTGCTAAAGTAGAAAAACAGTTCGATGAGATTGCGCAAGGTTTACAAGAATGGACAAAAATGCTCCACTCTTTTTATACTCCTTTCCATAGTGAAGTAGAAAATACGTTAGAAAATGCAGATCGTGCAAATGGAGAACGTTTATTAGGTATTGATCCAACTACTGGTAAAAATGTGTATGCTAAAGTTGGACGTTATGGTCCTTTAGTTCAAATAGGTGAGATATCTGATGATGAGGAAGATAAACCTCGTTATGCAAGTTTAGGCAAATCTCAATCTGTTGGAACAGTTACTTTAGAAGAAGCTTTAGATCAATTCAAATTACCTTTCCAACTAGA
Organism: Pedobacter planticolens; assembly: GCF_014172375.1. Lineage (GTDB taxonomy): Bacteria > Bacteroidota > Bacteroidia > Sphingobacteriales > Sphingobacteriaceae > Pedobacter > Pedobacter planticolens. The sequence goes on from NZ_WNXD01000001.1 coordinate 1,360,274, forward strand.
AGATTATGAAGGTAAAGAAGTTTCGGTTGGTGTTGGTCGTTTTGGTCCTTATGTGAAATGGGGCGATGCTTTTATTTCTATTCCGAAAAACGAAGATCCTTTAACTGTTGATCAAGTTAGAGCACTAGAAATTATTGGAGAAAAAGTTACTGCTGATGCTCCAGTTGCAGAATATGAAGGTTTACCTGTAACGAAAGGAACTGGAAGATTTGGTCCTTTTATTAAATGGAATAGTTTATTTATCAATGTACCAAAAGCTTATAATTTCGATGCTTTATCTGCAAATGATATTAAGGAATTGATTGAGAAAAAGATTGAGAAAGAGAACAATCGTTATATCCAGCAATGGGAAACTGAGAAAATTGCGATTGAAAACGGTCGTTGGGGACCTTTCATCCGTTTCGGTAAAGAAATGTTGAAATTGAGAAACAATCCTAAAACCAAAGCAAAATATACAGCAGAAGAATTAGCGGAAATTCCATTGGATGATGTTAAAAAACTAATTGTAGAACAATTACCAAAAGCTTTTGATGCTAAGAAAAAAGCACCTGCAAAGAAGAAGGTTGTAGCGAAAAAGAAATAGATCAGGATTAAGGGATTTTAAGATTTTCAAGATTAGATTTGTCATCCAGACTTGTGCCGATTTCACATCGGTAGCGCAGTGAAGGATCTCTAAAATTAAATTCAAAATGAGATTCTTCGCTCCTCGGAAGGACAAAGAATATTGGGTTATGAAAGCAGATTTACCAGAAAATATTGTTGAAGATATTGCTATTGCAGTTGCTTTAGTTGGTGAAACGCCTGAAGTTGGTAGTTGGACTGTTTATGTGGTGAACTTTAAAAATGAACCAATAACCAACGTTTTAATTACATCTAAAGGTTATGGTGAAAAAGACGGTAAACCAGTAAAAACTTCACTTCTTAGACATTTTATTGGCGATTTAAATGCAAATTCTTTTGCAGGTGTTGAAGCTATTGATCCAGCTGTTTTTGGCTTAACTAATGAGTATTGGTTGAGTTATTATATTGGTAAAGAAATCTACGATAAGAAATTCATCTTCCTTCCAGAAAGTATTGTAGAGAATAATTTAATAAGAGTTCCGGTATTGAATATGCCTGGAGTGATGATAAAGTAGTCTTGCCTATTGCGAACTACCTTAGTCCGTCATACCCAACTCGATTGGATATCGTAATGCGAAACATTTTTTCTTATCAGTTAAAGTTCTCTCTTATACTGGAATGAGCATTTACTTTACTAACAATCATCATTAATAGTTGATAAATAATTCATTTTATCATTTCTTTTTTAGCTAATTTTCATACCACATTTACCAATGTAATCTCGTATGAAAAACACATCTAATTCAATTTCTTCAAAAAGTAAGAAATTCGTTCTCTTTGGAGCTATAGCCCTTATTTTAGGCGTTGCTTCATTCTACTTTTTCAAAAACAAAAAGCAACAAGACAATCAGGCGTATGCCAAGTATGTAGAATCGTATACTTCTGGGACAATTTCTAAGAAAAGTTTTATCAGAGTTCATCTAGCTAGTGCTGTAAAAAGTTTAAGTGACATGGGCAAACCTGATGAAAGGGAGCTATTCGATTTCTCTCCAAATATTAAGGGAAAAACTTATTGGGTAGATGCGCAAACTCTTGAATTTAGACCAGATGAGCAACTTAAACCTGATCAGAAATATGATGCTACGTTAAATTTATCGGCCATTACAGCGACTGAGAAAGGTTTAGAAGAATTTGATTTCGATTTTAAAGTAATTAAACCAGGTTTAAACTTAAGTCAAAATGGACTAGTTTCTCAAAACAATACTTCTTTAACTTACATGAAGCTAAGTGGTGAAATTAATACTGCTGATGTTGAAGAGCAAACCAATATTGAAAAAACAATTAGCCTAGATTTTGGTCAGAAACTGAAAATAAAATGGCAGCATGATCCAGAAAAACATCGTTCTACTTTCGTAATTGATAGTATTAAAAAAACAAATCAGGAGCAAAATTTACTTGTAAAGTGGAGCGGTGATGTGTTTGGTGCTGACGATACTAAGGGCGAGGAAAAGATTGTTGTGCCGGCGCAAGGTGTTTTTAAAGTACTTGATATTAAAGCTATTCAGGGTTTAGAAGATTATGCTTTAATTCAGTGTTCGGAACCTGTAAATGTAGCGCAAGATTTGAATGGATTAATACAGGTTGGCAGTTTACAAGATCTTCGTTTTACGATAGACGCAAGTCAGATTAAAGTTTATGCACCAGATGTATTAGAAGGAAATTATGGTGTAACAGTAAATTCGACGATTACCAATATTGATGGCAAGGCTTTACAAAGCACTAAAACAGCAAATATCGTTTTCGAAAACAAATTACCTTCTGTAACTATTGCTGGTTCGGGTACTATTTTACCTAATTCTGGCAAGTTGGTTTTACCTTTTGAAGCTGTAAATTTAAAAGCAGTTGATGTAACGGTAATCAAGATTTATGAGAATAATATTCCTCAGTTTTTTCAGGTAAATAATTATAAAGAAGGAAATGAGTTGAGAAGAGTTGCAAAACCAGTTGTACAGAAAACAATTCGTTTGGATGAAGATAAAGGCGTTAATCTGCATAAGAAAACTCGTTTTACTTTAGATTTAGATAAACTGATTCGGACTGAACCCGGAGCAATGTATCGCGTTACAATTGGTTTTAGACAGGCATATAATGTTTACGATTGCAAAGAAAATACTGAAACAGTTGATGATGGTGATGAAGAAAGTTATGATAGTTATGGCGATAAAATAGATGAAGATGATGAGTTTTGGGAGCAATACGATAGTTATTATCCAAATCATTATAGGTGGAGTGATAAAAATAATCCTTGCACCCCATCCTATTACACTAACGAACGTTGGGCAAGTCGCAATTTATTAGCATCCAACATCGGCTTGGTAGCCAAAAGAGGAAATGATAACAGTATGCTTATTGTTGCTACCGATTTATTAACCGCAAAACCTTTAAGCGGCGTAAGTTTAGAATTATTGGATTATCAGCGTCAATTATTAACAACTGTAAAAACAGATGGTGATGGATTGGCAACTTTGGATTTAAAACGGAAACCATTCTTGCTAATTGCTAAAAAAGGAAATGAGCGTGGTTATTTAAAATTAGATGATGGAAATTCGCTACCATTAAGTCGTTTTGATGTAAGCGGAGATGTAGTTCAGAATGGAATTAAAGGATTTATTTATGGCGAACGTGGCGTTTGGCGACCTGGAGATAGTGTGTATTTATCGTTCATTTTAGAAGATAAATTGAAGAAACTTCCAGAAAACTATCCAGTTACTTTCGAGTTTTATAATCCAAAAGGTCAGTTGGCAAAACGAATGGTGAGTGCACAAGCTTTAAACGGATTTTACACATTTAAAACTGCTACAGAAAATACAGCACCGACTGGCAATTGGTTAGCAAAAGTTAAGGTTGGTGGCGCATCTTTCTCTAAAACTATTAAAGTAGAAACCATTATGCCAAATCGCTTAAAAATCAATTTTGATTTAGGCGGAAAAACGTATTTAGGCAATGGTGCATCATCTGCCACTACCCTATCTGCAAAGTGGTTATTTGGTACTCCTGCACAAAATTTAAAAGCCAAGGTCGATGTAAATTTAAATACTACTGAAACTAAGTTTAAAGGGTTTGATGATTATACATTTGATAATCCTACGGTTAAGTTTCAATCACAACTTAAAACCATATTTGAAGGTACATTAAATGCCGCAGGAACTGCTGTAGTAAACACAAATTTAAGTGAAAGCAATACTGCTCCAGGGGTGTTGAGAGCCAATTTCACCACTAAAGTTTTTGAACCAGGAGGTAATTTTAGCATTGATAATTTTAGCATTCCTTATCATGTTTATACTAGTTATTTAGGGATTAAAACTCCGAAGGGAGATCATTTAAGTGGTTTATTATTAACTGGACAAGATCATAAAATTGAAGTTGTAAATGTAAATAGAGATGGTCGTTTATTAGGCGGAAGCAAAAGGGTTCAAGTAGAATTATACAAAGTCCAGTGGCGTTGGTGGTGGGAACAAGATAACCAAGATAGCTATGCAAATTTCACTCAAAATGAGTATAATAAGCTCATTAAGAAAGAAAGTATATCCTTAAGTAATGGAAAAGGTTCTTGGAGTTTCAGAATTAATGAACCAGAATGGGGACGTTATTTAATTTTAATTCGTGATGAAAATGGCGGTCATACAACTGGGAAATCTGTTTATATAGATTGGCCAGGTTGGGCGCAACGTGAGCAGGCAAATAACCCTACCGATGCATCAATGTTATCATTTACTGCTAATAAAGAGAAATTTAATGTTGGTGAAGATATTACATTAACCATCCCTACTGGAGAAAATGGTAGAGCTTTAATTTCAATTGAAAATGGAAGTCGCGTGTTAAAAACGTATTGGATTGATACAGAAAAAGGTCAAACACAGTTTAAGTTTAAGGCGGAGAAAAATATGGCGCCGAATGTATTTGCGAACATCACATTGTTGCAACCACATGCACAAACGCTAAATGATTTACCGATTAGGATGTATGGTGCAATTCCATTAACAATTGAAGATCCAGAAACCATATTAAAACCAGTTATAAAAATGGCAAATACGCTTAAACCAGAGGTTGAAAGTAGTATTACCGTAGGTGAAGCAAATGGTAAAGCGATGACGTATACAATTGCTTTGGTAGATGAAGGATTGTTAGATTTAACTCGTTTTAAAACTCCAGATCCGCATAGTATATTTTATGCAAGAGAAGGTTTGGGCGTTAAAACATGGGATTTATTTGATCAGGTTTTAGGCGCATGGGGCGGAAATTTAGAACGCATTTTAAGTATTGGCGGCGACGGTTCTATTAACAAAAACTTAAATCCTGCTAAGGCAAATAGATTTAAAGCTGTTGTTAAATTTATGGGACCATTTTCTTTAGCCAAAGGCGAAAATAAAACACATAAATTCACCTTACCACAATACATTGGTTCGGTAAGAGCAATGGTTATTGCTGGTGATAATGGCGCTTATGGCTATGCAGAAAAAGCGGTTGAAGTTAAAAAACCGTTAATGGTTTTAGCTACTTTACCACGAGTAATTGGACCAGGAGAAAGCTTTACATTGCCAGTAAACGTTTTCGCAACCAATAACAATTTAAAGAATGTGAGTGTGCAATTACAAAGCACTAACTTGATTATTGATGGTGCAAAAACACATCAATTAACCTTTAAACAAGCTGGTGAGCAAATGACTTACTTTAATATTGTTGCACCAAACACAGTTGGTATAGCAAAAGTTAAAATAATTGCACAAAGTGGATCAGAAAAAACTGTTTATGATGTTGAAATGGATATTCGTAATCCAAACCCGTACATAACTAATGTAGTTTCTGCTACCATACAGCCTAAGCAAACTTGGAAAACAAGTTATGCTCCAATTGGAATGGCAGGCACAAATGCCGGGACTGTAGAAATTTCTTCAATCCCTCCTATTGATTTGAATAAAAGATTGAGTTATCTAATTCAATATCCGCATGGTTGCGTAGAACAAACTACATCGAGTATTTTTCCTCAATTAATGTTAGATAAATTAACTCCACTCACTACTCAGAAAAAAACTGAAGTAGAACGAAATATTAAGTTGGGTATTAATAGATTAAAAGGCTTTCAAGCTACCGATGGTGGATTAAGTTACTGGCCAGGAGAAGGTTCATCTGATGAATGGGGAACGAATTATGCTGGACATTTCTTAGTAGAAGCACAAAATGCAGGTTACACTTTACCAGTTGGACTTTTAGATGAATTAATTCGTTATCAGAAAACAAAAGCAACGAATTGGGCACCAAATAACACTAATTTTTACGGTGGCGATTTAAGTCAAGCGTATCGTTTATACGTTTTGGCTTTGGCGAAAAAACCAGAAATGGCGGCGATGAATAGATTACGAGCTTTTGAATATCTTTCAGTTAGTGCAAAATGGAGATTAGCAGCGGCGTATCAATTAGCTGGACAATCTGCGGCAGCAAATGGTTTAATTAATGGTTTAGCCCAAACTGTACAGCCTTATACACAATTGGGTGGTACTTATGGTTCTGACTTAAGAGATGAGGCCATGATTATGGAAACCTTAACCTTAATGGGGCAAAAAGGTAAAGCTGCCCAATTATTGCAAACAGTTGCTGCTCGCCTTGGTCAAAATACGTGGTATAGTACACAAACAACTGCTTATAGTTTATTGGCTATCGCTAAATTCTGTGGACAAAATAATGCTTCAAATAAGTTGCAATATAATTATGTTTTAGATGGACAAAAAGGAAATATCAATAGTGAGCAATACTTAAATAGCACAACGCTTAATTTTAAAAACAATACTGCGAGTATTACGAACACTGGTAATAATGTGTTGTTTGTGCGTTTAATTTTACAAGGTCAACCAGTTGCAGGGCAAAATAATTTCTTACCAAATAAACCTGATATATTGGATATGAATGTGAGTTATAAATCTTTAAAAGGGCAAGTTATTAATCCAACTATTTTAAAACAAGGCACAGATTTTTATGCAGAAGTAACCGTTAAAAATCCTGGAAAGATGGGTTATTATGAGCAAATGGCATTAACACAAATCTTCCCATCGGGTTGGGAAATTATTAATACTCGACTAAATGATAATGAAAGTGCATTGGCTTCAGCCGCTTACACCTATCGTGATGTGAGAGATGATAGAGTATTTACCTATTTCAATATCCGTGAAAATGAAACGTTAACCTACAAAGTATTACTAAATGCATCTTATTTGGGCAAATATTATTTATCGGCTGTGCAATGCGAAGCGATGTACAATAATAATATTAGCGCCACGCAAGCTGGTAAATGGGTACAAGTTGTGAAATAGATAAAATAATAAAGAACAAGGATAGAAGATATCGTCGTCATTGCGAGCAAAGCGAAGCAATCTTTCATGCAGAATAGATTGCTTCGCCCGGTAAAAAATCGGGACTCGCAATGACGAATTTTTCAACTAAAACTTACAATCTTGGCCAAATATTTATCATTAAAAAACGAATAAACCCAAAAGCTAATCTCAAAAAAGTAATTATTTTTTCCATAACGATATGTTTTGATGTAAATCAAAATTATCTTAGAAATGTTACCCCTATAAAATCAAATAATGAATAAACAACAAAAAGCTGTACTAATTTCCGATAGCATTTGCTTTTTGTTTTGTTTGGTTTTTCTGTTTTCCTTGCCAAAACAATTGTTTAAATCGCCTACATCTTATGTGATAGAAGCGAGTAATGGCGAGTTATTAAGTGCAGCTATTGCCAGCGATGGCCAATGGCGCTTCCCTATTGCAGATACCATTCCTGATAAATTTATAAAATGTATTACTGCTTTTGAAGATCAACGTTTTTTCCTGCATTTCGGAGTTGATCCTGTTGCCATGAGCAGAGCGATGAAACAAAATATCAAAGCTGGCGGTGTGGTAAGTGGTGGAAGTACATTAAGCATGCAAGTTATTCGTTTATCGCGTAGGCAAAATCGCAGTATTTGGCAAAAGATAACAGAAATGTGGTTGGCTATGCGATTAGAGTTTCGTTATTCTAAACAAGAAATTATTAGTTTATATGCATCCAATGCTCCGTTTGGCAGTAATGTGGTAGGTTTAGATGCAGCAAGCTGGCGATATTTTGGCAGGAAAGCAGAAAATTTATCTTGGGGTGAAATGGCTACATTAGCGGTGTTGCCAAATAGTCCGTCGCTCGTTCATCCTGGCAAGAATTCTAGTCGTTTAATTAAAAAACGTAACGACTTATTGGATAAATTAACAAAGCTGAATATTATTGATCAAGCCACAGCAGAATTATCTAAATCTGAACCAATTCCTGGTAAACCTTTACCGCTGCCGCAAAATGCACCTCATCTTCTTAATCGTTTTAAGGAAGAAAAAAACTCATTACAAGTAAAATCAACCAGTTTAACAACTACCATAGATTATGATTTACAATTAAAGATTAACGAATTATTGAAGCGATATAACAATCGGTACAAAGCGAACGACATTAACAATATTGCTGCTTTAGTGCTTGATGTGAAGAATGGAACTGTAAAAAGCTATGTAGGCAATTGTTATCAGCCTGAAAATGCGGCATTAGAGAGCCATGTGGATATGATTAAAGCGCCGCGTAGCCCTGGAAGCACATTAAAACCCTTATTGTATGCGAGTATGTTAAGTGATGGAATGCTACTGCCGCATACGTTGGTTCCAGATGTTCCGACACAAATTGGCGGTTATTCTCCTCAAAATTATGATTTAGGCTATGATGGAGCTATTTCGGCAGATAAGGCTTTAAGTAGATCCTTAAATATTCCGGCAGTTAAAATGCTACAACAATATAAATATGAACGATTTTACGATAAACTTAAAAAACTTGGTTTTACAACTTTAAATCAACCTGCAGATCATTATGGTTTATCTTTAATTTTAGGTGGTAGCGAAGTTACCATGTGGGATTTGGCGAAAAGTTATTTGGGCATGGCTAGAACTTTAAACCATTTTAACGATTATCAAGGTAAATATAATCCGCATGATTATGATACTCCTATTTACAGTAAATCCGTTCAATCATCCGTAAAAAAAGGAGAAACAGAGTTGAATTCTATAGTTGACCACGGTGCAATTTGGGCAACTTTTAATGCAATGGAAGAAGTAATGCGACCTGGTGATGAAGGCTTATGGGAGCAATTTTCCTCATCGCAGCGAGTAGCTTGGAAAACAGGAACTAGTTTTGGTTTTAGAGATGCTTGGGCAATTGGTTTAACGCCAAATTATGTAGTTTGTGTTTGGGTAGGCAATGCCGATGGAGAAGGTAGACCAGGTTTAATGGGCATTGAAGTTGCTGCACCAGTATTATTTGATATTTTTAGACAATTACCTTCATCAAAGTGGTTTGAAACTCCAAAAACCAAGCTTAAAAAAATAGTAGTTTGTAAACAAAGTGGATTTAAAGCTGGAGAATATTGTACAGATAAAATTACTGAATTGGTACCTGTTGCAGGCGAGAAAACTATAGTTTGTCCTTATCATAAATTAGTGCATTTAAATGCTTCAGCTACATTTAGAGTAACTGATAAATGTGAAAGCACTGCACAAATGCAACATAAAAACTGGTTTATTCTTCCGCCAGCAATGGAATATTATTACAAAATAAAAAATAGCGATTATAAAATATTACCTCCTTTTAAACCAGGTTGTGATGATGCAGGCGGAAATGTGGTGATGGATATGATTTACCCTAAAAATAACGCAGTAATTTATATCCCATTGGAGCTAGATGGAACTAGAGGAAAAGTTATTTTAAATGCTGCACACAGAAATCCTGAAACCAAAATCTATTGGCATATTGATGCCGAATTTGTGGGCAGTACAAAATCATTTCATCAATTAGCAATTAGTCCATCGCCAGGAAAACATACCTTAACTTTAGTTGATGAAAATGGTGAACGTTTGGTGCAAGTTTTTACAGTTTTAGATAAGGATAAAAAGAAATCCACTAATTAGATTCAGTTTCTATTACCGAATGTTTCTTTAATTTTCTTTCTACTGCCCCCACTGTAATTAAATATTGAGCAGCCATGTAAGTCGCCATAATTGGTATTCCAGCAAATTCAAAAGGAATAACGAATTTATTAAAAGCTAAAAGTGAGTCTGAAATCAAAAACAATATAGCACCCCAAAAAATCAGATTAAAACTAAAGGTATTCACTCTTCCCTTTCTATTTACAGCCATAATTGCCATAAACGATATCACAAAAGAATAAATTAGTACAGGAATTTTCATCTCGTTTAAATGTGGTCTTAAATACAGGTAAAAGCCTAAACAGAAAAGTCCAAATACAACTAAGGCAATTTTTGTGTATTTCTTTTCTATGGAAGGATACCATTTGTAATCTAAATAAAATGCACTGATATAGGCAATATGGCCAATTAAAAATGAGATCAATCCAAACATAAAGAATGAGGAATCAACATCATTAAACATCAAGAAACAATCGCCAGCTAAACCAAATACTAACCCAATAAATATCCTTTTAGCAAATCTTCCTCTTAGCTGAGTATGATAGCCTAAGAAAATCATTAAAGAAATAGTAATTAATGGCTTAATGATATAGTGGAAATCTGCTAAAACCAGCTTTGCACTTTTTGGATCTGTCTCAACTAATATTTGAAAAAAGAAAACTACGAAAAATGCAAAGCTAAACTGAAGGTGTCTTTTGAACATGAAGAAGAGAGTTTTGTAAATAATAAAACCAAATTGACGAGCAAATTTGGATGCTAAGTACACTTATAGCAAGTGCATTAAAAATGGCTATATCCTTAAATAAATATAGCGCTACGATACTTAAAGTTAGTCGGCTATATTCAAAATGTCTTAGCCAAGGTTTATTTTCTAAAAGTGCGCCACAGCTTAATAAAGTAAAAATTGTAAAAGTTGCAGCGCAGATAATAGCTACCATTTCTAATTTAGGATATAAAAATAGCAATGAAGAGCCAGCTGCTAATGCAACAATAAATTGCACTAACACATATAAAATCACATTTTTACTGTAATTAGCATCGAATTTTTTATAATTAAGCGTATCAATTTCTGGTGGTGATTTAAATCCACCTAGTTTTGCAGGAAACCATCCTGGTGGTTTTATAAACACTTTAATTTTATCAGAAATGCTATCTGATTTTTTAGCCGTATCCCAAAGTTCTGCCCAGTAATGCACATTTGCCCAAACGGGATTCCAACTCGCTAAAGGCGTTGTAATTCCATAATAAACTTCCTCTTCTTCTTTTTGAAAAGTACCGAACATTTTATCCCAAATAATTAAGGAACCAGCGTGGTTTTTATCAATATATTTCGGATTAGTACCATGATGAACTCTATGATGTGATGGCGTATTTATAATGTATTCTAAAAAACCCATGCTTTTAATGGTACGTGTATGTATCCAAAACTGATATAACGTATTAAAAGCGCTTAAGGTTACAAACATTAGTGGATCGAAACCTATTAAAGCCAACGGAAGATAAAATACCCAAGAAAACCAGCTTTGAAACCAAGATTGACGTAAAGCAACTGTTAAATTGTATTCTTCAGATTGATGATGAACAATATGTGCTGCCCATAACGCATTAATTTCATGACTCATTCTATGAAACCAGTAATAGAAAAAATCTACCCCGATGAATAGAATAATCCAAACCCAAATGGTATCGGCTAAAGTAAATAATCGCCAATGTTCGAAAATATAGGTATAACCAAAAAACAGTACAGTTTTCATAAACAAACCTGTAATCTGTTGCCCAATACCTTGACTTAAATTCGCAATAGAATCATTTATACGATAATATCCTAGTTTTTTATAGAAAGTATACGCCAGTTCTATTCCTATTAGGATAAAAAAAACTGGAATAGATAGAGCGATATAATCTACTTTCATTTTACTAATTTATAATAAATAATGGTCTATTTCCATATTATAGTGGAGTAGAAACAAAATCATTATAAGTTATTGAAATTCAAGCACAAAAAAATTGCGGACAAAAATCCGCAATGCTTTTATAAGGTTGAAACTTATGAAACTAAGTTTCAGATAAGAAATATTAATCCGTAAAAATCCTTTAGCCAATTAGACTTTAAAAGCCAAAGGAATACTACTTTTTAGTAACTACGCTCTCTGCTGTTGTTACGTTTAAAGCCACCACCTGCGTTACCGCCACCAGTGTTAGGTTTTTCTTGCGCTTCAGCAACTTTAATTCTGTTACCGTTGTAATCTCCGCCGTTCATTCTTTTGATAGCTTCTTTAGCTTCTTCATCATTAGGCATCTCTACAAAACCAAAGCCACGGCTCTGATTAGTTTCGCGGTCTTTAATAATTCTAAGTGATTTTACTTGACCGAAATCACCAAATACGGCTGTTAATTCATCTTCCCCTACTTCTAAAGGAAGGCCTGTAATAAATATCTTCATTAATGTTTAAAAATTTGCACAAAGATACAAAAAATTATGGTTATTTTGCTATCTAAGTGTCAGTAAATCCTATTTATAAGTAATTGTTTTTCAATAATGTTAAGAAAACAAATCACTTAATTTATAAACAAACTAACACTGCAAATTGTGTTGAGAGATTTGAAATGATTATTATCATACTCGATTATCCCCTTCCAGCCATTTTTATCATTCTATGTGCTAAATCTTTTCCTAAATAACCATCTATAATTCCATGCACTAAATATAAAATTGGTGTCATTGCTAACGCGATAACAAACTTATAAATATAACCAACCAAGCCAATTGCTGCTACCATTTGCCAACTCCAATGATACATTGGATTTAAGTAGAAAGCGATAAATATCACTACAAAACTATCTATCAATTGAGAAATTACGGTAGAACCTGTAGCTCGTAACCATAGTGCTTTTTCGCCAGTAAACTTTTTAATTCGATGAAAAATCAAAACATCCACCATCTGACCAATTAAAAAAGCAGTAATAGAGCCCACAATAATCCACATACCTTGACCAAAAATCGCATCGAAAGCAGTAGTCATATTTATATTTTGGCCATCTACATGTTGCATAACCCAAAAATCTGATGGTTGTAATTTCATAGCCAACCAAACGACTAAAAATGCAAAGCCAATTAAAATACTAGTCAAAATAGATAAAAAACGAACCTGTTTTACACCAAAGTATTCATTAATAATATCTGTCATGATAAAAATAATGGGCCAGGTTAACACACCAGCAGACATATTAAAAGAAAGATTTTTTACACCGAACAAATTAATATCAAATTTCTGAAGGCCTAATGTACCTTCAACTGAAAAAATTTTTACTCCAATAAACTCTGATAAAATGGCATTTGCCACAAAAAATGCACCTAGAACAAGTAGCAATCGGCTTTCTTTGGTTTTAAAAGTCATGTAGCTAAAATACGACTATTTTGATAGAAACGAAATTTTAGGCATTTAGCATCAAACTCAAACTACTATTTCTCTCTTTTTGACAAACTTTAGACGACTAAAAACTTTCAAATCCTCATCTTTGCGCCTCTTTAAAATCATACACATGGCTAAATCTAAATCATTTTTTCTCATCCTAATTTTAGGATCACTTGCTGCTTTAGGTCCATTTTCTATTGATATGTATTTGCCTGGTTTTAAAGCTATTGCACAAGATTTAAATACAGGTGTACCAAATGTTTCGTTGTCATTATCAAGTTTCTTTATCGGCATTTCTGCTGGTCAATTATTGTATGGACCATTATTAGATAAATTCGGCAGAAAAAAGCCTTTATATTTTGGATTAGCACTTTATATATTATCCTCATTAGGTTGTTTATTGGTTACTTCGATAGACCAATTAATTGTGTTGAGATTTGTACAAGCAATTGGAAGTTGCGCCACAGCCGTTGCATCTGTAGCTATGGTAAGAGATTTATTTACAGTTAAAGAAAGTCCAAAGGTTTTTGCCTCTTTAATGTTAGTTATTGCGGTATCGCCAATGTTAGCGCCAACAGCTGGTGGTTATCTTATAGCGGCTTTAGGCTGGCAATCGGTATTTGTATTTTTAAGTTTTATGGCTTTATTAATGCTATTAGCATGTATTTGGTGGTTACCAGAAAGTTATAAACCAGATCCAACTTATTCTTTAAAACCAAAACCTATTTTAAGTAATTTCTTATTGGTACTTAAAGAACCAGGCTTTTACACTTATGCATTGGTAAGCGCCATCACTTTTAGTGGCTTATTTGCTTATGTATCATCATCACCTGTGGTTTTTATGGATTTATACCAAGTAACCGAAACAGGTTACGGTTGGATTTTCGCTTTGCTATCAGTTTCATTTATCGGATTTAGTCAAGTAAACAGCATTATTTTAAAATGGTTTACCAGTAAAAACATTGTCTTTTGGGCACTAATAGCGCAGTGTATTTTTAGTATATTATTTTTATCAGCAGCGCTGAATGACCTTTTAAATTTATACACTACAATTGGTTTTATCGCCTTATTTTTAGGCTGTTTAGGTTTTATCAATCCAAATGCTTCGGCACTTGCCCTCGCTCCCTTCAGTAAAAATGCAGGAAGCGCATCAGCTTTAATGGGAGCTTTACAAATGGGTTTAGGCGCATTAGCATCTGCAGTAATTAGTCTATTTGCAGCCGATGTAGTTTGGCCAATGCCAGCTGTAATGACAATTGCCGCTTTAATCGCATTATTTTGTTTACTTATCGGAAAAAATAAAATTCGTCCAGTTTCTGCAAATCAATAAATCAGGTATCATTCTATTAAAAATGGCTATAATTTTATAGGATTATTGCTAATTTCGTAGTGCATGATACTTCTTAATTCTAAACTACCAACTGTTGGCACCACGATATTTTCGGTGATGTCTAAATTAGCTCAACAACACAATGCGATTAACCTTTCACAAGGTTTTCCAGATTTCGCAACCAACCCAAAGCTTATAAATTTTGTAGCCGATGCGATGAAAGATGGTCATAACCAATATGCACCAATGCAAGGTTTACAAGTGCTACGTGAATTAGTTGCCGAAAAAATGGCTACAATTTACGGTGCAAATTATCATCCAGAAACTGAAATAACCATTACTGCAGGTGGTACTCAAGCTATTTTTACAGCATTAGCAGCGGTAATTAATCCAGGAGATGAGGTAATTATTTTTGAACCAGCTTACGATTGTTACTCACCAACTGTAAAATTATTGGGCGGTTTGGTGAAACCATTCGAATTACACGCACCAGATTATGCGATAGATTGGGAAATGGTAAAAAAGCTTTTTACAGCAAATACCAGAATGATTATTTTAAATAGTCCTCATAATCCAACTGGCAGTATTTTAAGCAAAGCTGATATCGATGCACTAATTAAACTCACAAAAAATACAGACATCTTACTTTTAAGTGATGAGGTGTATGAGCATATCATTTTTGATGGAGAAAAACATCAAAGTGTTGCGCTATATCCCGAATTACAAGAACGTAGTTTTATTGTAGCTTCTTTTGGAAAACTGTTACACACTACTGGTTGGAAATTAGGATATTGTCTTGCTCCTGCTAAACTAATGGCTGAGTTTAGGAAAATACATCAATTTAATGTTTTTAGTGTAAATACACCCATGCAAGTTGGGATAGCTAACTACTTAAAAAGCGAAAATATTTATGAAACTATACCCGCTTTTTTCCAACAGAAAAGAGATTTATTCCGATCTCTTTTAAGTGAGACTAAATTTAAATTATTACCTTGTAAAGGTTCTTATTTTCAATGTGTAAGCTATAGTGGCATCAGCGATGAAAAAGATGTTGATATGGCTAAACGATTAGTAACCGATTTTGGCGTTGCCGGAATACCTGTTTCTGCATTTTACACTAAGGCCACAGATGATAAGATATTACGATTTTGTTTTGCAAAAGAACAAGATACCTTGGAAAAAGCCGTTGAAAGACTATTAAATATATAATTTTCAGATTCTAAAAGAATTATAAAATGGAAAGTCCACAATACTTAAACATACAGAACCTAAAAATAACCGTTTTTCAGGCCTATTTGTTTTGGGAAAACATTGATAAAAATTTACAGAATATTTCTTTGCGATTATCTGGCGGAGTACGTGAAAAAACAGATTTAATCGTTTTGCCCGAAATGTTTAACACTGGTTTTACCATGAAAGCCGAAGAAATGGCTGAAGAAATGGGTGGTAAAACAATGCAATGGCTTCAAAAAACAGCCGAAAACTACGATTGTGTAATTACTGGAAGTTTAATTATTAAAGAAAAAGGCAAATTTTATAATCGAATGATTTGGATGTTGCCAACTGGCGAATATCAATTTTATGATAAACATCACCTATTTGGTATGGGCGATGAGGATACAAATTATACTGCCGGAAAAAAACAATTAATAGTTGAATTGAAAGGATGGAAAATCAGATTAGCAGTTTGTTATGATTTACGTTTTCCAGTATGGTTACGTAATAAAAATGCCGAATACGACATTTTATTACTTGTAGCCAGCTGGCCAGATAAAAGATCTGCTCATTGGCGTACTCTAATTCATGCTCGTGCGGTAGAAAATCAAAGTTATGTAATTGCGGTAAATCGAGTTGGTCACGATGGTAATCAGGTATACCACAGCGGTCATTCTATGTGTATAGATCCTTATGGAAACACGGTTTATTACAAACCTGAAGATGAAGATTTGTATACATTTAGCATCAATTACCCAGATTTAGAGAAAATACGTAGACAATTTCCATTTTTAAAAGACGCAGATAGCTTTACCATAAGTTAATAATTTACCATAAATATGTTCAATAGAAGAAAATTTATAAAAGCATCTGCGCTATCTGCAGGTTTGCTAGCTGTAAATAAAAATAGCATAGCTGAAGTTTTGCCAAAAGGTAAATCAGGAAATATAAATAAGCCAATCGTAATTTCCACATGGGATTTTGGAGTAGCGGCAAACGCTGATGCATGGAAAGTTTTAAGTAAAAACGGTAGATCTTTAGACGCAGTTGAACAAGGTGTTTGGGTGCCAGAAGCTGATGAAAATAACCAATCTGTGGGTTATGGCGGTTTGCCAGACCGCGATGGAAAAGTAACCTTAGATGCTTGTATCATGGATGAGCTAGGAAATTGTGGAGCTGTTTTAGCTTTAGAACATATTAAACATCCTATTTCTGTTGCTCGCAAAGTGATGGAAAAAACACCTCATGTAATGTTAGCGGGAGATGGAGCTTTACAATTTGCTTTAGAACAAGGCTTTAAAAAAGAGAATTTATTGACCGCCAAAAGTGAAAAAGACTGGAAAGAATGGCTGAAAACTGCTAAATATGAGCCTGTTATCAATATAGAAAATAAATTGTACGATAAAGCAGCTCCTCAAAAACTTCCAGGAAACCAATACAATCATGATACCATAGGTATGATAGCAATGGATGCTCAAGGAAATCTTTCTGGCGCCTGCACAACCAGCGGAATGGCTTATAAACTACATGGGCGTATTGGCGATAGTCCGATTATTGGGGCTGGTTTATATATTGATAATGAGATTGGTGGCGCAACATCAACTGGTGTTGGCGAAGAAGTGGTAAGAAATGTTGGTTCTTTTTTAGTAGTTGAGTTAATGCGACAAGGTTATACACCAGAAGATGCTTGTAAAGAGGCCGTAATGCGTATCATCAAAAAGAAACCTGAAACTGCCAAGAAAATTCAAGTTGGGTTTTTAGCCATGAATAAAAAAGGAGAATATGGTGCTTACGCAATTCAGCAAGGGTTTAGTTATGCAGTTTGCGATAGCCAAAAACAAGATTTAGTCATCAAAGGAAAAAGCTATTATTAACCCCTTAATCCCCTAAAGGGGAATTGCAAACCGAACAATCAATTGCAAAATATATGACGACTTTAATATGAACATAATATATGCGAAGTCCCCTTTAGGGGGTTGGGGGTTAGAAGTTTGCGCTAACTCTTTTGCATCAGCTTTAGTAGCCGAAAAAGGCGGTGCAATTCGTGTTGAACTATGCGAAAACATGGCTGAAGGTGGTACTACACCAAGCTATGCAACTATAAAACTTTCTAAAGAACGATTAACTATTCAAGTTTGGCCAATTATTCGTCCACGTGGTGGAGATTTTTTGTACAGTGATGATGAATTTGAGCTGATGAAAGAAGACATCAAAATCTGTAAAGCGTTAAATTGTGATGGCATAGTAACTGGCATCCTTTTAGCCAATGGCGAAATAGATAAAAAACGTTGCGCTGAATTAATTGAGTTAGCTTATCCAATGCCAATGGCTTTTCATCGTGCCTTTGATATGAGTAATAATATGGAAAAAGCATTGGAAGATTTGATTGAATTAGGTTTTGTTCGTGTTTTAACTTCTGGCGGAGCCGAAAATGCATATCATGGAATTGAAATTTTAGCGAAATTAATAGACCAAGCTAATGGAAGAATAGAAGTTATGCCTGGAGCTGGAATCAATCCCGAAAACATCTTAGAAATTGCATCCAAAACTGGAGCAAAATCGTTTCATTCTTCGGCCAGAATAAAAATTAATAGTAAAATGCAATACCGTAACCAAGCTAGTAAAATGGGTAGCGTAGCTGATGAATTTCAATACGAGCAAACGTCTTTGGCTTTGGTAAAACAAATGACCGAAAAACTCAATGCAAATCCATGAAAATAACAAAGCTCACCCTATTCTTTCTGATTTTATTTTTCTCAGCACAAGCTCAAAACACTAAAAATAGAGCCCCAGAATTTGTTTTAGGCAATTTTATAGATGATTACGGAATTACGTATTCAATAAATGATACACTTTGGGTTCAAAGTCCGACTACAAAATATCATATCATTAAATGGAATCCAGAGAAGCAATACCTGGTTGCTAAAAATGATTCAGCAAACAAGACCGACGGCAATAAATATACACGAATAGATTATATGACTTTTAACGGAATGGAGCCTTGGCGATGGGGTTTCTGTTTAACGGTTTATGATGCCGAAACAGACGTTATCGCCGAACAAACTGCTTATGTAGATAGACAAAATCCTAAAAAAGGATGTAACGGCTATCCATTCTCTCGAATGAAAAAACTTGAACCAAAATCACCTACAAACTAACATAAATGAAACTTTCAAAGTTATTCCTAACTCTTTTAATAGTAACAAATTTTGCGTCTGCACAAACAAAAAAGGATTATAATCAGTATGTTAACCCATTTATAGGCACTGGAGGACACGGGCATACCTACCCTGGCCCAGCACTTCCATTCGGTATGATTCAACCTGGTCCAGATACTCGATTAGATGGTTGGGATGGCTGTTCGGGTTATCATTATACAGATTCAGTAGTGTATGGTTTTTCGCAAACGCATTTAAGTGGCGTTGGAATTGAAGATTATTGCGATTTTTTATTCATGCCTACCGTTGGCAAACCACAATTTATAAATAAACAATACGCCTCTCCTTTTCAAAAGAAAAACGAAAAAGCAAGTCCAGGATATTACAGCACTTTTTTAGATAAATACAAGATTAAAGCGGAAATCACCACAACAAGAAGAGCTGGTTTGTACAAGTTTACTTATCCAAAATCTAAAGAATCTAACATTATTATTGATTTAAAACACCGCGATAAAGTTTTAGATAGTTGGGTAGAAATTGTAAATAATAGAGAAATTAAAGGGTATAGAAAATCGAGTTCGTGGGCTAAAGGACAAGAATTATATTTCCATGTTAGATACAACAAACCTTTTAAATCGTATGGCATTGTTATAAACGATGAAATACAACCTGGGTTAAAGAAAGCTAAAGGCACAAATCTTAAGGTATATATCCAATTTGAAACAGCTGACCAGGAAAGTATATTATCTCAAGTTGCTATTTCTGCTGTTGATGATGCTGGTGCATTGAAAAATTTAAACAATGAAAAAGATGGTTTTGATTTTACAAAAACACTAGCTAAAGCTAAAATAACTTGGAATAAAGAACTTTCTAAAATTGATGCAGAAAGCGGAAATAAAAAACAACTAACTACTTTTTATACAGCACTATATCATAGTTTACTTAATCCAAATTTATACATGGATGTTGATGGTAGGTATCGTGGTTTAGACAAAAAAGTACACATTGCAAAAGACTTCGAATATTACAGTGTTTTCTCCCTATGGGATACCTATAGAACAGAAGACCCTCTATTAACTTTAATTGATAGAAAAAGAGTTTTAGACTTTATTAAAACGTTTTTGGCTATGCACAAAGAAGGCGGATTATTGCCTATTTGGCCTTTAGCAAACGATGAAACTTTTTGTATGATTGGTAATCATGCTATTCCTGTAATAACTGATGCCTATGCTAAAGGAATTAGAGGTTTTGATACTAAATTGGCATTAGAAGCGATGAAACATGCTGTTAATCGTAAACAATTTGGTATAGATGATTATGCAAAATATGGGGCTGTTATGGCAGATTTTGAACATGAAAGCGCATCAAAAACTGTAGAATATGCATATGATGATTGGTGTGTGGCGCAATTTGCAAAAATGATTGGAGCAGAAGCCGATTATCAAACTTACATTACTAGAGCTCAGAATTGGAAAAATGTGTATGATCCGTCAACGGGACATATTAGAGCTAGAAATAATGGTGGTTGGTGGAAACCTTTTAATCCGACAGAAGTAAATAATAATTATACCGAAGGAAACTCGTGGCATTATAGTTTTAGCACTCAACAAGATGTAAATGGGCATATAGATTTGATGGGTGGAGAAAAAGCTTATCAAGCAAAATTAGATGAATTATTTACCACAAAACAAGGTTTAACAGGTCGCGATCAAAGCGATATTACGGGTTTAATTGGGCAATATGCGCATGGAAATGAACCAAGTCATCATATGGCTTATTTATTCAATTTCACTTCTCATCCAGAAAAAACTCAATATTACATTAACAAAATCATGAATGAGCAATACCATGATCAACCAGATGGACTGGCTGGAAACGAAGATTGTGGGCAAATGAGTGCGTGGTTAGTCATGAGTGCAATGGGAATTTACCCAGTTTCGCCAGGAAATAATATGTACAATATTGGTACGCCATGGTTTAAGAAAATGACGATTAGTTTAGAGAATGGCAAGAAAATAATCATCTCTGCTCCTGCTAAAACTGATGCAAATTATTACCTAAAAGGGATTTCATTAAATGGAAAAGCATATAATAAGTTGTTTTTAAACTTTAATGATTTATCAAATGGAGCGAATTTAAGCTTTGCTTTATCGGCTACACCAGATTTAAAATATCTGAGTAGCTTGCAAAAACCTGTAATGAAAATTACAGAAAATCTGATTGTTCCAAATCCAATTATTGATGGCCCACAAGAAACTTTTAAAGACAAGGCCGAAGTCAATATTACTTCTGCCCTACCAAATACAGAAATTTACTACACATTAGATGGTTCAATACCTAATCAGAATTCGACTAAATATATTGCTCCTTTTAGTATCGATAAAGATGTAACTATTAAAGCAATTGCTTATAAAAAAGGTTTTAAAACGAGTTATGTGAGTACAGCGATCTATAAAAAAATCACAAATAACTATACCATAAAGATTAATAGTGAAATTAATAAAAGTTTTACTGGCGGAGGGAATGATGCATTAATTGATGGCGTTAGAGGTGCGATAAACTGGAGAGTTGGTAATAGATGGCAAGGTTTCTGGGGTATAGATTTTGAAGGAATTTTAGATTTAGGCAAAACACAACTAGTTAATTCAGTTAGTATTGGTGCTTTACAAGATACACAAGCATGGATTATTTTCCCATCAGAAACTGAGTTTTATATTGCTGGCGATGATATGAATTTTAAATTAGTTGGCGACGTAAAAGCTCCAGTTGATGCAAAAGATTATACTATTCAAATTAAAGAATTATCAGCTAAAGTAAATGCACAATGCCGATACATAAAAATTAAAGCGAAAAACTATGGTATACTTCCTGCTTGGCATGAAGGTGCAGGTGGTAAAGCGCATACATTTTTTGATGAGATAACGGTTAAATAACTTATCGTCATTGCGAGGAACGAAGCAATTTTTCCTTACTAGATAGATTGCTTCGTCGTTTCACTTCTCGCAATGACGAGTTTTATTAATCACCCCGCAACCTTCAATATTACCACAAATTTTTGTTCTTTAACTGGATTCAAGTGACATCCTTTTTTGTCATGCTGAGCTTGTCGAAGCACAAAAAAGATATAGTGTAAAGCCAGTCTGAATGAGCAAAAGAACCACTGAAATTGCTTTTCAAATCTTTACCTAAAAAACCTATCTTTGCAGCAAAGATGAAGCACATACGTAATTTTTGCATAATTGCACATATAGACCACGGCAAAAGCACTTTAGCCGATAGGTTGTTAGAATATACAGCGACGATTTCTCAACGCGAATCTCAAGCGCAATTGCTTGATAATATGGATTTGGAGCGTGAACGTGGAATCACAATTAAAAGTCACGCGATACAAATGAATTTCAAAATTGATGGTCAGGAGTACAATTTTAACCTAATTGACACACCAGGACACGTTGATTTTAGTTATGAAGTTTCTCGTTCTATTGCTGCTTGCGAAGGCGCTTTATTAATTGTAGATGCATCGCAAGGCATACAGGCTCAGACTATTTCTAACCTTTATTTGGCATTGGAACACGATTTAGAGATCATTCCGATTTTAAATAAAATGGATTTGCCTGGGGCGATGCCTGAAGAGGTAAAAGATCAAATTATTGATTTAATCGGTTGTAAACGTGAAGAAATTATTCCTGCATCTGGTAAAACCGGAATGGGAATTCCTGAGATTTTGCAAGCGATTGTAGACCGTGTTCCTGCGCCAGTTGGCGATCCAGAAGCACCATTACAGGCTTTAATTTTTGATAGCGTTTTCAATTCTTTTAGAGGAATTATCGCTTATTACAAAGTTGTTAATGGTGAAATTAAAAAAGGTGATAAAGTAAAATTCATTAATACTGGCAAAGAATATTTAGCTGATGAAGTAGGTATTTTGAAATTAGATATGTCGCCAAGAAATTCTGTAAAAACTGGAGATGTTGGTTATATTATTTCTGGAATTAAAGAAGCTCGTGAAGTAAAAGTTGGTGATACCATTACAACAGTTGGCAGACCATCTTTAGATGCTATTCAAGGTTTTGAGGAAGTTAAACCAATGGTGTTTGCTGGTATTTATCCAGTTGATACTGATGAGTTTGAAGAACTTAGAGAAGCAATGCACAAGTTGCAATTGAATGATGCCTCTATCGTTTTTGAGCCAGAAAGTTCTGCGGCATTAGGCTTTGGTTTCCGTTGCGGTTTCTTAGGAATGTTACACATGGAGATTATACAAGAGCGTTTGGAGCGTGAATTCGATATGACGGTAATTACTACGGTTCCCAACGTATCATACATTGCTCACACTACCAAAGGCGATGAATTTGTAGTAAATAACCCATCTGATTTGCCTGACCCAAGTAAATTAGACTCTGTTGAAGAACCATTTATTAAAGCAAATATTATTACCAAAGCTGATTTTGTTGGACCAGTAATGTCACTTTGTATTCAAAAAAGAGGAACAATTGTAAATCAATCATACTTAACATCTGATAGGGTTGAATTAGTTTTCGAAATCCCGATGGCAGAAATTGTTTTTGATTTTTATGATAAGTTAAAAACGATATCTAAAGGTTATGCATCTTTCGATTATCACCAAATTGGTTACCGTAAATCTGATTTAGTGCGTTTGGATTTGTTAATTAACGATGAACCAGTTGATGCTTTATCTTCATTAATACATCGCAGCAGTGCTTATGATTTTGGTAAAAAAATCTGCGAAAAATTGAGAGAACTAATTCCTCGTCAGCAATTTGAGATTAAAATACAAGCTTCGATCGGCGCAAAAGTTATCGCTCGTGAAACTTTAAGTGCTTTACGTAAAGATGTAACTGCTAAATGTTATGGTGGTGATATTTCTCGTAAACGCAAGTTATTGGAGAAACAGAAAAAAGGTAAAAAACGTATGCGCCAAGTTGGAAACGTAGAAATTCCACAATCGGCATTTATGGCAGTTTTAAAATTAGACTAAAATAGTATTTAGATGTTAGTTGTTAGTATTTAGACAGCTAGACATTAATTTAAATACTAATTACTAAATACTATATACTTACAATGCAGCTACTCGACGGCAAATTCGCATCAGAAAAGATAAAAACAGAAATCGCAGAAGAAGCAGCAGCTTTTTTAGCACAAAGTGGACGTAAACCTCATTTAGTTGCCATTTTGGTTGGTAACGATGGTGGTAGCGAAACCTATGTAGCTAGCAAGATGAAGAACTGTGAGAAGGTTGGTTTTAAATCTTCTTTATTTAGATATGATAATTCGGTTACTGAAACTGAGCTGTTAGCTAAAATTGAAGAAATTAATAAAGATGCAGATGTAGACGGTTTAATTGTTCAATTACCTTTGCCAAAACACATTGATCCAGAAAAAATTACTGAAACTATTGATTATCGCAAAGATGTTGATGGCTTCCATCCAGTGAATTTGGGTAGGATGATGCGTAATTTACCTTGTTTTATTCCTGCTACTCCTTATGGCATCTTATTAATGTTGCAAGCTTACAATATTGATACTACTGGAAAACATTGTGTCGTAGTTGGTAGAAGCAACATTGTTGGCAGTCCGATGAGTATTTTAATGGCTCGTAATGCAAATCCAGGAAACTGTACTGTAACGCTTACGCACAGTAAAACTCATAACTTAAAAGAAATGGTTTTGCAGGGCGATATCGTTGTGGCAGCAATCGGCAGAAAAAACTTTGTAACTGCAGATATGGTTAAATCAGGTGCAATTATCATTGATGTAGGTATCAACCGAGAAACCTCAACAGAAACTAAATCTGGCTTTAAATTATATGGAGATGTTGATTTCGAGAATGTAGTTCCAAAAGTATCATGGATAACTCCTGTTCCTGGTGGTGTAGGTTTAATGACAATTGTAGGTTTATTGAAGAATACATTGGCATCTGCTAAAGGAGAGATATATAGTTAAGGTATAATTATCCAAAAAATCTTTTCCATAAACTTTCTTTAAAACCTACATATAAACCATCTTTTTTCAATTTTGTTGGATAAATATTGATATAGTCTCCTTGTCCCTCGGCTCCTCTTCCAGTCGCTAAATTATATTCCCATCGATGAATTGGGCAGACAATATTTCCTTCTTTGCACCAACCCCCGCTTAAAATTCCACCAGCATGTGGACATGTATTTTGAATAGCTGAAAATTTTCCTTTATGTTTAATTACACAAATTTTCTTCCCATCGGCTTTTGCCATTTCTACAAAATCTTCTCTTTCAGTTTCTTGTTTTGACAAAACCTTTACCCAAATCATCTTTTCTGCTTTTTTGAATGTGTATATTTGCGCTCTAATTTACGAAATGGCACACAATATACCAGAAGATGGGACACTACTTCCTTTAATGGAAGAATTTTATACAATACAAGGCGAAGGATTTAATACAGGAAAAGCTGCTTATTTTATTCGTTTAGGTGGTTGCGATGTTGGTTGTCATTGGTGTGATGTTAAAGAAAGTTGGGATGCAGAATTACACCCGCTTACTTTAAGTGATGATATTGTAACAAAAGCTGATACTTTCCCAGGAAAAGCAGTGGTTGTAACTGGAGGTGAACCGTTAATTTATAATCTTGACTATTTAACTAAAAAGCTGAAAGAGCGAAACATTTTAACTTTTATAGAAACATCTGGTGCTTATCCTCTTTCTGGATCATGGGATTGGATTTGCTTATCTCCAAAGAAATTTAAAGCTCCAAGACCAGATATAACACCTTTTGCAAACGAATTAAAAGTTATCGTTTTTAACAAGAGTGATTTTGAGTGGGCAGAGAAATATGCCGAAACAGTATCTCCTACTTGTAAATTATATTTGCAACCAGAGTGGTCTAAATCAAAAGAAATGACGCCGCTAATTGTAGAGTATGTAATGGCAAATCCAAGATGGGAAATCTCGTTACAAACCCATAAATTCCTTAATATTCCATAAATATTCGATATTTTAATTACATTAGTCTAACAGCAAATAGCTTGATTTAGATGAATAAATATTGGATTTTCTTTTTATGTTGGATAACTTTTTCTGCAAGTGCACAAAATTCTACTAATAAAAAAGCGCAAGAAAGCTTTGAGGATGCTCAACAATATCTCAGACAAAATATTTACGAAGATGGTATTAAATATTTAGATGAAGCTATAAAAGCTGATCCAAAATTTCAATTAGCCTATATTCAGTTAGGTGATGTTTATCGTAGATTAAAAAATTATCCTAAGGCGAAAGAAAATTACCGCAAAGCTGTAAGTTCTGCGCCAACTATAGAACCTAGAATCTATTATGTTTTAGCAGAAAGCGAATTACTTTCTGGAGATTATGCAAATGCCAAAGCTAATTTTCTACTCTTTCAACAAAAATATACAGGTTCAGATCAAGATTTCATTAACAAGACAAAAAAATACCTTTTAGATTGTGATTTTGCGATAACTGCAATTAAGACCCCTACAAAATATGAGCCTATAAACATGGGATTTTATGTGAATAGCGCAAATCGAGATTATTTTCCTGCTCTGACTGCAGATGGTGAAACACTCATTTTTACAAGAGTAACCAATGGGAATGAAGATTTCTTTATTTCGACGAAAAAAGATAAAGAATGGCAAAAAGCACAACCGTTAAGTGATAAAATCAATACACCAAATTTTAACGAAGGTGCACAATCTATCTCCCCAGACGGGAAATACATATTTTTTACCGGTTGTAATCGCCCAGATGGCTTAGGTCGTTGTGATATTTATGTTTCTAGAAAAGAAGGAAACGATTGGGGGAAAGCCGTTAATTTAGGTAAAACAATTAATTCTGAATATTGGGATTCGCAACCTTCAATTAGCGCTGATGGAAATACGTTATATTTTGTAAGTAATCGTCCTGGCGGGATTGGGGGCTATGATATTTGGAAAAGTAATTTAACGGAGGAAGGAAAATGGACTGATCCTGTAAATTTAGGACCGAAAATTAATACGCCTTACGACGAAAATACTCCATTTATACATGCCGATGGTAAAACGCTTTATTTTTCATCAGATGGTTGGCCTGGCTTTGGTAATAAAGATATTTTTTATAGTCGCATGGCAGATAATGGAGAGTTTTCTACACCCACAAATCTTGGCTATCCAATTAATACATATAATGAAGAAATTGGTTTGATTGTTAGCGCTGATGGCTCCGAAGGCCTATTTTCTGCAAATATTGAAGGTGGTGGATTTGGCGATTTAGATATTTATCATTTTAAGCTTCCAGAAAAAGCTAAGCCTTTGCCCGTAACTTATGTTAAGGGAATTGTTCGAGATAAGGAAACTAAATCGTTATTAGAAGCAAATGTTTTAGTGATAGATTTAAAGACAAACACCCCAGTATTTAATGATTTCACCTCAAAAGAAACTGGAGATTTTTTAGCGGTTATGCCTATTGGAAGTGAGTATTCTTTTAATGTAGAAGCCGATGGTTATTTATTTAATTCACAACATTTTACATTAAACAAAACCAATACAAATGAACCTTATCAAATTGAAATATTATTGGATAAATTTAAAGTTGGCAGCGATGTTATTTTAAAAAATATCTTCTTTGAAACTAATAAATATGAACTTTTACCTCCATCTATAGTCGAATTAAATATATTAACTGATTTACTTAAAAAGTACGAGCATGTTTCGATAGAAATACAAGGCCATACTGACAATGTTGGAGTTGCAAAACAAAACGAAATTTTATCAGAAAATAGAGCTAAGGCAGTTTACGATTATTTAATTAACAACGGAATAGATAAAAAAAGACTTACATTTAAAGGTTACGGAGAAACTAAGCCACGTTATGATAATACTACGGAAGAAGGTAGGCAACAAAATAGAAGAACTGAGTTTACCATCATTAAAATTTAAATTATATGGAACAGAATTTTAAAAACCATACTCGCTTTGTACCTGGTTTTCACTTTGTATTAGGAACCCTAGTTATTGTAGGTTTATTGGGTGCAAGTATTGGTGTTTTTCATGCTGTAAATGGAAGCAAATTAGACCTACACAATGCCTTTTTACTTTTGATTTTGTTTTTAGCTGTAGCTTTATTGTTCTGGTATAGTAGAAATTTCGCTATTAAAGCACAAGATAGGGCTATACGAGCCGAAGAAAATCTACGTTATTTTTCTTTAACTGGTAAATTATTTCCTGCCGAATTAAAAATGAGCCAAATTATTGCTTTACGCTTTGCTCCAAATGAAGAATTTTTAGGCTTGGTAGACAGAACTGTTGCTGAAAAACTATCTCCAAAAGAAATTAAAATAGCTATTAAAAATTGGCGTGGAGATTATCACAGAGCATAAACTAAATAACTGCTTGTCTCACACGAATTAACTTCACCAATAAATCTTCCAATAAAGCTAAATTTAACATGTTTGCACCATCAGATTTTGCATTAGCTGGATCTGGATGAGTTTCTATAAATAACCCGTCGGCTCCTACCGCGATTGCTGCTTTTGCAATAGTTGCAATTAATTCTGGTTTACCACCGGTTACGCCACTACTTTGATTAGGCTGTTGTAACGAGTGCGTACAATCCATCACCACTGGTACGCCAAAGCTTTGCATTTCTGGTAAACCACGGTAATCTACAATCAAATCTTGGTAACCAAAAGTATTTCCTCTATCGGTAAGTACCACTCTATTATTTCCTGAATCTATAATTTTATCAACTGCAAATTTCATCGAACCAGCCGATAAAAATTGACCTTTTTTAACGTTTACTACTTTTCCAGTTTCTGCAGCCGCAATTAATAAATCTGTTTGTCGGCATAAAAAAGCTGGAATTTGTAACACATCTACATAAGCTGCCGCCATAGCCGCTTCTTTGCTTTCGTGAATGTCAGTTACCGTAGGAACATCAAATTCTCTACCAATTTTCTCTAGAATTTTTAATGCTTTTTCATCGCCAATACCTGTAAAAGAACTTCCTTTACTTCGATTTGCTTTACGGTAAGAGCCTTTAAAAATGTAAGGGATATTCAGTTTATCTGTAAGTGTAACTATCTTTTCAGCAATGCGCAAAGCGATATCTTCGCCTTCGATAGCACAAGGGCCAGCCATTAAAAAGAAATTATTAGAATCTGTATGTTTTAATTTATCAATCGAAAAGTTAATCATAGTAGTGTTTTACGTATCCTTAAAGGATTTTAGTTTTATTAGTTTCCTAATTCGGACATAAATTTAATCCGCATTAATTGTATTTCTTCGCGAGTATAATCGCTTTCGCCTAAATCACTTAGGGCTTCATCTATCGAATCGTTATCGGCTGCTCTAAAGTAATCAAATACTTCATCCTGTCTATCTTCATCAATTAATTCATCAACAAAATAGCCTAAATTTAATTTTGTACCAGAGTTTACAATCGCTTCAACTTCCTTTAAAATATCGAAATAAGTAATCCCTTTTGATCGAGCAATATCTTCCAAACCAATCTGTCTATCAATATTTTGGATGATAGAAACTTTTAATGCAGATTTATTTGCCTGAGTTTTAATCACTAAATCAATTGGTCTTTCAATATCATTATCTTCTACATATTTCTTAATGAGTTCGATAAATGATCCACCAAATTTTAATGCTTTACCATGCCCTACTCCAGAAATCTGCTTCAATTCATCCATTGAAATAGGATAATGCGTACACATTTCTTCTAACGAAGGGTCTTGAAAAACAACAAATGGAGGAACATTTTTTTGCTTAGCTATTTTTTTACGAAGATCTTTTAGTAAACCCAAAAGTTGCGTATCCAGCGCTCCAGTGCCATGTTTTACATCATCTTCATCATCATCAGCTGCGCTTTCTATTAACTCATTTAAAAGGAATTTTAAACTATAAGGATTTTCAATAAACTCTTTACCGCCTTTAGTCAAGCGTAATAAACCATAATTATCAATATCTTTCGAAACGAAATTATTTAATACCGCTTGTCTAATTAACGATTTCCAAAGAATTTCACCATCTTCTTTGCCTAAGCCAAATTCTGGAAGTTTATTTTGTTCATATGCAATAGTTTGAGCAGTTTCACTACCCATAAAAATATTCAGTAAATGGGTATCGTCAAATTTTTCGCCTGTGGATGCAATTAATTTTAGAAAAGTTAATAAATGAGGCTCAGCTTCAAAAGTTTGTTTTGGCTTTTTGCAATTATCGCACATGCAATTACAGCCTGTTTCATTAAAATTTTCCCCAAAATAATGTAATATCTGTTTTCTTCGGCATACGCCAGATTCAGCATAATCAATTACTTCTTTTAATATTTGAGTACCTATTTCACGTTCAGAAACAGGTTTATCCTTCATAAACTTAGCTAATTTATCTACGTCTTTTTGCGCATAAAAAGCTAAACAAACACCTTCGCCACCATCTCTTCCTGCCCTACCAGTTTCCTGATAATAACCTTCCATACTTTTAGGAATATCATGATGAATCACAAACCGTACGTCAGGTTTGTCTATTCCCATACCAAAGGCAATTGTAGCTACAATTACTTCGGCATCTTCCATCAAAAATTTATCTTGGGTTTCTGCTCTAACTTTCGGTTCTAACCCAGCATGATAGGGTAAAGCCTTAATTCCATTTAAGTTTAAAGCTTCTGCAACTTCTTCTACCTTTTTACGACTTAAACAATAAATAATACCAGATTTACCTGTATTATATTTAATGTATCTAATGATTTCTTTAATTACATCCCGTTTAGGCCTAATTTCATAAAACAAGTTCGGCCTGTTAAATGACGATTTAAACAACGTCGCATCGGTCATTTGTAGATTTTTGATAATATCTTGCTGTACTTTAGGCGTAGCGGTTGCTGTTAAAGCAATAATTGGAATTTCTTCTCCTAAACCTGTAATTACTTGTCGTATTTTACGGTATTCTGGTCTAAAATCATGGCCCCATTCCGAAATACAATGTGCTTCATCAACGGCAACGAAAGAAATTTTAAGCAATTTTAAAAACTCAATATTTTCTGCTTTGGCTAAAGATTCTGGTGCAACATATAGTAATTTGGTTTGCCCATCCAATAAATCACTTTTTACCTGAGTAATTTCTGTTTTATTTAAAGATGAATTAAGAAAATGCGCAATACTATCACTCCCACCAAATGCTCTTAATTGATCTACTTGATTTTTCATCAATGCAATTAACGGCGAAATTACAATGGCAGTACCTTCACTCATTAATGCTGGCAACTGGTAACATATTGATTTACCTCCGCCAGTTGGCATTATTACGAACGTATTTTTTCCTTCTAAAACATTGGTAATTATCGACTCTTGATCTCCTTTGAAATTATCGAAACCAAAGAAAGTTTGCAAATTATCAAACAACGACTTTTTCACGTCCATTTTTTGTGTCAAATATTCTGTGCTATTATTGTTCAAAATAACATAATTTTGCAGTAATTAAAGCATCAATATACTAATAAATTCTCTTTGAAAAGTAAAAAATCTATAATCGAAACCGCTATTTCAACTCTAAAGTTAGAATCAGAGGCTATTTTAAACCTTTTACAACACATTAACGAAGATTTTGTTAAAGTTGTACATGCCATTTTAAAGAGCAAGGGACGCGTAATTGTTACTGGAATAGGAAAAAGTGCAATTATCGCTCAAAAAATTGTAGCAACATTTAATTCTACAGGCACGCCAGCAATTTTTATGCATGCAGCCGATGCTGTACATGGAGATTTAGGAATGATCCAACAAGATGATATTGTAATTTGCTTATCTAAAAGTGGAAATACACCTGAAATTAAACTCTTGGCTCCTCTTTTAAAACAATCTGGTAATTTATTAATTGGCATGTTGGGTTCATTAAATTCTGATTTAGCCAAACAAGCCGATTTAATTTTAAACACAACTGTCGAAAAAGAAGCTTGTCCACATAATTTAGCGCCAACTACAAGCACAACTGCACAATTGGCAATGGGTGATGCTTTAGCTATATGTTTATTGGAAGAACGAGAATTTAATACAGAAGATTTTGCCCGTTACCATCCTGGAGGATCTTTAGGAAAACGCTTGTATTTAAAAGTTGGCGATTTAGCTGCAAAAAATGAAAAACCAAGTATTTCTCCTTCAGCTTCTGTAAAAGATGTGATTATTGAAATTAGCAAAAACCGTTTGGGTGCAGTTGTTGTTATAGCCGATGAGAAAATTTTGGGTGTAATAACTGATGGAGATATTAGAAGGATGTTAGAAAACCACACTAATATTGAAAATATAACTGCCGCAGATTTAATGAGCATTAATCCGAAAAGAATCGATAAAGATGAATTAGCTTTATTGGCTTTAGAATTAATCAAAAAAAACAATATTACTCAATTATTGGTTACCACAGGTGATACTTATTACGGAATGGTACATTTGCATGACCTTTTACAAGAGGGCATTATTTAAATTAAATTATCTTTGCAATACATGAATAAAAATAATTACGCATTAATTATGGCTGGCGGTGTTGGTAGCCGTTTTTGGCCAGTTAGCAGAACAGAATATCCAAAACAGTTTATAGATTTTTTCGGCGTAGGTAAAACGCTTATTCAAAGTACATATGATAGATTTTTACAGATCTGTCCGCCAGAAAATATCTTTATTGTAACCAATGAAATTTATGTTGATTTAATTAAAGAACAATTACCTCAACTCAATGAAAATCAAATTTTAGCTGAGCCAATTATGCGTAATACAGCACCTTGTATTGCTTATGGCTCAATGAAAATTGCTAAAATTAATTCAAGTGCGGTTATTGTAGTTGCACCATCCGATCATACGATTGCTAATCAAAATGGCTTTATACAAGCTATTGAGCAATCTATAGAAGCAGCGGAAAAAAATAACAGCTTAATTACTTTAGGAATTAAACCAAATAGACCAGATACTGGTTATGGTTACATTCAGTATATAAATGAGGTTTTAAAAACTGATGACGGCATACATAAAGTGAAAACTTTTACAGAAAAACCAAACTTAGAACTCGCTCAATCTTTTATTAAAAGTGGCGATTTTCTATGGAATGCTGGGATTTTTATCTGGTCTGCTAAAGCAATTAATCATGCTTTTGAAAAACATTTGCCAGATATGCATGAGATTTTTCAGCAAGGAAATTCGTTTTACAGCACCGCTAATGAAGCAGAATTTATTGCGAACGCTTATTTGCAATGCACTAATATTTCTATTGATTTTGCCATAATGGAAAAAGCCGATAATGTTTATGTTCTTCCGGCAGATTTTGGCTGGTCGGATCTTGGAACTTGGGCTTCCATTTACGAAATGGCTGAAAAAGATTATGTTGGTAATGCGGTTATTCCTTCTGATCAGGTAATGATGTTCGATTCTTCTAACTGCATGGTAAATGTACCAGGTGAAAAATTAGTAATCTTGCAAAGTTTGCACAATTATATTGTTGTAGAATCAAATAATACACTATTAATTTGTCCCCGCTCTGAAGAGCAAAATGTGAAAAACATTGTTGCAGACGTAAAAGCCAAATTCGGAAGTAAGTTTATCTAGAAGATTTTTTTGAAAAGCTAATGACGTGGAAATAGGTTAATTCAGTCCCGCCATCCGCTACAATTCCCAATGAAAAATCGGGATATTTTCGCTGCTGTCGGGTTTATTTTACGCAGTTTTATGCAATTATTTAGGTTTTACTTCCACAAGTTTAAGTTAAATAGCCCAGATTGAAGCGATATCCTTTTTGTAATGCTGAGCTTGTCGAAGCACAAAAAGATTTAGCGAAAAGCTGGACGAACTTTAAAAATAGCATTGGTATTTCGCTTCAAATAAAACTAGATAGTTCTCTGTCTAACAGCTTCATACAAAATAACACCCGCAGAAACAGAAACATTTAGCGATTCGATTTTTCCCGCCATTGGTATTTTAGCTAAATGATTTGCAACTCTTAACAAGTCGTTAGATATTCCTTCATCTTCCGAACCCATTACAATTGCAGTTGGCATGGTATAATCTGGAACATAAATTAAATCATTCGTTTTTTCGGTACACGCCACGATTTGCAAACCACTATCTTGTAAAAACAAGCAGATTTTACGCAAATTATCATGTCTACAAATTGGAATACTAAACAAAGCACCAGCAGATGTTTTTATGGCATCGGCATTAATTTGAGCAGCATTTTTTAACGGAACAACAATAGCATGAACGCCAACACAAGCGGCCGTACGAGCAATTGCACCCATGTTACGTACATCTGTTACGCTATCTAAAATTAAAATTAATGGTGTTTCTCCTTTTTCAAAAACTGATGGAATAATGTCTTCAATATTTTGATAAGTTATTGGAGAAATTACAGCAATAACACCTTGATGATTTTTTTGCGACATTCTATTCAATTTCTCAACTGGAACAGAATTTAAAGGGATTAATGTGCCATGAAGCAAGGTTTTTAGCTCTGTAAATAAATCTCCAGCTAAGCCACGTTGCAAATAAATGGTTTCAATATCTCGCCCAGCTTTAATCGCCTCAATTACAGCTCTTATACCAAAAACAAATTCATTATTTTCTTTTACGCGTTGTGGTCTTCTAAAATTATCCATACTTTTTAATCTGCTACAAAAGTAATTTAAATTAATTTCTATGGCGAATTGTTTAATCGCTTATTAACATTTAATTGTGTAGAAATAATATAAAGATGTTTAAACAATTAAAAAATGCAACAACTTAACTAACAGTCTGTTTAAAAAGATTTAAAAAATCAATCTTTCTTTTGTATATTTTTGTTGGTATGATTACCGATAACGAACCTCAAGGGCAAGGAAAATTTTCAACTTCAGCACGAAAAAGCAGACTTTCTACTTCTATGAACACGATGGGCAAAATACCGCCACAAGCAATAGATTTAGAAGAAGCTGTTTTAGGTGCTTTGATGTTGGAAAAAGATGCCTTATCAACCGTTATTGATATTTTAAAACCTGAAGTATTTTACGCAGAAGCACATAAAAAAATATTTGAAGCTATTCAACAATTGTTTCAAAAATCTAAACCTGTTGATATTTTAACAGTTACTTCAGAAATGCGCCAACAAGGCACTTTAGAGATAGTTGGTGGTGCGTATTACATTACTAATTTAACTAATCGTGTAGCTTCGGCAGCAAATATTGAGTACCATGCTCGTATTATTTCTCAAAAATATATCCAACGTGAGTTGATTAGAATATCGACTGAGATTATTACAAATGCATACGAAGACACAACAGATATTTTCGATCTATTAGATCACGCTGAAAAGAATTTGTTCGATATCGCCCAAAATAATTTGCGTAGAGATACGCAGAAAATGGACGAAATTATTAAACAATCTTTAGCTACGCTTGAAGAATTACGCACAAAAACTGATGGTTTAACTGGTGTTCCATCTGGATTTACGGATTTAGATAGAATTACTGGCGGTTGGCAAAAATCTGATTTGGTAATTATTGCGGCTAGACCAGCAATGGGTAAAACCGCTTTTGTATTGACTTGTGCTCGTAATGCTGCTGTTGATTTTAAAAAACCTGTTGTAGTTTTCTCACTTGAAATGTCATCAGTTCAGTTGGTTAATCGTCTAATATCTGGTGAAACCGAAATTGAGCAAGAGAAAATAAGAAAAGGAAATTTAGCAGAATGGGAATGGCAACAATTGCATAGTAAAATTGGAACTTTAACCGAAGCTCCACTCCTAATTGACGATACCCCTGCTTTAAATATTTTCGAGTTCAGAGCAAAATGCCGTCGTTTAAAATCGCAATACGATATACAAATGGTAATTGTCGATTATTTGCAGTTAATGCATGGTAAAGGAGAAGGTCAGAGCGGTGGTGGTAACCGTGAGCAAGAAATTGGTAGTATTTCACGAGCTTTAAAATCTGTTGCAAAAGAATTAGAAGTGCCTGTTTTAGCACTATCTCAATTAAGTAGAGCTGTAGAAAACAGACCTGGTCAAAATGGTAAGCGGCCGTTGTTATCAGATTTACGTGAATCTGGTTCAATTGAGCAAGATGCCGATATGGTATTGTTCTTATATCGTCCTGAATATTACGGAATTACAGAAGACGAAAATGGTCGTTCGCAAGCTGGAATTGGTGAAGTAATTATTGCAAAACACCGTAATGGTGAAACAGGAATTGTTCCACTTCGCTTTATTGGTAAATACGTGAAGTTTGCGGATTTGGAGGAAAACTTTATGCCACAAAATAGTTTTTCTTCAGAAAGCCAAATTATGCCATCACAAAATTTCGAAAAATCTTCAGGAAACGTAATTATCAGACCATCTAAAATGGATGATTTCTCCGATGAGGATGCGCCTTTTTAACTAAATTTTACCGCAAAGAATACTGAGAATTACGCAGAGAAAAGAAGTAAAAATTAGTCTTTGCGATTAGAAGTATCTTCTATAAGATACTAAATCAAAAAGCCTAAAACTATTCCTGCCAAAATAATAAATGGCGGACTTATTTTAGTAAAATTTAAGATTAAAAATGTTGATATTAAGATAGTTATAGGTAATAATTCAAATCCCATCGGTTTTATTAACAATATAAATGCTGCAATAATAAAACCAACACTTACTGCATTTATTCCAGCTAAAGAATACTTAATTCGGGTTATTTTTTTCAAATCATCCCAAAAAGGAACGATAAATAATACTAAAATTAATCCTGGTAAGTTAATGCCAAGAACAGCTAAGGCGCCACCAAGAACTTGCCCTGAAATGCCATATCCACCTTGTTTCATACTTAATGCACCAAGGTAACTTGTAAATGAAAATGTTGGCCCAGGTAAAACTTGTTGTACTGCAAAACCTGAAATAAAATCAGATTGCAATAAATAATGCTTCATTTCTACAAATTCGGTAAACATTAAGGGTACTAAAACTTGTCCGCCTCCGAATACGAAAATCCCGTTACGGTAAAAATTCTCGAACAACCTAATTGGCAAACTAAAAGGAGATGTTCTGTTGATAATTGCCCCTAACATTGCCATAAAAAGCAATACACCAATAAAATAAGATAGTTTTCTAGGATTGATATTCGCGAATAATCTTACCCTTATCTGCGCTTCATCTGTTGGTGTTCCAATTGCTGATGAAACCATTCCTCCTATTAAAATAGCCAAAGGAAATACATACGCGTTTCTTAAAACTAACGTGGCTACAACTGCACCAAACGCTAAAAAGATAGCTACTTCATTTACCAAAACTTTTCTACCTAAATTATATGCTCCATAAGCCACAATACCTAACGCAATTGGATGTATGAATTTTAAAATTTCAATAAAACGTTGTTTTTGATCAAGCATTGCATAGCTGATGGCGGCTAATGTCATAATCGCTGCCGATGGTATAATCCAAATTAAAAAGGTAAGAATAGCAAGTTTTAAACCACCTACTTTATAGCCAATGCCTACCAAAGTCTGTGTAGAAGCTGGACCCGGTAAAACTTGAGCTAGTGCATTTAACTCCAATAATTCTTCTTCGGAAATGAAGTGTGTATTTTTAACGAAGTATCTTAGCAAAAGAGAAATATGCGCTTGTGCACCACCAAAAGCGGTAAATGTAAAAAAAATTACATTCCTAATAAATAAGAGCTGTCTTTTTGCCAATGGATTTTTAATTAATCATCTTCATAATCTAAACCTGCTGCAGAATTGTATGCACCTTGCAATTCAGAAAGTGCATGCATATCTCTTTTCGCTCTAGCTGCTGCAATTCCTTTTTGATAAATCTCAATCGCTTTATCCTTTTGGGTATGTTTTTCATACAATTTACCTAAATGATAATAAGTTCCTATATAAGTCGGATGTTCATCAACGAGTTTCAAATAATAGGCAAATGCATTCTCAGTGTCATTTAATGAATTATATTCTGTAGCTAAAGCGTATAATATAAAGGGATCATTAGGTTCGTTGTTCAAAAATTCCAATAACTTGGCTAATCGTGTGTTTTGCATTTTAAATCCCTGCTTTTTTAATTAGATTTGCACAAAGAAAATTTAAAGAATCTATCGTTAGTAAAATAACTAAATTATAGGTTCATTACCTTTAAAAACAAATGTAAACGTATGAAAATATTAGTTTGTATCAGTAATGTGCCCGACACGACTACAAAAATAACTTTTACCAACGATAATACACAATTCAATACTGCTGGTGTGCAATTTATTGTAAATCCATATGATGAAATTGCATTATCAAGAGCAATTGAGTTATGTGAAGGTGGAAAAGGGACTGTTACGGTTATTAATGTGGGTGAAAGCGCTACTGAACCAACCATCAGAAAAGCATTGGCAATTGGAGCTGATGATGCAGTGAGAGTAAATGCAGTGCCAAGAGATGCATATTTTACAGCTTTTCAGATTGCAGAATATGCAAAAGCTAATGATTTTAACATGATTTTATGCGGAAGAGAATCTATCGATTACAATGGATCTCAAGTTGCTGCAATGATTGGTGAGTTTTTAGATATTCCGTCTATTTCTATTATTAAAAAATTAGATTTTGATGGTACAACCGCTACTATTGAAAGAGAAATTGAAGGTGGTAAAGAAGTGGTTTCGGTAACTGGTAAATTTGTTGCTAGTTGTGCAGAAGGAACTGCAGAGGCTAAAATCCCGAACATGAGAGGAATTATGTCTGCTAGAACAAAACCTTTAACAGTTGTAGAAGCTGTAGCCATTGAGGAATTAGGAAAAGTAACCAAATTTGAAACTCCTGCTCCTCGTGGTGCTGTTAAATTAATACCAGCAGAAAATGCAGAAGAATTAATCACTTTGTTGCATACTGAAGCTAAAGTAATATAGCCCCTAAAGGGAACTTGGATAATCAAAATATGTAAAATCTTCCCATTAGGGATTAGAAATAAAAATATATGTCAGTATTAGTATATGTAGAACAAGCCGATGGTAAATTTAAGAAATCTGTTTTTGAAGCAGTTTCTTATGCAAAAGCTATCGCCGATAATCAAAATACAAACCTAACCGCAATTTCTATTGGTAATGTTTCCGAAAGTGAATTGAAGGAATTAGGTAAATATGGTGCATCTAAAGTATTAAATGTTGCAGCAGATCAACTAAAAAACTTTGTAAATCAAGCGTATGCATCAGTAATTGCTGAAGCAGCAAAAAAAGAAAATGCAAATCTTATTGTTTTATCTAACTCTTTTTCGGGCAAAGGATTAGCACCTCGTATTGCAGTAAAACTTAAGGCAGGTTTAGTAGATGGAGCTGTTGAAATACCAAGTTTTGCTGGTGGATTTTCTGTTAAGAAAACCGCTTTCTCTGGTAAGGCTTTCGCAGTTACTTCTTTAACATCTGATAACAAAGTAATTGCTTTAAATCCAAATGCTTTTGGTGTAAAGGAAAAAGCTACTGATGCGGCAATTGAGAATTTCAGTCCAGAAATTAAGGCTACAGATTTAACTGCAATTGTTAAAGAAATTGTAAGAGCAACCAATAAAATCTCTTTACCAGATGCAGAATTGGTAGTTTCTGCTGGTAGAGGTTTAAAAGGGCCAGAAAACTGGGGAATGATTGAAGAGCTAGCTGAACTTTTAGGTGCAGCAACTGCATGTTCTAAACCAGTTTCTGATGCAGATTGGAGACCACATTCTGAACACGTTGGTCAAACAGGAATTGCAATTAGCCCTAATTTATATATTGCTATCGGTATTTCTGGCGCAATTCAGCATTTAGCTGGAGTAAGTTCATCAAAAGTAATTGTAGTAATTAATAAAGATCCAGAAGCCCCTTTCTTTAAAGTGGCAGATTATGGTATTGTTGGTGATGCATTTGAAGTTGTTCCAAAAATAATTGCTGCTTTAAAAGCACATAAAGGATAAATTTTTATAAACCTTACAGGTTTTGAAACCTGTAAGGTTTTAATTTATATGAAAAAAGTAAAACTCGATATAGTAGGCTTATCGTATAGCCAAACCCAATCAGGCGCTTATGCACTTGTTCTTGGTGAAGTAAATGGCCGTAGACGCTTACCAATTATTATTGGTGCGTTTGAAGCTCAAGCTATTGCGATAGAAATTGAAAAGATGACTCCTACCCGTCCATTAACACATGATCTTTTTAAAACATTTGCGCAAACCTACCATATCGAAATTTTAGAAATCATTATTTACAACTTAGTTGATGGCGTTTTCTTTGCCAAATTAATTTGTACTGATGGTCAAACTACTCAAGAAATTGATGCTCGTACTTCCGATGCCATTGCGTTGGCTGTACGATTTAATGCCACAATTTATACTTACGAATTCATCTTATCTTCTGCCGGAATAGTAATTGAAGGCAATGATTTTCTGTTTTTAGAAAATATCGATTCTATTGCAAAAGAACATAGTTCTGAAGATATGCAGACTTCTATTCCAGTTTCTGGTTACCAATCTTTAACTGATGAAGAATTACAACAAAAATTAGAAGAAGCATTAGCTGAAGAAGCTTATGAAAAAGCAGCTCGTATTAGAGATGAGCTGAATAAAAGAAATTCTAGCTAATAATTTTCAGCAAATATTTTAAAAAATAGGTACTTTCCTTCTCTTTCCACAATTTCATACTATGTATAGTTATTGTTTCAAAATAATTATAACTTACGGCTTTAATCCTCTTGAGGACAACAGAAGTTATAATTAATTGCCGAAAAAACCTAAAACCAAACTTATATGAATATCAAGTTTCGCTTAACCATCATGAGTTTCATGCAATTTTTTGTGTGGGGTGCATGGCTTATTACAATTGCTAATTATTGGTTTGGTACTAAACAATGGGATGGAGCACAATTCGGCTTAATTTTCGCAACTATGGGTTTTGCATCTCTATTTATGCCAACTATTACCGGAATAATAGCAGATAAGTGGATAAATGCTGAAAAATTGTATGGAATACTTCATATCCTATATGCAGCCACACTTTTTTATATCCCCCAAGTAGAAACTCCTACTGAATTTTTCTGGGTTATATTTTTAGCAATGTGCTTTTATATGCCGACAATTTCACTAAGCAATTCTATTTCTTATACCACCTTAAAGTCTGGCAATTTAGATGTCGTTAAAAATTTTCCTCCCATTAGAGTTTGGGGCACAGTAGGTTTTATAGCAGCCATGTGGATTACCAATTTAACAGGAAGTAAAGCAAATGCAAATCAATTTTATATTGCTGGTATTTCTGCTTTGGGACTTGGTCTTTATGCATTCTCTTTACCTAAATGTCCACCTTCTAAATTATTGGAAGAAAAATCTACTTTATCTCAAAAATTTGGACTAGATGCTTTTAAGCTATTTGCCGATTATAAAATGGCCTTGTTTTTTGTATTTTCTATGTTTTTAGGTGGAGCTTTACAATTAACAAATGCTTATGGTGATGTATTTTTAGATGAATTTAAGTTGTTTCCAATTTACGCTGAATCATTTGTAATTAAATACTCAACTATCATCATGTCTATTTCTCAGGTATCTGAGACTCTATTTATTCTGGCTATTCCATTCTTTTTAAAACGATTTGGAATTAAAAGAGTAATGGTTATTGCCATGTTAGCATGGGTTTTCCGCTTCGGTTTATTTGCTTATGGTGATCCAGCAGGAAACTTATGGATGATTATATTTTCGTGTGTTGTTTATGGAATGGCGTTTGATTTCTTTAACATTTCAGGATCTTTATTCGTAGAAACTTCTACTACAGCAAAAACACGTTCATCTGCTCAAGGCTTATTTATGATGATGACAAATGGATTTGGTGCAGTTTTAGGAAGTGTGGTTTCTGGCTGGATGATCCAAAAATATTTCACAAAAGCGTACACAAATATCCAATCGCTTGCCGAGCATGTTGGATCTACAGCAAATGATAAACACTTACTCAAATTTTTAGGTGATAAAGGAATAAATGTATTAGAAAATGGAGATTTAAGTAGAGCATTAGATGTAAAAGATTGGCATAATATCTGGCTTTCTTTCACCATTTATGCATTAGTTATTACTGTACTTTTCATGATTTTCTTTAAACACAAGCATAATAGAGCTGAAGTAGAGGCAATAGAAGCAATCAGTCATCATTAAAAATTAAAAATTTCCCTTAGATAGATGTCATCCGTAAAACATAGAAAAGAAAAAGATTGCCTTAATTGTGGCCATATAGTAGAAGAAAAATTTTGTACACATTGTGGACAAGAAAATATTGTTACCAAGGAAGATGCTTTTCACATGGTGACACATGCAATAGCAGATTATTTTCATTTTGAACATAAATTCTTCGGAACTATTGGGCCATTATTATTAAAACCTGGCAAACTAACCAAAGAATACGTTGCGGGGAAAAGAATGGCTTCCATCCACCCTATTCGTTTATATATTTTTATCAGTATTGTTTTCTTTTTAGTTATTCTTAGTGGTAATAAACCTGAAAAGGAAGAGGTCGAAGAAAAGAGTCCTACTTCGACAAACAAAACTCTTTCTCCTAAAGAAATTGACAGTTTGCAAGCAGAAAAGATTAAAGGTGTAGAAGAAGCGATGAAATATGTGCCAATAAAAGGTGCAGTAAGGGATAGCATCATAAGAGCAGCAAAAGAAGACATCAAAAAAGATAGCAGTAAAAGCAACACAGACATTAATTTATTAACTGGAAAGAAAAAGAGATGGAATAAAAGCTATTGGGTTACAAAAGATACTACTGTAGTTGAATATGAAAAACACCAACTGGCTTTACCAAAAGATAAAAGAGATGGATTTATTAAACATTACATTAATAAAAGAAGTTTAGAACTAAATCAATACCCAAATCCAGTAGAAAAATTAAAAGAAGATTTATTGCATAATATCCCAAAAATGATGTTTTTGCTACTTCCAATGTTTGCACTTATTTTAAAACTGGTTTATATTAATAAGAATAAATATTATTATGAGCATCTTATTTATTCATTTCATTTGCACTCGGCTATATTTTTAAGTGT
Source organism: Pedobacter planticolens (assembly GCF_014172375.1). Classification (GTDB taxonomy): domain Bacteria; phylum Bacteroidota; class Bacteroidia; order Sphingobacteriales; family Sphingobacteriaceae; genus Pedobacter; species Pedobacter planticolens. Next base: position 1,403,007 of record NZ_WNXD01000001.1, read on the forward strand.
GCTGGCAACTATTCTTTTGAAATGGCTATTTGGCTTTGTATATGATATTAGCGGTTGGCTGGCTTTCTTCTGTACGATTTATATTATTTGGTATATCTATCGCTCGTTAAGAACATTTTATGGCAGTACGAGATGGATAACTATCCTTAAAATATTTTTCCTAAGTTTTGCCTATACTATTGTATTTACATTTTGTTTCTTAATAATTATTGCGGTTAGCTTTGTAATGATTTAAAAAAATTGAGTTATAAAAAAGCCGATACTAACGAATTAGTATCGGCTTTTTTATTGGAATATTGTTTTAGTTATCTTTTGTTAATCTCTACAAAGTTCATATCTACATCACCAACATATACTTGACGAGGACGACCGATTGGTTCTTTGTTCTCATGCATTTCTTTCCATTGTGCAATCCATCCTGGTAAGCGACCTAAAGCAAATAGCACTGTAAACATATCCGTAGGGAAGCCTAATGCTCTGTAAATGATACCAGAATAAAAATCTACGTTTGGATATAACTTACGGTCTATAAAATAAGGATCACTTAATGCTGCTTCTTCTAGTTTTTTAGCAATCTCTAATACTGGATCATTAATACCTAATTTTTCTAAAATATCATCGCAAGCTTTTTTAATAATTTTAGCTCTTGGATCGAAGTTTTTATACACACGGTGACCAAATCCCATCATACGGAATGGATCATTTTTATCTTTTGCTTTATTAATCCATTTTTCAGTATCGCCACCATCTTCTTTAATTAATTCAAGCATTTCGATAACAGCCTGATTAGCGCCACCATGCAGTGGACCCCATAAAGCAGAAATACCAGCAGAAACTGATGCATATAAATTACAATCTGAAGAACCTACCATTCTCACTGTAGAAGCTGAACAGTTCTGCTCATGATCTGCGTGTAGAATTAACAATGTATTCATTGCACTCACTACAACAGGGTCAATTTCAATTTCTTCTGTACGTTGACCAAAAATCATATTCATGAAATTGGTTACATAATCGTATTTATTTTTAGGATAGATAAGTGGATGTCCTAATGATTTTTTATAAATAAAAGATACAATCGTAGGGAATTTAGCCAGCAATTTAATCATCGTTAAATTCATTTCTTCTTTTGAAGAATTTGCATTTAATGATTCTGGATAAAATGTAGATAAAGAACAAACTAACGAAGCCAATTGTGCCATTGGATGAGATTTAGAAGGATAACCATCTAAAAATTTCTTCATATCCTCATGAATTAGCGTATGTCTGCTAATTTCATTTTGAAAACTTTCTAATTCTTCTTCTTTTGGTAGTACGCCATATATCAACAAGTAAACAACTTCTAAAAAAGTAGATTTCTCTGCTAATTGTTCAATAGGATAACCGCGATACTTTAAAACACCCAATTCTCCATCTAAAAAAGTAATCGCACTTTTTGTAGATCCTGTATTTTTATAGCCTAAATCTAGTGTAATATGACCTGTAAGATCTCTTAATTTTGAAATATCGATGGCTTTCTCACCTTCTGTTCCAGTAATAACTGGAAACTCATACGTTTTACCGCCTATCTTAATTTCTGCAATATCTGACATATATTTTATAATTTATATAATAACAAAAATAGTTAATCTGTTTCTAAAATTCGACTTTTAAACCTAACAATGCTGTTAAATTGATGTTAATTCTTGGCAAAAAACACATCAATATTAGCTTTTAAAATTATTTGGCTTTAATTTCCTCAACAACCGCACCGCACTCCATCATTTCGCTTCCATAATATGGATTTTGAATTTTCTTCTCTGAAGCCAACCAATCACCGCCATCACCTTTGTTAGCCATTGGACAATGTTGAATAAATATAGTTCCTGAACTTAGTTCTGCATGTTTAAACAATGCAATGACATCAGAACTCAATGCGGTAAATTCTTTACGCTGTGTTACAATATCTTTAGCATTTTCGATTTTATGAGCCGTAACAGCAGTATTTTCGCAACCACTATAGGTTATAAGTTCGGCCGCTAAAGCTTTTGAAGCAGTTTGTGCATCTGTTAATTTTGAAGCTACCAAAGCATCTTTTAAATTAATATAACTACTATAGATACTTTGTAATTTTGCATCTTTAAAGTTAATGTTTGTGGCGGCAACTACTTCTGTTTTATGAGTAGTACTATCTTTAGACTCGGTAGATTTGTTTGAAGTATTAGTGCAAGCCATCAATACTGATAAAGCTGCAACTCCAAAATATTGTTTTGTTTTCATTTGTATTTGGTTCTTTTATTGGCTAATTCTTTATAATTAACCAGATAATTTCATAGATTTTGTTTTTTGCTCAAAATAGCATTTATAATTTTAAAATAACAAAAAAAGCCCTCGAAATTCGAGGGCTTTTAAAGAAAATTAGATTTTAATTATAATTTAAAACCGTAAGCTAAACGTATACCAGCATAACCTATGCTACCATTGTTTGAATATCCTTCATATTTAGCAGCTAAATCTAAACCATTACTCCATGAATAACCAATAGCTGGAGAATAAACAAAAGAAGTTCCAGTATTATCACCTACTGAAAATGCCGCCCCTGCCTCTGCCAATCCATAAGCTCCAGAACCAGAATCGTTAAAGAAATATTTTAGCCCAGCTTTAACAGGAATAAAACCAAAATTTAAATCTGTATCTTTAATTGCAATATTTGTATAACCTGCTGTTATTGGCACAGATAATTGCTTATCGATATCAAATTGATAACGTAAATCACCACCTATTGCAAGACCAGTCCCACTAGAAGTTCCAGCACCTACATTTAACCCAATACCGAATTTCGGAGATTGTGCCTTAACATTAACTGAGAAAAATAAAGCTACTACAGCTACTGCAGAAGCTAAGAGTTTTGTAGAGTTTTTCATTTTTTAAAATACTTTGGTTAAGTTTAATTGTAATCAGGCTTTATTGCCTAATTATTCTAATTTAAACAAATTGCATGCCATGAGTCAAAAAGAAAAACCGAATAGTTAATAACATATTAACATTTTATAGATTTTAAATCTATAAAAATCACCTAGTTAACTAAATTTTCTACAGCTTATTTTCCCAAATTTTAAGTTCATTTAGGCTAAAATGATAATTGACAGTTACACCTTTATGTTCACCATCTACTACATCACCTTCACCACTTTTACGCCGAAAACGTCTGTTGTCTTTTTCTTGTTGCCATATTGGTTTTAGTTCTGAAACCAAACGATAATAGTAGCGCTCTTCATCATAAGGAATAATACATGGTCGATTTAGTACTACCCAAAAAATAAAGATTTGTAATTTATCAGATTTCTCTAACTCAAAATAACGTAGCAAATCGCTCAGATTTAAGGCAACAGTTTCAGAAGGTTTTAATCCGCTTTGCGGGATGAATTTTTCTACACTCATAAAAGTACGTTGCTGAACTTTTACTTCGATATAAAACGTAACTCCATTTTTTGTTTCAACTTTAACATCTGGATAACCTTTTTCGGTTGTTTTACTAGCGCTAAAAACAGTTGAAGAATTGATGTGATGAATTAGTTTTTGTTCGAAATGTTCTGAAAAATTGACATCCTTCTCAAATACATAAGTCATTTTACTAATACTATCACAGGGAGTTGGGCAAACTTTGCAATTAAACACATTCGGACTTATTTGCAAGTAAGATTCCATTTAATTAATAATTGGTTATGATTAAATGAGTGGCATCTCTATTATTTCTACCACGAACATTATAGGTATAGCTCTTACTAAAAGTTGTAATTTTCACTTTAGAGTGAGTATATATTTTGCGAATAAATTCTGTTTCTTTAATTACAACCATCCATTTTGCTGGGTTTTGAATAAGAAATGTCGCTAATCGTTGTTGATCGCTTTGCGTAAAAGCACTTTGATCGTATTCTGAAAATTCGCTATCGTATGGTGGATCCAAAAAGATAAAGTCAGTAGTTTTTAATTCTAACTGATTTAAAAAAGCTTCAAAATCTAGATTAAAAATTGATGTATGTTTAAATAACTCTGTAACCTTTACATCAAATATATTTTCAGCCTTTTGGCGAAAATTTTTCCTGTTGTAAGCAATGCCCCCATAAGGGATATTAAACTCACCCTTGGCATTAAATCTAAACATCGAACCATAGCAAAATTCTCTTACAAAATACCAGTTAGCAGCTGCTTTAGCCGGTTTAAGCTGTAAAGTTTGAGTGTATTGTTTGTTTAATAATGCTCTAAAAAAGAGATAAGCTCCACTTCTAATACCAGTTTCAAAATGCGATTTAAGTTCCTCGTTATTAAAATTTCGTCCTTCCTTTTCGCAAATTCTTTTAATACGCCTAGCTTTATCCGCCATGCTGGCCAATAACATTTTTTTAAATAAATCAATATCAATAATAAAATCTTGATTATTGAGCAATAATTCAGCTTTTAAAGCATGAGTTAAATGCACTAATAAAGCATCATTTAATTGATCTGAAGGAATATTTTTCTGTATAAAACTGGCAAAGATAATAGCACATTCATTCCACAGTTTTGTGGTAAGATTGCCCAGCTCATCCCAGGCAGTTGCGTAATTAAAAAGCTCAGTTTTAAATTCCTTATGATCAATTTGTTTATAAAAATTAATTAGATCAGTACTTTTATCATTTATAAACGATTGAACTTTAGGTTGCAACGCAAAAAACACACCTCCACCACCAAAAAACGGCTCAATATATCTATCAAATTCAGGAATAAACTCAGAGAATAAGGCAAACTCACTATACTTTCCACCTGTCCATTTAATAATTGGCCGCAATTTGTTATTCATTTAGTATTTATACTTTTAAGGATAGTATTGAGCCTGCAAAAACTCAATTATTCGTGGACGAATATGCAATTATTTTAAATCAAATTAATGTTGCAGATGATCAATTACGATTTCTTTTAGTTGAATTACATTTTCATCAGCATTTAACCATTTAATTTTTACGCCATCTTTTTCCATTTTCCTGAAAAAAGTCATTTGTCGTTTAGCGAATTGACAAATCGCTGTTCCTAATCTTTCTTTAAGCGTAGCATAATCCATTTCATTAGTTAAATAAGATGTAATGAATTTATATTCTAAACCATAAAATGTTAACATTTCTTTATCAATTCCTTTTGCCAATAGACTTTCAACTTCTTCTATTAATCCTGTTTTTAGCCTTTCATTTAATCTATTGATAATTCTTTCTCGCCTTGTTTCCACATCACTTTGTAAACCAATTAGTATAGGATTAATTGTTGGTCTAACAACCTGAACTAATTCATTGTGCGTTAAATAATCGGCTATTTCTATTGCCCGAATTAAACGTTTTGAAGATGAATAATCAGCATGTAATCTTAATTTTTCTAGATAAGAATTTAGCTTTTCTTGTAATTGCTCTTTTGTAAAAGCTTGAATTTCATTCCTTAAAATCTCATTTACCGGAATAGCTGTGTATTCATGGTTTTGCAAAATACTATGGATATACATTCCCGTTCCTCCGCAAAGAATTGGTAATTTATTTCTGTCGGATATTTCACTAAACGCAGTATAAAAATCTTCTTTAAACGCATTTACATGATATTTTTCTCCAGCTTCTCTGATATTAATTAAATGGTAAGGAATAGTTTTTCCATTCAATTGATATTCATTTAGATCTTTTCCTGTACCAATATCCATATCTTTAAATACCTGCCGACTATCTGCACTGATTATCTCACCATTTAATTCATCGGCCAATGCCACTGCTAATTTGGTCTTACCTGATGCCGTTGGCCCTAAAATAATTAATAAGTTTTCAGACATGCTTAAAATAGTAAGTGATATTTTAAATTACCTGTATTAAATAGTTTAGTATAACCATTTAATGCTAAGAAATCGTCCAAATTTAAATTGTTTTGTGCTTCAAAATCCAGCAGTATATTTTTTGGCAAGCGATGAGGAAAATAGCGAACCAACGTTTCATTATTTACATATAAAAATGCTGGTTCCGTAATTTCACTTACTATAAATCTTAATTTATCATAGCCCTTACCTAACGACCAATCTCTATCGGCATACGTCATTAAGTCATTTAGTTTGATTTGCTTGGTAAAATGTTTAATCAGTTTGCTTAATCCACCTACAATTGTCAATCCACCCTTAGATGCAAAACGCACTAATTCAGCCGATTGATAGTTTTCGCCTTTACTTTTCATCGGCCTTGCCTCGCTAAAACTAGCTAAGCCAATTATTTCATGATCAGCTATTAAACCAAAACTATATTTTGCTTTCACATAACCTTGTAAATGATTTTCAGTTAAAAAATTACTTGTTTGTTTTTGAGTTAATGTCTCAATTTTAGCTTTACGACCGTGAAAACTTTTATTAAGGCCTAAAAACGAATAAAGTCGATTTAACACTTGAGTTCTTTTGGCTAACCAAACGTCTTCCCAAAGGTGAATTAATTGGATGTCGTTTTTTTGGTATTTTGCTTGTAATGCTATTAATTCTTCTGGGTTGAAGTTATTATCTAATGGCACCAAATGAATTAATACCTGTTTATTACATTCAACAATAAAATAAGGTTCTACTTGAACAGTCTGTACCTGATGATGAAAATTTTGTACAGTTAAAAAGAAATCTTCTTGCCAAAAAGAATTTAAACCCACCCTTTTTGCTTGTAAATTGTAAATCCTTTAGCCAATGCATCTGTTATTTGGTCTAGCAATATATCATCTAATTTTTTGATGTGGAAACATGCTTTTCCTTTTAAAAGCTGTAATAAACTTGGATGAAAAAGACCTTTTGTTTCTGCCTCAGCGTAAACTGGCATGAAATAAAATCCTACGTGTCCTTTTAAAATTTTTACACCAGCAAAATAAACTTCGTCTTTTTTCCTTCCATCTATATCCACATCTTTCTCACTCCAAAGCTCATAAACTGTGTCACTATTTGTACGAGCCGTAAATCCATTGGCGGTATACGGCTGTAAGGCTGCTCTAATGGTCTGAAAAATTTCTACAAAATCTGTTTTCATGGCTCTGGCTTTATCTTGTTAAGAACAACACTAATTTACCACCAATTGTTCATTTAAACAATTTATAAATTTATCCACCAATGTGATGAAGGATGATTTTCTTCTAAAAAAAATGTCTCGCCAATTTTTGGTGTGATCACAGGAAAACTGATTTCTTCAGCTCTTTTTGTTAATCGCTTTATAGGTTCATCCCAATCGTGTAAAGCTAATCTAAATTTGCCCCAATGCACTGGCAATAGTGTTTTGGCTTTTAAATCAATACTTGCTTGCACCAATTCTTCAGGAAACATGTGAATTAATGGCCACATTTCGTTGTATTGTCCGCATTCTAAAATTGCTAAATCAAATGGCCCATATGTTTCGCCTATAGTTTTAAAATGTTGATCGTAACCAGAATCTCCTCCTAAATAAATTTTATTATTTTTTGTTTTAAGGATAAACGAAGACCATACTGTCTGATTTCTTTTAAATCTTCTGCCAGAAAAATGTCTGGCAGGTGCCGCAGTAAAACTGATATTTGCCAAAGGCGATATTTCCTCTCCCCAAACCATTTCAGTAATTTGATTTGATGAAACACCCCAATGCTCTAAATGTGATCCTACACCTAAAGAAGTAACAAATTGTGAGGTTTTACCTTTCAATTTTAAGATGGAAGCATAATCTAAATGGTCATAATGATCGTGTGTAATTAAAATAATGTCTAAGTCTGGTAAATCTTCAATTTTGAGGAAATCTGTACCAGGAAAATTCTTTGTACCCAAAAATTGAAAAGGTGATGTTCTTTTACTAAAAACTGGGTCTACTAAAATATTTATCCCATCAACCTGAACTAAATAAGAAGAATGCCCAAACCAAGTGATTTTCAGTTTTTCTGAACGATTAAAATCTGGTATTTCATGAGGAATGGAATGTTTCGGTGTACTATTTGGATTTCCTTTTATCATTTCCTTGATAACCATCCAATAAGATACATCATCTGGAAGTGCAGGTGTTGGAGATTGGTTTTCAACTGCTCCATTTTTATAATTAGGCAGATTCATTATTTTTTTCAGTCTTTCTCCTTTGGGTAGTCGACCAAAAACTGGCAGGTTTAAAATATAAACTGAAATAAGAATTATGAATATAATAGCTAATATGAAATAGTACATTTTAAGGTTATTGAAATTAATATGCAATGATATGTACAATTTTAATAGTGTCCTATTAACAGAGTATAAATCAACTGTAAAAACTGAGGTTTATTAAGCTTTTTATTCGCTTCGTTTTTGTGCAAAATGATCTTTTTTAAAACGGCCTTAGGACTGGGTTGGGTCGGGGTTAGTTCGGACTTGGTTCGGAGTTAGTTCGGACTTGTGACAATTCAATCCGAACCAAGTGCGACTGAAGTGCGAGTTAAATTCGAAGTAATAGTTAAGCTACTACCAACTAGTAAAAGTGTAATAAAAGGAGGCTTTAGCAACAAGCTATAGTTTCCAACTTTAAGCAATAAAAAATGCCCATGCAGTTTACAAACTGCATGGGCATTTTTTTAATGTAATTATATATTAGTTTTTAGGTTGTACCCTACCGCTTTTTCTATCTTGAGCTCTACCAATTGCGTAACCAGCACCAGCGCCAGCTAAACCACCTATAATTGCTCCTCTACCATCTTTCTTATCAATTAAAATACCACCTAAAGCACCTACACCTGCACCGATTGCTGTTCCTTTAGCTGCATCACTCCATCCTTTTTTCTTAGCTGCTGTAGTTGTACCTGCAGATGTAGTTGTAGATGAACCACTTGATGAATAAGTAGATGAAGCGCTACGTCTTGCGGCAGCTAATTCTGCTTGATGTTTTTCTTCTACTAATTGTTGTTGTTTTACAACTTCAGCACGTTTAAAACTATCTAATCTTAAACTGTCTTTTACAGCTGTAATTGCTTGTTGTTTTGCTAATGCCTCTTCTTTGGCACTGTTGCCACATGAAGCTAAAACTGTAGCCAATGCAACTATTGCGAATATCTTTTTCATGTTCAATTTTAATTTAGTGTTAATTATGTTTGGTATAATGTAAAAATGATGCCAAGATTTTAATTTGTGAATAAATAATTTTAAAAATCAAACCTTAGTATACTAACATAACAATAGTAATGGCATTTTAGTTTTTCGCGAAAAATGCCTATATTTGCGCCAACGGAATATCAATATACTTTTCTCTATACAATACCTACTGGGCAATTATTTGTTCAGCATTCCAATCTTTAGCAGGTCAACCGTTGCCATGCAGGATAAAATATAACGTAGCGATCTAATTCATTTTTAACAAAACGCGTTAAAAGATCAACAAAAGGTAAACTCAGAGAACAGTCGGTTTTTAATTAATACACTATTATATGGCAAAGTCTCAGGCAACTTTCATGAAAAAGCAGTTAGAAAAAAATAGACAAAAGAAAAAAGAAGATAAGTTAGAGCGTAAGCTAGAACGTCAACAAAACTCTACAGGTGGCGATTTAGATAGCATGATGGCTTATGTAAATGAATTTGGAGAAATCGTTTCTACTCCTCCTGATAAGAAATAAACACTCACACAACTCTCGCTAAAACCGCGGGAGTTTCTCTACAATTTTCTCAAAAAATTCAATTCTTTGGGTTAAAAAATGATATCTTGCCTTCATAGCTAAGGAAAGAATTTATACATGAAATTAACCATTTGGGGAGCTGCACAACAGGTAACTGGCAGCATGCATTTATTGCAAACAGACAACTACTCCATACTTATAGATTGTGGCCTAGATTACGAAAAAGGCACTTATCAGGAAGAAAATCAATATTTTCCGTTTGATCCAGCATCGATTGATTTGGTGATATTAACTCACGCTCATATCGATCATTCTGGTAATTTACCTACGCTTTTACGCATGGGTTTTGAAGGGCAAATTTTATGTACTTCGCCTACGGCAGATTTAGCAGAATTGCTTCTATTAGACTCGGTTAACATATTTCTTGGCAAACAAAACAGAAAATTAAGAAGTAAACGAGGATTTGCAGGTCCGCAACCATTATACTTGCAAAAACATGTAATGGAAACTGTAAGTCGCTTTGTGACCATTAGTTTTAATAAACCATTTAAAATTAACGGGGCTATTGAATTAACTTTTATCCCAGTAGGACATTTATTAGGTGCTGCTGCTGTTATTTTACAGGTTATAGAAAATGGAATAACAAAGAAAATTGCTTTTACAGGCGATATTGGTCGGAAAAATTATCCTGTATTAATAGATCCACAACCTTTACCACAAGTAGATTATTTGGTATGCGAATCTACTTATGGTGGGAGATTACATACTACGGATACTACTTTACAAGAAAAACTGATAGAAACCATTAATGAGACTTGCATTAAAAGTCCAGGAAGGCTGATTATTCCTGCTTTTAGTATCGGAAGAACTCAATCTTTAGTGTTTACTTTAAATCAGATTTTTAGTAAAGGATTACTCCCTCCTGTTCAGATTTTTGTAGATAGTCCATTGGCAAATTTTGCCACCGATGTTTATCGAAAGCACCATGAATTGGTAAATGAAGAGGCAAAAGAGTTTTATAAAACCAAAGGTGATGAATTTGAATTTGAGAACTTAATTTATGTACATGATCGTAAAGAAAGCCAATCCGTAAGTAATTATTTAGAGCCTTGTATCATTATTTCATCCGCTGGAATGCTAGAAGGAGGTAGAATTCAAGATCATTTATATTATAATATTCAGAATTATTATTGCACCATTCTATTTATAGGATATTGTGCCAAAGGAACATTAGGAGACCGATTATTACGTGGAGATCCTATTATCCGTTTACGAAATCGCGACTTAATGGTTTATGCTTCGATAAAGAAAACTGACCTATTAAGTGGACACGGAGATCACAATGATTTAGTTCAAACCGTAAAGCAGCAAGACCGACAAATCTTAAAAAAGGTATTTTTGGTGCATGGAGAAACTAAAAGTATGTCGGCATTAGCAACCGCATTAACAGATGAAGGTTATACTGTTACAATTCCCGAAAAAGGAGAAGAAATAATTCTTTAAGGATTATACTACTAAATAAACGTAAAATTTATTATTTCTAATGGGTTGTCCTTTGATGGATAAACTTTCTCCTTTATAATCACGAGTTGGTTTAATTACAAAAGGTTCATCAGAGGTAGCTAATTCATCGAAAGCAATTTTTAAGCGATCAATATGTGTATCAGCATTTACTCTCCATTTTTTATCCATATACCAGAAATAGGCAAAAACATTTCTTGTACCACCTTTCAATTTACCATCAAGCCTAATATGTGCCATATTTGCTTTCTTTAAGGGTTCAACAGCTTTTTTATAGAAGGTTTTAAAGTCTTTAAATTCTGGGATAGTTTTAACCTCGCTCATTTATTTCGATTTTTGTGCAATTTACATCATTTAAAATGCAATTAGAAATTACTGTTAAAGTACCAACTGCTGAAATAGCTTTTGCAAAGTTTCTTCGGGATCAATACAAAAGCCAGGATGCACTTTAGACGCCTGTACCACAGTGCTTCTAGTAGCGGTGAGCCAACGAAAACGAGAAGCTATATCTAATTGACCAATTGGACCAGCTTCTGCCCCACCAACACAGATTTTCTCTATCGCTGTTAAGTTAGAAAGGATAATAGCTGTTTCAACATCACAAGCAAAAGCAGATAAACGAGTTTCATTTACATCAAATACACACTTCAAAAATTTCTGGCCAGCACAATACAAAATCACCCCAACATTGAGGAATTCTTCACGTTCTACTCGTGGTACAACGCGAATTACTGCATACTCAAATAAGTGTTTCTCTGGCATGTTGTGCTTCTTTTACAAAAATATCCGAATGAGCAATTCTTGTGTTTAAAAATAGAGCATATGCATCTCTTTGAGCTTGGCTACTCTGAAATATATCTTCATTTAGCCATTCGTCTGGTATTAAATTCAATATATTCTCAATAATTTTTGGGGTTAAAATAGAGCTGAAGTTAGTATTAACTTCCTCTAATTGGCTAGCTTGAGGTAGCAATACATGGTCTTTTACCAATACAAAAGGTCTTTTTGCTTGTTCTTCCCAATTTTGCCATGAGTGATGAAAATATAAAGATGCACCATGATCAATTAGCCATAATTCTTTATGCCAAAGCAACATATTGGTATTACGAGCAGTACGATCCATGTTTGTGAGCAAACAATCTAGCCACACTATTTGTGATGCAAGTAAAGGATCTATTTTAGTTACCGTTGGATCAAAAGTAATAGCGCCAGATAAATAATGTAAGGCTAAATTTAAACCAACACTAGCTTTAAGTAGATCTTGTATTTCTTCATCAGGTTCTGTTCTGCCAAAAGCTTCATCTAATTTAGCAAATACTAATTCTGGAACCTTTAATCCTAACGAACGAGCAAGTTCTCCTCCAATAATTTCAGCTATTAACGCTTTATGTCCTTGTCCAGCTCCACGAAACTTTAATACATATAAAAATCCATCGTCTGCTTCTGCAATTGCGGGCATAGAACCACCTTCACGTAAAGGTGTTACATACCGAGTAACATTTACAGTTCTAATTTGTAAAGATGGACTATCTGTTAAGGTCATTTAACTGGCTTATTCATCAAAAATAGAAAAATTTACCATTTGTTAAGACACAAAAAAGCACTGCTTACTAGCAATGCTTTTAAAATCTTCGAGCTATTTTTAATTCTGTACTATAACATGATAGTTAGCGGTTGTAGTACTTGCAGCATCAAACCAAATGGTATAAATTTTTCCAGATGCAAATGTTGCACCAGAAATAGCTGTTGAAGTAGCAGAACCTAAAACAGTAACATTCAATGCAGTATTAGCATCAATAGTAGTGTAAACCGATCCATAACCAAATGTTAAACCAGTAGTTAATGAAGCGCCACCTGCAGCAACTACGTTAATTGAATTAGTTAAAGCTGAGCCTACATTAATAAATCTAACTTTAGATTTTCCTGAAGCTGGTGCGGTATTATCTTCTTCATATCCGTTAATTTGAGCACCACCAGCGGCATTGGAATAGTAAAATACAGTATAAGAAGCATTTGTTTTGATACCTACATTAGCTGTTACATTTGCAGTAGTTGAGCCTGAATTTCTAAATGAAATAGTGCTTGCCCCCGCTTGAGCTGTTAAAAAGTTACTACTTTCTCCATAAGCGACCGCAGATGTTGTCAATTTGGTATCTCGTTGATAAAAATCTTGAGGATTTGATCCTTGTACAGAATTTACTACCCTTAAGTTCGCATTCCCTTCTACTATAACGTCGTTGTTATTTTTTTTACAAGACGAGATTACTATGGCTATCATACAAATCATCGTAAGTACGACTGCCGATTTTTTGCTAAATATCGTTTTCATTAGATTAAAATTTAGTTAGTTATTATTCAAAATATTATCAAATACCAAGCCAATATAGCATGAATTACACCTATTATTTACATAACAAATTTTATTTAAGCAATTTTATTTTGTTCAATTTAATCTTTCCATAGAAATAAAAAATGCATTCGTTTTATAACTGAAATAAAAAATTTATTATCTAAAATTCAAATAAATATACCAAAATAGAAATTTTATTAACCTATACTAAATTATATTTCTAATAACGAACTTTAATTCTGATAAAATATTAATTTTAAAATTTAATTCTAAAATTAATATTTAATTATTTATAATATTTTGTATACATTGGTTTTACCTAAACCTATGAACAAACTATTTATACTTTTTTTAGTGCTATTAATTAGCCTAAATTTTTGTTTTGCACAAAACAATCTTGGTCCACGATTAACTGCTATGGGCAACAATAGCGCTGCGGTTAAAGATATATGGAGTTTAAATGGAAATATATCAGGTATATCTTATTTAGAATCCCCTACTGTTGCTATAAACTACACAAAGTATCTAATTGATAATGAATTGAGTAATCAATCAATTGCATTTGTTTTGCCACTCAAAAACAATTATTTGGGAGTAAGTTTTAACCGCTACGGAATTGCCGCATACAATGAAATTAAAGCAGGTTTTGCATTAGCTAAAAGATTTGGAAAAAAGTTATCAATTGCTATAAAAGGGAATTATCATCAATTAAAAATAAGTAATTACGGATCAACAACGGGGTTTTCTGTTGATGTTGGAGCAATGTATGATTTAAACGAGCAAATTACTTTAGGAGTTAGTTTAAATAATCCGTCTTTTCAAAAATATAGTAGCAGAGAAATTGAAACAAAAATTCCAAGTACTATTCAAGTTGGTGCATCTTATAAAGCATCTGATAAAATTTTAATCGCTACTACTATAAGTAAAGATTTTAACGCTGCAATTGATGTTGGTTTAGGCATCGACTATAAATTGTTAGATCTCATCAGTTTAAGAGGCGGTTTAACTGCTAAACCTTTTAAACACTACGCTGGCTTCGGATTGAATTATAAAAAATTTGTGATGGATATGGCAGTTGAAAGCGATTCACATTTAGGTTACACTCCTCAACTAGCTCTTACGTATGCGTTTTAGACTTTTACTCCTGTTTTTATTCATTGGTTTTGTAGCAAACGCCCAAACTCATGAAGATAATTTCATTAAAGATTTGATAGAGAGTTTAGCCGAAAATCTACCCGACGATTATGATCTTTCTGAATTAGAAGACAAGTTAGTTTTCTTACAAAAACATCCCATTAATTTAAATAATACAAATCCAGATGAATTAAAAGGTTTAATCTTTTTATCTCCATTGCAAATCAGTAATCTTTTTTCTCATCTAAAAACTAATGGAAAACTGATAGATATTTTAGAATTACAAAGTATACCCGATTTTGATATCACAACAGTTGAAAGACTTCTGCCATTTGTAGCCTTAAATCAGTCTGATTTAGTTGATCGTATTACCTATAGAAACCTATTAAACTTAGGTGATAATGATTTGGTCTTACGTTTTGGAAGAGTTTTAGAAACACCAAAAGGTTTTACAGATTTACCTGGAAGCCATTATATTGGCTCACAAGAACGGTTTTTATTGCGATATAAATATAATTTCTCCAATCGTATTTCAGCATCATTAATTTTTGAGAAGGATGCAGGAGAACAGTTTTTAAAAGGAACTAAACAATTGCTTCTTGATTATCAATCTGCCCATATTGCTATTTTTAACACTGGCCGATTTAAAAAAATAGTTTTGGGCGATTACACCTTGCAATTTGGTCAAAGTTTAACATTATGGTCGGGTTTCGCCTTTGGCAAAGCACCAGATGTAACCAGCGTTGCCAAAAAAGATGTTGGTTTAAAACCATATACTTCTGCAAACGAATATTCTTTTTTTAGAGGAATTGCCACAACAGTTACTCTTGCGAAATACATAGACTTCACTCCTTTTATATCTTCTCGGAAATTAGATGTTAGCTTAAGCTTAAATAACGATGGTGAAGAAGTTCTTTCTAATGTTAATGAAACTGGTTTACACAGAACAGCGACCGAAATTAAAAACAAAAATAGTTTGTCTCAGCAGTTATTTGGAGGTGTTATTCAATACCAAAAAGACAACTTAACTATTGGAGCAATCGCATACCATTCTATTTACAGCAATAAATTTATTACAGGAAATGAAGTTTATCGAAGTTATAATTTCGTTGGTAAAAAGCTGACTAACATTGGTCTACATTATAATTATACCCATAAAAATATTTATTTCTTTGGCGAAGCTGGAAAAAGTCTAAATGGAGGTTTAGCTTATGTAAATGGTGTTTTAGTAAGCCTTTCTGCAAAAGTATCCGCTGTGCTTTTACACCGAAATTACGATGCTAATTATCATAATTTTTTTAATCAGGCAACTGCTGAAGCCAGCGAAGCACTAAATGAAAAAGGATTTTACGCTGGTTTAAATATCACACCTGTAAAAGCTTGGGCAATTGCTATTTATGCTGATTATTTTAAATTCCCTTGGTTAAAATTTAGAGTTGATGCACCTTCGGATGGGTATGAAGTTTTAGGGCAAGTAACTTACACTCCTACAAAAACTTTTAAAGCAGTTTTACGGTATAAATCTGAATTAAAACAGCAAAATACCGATTTGGATGTTCCAATTAATTATTTGGATGATGTCAAAAAGGAATCGTACAGAGCAGATGTAAATTGGCGATTGAATAAATCACTTAGTTTTCAAAACCGATTAGAAGTTTCTCTATTTAAAATAGGCAGTACAAAAGCTGAATTTGGTTATTTAATTTATCAAGATGTAGGTTATTCTCCATTATTTTCTAAAATCTCTGGAAACATAAGACTTGCTTATTTTAACACACCATCATTTAATAGTAGAATTTATGCATATGAAGACGATGTACTGTACAATTTCACCTTTGGCATGTATAATGGAAAAGGATTTAGAACCTATCTAAATCTTAAATACAAACTTATAAAACGAGTAGATATTTGGGCTAAATATGCATTATTCTGGTACAATAACGTAGAAACAGTTGGAACTGGGTTAGATGAAATAAATGGCAATAAAAAAACCGATGTTAAACTGCAATTACGCTATCAATTTTAAAAATTTTGACATTCAAATCTGAAATTGTTTTTGTAAGAATTTTACTACCATTTATACTGGGTGTTTGTTGCGCTTATAATTTTCAAAACCATTTATTAATTGTTTTATTATTGACATTAAGCGTAGTAGTACTAATTTATTTAACTGTTATTAATATATTTTATAAAACGTTAAAAGCTTATAATTTTAAGGGCATAACCGGCATATTTTTCTATTTCTTTTGCTTCACATTAGGTGGATTGATTTGCTTGGTAAATACTCAATCTTTAAAAAAAGATTATTACGAAAATCAGCAATTTGACTATTTAAAAGTTTGGGTGAATAATGAGCCGCAACAAACAAATGATATTTTACGGTTTGAAGTTGTTGTTACAACTGGTTATACACTTAACAAATCTCAAAATGTAAGCGGAAAACTATTGATTGCTTTAAAAGTTGATAGCTTAAATCCTGTAAAGTTAAATTATGGAGATGAATTGATTATTTCTTCAAAAAACTTACCTGTAGAGCCATCATACAATCCATCAGAATTTGATTTTAGAGCTTGGTTGGCTGCAAAAAACGTATATCACCAAACATTTATTAACCAAAATCACTTAATAAAACTGAATAGCAATAAAGGCAATCCAGTTATAAAATATGCCATTGAAGTACGGCAAAGACAGGTTGCCATTTACAGAAAACTGATACATAATAATGAAGCTTTTGCCGTTGCATCGACTTTAGTTTTGGGTTATAGAGCAGATTTAAGTAAAGAAACTTTAGCCGCATATAGTAAAACTGGAACAATACACGCTTTATCAGTATCAGGAATGCATGTTGGCATTATTTACATCTTTTTAAATTGGGCATTATTCTTCTTGGATAAGAAAAGAGCTTTGAAGATTTTTAAACTAGTATTAATCTCTTTCTTAATTTGGTATTATTCACTTTTAACAGGGTTTTCTCCATCTGTTCTTCGCTCTGCAATTATGTTAACCGTTTATATTTTGGCAAAAGCATTCAATAAAAATAGTAACAGTTATAATATACTGGCATTTACAGCTTTTTGTTTATTGGTGTATAGTCCTTTCTTAATATGGGATGTTGGCTTTCAGCTTTCTTTTTTAGCAGTTTTTGGCTTGATTTATTTACAGCCTAAAATTTACAAATGGTTTTATATTAAAAATAAATGGTTAGATAAATTATGGGCAACTATCGCATTAAGTTTAGCCGCACAAATTGCCACTTTTCCGTTAAGCATTTACTATTTCCATCAGTTTCCGCTGTATTTTATTTTTAGCAATTTATTTATTCTGCTTCCATTAACAGCAATGATGTATTTGGGAATTGGAATTTTAATGCTACGTCTTTATTTTTTAGCACCAATTTTCGAATGGATAATTAATTTCACTAATGCTGGCCTAAAATGGATTGCAAACCTCCCCTTTTCGGGCATTACGTCTATTTGGCTTAACCAATGGCAATTAATTTTATTAAGTTTTACACTAGTTATTTTTATCATTGCTTTAGTAAATTATAAGAAAAAACTCCTTGTCGTTTCTATACTTTCCATCTTAGTTTTTCAGTCATTTGCTGTGTATTATAAAATATCAGCTTTGCAGCAGAAAAAGATTATGTTTTTTAGTCTCCGCAAAAATTATGCTGCCGCTTTTATAGATGGAAACAATGCAATTCTATTAACCGATTTAACCGCTAATAACAAAAATTTCGAATTCTTTGTTAAACCAGCACTAGATCAAATGCAAATTACAAACATCCACTTTGTGAAATGGGAACAGGATACGGTATTAAATACGTTTGTTAAAAAAGAGCATCAGCTTACCTTTCATCAATATCATATTTTATTGTTAGATGATGATTTTAATTACAAAAAAATCGATCAATTACCCAAATTTGAAAGCATTTGGTTACATCAAAATCCACGAAAAAGCATAGCTGATTTACGTTCTGAAGTTCTATTTTCAACTTTGCTAATAGATGCAAGTAATAAGGATTATATGATTAAGCGTTACGAGGAAGAAGCAAATAAATTTCAGTTAATAGCTCATATTTTAAAGAAAAATAATTCATATTTGATAGACCTTAACGTATTAAAATAACATGGTTGAAGAACTTGTTTTATATAAAGTAGCTGATAGAATTGCACATATTACACTAAATCGTGTGGATAAACGCAATGCGCTAAATCCAGAATTAGTGAGTTTATTGACGGATTATATGCTAAAAGCAGCCGAAGACGATGAGGTTAAAGTAATTATTTTAAAAGCTAATGGCGATACATTTAGCGCAGGAGCAGATCTTGCGTATTTGCAACAATTACAGCAAAACTCGTACGAAGAAAACTTGGCAGATTCTAATCGTTTAAAAAACCTGTTTACTACAATTTCCTATTTACCAAAAATTGTAATTGCTCAGGTAGAAGGACATGCAATTGCTGGTGGATGTGGTTTAGCAACAGTTTGTGATATTATTTTTGCAGTTCCTGAAGCAAATTTCGGCTATACAGAAGTTAAACTAGGATTTGTACCAGCAATAGTTTCTTGTTTTCTACTACGCAAAACAAGCGAAACTATTGCTAAAAAGCTTTTATTAACTGGAGATCTTTTTCCAGCGGAAGAAGCACTAAAATATAACCTGATTACTTTTGTAACAAAAAGAGAAAATATAGCTCAAAGTGTAACTGATTTTGCAGTAAGTTTGTGCAACAATACCTCCGCGAATGCGTTAATGGTAACCAAACAGCTCATAAATCAAACAACTAATTTAGGATTAGAAAAGAGTTTGGAAATGGCTGTACAAATTAATGCAAGAGTTAGGGAAAGTGATGATTTTAAAAAAGGAGTTTCATCTTTTCTTAATAAGGAAAAAATTAAATGGTAAATAAAATCTAAAATTAATATGATGTTTAAATCTATGAAAACTGGCGTTTTAGCCGCAATCTTAATTAGCTCAGCAATAGTTGCTAATGCTCAAAAAAAATTAACTGAAGGTTCTTTAGTGTATGGTATTGAATATAAAATCGATGCCCCTGGAGCTCCTGCAGAAAACAAAATAAAATTTAATGGAGATATTTCTAAAATGGAAATTGAGGCTGGACCTGCATCAATTGGTGTTTTCATGGATCTTAAAGGTGGAACTGGTTTGGTTTTGGTAGATGTACCAGTTGCTCAAATGCAAAAAGCGGCTAAATTAACCAAAGCTGATGTGGAGGAAATGAATGCAAAAAAACCTAAATTATCTGAATTTAAAGCAACGGGTGAAAAAGCGGTAATTGCTGGTTATAATGCAGAAAAATACACCTACAAAAGTGATAAAGATGATGCAGTAATGTGGCTAACTACAGAGCTAGAATTACCTTTAAACATGGTTACTGCTGACTTTAAAGACGTTAAGGGTACTGTAATAAAATACTCAGATTCTAAAGCGACAATTACCTTAAAATCTGTTAGTGATGCTAAAGTAGGTGCACTTTCTGTAACAACTATTCCAAGTGGATACGACGAAATTACCTATGCAGAATTAAAAGCAATGCAAGGCGGAGGAGAATAATATCTCTCTCAATACTATATTAAAATCAGGTTTTTATTCATGGCTTTTATTAAATTGCGTCAATGTTTAAAAACCTGATTTTTTTTGCTCGTTTTTTTCTGTTTTGGTTATTGTTTTTTGCGGTAGATAGATTAGTTTTTCTTTCCATCTTCCATAAAAAACTAAGAGAAATACCTTTTGGAGAAAGAATACCAACCTTTTATTACGCATTAAGGTTAGATTTATCAATGGCGGCTTATTTAGCTGTAATTCCATTGCTAGTTTTTTTATTTTGGTACTTTACTAAAAGAACATCGCTTAACTTTAAATGGGTTTCCGTTTACAATAAAGTTTTAATAGTTCTTTTTGGCTTTTTTTCAATTGTAAATTTCAATACGTATCGCGAATGGGGCATTAAAATAAATTATAGCGCCTTGGCTCCCATTATAGAAACGCCAAAAGAGGCTATGGCATCTAGTGGTTCCTCTCCTTTTATGTTTTCCATGTTTATTTGGGCAATATTAATTGGATCAGGTTTTTATCTCAATTTTATTCTCCTAAAAAAGCAAATCAATTTTGTTAAAACTCCAATTTTGATAAAATCTATTGTTGCTATTTTATTATTAGGATTTAATTTTCTAATAATTAGAGGTGGTGTTGATGTAGCTCCAAATAACCAAAGCATGGCTTATTTTTCAAAGTATGAGATATTAAATCACGCTTCACTTAATACCGAATGGAATTTAATATCGAGCATCTTAGCGTCAACAAAAACTAATAAAAATCCTTATTTATATTTTGATAACGCAGCTGCAGAAAAACAAATTTCTGAATTATACAAAGTTGAAAAAGACACCACTATTTCCATTTTAAAGACTCAAAAACCTAATGTTGTTATCTTTATTTTAGAAAGTTTCACAGCAGATTTAACCAAAACATTAGGCAATGAAGAAGGTATTACACCTAATTTTGATAGTTTAATAAACAAGGGCGTTTTATTTACAAATATTTATTCAGCAGGAAACCGTACTGATAAAGGGCTAATAGGTACATTGAGCGGTTTCCCAACATTAGGAACAGGAAGTATAGTGAAGTGGCCAGAAAAAATGCAAAAAATTCCAGCTATCAGTCAAAAACTCTATCAAAATAAGTATCAAACTTCATTTTATTATGGTGGTGAATCTGAATTTGATAATTATAAAGCATTTCTACTAAGTCACAATTATCAGAAACTGGTAGATAAACACAGTTTTGAGAAAAAGGATATGAATTCGAAATGGGGAGCTTATGATGGACTTGTTTTTAATAGGCAATTACAAGATATCAATCAGGAAAAACAACCTTTCTTTTCTACCATTTTGTCTTTAACCAATCATGAACCATTTGAATTACCTACGACCCCTAAGTTTGGAAATAAAGATATTATTCAGAAGTTCAAAAGCACAGCTTATTATACAGACTCTTGTATAAATGATTATTTAACAAAAGCCAAAAAGCAATCTTGGTATAAAAATACACTGTTTATCTTTATTGCAGATCACGGTCATTTGTATCCAAAAAACAAGTACGAGATTTTTCAACCTCAACGTTATCACATTCCCTTACTTTTTTATGGGGATGTAATTAAAGATGAATATCAGGGAAAGAAATTTGATAAAATTGGAAGTCAGCAAGATGTTGCAGCTACTTTATTGGCTCAATTAAACATTCCACATAAAGATTTTTTATGGAGTAAAAACCTACTGAATCCTTACAGTAAACATTTTGCTTTCTTTAGTTGGGATAACGGTTTAGGCTTTATTAATGATAACCATTGTGTTACATTTGATAACATTGGCAAAAATATTTTGTACAATAGCAACCCGAAAGATAGCGCACAAACACAAATAAATCTTAATTTAGGTAAATCCTATTTACAATCTGTATATCAACAATTTATAAAACTATAGTATGAAACTAACTAAACTATTTATTGCTATTGCAGTTGTGGCCTTTATTGGCAACGGCAATGTAAAAGCGCAAAGAGGTGGCATTAACTGGACTAAAGATGGGAACAGTTATTATCAAAATGCTGGTGGAGAAATCGTCACCATTACTTTACCAAAAAATGAAAGCAAAACAATTGTAAGTAGAGCATTACTTACTCCAGCAAATGCTTCCAACCCTTTAAATGTAAGAAGTTTTCAATTAACTGTTGACGGTACAAAAGCACTTATTTACACTAATACCAAAAGAGTTTGGCGTCAAGATAGTCGTGGAGATTATTGGGTAGCAGATATTGCAAATAATACCTTAAAACAAATTGGAAAAGGCAAACCAGTTTCTTCATTAATGTTTGCTAAGTTTTCTCCAGACGCAACTAAAGTAGCTTACGTTAGCGAGCACAATGTTTACGTAGAAGATTTAGCTACTGGAGCAATTAAAGCATTAACTACTGATGGAACTTCTAGAATGATTAACGGTACATTTGACTGGGTTTACGAAGAAGAATTTAATTGTTTAGATGGTTTTAGATGGTCTCCTGATAGCAAATCAATTGCTTATTGGCAAATTGACGCAACTAAAATCAAAAACTTTTTAATGATTAACAACACCGATTCTATCTATTCTTTTACCGTTCCTGTAGAATATCCAAAAGTTGGTCAAGATCCTTCAGCTTGTAAAATTGGTGTGGTTGATATCGCAACTGCAAAAACAAATTGGTTAGCAGTTCCTGGAGATAATATCCAACATTACATCCCTCGTATGGATTGGATTCCGAACACAAACGAAGTTATTTTGCAACAATTGAATCGCGAGCAAAATGAAAGCAAATTATTTATTGCAAATGCTACAACTGGCTCAGTAACGGAAATTTATAAAGAAAATGATAAAGCTTGGATAGATCCACAAGATAGTTTTGTGTGGTTAAATGGAAACAAAGAGTTTGTTTATCAAACCGAAAAAGATGGTTATACGCATTTATATCGCGTTAACAGAGATGGCAAAAAAGAAACATTAATTACCAAAGGCAACTATGATGTGATTAGCGTTAACTTAATTGACGAGAAAAATAACACAGTTTATTTTATGGCTTCGCCAACAAATGCCACTCAAAAATACTTATACAAAACTAAATTAGATGGAAAAGGAAAGCTAGAAATGGTAACTCCTTCTGTCCTACCTGGCACACATAGTTATTCAATTTCACCAAATGGCTTATACGCTCGCCATAGTTACAACAGCTCGGTGGTTGCTCCAGTAACAGAGTGGATGAATTTTACGACCAATAATCCATTAACTATGGAAGGAAGTATAACGAACCAATTAGCTAAACAAACGCCGCCAAAAAACAAAGTAGAATTCTTTAAAGTAACTACAGAAGATGGAGTTGAAATGGATGGTTGGATGAAAAAACCTGATAATTTCGATGCTACTAAAAAATATCCTGTTGTATTTTACGTATATGGCGAACCTGCTTCACAAACTGCTGCAGATGTTTGGGGCGCTGGCAGAAACGGCTTATACGTTGGTGATATGGCTAAAGATGGCTACATCTATATTTCTATGGATAATCGTGGCGCTCCAGTTCCAAAAGGTGCAGCATGGAGAAAAGCGATTTACAAAAACATCGGTGTAATCAATATTCGCGATCAGGCAATGGCTACTAAAAAATTATTGGCAACCTATTCATTTATGGATAAAGATCGCGTTGCAGTTCACGGCTGGAGCGGTGGCGGTTCATCAACCTTAAACTTATTATTCCAATATCCTGATATTTATAAAACTGGTATCGCTGTAGCGGCGGTTGCCAACCAATTAACTTACGATAATATTTATCAGGAGCGTTACATGGGCACTCCTTTTCCTACCACAGAGGCCTATGTAAAAGGTTCTCCTATTACATATGCTAAAAATTTGGTTGGAAATCTATTGTACATTCATGGTACTGGAGACGATAATGTTCATTATCAAAATGCAGAAATGTTGATTAACGAATTGGTTAAAAACAAAAAAGTATTCCAAATGATGAGCTATCCAAATCGTACACATGGTATTTTTGAAGGCGCAGGAACAAGTGAGCATTTAGCTTTAACTTATACTAAATTCTTAAAAGAATACTGTCCACCAGGAGCTAGATAGTCCAAATTATAAAAAGCAAAAAACCTCAAGTATTTAATATTTGAGGTTTTTTTATTTGAAAAGCAATTTCAGTATTTCATTTGATACTTCACTCCTGCCCTCGCTCCAATCTTTTTGGCATTGTCATGCTGAGCTTGTCGAAGCATCTGCAACAAAAAGTATTTCCGCTAAGTCAGGTTTAAATTATGCAAGTCTTTGCTACTAGTTGTGGTTTCCTTGCACAAGCTTTAGTTAAATAGCCCAGATTGAAGCGATATACTTTTTAGATGTCATCCTGAGCGTAGTCGAAGGACAATCTAAAAAGATTTAGCGAAAAGCTGGATTACCTTTAACCATTACAATAAAATTGCGCTTCAAAAAAATTACAAATTGATATTCATAACAGTCATGGCTACAATTAACGCAATACCGAAGCTCAATAAAGTACCAATAAGCACATATTCGGTGAGTTTAATATCGTGTGCTTCTTTTAAATCCCCAAACCTAAAAATAGATTTTGCAGCTAATAAAAACCCAACGGCTTCGAAATGATGCGTGCATACAAAAAGATAAATAAGCAAACGCTCTAAAATACCAATGAATTTTCCGGCATCTTGTAATGAACTTGATGCTTTGCTAGGAATCCATTTAGCAATAATTACTCTGATAAATATGGCAGCTGGAGATATTAAAAATAAAGCACCGAGCAAGAATAACCAAAATTGTGCGTTTTCTAAAAAGTTTAGGCTAATTGCTGGCTGATAGAAATAGTTCCAACAGCTTACAATTACTACAATGTGAAGAAATTGATCAACAAAAAACCAAATTCGTTTCGTTTTTTCCTTTTGGAAAAGGAGTTTAATCACATCTATTATACCATGAAATAAACCAACTACGAGCGCTATTTTCCAAGAATTTAAGGAAAGGAAAATCAAAAATATTAATAAAATATGAATGGCAATATGCAAATAAAGCTTATCCGATTTTAGCTTCTTTTTTTCCTTTTCTGCTACCCAAGAGTTAGGTTGAAGAAAGAAATCACCCAATACATGAGCTAATAAAAGTTTAAGCAAAACGATTTCCATTTATTTTTTAATTAGTTTACTAATTTGGTTGCTGTATTTACTTTCTAGTTCCATTATTTCTGTAAAATGTGCTCTTTTTAAAGCCTCACTTACCGACGATTGACTTCTACCAGATATTTTTGCAATCTTATCTTGGTTAGTGTTTTGATTTTCAATGGCATATTTAACCATTTCTGCAGAAATTTGCCCCCAACTATCCATGGCAATTAATGCCAATCGAATAGAGAGATTTATATCTTCATCGTACTTTGGCCAAGGCGTTTTAATAGCCATATTTACCTTACTTAATTTGAGCGCATCAAAAGCAGATCCAGAGTTAATAAACACCTCTCCGTTAGCCTCACTCACCTTTTCAGCGCTAATGCTTTTTTTACCAATACCAATTCCTATCCTAACATCTGCCTTTTTCAAGGTTTTAATACATGCCTTAATATAAATGGCATTTAACAAGGCATCTTTAGCATTTAATTCTACTTGAAAACTATCCCCTCTAAAGATTTCCCACTTAACATTTTTACCAAATAAGCCTTCCAAAGCGCTTTTTAGTGTATTAATCCATTCTTCTGGCAATGCCCTAGAATTAATTATATCTCCTGTTAGTACAGCTATCATTTTACTAATATCAGGTAAATACCCGATATTTCCAATTATCGGCTAATTACCCGATATTTCACTTTATCGGTTAATTAGCCGATAATTTTTCAAGAATATCATGGGATAATCCAAAATTAAAAACCAATACTTAAGCCAATTGCAAGGTTAAAAGCACCTGTACTTTGCTTCACTTCTTGTTCTACTGGTGCATCAGCTGGGTAGCTATAAGTTGAAAATTTTGGTTGGGCGCCATTATAGTCTCCACCCAATTTTAAAGCCATTCTATTGTCTAAACTATATTTAAATGCCATTCCTAATGAATAAGTAAATGAATTTACTGATGTAGACTCTTGAGAAGAATTGAAAGATCCCATACCAGGAATAAAAACATTAACATCTATTTTAGGTGATGAAGTTGATTGCAGCCCTGCTAAAGCTCTTACTTCAAAGTTTAATTTTTCATTTTTTGTAAGAGGAACTGTATGAAATATGCCGGCCATGATAGATCCTGTTTTCCATGCAGTAGTTTTCATACTTAAACTTGCACCTGTGCCATCTGGAACAGCATATGCGCTTAAAGCATTTTCGTCAACACTATGAAGACGACCTTGTAAACTTACTATTCCGCCAAAATATTTAGAAAATGTATAACTATAATCAATACCTAAAAAACCTCCAATCTTGGCTAAACCTGAGTTTTCATTTGATATATCTTTATCTCCAAAATCTCCCAATGGGAAACTTGGTCCTATAGAAATACCTATAGCAGATTTTTTGGTTATTGTTTGTGCATTTACATTAAAATACAAGAACGTGATTAGGCCCAGTAATAAAGTTTTCTTCATAAGAATTTGAGTAAATATCTGATTTTATCTATGTCTAAAATAACAACTATTATCTATAATTAAAAATTTAGTTGGTTTTTAATTATAGATAATAGCGTAAAAATTAGCAGTTTAAGGGTGCCACAGAGAGGTGGGAAATAAATCGAAAAACAAATTAAGCTGAAACCTCTTTTCCAAGCCCAATTATCCAATTATCAAACATCTCTTGTTCAATTTTGATAATTTCATTGGCGTGTTTTTCCCATTCTGGAGAAAATTCTTTTAGTTGATTTAGCATTTCTTCTAAATGCCCCTCTTCTTCCAAAATAATTGATTTTACGGTTACACGGCTTTCTTTTGCACTCAAAATATCTTGGTAAATTGGGTATAATTCATCTGCTCTAACTTCAATAGCGTAGGTTACAAATAGGTAGGCAGCGAATTTTAAATCATATCCTGATAGGTTAAACTGATTTTTTAAGTACCTACATACCTGAACATCTAAAGTATTTAAATAAAACTTAGTATGGTTTGGTGCTAGTAATTCTGCATTGCTATATGTCTTGCAAAAGTTTTCGTCGAGCTTTGCTAATTGCTTTTTTAAGTAATATGCATGGCGATGTTCTTCTGCTGCGTGTTTTAAAATAAGCAGAGTTACTTCTTCTTTATGTTCTGCTGCTGATATCTTTTTCGCACCTGCATTTTCCATATAAGACAGGGTATTTAACCATTTGGAATGCAGAACATTATCGTTAACTATATTTTCTAAAATTGAGGATAAGTGCATATTATATTTCTTCTAAAGCTTGTTGAATTGTTTGGTAAATGTACGTCAAATCATCATTAGAAATGATATACGGTGGCAATATGTAAATAATATTTCCTAATGGCCTAAGAATAATCCCCCTAGTTAAAAAGTAGTTATAAAGCTGATCTCTCAATCCGCTTAAATAAGAAGTATCGTTTCCTGTTTCCCACTCTAAAGCTATAATAGTTCCGGTTTGTCTAATGTTTCTAACTTTTGGATGGTTTTTAATTTGATTAAAGAATTGCTTGTGCTGTTCTTCAACTCTTTTAATATTAGCTAAAGTTTCAGCCGCTAACAAAATATCTAAACTTGCTAAAGATGCTACGCAAGATATTGGGTTTGCTGTAAATGAATGACCATGATACAAGGTTTTCAACTTATCATCGCTTAAAAAAGCTTCGAAAATTTTCTGATTACAGCTCGTAACCCCTAAAGGCATGGTGCCGCCTGTTAAGCCCTTACTTAAACAAAAAATATCTGGGTGATTAATTAGCTGTTCGCAAGCAAAATAAGTTCCTGTGCGCCCAAAACCCGTCATTACTTCATCAGCAATAGTTAGTACATTGTTATCTATACAAGTTTTTAACAATTGATCTAAATACTTGGCCGCGTACATTTGCATGCCGCCAGCGCCTAAAATTAAAGGTTCAAAGATGAAACAAGCCAGTTGAGAAGAAAGATTTGAGATTTGAGATTTAAGGCTAACTATATTTTTCTCGTTTGGTAAATCGATAAACTCAACATCAAACAGCAAATCATTAAATGGATTAGTAAAAATACTTCTCCCGCTAACAGACATGGCGCCAAATGTATCTCCATGGTAGGCGTCTTTAAATGCTAAAACTTTCTTTTTATGGAGATTTCCAGAATTATTCCAATACTGCAAACACATTTTAAGGGCAACTTCTACCGCTGTAGAACCATTATCAGTATAGAATATTTTTTCTTGTTTACCTGGTAATAAAGGCAATAATCGCTCTGCAAGCAAAACAGCTGGCTCATGTGTAAAACCAGCAAAAATTACGTGTTCTAATGTTGTTAATTGTGCAGAAACCTTTTCTGCAATGTGCGGATGTGCATGACCGTGAATATTTACCCACCATGATGAAACTGCATCAATATACTTTTTCCCATCCTCATCAAATAAATAAACGCCTTCTCCCCTAACAATGGGAATAGGCATTTGGGCATTTTTCATTTGTGTATAAGGATGCCAGATTACTTTTTTATCTCTTTCTACTAAACTCATTCTATAGCGGTTTCTTCCTCAAATTCTTCTTCAAAAACAGTTTCCATTGGCTTTATTTTATAGCGAACTAATAGCCAAATTATTAAAATTGATATTATAATTGTGCAAAATATAGAACCTTCAATACCAAAAACACCACCAGAAAGAAAGCTTTGACCAACTGGCTTGGCGAATAATACACCTGGCGTATCAATACCACTAACTTTGTAACCTAAAAGGATTCCTTGTGTAAAATTCCAACCAAAATGGATACCAATTGCCCAACTTACATTTCGTTTTTGCAAGGTATAAGTGGAAAATAATGCACCTGCTAAAGCGATATTCAGCATTGCTAGTGCATTAAAACCTGGATTTGCTAAATGTACCAATCCGAATAATACACTGTTTAAAATAATGGTTATACTAATTGGATATCGCTCTGCAAAAGTAAATAAAGGAAATGTTCTAAACATTAATTCTTCAAACAGCGCAACAATGATAAAATATAGCAAATAACCAAAAAACAGAAGTGCGCTGATTTTAGATATAGAAAATATGACGTTACCATTTAACAACAACATACCGCCACACAACATAATAAGCACAAAACCAATTAAACTTCCTTTTAAAAAACTAGAAAATGATTTTTCTTTTAGCACGAATACAGTTCTAAAATCTACTGTCGGAAAAACTTTAAAAATCATTAAAAGTGCGCCCAAAACTGCCACTACAGTAGATCCTTCTAAAAGTAAATCAGCTAATAAAGATTTTTTATCAATAGAAATGAAGTCAAATTGAGCAATTATTCCAAAAGGCAATAAGCAAAGGAAAATAAAAATTACAAAAAGGATAACCTTAGAAATTGGAGTTAAATAGTATAAAATCTTCTCTCCCATCTATGTATTTGATTTTTTTAAAAGTTTTACTACTGTTTTATCTGTTTTAAAAGTAACATCATTCTCGCTTAACTCATTAATATTTACCCATCTAAAAGATTGATTTATATCCTCATCAAAGTCGAAAACCCTTGTTTTAAATGGTAGTTGTAAAGGTTGTGTTGCTGCAACCAAATAATAAATACTAATTACTTGACTATCATTAAAAGAAGATTTCTCGTAAAAATCAGTAGTATAAAAATGACCAGTTACTTCAATTTCTGCATTGCATTCTTCTATAAATTCACGTTTAAGCGCATCAATTAAGCCTTCGCCTAATTCCAATCCTCCACCAGGAAATTTGGTGAAGTTTTGACCGTACTCATGTTCATCGCTTAATAAAACTTCGTTTTTGACATTAATAAGCAATCCGTAAACTCTTACATTAAAATAACTCATTGACTAAAATGTTTTTGATTTTTGGTCACATTTTCCATATCCCATTTAATTTCTGCTCTAAACTCTTCTTGTCTCACACCGCAATTTTGCATTTTACAATAATTACAACATGCTGGTAAACATGGGTCTGCATGAATAAACAGCTCTGTCTTATGCGTACCAGAAGCATTAATCAATTTATCTATGCTAGAAATTTCATGATGAACTGTATTTAAATCGAAGTAATAAGGCAAAGTAACATGACAATCTACGTGTAAATCTGCACCATATTGTTGAGCTCGTAAATTATGAACATCAATCCAGCTTTCTTCCCTATTCTCTTGCAAAATTACCACTATATCTTTTACCAGCTCAATATTACTTTCATCCATTAATCCACCAACAGATTTTCTGGTCAATTTATATCCATTAAAAATGATGTATAAGCCTAATGCAATTGAAATTATGCCATCTAGCCAATAAATTTGAGTTAATTGAATTAAAATTATCCCAATAACCAAACCTCCACTACTAATAGAATCAGTTAATAAATGTTTGCCATCAGCTTCTAAAGTAATCGAATTGTTCTTTTTTCCAGTATTAATTAGATAAAAACCTACTATCAAATTAACCAAACCAGTAGCGCCAATTATAATAGCACCATCATACAATTGTCCAATTTCATTCGGATAAATTAAATCATAACTAGATTTTAAAATAATGATAATACCTGCAATTCCAATCAATACGCCTTCCACAAAAGCAGAGAAAAACTCTACTTTTCCATGTCCATACGGATGATTCTTATCCTTAGGTAACGTGCTTAAATAAATACTGTAAAACGCAAAGGCACTGGCTAATACATTTACAATACTCTCTGCCGCATCTGTAAGAATGGCGTTGGCATTTGTTAAGAAGTAAGCAACGAACTTTGCCAACATCAAAATAATACTTACGCAGAGCGAAATGAGTATGGCTTTCTTTTTAGGTTGCAAATTGAGTGATTTTAGATGTCAAAAATACAGTTAAAGCACGAAATTTTAAGAAAAAGTATCTTTTTTTAGCACCTAATTGCAATTGGTTTTTATATTTGCGCATTCACAAAAATATTATGACTTTTTTATCCCAAAGAATCAACAACTTATCCGAGTCTGCAACACTTAAAATGACTAAACTTGGTCGCGAATTAGCGGCAAAAGGCATTAACATTATTAGCTTAAGTATTGGCGAACCAGATTTTAACACTCCAGACCATGTAAAAGAAGCTGCTAAAAAGGCTTTGGATGAAAACTACACACGTTATTCTCCTGTACCTGGCTATCCAGAATTGCGTCAAGCTATCGTAAATAAGTTAAAGAAAGAGAATAATTTAGATTATGATATTTCTCAAATTGTAGTTTCTACAGGAGCAAAACAATCCTTATCAAATGTAATTTTAACATTAATTAATCCAGGTGAAGAAGTAATTATTCCTACTCCGTATTGGGTTTCTTATTCTGAAATGGTAATACTTGCAGAAGGTAAATCAGTTTTTATTGATACGGATATCGAAAGTGATTTTAAAATTACACCCGAGCAATTAGAAGCTGCAATTACACCAAAGACTAAACTTTTCATGTTTTCATCGCCTTGTAATCCAACTGGGTCTGTGTATAGCAAAGCTGAATTAGCGGCATTAGTTAAGGTTTTCGAAAAATATCCAAACATTTTTATCCTATCGGATGAAATTTATGAGCATATCAACTTTGTTGATCAACATGAATCGATTGCACAATTTGATAGCATTAAAGAACGCGTAATTATTGTAAATGGTTTTTCTAAAGCTTTTGCAATGACAGGTTGGAGATTAGGATATATCGCGGCTAGCAAAGAAATTGCAGCTGCTAATGATAAAATGCAAGGTCAAACTACTTCAGGAACTTGTTCTATTGCTCAACGTGCTGGTATTGTGGCTTATGAGCAAGGTTTAGAAACTGTTCTAGAAATGAAAAAGGCTTTCGCCAGACGCAGACAATTAGTTTATGAATTATTAAATGATATTCCCGGAGTAAAAACAAATTTACCTGATGGAGCTTTTTATTTCTTCCCAGAAATCAGTTCATTCTTTGGCAAAAAAGATGCAGATGGAAATGTAATTAAAGATTCTGCTGATCTAGCTTTATATTTATTAAATGTGGGTCATGTGGCAACTGTTGGCGGTGATTCTTTTGGTAATAACAACTACATCCGTTTATCTTACGCTGCATCTGACGAAAGTTTAGTAGAAGCATTAAGAAGAATTAAAGAAGCATTAGCGTTGTTAAAATAATCCCTATCCCCTAAAGGGAACTTGATATAACGTAAATAAAAAAGGAGCAGATGTAGAATTTGCTCCTTTTTTATTGTAATAACTATTATTTGAATCTTGCTATAAACAATAGAAAGAAATTCCCCTTTAGAGCCTGCTCCGATTTTATATCGGAGGGATTTAGGGGTTTAAGATCGTATTGCCTCTACCGGATCTAACCTTGAAGCAGAAAACGCTGGCCAAAAACCAGCAATTAAACCAATACCCACTGACCAACCTAAACCTTTTACCACATTTTTAAGGTATAAAATTACTTCAACATCAAAAACATGCGTAAATAGCAGCGTTAGTAAATACACTAGTCCAAGGCCTAAAAGTCCACCCATTAAACATAGAGCTACGGCTTCAAATACAAATTGCAGTAAAATAAAATAGTTTTTGGCACCTAATGATTTTTGAATACCAATGATATTTGTACGTTCTTTTACGGAAACAAACATGATGTTTGCAATGCCGAAACCGCCAACCAACACAGAAAATCCACCAATAATTAAACCAGCAATATCAACCACGCCAAACATAATATCTAATTGATTAGAAAGCATGGTGGTTTTATTTAATGAAAAATCATCCTCCTGACCTGGCTTTAAACGACGAATAGAACGCATTTGACCTTTCAATTCTGCTTCAACTTCTTCTAAAGCTATATTTTCTTTTCCTCGAACTGTAACTTGAGGATTATATCTTTCATTATTAATATCAAAAATACCTTTAGCTAAATTTAATGGAATAAGCACATTTTTATCTTGCGACATACCCATCATATCCTCGCCTTCTTTTTTAAATACACCAACAACAGTAACCCTTCGCCCCATCACCTTAATTTGTTTACCAACAGGCTCTTCACCCTCAAATAAACCTTCGGCAATTTCTGCACCTACAATACAAACTGGCGAACCAGATTTACTTTCATTTTCTGTAAAATACCGTCCATCCTGAAATTCTAAATCCCATGTTAAATTATATTCTTGCGATGCAGCGTTTAAGCTTGCTCCCTCAACAGAATTACTACGATATTTTAACGTACGACTATTTGCCGAAACTTCATATGAAACGCCTTGCGCCATATCCATACGGTCTTTAAGTGCTAAATAATCTCTTAATGATGGTTCTGGGCGATTTACATATTTCCACCAAGGAAAATTCCCACTAAAAATCCATGGCCATTTTTGCACAAATAAAGTGTTAGATCCTAATTTATCTACGCTACTTTGAATTTTATTGCGCATGGTATCAACACCTGTTGAAACTGCAATAATGATAAAAATACCAATTGTTATCCCTAATAAAGATAGCGCAGTTCTCAGTTTATTCTGACGAAGTGCATCCCAAGCAAACCTGAAACTTTCGCCAATTAGTCTAAATATCATTATCATACTGTTTAGACCAAAAATACCTAAAAAGGTTACAGTTACTCAACTATAATATAAAAAATACATAAGAAATGATTCGGGTTGCATCGTTCCTAATTATTAATTATAAAAAACAGAATTATAATTAGTAAATTTGCGCCCTAATTTACTACATCAAAAAAACATGAAGTTATCTCAATTTAAGTTTAATTTACCTGAATCGCTCTTAGCGAACAATCCTGCAGAAAATAGAGACGAAGCCCGTTTAATGGTTTTGCACAAAGATAGTGGCAAGATTGAGCATAAAATTTTTAAAGATGTTTTAGGGTATTTTGATGACAAGGATGTAATGATCCTTAACAACACAAAAGTTTTTCCTGCTCGTTTATATGGCAATAAAGAAAAAACTGGTGCAACTATCGAAGTATTTTTATTACGCGAACTAAATAAAGAATTACGTTTATGGGATGTTTTAGTAGACCCAGCTCGTAAAATCCGTGTTGGAAATAAATTATATTTTGGTGATGATGATTTATTAGTTGCCGAAGTTGTTGATAATACTACATCACGTGGCCGTACTATTCGTTTCTTATTTGACGGTACTGACGAAGAATTTAGAAAAAACGTTGAAATTTTAGGTGAAACACCTCTTCCAAAATATATCAAACGTAAAGCTACTGCACAAGATAAAGAGCGTTATCAAACAATTTACGCTAAAAATGAAGGCGCTGTTGCAGCTCCAACTGCTGGTTTACACTTTAGCAGAGAGTTAATGAAACGCTTAGAATTAAAAG
This sequence comes from Pedobacter planticolens, assembly GCF_014172375.1. Lineage (GTDB taxonomy): Bacteria > Bacteroidota > Bacteroidia > Sphingobacteriales > Sphingobacteriaceae > Pedobacter > Pedobacter planticolens. Next base: position 1,437,609 of record NZ_WNXD01000001.1, read on the forward strand.
GCGTAGAATTTGCAGAAGTTACATTACACGTTGGTTTAGGCACTTTTAGACCTGTTGAGGTTGAAGATTTGACTAAACATAAAATGGATTCGGAGCAGTTTATTATTGAGCAACCAGCGGTTGATACTGTAAATAAAGCCTTAGAAGAAAAAAGAAGAATTTGTGCAGTTGGTACCACATCAATGCGTGCTATCGAATCTGCAGTTTCATCTGGCAGAAAATTAAAACCTGCTAACGATTGGACTAGTAAATTTATCTTCCCTCCTTATGATTTTAGTATTGCAAACTGCATGATTACTAATTTCCATACACCAGAATCAACTTTGTTAATGATGGTAAGTGCTTTTGGAGGTTACGAAAATGTAATGAATGCATACCAAGTAGCGTTAAAAGAGAAGTATCGCTTTTATAGCTATGGCGATGCGATGCTAATTATATAGCTATTAGTCGTTTGTATTTAGTAGCTAGACTGATGCCTAATTACTAAATACAAACATCTTTATACTCGAATTCATGAAGTACTATGCAATAATTGTTGGGGGGGGGTCTGGTAAAAGAATGCAGAACACAATTGCTAAGCAGTTTTTATTGCTAAAAAATAAGCCAGTGCTCATGCATACGCTATCGGCGTTTTACGCTTCTTCTTTCAAACCCGAAATTATTCTCGTTTTACATGCTGATCTTCATCAATATTGGGAAGAGCTTTGCATGAAATATAATTTCGATATCCCGCATGTATTAATTAGAGGAGGTGAACAAAGATTCCACTCTGTGAGAAACGGTTTAATGACGATTAAAGGCGAAGGAATTGTAGCTGTACACGATGCAGTTAGACCTTTGGTTAGCTCGAGACTTATTGCTAAAGCCTATGAAATTGCGGAAGATACAGGAAATGCCGTCTCTTGCATTAAACCAAGTGATTCGGTAAGAAGAGTGAAAGAAAACAGTGAAAGCAAGGTAATTAATAGAGATGAACTGGTTTTAATACAAACCCCTCAAACATTTGAAATAAGTCAGTTAAGAACAGCTTATCAACAGCATTATAAACCTAAATTTACAGATGATGCTAGCGTAGTTGAAAAAGCTGGATTTAAAATTAATTTGATTGAAGGAGAAAGAAATAATCTAAAAATCACTTATCCTGAAGATTTAGAATTAGCTAATTTATTATTGAAATAGAAAGCTTTAACAAAGTAAAACTTTGTTAAAGCTAATTTCTTACTGAGAAGAAATTTATTTTTAGGCTGACCCTCTAATTACTCTTAAAATAACAGCTATAATTGCTATCACTAATAGAATGTGAATAATACCTCCCGTATAAAAATTTCCAAGGAAGCTGATTGCCCAGATGATTACCAAAATTACTGCAATTACATAAAGTAGATTTCCCATAACATTTAATTTTTTAGTTAATTTTTAGGTTTATAATATCTTTTTATTTGATTTCATAAACATTAACAACAGTTGCCCTAAATTGTTCTGGAAAATAAAAAAAGCCTCCGATAATATCGGAGGCTTTTAATCACTTAAGATTTAATATTCATCTTCGTTGAAGAAGAAGTCATCTTTGGTAGGATAATCTGGCCAAATTTCTTCTATCGTTTCGTAGGGCTCACCATCATCTTCTAAGGCTTGTAAATTTTCAATCACCTCAACAGGTGCACCAGAACGAATACCGTAATCTATTAATTCGTCTTTTGTTGCAGGCCATGGAGCGTCTTCCAAGTGCGATGCGAGTTCTAATGTCCAATACATATTCTTAATATTAATTTATTCTTAATTCTGAAAGCGCAAAAGTATGTTAAAAAAAATGAGCAAAACAAATATTTTTTTCCACCATTTAAATTCGTGGTATCCAGATGTTTTCTGCCGTTTTAGTATCTGCGCTCAGTTTACGTGCCAAAACAAACAAATAATCGCTTAATCTGTTTAAATAGATTGTAATATTGTTGTCAACAAAACTTTCTGCTGCCAATTGAACCGTTAATCTTTCGGCTCTACGGCAAACACAACGAGCTAAATGACAATAAGATACAACTGAATTTCCTCCCGGGAGGATAAAATGTTTCAGTTCGGGTAAAACTTCATTCATCGTATCTATTTCTTTTTCTAAAAGTGTGATATCACTTTCAAGTAAATCAGGAATTTTCATTTTTGAGCGTTCAGGGTCTGATGCCAACGAAGAACCAATTGTGAATAACCTATCTTGAATTTCTTTCAGTATTTGTTGGTGATGTGCATCAATATCTTGACACATAACTAAACCGATGTATGAATTTAACTCATCAACTGTACCATAACTTTCAATACGCACATGATATTTCGGCACTCGTGTACCGCCAATTAATGAAGTTTGACCTTTATCGCCAGTCTTGGTGTAAATTTTCATACCCCGAAATTAAATGTTAAAAATTCTAAAGTCCCCTTCGGGAGATTTAAGGGCTTAATTTATTTTCTCAAAATCATCACCCTTTTCTTCTAAATTAGTTAAACGTGGTGAAACTGTTTTGATATCTTCATTCAAGTAATCTTTCTCAATCAAACCATCACGCATACGCACAATTCGGTGTGCATGTTGTGCGATATCTTCCTCGTGTGTAACTAAAATAATGGTATTTCCCTTACTATGAATTTCTTCTAGCAAGCCCATAATTTCTATCGAAGTTTTGGTATCTAAGTTACCTGTTGGCTCATCGGCCAATATAATAGAAGGATTATTAATTAATGCTCTAGCAACGGCTACACGTTGACGTTGACCACCTGAAAGTTCATTTGGTTTGTGCGTTACACGATTACCTAAACCTACGTTTTCTAAAGCTTTTGTAGCACGTTCATCACGCTCTTTTTTACCTGCACCAGCGTAAATTAACGGCAAAGCAACATTATCTAAAGAAGTAGAACGAGGTAATAAGTTAAATGTTTGGAAAACGAAGCCAATTTCTTTGTTACGAACTTCTGCTAACTCATTATCAGTCATGTGACTAACGTTAATTCCGTTTAAAATATAATCGCCTTTACTTGGTGTATCTAAACAACCTAAAATATTCATTAAAGTAGATTTACCAGAACCTGAAGGACCCATTAAAGCTACAAATTCTCCTTTTTCAATGGTTAGCGTTACAGATTTTAACGCGTGAATAACTTCTGAACCGATAACGTATTTACGACCTATATCTTTTATGGTAATGAGTGTGTTCTGCATTGTTTTTTCTTTTTAGACCAGCTTTGCCTAGGCAATGTTACAGTTGAGTTTACTTTTCTATTATTTTGGGTACTAAGAAGAAACTTTCAATATGTTTCGCAGCATTTTTCAATCCGTCTGCAACACTAATTTCTTGCTTTGCAATATCTTCTCGCCAAACGTTAACTTCTTCATTCATATACACTAAAGGTTTTACGCCAGTGGTATCTAACTCGTTAAGCTTTTCCATAAAAGTAAGTATCTTATTCATTTCTACGGTTAATGTATCAACCTCGTTATCTTTTATAGCAATTCTCGCTAAATCAGCAACTTTATGAACGGTTTGTTTATCTATTATCATTTATGTTATAGTTTACTGTTAATCTTTTTAAAAACTTCATCCTTTAAAACATCTGCATTATCTCCTGCCAAAGTTACGGTAGAAATTGGTTCATGAACATAAATATCTACAATTCCTGGTCTTGTACCATATTTTAATCCGTTATCCCACATAAATTGCCAAAGGTTTACTACACTCACTGGAACAATTGGAATATTATAATCAATGGCTAATCTAAAAGGCCCATTCTTAAACTCTTGCAAAACTGGCGGATATACATCATCAATTCTTCCCTCTGGAAAAATAATTAAACTCATTCCATTTTCTAAATTTTCGCCAGCTTTTTTAAATGCTCTAAATGAAGAAATTTTACTCTCACGAGAAACTGCAATATCAATTGTTTTAAAAAAAATGCCTAAAACGGGGTTTTTCTTCAATTCTTCTTTGCCCATAAAATGATATCTGCCTTTGGCAAGCAAGCAAAAAACAATAATATCTAAATTAGAAGAATGGTTGGCGCAATAAATATAGGTTTGGTTTTTATCGAGTTTCTTTTCGAATTGAAAATTGAAAAAAATACCAGTTGTTGCCGTAACTAAAAATGAAAACGACGTTCTGGCTTTGTTTAAAAATGAATAATACTTAGGGTTTCGCGTTCCAAAATAAAAAAACGGCCAAAAAAGGAGAACAAAAAATAAGAAAATTAGTGCAGAATAAAAGAGGTGTATCTTTCTAAGTAGTTTAATCATCGAAATCAAAAATACAAATTATGGCAATCTATTTATAGGTTTTTTCTTAATTTCGGGGCATTATGAAAGAAACGGTTGTAAGCGGAATACGTTCTACAGGAAAATTACACATAGGAAATTATTACGGTGCAGTAAAAAACTTTGTACAAATGCAACATGAGTACAATTGTTACTTTTTTATTGCCGATTTACATTCATTAACTACACACCCTACTCCTGCAGATTTACATGGAAATGTGAAACATGTTTTGGTAGAATATTTGGCTTGTGGTATAGATCCAGAAGAAACAACGATTTATATCCAGTCTGATGTACCAGAAATTGCAGAATTATATTTGTATTTGAATATGAATGCATATATGGGCGAGTTAGAAAGAAGTACTTCTTTTAAAGATAAAGTTCGCGGCAACCCAGATAATGTAAACGCAGGTTTATTGACGTATCCAGTTTTAATGGCTGCAGATATTCTAATACATAAGGCTACAAAAGTTCCGGTAGGTAAAGATCAGGAGCAGCATTTAGAAATGGCTCGTACGTTTGGTAATCGATTTAATAGATTGTATAACCAAGATTATTTCCCTGAACCTTATGCATTTAGCTATTCTAAAAACTTGGTAAAAGTACCTGGTTTAGATGGAAAAGGTAAAATGGGGAAGTCAGAGGGCGAAGGAAATGCAGTTTATTTATCAGATAGTCCTGAAATTATCCGTAAAAAAGTTTCGAGAGCGGTTACAGATAGTGGTCCGACTGCAGAAAATCAAGAAAAACCAGAAGCTATTCAGAATTTATTCGATTTAATGAAAATTGTTTCTTCCGAAGATACTTTAACTCATTTTGAAGATCAATATAATAAAATGGCTATTCGCTACGGCGATTTTAAAAAACAACTAGCTGAAGACATGATTATTACGACTACACCGATGCGTGAGCGTATTAATGAAATTGCTGCGGACACATCTTACCTTCGTCAAGTGGCAAAACATGGTGCTTTAAAAGCAAGAGAAAGCGCACAAAAAACCATCAGAGAAGTTAGAGAATTAATTGGGTTTAAAAGTTTTTAATTGATAGATTTGAGATGTGAGATTTAGATTTGAGAATTATAAAAATCTGAAAACTCAAATCTCATAGCTAAAAATCTCATATCTAAATAAAATATGCACATAGCAATAGTTGGAAATATTGGCGCAGGAAAAACTACTTTAACTAGTTTACTTGCCAAAAGTTACGGATGGGAAGCCTTATACGAAGCGGTAGATAATAACCCTTATTTGGAAGATTTTTACAGCGACATGAAACGTTGGAGTTTTAATTTGCAAATCTATTTTTTAAATAGCCGTTTTCAACAAATTGTAGAGATAGATAGCCATAAACGTAATGTAATTCAAGATCGTACGATATATGAAGATGCTCACATTTTTGCAGAAAATTTGCATGAAATGGGGTTAATGACTTCTCGTGACCACGATAATTATAAAGCTATTTTTGGCAATGTTACTTCGTTTATTAAACCACCAGATTTGTTGGTGTATTTAAAAGCTTCAGTGCCAACTTTGGTAAATAATATTCAACGTCGTGGTAGAGAATATGAAGCTAGTATTCGTATTGATTATTTATCGAAATTAAACGAAAAATACGAAGCGTGGATTAAAGGGTATGATTTAGGTAAATTGTTGATTTTAGACAAGGATAAACTTGATTTCACTAATAACCCAGAAGACTTAGGAACTGTTATTCAATCTATTGAAGCAGAAATAAACGGCTTGTTTTAATTATTAATATGGGAGAAGATTTTCAACATGACAATCCTGAGAATTGGAAATGGGGAATGTTTTATTTTAATAAAAATGACTCCAGACTAGTTGTCAGAAAACTTCATCAAACACTTGGTTGGACATTCAATTTTGCTCATCCAATATCGTATGTAGTTTTAATTTTAATAATTTTAATTCCAGTGCTTTATACAATTTTCATTAAATATGTTTAAAACTCTCGGCATTATTCCTGCTCGTTTTGCCTCTACCCGATTTCCGGGAAAACCATTAGTTGATATTGGTGGCAAAACCATGATACAGCGAGTGTATGAGCAGGCTTTAAAAGCTGACTTAGATAAAGTAGTTGTTGCTACTGATGATGAACGCATTGCAGCAGAAGTAAAAAGATTTGGTGGCGATTTTGTGATGACCAATGCTAACCATCAAAGTGGAACAGACCGTTGTGCAGAAGTTGTGCAACAGCTTCCAGAATTTGATGTAGTTATTAATATTCAAGGTGATGAACCTTTTATAGACCCAACGCAAATTTATTTGGTAAGCTCTTGTTTTAATGATAAAACTGTTGAGCTAGCAACATTGATTAAAGAAATTCACGATGATAATGAGCTTTTCAATCCAAATATTCCAAAAGTTGTAGTTAACGCAAATCAACAAGCTATTTATTTTAGTCGCCACCCTATTCCTTTTATTCGCAGTGCGGAAAAAGAAAATTGGGCAACAACACATCAATTTTATAAACACATTGGTATTTACGGCTACAAAACTTCTACTCTTTTACAGATTACCAAATTAGCTCCATCCTCTTTAGAATTGGCTGAAAGTTTAGAGCAATTGCGTTGGTTAGAAAACGGTTATCAGATTAAAACTAAAATAACCAACATCGAAACTATTGCGATTGATACGCCTGAGGATTTACAAAAAATAAATTTTTAAGATATTTTTCTATCTTCGATAGTAAATCTACCTAACTATGAAAGGCTCTCATTTCTCTCTCTTGTTTCTTGTACTTGTATTTGCAGCATGTCAATTGAAAGACGAAAAAAAAGTAGCTGTTAATATAGAAAAAATAGCATTACAAGCATTTACAGATACTGTTCAACTAGACACTTTTAAAATCGTTTTAAAAGGAACTGAATCTAAAAATATGAGTTTGTTGTTTATAATTACAAGCCATAAAGGTGTACAGATTTATAAAAAAGAAATTAAGGCCGAAGAATTACTTAAAAGTTATTTAGCTAGCGCTGATTTAAAAAAAGAAGACGAAAAAATCAAATTTTTAAATGATGAAGTTAACTTCTTTTTTGAGCAGGAACATTTCTTAATTCCTGCTATAACCGAGCAAGAAAAACCTGATAACAATACACCCGATAAAGCTTTTTACGAAGAATTAAAAGCAAGTAAATTAAATGGATTTGATTATCGTTTAGGGAAAGACACCAAAGTTTACATTGCTTGGTCTGCAAAAGAGCAAAAAGTAAAAATTTATTATAAATGTTGTTAAGTATTTTTAGGCGAAGTATTTAAAAGAAAATCAAAGAGGTTTACTTCTGGTTTCAAATTCAATTTTTTCCTTAATCTATATCTACTTACCTCCACAGCTCTAGGAGTTATATTTAATAATTGAGCAATTTCTTTTGACGATAAATTAAGTTTTAAATAAGCACAAAGTTTTAAATCACTCGGACTAAGATTTGGATATTTTTCCTTTAAATTACTTAAGAAATTAGCGTGGACATGATCAAAATGTATAGAGAATTGCTCCCAATCGTTATCTAATTTTTTAGCCTCGTTTAATAACCTAATTACTTTTTTCAAATCATTAGCTGTGTCTTTACTTGTGGTTTGTTGCACCAATGGCAAAAGCTCGTCTCCTATTTTAGATAGTAATTTACCACGTTGAACTAAGTGCATTGTAGTGGTTGCTAATTCTTTATTCTTAAATTCTACATCTGCTTCTAGCTGTTTCTTTTGCAATTTAGTAATCTGCTGTTCATTTCTTTCTATCTCTAATTGATGTTTTTGCCTTAAATTATCTTGCTGTTTTTTGTGGTCTTTTTCTTGAACTTTAATCAATAAATACAACGTATAAACAAATAATAGAAAGTAAATGACATAGGCAACATTACTCCTATACCAAGCTGGAGCAATAGCAAATTCATAACTTATTGATTTAGATTCATTACCTAAATTATTCCTAGCTTTTACTAAAAAAACATATTTTCCATGAGCTAAATTAGTGTAGTCTTTTTCGCTTTTACTGCTCCAAGCGGACCAATCGTCATCGTATCCTTCTAGTTTATAACTAAATTCTATGTTTTCTTTTTGTTCAAACAAAGTTGATGCATATTCAAAATGAAGGGAATTGTACTCAAATGACAATTTGTGCTTGGCTTTTCTATCTCCTGTAAAATATCCCCCAAAAAATACGCTATCAGTTTTACCTACAATACGAATTTGTCCCAATAACACATTCGGTTTAAAGATATTGGCAGCATATTTTCTATAATCTATATGAATTAATCCTTTGTTTGCGCCTATGAATATGTTTCTATCATTATATGGGTAAATATTCTCAAAGCCTGCAACAATTTTAGACGTAAGCTCCGGAAATTCAACAATAGTAAAGTTGCTATTTCGATTTTTTTTAAAGTCAACTACGCCTACTTTTTTTGTGGTTACAAACCAGATATTTCCATCTGGGTCTTCAGTTAAATATTGAATAGATAGCTTTTTAAAAATTGGTCTGAAAAACTGACTTGGCTTAAATTTTTTATTGACCGAATCATATTCATAAATCCCATCAGCCGTTGCTGCAACTATTCGATTTTTTACCTTAAAAATGTAATTGTACAAGGTTAATGGCAAACCATCTTTTTTTGTAAGCAAAGTTGCTTTAATCATCTTTTGCTTATCAGGTGATAAATCTATCTTAAATATGCCTCGATAAGGATGTGAAGCCCAAATACAATTTAATTTTTCATCTATAGCCATAAACCTTAGTGGTTCATTTAATGCTGCTATTGTACCACTATTACTAAATTCATTATCCTTAAAACTGATGTATTGTAATCCTGTATAAGTTCCTGCGATAACATTATTATTTCCTTTTGCTATTGGCGAAAACAACCAGGTTCCCAATCCCTTATATAATTGTTTAACATTATTACCATCAATTACAGAAGTTCCATCTTCATTTGCCAATAAAAGCTGTTTATTTATTTCCGCCAATCCCCACGTTTGTCCTTTAGTGTTAACCACTTCAGAGAATTGAGATTGAGAATTGCTTAAATCTTCTTGTTTGGTATTTAAAGGCGCAGAAAAAACACCATTTGAAGTTCCTACATAAAGTTTATTATCAAAAATTCTACTTGCATAACTAGAAACTTGCCTTTTCCTATCGGGATAAATGTGTTTTATTGCGCTATTAAAGGCAATAAACGAAATTCCATCATCTAAACCCAGCCATAAATTTTGATGTTGATCTAATAATATATTTCTGATATTACTATTATATAATCCCTCGGTGTAAGAAAATTGCCTCACCAATGTTCCTTTGTGATTAATAATCAGTAATCCTGATGAGGTAGTTCCTAACGCATATAAATCTTTATTAATTTGGATTGCACCATTAATCCTATCATTATAGAAAATCTTGTCCTCAGCTGTTTTCTTATTAATTAACTCTTTACCTTTCAATAAAAAAAGACCATCATTTAATGTGGTAATTAATAACGTATCTCCGTTGTATGGTAAAACGGCGGTAACATTTCCACTTTTGATCCTTTTATCATCACATATAACATCCCATTTATTTTCTTTAAATACTTTTAGTCCAATATTTATTTCTTGAGCAAAAACTTCATTTCCTATTCTTCCCATATAAACCCAAGCAATTGGTGTTGGATAAACATCAACTTTATTACCATTAAAGCGAATTATTTTATTAACTGTCCTGAAATAAATTTCTTTACCATTAAACACAATGTCCCATACATCTGCAAACTGTCTTTCTTTAGTCGGAATAAGGTGCTTTAAAGAATGATAAGTTAAGATGCCGTATTCATTTGGTAAGAAATATCCAATCTCATCCTGGCCACCAATATAAATCTTACCGCTTGTATCTATTTTAACAGATCTAATAATTGTTTTATTGGGTGTGGGATAGATTTTCCAATACGCACCATTGTAGGTCAATAGACCTTCGTTATTTGCGAAATACAAAATTCCATTTCGATCTTGAGCAATTCCCCAGTTTTGAGTTCCGCCTTTATAGTCTAAACTAGTATAACTACTAACCTGAGGCAAGCCAATTGGATCTTGTGCTTTTAAATAAAATTGAGGCAAGATTGCCATCAAAAAGAGCAGAAAAAAATATCTCATCTCAGCAAGGCGTAACAGTAAATATTTGGTTATAATCAATTGCAGGTAATTATTATTCAAGATAGTAAATTTATCAATGTTGTAGTGCAATAATGCGTTTTTCGAATAATTTAGAAGAAAAAAGTTGTGCTTGTATGGGTATTGTAGTGGGTCAATTTTTCATTAATAGGTAACACTCGATATATATTTGTTACACGACATTTGCTAGAACTGGCGGGATTATTCCCAAAGACTGGCTAATAGAACTAACCAAAATATAAACTTAAATTATTTGTTATGAAAGGAAAATCTACGTTCATTCTTTTGATCTTTTCCCTATTTTTTTCGCTGAGCCTCCGAGCACAGGAAATTGATGTATCAGGAAAAGTAACTTCCAAAAGTGATGGATTACCTTTACCCGGGGTATCCGTAAAAATTCAGGGCACAAACACTGGTGTAGCAACAGATCAAAATGGTGTATTTAGAATCAAAGTTCCTAAATCAGGTTCGGTTCTTGAATTTTCTCAAATTGGTATGGCTACGCAAACGTTTGTAGTAAATAACACGCAACCAATTAATATTGTAATGACTGCTTCACAAAGTGAATTAGAAGAAGTTGTTGTTGTAGGTTATGGTACACAAAAGAAAAGTGTAGTAACAGGAGCAATTTCACAAGTAAAAGCTTCTGATTTAGAGAACATGCCCGTAACACGTATTGAACAATCTTTACAAGGTAGAACTGCTGGTTTAACTATTACTACAAGTTCTGGTCAACCAGGCGATGGAGCTACACTACGTATTAGAGGAACTACTTCAATTAACAATAGTGAAGCCTTATATATTGTAGATGGAGTGCAAGTTGGTGGTGGTATTGATTACCTTAATCAAGCCGACATCGAATCTATCGAAGTTTTAAAAGATGCGGCTTCAGCAGCTATTTACGGAGCTAGAGCAGCAAATGGTGTAATCATTGTTACCACAAAAAGAGGTAATAAAAATGGAAAAATGAGTGTTAATTACAATACTTATTTAGGTACACAAGCACCATCAAGAAAATTGGATTTATTAAACGCAACTCAATATGCCACTTTATATAATGAAGCTGAGTTTGCTGCAAATCCATCAGTTGGTACACCTCGTTTCCCTAACCCATCTCAATATGGCGTAGGAACTGATTGGCAATCTGCAGTATTTAATAACAGTGCTAAAATTCAAAATCACGAACTAAGCTTAAGTGGTGGAAATGAAAAATCTACTTATTATAGTTCTTTTGGTTATTTTGATCAAGATGGTATAGTTGCATCTGATAACTCTAAATACAAAAGATTTACTGCTCGTTTTAATTCAGAACATCAATTAGCTAAACACATTAAATTTGGACAAACCATTGGTTATACTCGTACAAACTCAGTTGGAGTTGCGACTAATACAGAATATGGTTCTCCATTAAATAGAGCAATTAATATAGATCCAATTACTCCAATTGTAGAAACAGACCCAGCAAAATACAATTTACCATTATACACTGGTAATCCTGTTGTTAGAAATGCTCAAGGTTTTCCTTATGGAATTTCTAGTTATGCACAATCAGAAATATTAAACCCATTAGCGGCTTTAGCAGTTGCTCAAGGCAGAGGTTGGTCTGATAAGATTGTAGGTAATGCGTTTGTTGAAGTAGAAGTTATTAAGGGTTTAAAATTAAGATCACAAGGTGGTGTTGATTTAGCTTTTTGGGGTAGCGATAGCTTCACTCCTATTTATTACTTAAATTCTATAAATCAAACTACAATTACTTCTTATAATAGAAACACTAATAGAGGTTTATTCTGGTCATTAGAAAATACGATTAGCTATAACAAAGCGATTGAGAGACATAATTTCACTGTTTTATTGGGTTATTCAGCACAAAAAAACAAAGGCGAAACTAATGGAGGTTCTAAAGATGGTATTCCTGTTAATAACATTAAGGATGCTTCCTTACAATTCCCTGTTTCTAGAGCTAATGATGTGTTTTATGGTGGCGAATACTTAAATACTTTGAACTCAATGTTTGCTCGTCTAACTTATAATTATGATGAGAAATATCTATTTACTGGTATTGTTCGTAGAGATGGTTCATCACGTTTTGGCCCAAATAACAAATACGGCTATTTCCCATCAGGTTCTGTGGGATGGATTGCAAGTAATGAAAATTTCTTCCCTAAAAACAAAGTTGTTACTTTCTTGAAATTTAGAGGATCTTATGGTATTACTGGTAATGATAACATTGGAGATTTTAGATATCTATCAACTGTTAGTGGTGGAAGAAACTATACTTTAGGGACTTCAGCTGGTTTAAATAATGGCGTAAGTCCTGATGCTTTGTCTAATCCAGATTTAAGATGGGAAGAAACTTCATCAACAGATATTGGTATGGATGCAACATTATTTGGCAACTTTACGATTACTGCAGATTGGTATCATAAAAAAACATCAGGTATGTTATTGCAAATTGCAGTTCCTGGTTATGTAGGTAACTCAGGTCCTATCGGGAATATTGCAGATTTGTCTAACAAAGGTTTCGAACTAGAATTAGGTTACAACAAAAAACTAGGCGATGTTTCTTTCAGAGTTGCAGCAAATGCTTCATTCTTAACTAATAATATTGATTTCTTAGGTGATGACAAAGATTTTTTAGGTGGACAAACAGTTACACCTCAAGGTTTAGAAGTTACTCGTACCAAAGTTGGTTATGCCATTGGTTCATTTTATGGTTATAGAAGCGATGGATTGTTCCAAACTCAAGCTGATATCACTAATTACAAAAATAGTGCAGGTGGATTAATTCAGCCTAATGCTAGGCCTGGTGATATCAAATTCCGTGATTTAAATGGCGATGGTTTAATTAGCGATAACGACAGAGAAATTATTGGTGATCCAACTCCAGATTTCACCTATGGTTTAACTTTTAACGTTGCTTACAAAGGTTTTGACATGGTTGTTTTAGGACAAGGCGTTGCGGGCAATCAAATTTTCAATGCGTTAAGAAGATTTGATTTACCAACTGCGAATTACACAACCGCTATTTTAAACAGATGGACTGGACCAGGTACGAGCAATACAACACCTAGACTTACATTAGCAGATGATAACAAAAACTACAGTCGTGTTTCTAGTTTATTTATTGAAGATGGTTCATATTTCAGAATTAAAACTTTGCAATTAGGTTACTCATTACCAACTAATTTGATTCGTAAAGCTGGATTAAACAAACTTAGATTTTATGTAATGGCTAATAACTTATTAACCTTAACCAAATACACAGGTTATGACCCAGAAATTGGTGGTGGCAGTTACGGTGTAGATCGTGGATTTTACCCACAAGCTAGAACGTTCTTCGCTGGTTTAAATGTTGGATTTTAATTATATAAAAGATGAACAAAAAATATATAAAATGTATGATCGCAATAGTTGCGGTAATGCAGATTTTCGTATCATGTAAAAAAGATTTTCTGGAGCTAACACCAAAGGGAACTGCTTTAGAAGACAATTTTTATAAAAATGAGACTGAAGTAATGCAGGGAATTATCTCTGTTTACGATGTAACTCAATGGGGAACAACTGGTGGTTATACCATGAAGATGCCATTATTAAGTGCAGCATCAGATGATTGTTGGGCTGGTGGAAGTAACGCTTCAGATCAACCAAATTGGGTAGCTTATGATAATTTCAAAATGGATCCAAGAATTGGCCCACAAAGTGGATTATGGAGTAAAAACTATACTGGGATTAATCGTGCAAACTTAATATTGAGTAAAATTGAAAAAGCAACTACATTAAGTGCTGCTTTTAAAACAAGAGTAACTGCTGAAGCTAAATTCTTAAGGGCATATTTCTATTTCGATTTAGTTCGATTTTTTGGAAGAGTTCCTTTAATCACTTCAGTTTTAGCAACTGACGAGTTGTACAAACAAGTTCAGTCAACTCCTGCTCAAGTTTATGCTCAAATAGAGAAAGATTTAAGGGAAGCTTATCCAGGTTTACCTCCAACAATTTCTGCTACAGAAAAAGGTAGGATTTCAATGGGTGCAGCAAAAGCGCAATTGGCTAAAGTATTATTGTATGAAAATGATAATGCAAAATTAGCTGAAACCATTACTTTATTTGAAGATGTTAACAAAGTCGGAAATGCATATGGTTATGCTTTATTGCCAAATTATGCAGACATTTTTAATCCTGCTAATAAATTCAATTCGGAATCAATTCTAGAAATCCCTCACTCAAATAATGCTGCTTGGTCAGATTGGGGTTGGATTAATGGTGGCGAAGGTAATGTTGGCACTCAGTTTATTGGTATGGATAGTTATAACGGCGATACCTATTCAAGCGGTTGGGGCTTCTGTCCAGTAACCTTAGATTTAGTTAATGCGTTAAAAACTGATCCACGTTTTTCTGCTACAATTATTGATGGTGCTGCACTAAAAGCTGCAGGTGCAACTTACAATGCTCGTTACCAAAACACAGATTATTTCATTAAAAAATATGCTCCATTAAAAGCTTTCCGCTCTGCGAGTGGTGTAGCCGAACAAAATTGGCCTATTGATGAAATTGAAATCAGATTAGCCGATACTTATTTAATGCAAGCTGAGGCCTTGGTTAAAGCAGGTTCAAACCCAGCAAGAGCTAAAGAATTATTAGATGCAGTTAGAGCTAGAGTTGGTCTAGCATCTGTTCCAGCTACGCTAGATAATATCTATAACGAACGTAGATTAGAATTAGCTACTGAAGGACATCGTTTCTTTGATTTAGTGCGTACGGGTAAGGCGGTTACTGTTTTAGGCCCAGTAGGTTTTAAAGCTAATCAAAGCGAATATTTACCAATTCCTCAAACAGAAATTGATGTTACTAAAGGTGGTATTAAACAAAATCCAGGTTATATTAATTAATCATTAGAAAAATGAAATCATTAAAAAACACGATAAAAACATCAATCTGGCTTAGTTTAGGTCTGATGTTAACCATATTGGGTTCTTGTAAGAAAGAAGATTCTATGAAAGAATTGGGTGCTGCTCCTACGGCAGCGCAAGTTCAATTCACTGCAACCCCAACCACTACAAATGCCAATATCATTAATTTTAAAAGCACTAGTCCAGGCTTTAAAGCCATTTGGGATTTTGGAAATGGAGCAACTGCCGAAGGTACAGATGCACAGGCTTCTTATCCTTTAGCTGGAACTTATACGGTTAAATTAACTATTGTAACTGATGGCGGGTATGCATCAAGTACTAAAACAGTTGTAGTTGTCAATACAAATCCAGCTATGCTTACAGACCCTGCTTTTACAACTCTTTCTGGAGGTTTATCTAATTTAACAGGTAAAACTTGGGTAATTGATCAAACACAACAAGGTCACTTAGGTGTTGGACCTATTGGTTCTCAATTCCCAGACTGGTATCAAGCTGGTCCAAATGAGAAAGCAACTAACGGGTTTTACGATGATGAGATGACATTTAATATGAATGCATTGAAATACACATATGTTAACAATGGAACTACATTTGCCAATGCATCCAATGCACCTGGTATTGGTGGGCCTACTGGTAGTGATGATCCAACAGTAAACTACACTCCTGCTACCAATTTAACTTGGTTAGTTACTACAGTAAATGGCATTAAGTACATCACGATTAGTAATAATGGTTTTATCGCTTATTATTTAGGTGTGTCTCAATATCAAATTCTTTCCTTAACTGATGATGAAATGTGGTTAAGATGTTTAGATAAATCCAATGCTGGTAATGCTTGGTATTTGAAATTGATAAGAAAAGGATATGTGAGACCAGTTGTACCTCCTGTTCAAAAGCCAATGCAAGCCGCTAACCTTACTGATGATTTCCAAAATACAGCAACCTTTAACTGGACTGCAGAAAATATGGATTATACGAGATCTTATGATAACCCATCAAAATTCCCTGTAAACACTTCGGCTAAAGTTGGCTATTATGAAAAAAGAACAGGAGCTGATGGTCAGTATGGAAACTTAAACGTTACCATGCCTTATCGTTTCGATTTAACCACAAAAAACAAAATCAAACTGAAAGTATTCTTCCCTGGAGGAAATGATTTTACCTTAGTGCATCCAACGGTTTCTATTAAATTGCAAAACTCATTATTGGGTGGCAATGCGTGGACAACTCAGCTAGAAGTGGTAAAAACAATTACTCCTGCCCAATACAATACTTGGGTAGAATTAGAATTCGATTACTCTAGTTGGGCTTCACAAACTTTATATGATAAGATTGTAGTACAATTAGGTGGCGAAGGTCATCCAAATCCAGGGATTTTCTATATTGATGATTTCGAATTTAAATAGAAACAAAAAAAGCCTGGTTGAAAGATCAGGCTTTATAAACTAACTACTATGATTTATAGAAAAATTAAAAATGCATACTTCTTAATTGCGCTCTCAGCTGGCTCTATATTTTCTTGTCAATCATGCTCTTCTGGTAAGGAAGTAGAGCAACCAATTATTATTCCTCCAACACCAGTTGTAGTTGTAGATAAAAATTGGACTTTTGAAGCCACACCATTTTGGGCAGATGAATTTGATTATACTGGTTTACCTGCAACTGCAAAATGGGATTATGATCTTGGTGGCTCTGGCTGGGGAAATAACGAGAAAGAATACTATACAAATGCGTTAGCAAATGCTAGCGTAGCTGATGGGAAACTAAGTATTACAGCAAAGAAAGAAAGCATGAATGGAATGGCTTATACTTCTGCTCGGTTAGTAACCAGAAATAAATTGGATGTATTGTACGGTAGAATTGAAGTTAGTGCAAAATTGCCAACCGGAAAAGGTACCTGGCCAGCAATTTGGATGTTACCTACCGATAGGGCCTATGGAGATTGGCCTAAATCTGGTGAAATAGATATCATGGAACATGTTGGTTACGATCAAAATAATGTGCATTTCAGCACACATACAGAGGCATATTATTTTAAAATCAATACCCAAAAAACAAGTACAAAAAATATTCCCGATGCAAGCACAGCATTCCATAAATACAGAGTTGATTGGACTCCGTATGCTGTTCGCGGTTATTATGATGGTGTGATGGTATTTGAATTTGCCAATGAAGGTACAGGTTACAAAGTTTGGCCTTTCGATAAAAGATTTCACTTATTATTAAATTTAGCCATTGGTGGCGATTGGGGCGGCGCTCAAGGGATTGACGACACTATCTTCCCTCAAAAAATGGAAGTTGATTATGTTCGCTATTATAAAATGATAGAAAAATAATTACAAAATGATCCTTATTCAAATGTCCAGCTTAGTCTGGACATTTTTTTTGACTTATATTTTGGTTACTCGCTCACTATCAACCAAATAATTTATTTAAACATTTAGGCGCTCAAATCATATTTTTGTGTAGCTTTGTATCCCGTACAAAAACAATTAAAAAGGCCTATAAAGCCTGCTTAATTTCACAAACTCACAAACATGACTAAGTATATTTTTGTTACGGGCGGTGTTACTTCCTCATTAGGTAAGGGCATCATCTCCGCTTCATTAGCCAAACTTTTACAAGCAAGAGGTTACCGAGTAACCATTCAAAAATTCGACCCTTATATCAACATTGATCCGGGCACATTAAATCCTTATGAACATGGCGAATGCTATGTTACTGAAGATGGAGCCGAAACAGATTTGGACTTAGGCCACTACGAGCGCTTTTTAAATACCCCCACTTCTCAAGCAAATAATATTACAACTGGTCGTATTTATCAAAATGTAATTAATAAAGAAAGACAAGGCGATTATTTAGGAAAAACTGTTCAAGTTGTACCTCACATTACCGACGAAATTAAGCGTAACATGCGTATTTTAGGTGATACTGGCAATTACGATATTGTAATTACAGAATTAGGCGGTACCGTAGGTGATATCGAATCGCTACCGTTTATAGAAGCTGTTCGTCAGTTTAAATGGGAAGAAGGAAGTACAAATGCTATCGTTATTCACTTAACTTTAGTTCCCTATTTAGCAGCCGCAGGCGAATTAAAAACAAAACCAACTCAACACTCTGTTAAAGCATTATTAGAATATGGCATCCAGCCAGATATTTTGGTATGTCGCACAGAACATCATATTAGTGCAGATATTCGCAAAAAAATTGCACTTTTCTGTAATGTAAACGTAAATGCAGTAATCGAATCGATAGATGCATCATCTATTTATAGTGTGCCATTATTAATGATGAAAGAGCAGTTGGATAAAACTGTTCTTGCAAAATTAAAACTTCCATCTAAAAACGAACCTGATATGGAAAGCTGGAAAGATTTCTTAGGTCGTTTAAAAAACCCTACTGCCGAAGTTAAGATTGGATTAGTTGGTAAATACGTAGAATTACCAGATGCTTATAAATCTATTACAGAAGCATTTATTCATGCAGGTGCAAAAAATGAATGTAAAGTTCGTGTAGAATATATTCCATCAGAAAGTATTTATCCTGATAATGTAAAAGAAAAATTAGGCCATTTACAAGGTGTTTTAGTAGCGCCAGGATTTGGTAGTCGTGGTATTGAAGGAAAAATTGAGGCGATTAAATTCGTAAGAGAAAGCGAAATTCCTTTCTTTGGTATCTGTTTAGGGATGCAATGTGCAGTAATTGAGTATGGTCGTAACGTTTTGGGCTTGAAAAATGCAAATACTACAGAAATTGATGAAAATTCTGAACATCCAGTAATTAACATGATGGAAGAACAGAAAAACATCACTTTAAAAGGTGGAACAATGCGTTTAGGTGCTTACCCATGCGATGTTAAAAAAGGAACAAAAGCATACGCAGCTTACGGAAAACAACATATTACGGAAAGACACAGACATCGCTACGAGTTTAATAATAAATATTTACAGCAATATGAAGATGCAGGAATGATAGCTTCTGGTTTTAATCCTGATAGTAATTTAGTAGAGATTGTTGAGCTAAAAAACCATCCTTTTTTCGTTGGTGGACAATTTCATCCAGAATTAAAGTCAACAGTTGCAAATCCTCACCCACTTTTTGTTAAATTTGTCGCCGCTGCGATGGAGCATGCCAAAAAGAAAACAATATAATACAAGTTTAAAACAACATAATGGATAGAAATACATTTACAGGTCTGTTCCTGATCATGGTTATTTTAGGAGCAGCTGTTTTTTTTATGAAGCCTAGTGAGGCTGATATCAAAAAAGAAAGACAAAAAATAACAGCAGACTCATTAGCAAAAGCAGGAGTAAAATCAGCACCAGTTGTAGCCCAACCAACAACCCCAGCAAAACCAGATTCTGCAACTTTATCAGGCCCTTTCGGTGGTAATATTTCTGGTACAGCCCAAACTTCAGTTTTAGAAAACGATAATTTAAAATTGACTTTCACTAATTTAGGTGGTAAAATATTATCAGTAGAAGTTAAAAAAGAACATACTTATAGTGGTAAACCTCTAATTTTATTTAACGGACCAGATAATAAATTTGGTTTGAACCTTAATATTGATGGTAAAATTATAAATACGAACAATTTGTATTTTACGGCTACGCAAACAACTAGCAACATTAGTATGCGTGCTAATTATAGTGCAGATAAATACATTGAGTTTGTATACGGTTTAAAACCAAATGGCAATAATGTTGATTTCAACATTAACCTAAACGGTTTAAACCAAGTTGTACAAGGAAATACGATTTCTTTAAATTGGGAAGCAACTCTATTAGAGCAAGAGAAATCTGCTAAAAAAGAGCAAGAACATGCTGCTCCTTTCTATAAATACACTGATAAAAATCCTGATCATTTAGGTGTAGGTAAAGATGTTAAAGAAGAACTTAAAGAAGGAAAAATCGAATGGTTCTCATTTAAGCAACAGTTTTTCTCGGCAGTATTAATTCCTCAAATTCCTTTTGAAAAAGGTGACTTAGAAGTTAGAATAAGTACAGAACCTGGAAAAATTAAATGGTATGGCGCTAATATGCAATTACCATTTAAACAATTAGCTGCAGAGAGTTATGCAATGAAATTTTACTTCGGTAATAACAAATTTGACAACTTAAAAGCACAAGGACAAAGCATTGAAAAACAAGTTGATATGGGCTATTGGCCTTTAAAATATATCAACCGTTTTGTAGTGTTACCAGTATTTCAGTTTTTAGAGAGCTTTGGTTGGGGTTATGGATTGATCATTTTGGTATTAACTATTTTGCTAAAATTAGCCATGTCTCCATTAACATATAAATCATACATCTCAATGGCTAAAATGAGAATCTTGAAGCCAGAAATGGATGAGATTAAAGCTAAAGTTGGTGAAGATAATGCTACACTTTTACAACAAGAATATTTAAAACTCTATAAAAAAGTAGGCGTAAATCCATTAGGAGGATGTTTACCGATGTTATTGCAGTTACCTTTTGTAATGGCGTTCTTCTTCTTCTTCCCTAATTTATTTGAGTTAAGAGGTCAGACCTTCTTATGGATGCACGATTTATCAACCTATGATGACTTTATAAAATTTGGTTTTACTGTTCCATTTATTGGCGATCACTTAAGTTTAATGTGTGTGTTGATGACAATCTCAACCTTAATTTACACGTACTTTAACAACCAAATTTCTGGCGCTACTGGTCAGATGAAATACATTGGTTACATTATGCCAATCATTTTCTTAGGTGTGTTAAATAGCTATCCCTCAGGTTTAAATTATTATTATTTCTTAGCAAACATGCTAACCTTCTTACAACAATACTTAATTAGAAGAATGGTTAACGACGATAAAATTCATGCTATTTTGCAAGAAAATAAAGCTAAACCACAGGGTGAAAAGAAAAAATCTAAATTCCAATCACGTTTAGATGATTATATGCGTACACAAGCACAAGCAAAAACGCAAGAGAAAAAAGGAAAATAAGTTAGCAGTTTTCAGTTAGAAATTTTCAGTTTTGGATGCAGAACTATAAACTGAAATAGCCGCAGATGCACAGATTTAATCTGAACATCTGCGGTTTTTTTATGCACTTTCTCGTCATTCTCGTGAAAACTAGAATCGTAATGCGTAAAAAAGCCTCCTATTTGTATTAGGATTCCCAATCAAGTTGGGAATGACGAGCCCAGAGCAAAAAGAAAAACATTCTACTTTTGTAAAATTTGACATACACATAGTAGAATTATGCATAAAATTTGCAATTTTTAAAGTCAGATAAGACTAACTCTCCTAATTATTTTTAAGTCATGCAAAAAAAATTAACCTTACTCTTTTTATTATTTGCTAGTGTAGTTTATGCACAAAAGAAACCATTAGACCATTCTGTTTATGATAAATGGGAAGCTGTAGGTGTAAAACAGTTTTCGAACAATGGATTATGGGCTGCATATGTTATTAATCAGCAAGAAGGAGATGCAAATTTATATTTCCAAAATAGTGTAACTGCACAAAAAATACAGGTTTCTAGAGGAACTCCACCTCAATTAGGTTTCGAAGTACGATCAAATTCTACTTTATTTAGTGCTGATTCTAAATTCGCAGCCTTTGCTATTAAACCTTGGTATAAAGACACCCGATTGGCTAAAATCAAAAAGAAAAAGGCAGATGAGATGACGAAAGATACTTTAGGAATAGCCAATTTAACAACCTTAGCCATTACGAAAATACCTAGAGTAAAGTCTTTCAAATTTCCTGAAAACGGTGCTGCATTGTTGGCTTATAATTTAGAAAAAGCTCCTGATACCAGCAAAAAAGCAAAATCTGCAGATCAAGCAACTAAGCAAAAAAACGATGGCGAAGAAGATTATTTTGCTGACGATGAACCTGCTGGTGCTGCTGCAAAAGAAGGAACAGATTTAATTGTAAAAAACTTAACAACAGGTATTGAAAGAGCGTACAAATTTGTGGGCGACTATGCCTTTAGCAAAGATGGCAAACAATTAGTTTTCGCCTGCACTGGATCTAAAAAAGATAAAACAGCGCCACAAGGTGTTTTCTTATTAAACACAGAAACTGGAGTATTAAAAACCTTAGTAAAAGGTAAAGGAAACTTTAAGAATTTCACATTTGATGATGAAAGTGAGCACTTAGCATTTTTAGGAGAAACTAGTCCTGAGAAAACAGAAATTAAAGATTTTAATGTTTATTATAATTCATTAACACTTGATACAGCTCAAATTTTAGTGGATAATGATATGCCGGGGATGCCTACTAAATTTGCAGTTAGTGGAGATGGAAAAGTTACTTTTAGTAAAGATGGCAATCGATTATTTTTCGGTATTGCTCCAATTAAAAAGGCAAAAGATACAACCTTGGTAGATTTCGAAAATGCCAAACTAGATATTTGGGGGTATAAAGATGATTATTTACAGCCAATGCAATTAAAAAATGCAGACCGAGAAGCTAAAAGAAGCTACTTAACTGCAATAGATATTTATGGCACCGATCCTAAAATTGTGCCTTTAACTGATGCAAAGCTCCCAGATGCTAATTTGGTAAACGAAGGTAATGCTGCTTTTGTATTGGCATCAACCGATTACGGAAATCGCATTCCAGCACAATGGACTGGCGGTTCGGTACGTGATTATTATTTAGTTGATACCAAAACTGGTGTGCGAAAAAAAATTCTAGAAAGCTTAGATGGAAATGCTTCGGCATCGCCTGATGGCAATTATATTTTATATTACGATAAGAAAGTGAAGCTTTGGAAAACATACCAAGTTACTACTGGAAAAACAAGTATCATCACCGCTAACATGACAGCGAAATTCTACGATGAAGAAAATGATGTGCCCGATGATCCAAATAGCTATGGTGTTGCAGGCTGGTTAGAAGAAGACAAAGCGGTTTTATTGTACGATCGTTATGATATTTGGCAAATTTCTCCTGATGGAACTTCGGCTAAGAACTTAACAAATGGTTTTGGTAGAACGAACAATATCACTTTTCGTGTAGAAAGAATAAACCCTGATTTTAGATTTTTCACTAAAAAAGAGGTACTATGGTTAGATGCATTTAACAACACCACAAAAGAAAATGGTTTTTACCGTAAAGCATTAAATGATAACAAAGTGCCAGAATTAGTGATTATGGCACCATTTAAATATTCTAATTTGGTAAAAGCTAAAGATGCAGATGTTATCCTTTTTGATAAAGGAAATTATACTATTTCTCCAGATGTTTACCTATCTAAAGATAATTTGAAAACCGCGTTGAAACTAAGTAGTACAAACCCTCAGCAAGCTAATTACAATTGGGGTACTGCCGAGTTAGTAAAATGGACTACACCAAAAGGATATAAATCTGATGGTATTTTGTATAAACCAGAAAACTTCGATCCGAATAAAAAGTACCCGATGATTGTGTATTTCTATGAGAAACTTTCTGAAGGATTGTATGCTTATAATGCCCCTGCTCCTACACCATCTCGTTTAAATATTCCATTTTTTGTAAGTAACGGTTATTTAGTTTTCGCACCAGATATTAGTTATGAAACAGGTCATCCGGGTAAATCTGCTGAAGAATTTATCAATTCGGGTGTAGAAAGTTTAAAGAAAAATGCATGGGTAGATGGAACTAAAATTGGTATTCAAGGTCAGAGTTGGGGCGGTTACCAAGTTGCACATTTAATTACAGCAACAAATATGTATGCAGCAGCATGGGCTGGTGCACCGGTAGTAAACATGACATCGGCTTACGGTGGTATTCGTTGGGAAAGTGGTATGAATAGACAGTTTCAATATGAAAAAACGCAAAGTAGAATTGGTGCTACACTGTGGGAAAAACCTGAATTATATATAGAAAATTCTCCTTTGTTTAATTTACCAAAAGTAAAAACGCCTGTTGTTATCATGAGTAATGATGCAGATGGAGCTGTGCCTTGGTACCAAGGTATTGAGATGTTTACAGGTTTGAAACGTTTGGGTAAACCAGTTTGGTTGTTAAATTACAATAATGAAGCACATAATTTAGTGCTACGTCAGAATAGAAAAGATATTCAAATTAGAGAGCAACAGTTTTTTGATTACTATTTAAAAGGCGCTAAAGCTCCAATATGGATGACTGGGGGTATACCTGCAATAGACAAAGGTAGAACTTGGGGTTTTGAGCTAACAGATGATAAACCATAATCAGTTTACAGCTGGCAATTAACATTTAGTCAATCGTCATTGCGATCTCGATTTTTCATCGGGAGAAGCAATCTTTCATACTAGATAGATTGCTTCGTCGTTTTAGCCCTCGCAATGACTTATTTTAAAAAAAGAATTGAAATGACCATCAAATCTATCCTCAACAATTACGAGATATTTAAAGAGAAGCGGTTGAAAGACCGCTTTTTTAAGCATGATACTATAGTTGATTTACTAAACCAATTACCTGGCGATTTTGAGGTAAATGAACTTGGCAAATCTGTAAAAAGCAAAAGCATCAATTTGGTTAAGTTTGGAAACGGTGCTACTAAAGTAATGCTGTGGAGCCAAATGCATGGCGATGAAGCTACGGGTACAATGGCTTTGTTTGATCTCTTTACTTTTTTACAAAGCGATCATCAATTAGCAAAGCTGATAACTGAAAACTGTCAATTGTTCTTCATCCCGATGGTTAACCCAGACGGTGCGGAGGTATTTACTAGACGAAACGCACAACAAATAGATATTAATCGTGATTTTTTAAAGGAAACTTCACCAGAGGCAAAGCTATTGAAACAATGCAGAGCTGATATTAAACCTGATTTCGGCTTTAATTTGCACGACCAACAAACGTTATGGAGCGTAACAGGAACCTTAAAACCTGCTACCCTATCCTTTTTAGCACCAGCAACTGACGAAGAATTAAGCGTTAATAAAACTCGAGAAAATGCCATGTTGGTCATTGCAGATATGTTTAGCGAGTTAGATCAACTCCTACCAAAACATATAGGTTTATTTGATGATGAGTTTGAACCTCGTGCCTTTGGAGATAACTTTCAAAAGGCTGGCACTTCTACCGTTTTAATAGAGGCTGGCGGATATGCAAGCGATTATGAGAAACAAGAAATTAGAAAACATTATTTCACTGCTATTCTATCGGGATTGTTGGCTATTGCTACAAAAAGCTATGAAAAGCAAGATTTAAAAAACTACTTCGCTATTCCTAAAAACAACAAGCAAATTTTTCATATGCTAATTCATGGGGTTTTATTGGGTGGAATTGCAGTAAGTGTAGGTATTAATTACGATGAATACCCAAATGCTGATGGCAATAGTACTTTTAAAAAGTATAGCATTCAGGATATTGGAGATTTAAGTTTTTGCGATGCGTATCATAATTATTCTTCACCTTCCCTTTCCTTAAACGGCAACATCATTTTATATCAAAATGCTAATTTTGAGCTACTAGATGGAGATAAAACTATTTTATCTTTCGAAAATGGGATATTACTTTAAAAAAATACTACATTCAACATCAAAATTAAAAGCAAATGGCATTAAGTAGAATTTGGTCAGGTTTTATCATTGTAGCTATAGTAGTAGCCTGTATTAAATGTTTCTTTTTCGGGCAAACAGATATTTTCAGTTGGATGGTTATTGGCAAGGCCGATGATCCGACTAATTTAACTAAGGTTGATGGTGTAATACAGACTTGTTTAAATGCTGTAAATATTTGTATTGGCTTAGTTGGTGTAATGGCTTTATTTATGGGCTTTATGAGCATTGCAGAAGAAGCAGGTGGTATTCGTTTATTATCAAGAGTAATTGGCCCATTCTTTTCTAAAATATTTCCGGATATACCTAAAGGACACCCTGCTACTGGACACATGGTAATGAATTTTTCTGCTAATTTGTTAGGCTTAGATAATGCTGCAACGCCATTTGGTATTAAAGCGATGGAAAGTTTACAAGAACTTAATCCTAATAAGGATACTGCCTCTAATGCGCAAATTATGTTTTTGTGTTTACATGCTTCTGGTTTAACCTTAATTCCGGTTAGTATTATTGCAATTAGGGCTTCATTAAAATCTGTAAACCCTACTGAAATATTTATCCCTTGTATGATAGCTACATTTGTAGCTACTATTGCAGCGATGCTAATTGTTTCCTTTAAACAAAAGATTAACATATTTCAACCTGTTATTTTGGGTTGGGTTTTGGGTATTTCTGCTTTGATTGCAGTGATGGTACTTTATTTGGTTAATTTAAGTACTGCTGGGTTACAATCTTTTTCTGGATTGTTAAGTAATGGCTTACTGCTATTCATTTTTCTATCTATTGTTTTGGGTGGCTTGTATAAAAAGATTGACATCTTTGATGCTTTTGTAGAGGGTGCTAAAGGTGGTTTTGATACTGCTATTCGTATTATTCCATATTTGGTGGGGATGTTAATTGCTATTAGTTTATTACGCACTAGCGGAACTTTTGATTTAGTGATTAATGGTTTTAAAAGTGTTTTTTCTGCCATGGGGGCTGATACTCGCTTTATTGATGGTATACCTACTGCACTAATTAAGCCTTTAAGTGGCAGTGGTGCTCGTGGAATGATGATTAGTACTATGGAAACTCATGGTGTAGATTCGTTTGCTGGTAAATTGTCGGCTATTTTACAGGGTTCTTCTGATACTACGTTTTATGTAATTGCTGTTTACTTTGGCGCTGTTAATGTGAAGAATAGTCGTTATTCTGTTTGGGCAATGTTATTGGCCGATTTTGTTGGTATTTGTACTGCTATAGGTTTGTGCTACTTGTTTTTTGGGCATAATTAGGTTATTTTACTAGTTGCAGTTGCCATTCCAAGCGAAGTAGTAGTTAGGTAAAGAGTTGTTTTTAAGCTCGCCGCCGTTATAGCTGGCTCTGTAAGACGGTGTCTTTGCGAGGCACGAAGCAATCTCCTTTTTGCAGAGATGTTAGAGATTCTTCGCTTCGCTCTGAATGACAAAATGAATGACGAACGTGTGTTTATATTGTGCAAAGTTTTTGTTTTTAAACCTGATTGTAATGGAAAGCCAGCAGCGAAGCGAGGACTTGTAGTGTAAAGCAAGGCTGACGTTGAGAAGAACTACTACATTTGCTTTTCAAACAAAAAAGTCCAGCTCTATATTAGAACAGGACTTTTTATTTATTTCGGTTGGTGAGATTCAAACTGATGGTATGTAATATCCTTCGACAAGCTCAGGATGACATGATGCTAATTAAGTAGTGGCTAGGGTTTGTCCCACCATACTCTAGCGTTTAAGCCATCTGTACCGCCATAGGGAAATGCGGCAACGGCTGCATTGTAGTTGGCTAAATTATTAGAGCGCTCTTGAGTTGGATAACCATCTCTTCTGGGCATTAAGCCTCCATTAATTCCGACAGGCAAGGTTAGGTTCGGGAAGCCTGTTCTTCTCCACTCGGACCAACCTTCGTAACCGTGTAAGAATAAATGTACCCATCGTTGGTGACCAATCTGGCTCAATGCATTTATAGGGTCATAAGCTACGGTTGGTTGTGCCAAAAATGCTGCTGCAGTTGCAGTAGAACCTGTCCACTGTCTGATAGATTCTGTTACTGCACTGTTGTAATAAATTAATGCTTGAGCATCGCTACCTGGTATCCAGTTTAGTTTAGCTGCTTCGGCTAGTGCAAATAATTGCTGCGCATAAGTTACCAACTGTACTGGTGAGTTTTGCAAACGTAAAGTGCTTCCTAGTAATGATGATGCATTAATATCGGCAGTTGTTGGTGATGCTTTACCAAATTCTAAACCGTTGTATGCGCCTGTAGAATTTGGGTTGCCATAAATTGGTAAACGTGGATCGTTTAGGGGTTTCATGTAGTTTACCAGGGTGTTGCTTAGTGCGTACCAGTTTCTGCCTAAACGGGTAAATGAGTTGTACCAATAGTTTTCATTGGCTTGTTCTGCTAAATGGGGATAAGCTAAATTATCGGTATTGGCTGTCATTAAACCATTAGCCATTGCTTTAGCAAATTCTGCTTGTCCTTTGGCGGCATCTATTTTAGAAAGACGTAAAGCCATTAGTAAATGGATTGTGTTGCCTAGTTTTTTCCACTTTGCAATATCACCGTTGTAAACGATATCATTTTTAACATTACCGTTTGTTAATGTGATTTCGCTATTTGCTTGATCTAATAATGCAAATAGGCTATTGTAGATGGCTTGTTGTGTATCGTATTTTGGTGTGTAATTGGCATCTCCTTTTAGTGCTTCGGTGTAGGGTAAGTCGCCCCATCTATCGGTTACATACCACATAAAGTATGCTTTTAAAATTTTAGCGACTGCTTTTTGGTTTTGTAATGGTCCGTCGCTTAGATTTTTGGCAACCAAAATTGCCTCATCTAAGTTTTTCATCGGGCCGCTGTACCATGTATAAAAATTAAAGTTGGTTGGTACAAATCTGCTATTATCTGTAAAAGCTGTTAACGATAGGTATTGAGCATAATGTACACCATTTGGTGATGAGCTGATATCTGGCAAAAAGAACTCGGCATTGGCTATCAATTGCATGCTTGATAATGTTGCCGGGTTGTTTGGATCGGTACTTAATCTGGAATCGAACTTTTTACATCCGTTAGCGAATAAGCAAATCGCTGTTGCTGTAATGAGTATTTTATTGAATAATTTCATAATGAGCTAATTAAAAAGTAACGTTTAAATTAAAACCAAAAGAACGAACTGTTTGAAGTTCACCTTTTTCTATCCAGCTAATTGAAGCACTACCTGCTGATAATTCTGAAGGATCTAATCCTTTTGGTGCTTTTTGCCAAATCATTGTTGGATTACGAGCAATTGCTGCAATTCTAACTGATTTAAAAGGAAGCTTTTTCAATATAGTTTTATCAAATGTATAACCTAGGCTTACTTCTCTTAGTTTAATGTAAGAGGCACTAAACAACCATTCTTCGTAAATTTGTGTTCCGATTTTGTTTCTGAAAAAAGCACGGGCATCTACATAGTTAGACACTGGAAGTCCTGTTGTTTGAGAAACACCTGTTACTAAAACACCTCCTCCATTTGCAAGTGGTTCGCGAACATTTACACCATTTGCGTTTAACATTGCTGTTTCTTCTGCTTGACCAGATTTTACTGCTAGCATTTTACTCCAGCTAAAGAACTGTCCGCCTTTTTGGAAGTCTATCATTGCGCCTAAATCGAATTTACCGATTTTAAAGTTGTTGATAAAACCACCTGTAAATTGTGGCACTACAGAACCGAAATCTTTATTTAATTGTTGAACTGGTAAGTTATCTGTACCTATTACTAGATCGCCGTTGGCGGTTGTTAGATAACCTGGACCAACTAAAGAACCAAACTCTTTACCAACTGTTGCATTTAAAAACACAGTTTGACTTGAATAAACATTATTATCTAATTGATACACGTTTATACCTGGATATAATTCGTTAATTCTGCTTTTATTTCTGGCAAAGTTGATGGTAGAATTCCATGTAAAGAAATCTGATACTATTGGTTTACCAGTTAATGTTAATTCAATACCTTGATTTTGGATATCGCCTGCATTTACTACTGTGCCTGTAAAACCACTTGCTCCAGATACTGTTAAGTCTATAATTTGATCTTTGTTACGTTGTTTGTAATAAGTAAAATCTAAGCCTACGCGATTGTTTAAAAACCTTAAATCTATACCTGCTTCAAATGAATTTGCAAATGATGGTTTAATGTTCGGGTTTTTAAGTTTATCGGGTACCGAGCCTGTTGTTACTGTACTGGTTGTATTTTTATATACAGTACCGGTGGTATAATTTATTTGCGTTTCATAAGGTGATAAATCTGAACCTGCTATTGCGTAAGAGGCTCTTAATTTACCGAATGAAAGCGCTTTACTTTTAATTAGGTTACTAAAAACAAAACTACCAGATACTGATGGATACCAATATGAGTTGTTATTATCTGGCAATGCTGATGATATATCATTACGAACGGAAGCATCTATAAAGTAGGTGTCTTTGTAGCCAATAGAACCCATTGCATACACGCTTCTTACTTGTTTTTCTCTTAAATAGTTAAATGATAAAGGTCTATCTACTGATGCCTCAATGCTATAAAAACCAGGTGAAGATAAGCCACCACTGGTTGCTGAAGTTACGTAATCGTATTTTTGAGTTAGTAAATTTGCACCTGCATTTAGGTTAAAATCAAACTCGTTCCATTTTTTAGTGTATTGCGCTAAAAATTCGTAGTTGTTATCTGCACTTTGGTATTTACCTGTACTGTAGCTTTCATCTAAACGGCCACCTATTGCGTTTCTTCTATTTATGTTTTGTGTATATCTATCTGATCTGATAAAACCGCTTAATTTTAATTCTGGTAATACTTGATAAGATAGGTTAACATCGCCAAATAAACGATCACGATCATCTAAATTTAAGTTTTCGTAGGCATCAAAATATGGATTATTCCAATCGGAAGGTCTATTAGTTACAATTGTACCTAATGTAGCACCGGAAGTACTTGGGTTAACATTCCAATTTAATATTGTACCATCTGGATATTTATAATTTTTTAATCTGTTGATATCTATATTACGTTGAAACCATTGGTTTGCTCCTGTAAAAGAACCTTGATACCCTTGCACTGGTCTTTGTGCTTTGTTATTTGCATAGTTAACATTTGCGCCAACAACTAATTTTTCTGTAATATTAAATGAAGCGTTTAAGTTAAGATTATTCCTTTTTAACCATGAGTTTGGATAAGTACCATTGATGTAAGCATTGGTATAGCCTAATCTAAATGTAGAATTTTCTGAAGATCCGGTAACACTTACGCCATTGTTTGCATTAAATCCTGTTTCAAAGAAATCTTTAATATTATTTGGTTGTGGAACGAATGGTGTTAATTTACCAAATTCTGGATCTTGAGGGTAAAAACTATAATACATTCTTACTGGAGTTCCATCCATTTTTGGGCCCCAACTTTCATCGTTACCATTCACATATTTTTCACCAGTAGAAAATGTTTGAAATGTCTGGTTATTTCCAACGCCATAAATATCTTGCAAAGGCATAAAGTTAGCAACACGCTCCATAGAAAATGCTGAATTTAAACTCACTTCTACCTTTTTTGCACCTTTGGTTCCTTTTTTGGTTGTAATTAAAATAACGCCGTACTGACCTCTTAAACCATAAAGTGCAGATGCCGCAGGGCCTTTTAATACACTAATGTTAGCTACATCTTCTGGGTTTACATCTTGTCCGATGTTTCCATAATCGACACCATTACTATTTGAACTACTAAAGTTTGAATTAGAAATTGGTGTACCATCTACAACAATTAATGGCTGGCCACCGCCTGTTACAGAGTTTACCCCTCTAATTTTAATTTTTTGTGTTCCACCTAAGCTTGCACCAGATGAACCTGTTACTTGTGCTCCAGCTATTTTACCTGCTAAAGCGCCTAAAACATTTGTTTCTTTGGTTAGGGTTAAATTATCTCCTCCAACTTGTTGTGTTGAATAACCAATAGATTTTTCACTCCGTTTAATGCCTAGTGCGGTTATTACTATGCCTTCTAACGTTTGTGTACTGGTGGTTAAAGCAACGTTAATTTGGGTTCTGTTTCCAATAGTAACTTCTTGGGTTTCGAAACCTAAATACGTAAATATTAAAGTTGTACCATTTGCCGGTACATTAATGGTATATGTACCATTAGATTGTGTGGTTGCACTCGCAGTTGTGCCTTTTACAAGTACACTTGCGCCTGGGATTCCGTTACCATCTGCTGCATCGGTTACCTTGCCACTTATTGTTTTTTGGGCATAAGTAACCATGGCAAACAGCAAGAATCCGAATAGAATTAGGATAGATTTTCTGTTCATAGTTTTCTAGATTAAGTTTATCTTAATTGAAAATTAACAAATTTTAACAAAAAAACCTCAAGAAAGGGGTGTATTAATAATAAATCTAAACAGTTTTATAGCTTACTATTACTATGGCTAGTTGGGGGGAGAGAGAAATGTTTTTGAATGCAGTGTTTAAAGGTTTAGCTTCGCTGAGCACCACGTGGTTCTCTGCTACAGTAGAAATGACGGGAAATGTTGATACAAAAAAGGCCTGTGAAACACAGGCCTTTCAATACTTATTTTTAAGCTTCGTCCAAATGAGCTAATGAACCAATGAACTAACTAATCTCTCTGTTGATATCCCAATTCTCTAAATAATCTGCTACACGACGAACAAAAGAACCACCTAATGCACCATCAACTACTCTATGATCGTAAGAAAGGGAAAGGAACATCATATGACGGATTGCAATTACATCGCCAAATTCGGTTTCTAAAACTGCTGGTTTCTTTTTAATTGCACCGACTGCTAAAATTGCTACTTGCGGCTGATTGATAATTGGCGTACCCATTACGTTTCCAAAAGACCCCACGTTTGTTAGGGTAAATGTTCCGCCTTGGGTTTCATCGGGCTTTAATTTAGAGTTACGAGCACGAGAGGCTAAATCGTTAACTGCTTTGGTTAAGCCTACTAAATTTAATTGGTCTGCATTTTTAATGACAGGTACAATTAAGTTTCCGCTTGGTAAAGCTGCTGCCATACCGATATTTATATCTTTCTTTTTGATGATTTGCGTTCCGTTTACGGTTACATTAATCATTGGGAAATCTTTTATCGCTCTGCTTACTGCTTCTATAAATATTGGTGTGAAGGTGATCTTTTCGTTTTCGCGTTGCTCGAATGCTTTTTTCACTTTATCTCGCCACATCACCATGTTGGTTACGTCGGCCTCTACAAATGAAGTTACGTGTGGCGAAGTGTGTTTACTCATTACCATGTGCTCGGCAATAAGTTTACGCATTCTATCCATTTCTATAATTTCATCGCCACCGCTTACTGAAGTTACAGGTTTTGCAGTTGGAACTACAGGTTTGCTGACTTCGACAGGAGTTGATGCTTGTGTAACAACAGGTGTTGTTTGAATTGGAGCACCACCATTTTTGCTTTGGATATAGTTTAATAGATCGTCTTTAGTTAAACGTCCTTCGGCTCCGCTACCTTTTATTTGATCAAGTTCTGCAACTGTAATATTCTCTTGTGCAGCTATATTTTTTACCAGAGGTGAATAAAAACGATCTGAGTTTTTAAAATCTTGAGGATTATTTTCTTCTGTTTTAGTAGCAGGTAATTGAGTAATACCTGGAATGTTTTCTACAACTGGAGTTGCTACTGGAGCTGGAACTACTTCTTGTTTAGTTTCTACAACAGGTGTGCTTTCTGCTGCGCCTTCAATTTCTATAATTGCAATTACTGCGCCTACTTGTACTACGTCATCGGCTGCAAAAAGTTGTTTAACCAATTTACCAGCCACAGGCGATGGCACTTCAGAATCTACCTTATCAGTTGCAATTTCTAATATGGTATCATCCAGTTGAATTAAATCTCCTGGTTGTTTAGTCCACTTAATGATGGTTGCTTCTGCAACACTCTCTCCCATTTTTGGTAACAATAATTCGTATTGAGCCATATTGTTTTATGCGTTTATAATTGGTAACTGAGGGCAAAAGTACGCCTTTTCCTGTAATTAATATAAGTTTTGGTAGAAATTAAACCACATAGAAACATAGGCTACATAGTTGTTTTGCCGCAGATGTGCAGATTTTGTTTTAACTTTTAGAAATCTGTGGTTGGCTAACTATCTTGTTTTAATAGATTTAGCAACATGGTTAAAGCTGCTGTGGCAGAACGCTCTATATTTTGTATCCTTTTGTTACTAAAGGTGAACAGCTTTGCTACTACTTCATCTTTCGATGCGATGGCGATCCATACAGTACCAACAGGTTTACCTGGCATACCGCCATCTGGACCAGCAATACCACTAACTGCAATTGAGTAATCGGTTTTAAAATGAGTTATTGCACCTTGTGCCATTTCTTTTACGGTTTGTCCACTTACAGCGCCAAATTCTGTTAAGGTTTGATGTTTTACGCCTAGAATAGATTCTTTTAAATCGTAAGAGTAAGCAACGGCTCCGCCAGCAAAAACAGCTGATGAACCTGCATGTTGTGTAATTAAATGTGCAATGTAGCCTCCTGTACAACTTTCGGCAGTAGAAAGTGTGAGGTTTTTAGCTTTCATTTTATCTAAAATTGCTTTTTCTAATGCTACATCTTCATCAATTACTACGTATGAATTTATCCGTTGTATAATTTGTTGTGCATATACATCAACATCTGCTTTTAGACTTGTTTCATTGTTACCAGTAGCGCTTAATCGTAGTCGTACTTGCCCAAGTTTAGGTAAATATGCTAGTTTAATATGACTTGGTAAGCTATCTTCTATATCTTCTATTTGCTGGGCAAGAAATGATTCTCCTAAGCCTGATGTTAGAATTGTTTTGTGTACAATGAAAGGTAAAGTGAATGCTTTTTTAAGGCGAGGTAAAATTTCTTCTTCCATTAAATACATCATTTCGAAAGGTACGCCTGGCATTGAAACGATAATTTTTCCATTTACCTCGAACCACATGCAGGGTGCGGTACCATTTTTATTTTGAATAACGGTACAGCCATCGGGTACATCGGCTTGTTTGATGTTTACATCAATCATTGGCCTATTAAGGCGAGCAAAAATTTCGGTTACATGTTGTAGTGTAGCCTGATCTCGCCTCAATGGCATATTAAAGTATTTAGATAAGGTTAGTTTAGTAATATCGTCTTTTGTAGGACCTAATCCGCCAGTAATTAAGATAATATCTACTCTTTTTTGAGCTTCGTTTAAGGCTTGTATAATGTGTTCTGCATTATCAGAAACTGATGTAATTTGCTTTACACTAATGCCAATAGTATTTAATTCTTTACCCATCCATGCAGAATTGGTATCTACTATTTGACCAATTAGTATTTCGTCACCTATGGTAATGATTTCCGCCAGCATAAATTTAATTTACAATTTTAGAAGTACGATTTATGATTGTATGAACAATCAATTTTATAAAATTACTATATAATTAAAACCTAATATTTTGTGTAATAGCCTTTACGTTTACTTAGTTTAAGGTCTTGAAGGATAGATGCTTTTACTTTAATATCTATCGAATAGCTTTGGTAACTACCAAAAGGAACCCAGTTAGCGCTTAAATCCCAGCAATGCAAATCTCGGTAAATTGCAAATGAGGTGTATGCAACAGTTTTAGCTTTAAAATCATAACCAGAGTTAAATTGAACTTTCCATTTTGGAGTTAGGTTGAAATCTCCATTAAAATTCACCGTATTACTTATACTTCTTGTTGAAGCTAAACCTAAGGAATTGTTATAATTGAAACTGTATGAAAAGGCAAGATTCCATGGAATGTTAAAATCTACAAAGGCATTTGGATCTCTACTGATAGCTTGTAGTTGCTCAATTTGCTCTTGCGTTCTTCCTTGTTGTTCTGTTTGATTTTTAAGCGCATCCATGTTTTTATTGCGACCTTTTAGCGCATCTGGATTTAAACTGTAATCGAAAGAGAAATTAAAACTGGTTAATCGTGGTAATTTACCATCTTTCCATACATATCTATCCACTTCTTGGTATTGATATGTTGTGGTTTGCGTTGTGCCAGAACCTGAAGTTATTGCAACATTATCTACTGCATACGGACTAAAAACCCCGCTAAAGTTAAAACCTAGTTTATCTGTAAATTGAGATCTTCCTCCAAAACTTATTGGTGCTAGTTTTTTAGTTAGGGCAACAAAATTATAAGAGCTAGAAAAATTTAAACCTTGTATAATTGGTATTTTCTTTTCACCTGTTCCTGTGGTGTCTTTTGAATTTGCAACTTTTAACTCTACATTATTATCTACTGAAAAACCTATGCTTGCTTGTTTACCAGCGGATGGACCACCATATTGTGCGCCTTCAAATATGGAATACTTTTCGGGTAAGCCCTGATAATCTCTCACAAAGTTATCACCATCTAATGGTATGCTTTTACCTGGCCTTAAATCATTGGTGTAATATACTTTGTTTTTATAGTAGCCATAATTGCTGGTAGAGAAATCTGGTTTATAAGAAAAACTAATGTTAGGTGTCATTACGTGTCGTATTGCTTTAATACCACCTAAGTTTTTAAATTTCTTTCCGCCATATATTTTTGTAGACATGCCTAGACTTAATGAATATTCGCCAGCACGTTTAAAACCATTCACAGTATCAATAGCCACACTATCTGATGAGTTTGGTCTTTTAAAATATCTGTTTTGAACAGTTTGTAAATACCAACGTTCATTATAGTTTACACTGCTATTAAAGTTAAAATATTTTAAAACCGTAAAAGGCAAACTGATAGGAATAGAGTGCTGCATTCCATTTCTAAATCTTTTTAATCCATCTTTATCAAATAATAAATCTTCTTTTGTGCTTACCGTATTACTTGCCTGCATGCTATAACCTACTGTAATTTTCTGAAACCATTTTTGCTCACCCACTCTATTTTTAGAATCGAAAGGGCTAATGGTAGACATGTTTAAACTCACTTGTGGCAAGGTTAATGAAATTGTTTTAGCTCGAGTTTCTTGACTATGAGAAAGTGAAGTGGTTAAATTAAAGAGTCCATCTCCAAAAACTTTTCCGTATGCAATACTGGAACTCATGGTATTACTAGCAATCTGATTAATATCATACGTTCCATTTGCCGCAGAAACGCTAAAATAATTTCCTGTACCTGCGTTTACTGAAGCGCTAAATGTTGTACCAGGTTTGGCGTTTGCATTTTGGCTATGCGTCCAACCGATGTGAAAGTTTTTTTGTGGATCGTATTCTGGTGTTCCTTCTAATCCTTGCCTATCGCTTGCATAAGCTAAATTAAAATTACCGCCAAATTTATAGCGTTTAATATAGTTTGTAGCTAAATTTAGGTGATATGAGCCGTTTGTATAAATATCGCCAGTTAATCTTGCATCCCAATAATCGTTTAAAGTCAGATAATATCCTCCATTAGTTAGTGAAAAACCTTTTGTTGCATCTTCACCTGGTGTTGGTAATATAATACCTGATGATTTTTTATTGGGCTTAGGGAAAAAGCCAAAAGGGATAGCAATTGGCAATGGAACTCGCTCAAATTCTAAATAAACTGGTCCAGTAATAATCTGATTTTCTGTTGCAATCCCTTTGGTGATGTGTATACCATAATGCGGTTCGGGCAAATTACAAGTGCTATACGTTGTACCAGCTACATTAAATTCATTATCGGGTTGCATTTTAGTTTTGCCACCAGAAAAATAACCGCCTTCTTGTTCAGTAAATACGCCATTTACCGTACCCTTGTGTGATTTTGTATTATATGTTAATGAATCTGCAATGGAAGAACCGTCTTTACCCATTTTAAAAATCGGCCTGCCAACGTATTTACCTTTATCGGTTTTAACGCCTCTTGCAAAAATGGTATTGGTTTTAGAATTAAATCTGATGTAATCTGCATCTAGTTCAAAATCTTGATACGTTACGCGTGCTCCACCATATAAATACATGATGCCATTTTTTCTGTCTACATGTGTAGAATCTTTAGCAAAGTATTCAACTTTTTCATCTAGCTCACTTTTTTTCATTTTGACCTTAGATGTATCTCTTTTAGTAGAATCTGTTTGTTTTGTTACCTGTTGAAAGGAAAAATTAGACGAAGCTAGCGCCTTGTTACCAACAGATGTTAATAAAAGAGCGGCAATAATAAAAATGATATCGCGTAAAAGTTTCAAATTCGTGTGTGAATGTTATTTTTGCAATAATGTTTATCCCAAAACGTTCAAAATTAATGAAAAATATACCATTGGTTAGACCAAATGCAATTTTGATACTATTTATTTCTGCCTTATTTATTTTAGGTATTGATAATCAATTACTTGCACAAGAATACAAAATAAAAACAATTGTTATCGATGCTGGTCACGGCGGAAAAGACGGTAGTACAAGAGGATTATATTCTACAGAAAAGGATGTTGCTTTAAAAACAGCTTTGCGATTAGGTAAGCTAATTCAAGACAATTTAAAGGATGTAAAAGTAATTTTTACTCGACAGGATGATACTTTTATTCCACTTTATGAACGAATTGCCATTGCTAATAATGCAAAAGCAGATTTATTTATTTCTATTCATTGTAATGATATGCCAGTGTATGGTACTCGTTATATTAGTGGCTATACCAGAAATAAAAAAGGCAAAAAAGTTCCAGTGTATAAAACTCGATATGCTAAAAGTACATCCACCAAAGGTGTAGAAACCTTTGTATCTGGGAGTGGACGTGTAAATGAGCAAGATGACGCAATTAAACGTGAAAATTCATCTATCTTTTTAGAGGATAACTATAAGGAAAACTATGATGGTTTTAATCCAGATGATCCGGAAAGTGCCATCATTTTATCCTTAATGAAAAACACCTTTAGAACTCAAAGTTTAAAACTGGCTAAATTTGTGCAAGATGAATACATACAAGTTGGCAGAATAAATAGAGGCGTACAGGAAAAAAGTTTGGCGGTATTGGCTCGTGCTGGTATGCCAGCTATTTTAACAGAAATTGGTTTTATTAGTAACCCTGGCGAAGAAGATTACATGAACTCGGAAGCTGGCCAAATAGAAATTACCAATTGTCTGTTAAAAGCCATAGAAGCCTACAAAACGAGTGTAGAAATATAGTTGACGATATTTATTATAAATTTGTATCAAAATTAGTTTAAATGAGATTAAAAAGTGCCCTGCTAACCTTTGCAATTATATTTCTTTCCTTTTATTCAAGTAACGTTCTAGCGCAGGGTTATAAAATCAGAACTATAGTAATTGATGCAGGTCATGGTGGAGTTAAACCAGGTGCAGCTGGCAAATATTCATTAGAAAAAAATGTTGCGCTTAAGGTTGCATTAAAACTGGGAAAAAAATTAGAAGAAGAATTACCAAATATTAAAATTATTCAAATTCGTAAAACGGATGTTGATGTAGATTGGTATCGCAGAGCGGAAATAGCTAACGATGCAAAAGCCGATTTATTTATTTCTATCCACTGCAACTCGATGGGTGGCAGTGATAGAACTACAAGAGGTACCGAAACATTTGTGGGTGCTTATCGCCGTATAAATGAAATGGACGCTGGTTTAAAGGAAAATGAAGATATTTTAAAGGATAAAGATTACAAAAAGAAAGGGACATACGATCCTACAAATCCTGAAGAATTAATTATGTTATCTTTGTACAAATCTCTTTACCGAACTAAAAGTTTAGCTTTAGCAAAGATGATTCAAAAAAACTACACCAATGTTAATAAAAGAGTTAATAGAGGGGTTAAAGAACAAGGATTATTGATATTGCAACGTGCAGCTATGCCATCTGTACTAACGGAAATTGGTTTTATTTCTAATCCGGCAGAAGAAGATTATATTAACTCAGCAGCTGGCCAAGAAGAAATAGTTACTGCTATTGTTAATGCAATAAAACAATACAAAAAAGAAATTGAGATTTAATAAACACCAAACTACGTGAAGATAAAAAACGAAACCAAAGTAGGCGTATTAGCAGCATTTGCCATTGCCTTATTAATAATTGGCTATAACTTTTTAAAAGGAAACTCTATATTTTCTAGTGAAACTGTTCTATATGCCAGATATTCTCATGTTGAAGGTTTAGGCGTTTCAAAACCTGTATTAATTAATGGTTTTCAAATTGGTAGAGTTGATAAATTAACTTTACAACCCAACGGAACCATTATTGCAACGTTGAAAGTGAAGGATGAATATGAAATTCCGAAAAATACAATTGCTAGATTAGAAAGCACCGATCTTTTAGGTGGAAAAGCCATTGTAATGATTTTAGGAAACGATAAAAATTTCGCTAAAGATGGTGATACATTAAATGCCAATGTAGTAAAAGGCTTAATGGAAACTGTACAACCCGTACAGAAAAAAGCAGAGCTGATTATTGCTAAAATGGATTCGATTTTAACAAGTGTAAACTCTATTCTTAATCCGAATTTCCAGAAAAATGTAGATAAAAGTTTTACCAGTATTGCTTCTACATTAGGTTCTTTGGAGGCAACTTCTAAAAAGGTTGATGCATTGGTAGGTTCAGAAAGTTCAAAACTCTCTGCAATTTTATCAAATGTTGAAGCAATTACTGCCAACTTTAAAAACAATGGCGCTAAAATAGATGCTGTTTTAACAAACTTAAATACGGTTACAGATAAAGTTGCAGCATTAAACTTTAAACAAACCATTGATAATGCAAATAAAGCAGTAGCTGATTTACAAGGTATAGTTACTGATGTTAAAAACGGAAAAGGTTCGTTAGGTCAGTTGATAAACGATAAACAGATGTACGATAATCTGACTAACGCTGCTAAAAATCTAGATAATTTAATGATAGATTTAAAAGCTAATCCTAAGCGTTATGTACATTTCTCTGTATTTGGAGGTGGTAATAAGACAGATAAGTAAGTAGTAAAACGATATTTAATAGCCGCAGATGAGCAGATTTTAGCTGTACATCTGCGTTTTTTTTTATGCAATAAAGAGATATTGTCATGCAGAGTGAAACGAAGCATCTCAACGCATTAAAAGATTCTTCACTGCGTTCTGAATGACATAGTTATATCTGATAAGTAGTTCCTTCAATAGCCAGTTCTGTATTCTCAAAAACAGTTTTTGCTTCTTCTAAAAGCTCAACAAGTGTTTTATAACGAGAAGAAAAGTGGCCGATCAATAGTTTCTTTGCGTTTACTATTTTGGCAACTTCAGCGGCTTGTAAAGCGGTAGTATGATGCGTTTCTTTAGCTCTCTCTAGCATTTCATGTAAAAAAGTAGCTTCGTGATATAACGTATCACAGTTTTTTATACTGTCGAAATAAAGTTCATCCATTAAGGTATCCGAACAATAGGCATACGATCTTGGGTGAGCAGAATCTGTAGTGTAATCTATATTTTTTAAAACATTTCCATTAGGTAAAGTTAAATCCACTCCTCTTTTTAATAATGGATATAAATCTAATGGAACATCATCATTTTCTAGTTTTTCTACAATCAATTTACGTAAGCGTTTTTTCTCCGTAAATTTAAAACCAGTACAAGGAATGCGATGATTTAATACAATTGTTTCTACAGTTACATCGCCATTTTGAAAAATAATTGCTGGCTGCGTTGCATCAATTTCAAAATACACCAACTCATATCTTAAATTAGTATCAGAGTGTTTAAATTGAAGCTCTAGTATTTCTTGTATCGCTTTTGGCGCAAAGATATATAACGGTTTTATTCGACCATTTAAATGCATGCTAGATAGCAAACCAATTAAGCCAAAATAATGATCGCCATGCAAATGGCTAATAAAAACATAGTTAATTTTAGATGCTTTTAACCCAAATTTTATCAATTGTTGTTGTGTGCCTTCGCCACAATCAATGAGGTAAAATTTTTCGTTGCAATTTAATAATTGGGCAGTAGGATTTCTGTTGTAGACCGGGGTTGCAGAACTGCTACCCAAAATGGTTACTTCAAATTTCATTAAAAGATTATCCTTTATCTACGCTACCACGCAATTCTTTCTCTATTTCTTCCATAAAGATTAAATCGGTAGCCTCATCTAACTTATTTACAAAAGTAACCGATTGATGAAGATTAGACATTTTAATGATATTGGCAATTGAATTATTCACTCCAGTTACGATAAAAACACCACCAGCGCTTTTGCAAAGCCTATCTCCTACTAATAAACAGCTTAAATCTTGTGAATCATTACATTCTTTTACAGCCGATAAATCGAGTACAATATTACGGTAGCCTTCGGTATTTAATAGGATAAATTCAGATTTTAATGCTGGCGTATTATCATTGGTGAACTTTGGTTCATCCAATTTTAAAACAACATATTTTTCGTGTTTATCTGTAGAGAATTTCATCTGTTTATATTTATTGTTTTTTAATGGTCTGATGGAGCTTTCCATGATTAAAATCATGGGCGGTTCATGGTATTGTATATTTATTTAAAACGAAAGTAGCGATTATTATTTTGATAATAAATCGTTAATCGCATTTATGACATTTTCTTCTATTCTATTTACAATGCTTGATGAAGGATTTTTAACAAATTTTTCACCAACAATTTGTTCATATAATTCTATATAACGATCTGATATTGAATTTACAATCTCTGGTGTCATTACAGGAATTACTTGACCATCTTTACCTTGAAAATTATTTTCAATTAGCCATTTACGCACAAATTCTTTAGATAATTGTTTTTGCGCTTCGCCAGTTTTTTGTCGATCTGCATAACCATCAGCATAAAAATAACGAGATGAATCTGGTGTATGGATTTCGTCTATTAAGTAAATCGTATCTCCTACTTTACCAAACTCATATTTTGTATCTACTAAAATCAAACCACGCTCAGCAGCCATTTCTGTTCCACGTTTGTACAATGCTTGTGTATATTCTTCAAGTTGAGTATAATCAACTAATGAAACTATTCCTTTGGCTAAAATATCTTGTTTTGAAATATCTTCATCATGACCAACAGCTGCTTTTGTTGTCGGAGTAATAATTGGTTGAGGTAATTTATCGTTTTCAATTAATCCCTCAGGTAAAGAAACACCACAAACCTCTCTTTTTCCT
Organism: Pedobacter planticolens; assembly: GCF_014172375.1. Classification (GTDB taxonomy): domain Bacteria; phylum Bacteroidota; class Bacteroidia; order Sphingobacteriales; family Sphingobacteriaceae; genus Pedobacter; species Pedobacter planticolens. Next base: position 1,480,565 of record NZ_WNXD01000001.1, read on the forward strand.
GCACTATACTCACGCCAAGCATGACCAGCTAAATAACCTCTAATTACCATTTCTACTTTAAAAGGCTCACAAATTCTTCCAATCGTAACCATTTCATCTGGAATAGATAAAACCCAGTTAGGAACGATATCCTGTGTTGCAGCTAAAAATTTGGCAGCTATTTGATTTAAAACTTGTCCTTTAAAAGGAATAGCTTCTGGTAAAACTACATCAAATGCAGAAATTCTGTCGGTAACTACCATTGCCATCAATTGATCGTCAATGGTATACACATCACGTACTTTACCTTTATAAAAATTGGTTTGTTGTGGGAAATTAAAGTGGGTTTCTTTGATTGCTTTCATGAGGGTATAAAAATACGATTTTAAAATAAAAACCCTGTAGGTTTAAGACTACAGGGTTAAAAATTATTATAATTTATTTAAAATCTGTTCAAAATCAATGGATGAAACTACAGCTATTGGTTTGTTTTTTAGCAATACCTCAATAATATCTCCTTGTTTATTTAACTGTAATCTTCCTTTAAAGATTTTTGTTTCATCTTCTGTTAAAAAATGCTTCAAATTCTTTATAGTTTCTTTTCGACATGCCAATTCAGCATCATCCTCTGAAATGATCAACCTAACCTTTTTACCTAAAGGTTCAAAAGACAAGGTTAACGTATTGTTTAAGAGAACTTGGTGCATTTGTATTCAAATTAGCAGAAATTAGGGGTAGTGAGATAAATAAAAAGAGCTATAATGATACAAATTGAAAATAATGTGCCGTATAAAAGTCCCCAGCCTAAATCTTTTATTGCTTGATGTTTTACATACCTTAAAAAAAATCCAGTGATAACAAAACCAGTAAAAATTAGAGTGATAGTAGTGGGGTTGGCAAGTAGCTCAAATACTTTTAATAATAAAAAATGAATAACTAAGGTCAATATAAAGCATATTGTTCTCCTATATTTCTTTTCTATGAGTAATATTTTCTGTTCCCTACTGAATATCCCCATATGCTTTCAATATCGCTTTTACCAATTTATGTCGCACTACATCATCTCCGTTTAGGTAAATAATATCTATGCCTTTGATTTCTTCTAAAATCCGAAGTGCATTGTGCAAACCAGATTGAGCTTTTTTAGGTAAATCTATTTGAGTGATATCACCAGTTACAATAAATTTTGCTGTTGGACCCATCCGTGTCAAAAACATTTTTAATTGTAAATCGGTAGAGTTTTGCGCCTCATCTAAAATTACAAAACAGTTGTCTAACGTACGACCACGCATAAAGGCTAATGGCGCAATTTCAATTGTTCTATTTTCTAAATATAATTTCAGTTTTTCTGGCGGAATCATATCATCCAACGCATCATAAAGCGGACGTAAATATGGATCTACCTTTTCTTTTAAATCACCAGGTAAAAAACCAAGACTCTCTCCTGCTTCAACAGCTGGTCGCGTTAAAATAATCCGCTTAATTTCTTTGTTTTTTAGTGCTCTAACTGCCAAAGCTACTGCGGTATAGGTTTTACCAGTTCCGGCAGGGCCGATGGCAAATAACACATCGTTTTTCCCAATACTATCAACCATTTTACGTTGGTTGGCAGTACGAGCTTTAATCATTAAACCATGATTACCGAAAACAATTACTTCGCCTGTATTAATTGCTGCTGCCGGAGCATCATCTGTTTTTTCAGTAGTTCTTTTAGAACCTAAAATAGATTCTACATCGTTATGAGAAAGCGTTCTGTACTTTTCGAGATGGGCAACTAATTGTCCGAACTTTTGCTCAAAGGCCTTTAACTCAGCCTCATCTCCCAACGCTTTAACGTCATTTCCTCTTGCTACAATTTTTAATTTTGGGAAAGCAGTTTTGATTAACTCATAATGCTCATTGTTGGCGCCCCAAAATTGTACTTGGTCTGTTGTTTCTAATGTTAGCTTTAGTTCGTTCAAAATATTGTATTTTTAATTAGAAGTGTATATTTTGATTAAAAAATTGAATATTTGTAGGCGATTTGCCTATACACAAGAATAAGAATAAATATTGAATTTTTAATGGCGATTATTACATTAACAACAGATTTAGGTTCCAAGGATTTTTATCAGGCTGCTTTAAAAGGCAGTATCCTGAGTATTCTACCTACTGCCAATATTGTAGACATTACCCATGAAGTTCCATCTTTTAATATTTCTTATGCCGCTTTCGTGCTTAAAAACGCTTACCCTTACTTTCCCAAAAATACTGTACACTTAATTGGCATCGATTCTGTGTTTAGCGAGAACACTAAATATATAGCACTTCGTTATAAAGATCATTATTTTGTTGGCGCCGATAACGGGATTTTTTCTTTGTTATTAGATGAAGCTCCAGATGAATTAGTGGAGCTAAATATTATGCAAGATTTAAAATATTTACATTTTCCATTGGTAGATATTTTTGTAAAAGCAGCTATTCATTTAGCCAAAGGCGGGAAATTAAAGGACATTGGTTTACCTACAGGAGAAATTGAGCAAAGAATGCTTTTACATCCTGTAATAGAGCGAGATATAATTAGAGGAAGTGTAATTTATATTGATACTTTTTGCAATGTAATTACCAATATCACCAAAGACCTTTTTACCAAAATACAACGCAATCGCGATTTTACTTTATATTTTAGAAAGAGTGAAACCATTACTCAATTAAGTTGGCATTATAACGAAGTTCCCGAAGGAGAAAAGTTGTGTTTATTCGGAATTAGCAATCATTTGGAGATCGCAATTAACAAGGGAAAAGCTAGCGGATTATTGGGTTTACACCTCAGCGATATTGTACGAGTGGAATTTCATCCATAAAAGCCATTGTCATGCAGAGCGTTGCGAAGCATCTCAATTTCAATATTTTAAAAAGATCCTTCACTGCGTTCTGAATGACAAGTTTCATAAAATAATATTACCAAAAATATGTTAGTTCGAGTTGTAAAAATGCACTTCACTCCTAGTTTTGTGTCAGAGTTTAAAACTCTATTTAATCAAGTAAAACCGCTAATTTCAAGTTTTGAAGGATGTAATAGTGTTCAATTATTACAACATGAAACTCAGCCAGAAATATTTTTCACGATTAGTAATTGGCAATCTGCTGAACATTTAGAAAGTTATCGAAAATCTGAATTATTTACTGAAACTTGGGCAAAAGTTAAACCTAATTTTGCCAACAAAGCTGAGGCATGGAGTTTGCTTGAACAATAAAAAAGTAAATCATGATTAAGAAAATAGCATTCCTTATTTTGTTTGTAAACTCAATTACAATAAATCTATTTGCACAAGATACTTCAGCTTATGAAATTCAACGATTAAAAATTAATAACTTATTAGCTGAAAGAAGTGCGAAATTTGGACAATACGATGAAAGTTTAAACACTAAAACAGGCATATTCGGTTTTCAAACTAAAAGAGACATTAGAAATTCAAATGAAATTTTAAGGCAAATTGCACTAAACGACAATGATATTTTTAAAGAATTAAAGATTTTATTGGATTACAAAGATTTGCAAGTGGAGGAAGTAAAAACGACTGTTAATACCAATTCTGAAAGTATACAAAATTATAGAAGAAGTATTAAAAATTTACAGGATCAAAACGAAAATTTAACTAATAGTACTAATAAAGCAGAAAATTCGAGAGATTTAGCTTATTTATTTACCGCACTATTTTTAATCGGCTGTGCTGTATTGGCTTACTTTTTAAATTTAAAAAACAAACAGCTTAAGAATTATGAAAAGGCAAATGTTTAAATTATTGGTGAAGTTAAACAAGTTAATTTTGCCAAGTTTTTATCAAAAAGACCCGATGAAATTAACCACTTTTCAAAAAGTAATTTTAGGTTTTAGATATTGGGCTTTGACAAATTCCTTAAAATAATTCTGGATTATTTATTAAAATAGTGCGTTAATAAACCCACCAAAAACTTAGGTTCAACCCAAGTAGATTTTGGTGGCATCGTTTTATTCGCATTCGCAACATCAATTAATTGATCTATAGCGATCGGCGCTAAAATAAAAACAACTTCATTTATTCCATTATCAACTTGCCTTTCTAGCACATTTATTGGAGTTTTCTCGCCCTCAAATGTAATTCTAGCATCTGTTCTGGGATCTTTAACATTCAAAATTGGGGCTAAAACTAAATTCTGTAAAATACTCACATCCAAAACGTTAACAGGATCTTCAGTATAAGTATGTGGGTTTGCAACTAAACTGTACCAGCCAGATTTTAAATACATAGCAAAATGATGCAAAGTTGTTGGTTTAACAAATTGATCTATCTTTTCTACATCAAAATCAGCAGAAACTTTCTTCAAAAAATCTTCTTCCGTTAAACCAGCTAAATCTCTTACCAAACGATGATACGCTAACACTTTTACTTCTTGTGTATCCATATAAACTGTAGTAAAATAGTTAAATGCAGCATTTTCGTCGTTTTTAAACAACATTCTTTTGTGCAAACCCATTTTGGCCATTGATGCAGCTCTATGATGCCCGTCAGCAATATATACCTCTGGCATTTCGGCAAAGGCATTTATTAGTTTTTCTAAATCTTGTTGGTCATCAATTTTCCAAATCCGATGTTGCGTTCCATCAACATAAGTAAAATCTACTTCCGTTTTTAATGCTGTATATTTTTCCAGCAGTTGCTGAATTATTTTATTTGGATGATAGGTAATTAATACAGGATTAGCATCTAAGCCTGTTTGTTGTAAATATTCAGCGAGTAATCTTTCTCTTGCTTCTACAGTTAATTCGTGTTTTTTAATGTTTCCCTGCAAATAATCATTGATATGCGTCAAAGTCCAAATCCCAGTTTGTATTAAACCATCGTGTATAACCTGATAAATATAAATGCAGGGTTTTTCTTCAGCTACTAAAATTTCCTTTTCTATAAATCCTTCTAAGTTTTCAGAAACCGTTTTATAAATCAATTCTTGACGAGAACCACGTAAATAAGGATTATCAAGTTCTGGATTAATTAAATGCAAAAAACTAGCAGGATTTTCTGAGGCTATTAACCTAGCTTGTCCAATACCATAATTTTCAAGCGGTCGTGTAACCACAGTATTGAGTAAGGCAAGTGCAGGTTTTAAGGCACAAAACGGCTTTATTCTCGGCATAAAGATTTATAAATGGCTAGGCGAAGATAGTCGGGATTTCTCTCCTTTTCAAAATAAATTATAAGTTAACATGAATTCGAGATAAGAAATAACTTATAAATAGCAAACACAATGATTGTGATTTAAAAATCATTCATTTCTGAGATATATTTAGAGTTCTGTCGCTTCGCGGACAAACTTTTTTCCTGTAGATGAAAAAAGTATGCAAAAAAATCCACGACTGCGCCCAGCGCTATTAAAGTTTCTGCTTTGGCTAATTGGTGCTTTCCGCACTGGACAAGGTCGACTTTAGGTTTACAAAGAGATTGTACTTAGGCTTGAGATAGTTAAAAATAGCGAAATGCTTAAAACCCGAACTCATGTTAAGTTAATTTCTAAATAAAAAAACCTCCAGTTTTAGCTGAAGGTTTTAAAAATCTATATAAAAATTAGCTTATTTCTTAAAATGATCAATAATCAAATTTGCTAATTCTGTCCCTATACGTTCTTGAGCCTCATTAGTAGAAGCACCAATATGCGGTGTTAACGATATTTTAGGATGCGTTAAAATAGCTTCAAGCGGTGTTGGTTCGTTATCAAAAACATCTAAACCAGCAAAAGCCACTTTTCCAGAATTTAAAGCTTCAATTAATGCAGGTTCGTCAATAGTTCCTCCACGAGAGCAATTCACAATACCTACTCCAGGTTTCATCGCTGCAAATTCTTCAGCACCTAAAATTGGTTTATTTGCAAATGGTGTATGTAAAGAAATGAAATCACTTTGTGAAATTACCTCTGCTAAACTTACAGTTTGTACAGGAATATCTACTTTAATACCGCCTTGAAAATCTAATGAAATAGAACCGTTAAATGGATAAAGATCATATGCTAACACGTTCATTCCTAAACGCAATGCTATCGTAGCTGTTTCTCTTCCAATTCTACCAAAACCAATTACACCTAAAGTTTTACCTTTTAATTCAATTCCTTTAGCGTACGCTTTTTTTAAGTCGTTAAATTTAGTATTTCCCTCCAAAGGCATTTTACGATTAGAATCATGTAAAAAGCGAATTCCGGTGAATAAATGCGAGAAAACCAATTCTCCAACTGATAATGATGAAGCCGCAGGTGTATTTACTACATTTACACCTTTACTTCTTGCATAATCAACATCAATATTATCCATACCTACACCGCCTCTACCAATTAAGGAGATATTTGGACAAGCATCGATTAATGCTGCTCTAACTTTAGTAGCACTACGAACAGTTATTCCATCGTAATTTAATAAAGCTTCAGCTAACTGATCTTGAGGAATTGTTTGTGTATCAACCTGAAAACCAGCCTCCTCTAATAATTGTTTCCCAATTGGGTCTATGCCATCATTGGCGAGTATCTTAATCATATTGTATGATTTCTCTGATTAAATTGATTACACAGATTAAATGCAACCAATTATATGTTAAAATTTAATTATTTTTTTTATTGTAGTCTTCTTCAAAAGTTTGCATTAAATCTATTAATGCATGTACACTTGTAATTGGCAAAGCGTTATACATTGATGCTCTAAAACCACCAACGCTTCTATGTCCTTTTAATCCTTCAAAACCGTTATCGTCTGCAAATTTTGCAAATGATTTTTCTAGTTCAGGATTTTCCATTACAAAACATACATTCATTCTCGAGCGATCTTCAACTGCACATGTTCCTTTAAATAATGGATTTCTATCAATTTCTGTATATAATGCTTGAGCTTTTGCTTTGTTTTCTTGCTCAATTTCTGCTACACCGCCTTTAGATTTTAACCAATTTAAGTTCAGCATAGCTACATAAATTGAAAATACTGGTGGAGTATTGTACATCGAACCACCTTCAATATGCACTTTATAATCTAACATTGAAGGAATTCCTCTTCCTGTTTTTCCTAAAATTTCGTCTTTAACAATTACAATAGTTAATCCGGCAGGGCCGATGTTTTTCTGAGCTCCAGCATAAATTAAATCGTACTTAGAAACATCAATTACGCGGCTCATAATATCCGATGACATATCGCATACTACAGGAACTTTAGTTACAGGCAAAGTGAACATTTCTGTTCCGTAAATGGTGTTATTTGAGGTGCAGTGAAAATATGCGCTATCTTCTGGAATAGCGTAATCTTTAGGAATAAAGGTGTAATTAGATTCTTTTGAAGAAGCTACAATATTAGCTTTTCCAAAAAACTTAACCTCTTTAATCGCTTTATTTGCCCATACTCCAGTTTCTAAATAAGCTGCAGTTTTTCCTTCTGGCAACAAATTCATTGGCACCATCGCAAACTGTAAACTTGCTCCACCTTGTAAAAATAAAACGGAGTATCCTGATGGTACATTTAAAAGTTCCTTTACCAATTTTGTTGCTTCTTCCACCACGCCTTCAAACTCGGGAGTGCGATGCGAAATTTCTAAAATTGATAAACCGTCTTTGAAATCTAAAACTGCTCTAGAAGCTTGTTTAAATACTTCTTGAGGTAAAATACAGGGTCCTGCACCAAAATTATGTCTCATTTTTTATTGTTATAAATTTGTTTTCAATGGAAATAAAGCTATCATGATTTAGTCATTAAGTTTGGGGTTAAATCATAATGGTTATCTAAATTTTTATGAGCGTAAATCTAGTAAATCAGTCGCAATTATTGATGGTTTTTAAACTTTAAAATCAATTTAAAATTGAATTGTCTACCTGTTAAGTAGTTTGGAACAGCATACTGTACATTGTCTACGTCTTTTAACCACAAATAAGATACTGTATTGTTGATATTTAGCAAATTAAAAACCTCAAAATAAGCGGTAAACGAACTAAAATATTTATCTAATAATTTTGGTTTTCGCAGTGCGACATCATCTAAAAAATCTTTAGAAAAGCCAATATCAACTCGTTTATAGGCAGGTATTCGGAAATCATCTGTATAATGATCACTTTGTGGTGAGCCAACTGGTAATCGAGATCCATACAACATATTTAAATGCACTTTGTAAGTTGGGCTTTTTAACAATCTATCCTGAAAGAAAACCGAAAAATTAATGCGTTGATCTGTTGGCCGTTTTAAATAACCAGGATAAATTGTAGTAGATGAACCAGATTTATCTTTCTTTACATATGAATCGCCAATAATATCTTGATCTGCTTTCATAAAAGAAAGTCTAAAATAAGAAACTAAATCTTTAACAAACTCACCGCCAATACTAAAATCAGCACCATAAGTATGTCCTTTAGCAATTTCTGAAGAGAGATATTTAACCCTAACATTATCAATAATATAAGGAATTAGTCGATCTGAATATTTAAAATAGGCTTCTGAGCTAAATTTCAATCGCGTTCCTAAACCGTCAAAAGCATAATCAAAACCTGCAGAGGTATTATATGAACGTTGTGCCTTTTGATTTACATTTAAAACTCCATCATATGCTCTTACACTACGATAAGTTGGTGCTTGCTGATAAATTCCGGCAGTAAAACGAATAATTTGATTATTGCTCGGCGGACGATAAGCTAACAATAAACGTGGACTAATTAAGAATTGATTAGATAAACTATTGTAGCTTCCTCTAACTCCTACTTGTAAATCTGTATTTTCCGTTAAACTGTAACTATCTTGTACAAAGGCAGTAAAGTTATTAATATCAACTTTGTTGGTTATTTTAATAGATTGATCTAAGTAAAACTTTTTTGCATCGTAAGGTAAAATATAACCTGCCGAATCGGTCAAATGATATTCATTTAATTCATCTCTAAACTTATTTAATTCCAGCCTTAATCCCCAAGAAAAAACATGGTTATCAAAATTTTGATCTGTTTTAATTTCTGAACTTAATGTTTGCGAATTTAAGCTGTTACGAGCGTAATTTAAGTAAGTTCCAATGCCTCTATTTATGCGTACAGAACTAAAACCAGCCGAAGTAAATCCTGTTTCCAGCTCATCAAAAATGTATTTTCCCTCAATATCAAACCGCTCTCTTTCTTTCGTATTAAAATAGCTATTAATCCATTTTATAACCAAATTTGGTTGCGGATTAAATATTGCAGTAACTGCTCCTCCTACTGTACGATAACTATCAATTTCTTGTCCGTTGTAAGCGATATTTAATCTCAATTGAGTATCGAGCGTACCAAATTGTGTTTCTCTATCTTCGGGTATTAATTTAAACTGTCCAATATTATAATTACCAAGTGCGCTTAGGCTAAATTTATCCGAAAAATTGTATTGATATAGTAATTGTGCATCTCCAAAATTTGGACTGTAACTTCCTTTATTATCTTGTTTATTTAAAACACTGCTATTGTTTTTATAGCGTAAACCCATTAGTAAGAAGCTTTTATCTGCCACATATTTAGAACTTAAAGATGTTCCTAAAAAGCCTGTGGTCAACACCAATTGGTTACTATCAGGCTTATCGTATTTCACGTCCAAAACAGAAGATAATTTATCGCCATAACGAGCTTCGAATCCCCCAGCCGAAAACTTGGCTCTGGAAACTAAATCGCCATTAATAAAACTCAAACCCTCTTGTTGTCCGTTTCTAATTAGTATTGGCCTACTAATTTCTACATCATTAATATAAACTAGGTTTTCATCAAAATTACCTCCTCTAACACTGTATTGCGAACTCAATTCATTATTGGTAGATACACCGGGAAGGGTTTTTAAAATAGATTCAAAATTACCAGAAACTGAAGGTAATGAGGACAAATCTGAAATATTGATAGTACTCGTATTACTTAGCTGATTTTGTTTATTGGTTACAGTTACCTGTTCTAATTCATTTATATTAGGAATTAAGGTTAAATCTTTAACAATTCGACCTGCAACTTTCTCATTTATTTTAATTAATACTGGTTTATAACCAAGTAAATTATATTTAATTGTGAATGAAGTTGTTTTAGAATAAATGGTATAGCTCCCATCTGGAGCTGTTAAGGTAGATTCTTGCTGACCTAGAACTGCAACAGTAACTTGTTGTAAGGGATCAAGATTTAAATCTTTAACTACTCCTGTAACTCTTACCAAAGGTTGAGCATTTACCAAAGTAAAGCCCAATAGTAAAGCTAGAATTAACAGGTAAGCCTTTAGCATTTAACACGTTATATTTTCTGTGAGCTTACATCTACATTTTTCAAATCAGCAATCATTTGAGTAGGATTTGGTGCTGCGAAAATAGCATTACCTGCTACAAAAGCATTTGCACCAGCTTTAATTAAACTTTCGATATTTGAAATACCAATCCCGCCATCAACTTCAATAATCAAATTTGGATTGATTTCATTAGCCATTTTTCTGAGTTCAGCTATTTTATTTAGTGATTGAGGAATGAATTGCTGCCCACCAAAACCAGGATTTACAGACATGATTAACACCATATCTAAGTCTACCAAAATATCTTTCAATAAACTGACTGGCGTACTCGGATTTAAGGCTACGCTAGCCTTACAACCCAATTCTTTTATGGTTTGTATAGTTCTATGAAGATGTACACAAGCTTCGTAATGAACTGTAATAATATCCGCACCTGCATGCACAAAACGTTCGATAAACCTTTGCGGTTTTACCACCATTAAGTGAACATCTAAAGGTTTTGTAGCATACTTTTTAACTGCTTCCAATACAGGAAAACCAAAAGAAATATTTGGAACAAAAGCACCGTCCATTACATCAACGTGAAACCAATCTGCTTCGCTAGTATTAATCATTTCAATATCACGTTGCAGATTAGCAAAATCAGCAGAAAGAATAGAAGGAGCTATAATGTGTTTCATTTTATTTTATTATTTTATGCTTTCGTCATTGCGAGGCACGAAGCAATCTCCTTTATTATTTGCGTTTTAAGATTGCTTCGTGCCTCGCAATGACGTGTTTGTTATTTAATCCATTTTCTTATGGACAACTTTAGCAGATTTCAGCATGATGTTCATTTTCATCATCCTTGCCATGGTATGAAAGCGTTCAGTATAAGAACTTGATAAAGCTTTATGCAATAAATCTTCTTCAGCTTTTTTATAATCAGCTAATGGTTCTTCAACTATATGTTTTTTGTTTTTCATATCAATACATGCAAGTTACAAAAGAAGTCTGAAAGTTTTTAGTCGGGAAGACGGAAAAGACAGAAAGTCCGAAAGTAAGGGAATAACCAAGCGTATAGCACTTCAGACTTCCCGATTTATGGACAAAAAAAACCCTTCCAGCGAACTGAAAGGGTTTTATCTTTTCGGACTTTCTGACTTCCCGACTCCTGACTTATTTTATGCTTGTGAAGCTGCAGGTTTTTCAGGTCTTGGCAACAAAACTTTACGAGAAAGTTTCATTTTACCTTGTTTATCTACATCTAACAATTTAACTTCTATTTTATCGCCTTCTTTTAAAACGCCATCCATAGTTTCTAAACGTTCCCATGAAATTTCAGAGATGTGTAATAAACCGTCTTTACCTGGCATAATTTCTACGAATGCACCAAATGGCATGATAGATTTTACTTTACCTTGGTAAGTAGCACCAATTTCTGGTTTAGCAGCAATAGCATTAATACGTGCAACAGCAGCATCAATTGCAGCTTTGTTATCAGCAAAAATTTCAACGATACCTTTGTTACCAACTTCCTCAATAGAGATCGAAGCGCCAGTTTCACGTTGCATTTCTTGAATGATTTTACCGCCTGGGCCTATTACTGCACCAATAAATTCTTTATCAATACTTAATGAAACGATACGTGGAGCATGTGGTTTTAAATCTTCGTTAGGTGCAGCAATGGTTTTAGCCATTTCACCTAAAATATGTAAACGACCTTCTTTAGCTTGTAATAAAGCCTTAGTTAATACATCGTAAGATAAACCATTGATTTTCAAATCCATTTGACAAGCAACGATACCATTTTTAGTACCTGTTACTTTAAAGTCCATATCTCCTAAGTGATCTTCATCACCTAAAATATCTGAAAGGATTGCATATTTACCAGTTTTCTCATCAGTAATTAAACCCATTGCAATACCAGAAACTGGAGATTTGATTTTAATACCAGCATCCATTAATGCTAAAGTACCAGCACAAACAGTTGCCATTGATGATGAACCATTAGATTCTAAAATATCAGAAACGATACGAATTGTGTATGGATTTTCTGCTCCTTCAGGTAATACTTTTTTCAACGAACGTTGAGCTAAAGCACCGTGACCAATTTCTCTACGTCCAGCACCTCTATTAGGTCTAACCTCTCCAGTTGAGAAACCAGGGAAATTATAGTGTAATAAGAATTTGTTGTAACCATTAAAGAAAGCACCATCAATCATTTGCTCATCATCTTTGCTACCTAAAGTAACTGATGTTAACGATTGAGTTTCGCCACGCGTAAATACTGCCGAACCGTGTGCTGCAGGTAAATAACCTACTTCACTCCAAATTTTACGAATTTCAGTTGTTTTACGACCATCTAAACGAATTCCTTCATCTAACAACAAATTTCTAATTGCATCGTACTGCACATCATGGTAATAATGTTTAGCCATTGCTTTCGTTAAATCTGCAGTATCTTCTGGCATTGCCTCAAAAAACTTGTTAATAATTGCAGTGAAAGCAACTTTACGCTCATCTTTATTAGAACCAGATTTTGCAACTGCGTAAACTTTATCGTAAGTATCAGCAAAAACTTTAGCTCTTAAATCAGCATCATGATCTTCGTGGTTATATTCACGTTTTACAGTTTTGCCAGTAGCTTCAGTTAATTCAACTTGAATAGCACATTGAACTTTAATTGCTGCGTGTGCAAATTTCAATGCTTCAACCATTTCATCTTCTTGAATTTCATCACACTCACCTTCAACCATGCCTATATCGTTAGCCGAACCAGCAACCATAAATTCTAAAGTTGCACGCTCTAATTCGCTAGCTAATGGATTGATTACCAATTTGCCATCAATTTTAGCTACACGCACTTCAGATATTGGACCGTTAAAAGGAATATCAGAAACTGATAAAGCTGCAGATGCTGCTAAACCAGCTAAACAATCTGGCATAATATCTTTATCAGCCGAGATTAATGAAATCATTACTTGTGTATCAGAGTGATAATCTGAAGGGAACATAGGGCGTAAAGCTCTATCAACCAAACGAGAAATTAACACTTCATAGTCAGATAATCTTGCCTCACGACGTAAAAATCCTCCTGGAATACGGCCAGTAGCCGCATATTTTTCTTGATAATCTACCGATAACGGTAAAAAATCTGTACCTGGTTTGGCACCTACAGTAGATACAACTGTTGCTAACAACATTGTATTACCCATTTTAACTACAACAGAACCATCAGCTTGTTTAGCCAATTTACCTGTCTCAATTTCTACAATTCTACCATCGCCTAAATCAAACGATTTTTTTATTACATTCATTTACAAATTGTTGTGGTCTATTTTTCCTCTTTTTAATAGACCTTGTTTATATATTTATTATTGAGTATTAAATTAAAAAAGCCATCTACCTTTTGGCTGATGGCTTTTATAAGCATTACACCGATTTGATGATATCTCTTAGCTGTAAAGCTTTGATGATAGCACGATAACGAGCAATATCTTTTTTAAATAAGTACGCCAAAATACCGCGACGTTTACCTACTAATTTTTGAAGTGATAACTGAGTAGAGAAATCTTTACGATTTTTCTTTAAGTGTTCTGTTAAGTGCGCAATACGGTATGTAAACAACGCTACTTGACCTTCAGCAGAACCAGTGTTGGTTGCTACTTCGCCGTGTGTTTTAAAAATTTCGGCTTTGTTTTCTTTACTTAAATACATTCTTGAATGATACTAAAGTTTATAAATTAATTAATTGAGCGCAAAGATAAGTATTTTTATGGATTAACAAAAGTAAAATTAAAAGCTTAAATATTTGAAAATCAGGTTCAGTAGTACTTGGGTTAAAGCAGTCCCGCCCTCGCTTCAATCTTTTTGTGATTGTCGGTATGAGCTTATCGAAGTCCTTAACCAAAAAGTATTTCCACTATGTCGGGTTTAGTTAACAAAAGTTTATGAAAAGAACTTAGTTCTTCTTGTTAATGCGCTCTAACTCTTGCACATCTAATTGGTCTTTTATTCTATTAGTAGCTTTTTTATTCTCTATTAAATGATTGTAATGCAAAAAATATACATTAAAATCATTTATTTTATCTACAGTAGCCATTGCTAAATATTCATCGTAATTTTCTTTTTCAAGCCCCGGAATATCAGTCATTAAATCTGCATACATGCCGTCATCCATCATTACCTCACAATAACCTGCAATAATTGGCACATCAATCAACATATCATATCTACCGTAGCCCATTTCATCAATGGCTTCAATTAAATTTCTACGGTTTTCGACTGTGTCTTTCAAATAAATATCCAAATCGCCTGTGGTACGATTATAACCATAACGATTAACTGCAAAACCGCCAACAATTAAATAATTTACATGATGCTTTTCAAACGTTTGTAAAAGCAATAACATTTCTGGACTTTCCTTATCAAAAGACATAAAAATTTAAATATTTGGCTTACTGATAATAAGACCCAAACCTTGTGGTTTTTTTAAGGGATTACCCCCGTTCATTTGAAAAGAAATACGATTAAGATTTATTAAGGCAAGGAATTTTTGCTCAGAAGAGCGACTTTGATAGGCATATTCTCGCTCTGCAGCTATACTTGCTCTAGGAATATTTGTATCATATAGTTTTAAAGTGCCCATTGTTCAAAAATACAAAAATTAGTTAACAATAAAAATTGGGTAGTTAGCTAATTATTGTAAGTTCTAAACAGTCTTTCACCGTCCGTATAGGCTCGGTATACCGTCGGTTGGCCGTCGAAATAGGCTTTTCGTTGGTCAACCGACACAGGATTGACGGAGAAGCGACGGTGAAAATGCATTATTTTTACATACTAAATAATAAAATGATTTAATTTGCATCGATGGAAAAAAATCAATTCAGCATATTCGAAAGTGAGTTAAATGTACGTCCTGATGACATAGACATGTTTAATCATGTACATAACAGCAAATATTTAGATTATGTATTGGCTGCTCGTTATGAGCAAATGGATAAATTTTATGGTATGAGTTGGGAGAAATTCTCAGAACAAGGTTATGGATGGGTTGTAGCTAAAGTAATCATCAATTTTAAACGTCCTTTAAAAATGGGCGACAAAATGCTGATACGAACTGGGATTTTAGAAATGAATGAGAAAGGCAGTAATGTTCAGTTCGAAATCATCAATAAAACAACCGGAAAAGTAGCCTCAGACGGTATTTTCGAATACGTAATGATAGATTTACAAACTCAACGTTCTTGTAAAGTAACTGAAGAAATGATTAAAGCGTATAGTATTTAAGTGATAGCATATTAATCGGCCGATAAGAATAAATTAAAATTTGCTGTTTCATTTATTTTTATATTTTTGTTTTATCAAAATCAAACGAACCATGATAGTTTCGAGGGAAAAATTTGGCTGTTAAAAGCTAAATCCACATTCTTTTATCAAATAATTGATGCTTAGTATCAAGCATTTCATGGTTATCTCTTTAATTTTATTTTATGTCACAATCTTTAAAGACTAATACTAGTTTTTCTAATTTTTTTTCTGTTTTATGGCAAGCAATTATTGGCAAAGAAACAGATTATACAACGATCAGCATTCGCAAAGCAATTTTTCTTTTAGCCATCCCAATGATGCTAGAAATGATGATGGAATCTGTTTTTGCTTTAGTAGATCTTTACTTTGTAGGTCATTTACCAAATAGCAGTAATGCGATACAAACTGTTGGTTTAACAGAATCTGTTTTAACCATTATTTATTCACTAGCCATTGGTATGAGCATGGCCGCTACTGCTGTAGTTGCTCGCAGAATTGGAGAAAAAAATCCAGAAGCAGCGGCAAAAGCAGGTATGCAAACCATCGTAATTTCTGTTTTCATCAATGTAATCATCAGCATTGCTGGATTAATTTACGCAAAGGAACTTTTATTGCTAATGGGCGCAACAGAAACTACTGCTGTACAAGGAACCACTTTTGTTCAAATAATGATGGGTAGCAGTATGATTATCATGCTTTTATTCTTAATTAATGGAATTTTTAGAGGAGCTGGTAATGCATCTATTGCGATGCAGAGTTTAATCATCGCTAATGTGGCTAACTGTATTTTATGCCCTTTATTTATTAGAGGTTTTGGACCAATTCCTGCATTTGGATTAACGGGTGCCGCAATGGCAACTGCATTAGGCCGTGGTATTGGAGTCGGCTATCAAATATTTCATTTGGCCAGAGGAAATAGTTCGTTAAAAATTAAATTATCTTATTTCAAACCACATTGGGAACAAATTAAAGCAATTGTTAAAATAGCTGCTCCTGCAATTTTACAATTTGTTATTGCTTCGTGTAGTTGGATATTTTTAGCAGAATTAGTAGCTACAACTGGCGGAGATCATGGGTCTGCAGGTTACCAAACTGCATTACGTTTAATGATGTTCTTTATGCTTCCTGCTTGGGGATTAAGTAATGCTGCCGCAACTTTAGTCGGACAAAATATGGGCGCTGGGCACATGGATAGAGCACAACAATCTGTATTTGTAACCATGAAATACTCTGTGATATTTATGGCGTGTGTTACTGTGTTATTCTTAACCTGCGGTAAATATTTTGCAGCATTTTTCACTACGGATGAACAAGTTAAAGTTGTTGCTGTAGAAGCCTTGAGGATTTTAAGTTATGGTTTTATACTGTATGGTATTGGAATGGTATTAGTAAGTGCTTTTAATGGTGCTGGTGATACTTGGACACCAACAAAAATTAATGTTATTGCATTTTGGTTGTTCCAAATTCCATTTGCTTTCTTTCTGGCTAAATATTTAAATATGGGACCAACAGGAGTTTTTATTGCTATTCCAGTAGCAGAAGTCGGAATTACTATTGCAGCATTTATTTTGTTTAAACGAGGTAAGTGGAAAAAGACGATGGTTTAAAAAATTAAGACCGAAAGTCGGTAAAGTCCGAAAGTCAATAACTTTACTGACTTTCGGTCTTCCAGACTTTTCTGACTTTATCAAATAGTTTCCTCTATAACCTGTGTATAAAATTCTTTTAGCTCCATTCCCATAGCTGCAACTTGTTGTGGAATAAAACTTGTTGCCGTTTGTCCAGGAATGGTATTGATTTCTATAAAGAAAAAATTACTGGTTTCATTTTGCAAGAAATAATCAATCCGTACTACACCATTGCAATTTAACTTTTGATAAACAGCTGTTACTACTTCTTCAACTCTGTTTTTTTCTTCATCCGTCATACGACCAGGTGTAATTTCTTCGGTTGCTCCAGGTGTATATTTTGCTTCAAAATCAAAAAACTCATTTGCAGGAATTACTTCGGTAGCTGGCAGAACAATAATTTCACCTTTGGTTTTAAAAACACCAACAGAAAATTCTCTTCCTTCTACAAATTCTTCAATTAAAATCTGATCATCCTCATTAAATGCTTTATCTAATGCAGCTTGCAAATCATCCGCATGTTTAACTTTACTCATTCCAATACTACTTCCTCCACTATTCGGTTTAACAAAGTATGGAAGTTTTAGATTGTTTTTAATGTCATCAATATTGAAATCGATATTTTTAAATACTTGGATTGATTTAGCAACATTTAAATCTTTAATTCCATCAACTACTGCTTTTGTATACCCTTTATTCATGGTAATTGCAGATGTTAAAGCGCTACAAGTTGTATACGGAATGCCAATCATATCAAAATAACCTTGCAGTTTTCCATCTTCGCCAGGTGAACCATGAATTGCAATAAAAACACCATCAAATTTTATTTTTCTTCCGTTTAAGGTTAACGAAAAATCATTTTTATCAATATCAATTTTCACAGAATCTGCTGGCTCATAAAACCATCCATTTTCTGTCAGCATTATTTTATATACATCGTATTTAGTCGCATCTATATTTTGAGCAATCGTTGCAGCGCTTTTTACAGACACCACCCACTCGCCTGTTGTACCACCTGTTAATAATGCAATTGTTTTCTTCATCGGATTAACTTAAATTTTATATCCAAAAATATAAATTAGTTCATGCAGATTTGATTTTAATTGAGATAAAATATTTTTTTAAACTAAATTTGGACTATTATACATCTATCACTGAGAAATAAATGAGCAACTTTATTGCATATCTTAAAACAAAATCTTTCAGAAATAATCTAATTGCAGCAATATGTACGGTTGTGGTGATATTATCAATAGCTTTTTTTAGTTTACGGTTTTATACTAAACATGGTGAGGGTTTAAACGTACCTGAAGTAAAAGGGCTTACACTTGCGCAGGCGGTTAGCAAATTAGAAGATTTAGGCCTTCGTTACGAAATAGATTCGGTTTATATTATGGATAAACCACCGGGAATTGTGACCGATCAAGATCCAGATGCAAATACTTTTGTAAAGGGAAATAGAACAATTTATTTGACGATTAATACTTCGCAAGCGCCAAACGTGAAGTTTCCAGATATCGAATCTAAATCTTTAAGAGAAGCGCAAGCTATTTTAGAAAGTTATCGATTAAAATTGGGCGACACTACTTACAAACCAGATGTGGCTAAAGACGTAGTTTTAGAAGCTTATTTTGGTGGACAATTAATTAAAAGCGGAGAAGTTTTACCAACAGGATCAAGAATTAATTTAACGCTTGGTGATGGTCGCGGAAATGAAGATGTAGAACTACCAAATTTAGTTGGACTTACAAAAGATGAAGCAAGATTCTCTTTAAAAGGTTCAATGCTAACTTTAGGCACTATCACATACGAAGGTGCAATTACAGACTCGGCAAATGCAGTAGTAATTTTGCAATATCCTTTAGTAGCAGATACTTTAACAAAAGTTAAAATTGGCACTCCAATCAACATCACTTTATCTAACAAACCAAAAAATTAGTAGTAAATCATAAAATGAATAACGAGAAAAAACCTTTGAAAAATAGTACTAAAATTATATTAGTTGTTGCAGTAGTAATCGTAGCAATTGCTGGATTTTTTGGATTTAAATTCTATTCACTCTATTTCGCCCCTAATGTTCGCTCTGCCAAAAGCTATATTTATGTAAAAACTGGTTCAGATTATAATGGATTTTTGCACAATTTATTAGAAAGTGGAGTTATAAAAAACGAAGGCTCTTTTCAGGAAGCTGCTGAGAAAATGAACTTAGCAAACAACATAAAACCAGGTCGTTACGCAGTAAAAGAAGGAATGAATAACCGTACGTTGATTAATAAGTTAAAATCTGGTAATCAGGATGCCGTAAAACTGAAATTCCAAAACATCAGGAAAAAAGAAAATTTTGCTGCCTATTTAGCTAAAAATATGGAAGCAGATTCGTTGGCTTTCATTAAAGTATTAGATTCTGCGGCTTTAGTAGAAAAATATGGTTTTAATACAGAAAATGTTTACACCATGTTCATTCCTAATACCTATGAATTATATTGGAATATTAGTCCGACAGAGTTTTTTGAGAAAATGGTAAAACAGTACAATAAGTTTTGGAATGATGAGCGTAAAAGTAAAGCAGCAAAACTTAACCTAACTCCTATTCAAGTTTCTATTTTAGCATCTATTGTAGATGGTGAGGCGCTTTATGATAAAGAAATGCCAACGATAGCGGGTTTATATTTAAATCGCTTAAATAGAGGTATTTTATTACAAGCAGATCCAACTGTAATTTATGCCAATGATGATTTTACAGTGAAACGCGTTACCAATGCCTTACTCGCAGTAAATTCGAAATACAACACCTATAAATATGCAGGTTTACCCCCAGGGCCTATCGCTATGCCTAGCATTAAAGCAATTGATGCCGTATTAAATAGAGAAGTAAATAACTACATCTATATGTGTGCAAAAGAAGAT
The DNA here is from genome assembly GCF_014172375.1 of Pedobacter planticolens. Taxonomy (GTDB): domain Bacteria; phylum Bacteroidota; class Bacteroidia; order Sphingobacteriales; family Sphingobacteriaceae; genus Pedobacter; species Pedobacter planticolens. The sequence continues at coordinate 1,500,617 of NZ_WNXD01000001.1, forward strand.
TTTTCTGGTTACCATAATTTTGCAGAAACTGTGGCACAGCATGAAATTAATGCCAAAAAATACAGAGAAGCCTTAAACAAACGTAATATTTATAAATAATGTTTGTATACGAGAGTAAAGTTAGGGTTCGTTATGTAGAAACCGATCAAATGGGTATTGTACATCATAGCAATTATGCACAATATTACGAACTAGCACGAACAGAGTGTTTTGAGGCTTGTTCTGGCATGACTTATGAATCTATGGAAACTGAAGGAGTGATGCTTCCAATTTTAGAACTTCAATCTAGATATTTAAAACCGGCGTACTACAATCAGGTTTTAACTATAAAATCTATTGTAAAGGAATTACCTACGGTTAGATTGAATGTAGAATATGAAATATACAATGAAGCAAATGAGCTCATAAATACTGGCAAAACCACTTTAGTTTTTGTAAATAAGCAAACCCGAAGACCTTGCCAACCACCTGAAAGTTTCATGAAAAACGTACGTCAATATTTTAGCTAACAAATGAATTGGATACACAATCAATTATTAAAACTCAAAATCTATTCACTCTTTATAGAATGGACAAAAGTTTGTGTATTACCAGGTTTTAGCCCCTTACCACTTTATACAGTTGCAACTTTTTTCTTTAAGGAAATAGGAAAAGAAGCACTAGTTAACAAAGCATCATCATTATCTTACAATTTCATGTTGGCTATTTTTCCTGCCATCATTTTCTTGTTCACCCTAATTCCGTACATACCAAAAAGCGTCGGCTTTCAAGATACCTTGATGTCTTTATTGGCTCTGGTATTGCCAAATAATGCCTATTTAGCATTTGAAACAACTATTAATGAAATTGTGAATATCCAAAATGGTAGTTTACTTTCTGTTGGTTTTGTGTTATCACTATTTTTCGCGACAAATGGCGTTCATAAATTGATGGTTGCTTTTAATAAATCATCACTTATTGTAGAAACCAGAACTTGGCTAAAACAAAGAATAGTTGCTATAATTTTAACAGTAATTATCGCCTTATCTGTAATTGTTTGTATTGTTGCGATGGCAATGGGCGAGCTTTTATTAAACTATTTGCAAAAAGAACTACACTATAAAGGTGGCATTACGCTTTTTGCTATTCAGTTTACGCAGTGGACATTGTTAGGCGTTTTGTACTTCATTACAGTTTCTATTTTGTACAGATATGGTCCAGCTCATGCTAAAAAATGGAAATTCTTTAGTGCTGGTTCTTGGTTTGCAACTATACTTGCTTTTTTAACCATTTGGGGGTTTTCGTTCTACATCAATCATTTTGGTTCTTACAATAAAATTTATGGTTCTATTGGTACTTTAATTGTAATTATGATTTGGTTGTACCTAAATTCATTGATTTTATTAGTGGGTTTTGAACTCAATGCCAGTGTAGATTTATCAAAAAGAAGTGTCAAAATCATTCGTCCGAACTTTAACATCTTCAAAAAATCACTTCCAGTAGAGGAAAAATTAGAGAAATCTTAATTTTTTATAGCTCTGTTATAAGCGTTTAGCCACTTTCTTCAAAAAAAAGCTATTCATAGTTTGCAGATTTAAAGAGGATTTGTACTTTTGCGGCGGAGAGTTGGCAGAGTGGTCGATTGCGGCAGTCTTGAAAACTGTTGACTTGTCAAAGGGTCCGCGGGTTCGAATCCCCCACTCTCCGCACAATTAAATGCTATTAGTCGCAAGGCTGATAGCATTTTTTGTTTTCATACAAATTATTTGCCCGCACATATTATCTTTACACTAATGATTTATGCAAATAAAAAAGTTGTTTCAAAAAGTAATTTAGCACAACAAACCGCTCAAATTATTTCCAATATTAAAGAATGGGAAAGTAAAAACTTGATACGACTAGAAGCAGATACTGTTTTTTTATATCCTCAATTATGGAAAGACAAAATTTCTGCACTTAACTGGATTAATTGTTTGCATCATTACTACTGTATCAAAAAGCAAATGAAAGCATCAGGCAGTTTATATTTTAAAAACATAGAAACTGATGAATTAATTGGTTCTATGCTAAATAAAAAGCCTAAAGTTCTACTATTTTAATCAACATTATTATAGTTTTGTTAATAATTAGCCGCCAAGTTATTACATAAATATTACTGCTAAACTAGTTAATGATTGTACTTTTGTTACATTAATGATACGCAACTAATTTTATCAAATTTATACAGCATATGCCATTACAAACTAAGGTTCCACAGGGTGATATTTTATCTATAGACATAGGCGGTACAAATATTAAAGCGTGTTTATTAAACCCAAAGGGGAAATTATTAACTGATTTCAAAAAAACACCAACTCCTAAAAAATCAACTCCAGAAGCTGTTTTAAAAGCAATTAAAGAACTGACTACCGATTTTAAATCTTTCGAGAAAATTTCTATAGGATTTCCAGGTTATGTTAAATGCGGAATTGTACAAACTGCACCTAATTTGGCCGAAAATAAGTGGGCAAATGTAGATCTTGCTCAGCAAGTAAGTAATCTATTTGGTAAACCTGTACGCTTAATAAATGATGCAGACCAACAAGGTTTGGGCATTGTGAGCGGTAAAGGTTTCGAAATTGTATTTACGCTAGGCACAGGCTTTGGTACTTCACTTTTATTTGATGGAGAATTACTTCCTCACTTAGAATTATCTCATCTACCAGTTAATAAAACAGATGACTATGATGATTTTATTGGCGATAGAGGTTTCCATAAAGTTGGTAAAAAACAATGGAACAAGCGATTACAATATCTAATAGAGATTTATAAAACTGTTTTCAATTATGATAAATTGTATATCGGAGGAGGAAATTCTAATGAAATTAATTTCACTTTAGATAAAAACATCAAACTAGTTTCTAATAAAGATGGTATTAAAGGCGGAGCTAAATTATGGCTTGCCAAAGAAAAATATCACGTTCACACTACTTATCCGCAGAGAAAATAATGGCAACTATTAAGTTACTTTTCTTAGATATTGGCGGTGTATTGTTAAGTGATGGATGGAATCATACCGCTAGAATGCAAGCTGTTGAGAAATTTGGATTAGAACCTATTCAATTTCAAAAAGATCATGCTGTAGCTTTTCCTTTATTCGAAAATGGGAAACTAAGTTTAGATCAATATTTAGATTCTGTTATTTTTAATATCGACTGCCCTTTTTCTAAAGAAGAATTTAAGCAGTTTATGTTTTCAAAATCTGAACAATTACCTCATTTCTTACCTTGGTTAATTGAGTGGAAAAAGAAAAACAACATTAAAATTTTCTCCATAAATAACGAAGGAAAAGAATTTAACGATTATCGTATTAAGAAATTTGGATTACATGAGTGTTTCGATGCGTTCATTTCTTCATGTGAAGTAGGTTTTTCTAAACCCGATCCATCTATTTTTAAATTGGCATTAGGCATTGCACAAGAAGAACCTCAAAACTGCTTATATTTTGATGATAGAGCTATTCACGTAGCAATAGCTAAACAAATGGGTTTTAATGCACATGTACACAAGAGTTTTGAACAGAGTAAACTAATTTTAGAAAGTATAAATAAATCATAAAATGAATAACGATAAAAAAGCACAATTTGCCTTCGGAATGGTTGGTTTAGGAACTATGGGTCGTAATTTGCTATTAAATATGGCCGATAATGGATTTGCTGTTACTGGCTATGACAAGAGCGAAAAAATGCTTCAATTTTTTGAAGAAGAAGGCAAAGCTCACAACCTAAAAGGGTTTTCTGATATTGAAGATTTCGTACAAAGTTTACAAACTCCACGCACAATTATACTTTTAGTACCAGCTGGTCCTATTGTTGACAGCGTAATCTCAGAACTTCAACCATTATTAACCAAAGGTGATATTATTATTGATAGTGGAAATTCGCATTTTACAGATACTAGCAGAAGATATTTAGAATTAAAGGATAAAGGAATTCACTTCTTCGGTATGGGAATTTCTGGTGGTGAAGAAGGTGCAAGATTTGGACCAAGTATGATGCCTGGAGGAGATAAACAGGCCTATGCTCATGTTAAGGAAATGTTAGAAGCTGTTTCTGCAAAAGTTAATGGCGATCCATGTGTAACTTATATTGGCGCTGGTGCTTCTGGTCACTTTGTTAAAATGACGCATAACGGTATTGAATACGCAATTATGCAATTACTAGCCGAGGCTTATGAAATACTTAAAAATGGCTTAGGTTATGATAATAACCAAATTCAACAGGTTTTTGAAAAATGGAACAATGGTAGATTGAAATCATTTTTAATGGAAATTACAAAAGATGTTTTCTTAGTAAAAGACGATAAAACTGGCGGATTCTTGGTAGATGTGATTAAAGATGAAGCAAAATCTAAAGGCACTGGAAAATGGACTTCTCAAGTAGCAATGGATATAGAAATGCCTATTCCAATTATTGATACTGCTGTTTCGACCAGAAACCTTTCTAAACTTAAAAAATTAAGAGTAGAGCTAGATGAAGCATTTGGCGATGCCGAAAAGATGAAGGTAAGCGCAAATTTTATTGATGATTTAGAAGAAGCGTTTTATTTTGCAATGGCAAATGCTTATGCACAAGGAATGCACCTGTTATGGAAAGCATCCATTGATTATGAGTATGGTTTAAATATGGCCGAAATTGCTAAAATTTGGCGTGGTGGCTGTATCATCAGAGCAGAATTTTTAGAAGATATTTACCAAGCTTATCAAAAGAAACCTGATTTAGAACATTTATTTGCTGACTCAGGCATCCAACAAAAAATTAAACAAAGCTTAAAAGGAACAAGAAACGTAGTTTCATCAGCAATTAATGCTGGCTTGGCCATTCCTTGTTTTGCTGCTGCCCTAACCTATTTCGATACGTTGAAAACTGGCAGAATGCCATCTAATTTAACACAAGCTCAAAGAGATTTCTTTGGTGCACATACTTTTGAAAGAATTGATTGCGAAGGAATTTTCCACGCAAATTGGAATCAAAAGAATTCATAATCCCTATTAAAATGAAGAAAAAAAGCAAGCTTAACCCAACCATATTTGTAATTTTTGGTGGCACAGGAGATTTAAACAAAAGAAAATTAGCTCCTGCTTTATATAACTTGTTTACAGAAGGTTATATGCCAGAAAAATTTTCAATTATTGGAACTGGTAGAACAAAATTTACAGATGAAAAATATCAACAAGTTATTTTAGAAAATGTAAATGAATTCTCTAGAAATGGAAAAGTAAAAGATGACTCTTGGAAAGAATTTGGAACTAACGTTCATTATAGCTCTACTGATGTTACCGTTCCAGAAACGTTTGAAGGTTTAAAAACTGATATTGAGAAATATCAAAAAGAGTTTGGTCCGGAAACTCAAGTAATATTCTATCTGGCGGTAGCTCCTAATTTCTTCCCGTTAATTGCAGAGTGTTTATGCAAATACAAATTAACTGAAAATGAGGATAATAGCCGTATTGTAATCGAAAAACCATTTGGTCATGATTTAGAAACTGCAAAAGAGTTAAACTTGTTGTTGAGTAAGATTTTTACAGAAAAACAAATTTACCGTATAGATCATTATTTAGGTAAAGAAACTGTTCAAAACATGATGGCTTTCCGTTTTGCAAATTCATTATTTGAGCCTTTATGGAATAGAAATTATATTGAACATATTCAAATTTCAGTTACTGAACAACTTGGTGTTGGCGAACGTGGTGGATATTACGAAGGTGCAGGTGCGTTAAGAGATATGATTCAGAATCACTTATTGCAATTATTGTGTTTAGTAGGCATGGAAGCGCCTATTAGTTTCGATGCAAACGAAATTAGAGATAGGAAAGTAGAAGTTTTAAGAGCGATGCGTCCTTTTAAACCAGAAGAAATTAGTACTAACGCAGTTCGTGGGCAATATAGTAAAGGATGGGTTGAAGGAAAAGAAGTTCCAGGTTATAGACATGAAAATGGCGTAGACCCTCATTCAAATACAGAAAGTTTTGCGGCAGTTAAATTTTTTATCGATAACTGGCGTTGGCAAGGTATTCCTTTTTACCTACGCACAGGAAAAAGGTTAAATCAAACCTCATCAATTATTACTATTCAGTTTAAAGATGTTCCTCATCATATTTTTTCTTCAAGAGCAACTGAAACTTGGCAACAAAATCGCCTAATTATCAGCATTCAACCAGAAATGAGTATTCGTTTGCAGGTTCAGGCAAAAAGACCGGGTGTAAAAATGGTTTTAAATCCTGTAGACATGGTATTTGACTATAAAGGAACTTACGATACTGATACTCCTGAAGCTTATGAAACGTTACTTTTAGATGCGATGAATGGCGATCAGACTTTATTTATGCGTGGCGATCAAGTTGAAGCAGCTTGGGAATTGGTAATGCCGATTATTAATACTTGGGAAAGTAAGAAATCGTTAAATTTCCCTAATTATCCTGCAGATAGTTGGGGACCAGAAGAAGCTGAAGCGCTAATTGCAAGAGATGGTTTCCATTGGTTTACATTGCCATTAAAGGATAAAGAATAAATAAACATCACGTCATTGCGAGGCACGAAGCAATCTATCATACAATAAAGATTGCGTCGTACCTCGCAATGACGATAAGACTAGAAAATGAACTTACACATCTTTAAATCTATACCAGAACTTAACGAAAACTTAATTAAATACGTAATCGAAATTGCTAATCAATCTATAGCAACAAAAGGTCGTTTTGATTTTGTTTTAACTGGCGGAAATTCTCCCAAAGAATTGTATAAAGAAATATCAACTACGTTTAAGGATAAAATAGATTGGACTAAAGTTTATTTCTTTTTTGGAGATGAAAGATATGTTTTGCCAGACCATAAAGATTACAATGGATTAATGGCCAAGGAAACTTTGTTTAATAACCTACAAACTCCTGAAGATCATATTTTCTATTTCGATACCACTTTACCTCCTGCAGATTCTGCTAAAGCGTACAAAGCAGCTTTAGACAAGCATTTTAATGGTGAAGAAATTGTATTTGACCTCATCCTTTTAGGTATGGGAGACGATGCGCATACCGCTTCTATTTTCCCTGAGACTGAGTTAGTAAAAAGTATTCATCAGACAGTTGAATCTGTTTGGGTAGAAAAATTAGATACTTATCGCATTAGTTTAACTGCTCCATTAATTAACAAGGCTAAAAATATTGCCTTCATCACCTTTGGTGAGAACAAAGCAAATGCTTTAAAACATGTGATTGGCGATGAGCAAAAAGACTATTTTGTTTATCCAGCACAGCTGATTAAACCTTTAGATGGTAATTTAGATTGGTTTGTAGATGATAAAGCAACAGGCTTTCTTGACTTATAAAAGAGCAACTTTCGGGTTTCATTAGGTTGTATAGTCAACTACCTTTGATGTATCAAAAGAATTAAAATGAGTACACAAGAGCAGTTAAATTATTATCGCATTGCAGAAGCAATTAGCTATTTGCAAGAAAATTTTAAAACACAGCCCGATTTAGACGAAGTAGCGAAAAAAGTAAATCTAAGCCCTTTTCATTTTCAACGGCTATTTACTGAATGGGCTGGAGTTAGCCCTAAAAAGTTTCTGCAATATTTGAGTTTATCTTACGCAAAAAACATCTTAAGAGATCAGCAGCTGACTTTATTTGATGTTGCTTTTGAAACTGGTTTATCTGGCACAGGTCGCTTACACGATTTATTTGTAAATATTGAAGGAATGACACCTGGAGAATTTAAAAACGGTGGAGCAGATTTAGCGATTAATTACGAGTACTTCCCCACTCCTTTTGGCAATTTATTAGTCGCTTCAACATCTAAAGGAATTTGTTATATGACATTTGCCGATGATGAAAATAATGCTTTTGACGAGCTTAAACAACAATTTTCTCAAGCTAAATTCAACAGACACAAAGATAACATACAAGAAGCTGCTTTGCCTATTTTTAATCAAAATTGGAATGAAGCAGCCGAAGTAAAATTGCACTTAAAAGGAACAGCATTTCAATTAAAAGTTTGGGAAACGCTTTTAAAAATCCCGAAAGGAAATTTTACGACTTACGGAACCATTGCAAAAGCGATTGGTAATCCAAATGCATCCAGAGCAGTTGGTTCTGCTATTGGAGATAATCCGATTGCTTTTTTAATTCCTTGCCATCGAGTTATCCAGTCTTCGGGAAATTTTGGACAATACCATTGGGGGCAAGTGCGGAAAAGTATGTTATTGGGTTGGGAAGCTGCTCAAATTGCAAATGCTATTTAACTAAAAGGAAAATGGATTTATTTAGCACGGATTTAGATCAAACTATAAACCTTTTACCACAAGATGGAACTGTAAATTATTATGGTAAGATTATGTCAAATTCACTGGCAAATCAATATTGTGATAATTTGCTGGAAACCATAGAATGGAAACAGGATGAAGCCATAATTTTCGGAAAACACATTTTAACCAAAAGAAAAGTAGCGTGGTACGGTGATAATAATTTTGAATACACCTACTCAAATATCACTAAACAAGCCTTAATTTGGACCAAAGAATTAGTAGCATTAAAAACATTAGTTGAAGAAAAATCTGGTGAAAAATACAATTCTTGTCTCCTTAATTTATACCACAATGGTGATGAAGGAATGGCGTGGCATAGTGATGGTGAAAAAGATTTGAAGAAAAATGGGGCGATCGCTTCCTTAAGTTTCGGTGCTGAACGGAAATTTTCGTTTAAACATAAATCAACCAAAGAAAGGATTTCTCTAGTTTTAGAAAATGGTAGTTTATTGGTGATGAAAGATGCAACGCAAACAAACTGGCTACACCGTTTACCACCAACAAAATCAACTAATAAGGCAAGGATAAACTTAACTTTTAGAATGATGGAAACTAAAGACTAAATCTCTAAATTTTCCTCAATCAATAAATTAATAATACCATCAACCATACCCACTTTAGGCACATAAATTTGCTTAATTCCAGTCCATTTCATTAAGGTAAGATAAATTTCACAAGCTGGAATAATTACATCTGCCCTATCCTGATTGAGCTTCATTAACGTAATACGCTCTTTTAAAGAATATGAATTAAGTTCGTTGTATAATGTTTTTAGTTTCAAGAAAGTAAGTGGCATATCTTCTTTTTCTCCAGACATGCGGAACAATTTATTGATGTTTCCACCAGTACCAATACCTGCCAAATTTTTCAATTCTTTGGTATGTTCTTTAACCCAAACTTTCATTTCCTCCCAGGTTTCATCCTTATCTTGATTATCTAAAATACGAATAGTACCAATATTAAATGATTTAGAAGCTATTGGCTGTTTATTTACAAAAACTGAAAGTTCAGTACTACCACCACCCACATCAATATACAAGTAGCTCTTTTTCGAATCTAAATCTTGTTCAATATGATTTGAATAAATAATGTTAGCCTCACGCTGACCTTCAATAATTTCTAAATCTATATCGGTTAAAGCCTTTATTTTTTTTATAATATCTCTACCATTTTCTGCTTCACGCATAGCAGATGTTGCGCATGCCAAGTATTTCGAAACATGATAAACATCCATCAAATTTTTAAAAGCACTCATGGTTTTCACCAAATCTTCGGTCTTTTTTGGTGATATTTTATGATCTAAAAAAGCATCATCGCCTAAGCGCAAGGGCACACGAACCAATGTGTTTTTTTTAAAACCATAACCGTTATCGTTCAAAGTAATATCAGCAATTAGCAATCTAACGGCATTAGAGCCTATATCTATAGCAGCGTATCTTATCATGAGCGTTATTGATGTTTATTTTTAAGGTAGTTATATGTTTGTACTTGAGCTCTAATTTTTGTTGTTAAACGATTTTTGTGGTATTTATTATTATTTAGTCGATTGATATCTCTTGCTTTAACGTTGTCCTGCAACTGAAACTCGATAATATCTCTAATTTCCTGCTTCACTCCTTCATCCAAAACCGGAAACCCCACTTCTACTCTATGTTCAAAATTACGGCTCATTAAATCGGCTGATGAGAGAAACATTTCTTCTTTGCCATTGTTCCCAAAAATGAAAACTCGGGCATGTTCTAAAAATTTATCGATAATACTAATAATGGTAATGTTTTCGCTAAAACCGACAATACCTGGCACCAAACAACAAATTCCGCGTACAATTAGCTTAATTTGAACGCCTGCATTGCTGGCATCGTACAGCTTTTGTACAATTCCTTCATCAGCCAAGCTATTCACTTTTAAAATCATGTAGGCAGGTTTTCCAGCTTTAGCAAATTTGATTTCTCTATTAATTAAACCATAAATTTTGTTTCTAGAATCTAATGGCGAAACAATTAAATGTTTAAAATCTTTAGCTATTGTACGTTTATTTAACGCGTTAAATAGTTTAAGTAAATCTGATGTAATCTCTTTTTTTGAAGTGAAAATGCTATGATCACAATAAATTCGAGCGGTTTTTTCATTAAAATTACCAGTTGCCAGATTTGCATAATAAACGGCTCTTCCTCTTTCCATCCGTTTTACGAGACAAATTTTAGAGTGTACTTTGTAATCTGTTAAGCCATAATTAACATTCACCCCTTCTTCCATTAATCTATTTGTCCAAAAAATATTGGCTTTTTCGTCAAACCTTGCTTTTAATTCGACAACACAATTCACTTTTTTACCGTTTTTGGCCGCATTAATCAGTGCATTAATTACTTTAGAATTTTCTGCAAGGCGATAAAGTGTAATGTTAATTTCGGTTACTTTTGGATCTATCGCTGCTTCGCGAAGAAATAAAATAATGTAATCGTATGACTGATAAGGTAAGTTAATGAGGTAATCTCTATTGGCAAGTTTGTTAAAAATACTTTCCGTTCTATGTAAACCATCAACCTTAAGGGGTTCATTTATTGCATATTCTAAATCTTTTGAACCAACATTTGGAAAAGCAATAAAATCACCAAAACGATGATAACGATTACCAGGAATTAATCCCTCAGCTTCAATTTTCAATTTAGTAACCAGAACGCTCAACATTTCAAAAGGCATTTGCGTATCGTATAATAATCGCATTGGTTTACCTTTTTTACGCTTATCGAGGCTAGTTTTTAATTCTTCAATAAATTTATCACTAATATTTTTATCAATATCGAGTTCGGCATCTCTTGTTAATTGAATAGAAAATGCTTCAATTTCATTGTAACTAAACACATAAAAAATATCATCTAAGCAGTATTTAATAATATCTTCAGCCAAAATGATAAACTTCAGTCCATTGGTTTCTGGTAAAACTAAAAATCGAGGTAAATTATCGGGCAATTCTATTAAAGCAAATTTTTCGCTTTTTTTTGCTCCTTTTTTAGTTAATCGAACAAAAAAGTATAAATAACGATCTTTTAACTCTGGAAAAGGATCGTCCAAATCAATCATAATTGGAACCAAATTCGATAAAATTTTATCCCTAAAATGGTTTCTTACAAACTCTCCCCTAGATACATTGAGTTGAGTATCGTTTAAAATAAATATCCGATTTTGAGCTAGTTCGTTAATTAAAGTTGCTTGAAAAATATTCTCGAATTTGCGTTCATGTTTTACAACAATATTCTTGATTTCGTTGAGTACTTTTTTCGGATTAAAGCCCAACAAAGCTTTTGCTTTATCATTTAGATTAACTAAACGACTTAATGTAGCTACTCTAACTCGATAAAATTCTTCGAGATTTGATGAGAAAATAGAAAGAAATTTAATACGCTCAATTAACGGAACAGTTTCATCTGCAGCCTCTTGCAAAACTCGTTCATTAAAATATAGCCAACTTATTTCTCTATTTAAAAATGGTAGCTTCTTTTTAGCCATGTATAAAAATCAAAAAAATCTCCCGAGTAATCGAGAGATTTCCAAATCTGCAACTTTTAGTGTTAAGTTAGTGTTAATTATTAGCTAATTTGACACCTAAATTTACTTTGTACTCGATGTATTTTTTTTAGTTGGAATAGCCTTAGTCGCCACCTTTTTTACTGGATTATTAGCTACAGCTTTTACAACAGCTTTTTTAGTATCACTCACCTTTGTTGCAACCTTTTTAACTGGTGCTTTTATAGCTGCCGCTGCCTTTTTTTCTGTTGCAATTGTAGCCACTTTAACACTTGTTGCAACAGGTTTAGCTTTAGCAACTGCTTTTTTAACCACTTTAGTAACTGATTTATCTACTTTTTTTACCAGTTTAGACGCATCTTTTTTAGCCAATTTTACTTTTTTGACAACTGGTTTTTTAGCTTTTGTAGCGTCTTCAATTTTCTGTCCAACTGATTGTTTCACTTCTTTAAACTTCTTAGACAGTTTTTTAGCGGCTATTTTACTTGCTTTAGCAATATCTTCGGCAATTATTTCTGCATTATGACCCAAACCTTTTACCGCTTCTAAAAACCTTTCGGTTAAAGTTTGTTCAAGCTGTTTTTTAACAGCTTTCTTTGTTATTTTTTTCTGAGGTGTAGTTTTATTGGTTTTCATATATTTTTTCGCGTTTTTTGTAGGGTTAAGTTTATTTATTAAATCTATTATTTTTTATCAACTAAAGCTAAAATTATGCCCACTTTCGATATCGTAAGCAAAGTAGATGCGCAAACATTAGACAATGCGATTAACAATGCTAAAAAAGAGATTTTAAACCGTTATGATTTTAATGGTTCGAACAGTACAGTAGAATTGGATAAAAAAACGAATATCATAACTATTGTAACCGAAGATGATATGCGTTTGAAAGCTATCACCGATTCGATTATCTCTCGTATGATGAAACAAGGTTTAGATGCAAATAGTTTGGATTTTGGGAAAGATATTGCTGCATCTGGCAATATGATTAGAAAAGAACTAAAAATTAAAGAAGGAATTGATAAAGAAGCTGCGAAGAAAATTGTTGCTAAAATTAAAGATAGCAAGCTAAAAGTTCAAGCTTCGATGATGGATGACCAAGTTCGTGTACAAAGCAAAAACATTGATGATTTACAAAAAGTAATTTCATTATGTAGAGGTGAAGATTTCGGTCAGCCGTTGCAGTTTATTAATATGAGGAACTAAATTAGTTCAATAGTGATGGTTCATTAGCTCATTGGTTTGGATGTATAAACTATTTGACAAATGAGCTAATGAACCAATAAACATTAATAATGGAAATTAAAGAAAACGGTTTCATATTTTCTGATGACAGCAATTTAGTCGATGTAACTGGAGTTCATCATTATTTAAGCACACAATCTTATTGGGCAAAAGGCATTCCCATAGAACTAGTTCAAAAATCTATTGCTAACTCTTTATGTTTTGGAGTTTATAAAGATAGTAAGCAAGCTGGTTTTGCTCGTTGGGTAACAGATAAAGCTACTTTTGCTTATTTATGCGACGTGTATATTGAAGAAGAATTTAGAGGATTAGGCTTATCTAAAAAGCTAATGTCGTTGATGATGTTTCATCCAGATTTACAAGGTTTAAGAACTTACTGTTTGGCCACATTAGATGCACATGGATTGTATTCTCAGTTCGGGTTTAAACAAGTTTCTTCTCCAGAAAAATTAATGGAAATTCGCATACAAGACATTTATTTAAACGGAAATAATAAGATATAAAACTACAGTTTATTTTTCTTCACTCCCTCTTTTGTAATCTTAACAGGATTAATCAATCCATCTTTATCAAAAGACATTTCATCTATGCAGGTTACACGATGATTACCATCTTTTTCGCCTATTGGCCTACGATGGTAAACTATATACCATAAATCTTTTGCATCGTGTATTACAGAGTGATGACCAGCTCCAGTTGCAACCTCAGGGTCTTGTTTTAAAATTTTTCCAATGCGTTTAAATGGACCTAACGGAGAATCAGCCATGGCATAAGCAACAGAATAATCTGGCCCAGTCCAACCACCTTCACTCCACATAAAATAATATTTTCCATTTCTGATGAACATAAAAGAACCTTCTACATAACCTTCTGGAGTAATTTCTTTAAATGTAGTACCATCAGAATAAGGAATAAATCCAGTAAAATCGTTATTCAATTTAGCAATATTGCAATGTGACCAACCTCCATAAATTAAATAATATTGATTGTCCTTATCTTTAAATACAAATTGATCAATCGGTTGTGCTTTATTATAAAATTTATCGACTAATGGTTTTCCCAAATGATCTTTGTAAGGTCCTTCTGGCTTATCAGCTACTGCTACGCCAATCCCTCCAATTTCGTTATCATTTTGAATATCATTTGCTCCAAAAAACAAATAATACTTTCCATCTTTTTTGGTAATTGATGGTGCCCACATCGCTTTATTTGCCCATTTAATGGCGGATGTATCTATAATTTTTTCGTGCTTTGTCCAAGTAATTAAATCTTTTGACGAAAAAGCATCCATAAAAACCTGTTCTTTATATTTAGCCGAATATGTTGGATAAATCCAATACGTTTTATCGAAAATCTGAGCTTCCGGATCTGCATACCAACCTGGAAATATAGGATTACCCGATATTTGTGCCTGAGAAAATAAGGGTAGCGCAAAAAGAAAAATAATAAGGCGATTGAATTTCATATTGCAAGATAAAAAAACCGTTTGTCATTCAGAGCGCAGCGAAGAATCTATTAACAACCATTCAATGAGATCTTTCATTTCATTCTGGATGACAATGGTTAATTACCAGCCCTTAGCCCACTCTTTTTGTTGGTCTTCATCTAAGAAAGTCCATGCTACAATTCTAGTAATTTTATTACCTGTAGACATTTCACTCGTTCTAATTTCTGAAACATCAGCTCTTTTTAACATCGCATAAATCGATGCTAAATTTTCACTTTTAGAAACTAAACTTGTAAACCAAAAACATTGATTTTTATAGATTTTACTTTCCTCAATCATCTTCCCAACAAAAGCAACTTCACCACCTTTTGTCCATAATTCACTATTTTGCCCACCGAAATTAAGAACAGGTTTAGCGTAATCCTTATTGCCTAAATTTCTATTTTTCCGTTGTGAGCCCGCATTTGCTTCTTCCGCCGATGCATGAAAAGGAGGATTACAAATAGTTAAGTCGAATCGTTCTTCTTTATGAATGATGTTTTTAAAGATCTCACTTTTAGAAGCTTGTAATCTAATTTCTATTGATTTTTTTAAGGGTGGATTAATATCAATGATATTTTTTGCAGAGCGAATGGCAATTTCATCAATTTCAGAACCTACAAAATTCCATCCATATTCTTGATGTCCAATGATTGGATAAACACAATTAGCGCCCACACCAACATCTAAAACCTTAATCTTTTTACCAGTTGGGATATTTTGATTGTTGCACGACGCCAATAAATTTGATGCATAGTGAATATAATCGGCTCTGCCTGGTATTGGCGGACAAAGATATCCTTCTGGGATATCCCAAAATTCTATTTGATAAAAATGTTTTAGTAATGCTTTATTTAAGGTTTTAACCGCTTTTGGGTTGGCAAAATCTATTGATTCATCTCCATATTTATTTACAGCAACAAACTCTGCAAGTTCTGCACATGAATGAATTAACGCTTTAAAATCATACCTCGAACGATGTTTATTTCTAGGATGTAACGAGCTTTTTTCTTGCTTTTCCATTAAGCAGTTTTAACGTCTTCTTCGCTATAATCCTTAATATCAGTTATATATCCATTGATCAGCAAAAATTCAAATAAGGGTTTTGCATCATCAGTTACGGGCATATTTTCTGTAGAAATAACTGTATTTGTCTTTTTATCCATAAAAGGATAAGCAAATAGTTTTACGTTTTGCGTAAACATATCACTCACATAAGATAGCAATTGACTTGAATAGTTTTCTCCGAAATTTTTAGAGTTGAATACGAATTTAAGGTTATTGATGTTGGTTGAAATTCCAACGCTTTTTGGTTTGCAACGACCTAAATATTTGGCTAACCTATTGTGTCTGGTAAAATTAGAAACAATAACCAAATTACCTGTTTTACACATGGCTTCTGCTCTTTTAGCTACAGTTTCTAAGTCAATATCATCTGGCGTTTCTTGTTCATTCGTTAACACATTGGTTAGCAAAACCTCAATCATTACACTCAAATTTCCAGATTCTACGTTATTTGTGCGTGTAAATTGTTCAGTCGCTTTATTAAATAAATTAAAGTTTGGATTTGATTTCTGACCATATTTGGTGCGCAAAATCATAATATCCTTTTTATACAATAAATCTTTTGCTTGACGAGGATGACCATCTGCATCGAAAATAGCGGCTGCAGAAAAATCTTTCATAATTAAATAAAGATTTAAAAGTGTGTTGTTTACTTCTCCAAAAGCTGGTCCTTTTACCGAAATTAAATCAATTTCTACCGATCCAACAGTTAAATTATCAGCTAATGATTCTATCATCACTTTAGGTTCATCATGATGATAAAAAGCTGCATAAACCAAGTTTACGCCAATAATACCCAATACACGTTGCTGCATATTTACATCGGTATCTAATAAACGAACGTGGAAAAATATTTCATTTGCTAATCCTCCTGGTTCATTTTGAAAACGAATGCCTACCCAACCATGTGGTTCATTTGTGCGTTTAAAATTTAATGTAGTAACGGTATCCGCAAATGCGAAAAAAGTACGATTATCATATTTCTCGCCTAACAAACGTTCGTTTAGCAAACCAAATTCATGGTCGAGCATTCTCAAAAGTCTATTCTGACTCACATACCTACCAGATGCTTCTGCGCCATAAATAGCATCGCTAAAAGTCATATCATAAGCCGACATGGTTTTAGCAACAGTGCCAGAAGCTGCGCCTGCCGTAAAAAAGTTACGAGCCACTTCTTGCCCCGCACCTATTTCTGCAAATGTTCCATAAATCTGTTCGTTTAGGTTTATTTTTAAGGCTTTACGCTTGGTATCAAGGATTTCTCTTTCCATGCTGCAAAAATAACAAAAATCATTAGTTCAGTAGTATTAATGGTTCAATAGTTCATTTGTATCATTGGTTCAATAGTTCAATTGGCTAAGCGCCTAACCCAATGAACGAATGAGCCAATGAACTAGTGAACAAAAAAAGGAGCCTCATCCGCAGATGTGCTCCTTCTAACCTTAAACTCAAAATCAAACTATTGTATTATGAAACTACAATTTCTTTGTGTGCCTCTTTAGCTTCGTCTTTTTTACCAATGGTGATGTATAAAATCCCATTCGTATATTCTGCACTAATTTTATCAGCGTCAATTCCTTCTGGCAATACAAATGATCTTGCAAATGAAGTATATTCAAATTCTTTGCGAGTATAATCTTTCTCTGTATCCGTGTTTTCTACTTTTTTCTCTACCCAAACAGAAAGATTATCCTTTTTAAGATCAATTTTAAAATCTTCCTTATTTAAGCCAGGTGCTGCTACCTCAATTTTGTATTCATTAGCACCTTCATAAATGTTTACATTAGGCACTTTATTTACGCCGTGATTTTTATTTAGTGCATCACTAAACAAAGAATCGAAAACATTGTTAAAATAAGGTGCTGTGTTTCTCGTTTTGTTATTAAATTTTACTAAAGTCATTTTAAATCCTCCGTTATTTTATTTTTTAAATTATAATTGTTCATCTTCAAACCTCATTCCAACCGAAAAATTTATGTTTTTTAAGACATTTTGGCGTAAAAAAGAAAAACAAACAGACAAAAAGTCAGTTACACTTGGTCATATAGACAGTTTTAAGTATAAAACCGCTATCGAAATGCGTTTTGCAGATTTAGATATGATGGGACACGTAAATAATGCTGTTTACTTTACTTACATGGAAATTGCTAGAACGAAATACTGGAATCACGCTATAAATTGGGATTGGCATGCAACTGGAGTGGTAATTGGACAAGCATCAATAGATTATATCGCTCCTCTTTTTTTAGGCGATAAAATAACCATGTATGTGCGCACTTCGCGAATTGGAACTACGAGTTTTGATCTTGAATATTTGATCGTAAAAGCAGTTAATGGAAAAGAAATAATCTGTAGCAAAGGAAAAACTGTTTGTGTAGCTTTTGATTACATCTCGAAAAAACCAGCCGCAATTCCTGATAAAGAAAGAAATAAAATGATGGAGTTTGAGCAACTCGTTTAAAAGATGTCATCCTGAGCCTGTCGAAGGAAGTCTTTTAGAGTTTAGTCTTCGACAGGCTCAGACTGACATGATCTTTACAGGTTTGGGGTTATCTTACCAGGATTTAAAATACCATTTGGATCAAAAACCTTTTTAATGTTGCGCATTAAATTCAAATGAATTTCGCTGTATTTTATGGGCATATAATCTCTTTGAACTAAACCAATACCATGTTCGCCCGATATTGTTCCGCCTAAAACAGTGGTTAATTCGAAAATCTCCACAATTCCATCTTTTAATTTATTATTCCAATCGTCATCGCTCATGCTACCTTTAATAATATTGATGTGTAAATTTCCATCGCCCGCATGACCATAACAAACACTTTCGAAACCATATTTAGCCCCAATTTCTTTAATTCCGTTTATTAATTTTGGCAATGCAGCTCTCGGAACTACCGTATCTTCTTCTTTATAAACGGAGTTTGATTTTACAGATTCGGCCATAGTTCTCCGCATTCGCCATAAATCTTCTTTTTGTTGTGCAGTATCAGCAAAAAGCACTTCGGTACAACCAAATTCTTCAAGTACCATATTTACCTTTTCACAATCTTTAAATATGGTATCCAAATCATCACCATCAAATTCAATCATCAAAAAGGCATTAACATCGTCTTTTAAATCAAACTTGATATCATCGAATTTAATCACCCACTCCACTCCTTTTCTTTCCATAAATTCTAAAGCTGATGGAGTAATTCCAGCTCTAAAAATAGCTGAAACTGCCGCACAAGCTTGTTCATTCGTAGCGAAAGAACCTAACATCAAAACAGTTTGACTAACTGCAGGAATCAACTTTGTTACAATTTTAGTAACAACAGCCAAAGTCCCTTCAGAACCAATCATCAACTGTGTTAAATTATAACCAGAGGCATATTTCAAGGTATTTGCTCCTGTCCAAATTACATCTCCGTTCGCTAAAACAATTTCTAAATTGAGAATATATTCTCGAATTGTACCGTATTTAACCACTCTCGGCCCACCAGAACCATGCGCCACGTTACCACCAATAAAACACGAACCTTTGCTACTTGGATCTACTGGGTAAAGTAATCCTTTTTCAGCTACTGCGTTCATAAATTCCTCAGTAATTACACCAGGTTCTACAGTAGCTTGCAAGTTTTCAGTATCAATATCAATAATGGCTTTAAACTTCTCCATGGATAGTAAAACACCACCAAAAATTGGCAATGCAGCACCGCTTAAACCAGTTCCTCCGCCACGTGGTGTAACTGGAACATGGTATTGATTACATATTTTTAGCAAAGCTGAAACACTCGCTGTATCATTTGGCTTAACCACAACTTCTGGAAAATACTTTAAATCTTCCGTTTCATCATGAGCATAATTTGCTAACGATTCATCATCAATAAAAACATTTGCTGCACCAATAGCATTTTCAATTTCTGCTAAAATAGCGCTGTTTATTTTAGTGTATTCCATTTTATTTTGAAGAGGTATAAGTCAATTGCACAAAAGAATGGCCAATTTCACCTGGCATTGGCGGATGTAATTTTTTAATTCCAACAACAGCAGTTGCAATAAACGGATAAATTTTTATCAACTCATCTATTATATTTTTAACAACTGTTTCCAGCAATTTCTGAGTGTTTTGCATAGCTGATATGAGAATTGAGTTGATCACTTCGTAATTAACCGTATGTTTCAAATCTTCAGTATCACCAGATGGTATAAAAGTTACCTCAACATCTATAGAAAAATGACTTCCAGTGAGCTGTTCTTCAGGATAAAATCCGTGAAATGCATAAAATTTAACTTCTTTTAAGGCGACGGTTTGTACAAACATTAGGTTTAACTAATTTAAAGCAATAATATGTAGCAAAATTAATTTTTTTAACGGTTTTAACTAGTCATTATAGTAAATTATTACCTTTGGTTGTACCGAAAAGCATAAACCAAATAGTTATAAAACATGAATAAATCAGCCAAGAAAGATCTTTACGAAGCACCAGATTATTATCAATTAGACGAACTTTTATCAGAAGAACACCTTTTAATTCGCTCAACTGTAAGAGATTGGGTTAAAAAAGAAGTAAGCCCTATAATTGAAGATTATGCACAAAGAGCTGAGTTTCCTAAACATTTAATTAAAGGCTTGGGAGAAATTGGTGCTTTTGGACCTACAATTCCTGTTGAATATGGTGGTGCAGGTTTAGATTATACTGCATACGGTATTATTATGCAAGAAATTGAGCGTGGCGATTCTGGAATTCGCTCAACGGCATCAGTTCAAGGTTCTTTAGTAATGTACCCTATTTATGCGTATGGAACTGAAGAACAACGTAAAAAGTATTTACCAAAATTGGCCACAGGCGAATTAATGGGCTGTTTTGGTTTAACAGAACCAGATCATGGTTCAAATCCCGGCGGGATGGTAACCAACATAAAAGATAAAGGAGATCATTACCTTTTAAATGGCGCTAAAATGTGGATTTCGAATGCTCCTTTTGCAGATATTGCAGTAGTTTGGGCAAAAGATGAAGAAGGGAAAATTCGCGGAATGGTGGTAGAGCGTGGAATGGAAGGTTTTAGCACTCCAGAAACGCATGGCAAATGGAGTTTAAGAGCATCCGCCACTGGCGAATTAGTTTTTGATAATGTAAAAGTTCCAAAGGAAAATATTTTTCCAGATATTAAAGGGTTAAAGGGACCATTGGGTTGTTTGAACCAAGCTCGTTATGGCATTGCGTGGGGTGCTTTAGGTGCTGCAATGGATTGCTATGATACTGCTTTACGTTATTCTAAAGAACGTATTCAGTTTGGAAAACCAATTGGCGGATTTCAATTACAACAAAAGAAATTAGCCGAAATGATTACTGAAATTACCAAAGGTCAGTTGTTAGTATGGCGTTTAGGAGTTTTAAAGAGTGAAAATAGAGCAAACTCCGAGCAAATCTCAATGGCAAAACGAAACAGTGTTGAAATTGCTTTAGATATTGCTCGTAACGCTCGTCAAATGTTAGGTGGAATGGGCATAACTGGAGAATACTCGATTATGCGCCACATGATGAATTTAGAATCTGTAGTAACTTATGAAGGAACTCATGATGTACATTTATTAATAACTGGAATGGATGTGACTGGCCTCAACGCATTTAAGTAGGGATCAGGATTAGATTGATTTTTAGGATCTTGAAGATCAAAATTCAAGCTAGAAGTATAAAATTATCATTCAAAATTCAGGTCTTTTAAATGGAAATCGAAGATATTACTTACAAAGTAAATGGTTGTGCAATGAGAGTTCATAACAAATTGGGCAATGGTTTTCAGGAAGTAATCTATCAAAGATGTTTAGCTATAGAACTTGAAAAAGCAGGATTGGTTTTTGCCAGAGAAGTTGAACAAACAATTTATTATGATGACATCGAAGTCGGCAAAAGACGAGCTGATTTCATCATAGAAAACCAAGTTGTTGTTGAACTCAAAGCTGTAATTAACTTAGAAAATGTTCATTTAGCTCAAGCCAAAAATTATGTTGTTGCTTACAAGTTTCCTATTGGATTATTAATTAATTTTGGCGCAACAAGTCTCCAATTTAAAAAAGTTTACAACTCAAATAACAAATACCTTAATACTCCCATAGTATTACTTAAAACTGATCATGAAAATCCTTAAATCACAATTATCCTGATGAAGACATTTAAAAAATACCTCCCACTACCTGCCCCACCAGAAGAAGTTTATTTAGCGTTAACCAAAGCTCAAAGCATTCAATTATGGACTGGAGCAGAAGTAGAATTTACAGAAGAAGCTGGAACAGAATTTTCTTTTTGGGATGGAGATATTGTAGGAAAAAACATTGAGTTTGAGCCTAATAAAAAAATTGTACAACAATGGTATTTTGGAGAGGATAGTGAACCATCAATAGTAACCATTAAACTACACGAAGATAAAAAAGGTACTTCTTTAGAATTTGTTCAAACTAACATTCCTGATGAAGATTATAAAGATTTTACAGAAGGAATTGAAGAATATTTTTTAGGGGGCTTAGCTGATTTTTTTGAGATTGAATATTAATATTAAAGGTTAGACAAACTTTAACGCCTTATTAACTGTTCCTTATTCAAATCACTTAAATTGAATATCATGAGCAAAACAGTTGGCATAATCTTAATTATACTTGGAATTGTATTATTAATTTGGACAGGCTTTACGTACACTCAAAAAGAGAAAGTAATCGATGCTGGGCCTATTCAAGTTTCTGCGGATAAAGAAAAATCTGTAAACTGGCCACCATACGTTGGCGGAATAGTTCTATTAGCTGGAGTAATTGTTTTTGTAGGCTCGAGGAAAAAATAGATAAGATATTTTGTCATTCCGAGCTTGCGAGAAATCTCTTAGTAAATAATCTTAGAGATTCTCACTTCGTTCTGAATGACAAAATTATAATTAACCTACATCCTCACTAGAAACAGTCTGAACATTTTCTCTTAAATTGTAATGAGAGGCCATAACTTCGCCATATGCGCCAGCACTTCTAATCGCAATCAAATCATTTCTAAAAGTTTCAGCCAATGGAACTTCCTTACCAAAGCAATCTGTGCTTTCGCAAATTGGCCCAACCACATCATACTTTGTAATTTCAGATTTTTGATTTACGATTTTAGATTTACTAATATTTTCTATTTGATGATAAGCTTGATACAATGCTGGGCGCATCAATTCTGTCATACCAGCATCTAATATGATGAAATTCTTTTTCTTACCATTTTTCACATAAAGCACTCTGCTAATTAGCGAAGCACTTTGTCCAACTAACGCTCTACCAAGCTCAAAATGAACTTCTTGATACGATTTTACATCTAGAAAATCAGCAAAAATTTTAAAGTAAGATTCAAAATCAGGAATTTGTTGATTTGGATTATGATAATCGATACCTAAACCACCACCAACATTTAACACCGTTACTTTAAATCCATGATCCTCAAACCAAGTAGCAAATTCATTTACACGAACACAAAGGTTTTTATAAACATCTAAATTAGTAATTTGAGAACCGATGTGAAAGTGAATACCGATAAATTGTAAGTTGGGTGAAATATTTAAAACATCAGCACACGCTGGCATATCCCAAGAGTTTACACCAAATTTATTTTCATCTAAACCAGTGGTGATATTTGCATGTGTATGTGCATCAACATTTGGGTTAATTCGGATAGCAATTTTTGCAATTTTCCCTTTCTTTTCCGCCAATTCATTAATTACAGAAAGTTCTTGTACCGACTCAACGTTAAAGCAAAAAATATCATTATCCAAAGCGTCGTTAATTTCCTTATCAGATTTACCAACGCCAGCAAAAACAACTTTTTCTTTAGCAAAACCTAGTTCTAAAGCTTTTTTAACCTCATTTCCACTCACGCAGTCTGCACCAAAACCAACTTTTTCAATCTTCTTTAATACAATCGGATTAAAATTAGCTTTCATCGCATAATGCACATGAAATTTATACGCACTCGCAGCTTTATTACATGCATTTAAAGTGCTTTGGAGCAAATTCAAATCGTAATAGTAAAATGGAGTTTCTAATTTAGAGAAATGTGCTATATCTTTATCGGAAAACATAATCTTGAAATTTCTATTTATACTCTTCTTGGTCTTTTTGGCAATACTTTATGCCGGTAATTATATCGATTACAAAAATGGAAATATTAGTCGAAAGGAGTTTGAACGAAGAATCCGACTTTCTATATTACTTTTGTTGGTTATCATTTTTCTCTATTTCTATCTCAGAAAAAGAGTGTAAATGAGCATTGTTTACTCAAAAATACGGTCGTGCAAACTTCTTAATGCTTCAACTTTGTTTGGCGTACCAATTAAAAGTGAAATATTGTAAGCACTGCCTCCATAAGAAATCATTCGTACTGGAATGTGTTTAATTGAATCTAACACTTTAGCCGCATAACCATGTTTTTCTGCTCCAAAATCACCTACAACACACACAATAGTTTGATCTTTATCAATTTCTACCGAACCAAAAGAGTTTAATTCTTTAATAATTTCTTCTAAATTATCTGTAAAATCAATAGTTAACGATACCGCAACTTCTGAAGTGGTAATCATATCAATTGGTGTTTTATATCTTTCGAAAATTTCGAAAATTCGCCTTAAAAAACCATATGCCAACAACATTCTGCTCGATTGTATTTTAATAGCTGTAATGCCGTCTTTTGCCGCAATAGATTTGATTTTACCTTTTTCGCTCTCGGTACTAATTACCGTTCCTAAAGCTTTAGGTTCCATTGTATTTAATAACCTAACGGGAATTTTGTATTTCTGAGCTGGAAAAACAGATTGAGGATGCAAAATTTTAGCACCGAAATAAGCTAACTCTGCTGCTTCATCAAATGATAAATGAGAAATAGGTTTTGTACCTTTTACAATTCTCGGATCATTATTGTGCATGCCGTCAATATCTGTCCAAATTTGAACTTCTTCAGCCATAATAGCTGCACCTAATAATGAAGCCGTATAATCACTTCCGCCTCTGCGTAAATTATCTACTTCTCCAAAACTATTTCTGCAGATAAATCCTTGAGTAATAAATACGTTATTACCTTTATGTTGAACTAATAATGGAGTTAAATGTTCGGTTGTAAATGGAATATCTGGCTCGTTATCTTCATCAATTTTCATAAAATCTAATGCTGGTAAAAGCACCGAAGGCACGCCAATAGATTTTAAATAAATGTGATATAATGTGGTCGATAATAATTCGCCCTGCGCCAAAACAACCTTCTCTTCTATGCTGGTAAACATATCATTAGCCAACGAAGTCAAGAAATTGAAATGATAATCAACTACTTCTTGTCCTTGTTCTCTAAAATCACCAGCTGGCAAAAGTTCGATTACAAACTCATTGTATTTTTGATGTAAAGCATTAATTAATTTGGCTGCATCCTGCTTTTCTTCCTTCAATAACTTGGCAGAAATTTCTACTAAACTGTTTGTAGTACCAGACACGGCTGATAATACTACGATTTGTTCCTCTGCTGGATTAATGATATCCAACAATTTTTTCATGCGCTCTGGGCTACCTACAGACGTACCGCCAAATTTTAATATCTTCATTTTTTATTTTAGAATGCGTATTTTTCTTATTATTGTAACGCGGCGTGAAATTAACGAAAAGACCACTAATTTCCGCTTAAATGGCAAAATAAAATTCTGATTACGTGTTTTAAAAGCGATTTTAAGAATTTTAATTCTGTCTTAGAGAATAAAAAAAACATCAACCAAATTTAGTATGCAACTAGAAGAATCAACCTTAGCAACCATAAATCAATGGCTTACTGGTAATTACGACCAAGAAACCAAAGCAGGAATTCAGTCTTTATTAGATAAAGAAGCTTATACAGAATTAACCGATTCATTTTATAGAAGTTTAGAGTTTGGTACTGGCGGGTTGCGTGGCATTATGGGCGCAGGTTCTAATCGCATTAATAAATACACCATCGGCACAGCTACACAAGGTTTAGCTAACTACCTGAACAAGAAATATCCAGGAGAAAAAATAAGCGTAGCCATTGCGCATGATAGCAGAAATAATTCGGATTATTTTGCGAAAATTACTGCTGATGTATTCTCTGCAAATGGTATTCATGTTTACTTTTTTTCTGCGTTAAGACCAACACCAGAGCTTTCTTTTGCAATACGTCATTTGGGTTGTAAAAGTGGCGTAATGTTAACGGCATCGCATAATCCAAAAGAATATAACGGTTACAAAGCTTACGGAAATGATGGCGGACAGTTTACTGCTCCAGATGATAAAATGGTGATGGATGAAGTTGCTGCTATTAAAAACATTGATGAAGTAAAATTTGACCGCATTGATAGTAATGTAGAATTAATTGGCGAAGAAATTGACAAGCTTTATTTAGATAAAATCACAGAGCTTTCAGTTTCACCAGATGCCATTGCTCGTGAACATGATTTAAAAATCGTTTACTCTCCTATTCACGGTACTGGAATTACTTTAGTACCAAAAGCATTAACTCAATTTGGTTTCACAAATGTAACTGTTGTTGAAGAGCAAAGTAAACCTGATGGGAATTTCCCGACGGTTGTTTACCCAAATCCTGAAGAAAAAGAGGCATTAACGTTAGCACTAAAAAAAGCAGAAGAACTAGATGCTGATTTAGTTTTAGCAACTGATCCAGATGCTGACCGTGTAGGTATTGCTGTAAAAAATAACGATGGTGAGTTTGTTTTATTAAATGGAAATCAGACTGGAAGTTTGTTAATTAATTATATTTTAACCGCTTGGGAAGAAAAAGGAAAATTAACAGGCAACGAATATGTAGTTTCTACTATTGTTACAACTAGTTTAATTAAAGCCATTTGCGATGCGAAAAATGTAGAATATTTTAACACCTTAACAGGATTCAAGTGGATTGGTCAGGTAATGACTGGCTTAGAAGGTAAAAAAACTTTTATTGCTGGCGGTGAAGAAAGCTATGGTTATTTAATTGGTGATTTAGTTAGAGATAAAGATGCGGTAGTTTCTTGTGCTTTTATTGCAGAAATGACCGCTTTTTATAAAGATAAAGGCAGTAGTTTATACCAAGCGATGATTGAGATGTATGTAACGTATGGTATGTACAAAGAGGATTTAGTGTCGATTACTAAAAAAGGTAAAACTGGCGCTGAAGAAATCAAAGCGATGATGGAGAAATTCAGAAATAATCCACCTGCAAAATTGGGCGGTTCTGATGTGGTTACCTTAAAAGATTACGAATTAAATAAAGAAACTGATATTAAAGCGGGAACTAGCAAAGAGTTAGGTTTTCCAAAATCTGATGTTTTACAATTTTTTACCGCTGATGGAAGTATTATTTCTGCCAGACCAAGTGGTACAGAACCTAAAATCAAGTTCTATTGCAGTGTAAATACTCCTTTAGCAAGCGTTGCTGATTTTGATGAAACTGAAACGAAATTGGCAGAGAAAATTAAAACGATAATGGAAGATTTGCAAGGGTAAACCTCACCCCAACCCTCTCCTGAAGGACAGGAAATGCAAAGTTGGAAATAGAAAGTGTGTTATTGCTGGGATAAAGCAATTTCCTCATTAAATTTAGAAAAGGTTGATGTATTATGCATCAACCTTTTTAATTTTAAAACCTCATAGTCTAGACATGGGCCAAGCAAAAAAGTTGTGGACTATTTTTTTTGTGCCTAAAGCCCTCATACAGTTTTCACAAATTACCTAGGAAACACTTTAAGACACAAATTTAATATTTGCCTTTAATTCAGGCATATTTAATACTAGGATAATATCACGTTCATAACAGCTTAATTATTGCTTCGGATTTTATTTGCATCTGCTAGGGACTTGCTAGGGGGTTCACTCGGATATATCCCTATAAACTCCCTATCAAGTCCCTACTAAGTCCCTGTAAACCCCCTATCAAAGGTTGATTTTATAAGAAGTAATCTCTCCCCAGCTTTTAGTCTTGACCACTAGGCAATGTGGAGGTTATTCCAAAAGTGACCACATCTTTTTTTTTGCAAAGTGACCACATCTCTTTCGCTCCAAAGTGTGCACTGCGTTTTGCCCGAAAGTATGCAGTCGGCTGAATTTAAGGCATTTTAAGACTCTGATGATGTCTTCTGGTCTCATCGTTCGCTACACATACTGAAAATAATTCCTGGCTTCTGTAACGCCTAAAAAAGACAGTCCTTTTCTTGTGTCAGATCACCTATATATATTACTGTAACCTGAAGTCGATTTTGGTGTGATTCTGGGATTAGGCTGCTCAGTGCTGCTCCAGAAGGAAAGGTGTTAAAAAGAAAAAGCCCTGATCGGGCTGGACAGTTTGGAACGAAACAGGGTGGATACTTTTACTGAAATACATAAGATAAGCAAGGCTAATGAAATTTCATTAGCCTTGCTTATCTTATTAATAAAATGGCTTTTTTATTTACCAATTACATCCCAAAGCGATTTTAACTTAACTACAAAAACCTTACCTTTCAACTCCTTCAAATCAAATGTAATAACCTTCTCCTTCCCCACTTCCAAATCAAAGTAGTTATCGCTTAATTTACCTTTGTAACCTGTAATATCTACAAAAACATATTTAGCAAAGCTTGCTGATTTTAAAATGATTTGGTTGCCTTTAATCTGATATGTAATTTTCGGATTAGTTAATTTTAAGTCCTTAGGTTTTACCACATCTCGTTCTGCTTTTACATCATCTCGATAAGCTTCTTTTACAGCGTACCAAGCTGCTTTTGGTGCTCTATCGTAATAATCGGTAATACTCCAACTCACCACTGGCCAACAATCGTTTAATTGCCAAAGCAAAGTTCCCATATTGTAAGGCGCTTTACTCCGATGAATTAAAATCATGTTTTTAAAACCATAATATTGTACACATTGTGTGAGATAGGTATAATCTTCGACAGAAAGTTTATTAATCTTAGCCGAATCAATGATGTAATTTTTGAGGTAAACATTCAGTTTATCAAAACCATTTCCTGCTTTTTGATGATGACGAAGTATTTCAGAAAACAAATACCTATCCTGCGGTTGCGTAAACTTTAACACACTCGAATAATTTGGCATTGCTTGCATTCCATACTCACTCACAAACCTGCCAGTTTTATTTTCAAATGTTTCAAAATCTTCATTACCCCACCAAACTCCCCAATAATGACTATCGCCTTCTGTAAAGCTATTTTTAACTCCCCATCCATATTTTGGAGAAGAACTTATGTAAGGTCGACTACCATCAACCTCTTTTAACCATTTCGGAATACTATCTCTAAATAATCGGGTATAATCATTCCAAAGCTTTGCAGAATCTTTAGGTGGAATACGGAATTGATTTTGCCAACCCCAACGATTAAAAGCTTCATCAATTTCATTATTTCCACACCACAATACAATGCTTTTATGATGACGTAATCGTTTAACCTGATATTTTACTTCTTCCCTCACATTATCAAAAAAGGCTTTATCTCCAGGCACCATCGCCCCTGCGAACATAAAATCTTGCCAAACGTGAATACCTAATGAATCGCATAAATCATAAAAATCATCTGATTCATAAATCCCTCCACCCCAAACTCTAAGCATATTCATGTTTGCATCCTTTGCCATTAGTAGCATTTTGCGATAATCATTTTTAGTCATTCGAGTTACAAAAGCATCTGATGGAATGTAGTTTGCGCCTTTCATATAAATAGGTTTTCCATCAATTTTAAAATAGAATGATGTTCCTTTTTCATCTGGTTGTTGAACCAATTCTACATTTATGGGAGCAACAAATGGTTTTTCAATAGGTTTTTGATCATAGCCTTCCAATCTTACTTCTTTCCAAATTCCACAACCTGTTAATTTCGGCCCCCAATCCCAACCAAAATGAAATTGTGCTTTACGTGCATAAGTTCTAGGGTTATCTGGAATTACAAATGGCACATCAGCTTTTGCTAAAGAATCAACTGTGTTTTGCGCAGAACGAAAACGGATAAGTAATTTATTATCTTTTAGTTTAAGTACTTTTTTCACATCAATTTTCCATTGCCGAAACATATTATTTGCTTGTAAAATCAGTTTACCGTTTAAATACACATCTGCATAGGTATCTAAGCCATCAAATATCAATTCTATATGTTGTTTACTAAAAACATCTGGTAAAACAGAAAAAGCACTTTTATAATCCCAGTTTTCTTTTTCTATCCATTGCAATTTCTTCTCGTTGTCACGATAAAATGGATCGGGAATTAATTTATTAGCCATCAAATCCACATGTACTTCTCCTGGTACTTTTGCTGGATACCATTTAGCCTCATCTTGTTCTTGAAAACTCCAATTTGTAGTCAGTTTTTGCGATAAGAGTTGTGAATTAGCCTTAAAAGCAAAGCTTATAAACAAGAAAAAAAATAAGGTTTTATGGTTGATTTTTAACATCAGGATCTATTAAACTATTTTAGTGATGAACTGGAAGCTAAAATACATAATCTTGTTCCTTATAAAAATTATAATTAATCGCTTGTAAATTGAAATCAATGTTTACTTTTGCGCCAATGATTGTCCGCAGAAGAATTATTGCACTATTTTTATTGTTTGGCATATTAATCAATTGCTTTAATTATTGGGTGTTGTCTTCATCCTATTCTTTTAATAGAGCTTATATTTCTTCTGTACTTTGTACCAATAAAGACAAACCCGAACTTCATTGTGAGGGTAAATGTTTTATGGATATTAAGCTGAAAGAATTGGAGCAAAAAAATAAACACGAACAAGACAATTTAAAAAGGATTGTTGAAACGGTTGCTCCAATTACAGATGATTTGTTGGCGCCAGTTTATGAAACATCTTTGGTATTAGCGACTCCAAATTATCTACAAAAAAGTCCAATTAATACCGCTATCTCCATCTTCCATCCACCTAAACAGGTTTAGGTTTTTTCACATTGACCTCAATTAGTTAAAGGTCACTCTGCTATTTCAGCAAAACAATTTTACTTATTAAAAATAGTCATGCACCAGCATCAGCTTTGCTATGGCTATTTCCCATCTTATAAATTCAAAATAATGAATATCAAAAATATATCAATCTTACTTTTCACACTACTAACACTTGGCTTTACATCTTGTAAAAAAGATGAAGTCATCAACTCAAAAGAAAAAGGCAGCTTTACTATCGAATTCGAAAATGAAGTAAATGGTACGCCATTAGTTCTAAACACCCAAAATTACATCAATGCCAATGGCGATAGTTTTAATATTTCAGTTTTTAAATATTATGTGAGCAATATCAAATTAACTAAAACCGATGGCACCATTTATAGCTTGCCAGAAAGTTATATTTTAGTAGATGCTTCAAAACCAAGTTCGTTTTTAAATATCTTCAAGGATATCCCATCAGGAGATTACACTAAAATTTCCTTCATCATTGGTGTAGACAAAGAGCGAAACTTAGCTGGTGCACAAACGGGTGCATTAGATCCAGCTTTAGGCATGTTTTGGACATGGAATAGTGGTTACATCTTCGTTAAATTGGAGGGAACATCGCCACAATCTACAGCAACTAACAAAGCCTTAACCTTTCATATCGGCGGTATTGTTGATCCAAATAATACGATTAGAACATTCAGCACTGATTTTAGTACCGGAAATCCGTTAAGAATTAGAGCTGATAAAAGTCCTCAAATACATTTTACAGCAAACGCTGGAAGTTTATTTACAGGCAAACAGAACATCAGCTTTGCTAACTTAAACTTTACTATGGGTGGTGCAAATTCTGTATTAATAGCAGATAATTATGCAGTTAATTTATTTGAATTTGAGCACATACATAATTAATAATGAGGCATTTAAAAATATACCTTATACTTATTACAAGTATTGGTTTGTTGTATGCCTGCAGTAAAACAGAAGTTATTAAACCACAAACTGAAGAAATTCGGTTTGTGGTTCCTACAAACTTTCCAGATGCAGTATACAAATTTGAAGGTAATACCTTAACAAATACTGGTTTCTCCTTAGGTAAAAAGCTCTTTTACGATGTTAGATTATCTGCTGATAAAACAATTTCTTGCGGTAGTTGTCATCAACAATTTGCCGGCTTTGCAAATTTAGATCATAAAGTAAGTCATGGTGTAAACAATTGCCTTGGTAAACGAAATGCACCAGTATTATTCAATTTGGCTTGGCAAAAAGAGTTTTTTTGGGATGGCGGTGCAAAAAACCTAGAAATTGTACCTATAAATGCAATCACAGACGTTTGCGAAATGGGAACTGATTTAAATACAATTGTCAGTTTTTTAAATACCACTAGTCCTTACCCTCAGCTTTTTAAAGATGCATTTGGTACCGAAATAGTAAATTCTCAAAATCTGTTAAAAGCTTTAGCTCAGTTTACGGCTACCATGGTTTCCGCAAATAGCAAATACGATAAAGTAATGCGAAATCCTCAGCAAAATAGTTTTACAGCAGATGAGCAACAAGGCTATCAGTTATTTAAGGAAAAGTGTGCCAGTTGCCATTCAGAGCCCTTATTTACCAATTTAAACTATACCAGTAATGGCTTAGATTTAAACAGCATTGATGAAGGAAGAAAAGTGATTACAGGTTTATCAAGCGACAAAGGAAAATTCCGCATACCGACATTAAGAAATATCGAATTATCATCGCCTTACATGCACGATGGTCGTTTTAATAGCTTAGAAAAAGTGTTAGAACATTACAATTCGGGTGTACAACACAGTGAAAATTTAGATCCTTCTTTAATTAAAAGTTCACAACTCGGCATTCCATTATCCTCAATTCAAAAACAACAATTAATTAGTTTTTTAAAAACATTAACAGACGATGAATTTATCAAAAATAAAATTTTCAATGAAAATTAAAATTATACTATTTGCCTTAATCACTCTATCATTTAGTGCTTCTGCTTGTGATATTTGCGGTTGTTTTATGGGTTTAACTCCTTATGATAATCAAAGTAGTTTTGGTTTATTATACCGTTATCGTTCATTTAGCGGCTATCATGGGCAAAGCCATTATAGTTTCCCAAAGGGAAGTAATTTCTTTTTTCCTAAGGATGATAAAACCGCACCATTAACAGAACATAATGGCAACCCGAACGATTATGAATTATACCGAACTATGGAAATTAGAGGTCGGTACTTTGTACACAAGCGCATTGAACTGAACGCTATTATTCCTTACAATTCAAATAGCGAGCGATACAATGGAAACACTTCTTCTATTTCTGGAGTTGGAGATATTAACTTGTATGCGGGTTATCATTTGATTAGAAAATTAGATCAAGCTACATTTAACCAACGTTTAATTGTTGGTGCAGGTATAAAATTACCTAGCGGGAAAAACGATCTAAAAACTACATCAGGTATTCGATATTCTGCTTTAATGCAACCAGGCACAGGTAGTACGGATGGTTTTGTGTATGCCAATTACTTAATAGGTTATAAAAAATTCGGAATAAGTATAAATAGTTCTTACAAAATTAACGGAGAAAATGCTGAGCAAGAAGGTATTGCTAATAGTAGTACTACTTTTGCAAACCTCTTTTACACGCAAAAAATCAGTAAAGATTGGCAGGTAACACCTTCTATTCAGTTTTTTTATGAAAAATCTGGTGGTGAAACCTATAAAGGTGTAAAAACTGGCGAACATGAAATGAATAATTTGATGGCTGGTATTGGAGCAGATTTATATTACAAAAACATAGCATTAAATATCGGAATGCAGAAAAATGCATGGGAAGCCAAAACAGATCATCCGCTAAGTGCCACCAAAATATACTTGGGCGTAACTTACAATATCAATCAATTGTATTATTTATTAAAATCTTAACAAATACATCGGCATACGTTAAACATTATTTTGTGTTTAACGTATGTTTGTAATCAAATTCAATCATCATGATAAAATTTAAAAACATCAGTAGCATTATCGCATTATTATTTTTAGTTATCAGTTTTACTGCTTGTACTAATGAAAAAATACTACCAATTTATGGTCAGCGTGAAGCTAAAATAACGAAAGGAAAAGATGGAATTGATAGAATAGATACAGTTTATCAAACTATTCCAGCATTCAAATTTTTAAATCAAGATAGCACGTATATTACTCAAGATATGTTTAAAGGGAAAATCTACGTAGCCGATTTCTTTTTCACTTCTTGCACTACCATTTGTCCAACTATGCACAGAAATTTAAAAACTGTGTTTGAACAATATAAAGGTAATCCTGATATTCTATTTTTATCGCATACCATTGATTTTAAATACGATAAACCATCGGTATTAAAGAAATACGCACAGAAGTTAGGTGTAGATGTACCGCAATGGCAATTTGTATATGGTAGCAAGGATGAAGTTTATACTTTGGCAGAAAAAAGCTATTTAACTGTTGTTAAAGAAGATAGCACGGCTACTGATGGTTATATACACCAAGGCTGGTTGGTTTTAATTGATAAAGAAAAAAGAATGCGTGGTGCTTATGATGGTACTAAAACAGAAGAAGTGGATAAATTAAAAAAAGATATCGCTATTTTATTGGCTGAAGAAAAGAAATAATGCGCAAAATCATATTACTTGTAGTTTTTTCGATCACGGTTTGTTCTATTATTTACTCTTGCCAAAATGCGAGTGAAATTGAGCAAGCAAAATACATGACTGGAGGCAAAGATCTGTACATAGCCAATTGTCAGAATTGCCATGGAGCAAATGGTGAAGGTTTGGGAGAACTAGCTCCTCCTTTAACTGATAGTGCTTTTTTGAAAGAAAATAAAGCTAAATTAGCTTGTATAATTAAAAATGGCTCGAATAAAGGTGTCGTGATTAATGGAAAAAACTATCAAGGAAAAATGCCTTCGTTTTCAAAATTGCATGATATAGATTTGGCTCAAGTAATTGTATATGTCACTAATTCATTTGGAAATAAACAAGGAATGTATACATATGAACAAGTTGCAAAAGATTTGGAAGTTTGTAAATAGTCGGAAGTCATCAGTCCTAAGTCTATAGTCTATAGTCTATTTACATACTTAGATTCAAGACTGTTGACTTTAGACTTCCGACTAATTCATTACCTTTGTAAAAAATACAAGCTGTTCTATCGCTGTTCTGCGTAAGCGGAAGAGAGGAAAGTCCGGGCAACATAGAGCATCTCGCTTCCTAACGGGAAGGCGTTTAGGATTGAATACCTGAATGACGGAAAGTGCCACAGAAAATATACCGCCCCAATTTATTGGAGTAAGGGTGAAAACGTGAGGTAAGAGCTCACGAACTCGTTAAGTGATTAACGTTTTGGTAAACCCCGGGAGTTGAAAGACCAAATAGGCTAACGTATGTAGGGCTGCTCGTTCGATGTTAGTGGGTAGGTCGTTAGAGATAAACGGCGACGTTTATAGTGGATTAATGATAGAAGCCCAATTTATTGGGAACAGAACCCGGCTTATAGGCTTGTATTTTTTCTTTTTTTATTGCTTGATGAATTCTTTCATAACTGCACAAAATTCTGTTAATTAAACCTGATTGGATGAAAAGCCACAATTTTTCATTGTGCTTGAAAGGAAAGCAGGGCTGAAAAAACCTAAGGACTACTGCATTTGCTTTTCTAATTAGTTATATCAGCAAACTTTTAATCAATTTTCTGGTTTATAGCTTAACTAATTGTATAAAAAACTATACATTACACAAAAAACAATATATTAGCATTCTATTTAAAAAACCGAATACCCTATGGCAAAATTGCTGATTATAGATGATGAGAGAGCGATAAGAAGTACTTTACGTGAGATTTTAGAATATGAAAGTTATGAAGTTGATGACATTGATAATGGCGTTGATGGACTGGAACTGATTAAGAAAAACAACTACGATTTGGTATTGTGTGATATCAAAATGAATAAAATGGATGGTATGGAAGTGCTCGAAAATGCACTTGCGTTAAAACCAGATCTTCCTTTTATTATGATATCTGGCCATGGAACAGTAGAAACTGCTATTGAGGCGAGTAAAAAAGGCGCATTTGATTTCGTTTCTAAACCACCTGATTTAAATAGATTATTAATTACGGTTCGTAATGCTTTAGATCGTGGAAATTTAGTTACCGAAACCAAAGTTTTAAAACGTAGAGTTAGCAAAACGCGTCATATTTTAGGTGAATCGGATAGTATTAATAAAATTAAGGAAACTATTGAGCGTGTTGCTCCTACCGAAGCTCGTGTATTAATTACTGGCGCAAATGGTAGCGGTAAAGAATTAGTAGCGAGATGGATACACGAAAAATCCAATAGAGCTGATAGTCCTTTAATTGAAGTTAACTGTGCCGCTATACCATCAGAATTAATTGAAAGTGAACTTTTTGGTCATGAAAAAGGTTCGTTTACCTCTGCTGTTAAACAACGGATTGGAAAATTTGAATTAGCTAATGGGGGAACTTTATTTTTAGATGAAATTGGCGACATGAGTCTTTCTGCTCAGGCAAAAGTACTTCGTGCTTTACAAGAACATAAAATTACAAGAGTTGGTGGCGAAAAAGAGCAAGAAGTAAACGTACGTGTAATTGCCGCGACTAATAAAGACTTGATGAAAGAGATTGAGGATGGGAATTTTAGGATGGATCTTTACCACCGTTTAAATGTTATTAATATTCATGTTCCGCATTTAACGGAGCGTACTGATGATATACCTGTGATTGCGCAAAACTTTTTAGAAGAAATTTGTGGTGATTATGGCATGCCAGTTAAAAAAATTAGTGACGGTGCAATGAATGCTTTAAAGGCTTTACCATGGACTGGAAATGTGCGTGAGTTACATAACATGATTGAACGTTTAATTATTTTAAGTGATAAAACTATCACCGAAAATGATGTTGTTGCTTTTGCAAACCCAACTGGTGGAACAAATATTGGTGCTGCTAATGGAAATGGCGGAGCTGCAGCAAATGGTGGAGTTGCGTTGAGCTATGAAAAATTCTCAAATTTCCAGGATTATAAAGATTACGCAGAGAAAGAATTTATCAAGTTTAAATTAGAGAAAAACAACTGGAATGTTTCTAAAACTGCCGACGATATCGAAATTCAACGTAGCCACTTGTACAGTAAAATAGAGAAATTTGGCTTAAAAAGAGCTGAATAAGAAGTCTTTAGTCAAAAGTTCTCAAGTCTTGAGTCTATTACACTAAAAATAGACTCAAGACTAATTTAGGCCTAAAAAACTACTTTCTCTTCGCAATTAATTGTCTACCACGTACTAAAACTTTTTTGCGTTGTCGTGTAAGTGATAAATTAGCTGTTATCTTTTTATCTTCTAATAAATGTTGGTTATATGCGGCTAATATATCTTTTTGAGAGATTAGCCCTATAATTTCGTTTTTACTTACAGAAACAACAGGTGCATACTCTTGCTTGTTTAAAAACAAAATTTCTAATGCTCGTTTAAGTGTATCCACATTGTTGATGTAGGATAAATTTCGTTTTACACTAGTTGAAATAGTTTCTTGAGGACTGAGGTTTTTTGTAATTAGATTTTGAACACTTAAAATACCATCAAATGATCCTTCTGCATCTTTAACCAAAAAATGATTTTGTTTGATATGCTTGTTTTTTAAAATATCCAGAACACTTTGAATGGTATCTTCACTGTTTAGTACAAATTCATCTTTTTTAATAATTTGCTCTGCATTCATTTTACTTAGAACATCTGGCTCATAAGAATCAGGAGTTATAATTCCTCTTCTTGCAATTTTCTCTGTCATAATTGTATTTTCCATAAAGAAAAAAGAGACCAAATAAGAACCAGTACAAGCTCCAAGTAAGGGCAATAATGCATTAGATTGCATCGTGGCTTCTAGTGCAAAAGTGATACTGGTTAAGTATGCTCGTGATGCCCCTGCAAACATTGCCGACATGCCAATTAATGATGCCATGGGAATATTGATGCCCGAATTAGGGAATGCTAACAAAATTAAACTCCCTAAAATTGCACCAGCTGCGCCTCCTATGGTTAGTAATGGAGCTAATGTACCTCCAGAAGTTCCGCTACCCAATGCTATAGACCACGATAAAAATTTGAAAAAACATAAACTCACCATTAGGATTAGTGTAGTTTTTCCAGAAAGCATAGCTGTAATATTATCGTAACCAACGCCAAGTGTATGAGGCGAAAAATAACCAATTACACCTACTGCAATACCTCCTACAGCAGGCCACCATACCCAATGGATAGGTATTTTTTCAAAAGTATCCTCAATAAAATATACAATTTTGGTTAAACCAATGGAGATAAAACCAATGATAATACCTACTGAACTATAAATACCTAAAGCTAAATTAGAAGGCATTATTAAGTTTGGCATTGGAAATACTGGGCCAGATTCAAATAACAAATGATGACCAGCAGCACCCGTAATACAAGCCAAAGCTACTGGCAATATCGCTTTTGGTGAAAATTCAAAAAGTAAAAGTTCGATAGCTAAAAATATTGCGGCAATTGGTGTTCCAAACACTGCAGACATACCTGCAGTTGCACCAGCAGCTAATATTATTTTTCGCTCATTAGAATTTATTTTAAATAATTGACCTAATGTAGAACCTAAAGCTCCTCCTGTTGCAATTATTGGCCCTTCTGCACCAAATGGCCCTCCTGTTCCTATCGCAATAGCTGATGAAAGTGGTTTTAGAATAGTAATTGATGGTTTAATCTTACTTTGGTTAACTAATATTTGTTCCATCGCTTCGGGAATACCATGCCCTCTAATAGCTTTGGAACCATAAAGCGCCATAAAACCAACTATTACACCTCCTATTATAGGCACAACAATTACCCACAAACCTAAATTGTTATCCGCTGGACTATGAAATTCGCCATTAAACAGACCAAAGAAAGATATATTAGTAACTAGGTTGATTAAGTAAATTAAAAACTTAGCAATTAAGCTAATAAATACAGCAACTAAAATAGATAGTGCAGAAATTTTTAATAGACTTTTCTTTGCTATAAATGAACGCTTAGATTCAAATACTTTATTTTCTAAATTACCTAAGCTAGTGGAGATTGGAATACCAACATTGTTTTTCTGTTTCATAAACTGCGGTAGTTATACATCAATTTTATAGATGCATTTAAATATTTTGCAAAAGTAGAAAACGAAAAGCGATATTCCAATACATTAATATTGTAAAAACAATATTAATTAAATTATTAATTATAAAAATATTCAATAATATATTGTTTATTCAATATAACATAAACAATATGCATAATGATTATTAATGATTATAATTGCATTTTAATATACCCAAATGAAATTAAGCACTACAAAATGCGATCAAGGCACTTGCTTTTTATGTCAGTCTGTTTTAAAAAGTTGGCTACCATTAATTGAGTTAAACAAGAAGAACTTTGAAATTAAAAAAGGTCAACAAATTTTTAAAGAAGGAGATCCGGTAAAAGGTATCTATTTTGTTTTTGAAGGCAAAGTAAAAGTTCATAAGTATTGGGATGAAGAAAAAGAATTTATCGTTCGGTTTGCCAACAAAGGTGATATTCTAGGACATTTAGGGCTAGGCACTGAAAGTTTTTATCCAGTTAGCGCAACTGCTTTAGAAAAAGTTGTGGTTTGTTATTTAGATATGGAATTTTTCGAATCTACCTTGGAAGTAAATACGAAATTTACCTATAATTTAATGCGCTTTTTTGTTAGCGAATTGCAAAATAACGACAGAAGAATGAGGGATTTAGCACACATGAGCGTGAAAGCTCGTATTGCTCAATCTTTTCTCTCTTTAAAAAAGCAATTTGGTGTAGACGAAAATAATTTCATTGATTTAGAAATTACCAGACAAGATTTATCAGCTTTTTCTGGTGTTTCTTATGAAACTTTTTTCAAAGTAATGGTTGAATTAAATGAGCAAAACGGTGTAATTGCAGTTGATAAACAATACAAAATTGTTGATGAAAATCTTTTACTCAAGATTGTTCAAGATGATCAGCAAAAGCAAGCTGCTAAAAGAAAATTGAAATAGCAAACTTGTTTTTCTTGCTAAGCATCAAATTTATCCAACAATTTTAAAAGCGTTGTAAAATCTTTCGGATATGGTGCTTCAATATGAATATCCTGCTCATCCATGCCTTTGAATGTAATTTCTTTAGCATGAAGCGCAAAACGTTTCATAATCGGTTGTTCTTCTTCGTCTTTCGCAATGCGATATCCTTTTTTAAGAGCTGATAAATAGACTGGCTTTCCTTTGTACATGTGATCGCCACAAATAGCAGCTCGTTGTGTAGCAAGGTGAATACGAATTTGGTGCATTCTTCCAGTAACTGGCTTACATTCTACCAAAGTATAGTGTTTGTAATATTTTATAGAATTAAAATACGTTTCTGCTCGTTTGCCTTCGGCCCTATCAATAGTTACGTTTTTATTTCCGTCGTTCAATATAGGTAAATCAACAAATAAATTATCAAATTGATATTGCCCATCTACCACAGCGTGATAAATCTTCTTCACCTTTCTTCTTTCAAATTGCATAGACAAATGGCGATACGCTTCAGGGTTTTTAGCAATTACAATAGCGCCTGAGGTTTCTTTATCCAGTCGGTGACAAACTTGCGCATCGGCTGAATATTGTTTAGCTAAACGCAAGATATTTACTTCACCAGCTGCACTGCGTTCATCTAAAGAAGCAACAAAAGGAGGTTTATTCACAACGATATAATCATCGTTTTCGAAAATAATAAGGTCTTTAAAAATTGGGTATTTCACTCTGTGTTATTAAGTATGCGTACAAAAGTACGAAAAAAGCAACAAGGTCTTAGTGAAACACCAAGACCTTGTCAATATTTAGCTATATGAAATGTGATTTTATTAAGAAAGCTCGAACTTATAACCTACTCCTTTTACAGTAGCAACGTAGTTTTCGCCTAATTTTTCGCGGAGTTTCCGAATATGTACATCAATAGTACGATTGGTAACTACAACTGAATCTTCCCAAATATTTTTAAGAATAGATTCTCTGGTATAAACCTTACCTGGTTTTGAAGCTAAAAGGTATAATAATTCAAATTCTTTTTTAGCTAAAACTACCTTTTCTCCATTCTGGAAGACTAAATACGCTTCTCTATCAATTACTAAATCTCCAATTTCAACTTTGTTATCAGAAACTTCTTCACCACTCGAATTTCTGCGAAGAATAGCATTAATTCTACTTACTAAAGCTCTTGGTTTAATTGGTTTTGCGATATAATCATCTGCACCTACGTTAAAACCAGCAATTTCAGAATACTCTTCGCTCCTAGCAGTTAAAAAAACCATGAAAGTATTTTTAAACTCCGGAATAGCCCTCATTAAACGGCAAGCTTCAATTCCATCCATTTTAGGCATCATAATGTCTAAAATAATTAAATCTGGATGAACTTTCTTTGCAACCGCAATTCCATCTTGGCCATTACTTGCTAAAAACACTTGATAACCTTCCTTTTTCAAGTTGTACTCAATCAGCTCTAAAATATCCGGTTCGTCATCAACAATTAATATTTTTTGTTTCGCTGTACTCATCGCTTGTTTTATTTGTTACGAAAGTAAGTATACTATTGCACTATTGAGTTAAAATGAAGTTAACAAATTGTTAAACCACTTACTAATTTTAACATGAAATTAGGTTTAAGGTAAGGTTTTGTTTAAAAAAGCATCCAATTCTTCACCTCTTAAGTTTCTAGCAATGATTTTCCCAGTAGGATCTAAAAGAAACGAAGCAGGAATAGCGTCTACTTGATACAACCTAACAGATGCGCCTGCAAAATCATTTAATTCACTAGCATGAGTCCATGTTAAACCATCTTGCTTAATTGCCTGCGCCCAAGCCGCTTTATCTTTATCTAAGGAAATACCTAAAATTGTGAAATTTCTATCTTTAAATTTATTGTAAGCCTTAACCACATTAGGATTTTCATTTCTGCATGGTCCGCACCACGAAGCCCAAAAATCAATTAACACATATTTACCTTTAAAATCGATTAAATTAATTGTTTTTCCATCAATAGAGTTGATACTAAATTCTGGCGCTTGTTGTCCAACTTGTACAGCTTTTAATTTAGTAACCTTTTCTACAAAGCTTTTAACTGCTGAGTTTTTCTTTAAATTCTCATCAACTTTTTCTGCATAATTTACCATCGCAGCTTCATTTCCTGTCGGATTAACCAAACTAATTGCATAAAAACTTACTAGTGATTTAGTATTATCGTTTGCAAATTTGATTACAGCTCCGTTTAAATCCTGAATAGCTTTCATGTATTGAGGCGTAATTTGCTGAATTAATGCTTCTCTACTATCAGGATTTGCAGCCACTTTTTGCTCAAAATCGTTTTTTATTGTTTCTATTTTTGCAGAATAAGAATTTTTCAAAGTATTAAACTCTTCTAGTTTAATTGCATCCTCAGCACCTTTCACTTTGTATTCGTGATTTTTATTTGCTAAATCGGCATTAAAAATAACTTCATCGCCATTTTTAGCAATAATCATGTATTCATTTGCACCAATATTAACTCGATAAAAATCAGCTTCTGGAGATACTCTCGAAAACTTAAATTCTCCTTTTTCAGATAACATTGTCGAATCTAAAACAACCATGTTACTGCTCGCCATTCCATACAGATAAACTTTTTTCTCTGTTCCAGGATTTTCGATTTTACCAACAATTGTAAACTTTGTACTGTCTTTACATCCTGTTGCCAAAACAACAACCAAACATAAAATATAGCTTAATCTTCTCATATCTATTTCAATTTTTCTATTATTAAATCACTTATTTTCTTCGCATCTGCTTTACCTTTTGCCAGCTTCATTACTTCGCCAACAAACAAACCTAAAACGCCTTTTTTGCCAGATTTGTATGCTTCTACTTGAGGATTATATTTTGTTAAAACTTCATCAATAAATTCACTAATAGCATCATTGTCTTCAACTATTAATAAATTTAATTCAGCTGCTACACTTTCTGCAGTCTTATTTTGGTTGATAACCAACGCAGGCAAAAGTTGTTGCAATGCATTTTGCTGACTTATTTTTTTATCATCAACTAAATTAATTACATCCGCTAGTTGATTAGGCTTAACTTTATAAGCTCCAATACCAATTCCTTCTTCATTTAACAAAGCCCGTATTGAACCTAACAACCAGTTTACCAAGCTTTTTTGATTATTAACTTTGGTTTTTGCTGCATTAAAATAGGTAAACAAATCTGTGTCTTCTGCCAGCATATTTGCTTCTACTTTGTTAATACCAAATTCTGCAACTAACTGTTTAGCAATTTCTTTTGGTAAAGCAGGCATAGCCGATTTGATTTCGTTTAACCATTCATCAGAAATAGAAATGGGTTGTAAATCTGGATCTGGAAAATAACGGTAGTCATTTGCTTCTTCTTTGGTGCGCATTGGCGATGTTGTGCCTTTATTTGCATCAAAATTCAACGTACTTTGAATAATTTTCCCGCCGTTTCCAATCACTTCAATTTGCCGATTAAACTCAAACTCCATAGCTCTACGTACGTTACGAATAGAGTTTAGGTTTTTAACTTCGCAACGTGTTCCAAATTCAGTCGAACCATTTTCACGTATCGAAATATTTGCATCACAGCGCAAAGAACCCTCTTCCATATTGCCATCACTCACATTTAAATGACGTACCAATTGTCTAATTTCGGTAAGCAAAGCTGATGCTTCTTCCGCACTGCGAATATCTGGCTCGGTTACAATTTCAATTAAAGGAACGCCGGCTCTGTTTAAATCTACGTAAGAATATTTAGCATCCTGATCGTGCAAACTTTTACCAGCATCTTCCTCCAAGTGAATTCTGTTGATACCTATTCGTTTTTCTTCGCCATTGGCCAACACCACATTTAAATAACCATTTTTACAAATTGGGCTATTGTCTTGTGTAATTTGATATCCCTTTGGTAAATCAGCGTAGAAATAATTTTTACGGTCAAAAAAATTATGCTGATTGATTTCGCAGTTTAAGGCCAAGCCAATTCTAATCGCTTTAGCTACTACTTCTTTATTTAATTTGGGCAAAGCGCCTGGCAAAGCCAAGGAAACGGCCGAAATATGTTCGTTGGGTTTTGCACCAAAAGCGGCACTGTCTGAAGAAAATATTTTTGATTGTGTATTTAACTGTACATGTATTTCTAAACCAGAAACCAATTCGAATGCTACACTTTCAGTTGCAATTTTTGTACTCATTAATGGGCAATATCTACTAAAATGGTCATTTAATGTACCCCAAAGATATGGAAATATGTATCAATTCTATTGAAATAAGGGTAACATTCTACTTGTGGCACAAAATTGGATTTAACACAGGAGTACACACAAAAATTTAAAACTATGAAAAAGTTCATCATTCTAGCTGTGTTAGGAATTGCAGCAGCTACTTATCAACCCGCAAAAGCTCAAGTGAGCGTTAGTTTAAACATTGGAACACCTACTTATTATGGCTATGATTCTTATTATGAACCTGCACCTGTTGTTTATGTAGAAAGACATCATCGTAACTATTATCCGCAAAGAAATGTAGTGGTTTACAGATCTCAACCTTCAATACGTCGTTCTTATTATACTAATTACAGACGAGAAAACAGCTATTATTCTGTCAAAGGAGGTAATTACAAAAACTATAATAAATCCTATAAACATGGTAAAGGTCATGGAAAAGGAAAACATTAATTTCATCAAATCTAAATTTAACATAAAATGAA
Source organism: Pedobacter planticolens (assembly GCF_014172375.1). GTDB lineage: Bacteria > Bacteroidota > Bacteroidia > Sphingobacteriales > Sphingobacteriaceae > Pedobacter > Pedobacter planticolens. Next base: position 1,545,007 of record NZ_WNXD01000001.1, read on the forward strand.
AAAGTTAATCTTAATAGCCTTACTCGGTTTCGTATCGCTATTTCACAATAATGCAAATGCACAAGTTAGTTTAAACGTTAATATTGGCTCGCAGCCATTATGGGGGCCAACAGGTTATGATCATGTAGATTACTATTATTTACCAGATGTAGAAAGCTATTACTCTGTACCAAAACATCAATTTGTTTATTTAAATAATGGAAATTGGATTTTTAGCAACTCATTACCAGCTAGATATGGTAATTATAATTTATACAATGGTTACAAAGTAGTTGTTAATGGTGACAGACCATATTTAAATTATAAAAATGATAAAGTTAAATATGTTAAATACAAAAACTGGGGTGGAAAACAAAAAGCAATTAAATATAGTAACGAAGAAAAATACTATGTTGTGAAAGGTCACCCGCATGGAATGCCTCCTGGACAAGCAAAAAAAATGTACAATGGCAAAGGAAACAATGGTAATGGTAAAGGCAATAACGGTAAAGGAAAACATTAACTATATACCTTAAATAAAAAAGCCTCGATTAATTAATCGAGGCTTTTTTATTTAAAATCTTTTTCCAATGGTAATACCACCTCGAGGATAAGCTTCAATAGGACTATCACCAAATAATCTACCAACACCTAAATATATTTCACCAACAAAACCTTTTTTGGTTAAAAATTTGCCACCAGCCGCTGCACCTAAACCAAAATTTGTGTAGGTTTTAGCAATTGGAGAAGTATATTGATAAGTCCCTGCTGGATATGACGAATAAGCTAAATAACTATAATCATAATAATTATCCTTATAAGAGATTACAGCTGCATTTCCCTCAATAAAAAAACCACTTGCTTTTTTATTACCAAAATAAACTCTAAAATTAGGGATGATACCAAATGAATATTCTGAATCTTTTTCTAAACCAACCAATATGGCAACTCCAACGCTCATATCATCTTTGAGAATTCTCTCGTAATTTATTTCAGGAAACCCAGCTATGGTATAAAACAGGTTTAACTTCAATTCATTATTGCCATTTATTCCGCCATTAGTTGATGTAGAATCGGTTTTTTGAGCATACACAAAAAGAGTTGAGGCTAATAATAAGCCTGAGAGCATTAATTTTTTCATTAAATAGTTTGTTTTGTTTTCCGCTGACTAAAATATAAAATATTTTTTAATTACTAATATTTTAGTTGCACCTGAAGCGATTAAAACTCTTTGCCCTACTCATACTTATATTAAGCGATAAAATCCTTTGCTTTGATCAATACCTGTGTTAAACCATATGCATTTTTTCCTCCTGCTGTTGCATAAAATGGCTGGCCGCCGCCTCCACCTTGAATTTCTTTACCTAATTCGCGAACAATTTTTGCAGCATTTAGCTTTTCTGAAACAATATTCTCAGAAATCATTACTGTAATTCCTGGTTTATCATCAATTAAAGTAGTAAACACTAAATACAAATCTGACACTAAGGCTTTAACTTCAAAAGCTAGGTTTTTTACGGCTTCTGCACTTGGCAAATCAACTTGTGTGGCAATAAAGTTAATGCCATTTATATTTTCTGCTTGGGCGGCAATATCTTGTTTCATATCACCAGCTTTAGCTGAAATACTTTTCTCAACTTCCTTTTTCAATTTGGCATTTTCATCCAATAAAGCTTGTACCGCAAGGCTGATATTCTGATTTCCTTTTAGTAACCCTTTTAATTGATTTAATTCTTTGCTTTGGTTAACGATGAATTGCTCTGCTTTTGCTGCCGTAATAGCTTCTATACGACGAACACCTGCCGCAACAGCACTTTCTGAAACAATTTTGAAATAACCAATTTGTCCAGTTGCTTTTACGTGTGTACCACCGCACAATTCTTTAGAAAAATGATCGTCAAAAGTAATTACACGAACAAAATCGCCATATTTTTCACCAAATAAAGCAGTTACACCAGAGGTGATGGCCTCATCATAAGGTACATTTCGTTGTTCTTTTAGATGAATATTCTCTCTAATTTTTTGATTAACGATATGTTCGATTTTCGCTAAATCTTCTTCACTAATTTTAGCAAAGTGCGAAAAATCGAAACGTAAATTATCTGAATTGACTAAACTTCCTTTTTGATTAACATGAGAACCCAAAACTTTCTTTAAAGCGGCATGCAATAAGTGAGTTGCCGAGTGATTATCTTCTGTTAAAACTCTTTTATCTTCATCAATTACTGCCCAAAATTTACCATCCAAATCTGTTGGCAACGTATCTGTGTAATGAACAATTACACCATTTTCTTTTTTGGTATCCGTTATTTCTACCCAAAACTGACGGCTGTGATCTTCTAAACGACCAATATCTCCAACTTGTCCGCCACTTTCTGCGTAAAAAGGAGTTTGGCGTAAAACGATTTGATATTGCTCTTTCCCTTTTGCACTTACTTTACGGTATTTTAAAATCTCAGTTTCTATTTCCGTTAAATCATAACCTACAAATTCGGTATCGTTATCTTGATTAACAATTACCCAATCTCCTGTATCAATTGCGGTAGCAGCACGAGAGCGATTTTTTTGTTCAGCCAATGCGGAATTAAAACCTTCCATATCGACTGTAAGCATATTCTCATGGGCAACAAGTTGAGTTAAATCTATTGGAAACCCATAGGTATCAAATAATTCGAATGCAAAATCTCCTGGTAGTTTATACCATCCCTTATTTACATAACCAGGCTCCAATGGACCTTTTCTTCCACTCAATAAGTAGCTCTTACCTTCAACAAATTCATTAATCCTTAACAATCCCTTCCCTAAAGTTCTTAAGAATGAAACCTCTTCTTCTAAAACTACTTTCTGAACGAAATCTTTTTGCAAATACAACTCATCAAAAACACCTTTAAATTGTTCTGCTAACACTGGCACTAATTGATTTAAAAATGGTTCTTTTAAGTTTAAAAAAGTATATGCATAACGCACTGCTCTACGTAAAATCCTACGAATTACATAACCTGCTTTATTATTAGAAGGTAACTGACCATCGGCAATTACAAAAGAAATTGCTCTGATATGATCAGCCATTACACGCATCGCAACCGCTTCGTTCCATCCTTTTTCTCCAGGTTCAGCACTGCTACTATATTTAATACCAGATTTTTCTGAAATAAATTGAATTAACGGCTGGAAAACATCGGTATCATAATTTGAGGTTTTTTGTTGTAGAACACGCACTAAACGCTCAAAACCCATTCCCGTATCTACATGTTGTGCAGGTAATGGTTTTAAAGAACCATCCTTAACGCGGTTAAATTGCATAAATACATTGTTCCAAATCTCAATTACTTGAGGATGGTCTGCATTTACCAAATCTTTTCCGCTAGATGCGTTTCTCTCTGCTAACGGGCGACAATCTACATGGATTTCTGAGCAAGGTCCACAAGGTCCTGTATCACCCATTTCCCAAAAATTGTCCTTTTTATTTCCTAGAATAATACGGTCTTCATCAACAAATTGTTTCCACAATTCAAAAGCTTCTGTATCTCTTGGCAAACCTTCCTTTTCATCTCCCTCAAAAATAGAAACGTATAATTGGTCTTTCGGAATTTTATACACTTCAGTTAATAATTCCCAACTCCAAGCGATGGCTTCTTTTTTAAAATAATCGCCGAAGCTCCAATTACCCAGCATCTCGAACATGGTGTGGTGGTAGGTATCAATACCCACTTCTTCTAAATCGTTATGCTTGCCCGAAACACGTAGACAACGTTGTGTATCAGCTACACGAGGATATTTTACGACAGCTTCGCCCAAAAACAAATCTTTAAATTGGTTCATTCCCGCATTGGTAAACATTAAAGTTGGGTCGTTTTTAACCACAATTGGCGCCGATGGTACAATGTGATGCTGTTTACTTTTGAAAAAATCTAAATAGGTTTGTCTTATTTCTTTTGCTGTCATTCTGTGTAGAAAATTTGGAAGAACAAAATTAAAATTTTATTGCGGTATTCTACTAAAATCCCTTTACATTTGAATACTTTAAGTAAAAGCTGCAAACAATTCATAATCAGATTAAAACATGCCGTACAAAGACAGAGAAATTAATAAAATGTATTATACTATGGGCGAGGTTACCGAAATGTTTGGCGTAAATGCCTCACAAATTAGGTTTTATGAAAAGGAATTTGATGTGTTGCAACCTAAGAAAAACAAAAAAGGAAATAGACTTTTTACTCCTGAGGATATCGAAAATTTAAAGATTATTTTTCACTTGGTGGATGATAAAGGTTTTACTTTAAAAGGCGCCAAAGATCATTTGAAGAATAACAATAGTGAGGTTAAAGAAAACCAAAAAGTTATTGCTTCGCTAGAAAAATTGAAAGATTTCTTATTGAGGTTGAACGAAGAAATATAAATCTAGTTTAATCTCTTGCACTTAGCGCAGTCATTTTAGTAGTAGTAGTAGTAACTACGTTATTAGTATAAAACGGATTGTTTTTAAACACCAAATTCATATTCAATTTTAAATCATCGTTGTTGCTAAGAGAAGCTAATGCAAAAGTTGATTCTTGATGATAATCACTTAATTTTATTGATTTAGAGCCATTTAAGGTAATACTTTGATCGTTATTCATTACAAAACTAAATTCGATATCCGTTCTGTTACTCACTCCGCCAATATTTAAAACTCCTACAGCGTGAATCATTTTCATTGTTGGTAAAATCATTACATGAGTCAATTTGAAGCTTATTGCTTTATTGGTTATTGACTTATTCTCAGTAGTAAACGACGGCAAAGCGAGTTCAAATGAATTAATTTCATCCAAAATACCATCTTTAACTATAAAATTACCTTCGGCACTTAGTGAGCTTGATATATTCTGATTTGAATCGATAGAAATTTTAATCTGCGAATCCCCTTCTACTTTATAAGGAGTTTGTGCTTTAGCGCTCTGTACAAATAAGATACTTGTTAAAATAAGGGAAAATAACGTAATGCTTTTAAAATTTGATACGGCATCGTAGTAGTTCTTCATCTCTTTACTATTAAGGAATAAGTTTCAATTGTGTTTGTGTAGCTAAAGGAGAAATAAAATTTAATCTTTTTTTCGTGCCACAAATCTAATCTAACATAAATATTTTATTATTTAACAAAAAATATTTTTTCAATTCCTGCTGCCCCATTAATTATCTTACTAAATAAGAGTATTTAAGCTTCATTATTAATACATTAGGCAATGATATAATGTGGAAAAGTATTTTAAAATATTTTTCGTAACAAAATTGATAATGTATTAATTGAGGTGATAATTACCCATTATGGGGAAATTATGATATATTAATGTAGAAATATATCTACATATAAATTTAATACTAACCTAAAATAGTTTTAATATTTTCAAGAAATCTTACTAATGACTTGTTATTAGAGTTTCTTTAACATTTTCTAAACTAGCATTTAGAAACTTACATTCGATGAATTTACCAATGTCTGCTATAAATTCATTAGACATTTCTCTTCCGCCAATTTGCTCCCAACCATTGGTTACTTTTTTAATGGTTCCAACTAATTGATCGCCGATGCAAACGCAAAACACATCGTTTACATCTAATTGTAATAAGGTATAGAGATATGGGAGTTGGTTATCAAACAATTCGCACAAATAATCAATTTTCACCATGATGCACTGTAAATTAATTTTCCATTGAATAAACCCTACAGCAATAACCGAAATCTGACTTAATTGTTTGTAAAAAAATAGTTGTAAAACTATTCTTATGCAAAAGCTAAATCAGTTAATGAATTTAAGAATTTTTGAGGATAAATGCAATAGAAATAATCTACTCCACTCCCTTTACTTGCATTGGCAAGGTATAAATAGAATTACCTGCGGTGATAAACAAGATGTTTTTCTTTTTTCCTGCAAAGCAGATGTTAGATGTGCGTGTGATTGAAACATTGATATATGCAATTTGCTTACCTGCTTTATTGAAGACAGTAACACCGTTTCCGGTTAAGTATATATTTCCTTGCTCATCTAAAGTCATTCCGTCTGAACCTTGATTGATAAGTAATACTCTATTTTTTAAAGAGCCATCTGGTTGAATATCGTATTGATAAGTTTTACTGCCTTTTGCATCGGCTACATATAATGTTTTTCCATCGGCTGTGCCTACAATACCATTTGGTCTTTGTAAACTATCATCGACTACTGTGACTTGTTTATCCCTTTTGGGCAGGTAATAAACTTTCTCTCCTACTATTTCGGGAGCTTTTCTTGCCCAGTAGTTTCTTTGATAATAAGGATCGGTAAAGTAAATACCTCCTTTTTTATCTATCCATAAATCATTTGGACCATTTAAGTTGCTTTCTTTGGGATTTTGATAAATGAGTGTTGGGTTTGCATTTTTATCGAATGATAGAATTTGGAAGTTTTCATCTGCACAGGCAAGCAAGTTTCCTTTTTTATCGAAATAAGTGCCATTTGCTCTTGAGGCTTTATCTGTAAACAAAGTTAGTTTATTATCTACGCTGTATTTCCAAATTGTATTGTTTGGTTGGTCGGTAAAGAATACGTTGCCTTTTTTATCGACTGATGCACCTTCTGTAAATTTGAATTGGGAAGAAATTAGTTTTAGACTATCTTGATTAAAGAGTGTTTTATTTCCGCTTTGCGCTTTTACTGCTAATGAGGATAAAAAACAAACTATAAATATCTTGATAGCTAAGCTAAATTTTATCCTTTCCATGTACCGCTTTTCTTTAAATAACGGATGGTAAGGTAATAAATAGCTAAAACAATAGCCGTAGCAATTCCTATTTTATTTCTTAATTCTTCATCACCCTGTGTTAATTGTGGGTAATAGAAAAGTAGGATAACTATGATCCCTGCTAGCCAAACGGTTTGTGTATTGTACTCTTTAATAAGCCAACGTTTACCGTTAAATGCCATGTTGTTTATGGTTTTTGTGAGTCCACTGAAGTTAATCCACCATCTGTTTACACGAGTGCAATAGGCATCGAATTGTTCGCCGAACTTATTTCTCAGGAAGTTTTCTTCTGCTAATACAATGGCTTGGTATATAAAGAGAAATAAGGGGATGAATATGACCATGAATAGTAGTGAGTTGATTAAAATACCTACTCCTACTAGCATTAACACATTACCTACATATAATGGATTGCGGCAATGGTTAAAAAATCCTTCGATTACGAGATGATCTGCGTATACATTTTTATCTTTTCCGCCACGTACGATATAGGCTAAGGCTATGGCTACGCCGCGAATTAATTGTCCGACGATGGTGATGAATAGGCCTATAATTAATGGATATAGATAATAATTTTTGCCTAATGTGCTTTCTTTAAATATTTGTGGGGATGGAATAAACAGGGCTAGGTACAGGAAGATAAATAAGAAGTTTCTGTACTTGAAAAAGAAGTTACCTATTGCGATCATTTTAGTTTTTTACTGCGATAAAGCCTGTGAAATTATACCATTTAAAGAATGTTTCGGTGTGTGGGAAGCCTGCTTCTTTGAGCATTTTAAAGTTTTCGCTTAATTTATAGGGGATTAATACGTTTTCTAGGGCTTCTCGCTTTTGTGAGATCTCCATTTCGCTGTAGTTATTGCGACGTTTATAATCGTAATAGTATTTAATGAAGTTTCTGTTGAAGAGGCTATCTTCTGCTAGGATTTTTTCGGAGATGATTAATACGCCTCCTGGTACTAAACCATCGTATATTTTTTTTAATAGTTTTTCTCGGAATATTGGGCGGACAAATTGTAGTGTTAGGCAAAGGATAACTACGGATGCATTTTCGATTTTAATATCTTCGTGTAAATCTGCTTGCACTAATTCGTATTTTCTTTTAAAGTCGGCTTGTTTTAGTTTAACATCGCATTTCTTTAGCATTTCTACTGAATCATCTACGCCTATAAACTTAATGTTTTCTGCTACATAAGGGTTTAAACCTATCATGGTTGTACCTGTTGAACAGCCTAAATCTACTACATTGGTATTGGGCAAGGCATGTTCTATTGCCAATTCTATTATCATGCGCTGTATTTCGTTGTAGAAAGGGACTGAGCGCTCTACCATATCATCGAATGCGTTGGCTACTGTGGCGCCGAACTTAAAATCGGATGGTTTTTTTATTTCTTCTTTGAAGACGTTGTCTAGGTTATCTTTTTTATTCATTCTTTTTCCGGGTGGTTCTGGTTTCTTATCTGTGCTAAATAACGATGTTTTAATGGTAAAATATATTTCAATTGGTTTGATTAAATTGATTTAACTTTTATTTAACATATAAAAGGGTGTTTTGTTCGTTTTGGACTTTGTTAGGGTTAAAAGGATTAATGATTGTCGCATTGACAAAGAGAAATACATGATGAAAATTAGCAAGGAATAGGTTTTTACTTGCAGATTTAAGGGATTTATCCGCACAAACACCAATAATAACAAGAATTACAGTATAAGTTTTTAATGAAAGCAACTTTATACAGCTTAATATTACAATAAATTGCAAATTTTAGTAGTGTTTATACTAAACTATACAATTAATTATGGATTTTATTGATTATTTAATGGTAGTTTGTGTGATTTCAGTTCTTGCAGTTGACATATTGAAAGTTGCAGTTGGTATATTGTAAGTTGCAGTTGACATATTGTAAGTTGCAGTTGGCATATTGTAAGTTGCAGTTGATATTATAAACAAAGTAGCAGGTATTACACTACTAATGGTTGTCATTCCAAGCAGAGCGGTCGTCAGTTCAAAAGGAGCATGAAAGAGATTGTACCATAGGCATTCCTTTGGAGCCAAAGTAGGTGAAGAACCTTCTTTGCAAAGGCGAGGTGTTTTAGTTTATTGCGCTGTTTTGGGTTTATTAAACCTGATTGTAGTGGAAATACTTTTTGTTTTTACAGGTTTTTGTGTTGAAGCATAACAGAAAGGTTTCTCTGCTACGGTCGAAATGACGGAAAACGTTGATACAAAAAGATTGTAACGGAAAGCAGGGCTGACTTTAATAGATGTTACTGGTTGAGCTTTTCAACTAATTTTTATTTCGACCATATGGGTGCATAGAGAATATATTGTATGGCGCAAGGCAATTAGTTTGCTTTTTTACTGCTTTATAATCCCTCCAGATAGCTATCTGGATTTATGGGAATGACGAACTGGATTGTAAAATGATGGGATTGCAGATTTTAATTTTGCTTGAAGATATTAATGGCGGCTGTTTTCCAGGGGATGTAGTTTAGTAGGGCGCAGGTTTTTGCTACTTCCGTTTCTATGAAGCTTGGTACATCGTTTACAATTCGCCAACGGATGGTGTATTTTGGGTTATAGCTGATGTATATTACTACGTCTTCTGATAAGGGTTTTTGTGTTGCAAATTGTTTTAAATGAATGTTTTGCAATTCTGAGGCTAGGCGAATTAATCGCTCTTTCATTACTTTGGCTAAAGAGGCGCTTGGGTTAAATTCATCAAATATGGCAAGGACAGTTACATTCATACGGCAGGTACTAAATACTATTATTTTTAGCAAATGTACTTAAATAAATTTGTTTTTAGGCAAGAAAATGTCAGAATTAGATCAGAATAATATGATTTATACAAATTTCTATATTCTTAAAAGAGTTGTAATCTTTATGAGATTGATACGATTTAAACTAATTGATTAGCTAAAAAAGGATGATAGTTGAGTAGTAACTAATTTGATTTATTAGGGCATAAAAAAGCCGTGGATCTAACCAGGATCCACGGCTACCAATTATAAACTTATGGTTTTTTTGCCCACCATAAAGGGGTTAGTACTGCATCTGCTCCTGCTAAAGCAGTTACTGCTTGATTATACCCTTTAATATTACTGTTTTTAAGTGATGAAGGGTATTTTACTCTTTGAGAGAAAAATTTTACACTGCTTGTTAAATAGGTAGCGCTATTTAAATCTGGTAAGCCTGGCATTGGGTTTTCAAATACTGGGTTTTCATAGAATGGTAAGCCTAATCTTCTATGATCGTTCCAGGTTTCGATAGGTAGCCAAGGTGTTTGTGCAATAAATTTCTGCGTTAATATTTTGGTCATGTGATCGTTTCTTATTGCTCCTGATTTATATAAATCATTTTTTGGATAAGCAATATTAACTGTACCTGTTGCGCCAGTAATTCCGTCTTCGTAATTCATGGTTCTTGTAGCACCTGGTTCTGTTGTATGGCTCCAACTTACAGAGGTACCTACTCTATTATAATCTGTTGAGGTTAAATAAGAGCCAACGGTTACATTCATGTATTCGAAGCTTTTTGCGATACCAGTTTCATAAGCTGTTTGCGCTGCTACTGGGCTTGCCCAACCACGCTCTGCTCCTTCTGCTAAAAGGAAATAGGTTTCCCATGGACCAAAGAATACACGTTTATTGGTTCCGGCTCTAAATTTTAAATTTAAAATTGGTTTACAACCTGGTGTGTTTATTACTTGATTCATTGCTCCTTTTGCTCCCCAATCTCCATCGGTTTTAGCATTCCAAGTATATTTTGCATCGATTGTTTTAACTACTGCACCGCTTGCATTTTTTAAATCTTTTGTGCTTGCTATAAAATCAGATCCTAGGTTTGGATATAATGAATTTGTGATATCTCCAGGCACTGTAAATATTTTATACATACGCGGATCTATTGTGTAAGGAAGTCCATTAAACCAGTAACCTGCGGAAGGATCGTTGGTTTTAGATGAAAATTGTTCTGTAAATCTTTGTCCCATCCAGTCTGCTGGTTTAACATAGGCTGAAAAAGCAGGTAATTGATCGGCAGTTTTAACGCCTCCTAAACCTACAGATAGATTATTAAGTGTTGCAGAGATTGGTAAACTCATCCATGAGAAATCTTTTCTATATACACTACTTAATGCATCGTAACTGTTTGCAGTTTCTGCTACTTGAAAAGTTTGATCTGCAGCGCTAATGAAATCGTTTGTTGCAGCTGCTGCTTCAAATTCTGCTTTTGCTTTTGCAGGATCGATTTCTGATAAACGCATGGCTAAACGCATACGCATTGAGTTAGCGTATTTGCGCCATTTTGCATAGTTATAGCCAAAAGCTGGGTCTTGCTTGGCTAGATTGGTTGGGTTAACAACGCTTACATCTAATTTAGCGCTTGCATCTTTTAATTCATCAAGCAAGAAATAATATACGGTTTTTACGTCTTTAAACTCAGGGTTAACACCTTGAAAACCATCTACAGGAATTGGTCCGAATGTATCAGACAATTCGCTCATTAAATAGGCACGCCAAATACGAGCTACTTGTATTAAGTTTTTAGTATATACTTTGGATGTACCTGCTGCAATTTGTTGGTTACCTACATCTATTGCACTATTTGCAGCGTTTAACCAACTAGATGCTTGTCTGTAATATTCGCTTGTCCAACCATCATCATACCCTCCTTCAGAAAATGTTTCTCCATCTTCATCTTGCATGGTGTGGCCACCGGGTACCCAGTATAAAATAAACATACGTTCGGCCAGGCCTGGCTCTTGTTGTGCTCCTATTATAGAATTATCTATAAAGTATTCTACTTGTACTTGATCTGCGCTTGCAGCAAGTGGGTTTTTATTAATTTCATCAAATTTTTTGCAGGATGATAGTACGACACAGGTAGCTATTAGCAAATATGATTTTTTAAATATCTTTTTCATCGTTTCTAGTATTAAAATTTAAAAACCTACGGTTAAGTTAAAAAGGAAAGTACGAGTTGTTGGTGCACTACCGTTTTCAAAACCTGTTGCATTGGTACCAGTTGCATAAATAGATTCGGGATCTAAACCATTCATATGGCTTTTAATTAACCAAACGTTATTGCATGATGCGCCAATTTTTACTCTTTGGATTGGAGTGCTTGCAAAGAATTTACGAGGTAAATCATAACTTAACTGCACATTTCTTAGTCTTATATTAGAGGCATCATAAAGGTTTGCTTCTGTAATACCTAAGTTGTTTGCACCTGCAACTGCACCCCAATAGTTTTGTGGACTTACTTTAACTGTATTTTTTTCGTAGGTGTTTGTACTTGTATTTAATACTACTCCATCTACTAAAATATCATCACGTAAACCATTTGTAACTGTATTTGATGCGGTTCCGAATTGTTGCATATCTGCAAGTGTACCAGAGAATATTTTTCCACCAAAACGAGCATCAACCAAGAAAGATAAACCTACGCCTTTGTAAGAAAATGCATTTGTAACACCTAATAGACCTGTTGCTTGTTGGTTACCTAATTTGATATTTTGAGGATCTTTTTGTGGTAAACCTGTGTTTCTTAAAATAAGTTGACCATTGTATTGGCTGCTTGGATCGTTTACTCTTAGCAAATGAGATCCGTAAATTTCACCATATTTCTGTCCGGCAACTGCCATAATCTGAACATCATCATATCCGCCAAGGGCGTACGTAGTTACATCTTTACTAATTGAGTTTACTACGTTTTTATTTGCTGAATAGTTTACTGTTACATTCCAATTAAATGAGTTTGGATTATTAAGGATGCGGCCATCTAACATGACTTCAATACCTTTGTTTTCGATATCTCCAGCATTTATTTTTTTGGATGTATATCCGCTTAATCCATCCATTGGAAGATTAATTAATTGTTGGGTTGCATTAGATTTGTAGATGGCTAAGTCGAACCCTACACGGCTTTTGAAGAAACGCATTTCTAAACCAGCTTCGTACGATTTGATTAACTCACTTTTTACATTTGGATCAAAAAGTATGTTTCCTCTTCCGGCTGTTGTACTACCTAGTGGATCTTTACCAATTGAAAACGTGTTATATAATTGATAAGGTGATAAATCATTACCTACTGATGCATAAGATGCTCTTAATTTTCCATAGCTAATCCATGATGGTAATGTTTTGTTCATTCTGCTAAACATTTCTGTAAATACATACGAAACACTTACCGATGGATAGAAAAATGAGCGATTTGCTGGACTTAATGTAGATGACCAATCGTTTCTGAAAGTTCCATCAACAAATAAATAGCCATCATAATTTAAACCTACTGAACCATAAACTGAATTAATTGCTTTTTGACTATAACCTTCGGTTACGCTTGGGCTTGATGTACCGTTATTTACTGAGAATAAATCTGGTACGGTTAATGCGCCAACGCTACTTCCGATTGAAGTATTTTTTTGGCTCATTAAATTTCCACCCAATGTTAATACCCCTCCTAGTTTTCCAAAAACATTATCTTTTCTGGCGGTGATTAAAGCGCTATAGTTACTTTCTGAGAAGGTGCTTTTACTTAATCCATATTTACCAGTAGATACTGCAGTTTGACCTGCATAAGTTCTGTTATCTGCATTGGTAGTATAAATATCTGAACCTGCTTTTATTTCAGCATTAAGCCAATCTGTGAATTCATATTTTAACCCTCCGTTTAATAAGAAACGATCTCTAATATCTTGATTAAGGTTGTATTTAGTTCCCCAATATGGATTAACTTCATTGCCGCCGTTGTACCATAACATTTTGTTGTTTTGATCTGTTGCACCTTTAAAATCTGTTAAAGGAAGTGTGCGTGGAAGCAAGTATAATGCATAAAAAGTATTATCGCCTCTTGGTCCGCCTTGCGGTCTGTTTTGCGCATTAGAGTTAATGTATTGAATTTTAGTTTCTAATGTCCAACGGTCATCTTTTCCAAATTTGCTAACCGCCTTTGCCATTAAGTTATTTCTGGTCAGCTTTGCTCCTGGTATCATACTTTTATCATCTAAGCGATTAAATGAAGTATAAACAGATGTTGATTTATATTGTTGTTGGAAAGAGATACCTTGGTTAGAGGTTAATCCTGTACCAAAATAATCGCCAATATTATCAGGAACTGTTAAAGGAGCAGTTGAACCATCCCATTTTGTTACGGATTGCCCGGTTACTTTAGGTCCCCAACTTGTACGAGATTTTGGATCGTAGATATTATTAGAACCCTGAGCATAATCATTTTGCATGTTAGGGTTGGTAAATAAACTTTCGATACCTAAAGATGACGTAATTGTAATACCTAAACCAGCTTGTGCTTTACCAGATTTAGTAGTAATTAAAATTGCACCATTACCTGCTCTTGAACCATAAAGCGCTGCAGCAGATGGACCTTTTAAAACTGTCATTGTTTCAATATCATCGGCATTGATATCTGCCATACCATTACCCATATCTAAAGTTGGGTTATAGTAATCGTTGTTCGTTGCACCTGTAAAGTTATCCAGAGGGATACCATCAACCACAATTAGGGGCTGATTTGATCCTGTTAAGGAATTATTACCACGCAACGTAATTTTAGATGATCCGGCAGGTCCGTTACTTGAGCGTGAGATTTGCAAACCAGCAACTTTACCTGTAAGTGCATTTACCAAGTTTGGTTCTTTAGCCTCTACTAAGGTTTCTCCCTTTACTTCTTGCACAGCATAACCCAAGGATTTTTTCTCTCTTTTAATACCTAACGCTGTTACAACTACTTCTGTAAGGGTGTTGTTTACGTTTGTTAAGGTAATATCCACGGTAGCCGCCGATCCAATTATGGTTTCTTTAGTGCCATACCCTAGATAGGTAAATACCAAGGTGTTGCCTTCTGTTGCAACAATTGAAAACTTTCCATTAGCGTCTGTTTGTGTGGCTTTGGATGTTCCTTTGACGAAAACACTAACTCCAGGTAGTGGGCCAGATGTTTCCCTTACCGTTCCGGTAATGGTTTTTTGTGCAAAAGCTGTTATTGTTAAAAAAGTTAACAACAATATACTTAAACACTTTAAGTACACTTTTTTCATAATTTTCATTTTTAGATTTAGAATTGGGTTTAATTATTTGGATGATTTAGTTTAGGTTGTTTTTATATGGGATAGTGTAGGGTGTTCTTCAAATTGACTATGCTCAATCATTAGGCTGGCTGCTGCTAATAATTCTGCTTCATCCGTAAGTTTTGATAATTTTATAGTAGTTTGTTCGGCAATTCGAGGAATACAAAACTCATTAATAGCTTGTTGAATAGATGGTAATAACATTTTACCTGCTTTGGCTCCTCTACCACTTAGCACAATGCATTGTGGATTTAAAATATGTATCAGCGTAGCTAAGCCTTTACCTAATTGAAATGCAGCTTTTGATAAAATTGAAATAGCTAATGGATCTTGTTGAGTAACCGCATGTAAAAAGTGATCACCAGCATGTATACTTTTGTCTTTAAACAATTCTTTCATACTTGATTCGGCTCCTTCTTTTAGCGCTTTCTCTGATTTTTCGGCCATTACTAACAGTGAAGTATCTACCTCAAGACAACCTCTTTTGCCACATGAGCATAAGTTATTACTTTCTGATAATGGGATGTGACTAAACTCTCCTGCATAACCGCTGTTGCCACGGTATAACTTTCCGTTAATAATCATACCCAAACCCGTTCCCCATCCAATATTCACTACCATTACGTCTTTCATCCCAATTGCCTCGCCAAAATGTAATTCTGCTAGTGCAATTAAACTTGAGTCATTATCTAAAAAAATGGGTAATTCTATTTTCTCTTTTAAGAAACCTTGCAAAGTCTCACCATTGTTCATTTTAAAATAAGAATTGTTAACACCTTCTGCTGCGTTAATAAAACCTGGCATACCAATTCCTACTCCTAATAAATCTTCTTTTTCAATGCCTGATTTGGTGATGCAATCATTTATAAATTGAGCTAATGTTTCGGCGCCATTTGCTTCATTAGAAATATTAAGATCTAAATACTGAATAGGAAATACGATATTCTTAGACAAATCATAAATGGTTAATCGGGTAATTAACTGATCCATTGCAACGGCAACAATGTGTTTTTTATGATTCGGATTTAATAGATACATCGAAGGTCTTCTTCCGCCAGTAGATGGAGCTAAACCTTGTTCTATAACATACCCTTCTATGATTAATAGATTTACTATTGATGTAACCAAAGGCAAACTTTTTCCGGTAAGCTTACTTAATTCAGTTAAGGATAGTACTTTTTTATAATAAAGGCATTTTATGATATCAGCTCGTAGTCGCTGACCCTTTATAATTACAGACATATATTTGGTTATTTAAAACAAACATAATAATTAAATTCAAAACATAGAATATCTTTTTAATTTTTTTTAAAAGTATATACAGTTAATAAAATTTATTAGAAAGTTCTTTTTATAACAAATCGAAACCGTTACTTATTTTTTACGACAAAATACTTCCTTGTACATTTTAGCAGCATTTATTAGACTTCTTTATAGGTTGAGAACAGTAAGAGAATATTATTTAAAATAAGTCTAAATAAAATTTGTGTTTTTAGAAATCGCTTTTATCTTTGCATCAATTTAGAATTAATCCAAATAAATATATGAGTAGACTATTTACAAAAACACTTAGCTTAATTGCTATTTCGATGGCCCTTTTTGGAGCAGTGCAAGCACAAAATAAAGTAGGAACAGTTTCAGGAATAATAAAAACTAGTGATGGTTTGCCTGTTGCTTATGCAAGTGTTGGTTTAAAAAACACCAACAAAACTTCTCAAACTAATGAAAATGGCAGCTTTTTACTAAAAAATGTAGCGCCTGGAAATTATACTATTAAAATTTCTGCAGTAGGTTTGGTTTCTCAAGAGAAATCAATTATTGTAACAGAAGGTGGAGCAACCGATGTGAATTTCTCTATTTCAGAATCAGCTTCTCAATTAGCTGAAGTTGCAGTTACAGGATATAAAACTCCTAATAAAAAACCTGTAAACTTAGGTAAAGTTGCTATCGCTCCTATTGATTTGCCTCAGTCGGTTCAGATTATTGGCAATCAGGTTATTACCGACCAACAAGCTAATCGTTTAAGTGATGTTTTAAAAAACGTAAATGGTGTTGCTTATGGAGAAAATCGTGGTTCGGTAAGTGGAGAAACCTTTTTTGCTAGAGGATACAGTTTAGGCACTAATAACGTATTTAAAAATGGAGCTCGTGCAAATAGTGGTGGTATGCCAGAAACTAGCACATTAGAGTCTGTTGAAGTATTAAAAGGTAGTGCAGCTTTATTATATGGTGGCGTTACTGGTGGTGCCGTTGTAAACTTGGTAACAAAGAAACCAAAATTTGAATACGGTGGTGAAGTGGCTATGCGTAGCGGTAGTTATGATTTATATAAACCAACTGGTGATATTTATGGCCCTATTACAAAAAACTTAGCGTTTCGTGTAATTGGTACTTTTGAAGATGCTGGAAGTTTTAGACAGAATGTAAATGCTAAAAGAACCTATGTAAATCCATCACTTTTATATAAAATAGGCGAAAAAACAGATATTTTACTTCAAGGAGATTACCTTAAAAGTGATTACACTCCAGATTTTGGTATTGGTACCGTAGATAATAAAATTGTTAATATTGGAAGAAGTACTTATTTAAATGCGCCTGGAGCATATAACAAAACCAATACTACTACCACTCAGTTAAATGTAAATCATAAATTTAATGATAACTGGAAACTGAATGTAATTGCTGGGTTACAAGCTTACAATAGAAATTATTATAGTGCTGAGCGTCCTTTTGCAAATGCTGCAGGAGTTGCTGCTAGAAATCTTACTCGCTCTAAAACAGAAGAATTTACTTACAATGAGCAAATTAATGTAAATGGTAATTTTAAAACTGGTAATATTACTCACACATTGTTAGTTGGTGCAGATGCAGATCAATCGAGAGTAACTTCTAATGGTTTTGCTTACCCAGGCGGTGCAGCAGCTTATAATTATGGCAATATCAATTTGCTAGATCCTGCTAGTTTTAACAATACCGGAGCCTTACCAGCAACCACTATGGTTTCTGAAACATTTGCTCCTATTTATCGCATGGGTACTTTTGTACAAGATTTAGTTTCATTAACTGAGCAGTTTAAAGTTTTAGCGGGAGTTCGTTATACTTTCCAAAAAACACCTAGAACAGTAACTACTAATTTAGCTACAGGTGCAAAAACATTAAGTAATAATATTATTGGAAAATCTAAAGTTGAAACGGCTTTTTCTCCAAAATTTGGATTGATTTATCAGCCACTAAAAACAACGTCTATTTATGTAAGTTATGCTAATAATTTCATTTCAAATACTGGAATGGATATTTATAGCGCTCCATTAGATCCTTCGATAGTTGATCAATATGAAGCAGGTATTAAAAACGATTTATTTGGAGGTAGATTATCTGCAAACCTAACTGTTTATAGAATTACCAATGATAAGTTTGCTCAACAAGCATTACTTAAAGCTGATGGCACTCCAAATGGCGACACAAATGTTAAAGAATTAAGCGGAAAAACTGCAAGTGATGGTGTTGAATTTGATTTAACAGGTACCATTGTTAAAGGTTTAAACTTTATTGCAGGTTATAGCTACAATTACATCCGTTATACAGAAACATTAGATAAAACCACTATTACATCGGGTACAACTACCACAACTATTGGTGGTATTGTTGAAGGACAACGTTTGGTGGGTTCTACTAAAAATACCGCGAACGGAACATTGTTTTACACTTTCCAAAACGGAGGTGCTAAAGGTTTAAAGTTGGGTGCATCGGCTTATTATACTGGCAACAGAAATGGCGGATATAATGATAGCAAAACCGGAACTCCAAGTAGATTAATTCCTTTAAGTGATTTTACAACATTCGATTTATCAGCAGGCTATGCGTGGAAAAAGCTTTCTTTATTAGCTAAAGTAGCTAACATTACCAATGAGCTAAATTACTTTGCTCATGAAAACTATAGTATAAATCCTATCCCTCCTCGTCAGTTTGTAACTACACTCTCTTATAAGTTCTAATTGCAACATCAAAAAAAGCCCCGATCATGTAAAAATGGTCGGGGCTTTTTTATTGTAATTAAATTAATACACGCAACAAATCAAATACTTTCTCAAATTGTCCAAATATTCAGCAATATTGGCATTTCCATGCAAGATAATAGAATTATACTGTATATTTAATTGACCAATTATAAACCAAGTATTAACATGAAACCTCAATTATTAAAAGTTTCAACGGGACCTGCACAATCATTTAGTGTAAGAAGAGATTTAGTTCCTTATATGAACAATAAATGGCATTATCATCCAGAAGTAGAGCTTATTCACCTCAAAAAAGGTGTAGGAACTCAATTTATTGGCGATAGCATTAAAGGCTTTCGTTCTGGTGATATTGTATTGGTCGGCGCCCATTTAGCACATTACTGGAGATTTGATGATATCTATTTTAAAGATCAAACGAAAGCTTGTGCCGATGTAAGGGTTGCACATTTTAGCGAAAACTTTTGGGGTGATCAGTTTCTAAATCTCCCAGAAAATAAGGCTATAAAATCATTACTTGAAAATAGTAGAAGAGGTTTACAAGTAAATGGAAAAGTAAAAATAAAAGTGGCCGATTTATTAGAACAAATGTTAACTGCTGAAGGAACTCAGCGTATTGTTTTATTGATAGAAGCGCTTTCACTTATTGCTAACTGTAATCAAACTGTAAAGCTATCATCAATTGGTTTTAAACAAGATTACGATGAATCTGAAAATATCCGCATTAATGCGATTTATGATTATACCTTAAGCAATTTTAGAAGGAAAATCCATTTAGAAGAAATTGCAAATGTGGCCGTAATTAGTCCAAATTCTTTCTGTAGATATTTTAAATCTAAAACGCGTAAAACGTATTCAAGATTTTTAACGGAAATTAAGGTTGGACATGCTTGTAAATTACTAATGGAAAACAAGTTAAATATTAAGCAATTGTGTTATGAGAGTGGTTTTAATAATTTAGCCAGCTTCCACAAATATTTTAAAATTACAACTGGTAAAAGCCCTTTAAACTATCAAAAAGAATTTATTTCACATCATAATAATTAAAACGCAGCACAGTACAGAATGCCTTTTTACATACTAACCCTTAATTTTCCGTCCTAGCTCTAGCCATTTTATGAAGGTTGCCCTATTTATTCCGTGTTATGTTGATCAATTTTATCCCAATGTGGCAATTGCTACGTTAGAGTTATTAGAAAATTTAGGGCTTGATGTTAGCTATCCTACCTCACAAACTTGTTGCGGACAACCAATGGCTAATTCTGGCTTTGAGCATTTAGCTGGTGGATGTAATTCACTTTTTGTTAAAAATTTTAGCGGTTTCGATTATATTGTTGCTCCTTCTGGAAGTTGCGTTTTGCATATTACCGAACATCTTCACGATGATGATCAGCCTGAATTAGCCAAACACATTAAGGAAACAACTTACGAATTAACTTCCTTTTTAACTGATGTATTAAAAATAAATACATTAAATAGCAGTTTCCCTTATAAAGTTGGAATGCATCAGAGTTGTCATGGGCAACGGGGTTTAAAGCTATCCCAGATGACTGAATTAAACGCTCCTGATTTTTCTAAACCTGGACAGCTTTTAAATTTGGTAAAAGATATTGAGGTAGTAGAATTGGATCGTAAAGATGAATGTTGCGGTTTTGGTGGCACTTTCTGTGTAGCTGAAGAAGCTGTTTCTGTTAAAATGGGGAAAGATCGAGTAAATGACCATGCAAAACACAATGTGGAATATATTACAGGAGTAGATATGTCGTGTTTAATGCACATGGAAGGGATTTTAAATCGACAACAAAGTCCTATCAAAATTATTCATATTGCTGAGATTTTAAACGGAGTGAAAGCATGAAAACATTAGACCATGCTGAAAGAGCCGACATCTTTAACGAAGATGAAAAAAGAGTAGATTGGCACGATGAAACCTTGTGGTGGATTAGACAAAAAAGAGATAAATCCGCACATCAAATTCCAGAATGGGAAGATTTACGCGAGACAGCATCGGCTATTAAGTCAAATACACTTTCTAATTTACATGACTATTTACTAGAGTTTGAAAAAAATGCACTTCAAAATGGTGTAATCATACATTGGGCTGCAGACGCCAAAGAACATAACGAAATTGTTTATCGCTTATTAAAAGAAAAAGGTATTGATAAAATGGTAAAAAGTAAGTCGATGTTGACTGAAGAATGCCATTTAAATGAATATTTAGAACACCAAGGAATAGAAGTAATTGATTCTGATTTAGGAGAACGCATTGTACAGTTGGCAAAAGAACCACCTAGTCATATCGTTTTACCTTGTATCCATAAAAAGAAAGAAGAAATTGGCGAATTATTCCACGAACATTTAGGTACGCCAAAAGGAAATGCAGACCCTCAACTATTAACAGAAGCTGCCCGTGTACATTTAAGAGATACTTTTTTAACTCGCAAAGCTGCTCTAACAGGTGTTAATTTTGCCGTAGCAGAAACTGGAGAAATAGTAATCTGCACTAACGAAGGCAATGCTGATATGGGTGCACATTTGGCTGATATCCATATTGCTTGTATGGGAATTGAAAAGATTATCCCAAAACGTGAACATCTTTCTGTATTTCTAAGATTGCTGGCTAGAAGTGCAACTGGACAGCCGATTACCACTTATTCTAGTCATTTCGCTAAACCACGAGATGGGAAAGAATTACATATCATTTTGGTAGATAATGGCAGAACTCGTCAGTTAGGTAGAGAAGAATTTAGAAATTCGTTAAAATGTATTCGTTGTGGTGCTTGCATGAATACCTGCCCTGTTTATAGACGTAGTGGCGGACACAGTTATCACAATGCGATAGCTGGACCAATTGGAGCTATTTTAGCACCGAATTTAGACATGAAACAATATGCAGATTTGCCTTTTGCATCCACTTTGTGCGGTTCATGTTCTAATGTTTGCCCGGTTAAAATTGATATTCATGATCAGCTTTACAAATGGCGACAAGTATTGGTAAAAGAAGGTTATACCACCACAGCTAAGCAAGTTGCAATGAAAACTATGGCAACTACCCTATCTTCGCCTGCACTTTATAAACTAGCTGGAAAAGCTGCAAGAACAACGCTTAAATATGCGCCATTTATGGTGAACAATAAGTTTAATGCTTGGTATTTGCAAAGAGATATGCCCAAAGTACCGCAAAGTTCTTTTGGCGAATGGTATAAAATCAATAGAAAGAAGAATGAACAGTAGAGATCAGATTTTAGCCGCTGTAAAAGCAAATCAACCTGAGTTAACTCCATTGCCTCAACTTGATTCTTTTTTCAAAGGACAAGAAACAGCTTTAATTGAAAAATTCACTCAGGTTTTAAATGGAATTGGAGGAAAAGTAATTGTTGTAGCAAATACAAATGAGATTATCTCCTTATTAAAAGAAAATTATTCATTAGATCAAATCAGAGTGATTTCTCCACTAGCTAGTATGCAAGAAATTGCCAATAATAACATTGATAATCATAATCCGCATGCGTTAGAAAATGTAGAGCTCGCTATTTTACCTGCTCATTTTGCAGTAGCAGAAAATGGAGCTTGTTGGTTAGATGAATCAATTTTACTAGATAGAGTTTTGCCTTTTATTACACAACATTTAATTTTGATAGTGAACAAAGTTAATGTTTTGCCAACCATGCATCATGCCTATGAAAAAATTGGGAATGAGCAGTATGGTTATGGTGCTTTTATCGCCGGACCATCCAAAACTGCCGATATAGAGCAGAGCTTAGTACTTGGCGCACATGGTGCAAGATCGCTTTGGGTGTTTTTGGTTTAATTGCCAAATTGATTGAGAAACTAGCTCATAAAGGCTATTCAAATACCTTTTAGAATTATTTATTTTATATCAGAACCAAATCATATGAATCCGAGAATTATTCTTCTTACCCTTTCTTTGTTTTGCTCGTCTGTTTTATGGGCGCAAAACCGTAATCCGATTGTTATCGAAACTCAAAATACCAGTTTAGTTTTTGCTGGCGATGAAGGTGGGAAATTATACCAACGTTATTTTGGAAAAACATTATCAAAAGATGCCTACGCCAAATTAAGAAATGGTATGGAAGCGTACATTGGCGCTGGTATGGAAGATGTTTTTGAGCCTGCTATTCGTATTGTACATGCTGATGGAAATCCATCATTAGATTTGCGTTTTATTAAAGTAGAAACCAAAAAATTGGATGGCGATATCACTCAAACCGATATCTATTTAAAAGATCCTGTTTATCAAACCGAAGTTATTTTACACTTCAAAGCTGCCTTCAAATCGAATGTATTAAGTAGTTCGACGGAAATCATCAATAAAGAAAAAAATAGTGTTGTTTTAAGTAATTACGCTTCTTCTATGTTACATTTTGATGCTTCAAATTATTTTCTTACTCAATTTCATGGAGATTGGGCTCGTGAAATGGATATGCAAGAAAGCCAATTAACGAGTGGCATTAAGATTATTGATAGCAAATTAGGTAGTAGAGCAAATATGTACCAAAGTCCGGTATTCTTTTTAGCGCCTAATAAAATAGCGACAGAAACAGAGGGCGAAGTAATTGCCGGAACAATTGCATGGACAGGTAATTTTCAGTTTGTATTTGAAGTAGATAGAACGAATAAGCTAAGGGTAATCTCTGGTATTAATCCCTATGCTTCTACCCTTACCTTAAAAGCTGGTGAACATTTTATGACTCCAGAATTTATATTTACATACAGCGCCAATGGTAAAGGTGAAGCGAGTAGGAATTTACATACTTGGGCACGTGTTTATGGAGTTTTAGATGGTTTAAAACCTCGGATGACTTTACTAAACAATTGGGAAGCTACGCATGTAAAGTTTGATCAAGAGAAATTAGTTGAGTTATTTGATGGTTCAAAAAAATTAGGACTTGATTTATTCTTGTTAGATGATGGTTGGTTTGGAAATAAATACCCAAGAAATGATGATAAAGCGGGTTTAGGTGATTGGCAAGAAGATCGTAAAAAGTTACCTGATGGAATTGGTTATTTAGTAAAAGAAGCTACAAAAAAGGGAATTAAGTTTGGAATATGGTTAGAACCAGAAATGGTTAATCCAAAGAGTGAGTTATATGAAAAACATCCAGATTGGGTTTTAAAACTTCCAAATAGAGCTGAGAACTATCAGCGCAATCAGTTGATTTTAGATTTAATTAATCCGAAAGTACAAGATTTTGTGTTTAATCTAATCGATAAAATGATGACTGAAAATCCTGGTTTGGCGTATATCAAATGGGATAATAATCGGTTTATGTCTAATACGTATTCTCCTTATTTAGGAAAAGATCAATCGAGATTATTTATAGATTATACTGAGAGCTTTTATAAAGTGATGCAACGCATTAGGGCTAAATATCCTCATTTAGGTATTATGTTATGCTCTGGTGGAGGTGGAAGAACAGATTATGGCGCACTTAAATATTTCGATTCATTTTGGCCAAGTGATAATACTGATGCTGCAGAACGTGTATTTATTCAATGGGGGTATTCTTATTTCTTCCCATCAAATACTATTTCTAGTCACGTAACTTCTATGGGTAAACAAACCCTTAAGTTTAGAACTGACGTAGCCATGATGGACAAATTGGGTTATGATATTAGTGTAGATAAAATGACACCTGAAGAAATTAGTTTCAGCAGTGCTGCTATTGCAAATTATAATCGATTAAATCCGATTATTTGGTATGGTGATTTGTATCGTTTAGTATCTCCGTATGATGAAGATAGAGCCGTATTGATGTATACAGACTCTACAAAAAATAAAGCTGTTTTATTTAGCTACAATTTGAATTTAAGGAAGAAGGAAATTTTCGGAAAAGTAAAGCTCCAAGGTTTAAATCCTGATAAGGAATACACCATTACAGAAACTAATTTGATACCTGGTGCGGCAGCAGAAAGTCCTGAAAACGGAAAGGTTTATACTGGAAGTTATTTAATGAATATTGGTTTAAATGTTTCTCCTGCTAAATTGAGACCATTGAGTAGTATAGTTTTAGAGATAACAAGTAAGTAAATAAATAGACAATATTGTGCCATTGCGATTGTTTAATTAAAAACACCTTAACTCCACGTTCGTCATTCCCAACTTGATTGGGAATCGTAATGCAATAAGAGGTTCTTTTTACGCATTACGGTTCCCGTTTTCACGGGAATGACGAGCACAACACGCAACTTACTGGCAAACTGCATCATTCTCAACTTGATCCGATAGCTATCTGATGGGAATCGTAATGCAATAAGAGGTTTTTTAGGCATTACGGTTCCCATTTTCACCTATCATGTGGACACAAATATTTAGTTTTATTTTATGCTCTATGCCGCAGGGCATCAAACTTTTGAAGCATCAAAAGTATGCAAAAATGCTTGTCAATCCACCTGATGTGCCTTTTCACACATCCCCTACACATCAAAAAAACAACATCACTGCGTTTTGTTTGTTAGTGATAAATGAAAGCATTTGCAAAATTGAACACAAAACCACTGCGTTTAAGGTTCGGAAGTGATAGTTGTTCTTTTGTGCACCTGTTTTTTTGATTGGCTGGCACTGGGGATTGACGGTCGTTCTTGGCGGAGGACAGTTTTTTTTGAACGGAACCTTGCAAATAGTCAAAGAAAGATGCTTAAAAAGATGTGCTCACAAGATAGCTTTTTGAAGGAATGACGGGAGAATAACTAAGATGGCGAACAAGATTCAGCTTTGCTATAGTATTAAACCAGACATATAGCTTACAACGTAAAACTTATATCTCTATTGGCAAACTGCATCGCCTTCGGCAATGCAAAAGTCAGCAAATCGTACTGCTTCATCTCTTATGTATGATTTATTATTCAAACTACGATATATTCCCCATTTTGGGCGACAAAAGGTTGTACCTGTTCGCCATAAATCGATATTAGCATTAGCGTAACTTAATAATAAAGCACCATCACTTACATTTTTAATGTTAATCTCATAGGTACCATTGGTTCCGTATTTAATTTTCTCGATTACTTCAACCCAATTCCCTTTAAATGGTGCTAGGTTTACTGTTTTTAATTTCCCTAAACTAGTAGCCGAAGTGCCAGCTGTATGAATAATTTCTAACTGATCAGGATTACCATATCTTGGTGTAATCGTAATCAAAGGTGAACCATCATCTCCGTCTCCAGCTTTAATTTGATGAATGTGTGTAAAACTCGGTGAGGGTTTAAATCCTGCATCTAACTTAAATTTCCATCTATAGGTTACCGTTTCTCCGATTGTTCCCTTTACATTATCAGG
This sequence comes from Pedobacter planticolens, assembly GCF_014172375.1. Classification (GTDB taxonomy): domain Bacteria; phylum Bacteroidota; class Bacteroidia; order Sphingobacteriales; family Sphingobacteriaceae; genus Pedobacter; species Pedobacter planticolens. The sequence goes on from NZ_WNXD01000001.1 coordinate 1,571,145, forward strand.
CGATGGACCGTAGCTTTTAATTTCATTTCGTTGTCTATCTGTCGATCCATTGCAACGATCATCATCGGGTGTAACGTGAATATAAAACTCGAATACATTTTTCTTCAATACATCATCGAACACTTCTGCAATATGGCGACCAAAAGCAGCATGTCCGCAATCTGGAGTTTCTTCGGCTGTGCCACCTAATTTACTGTTAATTAATTCGTATGTATTTCCAGGTCCATCTGCTTGTAGTGTTACACCTAATTTGGGTGCAGTAACAGGTGGTTTTACAACTTCTGGCTCAGGTTTAGCTTGCGCTGCATTATTCTTTTTACAATAGAGCACAGAAAAAGAACCTATAATCGCTATTAAAACTATTTTTCCTTTCATTACAATACTACTTTGCAGGTAGCTCCGTCTTTAATTAAATACGTTTTAGTTTTCTTTCCCGCTTGGTTTATGGTTACTTTTAATTGATTTGAACCTGCTCTTTGTATCGATAAATCAAATTCATTACCAAAAGCATTAATCTTATTTAAAGCCATCTCATTCCAATCTTTTGGTAAACGTGGTGTACAATCAAATGTGTTAAAACCTGTTGGACGCATACCAAACAAACCTTCCGTATAAATGCGGCAATACAATCCGCTTTCGGCCGATAAATGTCTTTGATTTCCCTCTGGATAAGCTTCAACTGCATAAGGTACATGTTCTCCCAACAATCTTCGTTGAGAATAATATTTTAAGAAGTCCATTGCTTTCTCTGTTTCGCCGGCGGCAAACACTCCACGTAAAGCATAAAGCGTAGAGCGATCCCAAAAAGTAATTTTACCCGCTTCGGTAGCCAAACCATCTGCAGTCCATAAGCGTGGAGAAAACAAAGCATCTATTGTTCCTTTTTTCCTATCGAAAATACCAACAGTTAGTGGCATACAAATCCAAGCTCGTAAGGTAGTATTGGTTTCATAATATTTATAGGTATCAAAGCCTTCTACATTAGCGCCGAAATACTTTTCCATATTTGCTTTTAAATCATCTGCTTGTTTGGTGTAGGTATTTGTTTGACTTGCTGGTTTATTTAATAGTTTACCTAGCATTGTTGCAGAGCGAAGTGCATCGTAATACAAACTATTGGTAGATAAATTTGCTTTACCTGCTGGGAATCTATTTTCCAACTCATCTGCATCAGAGTTTACTACTCCTTCTGCATTTAACTTTCTATGACTATATTCTAAACACCATTCTATTAAAGGCCATAATACTTTAGCTGAATCAATGCTTCCATACGTTAAGGCGTATCTCGAAGCACCATAAGCAATCATCGCTTGATCTCCCCTATCACCTGCACCTTTCCAAACGGCATCGCCTTCGGCAACTATTGAACTTGGGATTGGTTTATAATCTGGGTTCATGTATTTTGCAAACCATCGGTACGCATTCATGGCAGATTGATTCCCTACGTTATCTCCCAAGAAGGCAAAAAACGGATTTACATACTCTGCCTGGTCATTAGCCCAAATTGCAGCGTAATATGCTAGTCCACCGGGCCCATGCATATAGCCACCTTTAGTTTTATAAATGCTTTCAGTCGCTCTTATTTTTGCAAAATCGAATGTGGTATTTAAAATTTTATCAGGTGTTACTAGTTGTAGTTTATCCATTAAACTAGCAACACGCTTCATTCTGGCAGTTTCTTCTGCATCAGGGTTTATGTTTAACGATTGACTAGGATTATCTGTAGCCATATAATAAACGGTAAAAGTTACTGATTTACCAGGTGCTACTACTTTACTACCAGCGCCAACGGTACCCGTAACAATACTATGCTGTTTACCTTTGCTTCTAACGCTATCTGTTCTAATTTCCTTTCTCAAGTATTCCATAGAAAAAGTCACGTCTTTATCCGTTACATTGGTAAAAACGAATTTCTCGAACGCCATAGGCTCCTTTACCGAAGGATAAAATTTGCGTTGTATTTGCGCTAAAACTGGAGTTCCAGATTCTGCGTTAACCGTCATCACTCCTTTTTGTGTAATGTCTGTTATTTTATAAGATAAATCTCCCGACTTACCACTCTTAGCCAAGTTTGTTTTAAGTAATCTGTTGTTAATATAGAAGCGTGGCAAATCATTATCGGTAAATGAAAAAGAAATATGGCTTCTTGTTGCATCAGGTAACATCCTAAATGTTGGAAATACAATAGTTCTATTAATAGTTGATTTACCTACACTATCTACCCCATACTCTACCCACATTGACACTTTTTCGCCACTCATTTCTATGTGATCGGTGTGCGGTAATCGTTTATCTAACTTCCAATTTATGCTACCGTCAGGCTGGATAGTCCAACGGTTTTGCTGTGGTAGTAGCTTTACCTGAGCATAAACAGGCGCACAAAAACCTACATAAAAAGCGAGGGAAAGAACAGTTAATAATCTCATTCTAAATTTATATTGGTTGTACACTTAATTCATTAATGCTGCTGCTGTCCATAAAATTGGTGCCTGACCATGTAAATCACCTACTATTCTTTTTCTATCTAAATAGTATTGTTTATCATTTTTCTTGTTTGTGCCTTCGCATACTTCTTTTACATCTGCATTTTCATCAATGTAAGAAACTAATCCTAACCAAGCTTTTCGTGCTGCTGGTGTATATGTTTTTTTATCTAACCAACCTTTCTTAACACCTACCACCATTGCATAGGTAAACATTCCTGTAGATGAGCTTTCTTCCCAAGCTGTTGGTTCATCAATTAATTGTCTCCACAACCCAGATGGTGCTTGATATTTTAATAAGGAAGCCATCATAGTTTTGTAGCCTTTCATGATGCGAGCACGATCAGGATTGTTTTCTGGTAAAGAACTTAAAATCTCGGCCATGCCTGCTGCCATCCATCCATCTCCTCTGCCCCAAAAGAAAGGAACATCTGGTGCATGGTAAAACAATCCGTTAGGTTTTTGTAGTGAATCTAAATACAACACCATTTCTTTTGCCGCTCTGTTAATGTATTTTGCATCGCCAGTAGCTCTATATGCCTGAGTTTGCAATGCAGTAATCATAAACATATCATCTATCCACATGCGGGTATGCCAAGAATATCCTTTCTCAAAGGCTAACATCTGCTCTGGTTTTACTTTTGCTTTTGCTTTCTCATCAGGCGCAGCCCATTGTTTATCTGCAATGCCTTGTCCTAGTTCTAAATATCTTTTATCCTTTGTTTGCATGTACAATTGCAAGGGAACTGAACCGAAAACAGCCCAATCTACATTTGTAACTGGCGGAATTAGCTTAGCTTCAGTGGTAAACATTGGCTCAAATCTTTTAATCAAATCATCTTTCAATGCATCGTTACCAGTAGCTTTTGCAAATTTTAAGGCACCATACCAAGCACAGGTTTCGGGATAAGTAATTACCGAAGGTGGTGTTGGTCGGTTAAAATTGGTATGTGGTGTAGCTACAAACCTAGCGGCAACTCGCTTGCCTACTTCTTGTGGCGATGCACCTTTTGGCCATGTAGTTAAATTTGCTGATTGAGAGAAACTTGTGCTTGAGCAAGCTAATAGTAAACCTAGAATTACAGGCGTAGATCTTTTCATAATTTATTTAATTTGGTTAATGCAATAAACAAAAATTGATGATGCAGATAGTTTATCGGATTGGCTACTGAATCAGCAATTTTAGCATTAAAAGCTTTTCTTTTATTAGAGAACTGTACTTGTGATTGAATTTTATACCTAAAGATAAAATGACTGACTTTATTGCCAATATTTGGTTCACATTTACCCCTCTTTCTCCCTACATTTAGCTTTAACCAATTATATACTGATGAAAAAAATACTCTTATTAAGCACCGCCGTTATACTACTTGTATCGTTTAAACCTGTACTAAAAAAATTATGGGAGTCGAAATATATTAAGGTAAATGCTGATGGTTCTTTGAACTATATTCCTGATGCTAAGGGAAATATTATTCCAGATTTTAGTCGTGTAGGGTATTACCAGGGGGATAAAGAAATTACAACTGTTGCTGTTGTAAAAACTGTTAATGCTAATGAAAATGGTGATAGTGAGGAGCTTTTACAAAGCGCAATTGATGAGGTAGCTAAATTGCCTTTAAGCAAAACTGGATTTAGGGGAGCTATTTTACTTAAAAAAGGAACCTATAAAATAGCAGGTACTATCAATATAACTAAAAGTGGAATTGTTTTAAGAGGCGAAGGAGAAAATGCAACGAAATTGATTGCTACTGGTAAAGGTCAGCGTTCTTTAATCGTTTTTAGTGGTGATGGAAATTTGAAAGAAGTGGCTGGAACTAGGGTACAAATACAAGATAAATTTGTACCTGTTGGTACTTTTTCTTTTACGGTTAGCGATGCTAGTAAATTTAAAGTTGGAGATGACATTGTGGTTTACAGACCCGGAACTGATGAATGGGTTAAAGATTTGCAAATGGATAAAATTGAAGCTAGAGATGGCACTAAACAATGGGAAGCTGCTGGTTATAATTTACAATTTGAAAGGAAGATTACTAAAGTTGAGGGAAATAAAGTTACTATAGATAATCCTATTGTGATGGAAATGGAACAGAAGTATGGTGGTGCCGAAGTTTTTAAAGCTTCTTTTGATGGAAGGATTAATGATGTTGGGATAGAAAATATGCTCATCGAATCGGAATATGCAAGTGATGTTGATGAAGACCATGGTTGGGTTGCGGTAGAGTTTAATAAGGTGCAAAACGCATGGGTAAGAAATATAACGACTAGATATTTTGGTTATGCTGCTGTGAGTATTAAATCGACTTCGAAACAAATTACTGTTAAGGATTCTAAATGTTTAGATGCTAAATCTGTTATTACTGGCGGAAGAAGGTATTCGTTTAACAACGATGGTCAGCTTAATTTATTTATGAACTTAGAATCTACAGATGCTAGACATGATTATGTAACTGGTGCTAAAACCTTAGGTCCGAATGTTTTTTATAATTGCAAGGCGACTAGAACTCATGCAGATATTGGTCCGCATCACCGTTGGGCAGTGGGTACTTTATTTGACAACATTACTACCGATGGAGAAATAAATGTACAGGATAGAGGTAATTGGGGTAGCGGACATGGTTGGGCAGGCGTTACTCAGGTATTATGGAATTGTACAGTTAAGAGAGCTGCTGTGCAAAGCCCTTGGGCTGGTGGTCAAAATTATAGTTTTGGTACGCAGGGTGGAAAATATGAGGGTAGATTAAAGGGTAGACCTGATGGGATTTGGGAGGGAGAAAATGAAAAAGGGATTAATCCGAGTTCATTGTATGTTGCTCAGTTGAAAAATAGGAAACGAAATATGAAATAATATTTTTTTTACCACATAGACACATAGGTTATACACTCGTCCTTCCCGTGAAAACGGGAACTCTAATGCAATAAGAGGCTTTTTTTTATATCAAATAGTGCATCTAACCTACCCGTCATTCCCAACTTGATTGGGAATCGTAATGCAATAAGAGGCTTTTTTTACGCATTACGATTCCCGTTTTCACGGGAATGACGAGCAAATAACTAACACGCTCGTCTTTGAGAAGGAGGTTTTTCACCGACTGCGGCAACCTCCTCCCCGCCAGTAGAAACCTAGCGCCCGCCAGTAGAAACTTAGCATCCGCCAGCAGAAACCTAGCAAACGCCAGTAGAAATCTAGCACCCGCCAGTAGAAACTTAGCATCCGCCAGTAGAAACTTAGCATCCGCCAGCAGAAACCTAGCATCCGCCAGTAGAAACCTAGCATCCGCCAGTAGAAACCTAGCATCCGCCAGTAGAAATCTAGCACCCGCCAGTAGAAACTTAGCATCCGCCAGTAGAAACCTAGCATCCGCCAGTAGAAACCTAGCAAGCGCAACTTTGCAATTCACCTACCCCTAAAATAAACACTCGTGAAAAACGAAGGAGCCCTAGCGGCAGCGAGTTAAAAAAGAAAAGGACGGATTTATAATCCGTCCTTATTAAACTTAACAAATAGGATCGATATCTCTAATCTATAGCTCCGGTTTTCATTTTCTCTTTACTGGCTTCGCCAAACCAAGTGTGCATTTTACCTTTTACTTCTACTTTAATTACGCTGGCAACTTCATTAGGTGCTGTTGTTGGCAATTTAAGTGTTATTTGGTCGGCGGCTTTATTGATGGTTACTTTGTTTCCGTTGTTTAATAATTGAGCTGATACGACTTCATTTGATAAGCCTTTTACTACCAACTCTCCATTTTTAGGCCATTCGAAAACAGATAAATACAAGGTGGTATTACCATTTGCATGGTCTTTTCTGGTTACTCTGCCCCAAGTTTGGGTTGGAATTGGACTGGCTTGTGTTGCATATATTGCTTCACTATATGTTTTCATCCAGGTACCTAAATCTTTTAGGCGTTCTACACTTGCTTCTGGGAAAGAACCATCGGGTTTTGGACCTATATTTAACAGATAGTTCCCTCCTTTTGAGGCAATATCTATTAAATTATGAATTAAGGTTGGTGATGATTTCCATTTGGTATCTGAATTTCTAAAACCCCAAGTTCCATTCATGGTCATACAGGTTTCCCAATCTTTACCGTCTAACTCACTTAGGTTTGGTATTTTTTGCTCTGGGGTTTTGGTATCTCCAGGGAAATTAGGACGTTTTAATCTATCGTTTGTAATGATATTTGGTTGTGATTTTAAGGCGGCTTGTAATTTTAAGGCGGCTGCATCTGTCATATTGGTTGGTGTATCCCACCATAATACGGCAATATCGCCGTAATTGGTCATTAATTCTTTTACTTGTGGCACGGCTACTCTATCTATATATTGATCGAAAGTTGATGTTTCTTGTGCTGGATCCCAATGGCCTTTGTGTGCTTCGGTATAGCTGTTAATTTTAGTGCTATCTGGGTTTGGCCAACCTTCTGCCATTACTTTTCTGGCTACTGCACCGCCCGCATTTCCCCAATCTTGTGCTTGTGAATAGTAAAACCCTAGTTTAATGCCGTATTTTTTGCAGGCTTCTGCTAATGGTTTTAAGATGTCTTTTTTATATGGTGTTGCATCTGCTATATCCCAGTCGCTTGCTTTTGAATTGAATAGTGCAAAACCATCATGGTGTTTAGCGGTGATAATTAGGTATTTCATGCCTGCATCTTTTGCCATTTTAACCCATTGATCTGCATTAAATTTTACTGGATTAAATTGTTTAGCCATTGATTTATACTCGGCAACTGGTACTTTCATTCTGTTCATAATCCACTCTGCGCCACCCCTAGCCTGTTGATGTCCGTTATATTCGCCTGCCATTTGTGCATAGACGCCAAAATGGATAAACATACCGAAACGGGCTTCTCGCCACCATTCCATTTTTTTATCTTGTGGGGTTTGTTGGGCGTTGCTTAGGGTGTAAACGCTACATAATAGTAATGCGAGAAGTAGAGTTTTAAGTTTCATGTGGTTAGGGTTTTAATGTTATTTGGTTATCGGTTTAATGTTGTATCTAGCGCTTTAAGATTGCTTTCCCGAGAAGTCGGGACAGGCTGTGCCTCGCAATGACGAGGTGCTTTAGTTGATTGTTTTATAGTTTTTATATCTTAATAGGGCTTCTAGGTAATAATAATCGGCATAGTTAAGGGGAACATCTACTTCGCTATTTGATGGTTTTGAACCTGTACTGTGCAATAGAATAAAGCCTTTTGCTGTGCCGATTGGAGCAATGTATGCGGTGCTTAAACTGTTTAGTATTTGATTTGCTTTTTTATAGTAATCGCCGCCTTGTTTGCTGTATTTACTTAATTCGTATAAACCTGAAGCTATTACTGCTGCTGCTGATGCATCTCTTGGTTCGTTAGGGATTTGAGGTGCATTAAAATCCCAATATGGCACTAAATCTTTTGGCATATTTGGATTATTGAAGATGAATTTTGCAATGTTTTCTGCTTGTTTTAAGTAAGCTGGGTTTTTGGTGTAGCGGTAACACATGGTGTAACCATATAAGCCCCAAGCTTGTCCGCGTGCCCAAGCTGATGAGTTGCTATAGCCTTGATGTGTTGTTTTCTTTAACACTTCGCCTGTTTTAGGATCATAATCTACTACGTGATATGAGCTAAAATCTGGTCGGAAATGGTTTTTCATTGTGGTATTGGCATGGCTAACTGCAATTTTATAGAATGATGAGTCTCCAGTTAGTTTTGTTGCTTCGAAGAGTAGTTCTAAGTTCATCATGTTATCGATAATTACCGGGTTTACCCATTTATCTCTGCTATGATCCCAAGATAATATGACGCCAGTTTTAGGGTTGAAACGTGTTGATAAGGTTTTTGCTGCTTCGATAATTACTTCTTTATCGTGTGCGTTTCCTGTTAAGCGGAATGCATTGCCTACACTGCAAAAGACTTTGAAACCCATATCGTGTGTGGTTCCATTGGTTTTTTCTTTTTCCATGTAGGTAGTGAATTTTTGTGCGGTCGATTTCCATTGATCGGTTTTATAATATTCATCTAAATACCACAATACGCCTGGGAAAAAGCCACTTGTCCAATCTCTGGTGGCTACTAGCTTTAGGTTGCCATTTTCTATTGTTCTTGGAGAAATTAGTTCTGGTTTAGCAGGGTTAGCTGATTTCTCTACTTCTGTTAACATTAATTGTGTTTGAGTAGCTGCGTGTTGAAATGCTTTTTTAACGTTTACACTTTGTGCTGAAACAGTAGTTTGTACTGCTAATAAAGCAATTGTGATGATACTATATTTAACTTTCTTCATGGTTTAATTTAAAGGGATTAACTGGACTTCTAAAAGTTTCATTAATTCTGTTTTTAAAATGGTAGTTGGGTTGATGGTGATATGGTGTGTGCCTTTGGCTAATTGTATTTCGCTTATGGTTTGTGTAACGACTTTAGCATCGCCAATTTGTACGTTTTGTTTAATTTCTTGTTGATCTATTTTAAAAGTATAGCTTCCGCCAGCTTCTTTACTTGCTAAATATTTGATAACGATTTTAAATTTTTGTGGCGATGTTGTTCTGAAATCCCATTTAACTTCTTGCTCTTTTTTCTCCCATCCTTCTACATAAAACCGATCTGTTTTTCCGTCGCCAAACTTAAATCCTTTGCTTAAAGTGGCATCGAAAGCTAATAATCTGGTTAAAGGAATGTTTGCACTTACATAACGTGTGTTATCGGTTTTAAGTTGTCCGTTTAAAGGGAGTACAATCACAGTATTTGCGGTATCTGGTGCGTTTTTAGGTAGGTTGATATAGAAATCTCCATCGCCAATAGCTTGTATTGATAGTTTAGTTTTTTTAGAATCGGTTAGGAAATAAGCGTTATCTAGTTTAGATTTTAAACCGCCAACGTATAGTTTTCCGTCTTTAGGCCAATTAAATACGTGTAAGTACAACTTGTTATCACTTTGTGTAGTTACACCCCAACTTTGTAATGGTAGGGTTGTTTTATGGGTTTTGTAAATACCTTCTGAGTTTTTGGTTACCCATTGTTCTATACCGCTTAATATTTTAGAATCCTTTGTATCAAAAGAACCATCGCCTTTTGGACCGATATTTAATAGGAGGTTTCCGTTTCTTGAAGCTGCTTTGGCTAAAAGCTGAATAAAAAAGCCTGGAGATTTATGTGAATCATCGTATTTACTGTAACCATATGATTCGTTTGTGGTTGGAATTGCTTCCCAATCTCCTTCTACAGGATAAAATTCTGCTGGTCGGTCTGCTGTGTTTTTATAATCGCCGAAATTAGCATTGGCGTTTCTTACCAATCTGCCATTTACTACTACATTAGGATCGGTTTCTCTGATGGCTTTTAAAATTCTGATGTTTTCTGAAAGCGGTAATTTTTGTGGTGTATCAAACCATAAGATATCTGGGTGGTATTTCGTCAACAATTCTTTTATCTGCGGAATTGCTTTTTCATCTACATATTTAACTGCTTTTGCTAATAATTCTGGATGTTCTGCATACCAATTTACGCCGCCGTATAAGCCTAAATCTCCACCTGGGTTTTTGTATTCCCAATCATTTCCTGGTGCATCTGGGTGTTCCCAATCGAAAGCATGTGAGTAGTAAAAGCCAAACTTCATTCCATGTTTTTTAGCTGCTGCAGCTAACTCTGCCATTGGGTCTCTTTTGAACGGAGTTTGAGCCATGATATTGAAATCAGACACTTTAGAATCGTACATTGCAAAGCCATCGTGGTGTTTTGCTGTGATGATAAAGTAATTCATGCCTGCTTTTTTAGCATCTAAAATCCATTTATCTGCATTGAAAAGAACTGGATTAAACTGATGAGCAACTTCTAAATAATCTTTTTTAGTTATTTTCTCTTTACGCATTAAATGTTCTGCATAACCGCCTACTTTTTTACCTTTCCATTCTCCGGCAGGTAAAGAATAAATGCCCCAATGCACAAACATGCCGAATTTGGCATCTCTCCACCATTGTATCCGCTGTTCGTGTGTTTTCATGGAAGCTGTCCACCATGTATTTACCGCATCATCAATTGCTTTTTGGTCGCGGGCTTTAGATTGGTTGAACATTTCTTTGTCTTCATCGCCAGTTACCTGACTAAACGCTACGAAATGAACCGATAACAAGATTAAGAGGATAAATATTTTCTTCATTATAGCCATATTAACGGGTTTCTAATAGGTAAGTTTCGTATTACTTCTTCAACTTTTGGTTGATGATCTAGTTTTTTCCAGGTATTTAGCCAAGTTTGGTTTTGAAATTGTTTAGCTCCAAATAGTAAGAAAGGTTGTGCTACTGGCCAGTTATCCCAATACATTACATCTTTTGGAAAAGGCCAAGTAGATTTATCGGCAACAAAAGGATACATGTATTCGATTCCCTTTTTTATGGTTCTTCCGTCGGGTAGTTTGAAAGTCCATAAATCATTCTCTTTGTCTGATAGTATTTGGCAAAGTGTGGTTATTGCATCTAAATTAAACAACGAATAACCATAGGGTTTTGTGCGTTTAAGTTCTCTAGGGAAACTACCATCTGCTGCCATTTGGTTTGGCAAAAACACGGTTTTAAAACGTTCTCTGCAAAAATTAAGCAAGTCTTTGTTTTCTGTAAGTTTAGCGAATGATGCCACTTGCATAGCCCAACAGGTGCCATGATTATTCTCTGCATTCATTTCATCTTTGCCGTATTGATGAGTTGTTAGCCATGTTAAATAGCTGGCAAACCACTTTTTAATTTCTGCAAGTGCAGCTTTATTAGCAGCTTTTGAATGTTGCATTACAAAAACTCCTTGTGCTACTTCCATTAGTTGAATGGTATCGATAATTCCAATACCTCTTCCTGTAAACCGTCCTTGTATGGCTTGTGCAAATAGAAGGTTTGGGTTCATTAATGTTTCTGAATTTACGAACCATGCTTTTAAATGTACAAATGCATGTTTAACGTATTTTTCATCTCCTGTAATTTTATAGGCTGATGCTAATGCTCCTATAATTTTACTGAAACGGATCATTGCTAGGCGATGTGCTACAAAATTATCTGGATTGGTTAATCCGTCTTTTTGAATGTAAGGTCCTTTTGGGTTGCTTGGATCTGGCCACCAATAATCTCCTTCTGAAAAGAAATCGTGTTTAGTGCCTGCACTTCTTGGTGATGTTTGCGCAGTAACTGTTATTGGTGCTTGTGTTAATGCCCAATTTGCTTCTGCTAAGATTTGTTTTCTCAGCACCTTAGTTACTTCAGTGGTGTACTTATTGTTTTTTTCTTGAGCTTTTGCTTGAAAAGCAAACACAAAGCAGAAAAGCAGTAAACAGTTGATTTTTAGCTTCATGTTATTTAGTCATAAATGTGAAACTTACTTTACCAATGGTGTTTGGTTTTCCTTTTTCTGGAGCGCTAATGCTTCCTTTTAATTGTCCGCTTTTTAAGCGTTCTACCTTAATCTTTCTCCATGATAATTGTCCTTTTTCGAAATCAAAGGTTTCTCCATCATCGTCGTATAGGTTATATTCACTTGCTTTTTCTCCGTAATGTCGGATTTCTAGATCTACCTTTTCGCCTAATTTTGGCGCATGTAATAAAGCTGGCATCATTGGGATAATTCCTCCATCTTTAACGTATACTGGTATTTTATCTAAACCAGGTGTAATGGTTATTACTTGTCCATCACCAACAAAAACACCCGTGTAGAAATCGTACCATTTACCTTTTGGTAATATTACTTTCCGTTGTGTTTGCCCTGTAAACATTGGGGCAACTAATAAATACTCGCCTGCCATGTATTGATCTTTTATTTCTTTAGAAACGGCTTCTGCGTAAGGGTTTTCTTCTAAATTAACATTGCCAGCTTCTACTTTTATTTCTTGTTTAAAACCATCTTCTAAGCTCATTGCTCTGAAAGGTGGCGTACCTTCAAAGTGGTATTTTGCAAATTCGGTGTACCAATATGGCATCATTCTCATCCGTAATAATGCATATTCTTTCACTTGTTTTTCTACATCAGGATATGTCCATGGTTTGGTACCACTTGCCCAAGCGTTAATCATCGCCATTGGCGAAAAAACATTAGATTGAAATCTTCTCAACCATTCTTCTCCAGTTTTTGAAGCCCTAACTTCAGGGGTCCACAGTACGCCAGCGAAACCGCTGTTGATGAGTGCTGTGATAAAATCTTCATGATTATAATAATCGTTGTAGATTACATAAGGAAATGAAGTGCCCCCGCCGTTAGATGCTCTTACTAAACCAAAAGTGCGTTTATTGCTATTTTTGAACATCGCTGCAGAGTAACGCTGCATTAAAAGTCCATAAGTCTGTCTCATTTGTTCTGCGCTAATTCCCGATGGGAAAGTTGCTACATCTGGCCATAAATAATGGTCGTAACCATCAACTTCGTCAATTTTATAGCCACTTATACCAATATCTACTTGGTCTTTTTTTAACTGACCGAAGAAAAGGTTTTGTGCTTTAGGCATTGTGAAATCTGGCACAGCCCCTAACCAAACGGTATGTGAGCCAGTTAATGGTCTGATATCTTTGTAAAAAGGTGCATCTGGTGATACATACGGATTGATCCAAAGATTTAAGCGAATGCCTTTTGCTAACATGCTTTTCACAAAGCTAGCAGGCTCTGCAAATCTATTTTTATCCCATGAGAAAGTACCTGGATAGGCTTTACTTTGCCAACCTGGTTCTAAGCCTACAAAATCTAGTGGATATCCTTTTTCTTCAAAACTGTTCACTTCTTTTTCTACATCAGCAGCAGTGGAACGGGTCATTACGCGTTGTGTAAAGCCCAAACCCCATCGTGGTGGTAAATAACCTCCTCCATTAAAAAGGTTGTATCTCTTTATGGCGTCTAAAGGTTTAGGGCCTGCAAACACGTAAAATTCTATTCCGGCAGCAGGAACTAAGATTTCTACTTCATCGCCATTGTTGCGAGACGACCATGTTTTATCGGAGTTTCTATCTTTTGGTGTAGGGAAATTTTTACTGTCTTTTCGCATGGCGGTGCCTGTCCATACTTTGATATATCTGGCAGAGTTGATAAAAACTCCATATCCATTTGAAGAAACATAAAAAGGTGTTGGTGCATGTGTTCGGCCATTATCTTTGCCTCCGTAATGATCTACATGTAATTCTAATATTTTACCACGTTGATGTACGGTTTGAAAATTTAATCCAAAACCATATAACTGTTCTGTTTTATCTAGCGGAATTCTTAAATATGTTTTGCCATCTACTAGTTGTGCTTTAATTGGCTGATCTGCAAATGGAAATGCGGCTGAGCCTAATTTAGTTAATGATTGGTGGTTTGGTGTAGCACCCGATGCTTTTAATAGATCATATGCTTCTGGCGTACCAAATACGCCTTTCCATACGCCAGGTTCTACCTGTGTCCACGCTATTTCTTGTGCGCTTGTGTTAAAAATTGTTGCGAAAAAAAGTATACAGCAGAGTATTACAATTTTAGGTTTCATCACAGGTTTATACATTTGGTTGTGTAACTAAAGATAAGCAAGTAAAGGATTTTTAGGTTCTTTTCATTCCGTCTGCTATACACTTTATTCAACTATATTGGCATTAAATAAAGATGATTTAAAGATAATAGGGGTATATTGTTGAATGGTTAATATGTATGGTTTTGCCATTCTGTTATACGGCTTGTCATCCTGAGCTTGTCGAAGGATCTGTTTTTAGCTCGCCGCCGCACGGGCTTGCCTCGGCTCTTGACAGCCGAAGGGTCAAGTAACTTTTTTCTTGATAAAAAAGTAACCAAAAAATCAAGGCTGTGTATCATCTCTCGGATTAAGCATTAAAACTTTTTTGGCAACAAGCAGCAGGTTCGATGAAGGATCGAACTGGCTCATTGTTTTGGAAGTGGTTTTTGAACGATTGTGGGGGAAGTTTTAATGCTTTCTCCTTCGGGATGCTACAAGGCCGGTCCTCGTTCTTGGCGGTGGGTTGTGGTTTGGGAGAGGTTGTAATGCGGCATTTACAATGGCACAATCGTATAAGCTTTAACTGTAATAAAATCAATTACATAACTTTTATCGATAGGCATGAAAGATTGCTTCGTCCCGATGAAAAATCGGAGACTCGCAATGACGACAGCTTTTATAAAGAGAAAAAATGTGGATAAAGCCGAATTGTTTGCTCTTTTATTCCGTTGGCTGAAGCCAACGGCAATGAAGTGTAAATTTTGTCTACAACGGCACAATTGTGTACGATTTGCCTTTAACCGTACTAAAATCAATTACATAACTTTTAGCAATAGATAAGTCTAATAGTTTTGCATCGCCGTTCTTTTTAAATTCTTCTACTTTTGCTACGCTATTTAGCTGATTTGAGTTAACATCTTTTGCTGTGTGAGCTGTTGTTTCTACCACTTTTACTGGAATGTTAGTTCTTAATCTACAATTACCGCCAATATTAGAAACAATGACTGCTTTAGTTAGTTTATTGTTCTTCCAGCTAATGTTTAATGTAAAATTACCTCTGGCTTTAATACCGCTAATAGCACCGATTGTCCATTCTTTTGGTAAAGCTGGCAACAAATAAAGTTCTCCATTTTGACTTTGTAGTAGCATTTCGGTGATACCTGCTGTTGCACCAAAGTTGCCATCAATTTGAAATGGTGGGTGCGCATCAAATAAATTTGGATAAGTTCCCCCTCCTGTCATGGCTACTTCTGTACTTTTAACAGGATCTATTAAGGTTAAACCTGTTTTTAAAATCTTTAAAGCATGATCTCCATCAAATAATCGAGCCCACCAATTAATTTTCCAAGCCATAGACCAGCCTGTGCTTACATCGCCTCTGTGTAGTAATGACTGTTTAGCAGCAGCTGCCAATTCGGGTGTTTTTAAAGGGTTAATTTGCTGACCAGGATATAAACCGAATAAATGTGATAAATGTCTGTGGGTATCTTTAGGGTTATCTACATCATTAAACCACTCTTGCAATTGTCCGTATTGCCCAATGTGAAAAGGGTATAGTTTTGCTTTTGCTTCGATTAGTTTTTCGGTAAACTCTTTATCTATGTTTAAAGCTTTGGCTGATGCAATGCAATCGGTAAAAAGTTCTTTAATGATACTCATGTCCATAGTAGTGGCCATGCTTATTTCGAAATCTTTTCCGTTTAGATTAAAAACATTTTCGGGAGAAGTTGAAGGATTGGTAACCAAATAACCATTTTTATCTTTTACCAGCCAGTTGAGCATAAATTGGGCAGCGCCTTTCATTAAAGGGTAACCTTTCTCTTTTAAGAAAACTTTATCGCCAGTAAAAAGGTAATGTTCGTATAAATGAGTACTTAACCAAGCACCGCCCATCGGCCATGCCGACCAGCGAGCTGCTGCTTTTGGGTCCCAATCGTACCCACCACTTGGCGATGTTTTAGCCCAAATATCACTGTTGTGATGTACTACCCAGCCATTAGTTATTCCATAATTTACCTTTGCTGTTATTGCTCCATTCTTAGCTAAACGGCCAATAAAATCAAATAATGGCTGATGCAATTCGGACAGATTCGTGTTCTCTGCCAACCAATAATTCATTTGTGTATTGGCATTTACGGTATAATTACTTCCCCAAGGCGGTTGAACAGCATCGTTCCAAATGCCTTGCAAGTTTGTTGCCTGACTGCCTTGTCTGGAACTTGCAATCATTAAATATCTTCCAAATTGATAATACAGCGTTTGTAAACCTTGATCATTTCCTGCTTGTCCTTGTTTTGATAAACGAACATTTGTAGGCAATTTGATTAAATCTGCATTTGCATTTAGGCTAAAATTTACTCGATTAAATAGTTTTTGATAATCTGCCAAGTGCGCAGCTTTGATAGTTGCGAAAGATTTAAGTTCAGCGTTTTTTAGGTTTGCTTTTGCTTCAATAGATGGGTTTACTCCTGCCAAACCAGGCGATTTATCGAAGCCGTTGAAACTGGTTCCATTTGTTAAATAGATGGTAACTGCATTTGCTTTTGAAACTTTGATTTCATTATTTGATGCTGTAACATTTCCACCTTCATTTTTAATTTTAACATGAACTTCGAATGTCATTCCCTCTTTATCATCATACACTATTTGTTGAGGTTCGGTAGCTCTGTGTGCTACGTGTTTAGGTGCTTTTCCTTTTAAAACAAGATAATTTGGTTGAATAGCATTAGTTTGGTAACGCAGTTTACTGGTCAGACTTGTTGTAAAACTGATGGCATTTTTTTGATCGGCAGTAATTCTAATGGCTAGTACACGATCTGGATAACTCACCAAAGTTTCTCTTTTATAGTTTACTCCATTAATTTGATAGGTTACGGTATGAACTGCTGTATTTAAATCTAAGGTTCGGTTATAATTTGTTGTTGTGGAGTCTTTTAATCCAAAATCTAAAAAGAGATCTGCCATGGTTAAATACCTAGCAGAATAAGTTCCCTGCATGTTTTTCCAATAAGTGGCTGCTTGTCCATAATCGCCATCGGTAACTGCCTGACGAACTTTTGGTAAAAACTCTTGTCCTTTAGGATTATTCCCTGCATTAGGATAACCAGACCAAAGTGTTGCGTTATTTAACTGAATTCTTTCTTTATTAACTCGACCAAAAACCATAGCACCAGTTTTTCCATTCCCCAAAGCCAATGCTTCTTCCCAAACTCTTGCGGGTGCAGTATACCATAGTTTGAGCGGGTCTTTCACTTGTGCTGATGCAGAAAGCGTAAAAAATATGAAGGTTAGGAAAAGGTAACGTCTCATCTATTTAAAAATTAAAAGTATACGATTTACCCGCTACAGTTTGTAAATCGTAGTCGGTTGATTTAGGGATAAGCACTTTATTTAGTTTAGCTTCTTTTGAAATTAACGGTGTTTTGATTTGCGGCATTTCATAAAAAGTATTCGAGTTCTTATTCTTCGCTAATTTAAATGGAATTTTACTTTTATCTATTTGAGAATCGTTTAATCTTAATCGACAATTACCTCCCAATTTAGATTTGATTTTTAACTGAGCTATCTTTCCGTTTTTCCAAGCAATCGCAATTTCAAAACCTCCACGAGCAATTAAGCCAGTAATTTCACCATCAGCCCATACATCAGGCAAAGCCGGTAAAATATAAACTGCGCCATCATGAGATTGTAGCAGCATTTCGGCAATACCTGCTGTACAACCAAAATTACCATCAATTTGAAAAGGTGGATGGGCATCTAATAAATTGGGATATGTACCTCCACCCTTTGTGTTTACGGTATCGAGTTTACTACCAACCAATCTTAATTGGTCTGCAATGAGTTTATACGCATGATTTCCATCTAAAAACCGTGCCCATAAATTCACTTTCCAACCCATAGACCAGCCTGTTGCTGGATCACCACGATACAATAAAGAGGTTTTTGCAGCATCGAATAATTCTGGTGTACGGTTTGGCGAAATCTGATTACTTGGATACACTCCATACAAATGGGATACATGACGGTGTTTATCATCAACACGATCTAAATCAGTTAGCCATTCTTGTAGTTGACCATGCTTTCCAATTTGCATGGGTGCTAATCTTGCTATCGTAGCACTTAATTTCTTTCTAAAATTTACATCTAAATTTAGGATTGATGCCGCTTTACTGGTTTTAGTAAACAAGTCAAACAGTAGTTGATTATCCATTGTTGTTCCTGCAGAAATAGAAACTCTTTTGCCTTCTACGTAGGTGTTTTCTGGTGAAACCGAAGGTACTACTACCAACCATTTGTGTGAAGGTTCTTCTTGTAAAACATCTAAATAAAATTCACAAGCGCCTTTTAATACTGGATAATATTGTTTTAAGAAATTTTTATCGCCGGTAAATTGGTAATGATCCCATAAATGTTGACTTAACCAATTTCCTCCCATTGGCCATAAACCTGGAAAAACACGATCAACAGGACCTGTAATTCTAAATAAGTCGGTATTGTGATGTGTAACCCAACCTTTAGCGCCATACATTACTTTCGCTGTTTCTTGTCCAGTGATGGATAAATCTTTTACCATTTTAAATAATGGATCATGCAGTTCGGTTAAATTAGTAACCTCGGCAGGCCAATAATTCATTTCTGTATTGATGTTAATGGTGTATTTGCTATCCCATGGGGGAAGTAATTTATCATTCCATATCCCTTGTAAAGTTGCTGGTTGAGTACCAGGTTGTGAGCTAGAGATTAATAAATACCTTCCATATTGAAAGTAAAGAGCAGCTAAATGCGGATCATTTGATTTGGCAAATTCTAAAATTCGTTGGTCTGTTGGTTTATTTACCGCAGCAGAAACTCCCAATTGTAATTTTACTCTATTAAAATAGTTGCGGTAGAATTGAATGTGTTCTTTTAAAGCTAAGTCGTAGTTTTTGAGCACAGCTTTATCTAAGAATTTCGCTGCTTTTTCTGTTGCATTTCCGCTGAGATCGTTATACTTTTTAAAATTAGTGGCGATGGAAACATAAACAATAGCTGAGTTGGCATTTTTTACTTCGTAGGTGTTTTGTTTAGCTGTAAGTGTACCACCTTGATTAACAACTTTAACTTGCGATTCGAATTTAATCTGACCTTTTTCTCCTTCGTGATCAGATGTGATACCGTTTAAAATTAGTTTTCCTTTATTTATTTTTTGTTCGCTTTTTTGTGGCGAAACCATTGATGTAGTGAAAGATATTTGTCCGGGTTTGCTTGCTGTTAACCTTATAATCATTACCTGATCTATAAATGAAGAAAATATTTCTCTTTTATAGTGTACACCATTCAAATCGTAAGTAACTGTTGCTACTGCTTTTTCGATATTTAAATCACGATAGTAATTAGTAGCTTTTTCATGTCCATTAAAATCAAGAAATAAATCACCTACGGTTTGATAAACCATTCCGCTATTCTTTTTGGGGAACATTTTTACATCTGCAATCGCCTGTGCTTCTTCAAATTTGCCTTCAAAAATCAGTTTTCTCAATTCGGGAATTGCTGCTCCAGACTCGGCAGTAATATTCTGATTAGGACCACCTGACCAAACTGTTTCTTCATTTAACTGCACTTGCTCTTTAGCTGGATTACCAAAAACCATGGCACCCAATCGGCCATTACCAATCGGCAATGCTTCATTCCAATTTGCCGCAGGTGCTGCATACCATAATTTTAAGGTAGCATCATTTTTTTTCTGCTGTGCAAAAATGGAGACAGAAAGGCAAAAGCAGATTATAAAAACTAAGATTTTTTTAAACATGTTGAATTACTTTTGAGTGTGTAAACCCCAATAATTGTTTTTATTATCATTTGCTGCAATGGCATTCATTACAAAAGAAGCGGGTTTAGTTCCAGTATACAAAATCACTTCCTCTCCTTTTTTCAAATCTATTGTAATTACGCCATTATCTTTTGGTGTTACTTTAAATACACGTTTTCCGGTAGCCTTTACTGGAGCAGTCCAATCTGTTTTAACCAAAAGTGGTTGACCAGCTAGGCTTTTAATTTTAACAAATTGTGTTTTACCATTGCTTCTTACTGCACTTACTTCAAATGCTCCTTTTGCTAATAATTTATCGAATGAAGCGGCTTTCCATTCATCTGGCACAGCCGGAAAAACTCTTACTACGCCATTCCAACTTTGCAATAACATTTCGTTCATGGTAGTTACAGCAGATAAAGGAGTTTCTATTACAGGACCAGCTTCCGTGTACATGGTATTAGGTTTAATGCTAAATCGTCCTTTCATCATTTCATTTAAGAGTTGATGCGTTTTATTTCCATTACCCATCATGGCGTAAATTGATCCAGAACCAGTATAAGAATAACCACGCCAAGCGCCGCTATTTTTCTCCCATTGATCTAATGAGCGTTTAATAAGCACTCTATTTTCTAACTGATCCCAGTTGATATCATAAATTGGATATACTTGTAGCAAGTGTGAATAATGGCGATGAGAGAGTGAAAAGTCTGCATCTCTACCTACTCTAAAACCTAATTTATCTTGCGGATATGGCGTTAGATTATCTACAATATCTTGCCATTTTGATGCTAATTGATCCTTTAACTGCAATTCTTTATTCATATAAAGCAGAGTTTTTGCACCCCATTTTAATACAGCCAAATCATAATTTGCATCTCTTGTAATTCCTTTTGGATATTCTGGAGAATAGGTATATGGCAAATGATATTTTCCATCACTTTGTTTATCCATTACGTTGATGTAATAGTTAATTGAGCGTTTTAAGATTGGATATAGTAATTTTAAATTCTCTTTATCCATAGTGTATTCATAAGATTGATAAGCTACATGCAATAACCAAGTTAAATTCCCTAGCTCTAACGATGCTGCACTATTGCCAATGCTATCGTTTCCTTTTACGACTTTTACTCCCCCTGTCATTGCATAAGGACCTGAACGACCAATGGCTGCCGAGTTATGCTGATAAGGTTGTGGTGCATTTTTAGAAAGATTGGACAAATTATCTTTCAGCATAATCAATAATGGTTTCGCTAAATCGACATGGTTGGAACTAAAGAAAGGATAATAGGTTAATTGAATGTTTAAGTTCCACCAGTATTTTGGCCAAGGAGATGTTTTGTACCACGGCCCCATTAAATCTATTGTATAAGCACCAACTCTGGTTGCTGATGCCATTTTATATTGTTGAATCCACCAGAAACTCTGTAAACGACTATCTGGTATAGAAATAAAGCTTTTTTGGTAAAACTGATGCCAGTAATTTCTGTGACTAGCTGTTAAAGTAGTTACGCTTTCTAATTTCAACGGTGTTAAAATAGCTTGCGCTTTTTGTTTTGATGTATTTTGAGGATAGGTATTTGCAATGGTAATTAGTAAAGTTTGGTCGTTAGTATTACCTAATTTTTTCCAAGCTGTAGTATAACTTCCGCCAGCTAACAATGGCTGAATAGTGTAATTGATATTGTTTTGTGTTGATACATTATAAGATGGATTTTCAGGATATTTTGCTGCGCTATCTTTACCTAATGTTAAATATGGGCTAATGGATTTTTCAGGTTTCCAATCCCATTGGTAAATAAGATTTTTAGTTGTAGCATTTGTTTTAAGGATAATTACATCATTTTTTGCTGCAACCAAGCCAGTAAATTGAACTACGCCTTCGGCAGTTGTGATGGTTCCTTTAAGTTCTGCATTCCATAAATCTAATCGAAGATTTACTTTTTGTATTTTACTTTTAAAACGCAAAACAAATTTCCCGATAGGCATTCTTGCTCTTCCAATAGAGGGATTGATTCCTTCACGATGATCTACCACATCGGTTCTACCTAAATCAAAACGAATGGCATTTTCATCTTCTTTGTAAACCATAAC
This sequence comes from Pedobacter planticolens, assembly GCF_014172375.1. Classification (GTDB taxonomy): domain Bacteria; phylum Bacteroidota; class Bacteroidia; order Sphingobacteriales; family Sphingobacteriaceae; genus Pedobacter; species Pedobacter planticolens. The sequence continues at coordinate 1,592,928 of NZ_WNXD01000001.1, forward strand.
GCCCAACAATCCATTCCCTAAAAAAGCACCTTCTTCCCATTTAGTAGAAAGTGAATCAAAAACAAGATCTTGTTTTGCAAAAAAGGTTTTATACTCAATTGCGTTTTTAACTTGTGCAAATGATTGAAAACTGGCGATAATCAGCAAAAAAAGAAGCGTTTTCTTTAATCGGATATTGAAGGATTGATTTTTCATAAATGAAATAAATGTCATGATTGATAGTTAACAAAAAGGCCACCTAAATGGGCGGCCTTTTCTCTAAATATAGTTGACTTAAAAAAGATAGTTTAATGCAAAACCCGCTACTCTATTATGTGATTTGAAGGCATCATTGTTACTAATATTTGCCAAGCCAAAACCATAATTTAGATCAATGCCAATTCCATTTTTCAATCTGAAACCTGCTAAAGCATTAAGGCCATAATCTCCAGACTTTAACTCTGTAGGTTGATCTCCAAATTCTATACTTTCTGCGCTACCTCTTTTAATATAGATATTTCTTTTATCGATAGATCTAATTCTACCTCCAATAGCATACGCACCGTAAAGTCCACCACCTACATGAACAGTTCCTATTTTTACATCTTTATTGTAAAGCAAATTAACAGGAATTTCTAAGTAAGCAAGGTTAATATTACGATCTGTAGTATATGGAACTGGGTAACCGAAAGAAATACTATTATGTTGTTCTACGGATTTATTTCCTTTTACTGAAAAGTTTAAACCCGTTTGTAATGTTGTTGCTTTACCAACAGGAGTGGTTGTAAAAACTCCCAGTAAAAGCTTGGCACTTATTTTATATTCTGAACCTGGGCTAAAACTAGTTCTTGGTTGTAAAGACGGGAAATTTAAACCCGCCTTTACTCCAAATTTAGTCTTTTGAGCCATTAAGCTATTGCTAGCTATTATTATGGTTATGAGGATTAAAAGTTTTTTCATTTGTTTATATTTTATAATTAAAATGAATTATCTAGATGGACGAACTGTAACACCCCAAACATGTATAGTACCATTGGTACATTTGTAGTTAGATGATCTTACGATTAAACCTCCGTTAAAAAACAATTTAGAATCTGCCGTATTGGAAACTTTTAAATTAAACTTTCCTTCTGGATCAAAACCTGTTGGTGCTGTTCCAGTTCCAGTATAATTAAAAGCAAATACTGCTGGCGTACCTGTACTCGCAGTTGTAAAACCAGGAGTAGTTGATGGTGTAACCATATAACCTAATCGCGTTTCTTTAGTGGCAACACTACCTGCCGGAAGTAGCGATTGTATATCTACACCAGCTGGAGGTATATTATCATAATTATAATCTCCTAATCCAATTAAATACAATAGATATTTTCTTACCGTTTCCTTATCGTAATCTTTCCAGCTTTTAGTACCTGCTGAAGTAGTTGGAATTCCAGATGTAGGTGTAGTGAACTTTATAGATCCATCTGGATTTTTAACGATTGTAGGGTAATCAATAAAAAAGCAGTTTGATTGTAAGGTTTGTGAACCATTTACTCTTCTAATAGCCTCATTATGTAGAAAAATATACGTTCTATTTGGTTTTGTATACTCTAACGTATCAATTCCAGAATAGTCAATTGCTTTTTTCATCCATCTAAAAACGGTATCATTTGGATTATTTCCATCAGCTCGTTGTTTTAGATAAGCCCATGCAGTCATGTTTACATTTTCTGGTAAAATTGATTTTTTATAATCGTAATCTTGTTGAAGATCTAAACCAAACACGCTACATCCTGAGATAAATAAACTAATGGCAATCAGTACCAATAGTCCATTAAGTTTTGTTTTTATTTTTTTCATCATTATATGATTTATTTTTAATGGTGATGAAGCTATCATGAGCATTCGAAATTGATATGCTCATGATGGTTTCATGCTATAAATTTCTTAATCTGTATAAGGTGCGTTTTGAGTTAATAAAGAATTTGAGTTTAGCACGTTTCTGTTTAAGGGCCACAGATATTTTCTTTTATCGGTACCAAAACCTGTAGCATCTGCAGGTAATACTCCAGCTCTAACTTGACGAGCTTTGATAATTGGATCCATTATTTGAATTACTCTATCGGTACGCACTAAATCGAACCATCTTTTACCTTCTCCAAAAAGCTCATATTGTCTTTCTTGGATAATTGCATCTTCCAATTTAGTTTCATCTAAAACTCCAGGTGTTACAGAAACTTCTGGACTAGCGGTCGTATAATTAGCTATTCCAGCTCTAGTACGTATGAAGTTTAAATATTTTAAAGAATTTGTTTTATCACCAGTTTTATTTAATAACTCTGCATATAATAAATACATATCAGCTAATCTGTACATCGTAAGTAATACATTCGAAGTGTTAGGATCTCTATCTGCTGCATTTACTATATAACCTGTTGTACCTATAGTTCCAGTTCCTTTATAAAATTTCCAAAGACGATCTCTAGCGTCTGTTTTAGTAATATCATAAGTGGCTCTGAGTCTAATATCATTTGGATATTTTAACGGCCAATCGTAAAAGATACCAAAATCTATAACCAATGGTGTATTATTTGGGCTAGCAGAAACACCTGCCATACATGGACAGCCATTTACAACATTATCCCAATGAATACTCCAAATAGCCTCAATACTATTAGATGGATCGGTAAATATTCTATTCCAATTTGCAGCAGGTTCTAAATCTGTTATTGCAGTACCGCCATAAGTTGCCTTTGCAGGTGCTTTAGTGGCTCCTAATAAGGTAAACCATTTTTTTGCATTTACATAATCTTTACGCCACATATACACATCCATTAAAGCTGCACAAGCTGCTGCTCTTCCCATTTTAAAAACACTGTAATTTGCATTATTAACGTTATTGTAAGCAAATTCTAAATCAGGAATAATTACAGTATCAAAAATTTTGTCAACTGGATCTCTAGCTTGTTTTGCATCTAAATTAGCATCTTCAAAGGGCGCTAATTTAATAGGTGCATCACCCCAAGTTCTCACAATATAAAAGTAAGCCATTGCTCTAAGCGCTCTACTTTGTGCTAAATTATCTGTAATAATTAATGGTGTAACTAATGCTGGGTTAATCTCTGTTTTTGCAATACCAGGTAAATATTTAAGGTTTAAATTCGCAATATTAATTACCTTATACATGCTCGACCAGTCTGAAAATGGATTACCAGCAGTTAATCCATTTAATTGCAATTCTGCATAGGTAGAATTAGAGTTACCCCCTCTTTCATAATTATCCGAACGAGCTTCACCCCACATCGTGTATTTATTGTTAAACTGAGATTCTCCAACCATTGCTTGTTGAAAATTGCCATATAATGAAGCCATCGCACCAGTCATATCCTTAGCAGATTTATAAAATTCTTCTGCTCTAATGGCAGTTACTGGTGGAACTTCTAAAAACTTTTTACAGCTTCCTAACGTAATCAGTACTGTTAAAAAAGCAATACTTAATATCTTTTTCATATTCTAATCTTTATAAGCTAATGTTTATACCAAAACCAAACTCTCTACGCTTAGGGTATTTACCGCCATCGGTTCCTGGTGATAAAGGGTTGTCGTTGCTAAATTCTGGATCAAAGCCCGAGTAATTTGTCCACGTTAACAAGTTAGTTCCGTAAGCAAATACCGAAAGAGTTTTTAATTTAAATTTATTAATCAACGCAGGTTGGAATGAATAATTGATTCTTGCACTCGATAATCTCACAAAAGAGGCATCTTCTAAATAGTAGCTATTTACACCTCGTTTTTGATTTCCGTTATTATCTTTCGTTGGAAAATATGGATAAATCGCGATATCGCCTTCTTTTCTCCAAGCACCATAAATAGCTTCTGGGAATGCAGTTCCATTACTTGACCCAAAGGTTGAGAAGTTTTCTTTAAATGCGTTATATATTTGTCCTCCAATAGTAGCATTTACCATTACGTTTAAAGAAAATCTTTTATAAGAAAACGTATTTGATAAACCAAGATAAAAATCTGGTGTTGCGTTACCAATAATTGAACGATCTGCATCATCAATAAGACCATCTTTATTTACATCTAACCATTCTGTATCTCCACCTTTAAGAAAACCAGCAGGACCGCTCACTTTTTGAACTGTACCATTATAACGTTGTCCATTTAAGGTATAATATTCTGCTGTTTGCCCATCTGCAGCAACATTTACCGGCTCTAATCTTGTCCAATCTGCAGAATAAGCGTTAGATGCAGTCCATCTATAAATGCCTAACTGCTTGTAGCCATAAAAATCTCCCAATCTACCACCTGGGCTAATCAAATATCTAGTACCTGTAATAAATGGTTCATTTTTGAATAAACTTTTAACTCTTCCTTGCTCAAATGAGATATTTGCATTTACAAACCAAGTAAAGTTAGGTTTTGCTACTGGTGTACCAGAAATTGAAAATTCAGCACCATTAGTGTATAAATCACCAGCATTAACACGTACATTTTGGAAACCTGTCTCTTTAGGCAATAAGTTATCCATTAGTAGTTTATTAGTCGCTTTATGATAGTAATCTACTACCAAGAGTAATCTTCCACCAAACATACTAATATCAGTTCCTATATTGGATTGAACTGTACTTTCCCATTGAATTTTTGGATTACCTAATCTATTTGAAATTACAGCACCTGCATCTCCTAAATAACTTACATCTCCAAAACTTACCAAAGTAGCATCTTCATTGTCGCCAATACCATTATTACCTTGTTGACCAATACTTACTCTTATTTTTGCATCGTTTAGTACTTTTCCTTTAGCCCACGCCATGAATTTCTCATCAGATAAGCGCCATGCTAATGAACCAGATAGGAAATTACCCCACTTATTTTCTGGACCAAATTTAGATGAACCATCTCTTCTAAATGTGCTATTAAGAATGTATCGTCCTTTATAATTGTAACCAACACGAGCTAATAATGACGCCAATGAATTGCCACCACCACCAGAGTTACTATTTCTAATATCAATATTACTTAAGTTAAAATTTGTTACTTGCTCATTCACAAATGAACCTGGCAAAGCTTGAAGTTTTAAAGATCTATTGTTGTTTCTTGAAGATTCAACACCTAATGTTGCATTAAATTTATGATCTGTTCCAATTGTTTTATCATAATTAAGGAAAGACTGTAATGTCCAGTTAAAGCTTATTGAAGAACTTTGATTTCCTCTATTCTCATTTCCATTATCATCTAAGAACTCAGGCTGAAAATATTTATTATTGTTATTGTTTAATGATCCACTTGCTACAGTAGTAAACCTCAAATCCTTGTAAATTCTATATTCAAGGTTATTTGTAAAAGCTGCACCATAACCATCTGTTATATTAGTTTCTAACATAGCATTTGCAATCGGATTACGTTTACTAGAAGTATAACTTGTAAAAGTACCATCCGGCAAGTAAAGTCTTAAGTTGTTGGGTCTATCAAATACTGGGTTTAAAGATCCACCTGTACTCCAAGTAGATTTTTTATTCCAATTAAAGGTAATGTTGGTGTTATTTCTAAGCTTAGGACTTACTTGGAAATCAATATTCATTCTTCCTTGTAATCGTTTTGCCCAAGTATTTAAAACACTACCCTTATCGTCTAAATAATTTAAACTCGAATAGTATGTTAAACCTTTCTGTCCACCACTAATACCCAATTTTACATCATTTAAAATAGCAGTATTATCCAATAACAGTTCCTCTAAATAGTTATCTGCATTATAAGCTACGTTTAATGAATCTGTACTACTACCAGAAGTTGTGTTGTTGTTTTGAATTCCTCTCCATAAACGCAAATCTTTTGAGTTTGCTTGTTGTATGGTGTGAGCAATGTTACCTATTTTACGACCGTAAGAAACATCAACTCTAGGTTTTCCTACCTGACCTCTTTTGGTTGTTACTAAAATAACTCCGTTTGCCGCTCTAGATCCATAAATAGAGGTTGAAGCAGCATCTTTTAAAATTTCGATATTTTGAATATCATTCGGGTTAATATTAGAAATCCCATCGCTAATTACACCATCAATAACATATAATGGATTATTACCAGATGAACTAAATGTAGATGCACCACGGATTTGGATACTTCCTTCTGCCCCTGGTTCTCCATTGTCGTTAATTACTAATACTCCAGATGCTTGACCTTGAATCGCATCGTATATATTTGTTGGTTGACGTTCTGCTATTTGAGCAGCATTAATAGAAACAGTAGATCCGGTTAAATCTGATTTTTTTGACGAACCACCATAACCTTGAACTACAACCTCTGTTAATGCGCCCACATTTTCTTGTAAAACAATCGTGAGTACTTTTCTATCGCCTACAAGTTCTTCATAAGGATTATATCCTATATAGCTGAATATTAACCTTGCTTTTTGATCAGGAACTTTAATGGTAAATTTACCATCATTATCCGTTAGTGTAGAAGCGGTGCCTTCTTTAAGCTTAATACCTACTCCCGGAATGGTCTCTCCTTTAGTATCTTTAACAGTACCTGTAACAGTTATTGTTTGGGCTAAAGAAACAAGTGGAGACATAAGCAAAAGGAAAAGCAATGTTTTCCAAATGTTATGATTAATTAGTTTAGTAAATGTCTTGTCCATATAATGAATGTTTGTAATTGGTTAAATTTTGATTTTGTTGAAGTTTATCAAAATTAATTCACGTTGGATAAGGGTTTAACGATGCGATTAAACGCATGTTTGTGCGGTTCGGTGTCATATCTGAATAGTTTATAATTGGTTATACAATAGAAAGAAATTATCGACTTCCTTTAGTGAATGTTTTTAGCGTATTAATCAGTTATTTTGGCATCGCTTAAATAGATTTTAAACTAAACATGCTTAAAAAGTTGATATCTATTTGCTTTAGTCACCAATAATTTGAGGACAGATTTGAAATTTTTAAAAATTAAAATCTATTGATATATAAGCTAATACACTAATATTATCCAATAATTAGCAAAATTTAACCCAACTTAATCACTTGAATTTTAATCGATAAATACTTTATTTTCCATAGTAAAAACCAATCCATCTCTTCAATTGTATTGATAGTTTATCTCCTTTTTATGCCAATTTTATTGTATAAAAAGCCAATTATTGCCAATTATGACTTCTACTATCCATTAGCTTTGAAATAGAGATTTTATACTTTAAACCTTCAACAAAATGCATAATAAATTATCGTTATGCTAAGTTTATATGTATAGATTGATTAAAAATTTATAATTTATTAACCAAATGAGAAAAAATACAATCATCCCAATCTTTATTGCATGCCTGCTATTTATAGGCACATTGTTCTCTTTTATGAATAAGTATGCTAATGAAATTACACCATTTAAAGCCGATGCTGATAACGCTGGTTTAAAATTACCAGATGGCTTTGGTGCAAATAAAATTGCTGATAACCTAGGCAGAGCCAGACATATCATAACTACCAAAGACGGTAGTATTTATATTAAACTGATGAGATTGGTAAACGGGAAAGGAATTCTGTTTCTTCAGGATAATGATAAAGATGGAAAATATGAAACTCAACTAGCATTTGGTGATTATTTAGGAACTGGAATCACAATTAAGAAAGGCTATCTGTATGCCTCATCAGATAAAGAGATTTTTCGTTATAAATTAGATGATGCAGAAAAAGTAATTGATCCACTAAAACCTGAGAAAATCATAACTGGTTTAATAGCAGGAAAGCAGCATCAAACCAAATCTATTGTATTAGATAACGATGATAATGTGTATGTAAATATTGGCTCTCCTTCTAATTCTTGTCAGGAAATGGATCGTGGTTTAGAATCAAAAGGTAGAGCAGGTTGCCCTATTTTAGATTCTGCTGGCGGAATATGGCAGTTTAAAGCAGATAAATTAAATCAAACCTATGTTGATGGAGTTAAATATGCTACTGGATTAAGAAATGTGATGGGTTTAGATTGGAATACCCAAAATAATACATTGTACGTAATGCAACACGGAAGAGATAATTTAAGTTCATCATGGCCTAAATTATACACCGATAAACAATCTGCCGAATTACCTGCCGAAGTAATGTACATGCTAAAAAAAGGAGATAATGCAGGTTGGCCATATACCTATTACGATCCTTTTTTAAACAAAAAAATTCTTGCTCCAGAGTATGGTGGCGATGGTAAAAAAGAAGGTAGTAAAGAATTTATAGATCCAATAGTAGCTTTTCCAGCACACATGGCACCTAATGGATTGTTATTTTATACTGGAAATATGTTTCCAGAAAGATATAAAAATGGTGCTTTTGTAGCATTTCACGGTTCTTGGAATAGAGCACCAGAAAAACAAGCTGGCTATTTTGTAGTCTTTGTTCCATTTAAAGATGGTAAACCTGCTGGTAAATGGGAAGTATTTGCCGATGGCTTTTCTGGAGTTAATGAGGTTATTGTTCCTAAAGAGGCACAACACAGACCATGCGGATTAGCGCAAGGCTCAGATGGCTCTTTATTTGTTACTGATGATGTAAAAGGAGCTGTTTATAGAATTGGATACACTAAAAAATAAGATATGAAGAAAATAATATGCGCCGCAATTTTAATGATTGGATTTATATTGAATTCAACTGCGCAAACAACAAAAAAGACTGTAGCTAAAGCTCCTGTAAGCCCATCAATCGTAAATGGTAAATTGGTTTACACTAAATATTGCATGGTTTGTCATCAGATAGATGGCGGTGGTGTAATGGGGTTAAACCCTCCATTAAGTAAAACGGAATATGTTTTGGGAGATCAAAAAAGATTAATCAATATTGTTTTAAAAGGTTTCAATACAGAAATTGAAATTGATGGCGATACCTATGCTAATCCAATGCCTGGCTTAGGTCATTTAACCGATCAGCAAGTAGCAGATGTGCTAAGTTTCGTTCGTAATAGTTTCGGAAATAAAGCAAGTGTAATTACTCCTGCACAAGTTAAAGTAGTTAGGGCTTCAAAATAAATAATAGCATCTAAAATTTAATCCCCGCTCAAAAACGGGGATTTTTTACGCTCTAATTTTTATAGCTTGAATTGTAGCTCCATTTTCAAAAACAACAGCTTTGGTTGCTTTTCTTAAATCACCCCCATCCAACATTAATCCTTCATTAGTTTTTCCATCTATCTTTAAAAAAGCATTAGCCGGCGTTAATAATCTAGCCGAAGAAATCATTACATCTTTAGAATTTGTAAATCTTACTGTACAATCTGCAGTTTTACTTCCTTTTACAGCTAAACCAGTGATAGTGCAATCCTGTACGTTATCAAATATTAGTGCAGGTCTGGCATCAGCCTGATCAAATTCAAGTCGTACGTTTTGCAATGTTAAGCCTTTCACATTTCGGGCATACATCCCATACGCTGGTGGACCTGATGGCGCTGGATCCCAAACCGTAAAATACTCTTGTGCAGTTTGTGGAATATCCTTTTTTGCTGCCAATTCTTTTGATCCACCACCTGCATAACTTACATGAATATCAGTAAAACTTACGTTTTCAATGTAGTTATTGCCTAAAGCATTTAATGTAATACAGCTAAAATGCTCTCCTGGATATACTTTTACATCAAAAGGAATATCTGGATGATTTACAGGAACAGGAACAACAGTCGCTCTAATTCCATTAAAAATAAGGTTTCTAACAAAAGTTGGTTGTGAAGTTGCTTGTGAGGCATCATTAGCTCCTCTTTTAGATGGGCCACTAAATCCAATTCCGATTGGACCAGTTACATTTCTCATGATAATGTTTGAAAAAGTAAGGTTTTCTAATCGGGCATTACCAGAACTAATTTTTATCGGACAACCATACGTATCGTAAATTAAACAATTTGATATGGCAATATTTTGAGCATCACCACTACCAAATCTAAAAATAGAGCAACGTGTACTAAAAGAGCAATTAGTTACGGTTACAAATTGGTTACTTCCAAATAAAGCACATGCATCATCCTGACAACGAACATCACAATTTACAATGTGCACATATTTGCAATTGTTAAAATGAAAGCCATCGTTGTTTTTGTTTACACGATTATAAATTTTTATCCCGTCGATATTTACCTGCTCACAATTTAAAATTCTAAAACAGTGATAAGCACTTTTGGTATAAAATGAATCACGTAAAAGCAGATTATAACATTTGTAAAAAATCAGTAGGTGCGGTCGATCAAAATATCCTCCACCTTGTGAATTTGGCCCCGTATTATCACCTTGTCCCGTAAAAAATGCTGTTCCATTCCCATCAATTGTTCCCCTACCTTGTATAGATACATTTTCTGCATTGGCAGCATAAATCATTACAATATTTCCATTTCCGGCAGGTACTCCTTTCCCAGCAGAATAATCTTCTTTTTTAGGGCTTCCCAACAACTTACCTTGATTAGAAAGATGTAAGGTTACATTGCTTTTCAGTTCGATAGTACCAATTACAAAATCACCAGCAGGCACCATTACAGTTCCGCCTTTTTCTTGAAAACATAAGTCTATTGCTGCCTGTACTGCCGCTGTATTTAGGGTTTTTCCATCGCCTTTGGCACCAAAATCTTTGATATTGTAAATTTGAGCGCCAAACATTTTTTCATCGGTAGCATTACCTTCTTTTGCTTGTGCCGAATTACCAATAAAACTTGCTCCAATAACTGCAACAGCAGGAACTGAAACACTTTTCAACCATTTTCTTCTCGAAAAAGAGGTTTCATTTTCTATTTGATCCATGTTAGAGATTTATTTGATTTCTTTTGGTACGTATTTATTAACTGGATTCACTTCAATCCACGATTTCTCACTACCATCTTTAGCTTGAGTTAAACAAGCCGTAAAAAATGCCGTTACTTGTTCTTTTTCATTCACAAAAACAAATGGTCTTTCCCTCCTTCTAAACGTTTGCTCAGTTCCATCATCATAAGTTACCGTTTTGGTATAAACAGATTCTTTAGAAACCAATGTGTAATTAATTCCATCTTTAGAAGCATATTGTGCTCCATTTTTACCAGTTCCAGTAGCATCACCTCTAAAATCACTTAATATCACATTGTATTGATTTTTTGCCCACCATATAGTTGGGTCTTCTAATTGATTTTTATCCGGCAGTAAATTATACTGATTGCTAACAAGTGTATAATTTCCGTTAAAAGATGGCGCCTGATATCCTTGAGCGATGCGGATATTATCTACCGATTTTCTACCAAAAACATACACACTACCATCTTTTTTAACTAGCGGAGCAGGATTAGAAAAAGGCATTGCTACTTTATCAGTTCTTGTCCAAGGCCCAGTAATGGATTTACTGTAGGCATAACCAGTTTCGTTTGCCGATGAAATATAATACAACACATATGTATCTCCTGCTTTTACAATTTTCGGATTATGCGCTCTGTCATTATCCCAGAAATCTGGTCTTTTTTGAATAACTACTTCTTGAAATTCATAAGGACCATACAAATTTTTAGAACTTGCTCTAACAATTTCAGAATGAGTTGTCCACCCTCCTAAACCATATTTATCTGGCCAACGAGATGCAAACATGTGATAAGTATCTCCTACCTTTATTACCGATGGACACCATAAAATATAGCCTTCCATTTTAAAGCCTCCCTTTTTAACGGCTGGTTGCATCGCATCTTTCAGCGTTTGCGCTTTGGCTGTATAATTAAACAGCAAGCAAATTAAAAGTGCGGCTGTAATAGTTATTATTTTCTTCATATCTTATTTAACAGGTTCTAGTATAACTGATTTTAACTTAAAAAGCTCTTTTCCATTTTGCAATGGATGAATTGCGATGTGATATATTCCAGGTTTTGAAAAAGTAGTGGTTGCAACAGTATGTTTAATAAATAGTAAAGGTGAACTTTTATCAAATTCTGATGTACGCAAAGTCCTAAACAAAAACTCTTGGTTATTAATACTCAGACTTCCTTCTAACTTCACACTTTCTTGTGGACAACTATACTCGGCTTTAACATGATAATCTCCGGGTTCGGTTACATTAATAGTAAATGTAGCTCGGTCTGTACTATCTTTCATATTAGTAATGCAAGTAGTATGCTTCCAATCGCCATAATAATGGCTATACGTTAAGGATTGAATTTTTGCATTTCCTGTAGTCTGAGCAAAAACAGCATCAACATTGTTTTCATCAAATTGAGAAGAAACTGTAATGGGAGTTTGTAAGCTATAATCGGGCACAGTTCCAGCATACTCAATCACAAACACAGTATTTACAGCATCCTGATTAAACAAAGGCAAATCAATCCATACCTCTTTTCCAATTTTTTTAAACGGTAACTCTTTTTTATCAGTTAGCTCATAAACCTTTTTTACGTTTACATTAAAATCTGGAATTAATAGTTTACCATTTTTTGGTCTAGTTAGTACATGTAAATATTGTTTTCCAGGTTTTGAAGTGCTTACTCCCCAAGGTTGGGCAGCAATTAAACCATAGGTAGTTCCATAAATACTTTCGCCATTTACTTTAAGCCATTTACCTGTTTGTTGCAAAAATTTAACTGAGTATTCCGGTATTTTTCCATCACCATCTGGGCCTACATTTAACATTAAATTACCACCTTTAGAAGCTACATTGGCAAGCAGTTGAATAATTTCTTTACTGCTTTTAAAATTCATATCGTGTTTAATGTAACCCCACGAATCGTTGTGTGTATAAATTGATTCCCAAGCTCCTTTTATTGGTGTACTTGGCACTTCAGAATCTCCAAAATCTTTATAATCGCCTAAACCTTGCCCAACCCTACTACTAAATAAGGTTTTTGGTTGCAATACTCTTAATTCGTTTACAAATGTTTGGGTTTGTTCTTTGGTCATCCCGCCAGGTGTATCGAACCAAACTATACCTAACGGACCATAATTTGTTAATAGCTCTTTTAATTGAGGGATTGCTTTCTCTCTATAATAGGTTTGATAATCTTTTTTCGCTTCATCAAAATCCCAACTATTTCTACCGCCGTTAGGTTCATGCCAATCTTGAAATTGCGAATAATAAAACCCGAATTGGATACCACGTTTGCGATTGGCTTCTGCCAGCGCTTTCATCGGATCTTTTTTATAAGGGGTAGCATCAACAATGTTAAAATTGCTCACTTTAGATTGATACATGGCAAAACCTTCGTGGTGTTTAGCCGTAATCACCATGTATTTGATGCCAGCATCTGCTGCCAACTGCGCCCATTCATCTGCATTAAACCCTGTCGGATTAAAAGTTGAAGCTACCTTATTATAGTCTGCTACTTTAATTTTAGCTTGGTTCATAATCCACTCTCCACTGCCATAATAACGCTTACCATTCCATTCTCCCGCTATTTTCGAATACAATCCCCAATGGATAAACATGCCGAATTTTGCATCCTTAAACCATTGTAAGTTTGGATTTTCTTTACCAGACACATTACTATCCCACATTTGATCCATTGTTTGGGCTGTAACACTTTGGCTAAAAAGAGTTGATATAATAAATAGATTAAGGATAAACCAATGGTTCAATTTCATAATGTGGTTTTTGTTTTTAATGTTTTATTGATCCTTGTTCACTAAAAAATGTACAATTCTACAAGCATTGCCTAGTGATTTATCATTATGATTTGCGGAAATCTTTATAGTCAAAATATGTTCACCTGTCGAGAGTTCATCACCCAATACCAAATACCAGGGCAAATGAAGGCCTTTACTCCACTGCGTAAAAAGATCTATTGTTTTTGGATTTTTTCCATCAATGGTATAGCTAATTATTCCAGCATCTGGCCCTGCTAAAGCAGCAATCCCAACGGCATTACCTTTAAATGAAAACGAGAGTTCTGCACCAGCAGTTGTACCCGATAAAACTGGAACATTTACAAAACCCGGACGAGTGTTTACTTTATCTTGTGGTTTCCAAGAAGGATCCAAAACAAAACCATTTTTCACTATTGCTTTTTCTACGCCAACATAATCACCTTTGGTATACGCAAATTTTTGAAGTGCAGTAGGCAATTTAAAAGCCGTTAATTGTGTAGCTGAATTATCCTTTATGCTTTTTCGAATTAAGGTTTTGATTTCAGAAAAATAGATTTCTTGTCCAAAGGGCGATGGATGAAGATTTTTAAAGTCACCACTCCAAGTAAACTCTCCTGCATCAATGCGTTTACTTACTGCTTCGGCTAAATTGATAAATGGAATTTGATACTGTTTAGCAATATCTTGATGCACTTTTACCTCTATTGGGATTTTGTTTGCTTTATAATCGGCTAGCTTATCTTCATCAGCAAAAGCCATCATGATCATATTCATAGTGGAATTAGCCTGGTAAGCATGTCGCACAATTCCCTCTAATGCTTTTCTTTGCTGTTCTTCTGATGTTCCATTCACATGATCGTTTACAGCCGATTCGATAAATAGTAAATCGATGCGACCTTTATCCAAAACATCATTTTTCAATCGAAATACATGGGGAACACTACCTAATGATGGAATACCAGCATTGATAAAGGTAAAATCTGTTTCAGGATATAATTCTTTTAGATAGGTATAGACTTTATCTCGCCAACCCTTCATATTCGTAATTGATCCACCTAAAAAGGCAACAGTAGCTTTCTTTTCTTTTTTAATGCGATAAGCGATATTATTAAGCTGACCAAATTCATCTATAAAATCTTCGTCCTTTAACTTATTCTGAGGTGCTTTTTGTCCTTCAGAAATTGTAGCCTGCGCAAAAACAGTATGGTTCACCAACAAAAGTAGGACTAAGATTTGAATGTATTTCTTCATCTATTTTATCGTTTCTACTTCTTTTTTAATAGATGGAGCATTATTATTAGCAACAGTAATCGATGCACTTTTTGTTCTTTCCACTCTTACTAAAGCCTGTGCTTCGCCTTTTGCGGTTATTCCATTAACGTTTGCACTCACCACATTTTCTAAACGGATAATAGCTTCTGCACCTTTAGTTTCTGGTAAATTCCAATTACTTACAGTTACATCCTTCCCATCTTCACAAACCAGTGCAGGGCGGACATCGTTACTTCCTAAATTAAATTTCACATTAATTAACTTAAGACTTTTTACATGTCGAGCCCAAACACCATAAGCTGGAATTTTAGGACCAAAAGTTTTTACTTCTGGATATTGATCTATCGCTTCTGGCACCGCCACTCGTGAATCTTCCGCAGTCCCACCTCCAGCTAAAGTAATTTCGATATTCTCTAAAGTTAAATTGGTAATATCATGCCCTGGTACACCTGTAATTAAAATGCCCGATGGTGGCGTTAACTGTGCCTGATCTGCTGCTTTAGCTTTTACATTTCTAATCACTACATTTTCGAAAGTGCCTGTAGGTTTTTTAGTTTCCGTATTTTTTCTGAAAACATTTAATCGTGAACCTAAGCGAAATAACATTGGAGTTCTCACTTCATCCATTGTAATGTCTGAAATTAATACATTTCTAATGTGCGCACCATCAACCGTTAACAATTTAATTCCTCCATTTTTGGTGTCATAAATATGGCAGTTGGTAATTTTAATATTTTCGAAATCAGCAATAGACTCTGTGCCTATCTTTATGCCTGCTTGACTACTTTTCAATCTCAAACCTGATACTTCTATATCTTTACATGCCATTAAACTCGATGTTGTTTTAAACACCAAAGCATCATCGCCACTTACCACGTCACAATCTTTAATGCGTACTTGCTGACAACCATCAATCCCAATTCCATCGTTATGCGCAACACCTACACTTTGAATTTTCACATTTTCAATTAAAATCTGTTTGCTTTGGAAATAGTGTGAAGTCCATGCTCCCGCATATTTTAAGGTTACACCTTTTACAGTAACACCAGTACATCTTACAATACGAACTAAAAACGGTCGTAATCCCCAACGTTTCCCCTCAGGACGGGTATCGGTTAAAATATGCTTTGCTTTTATCGCCGATCCTTGTCCATCTATTGTTCCTTCGCCTTCAATACCGATATTTTTTGCATCAACTGCAACCAATAAAGCCCAACCCACATCAATGCCTAAACCTTCGGTAAATGGATCTAAATTTTGATAGTCTTTTAAATCTATGCTACCCAATAAAACGGCATCTTTTTGTAGATAAAGCGTAACATTATCTTTTATGGCAATAGTACCAGATAAAAACTTACCTGCCGGGATAACCACCTTGCCTCCGCCACTTTTGTAACAGGCATCAATCGCTTTTTGGATAGCTTGAGAATTTAAAGTTGTTCCATCACCAACTGCACCATATTTGGTAATATCAAAATCTGCCGCTTTTACATTGACCAGAACGAATAGGAAAAACAGAAGTGTACCTAATTTCTTCATACAATTTATTCTAAAATTAAAGAATTGAACCGATTGGTGGTTTATATTTGTTTATGCAACTACGTGATAATTCGTTAAGTTTTACGCAGTTGAATTAGCTGTTTATTCAACAATTTTGACATCAAGAGGACTGGTTTTTACTTTTTAACGTATATCCAATTGAAATTATATGCTTCCTTAACTTGTCATTTGCATATAGCGAAGCATGCGGAAATTTCGTTTTTCTCGACGAGAAATGTCAATCTCCTTAAAGTCGAAGAGCATTACCTTAAGAAAAAAGCCCTTCTACTTCGATGCAAAGCCCTTTTACTCCGACGCAAAGCCTTTTTACTCCGACGCAAAGCCCTTCTACTCCGACGCAAAGCCCTTCTACTCCGACGCAAAGCACTTCTACTCCAACGCAAAGCCATTCTACTCCGACGCAAAGCCTTTCGACTTCAACGCAAAGCCCTTCGACTTCAACGCAAAACTCTTTTTCCGTTAGGAAAAACCGACAAATGCAGGGGAAAAACATCTTTCATCTAGTGTTTGGCATCTTACCTATCATCAGAGTTAGGCCTTATTTCGGTAGGCGGAGACACCTGCGGCGGCAAAAAGGGTAAAGCGCTAAGGTTGCCGTCTTTGGGAGGCTTGTTCTTCTCAAGCCGTGGCAATCTCCTATTTGTAATTTACCTTTGTTATTGTTTTAATAGCGTGAAGGAGGTTGCCGCAGTCGGTGAAGGCCTCCTTCGCAATGACGAGCGTTTTATTTAGCGAGTATTTAAATTTCGGCAGGTGGAGACACCAGCCGATAGCTGCAATATTCTTTTCTCTGTGAAAACTCGGCGTTCTCGGTGGTAAAAACCTGATTACTACTTAACAGCTCTTAAACTAATCATTACCACTCCATGTTGCGCCACATCCGCTTTAAACTCTTTATCAAAAATACCTAAATCTTTCTGGCGCCATAAATCGCGAACAATGTATTTTCCTTTGATTTTTAAATCTTCCCATTTCAAAATCACAGGTTGTGTTCCGTTATCAGAAAGATTAAATAGTCCTGCTGCTTTAGTACCATCTTCTAAATCTTTTGCTAGTACGCCTATATCTTCATTTTGTGAAATAATCATAGCTTGTTTACCTAATGGATCTTGATTTACATCCAACACTTCCTGATTAGTTAATAAACTAAACGTAAACTCATCCAGTTTAGAAATATCATTACCTAACAATAAAGGCACCGACATTAAACACCAAGCAGTCATGTGGGTATATTGCTCATCTGCTGTTAGTTTAGATGGCCATTTTTCGGCAGTATTCCATCCCACAACACCTAAAATCATCATATCTGGATCATTCCAATGACCAGGACGAGCATAAGGAGCCCATTTATCCTGCGTAAAAATTCTACTCTTTAAACTTTTCCAATTATCCTTAATATCACCACCAGTACGCCATGCGTTAGACACAGTCGATAAATCTTTTATCGTTGCAAAAGGAGTACTATTCGAAAGACTAAATACTATATCTCTACCACTATTTCTCAATGCATCAAACATGGCCTTTGTTTCAGGCATCTCTATCGGATTCCAATCATATTTTAAATAATCAAAGCCCCATTCAGCAAATTGTTTGGCATCATTATTCCAAAAATGATAAGTTCCAATGGCAAAGGGAATTAGCTTCTTATTTCTGGCAACGGTTTCTTTGGTTCGCTCAAAAGTTCCTTCTGGGTTCATAGCCGATCCACCAACTCTATGCCCATAAGACTCGATCCAAGGTGTTGAATACGTTCCAATCTTTAATCCCAAATCATGTACTTCGTTTACCAAAGCTTGCATATTCGGAAAGCGAGTACTATCAGGCAAAATAGCAAAGTTTTTACCGCCACGTTTACCTTGCCATCCATCATCAATATTCATGTACGACCAGCCATAGTTAATTAAACCTGTACTTGCCATCGCTTTTGCTTGGGTTAGTACTTGTTCTTGCGTAATTCTAGTTCCATAAATATTGTAATGGTTCCATCCCATTGGGGGAGTTAAAGCAATTTCTTCACCCACCACCAATTTAAACTCCTTAGTAGCTTTACCCAATGAGTTACTTGCTTCCAAAACAATCTTGTATGTTCCTTTTTCAGCAACAGATCCAGCTATTTTACCAGTTTTTTGATCTAAAGTAACTCCCTTAGGCAATCCTGTTGCCGAAAACGTCATTGGTCTTTTACCAGATGCAGGTATCGTATATAAAATAGGATGATTTGGTCGCACACCAAAAACCTTTGCACCGTTTATCTTTGGTTCAGTACCAGCCTTTGGCGTTAAAATAGCATCGGCACTTATGCTTTGAGCACTTACCCCTAGTTGAGCAACAACTAACAAAAACCCCGTTAATAAAATTTTAAAAATATTCTTATTCATAATCTACGTATGCTATTTAACAAAGTATAATCCAAAACTCTTTAAAGTCGGATAGTCATTAAACTTACTAATGGTCAATTTTACTTTCCATGCTACTATGCTCGGAAACTTTACCGTTTTATCTGCACCTATTGATGTGCCTTTATCAACCAAAATCCATTTACTATCTAGCTGTACTTCTACCTTGTATTCTTCAATTCTATTACCTAATGCCTCACTCATTTTTAGTGCATTAATTAGTACAGGGCCTTCCATATCTACTTCAAAAGTGGCTTGTTTTAAATCGTCATTAATAGCCCAATACGTTTTATCATTTCCATCTAAAGCTCTTTCTCCTCCAAATTCTCTAGTGGTACCTCGTACGTTATTCGTATTTACAGGGCGTTCAAATGCTAAATTAATACCTAGTTTAGGATCACGATCTGGATTAAATGGTGTTAAGGTTATTGTTTTGTTAGTAAACTCTTTGCTACTATTCGCTTGATAGCCAATATTCTTTAAACTCTTATTCCCTAATCTTTCTTCTAGCTGTGCTAAATATAAACTCTGAATGGTTACAGGCTTACCATGCGAATCAAAAGTTCCATCGGGTATAATTGGACTACCATCAAATAATCTAGCTGTTTGTTCTCTTTGTCCAATACAACCAATTGCCCAGTTTACAGTTCCAGGAGGGTTTTGAATGATATAACTTTTCGCAATACTGTTCCAAGTTACGCCCCAAGCCATACTCCAACCATGTCCAGAACCTGCAATACCTCTATTCAGAAAATCTATATTGCCATCGGCGATGGTACAGTTGTCTACCAATAAACCTGTAGCCCAACGTTGGTGTGGTTGTATGCGACTTCCTATTCCCTTAAACGTAGAATTTAGCACCACATTGGGTCCAGTTATTAAACTCGATGTCCATACAAAATAAGTGTTTCCGCCAGTAGCTTCACATCGGTCTATTAAGTTCATACTGCCCTCTAAACTAAAATCTGCAGGTTTAGATGCACCTAAATTAGCATAGGTATGTTTAATTTTCACCCCTTGCATGGTTATCCTATCCCCTGCTAAAACGGTGGTATTCATGGTTTCCTCAGCAAAAACATTTTTAACCCAACAATCATCACCACCAACCCTAATACCTGCATAAGGAGCATCGCCATAGGCTGATTCTAAAGGTTCACATTGTATATGTAAATCTTCTACACCAACATTAGTTACCCTATTTAGCACTTTAATTTTGGCTACTTTTACCCCCATAGGTAGTAGAAACTTTGCATCATACGAATCTGCCAAGGGCACATCAACTGTTATGAGATTACCAGCAATCGCTTTAATTATTCGTTTAGAAATCTCTTGTCGCCCTGTACCTACCCAAGTTTGTTTTTTACCCTCTCTGTACATATTATCCATTTCCATAAAATGAACCCAAGCATCAGTAGTAGGTCTATAAATAGCAATCGTATCTCCTACTTTAAAGCCTTTTGTAGTAGCAACTTTAAAAGATGTAGCGCCAAACGGAACATAACTATCTACAAAACGAGTAGTTATTTGCTCAACTTGTTCATTATTTTCCACAGCACCTAAAGCTACTTTTGTATTTCCTTTGCCTATTACAATGGCAGTATGCGGTGCACCGCTCATTTTAATTGTAGTTCCAGCTATATCACTTCCTTTACCACGTAAAACGATGCCAGTTTCTGAAATGATAATGGAGTTAGCGCAGTTAAATACCCCTGCCGACAGCTCTACTGCTCCTCTAAAACCATTTCGCAAAGGCATTTTTGCTACTTGATCTATTGCAGTCTGAATTGCTTTGGTATCATCGCCAGTTCCAGCTGGTTTTACTACGATTGTAGTTGCTATTAGTGGTAAAGCTACACCTCCACCTTTATAACCAGCATGTGAAAAATCCATAATCCGATCTCCTGCAGGTGTAGTTTTGTAGGTTAGTTTTCCGTTTTCGTATTTAACCCATTCGCTTTTGCCTTTATTTTGTGCAAATGCTAGGTTACTGGTAGAAAAGATAAAAGTGATAAAGAAACTTAGTTTTAGTTTATTCATTTATGGTTTAGCTAAATAGCCTACTTGACTTGGTAATAAAACAACAGCTTTACTTGCAACCTGTACATCTGGGTACTGACCAATTGTATTGTTAATTAAGGGATTGTTTGCTGGTAATTGATAAATACCCGCAGCATCTTTAACTAACTTAGGGTCTACATTCTGATATGAACCTTGTGGTAAATCACCTGCTCCTGCTGTATTAAAAATAATGTTGCCTTGCCATTTAGCATTTACCATTGGACCAGAAATTTTAGTGGCTTCACCACCGCCTTGTATAATATTATTGGCTACAGTAACGTATGTAGCACCCAATCCGTCTTTTCTAGGGGTTTGTACTATGTTTTCTTTATTGTTTACCAATGTATTAAAAACAATTAAAAGCCTGTCTGGTCTATCGTGAGATACTAAAGGAGCACCATCAGCAACTTCTGCACCACCATTTCCAATAGTAATTGCAGGCTTACAGTCTTCAAAATAATTGCTGAAGACTTTATGGTCATCGCCAAAAATTCTTAGCCCTGGTGTATTTTTAAAATAATTACCATACACCAAGTTTTTGTTACCATGGCGCAAAGTAAACTGTGCCGGGCAATCTCTAATCGTATTATATCTTAAAGTAACGCCGCCAACTTTTACAGAAATGAGTTCGTTTTCGCCTTCACACTTCTCAAATAAGTTATATTCTACAATGCTATTACTCAACGACATACTAAAGCCGCTTAAACCAAACTGAAAGGCTTCTGCTCCGTTTTTACCTCCTTGACTAGCGGCTGTATTGAAATAGTTATGGTGAATGTGTAAGCGTTCGGCAATTTGTTTTCCCTCTCCTCTAATGGCTACAAACCTACCCATGGCATTTTTGTTCTGAAAAGTATTGTAATCTATTTCTTGATCTGAACCTGCAACGGTTAAATCCTCACCATCACCTGGTGTTTCGAAAATATTTTGCGTAAAACGACAAAAACTTGTGCCATTACCTGTTTTAGCTTTCGATGCTAAGTGAGTAAACTTAAATCCTTTAATGATGATGCACTTTGCAGGGCTTACTACATTAAATCCTCCTTTACCTGTAATCTCTGTTGTACCAATCTTCTCTGCTGCAATGGTAATAGGTTGTTGTGCTGTACCTTGTTTATTCACAACAATATCTTCTGTGGTGGTATAAACTCCAGTTTTTAATAAAATAACATCGCCCGGTTGGGCTTTATTTATAGCAGTTTGCAGTTCTGCTATCGAAGCAACGGTTATTGTTTTAGCAAATAGCGTAGCTGAGGTTAGTAATGTGATTAAAAAAGCGCTTAGTATGGCTTTTTTAAAGCTAGGTAGTTGTGTGTGGTTCATCTCTTAAAGTATATTATGTAATGCCTAACCTAGTTATAAAAATATAGAATGTTATATGGAAGTTTAGCTTTTAAATCAGATATTTTGGCGTACAATAATTCTATAATCTAATTGTTGCTCGCATACTTCTTTTTGTCGCTTACATACTTCATTGCCGTTGGCTTCAGCCAACGGAATAAAAAACAAAACCCCAAAAAAAACCTTTATATGTTCCGTCAGCTAAAGCAGACGGCAATAAGCTTAGAATGCCAACCTTAAAAAATTCAAACCTTAAACAAGCTAAACATTATGCTTTCCCCTCTCCAAAGGAGAGGGGTCAGGGGTGAGGATCTTATTTAACCACAAACTCCTTTTTCAGTTTAATATCTTCCGATGAATTACCTATCATTACCTCAAACTTACCAGGTTCTACAGTCCATTTCATGTTCTTATCTAGTAAAGCTAAATCACTAGGTTTTAGCGTGAACTTTACAGTTTTGGTTTCGCCTGGCGCTAAGCTTACCCTTTCAAACCCGCGTAAAACAGACTCGTAAGTAGTTACACTACTCACCACATCTTTAAGATACAATTGTACTACTTGGTCGCCTTTGCGTGTACCTGTGTTTTTAACATCGACAGTTATATTTATATCGCCTTGCGGATGAATTTCTTGCGCACTTAGTTTAAGGTTAGCAAACTCGAAAGTGGTGTAACTTAATCCATAACCGAAAGGATAAAGTGCACCTAGCACTCTTGTTTTACCTGTTCCGTTTGGATCATCGCTTTTACTCTGCCCTGCCTGAGAACCTGGTTTAAAAGGGAAGTTGAGTTCTATTTGACCAATAGATTTTGGGTAAGTCATGGTGAGTTTACCGCCTGGATTGTTATCACCAAACAAAGTTTCGGCAACAACAGTACCTGCAGATGGACCTGGAAAGCCTGCTTGAAGAATTGCTGGGAGATAACGGTTTTCCCAGTTAATAGTTAACGGTCTACCATTTACCATTACCATTACCA
This sequence comes from Pedobacter planticolens, assembly GCF_014172375.1. Classification (GTDB taxonomy): domain Bacteria; phylum Bacteroidota; class Bacteroidia; order Sphingobacteriales; family Sphingobacteriaceae; genus Pedobacter; species Pedobacter planticolens. Next base: position 1,616,037 of record NZ_WNXD01000001.1, read on the forward strand.
CAGGTTTGCCTGTTGCATATAATGCTTGTAGTAATAAAAGTTGTCGCCCGGGTAAGTTTAAACTTGTTCTCGATTTACTCTCTCCTACTTGATTATCGGTTTCACCAACTACAGCAATTACTATATCGGCTTTATTTGCCGCAGCTACTGCTTCATTTATTTGAGCTTGTTCTTCGGATGTTAAGGGAGTAGTAATAATTTCACTTTCTGGCCAAGTTGCATCAATTACATCGCAGCCTTTGCTGTAACTTACATTGGCAGATTTACTAGCATAGGCTTTTATTCCATCTAAAATAGAAACAATAGGGTTGTTAGATGGACCGTATCTGCTGGTTGTATAGTTTGTTTCGGCTGCTAATGGACCTGTAACTAAAATATTTTTGTATTGTTTTACATTTAATGGGAGTATATTCTTATCGTTCTTTAACAACACCATTGATTCGCGGTTAAGTTGTACGGCTAGTTCTTCATCTGCTGTGGTATGTACTTTTTTATCAGCTGCTGCTGGATCATTTACATAAGGGCTATCGAATAAACCGAGTTTAAATTTCACTCTCAATACATCCGCCACGCGTTCATCAAGTGTTTTCATAGTTACTTTACCTTCTTTAACCAATTCACGCAGTGGGAGGATAAAGTTTTCGGGCATAGTAAAATGAGTACGCACATTTAGTCCAGCATCAATGGCTTGTTTTATGCCTTCTTTATAATCATTTGCAACGTGGTGCTTGCTTGCAATAAATTCTACAGCTTCACTATCTGATACTACATAGCCTGTAAAACCATATTGTTTGCGTAGGAGTTCTGTTAAGAAATAATGGCTGCTTGTTACGGGTTCGCCATCCCAGTCGTTGTAACTACTCATTACGCCCATGGGTTTAGCTTCCTGTATTACTCTCCTAAAAGGATAAAGGAACATTTGATGTAATTCTCTAGGTGCCACATGTGGGTCGGTACGAGCCTGCCCATCTCTACCTCCTTTTGGTACGCTATATACTGCGTAATGTTTTAAGGTTGCAGCTACGCCTTGGTTCTGAATACCGAGTGTCATTTGCTTGCCTAGCTCGGCAATTAGGAAAGGATCTTCTGCATAACATTCTACTACCCTGCCCCAACGTTGATCTCTTGCTACATCGAGTATGGGTGCATATACATTGGTGTATCCTAAGGCTTTTGCTTCGCGACCAACGGTGCTGCCTGCTCTGTACACTAAATCTTTATTCCAGGTAGTACCGATATTAATTGGTGCTGGAAAAGGTGTTGCTCTATCGTGGCAAAGTCCGTGGATGCCTTCGTTGGTAAAATCGACAGGGATGCCTAAACGTGTTTCTTCTACAAACCACTTTTGCACTGTATTAATGGCATTGGCGTGTTTACTAAAAGGAAATGAATATTGTGTTACTGCTTTCTTGTTATAAGGTAGGCTGTTTAGTTCTTCATCTATGTTAGCAATGCCGTCTTTCCAAATCTGTGTCTTCCATTCGGCTGTTGGCATCTCGTCTTTAAGTACCCTGCCGTAGCCATATAGTGTAGCGGTTTGACAAGTCTTTTCATTTAAGTTCATTTGGCTCAATAGATCTTTTACTCTACTATCTATCGGTTTAGATGCATCTTCAAAGACATCCATTTTACCGTTCTTGTTAAAATCTATCCAACCTTTATGGTAAATTTTATCTTTTTGAGCCTGTGCATTTATTGCTAGTACTATTAAGGCAATAGAAAATGTGATGTTTTTGTACTTAATCATTTGTATTGTTTGGGGTTTTTACCTTTTTCATCGTCGTTGTAAATTATGTTATTGGTTTTAATGCCTGATACGTTCTTTACTCCTATTAATGTTGGGTTATCTGTTGGTTTTACCATCTTCAAGTCTGAAAGCTGTGCGCCTATTACGTCTTCTAAATAAATCACATATCTGCTATCTCTCTTCTCGTAGTTAAATGTACTTTGCTTAACGGTTAAACCCATTACATGGCGAGCCCATAACCCATACGATGGCTGTGTTTTTAAATTGGCAACGTTGTATTGCCCTACACCTAACTCTGGAGATGTTTGTAGGGTATCGGTAACTGGATTACCTCCTTTTACTAGGATATTAACATCTGTAAATGATACGTTTTTGATGTAACCTGTATGTTGTCCGTTTGGTAGTTTGAAGTCTAAACCGCCTTCTACAGTTTCATTATCGGGTAGTTTATAGCCTGCTATGATGGGACTTGATTTGCGTTGTTTGCCATCGTAAGGTTTCCAACGGTTTGTTGCATCTCCATAAGAACTTCCTCCATATACTTCGGCTATATCTACACCGTTGATGATAATATTCTCTACCACACCAATGTTTACATTCTTCACTAATAGTTCGCTATGCTTTTCGCCGTTATCGGTAAAGTTGTATTTGCCTACATCGGCTCCTAAAATTCTTCCACGATTAGAAATGGAGATAAAGAATGGAGTGGTGGTGCGAAACATTTTAGACCGAGAATGCAATGCACCTGTATGACCACAGTTTAAATGGATGTTTTTAATGTGTGCACCATCATTGGTGGAGATAGAGAAACCTGCTTTGTTGGCGCCTAAAACATAAATATTATCTACACAGATATCTGTGATATCATCGGCAGTTTCTGAACCTATTTGAAATAGGTTGCAATTGGTATCGCCTATAATGTTGCGTACTTTATAGTTGTGGGCAGGTCTGGTGAAACCCAATGAGCAATCGGAACCAGGTTTAACGATATCATCTGAGCTTACTTTGCAATAAATATTGGTTACTGTTACTTCGTTACACTCCATAAAGTCGTAAATATCTCGAACGTTTGCTGTACTGTTTTTCCCGAAATAGGTATTGTGTACGTTGATGGAGTCTGTGCCAGTTGCTAACAATGCAAAATGCCCTGCTCTATCTATATTGAGCATGTCTTCGGTGTTATAATTTTTACTACCATCTTTGGCGATATAGTATGGCTCGTCTTTAGTTGGGTCGTACCATAAATCTTCTGTTTTGGGTAAGCCTCCTATTTCTAAGTTAGTGCACAGCTTAAGCGTAAACATTTTATCGGCTCGGTTATCGGCTGTATTGTTCATCACGTTATCGCCATTCACTAAATTGCCATCTCCTGTAATTCTTCCGTTGCCTATAATCTTAATGTTATCTAATCGTTCGCCAAAAAACATGGTGTTGTTAAAATAATGATGCCCTACATCCTGTTTAGTCATGTAGTTTTCTGGATCTGCATAGGGGCCGATGGCTGTTGGGGATAATCCGGAGCGGTATTTTTTATCGCTAAACCAAGTACTTTCGGGTGCATCGGCTCCTTTTATAGCTTTTATGGTAGCGTCTTTATCGATAAACAAATACACGTTGCTTTGCAAATGAACTGTTTTAACTAAATATGTTCCTTTGGTGAAGTGTAATGTTCCACCTCCAATTTTATTTAAATAAGCTAATGCTTCATTAATCTTCTGAGTGTCGTCTAGCTGGTCATCGGCGTTAACACCAAACTTCTTAACGTCCATTTTGCCAGTATAAAACTGCGCTTCGTTAGAGTAACCTTTTTTCTCTCCTTCTTTTACGAGTAATCTAAAACTATACAATAGGTTAGACTTTAGGTTGCTCACTTTAGCTGTACCACTTTTGGCATCTAGTACCGCAACAGCGGATGACCACGTTTTACCATCATTTATAGATGATTGTAATTGGATGTTTTTAGCATCACCAACAAAAGACCATTTAAAGCTTGCAGAAGTATAAGTGCTTGGTGTTTCTTTATACGCCATACTACGATTAACTACACGTACAAAGTTTGAAATAGTTTTGGTAACACTTAAGGTTGTGGTTTCATTCCCTGTGCCTGCACTATTTAAAACACTTGGTTGCGATGTAGTGTAAACTGCTTTAAATGTAACATTGCCTAGCATTTTTAGATTTACATCGTTTATTTTGAGGACTATATCTGCTCCATTGGCGGGTCTGAAATCTAAATGATTAAGGGTTAGTATTGTTCCGCCATTGGGCGATTTAGTAAGCGTAACTGCTCCCACTTTTGAATACGAATAGAGTGAGCCTACTCGACCAATTGATTGGGTGTTTAACTCGCTCAGTTTTACAAAACCTCTGCCAATTACATTTACACTAGTATTGTTTAGTGTAGGTGCTATCCCTATCGGGAAAAACAACTGAACTCTTGCATTAGGACTTCTTTGTCCTGCAGTATATGAAAGCGTAATGCTTTGTGTAGTATTTTGCGTGATTTGATTTTGCGCTAAAGTTAGTTTGCCACTCAGCGCCATTGATTTGAAGGTAATGGTGTATTTCTTTGTGGTTTTGCCATCTTGAGCGGTTACTTGTAACACATCTCCTTCGGCTATAATTCCTGTAGTTTTTAGTGTTCCATTGTTAGCTGTAACCTGATACCGTTGTTTAGAACCATCTGTTGCTACAATTTCGTTGAGTAGCTCTTCAACCGTAGCTTGGGTATTGACTAAGCCTTTATCTTCTGGTGTATCAACCGTAAAACGATACGTTGTTCCACTTACTAAAACCAATTGATTAGCATTGATTTGAGCAATGTGTGAACTTTTATCATTGTAAGTTACCGTTGTATTTGAACTTACAGGCTTTGCAACGGCTGAATACGTAATTAATAAAATTGCAAATAAAAGGAGGACTATCAGTTTATTCATTTTTAAAATTGCAAGGTTAATTAGTCATGCATGTGCATGCCTTTACATTTTAAAGATACTTTATAACTATATACAGGAATTAGCTATTTAATAAATAAAATTAGCATAGCATTGCGTATTATTTTTTCTGTTTGATAACCAATAAAATGTCACTCAATTCTTTCACTTTTAAAGGATATTTCTCTGCTAGATTATTTTTTTCACCAGCATCTTCTTTTAAATTATACAATTGCGGGCTAGGTGAATTACCCGTTTCTATGCCTACTAATTTATCATAAGCTTCTCCTTTGGATGCTGGAATGTATTTCCAACCATCTTTAATTACAGCAAGACCTCCACCCTGTTCAATAAACACTGATCTACCTTTTACAGATTTACCAAGAAATGCATCTAACAAGTTTTCGCTATCAGGTGCATCTCCCTTTGGGATAGGTTGATTAATTAGTTTAGAAAAACTAGCCAACAAATCCATTTGACTAACTAACGCTGATGAAACTTGTGGTTTTACTTTTGTTGGCCAACTTAAAATAAAAGGTACACGAGTACCTGCTTCTAACATGCTATACTTTCCACCGCGAAGATTTCCAGCAGGTGTATGTCCGTTGAGTTTGGTTACTGCTTCATCTTGGTAGCCATCATCTAATACAGGTCCATTATCACTTGTAAAGATAATGATGGTGTTTTTATCAAGATTAAGTGCTTTAAGTTGTTGCATAATTTGACCAACCGTCCAATCTAATTGCAAAATTGCATCTCCGCGTAAACCTAAACCACTTTTACCTCTAAACATAGTTGCTGGCATTCTGGGTACATGTGGTTCTGTTAAAGCGAAATACAAAAAGAAGGGAGATTTTTGATTTGTTGTGATAAATTGCTGCGCCTTGGTTAAAAAAGTAGTCGAGAGTTCTTCATCAACCCAACGAGCAGTTTTACCTCCACTCATATAACCAATGCGACCAATTCCATTTACAATAGTTTGGTTATGCCCCTGACCCGGAGAAGATTGAAGCTTTAATAATTCAGGATGTTCTTTTCCTGTCGGGTCATTTCCAACTTTATTTTTATAATCAACTGCTATTGGATCATTCGCATCCAGCGCAATTACGTTATGGTTTTCTAAAAATACAGTGGGTACTCTATCCGCAGTTGCGGGAAAAATAAAGGAATAATCAAATCCCACTTCATTTGGACCAGGTTTTATTTCTCCGTTCCAGTCTTTTTCTACTTGCTCACCTAAACCTAAGTGCCATTTACCCACTATACCAGTTTGATAACCCGCTCTTTTAAAAAGCTTAGGTAAAGTTGTTTTATCTGTCGGAATAATTAGTGCAGCATCTCCAGGTAATATTCCTGTACCTTGTTTACGCCAAGGATATTGCCCTGTCATTAATGCATAACGTGAGGGAGTGCAGGTAGCTGAAGTTGCATGACCATCTGTAAAACGAATACCTGATGCAGCAAGTTTATCAATATTTGGTGTTTGGATCTTTTTAGCGCCATAACAGCTCAAATCTCCGTAGCCCAAATCATCCGCATAAATATAAATAACGTTTGGTTTTACTGGTTTTTGCGCAAAGCTATAGTGGCAAATAAGTATACATAAAATGGTTAGGGCTTTGACTTTATTCATTTTCGTTAGTTATGCTATAAAACTACTATAAATGAAGATAATATCAATAAGTATGTTGGTTTGATTATATAAAAAATGAGAAACAGTTAGTCTGCTTCTCATTAATTAATTTGTTACTATAAATTATAGATCTGTTTTACTTAAACCCAAATAAGAAAGGGAATACAAAGGTTACAATTATTGCCCATATCAAATAGATGGGTAAATAATAGGCAATGGTTTTACCAACTGCACTTATATTAACTTTTCTTTGAGTTGTTTTAAACAGTTGAACAGTTACCAATAAAAGGTTAATTAATATCAATGCATTGCTACCTAAAACCGCAGCTCTATTAGGTGTAACTCCCCAATTGATAATACGGAATATAATGGCAGAAAATGCAACACCGTTTACTATAATGGTTACTATGGAAAGTAGAAAAAGGATCCATATTTGTGTACTATTTTTAGTTTCCTTACTCGTTTCTGCAACTGAAAAGAAGATAAGCGCCATTACACCGACTAAAAGTGCATTAAAAATAAGTAGGAACTCACGATCATTGTATGGATTTTTAGCTGAGTATATTATCGCTACTAGATAAACAACCAACATCACTAAAACCAGCGGACTGAATAACTTGGCAATTACTGGTGAAATTTTACCTACCAATTGCGGATTGGTTTGAATAAGATAAGTGGCTACTAGTGGTGCAGCACAAAGCCCAAAAATTCCGATGTAATCAAAATAAAACTTCTCAATATGAATACCAATTAATAAAAACAGATTAATGGTTAGGGCTGTCATTATTCCACCAGCTATACCAATTAAGCCAGTCATTACTACTAAATCGCCTAGGTATTTTAAAAAGCCAAGTCGTTTATCCTCGATGTTTTTATAATCACCAACAAATGAAAAGCATAGTATCGAACCTAGAAACAGGACTAAGTGAATGCACGATAAAATTAAGGTATCGCTGGTTTTTACATTAGGTAAATAGTTAATGAAAATTACTCCCGCTAGGGTTGCGCAAGCAATAAAAGCAATTTTACCTGTTGATAGTTTGTTTTTCCAAGCGAAGTAAGCCGTTAATGCTGGAAAAACGATAAAACCAATATTTCTTTGATAGAAAAAATCTTCATTAATGCTTAACAATGCAGGCAACTTTGCAATGAGACCTGCTACGAGGGAAGCAATAATTACAAATACTAATTCTTTACCTGTTCCCCAGTTAACTGCTTCACTTTCGTAATTCAGTCTTTCATCCCAAAAATCTGCTACTGTATTTCCTTTAAGCTCTGGATACAATTCATTAAAAGCTTGCTTAAATTGACTTTTATTAGTTCGGTAAAGTTTTTCGAGGTATTTAGGATCGTTGATGTGGGTTACTATTTGATCTTTCATTGGAGTATAATTTGTTTTTAATGATAATGAAGCTATCATGAGCATTTTATTGCTATTTGTAAGCAGTATGCTCACGATGGTTTCATGAGTTTGTAATTTAAACTGTTAATCTTCAATGATTAATTCCACAATGTACCTGCAAAACCTAATACTGTACCCAGCCAAAGTGAAATTAAAAACCCTATGATGCTAATGATTACTGCTATTATTTTGCTCCAACCACCTTGATAGCCTAAAAGATATTCCATAAAATAAGTACCTAAGCCTCCGCCAGCAGCTGCTAATGGAGTTACTATTAAAGGTCTAATCATCCAAAACTGTCCCCATTCTGGTCTAGCGTGTGTAGTTGCAATTAGAAAAAATGTAACTAAGGCTAAGCCAATTCCTGCTCCTACCAACATTCTGGTGATTAATGAACGGGTATTAATTGGTCGTGATGTAAAGTTGTTTTGTAGTGTCATGATGGTTTGATTTAATAAGTTATGAATTTTTTAAGTACTTCTTTTATTTTTATTTGGCGATCAGGTTCTCCATTTATTTAATCAATGAATAAAAGTGCTTTGCAAAACAAAGTTAAACAAAAGTACTTTGCATTTCAAAGTAAAATGATAAAAAAATAATTCTTTTTAGAATTTGTTGAGTTAAAGTAGTTAAAACGGCTACATATGGCTCACGATTCCAATGTGTTACAATGAAACCATTGCTTTAATTACTGCATTTTCAGGATCTAACCAGGATTGAAAATCAGTAGCAACATGATTAAAAGAACTTCTGTGGGTAATGTATGGAATGGGATCGATAAGCTTATTTTTTATCGCTGAAATGACTTGGTTAAAATCGTCAATCGTTGCATTTCTACTACTCATCAAAGTGGCTTCTCTTTTATGAAACTCGGGGTGACTGAAAGAGATATTACCTTTTTGCAATCCAATCAAAACGTATCTTCCACCATGAGCCATGTATTGGAACCCATTGTTAATGGCATTCAGATTCCCTGTGGCATCTATCACTACAGAAGGCATGTCTCCACCCGTGATGTCCATGAGCAAACCATTTACATCATCATAAATGGGGTTAATAATATATTCTATTCCTAGCTTTTGCTGGCAAAAGTCTAGCCTCTTTGCATTAGTATCCATGGAAATAACTTTTGCACCAGAAATTTTTGCAAACTCCATCGCCCCTAAACCTATAGGGCCTGCGCCAATTACCAATACATATTCTCCTTGAGCTACTGCTGCCCGACGGATACCATGTGCGCCGATAGCAAGGGGTTCTACCAGTGCAAGTTCATCCAGATTTAATCCATTACCTTTAATGACTAACCGAGTGGGGACTTGCAGATATTCTGCCATACCTCCGTTACGATGTACTCCAAAAACCTGCATAATTGAACAGCAATTGGTTTTGCCTGACCTGCAGGCTAAACATTTCCCACAGTTCATATAAGGCATGATTGTAACCAGCTCACCTGCCTCAAATTCTTCTGGGTCACTGCTACTAACCACTTCTGCTGCAAGCTCATGGCCTAAAACCCGTGGATAAGTAAAATAAGGCTGCGAACCGCCAAAAGCATGAAGATCGGTTCCGCAAATGCCAATACGTTTAATTTTTAACAGAGTATGATCTGTTGCAAGCTCACTAATCGTTTCGACAGCATAAACCAGTTCGCCAGGTTTTCTGCATACCAGTGTTTTGTATTCCGTCATTGCAATTGAACTATTTGATCCATCAGCAGTCTTTTTTATCCGTGATTAAACAAAAGACCCTTCCAATTTAAGTACAAAGGCAATATTTCCAGTAGGTTGCTCTGGCAGACTGACTTTCAACCCATCGGCTGTTTGGCTGAAATCAAGTTTCTTACCATGACCCATCAGACTTACTTTTTCTACCTTTCCATATGGTCCCGCTTTTAAGGTTTTGATAAGCGCTGTCTGATCTGTAGGCCATCCCAATAGTGTTGCATAGAGGGTTTTGCCTTTAGTTACAAAGCGTATATCAGCAGAGCCGAAGGGTTTTCCTTTACCTTCATTGAAGCCTTGTCCACTTAATGGGGCGGCAGCTTCCATGGCAGGACCTTCACCAAAGACTTTCCATGGACGTGTTCCATATATGGCCTCACTATTTATCGCCATCCATTTTCCGATGTCTTCAACAACAGAAAGTTCCTTCTCATCAATTGAACCATCACCTCTTAACGGAACATTGAGCATCAGATTTCCATTTTTACTAATGACATCAACTAGGGTATGGATAACTGTTTTCGCAGATTTATAGCGGTTATTATCGTAAATCCTTCGATCGTAATGCCAGGAACCAATGCAGGTATCAGTTTGCCATGGCAGTGGTTCTATTCTATTACTTTGACCACGTTCAATATCCCAAACCATACATTTTCGCTGTTGAGCATCTAAAATTTTACCACAGATCACTGCATTAAGCTTTCCGTTTTTACGAATACTCTTGTTATATAGATGTGCAGCAATGCGAAGTCCTGCATCACTCACTGGCCAAAGCGGTAGCGCAGTATCATCGAAATATATCAGATCGGGGTTATATTTTTCAATCAGATCAATTGTACGATCATAGAAGTTTTCACAATATGCTTTTGATGGCGGGTATACACCACCACCCCAGTTCCACTGATCATGAATTTCACGATCGTTATTACTGCCTTTACTTAGCGGATGATTTTGGGCATACAATTCCTGTGGATTATACCCCTGCCACCAAGTTCCATTACCTTGTTCAGCAGTTATATTCCCATCATAGGGAACTCCTGCTAATGGACCTTTTTTGTCTGAGCGCTGAGCAGTTTCATACCAGCTCCAGGCATGCGCCGAATGAACGCTTACACCAAGTGGTAGTCCTTGTCTTTTGGCGGCTTTTGCCCAGCCAGCCATCAGGTCTTTTTTAGGTCCCAGGTTAAGTGAATTCCAGCGATGGTGCTTGCTATCAAAAAGATCAAAGTTATCATGGTGGTTGGCAAGCGCCATAAAGTACCTTGCCCCTGCTTTTTTATATAAACTAACAAGGTATTCGGGATCCCAGCGCTCAGCTTTCCATTCATTAATAACATCCTTAAAACCAAATTTAGACGGATGCCCGTATTTTTCGCAGTGGTAATTGTACTGATCACTACCTTCTTGGTACATACCACGTCCATACCAATCACCACGCTCGGGCTGGCATTGAGGTCCCCAGTGTGCCCAAATACCAAACTTGGCATCCCTAAACCAATCCGGAACCTGGTATTGTGCAAGGGAATCCCATGTCGGCAGAAAAGTTTCTCCTGCACCAACGGGCAGAGCATTAGGTAATTGTAAATGTGCAAAAGTTCGGGAGGTATATAAAGAGGCCAGTCCTACAAGACCGCTTTTGATTAAGGTTCTTCGTTTCATTTAGTTATACATTTGGTTTGCACACTCTCCTATTTAGGCAATGGATTGGTTTGCTTTAGTAGATTTAACAACATCTTTCAGCTTATCAAATGTAATCAGTAGAATTTTGTTTATTTTAGACAAAAACAGACATGTTTTTTATCAAAACAGACTTTATACTACTTGTTACTTTAAAATATGATCAAAAGAATACTTACTCACAGTTTCTCATTGATGAATGTTGATTTGGTTAAACTGGACTCGAAATGGAACTATAGAAATGTGGTCAGCCCTTATCATCGCGTCTATTATATTACGGGAGGTGAGGGAGAAATATCTCACTTTGAAAAGAAATTAAAACTCGAGAAGGGCTATTTGTACATCATTCCGAGCTTTACATTATGCAATTTATCTTGTGATAGTTTTTTGGAGCAATATTTTATACAGTTTTTCGAAGAGTCTTCTGATGGGATGTCACTATTTGCTTCTAATAGATCAATATTTAAAGTAGAGGCACAAGAAGTTGATGTTATAAATTTTAAACGACTGCTGAGCATTAATCCTGGGCGGGGGATAAACAGATCAGATGATCCGAAAATTTACGAAAAGGATGTTTATTATAAGGAATATCAGGAATTGAACATGAAGCAAAACACTTCACAATTTCTAGAAACTCAAGGAATTCTGCTACAATTGGTCGCTCGGTTCACTTCACCTGAAATTATTGTACAAAGGAAACGGGAACACATTCCTGTTAAAATATTGGATACAATAAGTTATATCGTTATAAATTTGCATACGCCATTATCGGTTAAATCAATGGCAGAACGGGTTTATCTCAATCCTGAATATTTTTCTAGACTTTTTGAGCAATACACTGGTATGCGCCCTCTTGCCTATATTAATGAAAAAAGGATTGAAAGAGCTCAATACCTAATCATGACATCTCGATCAAAATACACAGAAATAGCAAAAATGACTGGGTTTGAAAGTCTGTCTCATTTCTCCAGAACTTTTAAAAGAATAACAGGTATGAGTGCCAAAGCCTATGAAAAGTTTCTTTAGCTTATTTGGATGGTGCTAGTTTTTGAGAATGGTTGTAAGGCGGCCGTTTTTGCCACCATGTCCGTCTTTGCGATACCGATATTTCATCGGGAGTGGCAATCTCCTATTTGGTTGGCTTTATTTATCTATTTGTATGATGGAGATTGCCAAAGTCGACGAAGGGTCTCCTTCGCAATGAAGAGCGTGTTATTGGATGCTGATTTATATAATGAAAAGTCGAGATGTCTTGCAGAATATTTTGAACAGCTGATATGAGTATTTTTTAGTCATTGTTCACCATAGGCTTATTATCATACACGGCTGGCACTTGTTGTTGCAACCATACGGTCATCCATGCAGAACCCATTCTACTGGCAATTGCTTCTTCTTTTCCTAGATAGCTGTTTTCGTGATCATCAGCATAGGTATGCTTGTCGGCAAAGCGATTTTGTTGCGCTAACACTTTTTGTATATGGAGTTTGGCCCAATATTGCCCTTTATGCTTTTGTGCTAGCTTATCCCAGCCATAGGTAAAGGCAGCGACATCGAGATTGGCAAAATTATCGTACACGCCAAAACCCCAATCAGAACCTTCGGGATAATAAACTTCGGGCGATCCTTCTTGATACATGGTACCGCCTGGCGCTTTATAAGGCGGGGAAGAAAATCGATGTGTTGTTACGGAGTAGTAAATTTTATCGAGGTTGAAACGTGCTGCTTCTGGTGTTGGTTTTTCGGCCAATGAGAATACAATCGGCGCATTGATCATGGAAGCCAATGCATTGTACTGTGGATGAATGATACCATGATTGATGACAAAACCAGGTTCTTCCATGTTATAGCCTTTTATCCAACTGCTCACTGGTTGTCCGTGTAATATTTTCGGATTGGTTAAATCGGTTGGTAAAGAGGTTGCCGCAATTAAATATTCGACTGACTTGGATAACCATTTGTTGGAGTTAGGGTGGTTTGGCAACATGACTGCTGCTAAGTACAATAATTCGGCATTCCAAGCATCTTCTTCAATTTTAGAGTCGCCTACAAAAAGTACTTTCCCTGTGTTGTCTTTATAATATAGTGGTGCTGTGGGTAGAAAACGATCTGCTTCTGCAACCATCATTTTTATAATGTTTGCTTGGTCTTTGGTTGAAAGTTCATCCCATAGTAGCCATGCCGAATAACCTGTATAATATGCCCAATGTGCTGCTTGCCAATCGCCACCCCACACTTTGTTGGTGCCATTAACTTTATGGTCGTACGCTACCGAAGTTGCTAAAAGGATGGCTTTTTCTTTCGCTTCTTTTAACGATACTCCTGTTATAGTAGGGTTGTATATTCCTGTTTTAATGGATATGGCTAAACCAAATGCCATTGCAGCAGGAAAACGATATCGATATTCATTTACTTTAGATTTGCTTTTTAGGTCTAGGTACCCACTTGAATCTAGCTGATATTTTTTCACGTTGTGGAACCATGTGCTGAGTGCATATCTATTGGCGTTGAGCAAGGTAGTTTTTACTGTATTCGCAATTTCGGTGTTCGGTACCTTTTTTTGAAACTTGTTCCAATTAATAGGCGTTACAAAGGTTGAGGGATCGGATTCTAAGCTATTTTGTCCGTTAAAGTGAAACCAATTAAAATCTGCATAGCCACCCTCTCCTTCTTTTTTGGTGCTGAAATTTAATAGCGCAAAGCGATTGGCTGTCCAGTCGTAACCAAGATCCATGTTTAATTGATTGCCAAATGGGATAAACGTATTTCCATCTACACTGTAAGAGAATGTAGCTTTATAACCTATGTGTGTGGCGTTAGCTTTTAACCAGATTTTGTTGGCTGTAAAATTTTTAACACTATCTATCACTTTGTTATCATTGACCATGATGAGTATTTTCTCATTGCTCACTTTCTTTACAGCGATATAGGCATGTGGCTTCTGAAAAATTCCAAATCCTGCGCTATTCCCATCTTTTAAACCTGACACTTCCATTTCAATAATACCTTCTGAGGCTGGGCCTTGAACGCGTTGGGTAAGTGTATTGCGTGCCATTGTGATATCATTTGCAACTGATGCATGTAAACGCATGTAGCCTTTTCGTTCTTTTAACGACCATTTTTCGTTATCGGGATTGTGGTTCCATTGCCATTGTAAACTTAATGTGGGTTGATTAAATTCATCGGATGTGGCAGGTACTTTTACAGGATAGGTTTTACCAACGTTTGGTTTTGTATAACTGGCTACTCCTTTGCCATCTACGCCTAACATTGGCCAACCATCTACCCAAGTAACAGGTTCTAGGTTAGGCACACGACCTATTGCTCCGCGATCTTGCATAATTATAAACCACCACGAACCATCTTTAAGTTGCAGCATTCCGCCTTGATGTAGAAAATTTCCAGGATATAGCTTATCGTCTTTAATGACCACTTTCGATTCGTAAGGGCCGTATACATTGTCGGATCGTAAACAAATTTGTCGACCTTTCGTACCTCCAGTTGTGGCCAAAATATAATACTTCCCATTCACTTTGTACATGTGAGAACCTTCTAAGTAGGGATAACTCTTATTGTTATAGATTTCTTTTTGTGGTGTTTTTACCGATAAAGCATCGGCATTTAGTTCGGTGATGAAGAGTTTTTCTTGTCCATGTGCTACATATACTTTTCCATTATCATCAAAAAACAAACCCGGGTCGTACATATACTCTGGGAAAATAGTTCGCTTCCAAGGGCCTTTGATATCTTTTGCGGTACAGATAGAGAAATGACCATCTTTAATGCCTTGTCCGTATGGTGTACAAAACCCTACGTAAAATAATCCATTATGATAACGGATGGTTGATGCCCAAGAGCCATTGCGGTACAATGAACCTCCTTGTAGATTATAACGTGGGTCTTCATCGTATTTATTAATGGCATAACCAGCCATTTCCCAGTTTACTAAATCTTTAGAGTGTAAAATAGGAGCACCGGGCACATATTGCATACTGGTAGAAACGAAATAAAAATCATCGCCTACTCTAATCACATCTGGATCTGCCCAATCGCCCCAAAGTAAAGGGTTTTTGTACGTGCCATCACCTTTATCGGCTGTCCATGCTTTAGCAGTTGGTTGTTGACTACCTGTTTGAGCTTTGCTGAACTGAACAATTAACAAGCCAATGCTTACCATTAGCAGTTTAGTTTTTAGCGACATGATTTAGTATGATATTTGGTTGTTCTAAACTAGAATTATTTGATTTAACCAATGAAATTAATATAGCACAAACGTTTGTTTATGTGTAATTCATCCACTAGATGTGCCTACTACATCCCACTTAAATTGGTAATTGATAGTTCGTTTAATCGCTTGTTATACACTTTTAGGTTTGAAATTAAGTTGTACACTTGGTTTTTGGTATCGCCTACCTCATTTAAAGGAAATACCAAAGTTTGCATCCTACTTATTTTATCTTTTGTGTTTGGAAAGCTTAATTTTTTATCTTCCATTTTCTGGACTAACTTTCCATCTATATATAACCATGTGCCTTTTTCATTTCCTGTGAGCACAATTTTATAGGTTTTATCTGGTTCAAATACAAAATCGAAAAGATCGGTATAGTTCTCTCTACTGAACCCTAATTTTAATCCATCATTCTTTAAAAGGAATACTCGGGCATTTTCAGATTTAAACAAAGTAATATCGTCTTTGCTACCTATAGCTGGCTGCAAGGTGAAAGCAACTGAATAAGGATAGCCGATTTCTTTTAAAGGTAATTGAATTGATGTTGATGTTTTAGTACGCAACTCATTTTTCAAGACTAGCGAATCGGTTGTCGTAGACTTCACGATAGCCCGCATGTTTAGTCCAGGCCCCTCGCCTATTTTAGTGCTGTTTTTAGCAAAGTCATCCCAGTTAGCCAATGTTGTTTTTCCTGTCCACATTTTTTCTGCTAACACTTGTAGCGCAGGAAAAACCCGTTGATGCACATCTTTCATGGTAATGCCGTTGCCTACATGGTCGTTCCATACGGCAAACATACCGCCTCTTATTTTAGGATGTCCCATTGGGAAGACTACATTACCAATTTGATTAGGTTCCCAGCTTTGGTAAAGACGTTTTACATTGAGGAAATCGTAATAATAACCTGCGGCAGGCACAATGTACAACCAACCATCTGGTGTACTAATTTGATCGTAGCCCAAGCGCACCATTTCTTTAGGTTCTGCATAGCCATTATACCACGCGTTCATGGTTACCCCTTTTGCACTTACTGGTGTTTTACCTTGCGCATGAGTTAATGCACCCCATAGGCGTACTTTTTTACCGAAGCTTTGTACAAAACGGATGTAATGATCGGTGAATGCTCTAAAGCTTTCTGCTTCTTTTTTCGCATATTCATCGGTTCCAATATGGACTTCCGGATCTACAAATACAGGATCTTTTCCGCTTATGTATTCTTTAAACACATTGTCTATAATTTCATAGGTTTTAGGGTTATTGATATCCAGGTGATCCATTCCATATGCTTTGCTTCCTATTTCTGGGAAGGCTTTGGTAAACGCCAATGCGTGTGCAGGCACATCAATTTCTGGTATAATGCGCATGCCGTATAATTTAGCTGTTTGCTGGAGTTCTTTAAATTCTGCTTTTGTATAGTGTCCGTCTGTTGCGGTTAATTGAGGATAAGTGGTACTCTCCAATCTAAAGGCCGAATAGGTTTTATTCCAATCGCCATCAAAAAACTGCTTAAAGCCGTTATCGTTTAAATGAATGTGGAAATCGCCCATTTTGTAATAGGCCATCATCTTTACGTAGTGTTTCAGAAAGTCGAGCGTAAAAAACTTACGACCTACATCAAGCACCAAGCCTCTCACTTCGTATTTCGGATAATCGTGTGTTTTACCTTTCACTAGCTGAGCATGCGTAGGGTCTTGTTCTAAGAGTTGTAAAATAGTTCTAGTTGCCCAAAAAGCACCTTTATAATATGGGGCTTTAATATGCACTGTTTGATCTATATCAATGGTATAACCTTCGTTACCTAAGTTTTTTTGTATAGGATTTAGACTCAAGATGATATCTCCAGGTTTTGCTTTACCACTTGCGATGCTTAAACCAGTATAGCCTGTTGCTAGTTTCAGGTCTTTTAAAAAGATTTCGGCTGCTGGTTGTAAAACTTTTTTTGCCGTTGGGTTAATGATAATTCTACTCGTTTTTAATAGCTTAAAATAACCGCTTCCACCCTTCCATTCTTGCAATGCAGGAATTACAAAGGGTTGTTTGTTTATACCCGACTGTGGGCGAAACTGCCCTGCTACTTGTATTGTTTGTGGGAATTCGTAGGCCTTGTTGTTTTGTGTGTTTTTTAATTTAAATACTAACTGAACTTCGCAATCAATTAATGGTTGAAATACTTTTCCATCTATAGCTATAACTGGTTTTCTACTCGATCCGTACAAAAAAAGTTGATATCCTGTTGCCGGTTTTGGAAGCACCAACTGGTGAGTACTTTGTTCTATTTTACTCGGGAAAGATAATCCTGAAATTACTGCTTTAAAAGCTATTGAATCTGCACTGTTTAGTTTTTCTTCTTGTGCGTAAGCGCTGCTGAATTGAAAATTTAACACCGCAATGCAGATGATAAGCAGTTTTTTTAAAGACATGATGTATATGTTAGTGCTGGTTTGGTTAGTGATTGCTCTAAACTATTAATTATTTGATTTAAAGGAAGAGATTAATGTTACACAAACGTTTGTAAGGGTATAAAAAGGGTGCTAACACACTGGCTTGCCTCGGCTAGAGTTTGGTTTTGATTGATGTTTTCGGTTCGCCGCCACCTATGGCTCTTTCTTTTCTCTTGATAGAAAAGAAACAAAAGATCAAGGCTTAGTATCATCTCTCGGATTAAGCAATCAAAACTTTTTGGCAACAAGCAGCAGGTTCGATGAAGGATCGAACTGGCTCATTGTTTTGGGCTGTGATTTTTGAAAGTATTTGCACAAGTTTTAATGCTTTCTCCTTCGGGATGCTACAAGGCCAGTCCTTGCTTTTGGGAAAGGTCTGTGGTTTTATTTGAGATTGTAAAGCGGTCGTCATTCCCAACTTGATTGGGAACCGTAATGCAATAAGAGGTTTTTTAAACTTTATTTTTAATGAATTTGTTTAATTAACCAGCTTGCGATATCATTTGCTGCTTTATCATTCTCGTATTTTACGGGCAATCTTCCGTTTACATATTCATTGTATAACCATGGATCGCCAACAGCTAATACCGTTCCTTTGCCGTATTTAACGCTCACCATTACATTCTTTCCATCTGCTGTTTTTAAGATCGGTTTGGCTGAATTGTTAATGGCAATTGAAGATGCATCTTTAATAAAAATGGTCTTTGCAGTTTTTAGAATTGGGTTATTCTCAATGGTTAATTCACCATCGGCAAAATGCTGATCGTCTATAACGTGAAGAATTAAGTCTTTATTAAATGTGAAACCGAATTTAGTGGTCAATATGTTGGTGTGCTCCAAATCAGCATTTACTTCGTCGTTTGCCATGATCAATAACACACCTCCTTCTTTTACCCATTTTGCAATTGCTGTTGCTTCTGTTTCCGTTACATAATTAGGTTTCGGGTTGTCTTTTAAATTATCTGGATCTACAATGATAAAAATATCTGTTCCTTTCAATTTATCTGCATTTGGTGCGGTGCTTAAGGTTTTTAGTTCTTTTGCTCCATTTCTTTTAAAAGCTTCGCCAAAAATCGAAAATCCAGACGATGCTTTTTCATCCCATAGGTAATGAAAACTAACCATATTACCTGATTTGTCTTTTTTTGTTTCTTGGTTGTAGTAATTATCTAGTGTAATGGTTTGTGCATTTGCTTTTAAGCCAAGGAAGATGATTAGGGTTATGATCCAGGTTTTTGAAATGTTGCTCATAGTTTGGGTTGTTTTATCAATTTGTATTGACAAATATATAATTTCAAACTTCTATTTAATATTGCTTTTTATCAATATCATCAACTGTTTACACGCAAACGCATAGGCTTGCCTTGGCTAATAGTTAACACCAATCGTCTTTGTGAAGCTGATTTTCATCAGCTGTGGCTCCGCAGGAGTATCCTTGGTGTAATCTCATTGCTGCTCTGCTTGCTGAAGCACAATAGTAAAGATGCCAACGCACTGGCTTGCCTCGGTTTGCCGCCACCGAAGAGGCTCTAAACTTTTTCTTGATAAAAAGTTTAACAAAAATCAAGTCAGGAACGATGCTTCCACGCTCTAGGCTTACGCATGGCCCGCCGTTCCTGTCTACCCTACGCTCTTTGGGACAGTGGGATTTGACAAAAGATAATGTGTTAATGAATAAATTAATTTCCTATCCTTCGTTTTTCTTCGTCGTTACTTTGTTCGATTTTCTTATTATTGAATTTTTTACCGGAACTAAATGTGTAATTTAATGATAAGTTGATGGTTCTTGTTTGTCTCTTTTGGTAAAAATCTATGCTAGTTCCTAAATATTCGGTATAGCTCTTTTCTCTAGCGGTGTTAAAGATGTCGGCAAAATAGGTACGAATTTGTAGCTTTTTATTTAATAAACGCTTTGTAAGTCCAGCATCGATATTAAATTGATCCGAGGATTTTGTGTTTGCATTTACAGAGGGCGAACGGTAATAACCATATACATCTAAGTCTATAATATTTTTAATCATTACGGTATGCTGAAGTGAAGCAAATAAAGTAGATTGTGAAATCTGATAGTTATCTAAATTATATCTCAAATTATATCCCGCTAAGGACGTATTCATTATCCACCACTTAAAAAATTTAATTGGTGCATATATGGAGAACCCGTATTCTTTACTACTGCTAAAATTGCGATTTTGGTATTCAATTACATTGCCAGCACCTGGCTGCGCTAATTGTGCAACCCGATCTGTAGTAATTGAATAATACAAATCTGCAGCAATCTCTTTCCAAAAATAACTTCCTACTTCAAATTTATGTGTGTATTCTGGGGTAAGATCTGGGTTTCCTATTTGAGCTAGGTAATCATCAAACTGTAAACGATATGGGTTTAAATCTGCAAAAGAAGGTCGTTGCAATCTTCTTGAATAACTAAAATAAATGGCGCTTCCTTTTGCTTCATCCAATTTTTGGTTTACAAATACTGAAGGGAAAAGCCCGAGGTAGTTTCGTGTAAACTGCTTATTCAATGTAATTGAATTTCCGTTCATGTGCGTATGTTCTGCTCTTAGGCCTGCTTTGATGCTTAGTTTTTTCCAACTCTTTTCAATTGAAGCATATGCCATAGAAAGGTCTTCCTTATAGATGAACTGATTACTTAGATTGGTATTCAGCACCCAATTTCCCCCGCTATAATTTTCGTTGATCACTTGATTATCTCGTGTTGTTGATGCAAACTTTAAGCCCGCTTTAATAGAAATTTGTTGCTTTAACATTTTTGTATAATCGGTTTGAAGGCTATACACATTAGTAGTATTTGGGGTATTATTGCGGTAGGTAGAATTTTTTGAAGGTACATCGTACATCGAAGAAAAGTTATTTACTTCCTTTCTTTTACTGTAAATATAATCGCCTATTACTTTAAAGCTCGAACCTAAGCTGTCCAGTTTCCATACATAATTTATCGTGGTTCCACTAAGAATAGGTCTTCTGAACCATTCGGATCTTGCAGTACCTGAAAGTGGTTGAGCACCTATAAACTTATTGTAGGTATTGAAATATTGGTTTAATCGGGTACCTGTTTGCACGGTTTGAATGCCGAGCGATTGATTTTTGCCCAAGTCGTAACCTATGCTAAATTGATATTTAGCAGCGTTATTATTATTATAACGATCTGTATTACTCGAATAAAAATCCTGATTGGGATAGGTAACTCGGTTACTGGCAATGGATTCGCTCTTTTCATTCCCAGCTGATACACTACCAAAGAGATACAAGTTTTTCACTTTATAGTTAAGCGATAACCCTGCACCATATCCAAAACGGTTTTCAATTTTACGGTATTGAGTATTCACACTTCCCACTAATCCGTCTCTTCTCGATTTTTTAAGTATGATATGGATGATGCCTCCAGAACCTGAGGCTTCAAACTCTGATGGTGGACTAGAAATGATCTCAATTTTACTGATATCTTCTGATCTTAACGTACGCAGGTAATCTGCGAGGTCATTTCCCGACATGCGTTGAACTACATCATTAATCATTACCATTACCGATTGATTTCCTCTTATTTTAATATTACCATTGTTGTCTACCCAAATTCCTGGCGATCGTTGTAATACTTCAAGTCCATTGCTCCCATTTGCCAAAAAGCTTCCTTCCACATTTACAATATAACGATCTGTTTTTCTTTCCATCAAAGGCTTGGTTCCTGTTACGTTTACCGTTTTTAGCGCTAACTGATCATCACCCAAAACAATTTGCTTTGCAGTAAGTGTATCAGGATAGGTAAAATCAATTTCTTTTGATTTAAAACCAACTGATGTAATTTTTAAACGATAGGTATAGTTTGGTAAAAAGTTAAATGCCAATTGATAATCTCCAGTTTCATTACTAATGCTGCCTCCTAAAAGTACCTTCTCATCAAATAATCCTATAGAGGCGAATGGAATGCCTTTTCCTTTTATATCTACTATTTTACCATTTAATGTTGTTTTATAAATCGACTTTTCTTTCCCCAATTGTTTTCTACTCCCAATTGCAATTAACCTGCTGGTAATCATTTGATGATAGAGCCGTTGTTCGGGCAATACTTTTGTTAACACTTCAGCAACTGGCATATTAGTTACATTTAATGATACTCTCATGGTATCTGAAACCACATCATCACTGTAAATGAAACTATATTTGCTCTGTTCTTCAATCTGCTTAAATAACAAACCAATAAACTGTTTATTGAGATTAAGGGTTACCACTCTATCTTGTGCGCAAAGTAGAACAGGTAAACTAAGCACAATGAGTACTATCATTATTTTTCTCATCCTTTAATCTTTAATGATTACCAGCTTATTGCTAATGGTATAAGTTAACGGATAAGAGAGTTTTAGTCCATCTAAGGCCTGTTTAATGGTTTCAGTGGTGAATGTTCCACTAAAGCGGCGCTCTTTTAATTGTGCACTTTGGATTTCAATTTTTAGTTCATATTTCTTCTCTAAGCGGATAGCCAGATCCTTTAGTTTTTCTTTGCGGAATATCAGCGTATCAGAAGTCCATTTGGTTTCATTTAACAAGTCCAGTGTACTGATCGGTTCTATATCAAATTTTGAAGTATTACCTTGCACTAAGGCTTTGGGGATGATTAGTTTTTGGTTAGGTTTAAGTAGTATCCTATTTTCGGGATCCGATGTATGGCTAACTTGGATTAGACCTCTTATTAAAGCTACTTGAATGTACGGTTTACCACTGTAGGCATTTACATTAAATGCTGTACCCTTTACTTCTATAGTGATATTGCCAACATGAATGAATAAAGGAATGGCGGAGTTTTTCACGACATCAAAATAAGCCTCACCCTGAAGAGAAATTTCACGTTTTTCTTTTCCAAATGAGCTGTTATAGCTCAGTTCAGAGTTTTTGTTCAACCAAATTTTCGTACCATCTGCTAGTAGTTTGAAAGATTTAGTAGTACCTGTGTTAAAGGATTGGATTTCTTGCTGACTACGTTTTTGTAAGGTATAAACGACTAACGTTGAAGCTAATGCTAAAATAAGTACTGCTGCGATTTTAAGGAAGCTGAAGATATTGAATTTGCTTTTTGGTGCAGCATAATCAAATGTTCCTTCAAAGTTCTCTTCTTCGGCTTTAGCAATCATTGTCCAAGCAGCTCTTAGCTTATCGGTTTTTGAGTTTTTAGCTTTCCGTTGGTTAAAATATTTTGTTAGCTTATCCGCCAGCTGCTTATATTCATCACTAGTATTGATAGCTAGGGTTAAAAGCTCATTTTCCTCAACGGAAATATCATTGCTTAGCTTTTTGGATAACAAGAATAGAAACTTATCTTTTTTCATTTATTTAAATTTTCTTTCTTCACCTTTTTCAATGGTGATGAAGCTGACATTTTCATTTAGCTTTATACGTTAAGGACACCTGAATTTTAGTTTATACTTATCTGCTTACTAAAAAAATAAAGAAGTGATTAAAGAAAGCTTTTGTGTTTTACTAGTTTTCTTGCGTGGATCGTACCCTAAATAACCGCTAATGGCATCTGCAAGTGTAATTATAGCTTTATGTAATTGGTTTTCGACGGTTCTAATAGAGATACCTAATATTTCGGCTACCTCATGTCGTTTCATGCCTTGCTCTTTAATCAATTTAAAAATCATTCGACGTTGATCAGGTAACTTAGCTACTATTAAATCGAGTATTCTTGAAAGTTCTTTTTCTTCGGCTAGGCTAGTTTGGTAAACAGAAACTATATCGAATGACTGCTCATCTGAAGGAACAGTAACTAGTTTGTTTTTTCTGTGATTTGACCTGAGCCAATTTAAGCAGGCATTTTTAATAGAAACAAAGAGATAAACTTCAGGATTGATGATGTTCGAAAGCATGGCACGCTTAATCCATACCTTTACAAAAAGCTCGGATGTAATTTCTTCGGCACTTTCCAATTGTTTTACATACTGCAGCGCAAATGCCAATAATTTATCGTGGTAACGCAAAAAAAGTTCATCAAATGCATGAGTATTCCCACATTGGATTTCCTTAAATAACACGATAAGGTGATCTTTCTTCTCCGGCATTAATGAGTTTTTTTTATAGCTGATAGATTGGTTTTATTAAAAGACACAAAAAATTAGTGGTATACTCACTCAAAGGTAAAATTTATACATTCAATGAGTTAAATCGATACCAAGAAAAAATATACCCTTGAGAATCTTTACCAGCTCCGCCGAAAGATAGATAAACCACTTTCCAAATTGATATGGTATAGCTGATTGTTTTATCATCAGCTCGATTTAACGTTGTGGCTAAGGAGGATAGGATTAATCCTTAAAAATAGTTGATTAAATACCTCTGTTAAGGTCTGCTTCGGGACTTCTTCGAGTCTTCTTCGAGACTTGTTCGAGAAAAGAGGTGTTTTCTCGAACATGACCCGAACAAGACCTTAACAAGACCTAATGAAATGGGTAGTATCAAAAGCTCAATTAGGGATTAAGCCGATGGCCTTTTGTTTTTCGTTTAAGTTAAATAATCTTTTGTAGCGTTTTGTAGAACAGATTCGTATAGGTACGAAAAGCAAAACATGAAAAACTTCTTATTCGCCAGTGTACTAATATGCACCTTACTGATTACTGCCTGTAAAAAAGATGATCAAACTACAGGTGAACTATTCGGAAAATGGGTATTGACCGAACAATATGCAGATCCTGGCGATGGCAGTGGGACATATCAAAAAGTAAAAGAACTGAAAACAGTAACCTTCCTTCCTACCGGAGAAACTACGGGCGAAGTTTTTGAGCCACTTACAAAGTTTAAGATTTTGGATAGTGTGCGCCTAGAAATCACCACCAAAAATATAAATCAGCCTCTTATTTATTACTATAAAGTTACCGCTAAACAATTGGTACTCAATCCGCCATGTATTGAAGGCTGTGGATTAAAGTTTAGGAGAAAATAGTGTGAGATTGGTTGGTTATTGAAGAGTGCGAAATACAAATTCACTTAAAAGAAAAGTTCGAGGTATTTTGTAAACATCTCGAACAGCTGGCCCTTTCGTTTTTAGAGTGTAGTTTGTTAGTGAGCTTCAGATAAAGAAATATAATTATAAGAATGTTAGGGATTGTAAATCTCTTTAATTTGAATTTCGAAATGCCTTGCAAAACATTTCGAACAGCTGGGTTTATTCTACAATTACCATGATACCCACTTGTTTTGCCTTATACATAATTTTCTCCTTCACGCTAAAATAGCTCCAATTTTGCAATATAAATTCATCGTGTTTGGCAATTGCCTCTTTGTCCTGCTGGCCCACTAAAATTAAGGTAGCCGCTTTATTCTTAAGGCATAACTCAATTAAACGCTTGCTGTATAAATGTAATTTAGTGTTCACATAGTGATGCTCCTTCTGCTCATAATGTTCAGACCCTTTCATTTTACGCTTCCGTCCGTGGCCACCATGATTGTAAGTGATCCCTCTTTGCAATCTTTGTCTTGCCGCCTGTATTGCCAAACGCCGATGTAAAAACTCTTCTTTATTACCAATTTGGTACTGCTGTTGTCCAATATTTACCGTAATCGGATAGTTAAGCGAAAGCGAAGCTTCGGCAATTATGCTATTGTCTAGCTCTTGTGGTAATTCTCCCACTTCAAAATTGGCCAGTAAATAGATCTTGCCCTTATCCAGCACAATGCTACTAGAACGTAATTTAGCTGGGTAATGAAAAACCCTCGACAGTAATGTTCTTTTTTGATTGTCCTTACCTAAATAAGTACGAAATGGAATCTTAAATAAGCTAAAGGTATATTCTTTTCCGTCAGGTTTAAAGTCTTTAATACTCCGCCCCTTAAATGGCAAGGGCTGCTTTCGCTGGTGGCTCCTGAGCGATTTCTCTCCGTTTCGGTAATCCTTAATCTCTTTCGCAAAGGCGGATGATAAGCTGTAATTTAAGCAGCATAGAATGTCGTTCGGAATTTCCCCTTTAAATAGCTTCGACAACAACCTGCCCGTTGCATTCAATTTGGAGGTGTTCAATACACCCTCTTCATCTTTGGCTTGATTACTTAATTTCAAATGAAATTCTTCCGTAAAATAGAAGAAGTCTTTTAACTGTTCCTGCACATAAAGGTGACTCGTAACCATGTTCAATGCCCTAAAAACAATATACCGCCATCTATACAAGGTTTTATGATGCAACTCAATCACTTCAGCATCTTTACTGTGAATAAACAACTGTATTTTCCTGGTAAGTACCATTTGTTTAAGATTTTTGTAATCAAGATTAAAAATTAAATCCTCAGCATAAGCAACAAATACTAAACTGGATTTTTGTTGTATGATCTGATAATCGAGTTTATTCAAACACCAACCAAATCTTAGTGCGTACAAACAATGGTCGCACCCTACGGCTATACAAGTAGCCTCAAATTTTTATCTACCCTTTTCATTTAGCAAAAAAGGCATTATCAATCTTATTTATTTACACACCTGATAAGCCTTTACATAGGCTAGCTTTACCTGCGTTTCTGCCATGTTAAGTTCACGGGCAATTTCTTCAAAGCTATATTGAAGCTCATAACGCATCCTCATTACGTTCTTTTGCAAATCATCTAATGCTCCATTAAAGGTTAAACCACTCTTTTGTGTAGCCTGTTGCAACTTCTGTTCGTTCGTTAATATCTGCTTCATTTTTTTTAAAAGATCTTCAACTTGCTTTGCCACTACATAATCAGATATGCCGCCTAAATAATAAGCAATCCGATCATAATTGAAATCGTATTTGAGACAAAGCCTAATCATCTGTTGCTGCGCTTCTGATAAATTAGGAATCAGTTGTTTAACCCGCAACCATTGCTCCTGGTATTTGACCAATAAGTGATCATACGTCTCAAGGGGCTTATCCTCTTCCCCTATCTCTGGGTCTGCTATCAGTAAAAAATCAGGATGAGCTAAATCGTCTAAGCAAAAAAGATTAAAATGAAACCTGTTTTTTGCAACACTATAATAATTGTAAATCGCTTTATTTAATTGCTGCTTCAAAAACGTATAAATATCAGCCGCTTGTAGCTGATCACGTAAATGCCAAACATTTAAAAAGGCATCATGCACCATTCCGCTAGCCACTACATCATCTTTCACCGCTTTTGTACAACGCCAAGCGAACATAGCATAATATCGACTATAGAATTGATTGAAAACATACATTTGCTGATTTGAGGGCGTCTCTTCCATATTTAGGTATTTATTGATGGTTTATTAAAATTATTAGTCCAATGAGGCATTCCTGCTCCACCTCCCATATAGTCACTGTCCCCCCTTCCGCGACATTGCGAACCCAATCCTTTGCCGAAATTTTGGGATGGTAATTTCCTTCCATTCCGCGTCATTCCGCACTTGATGCGGAATCGTAATGCTTTGGGTTTTCTTTGCCTCATGACCGGCAGGTCTATTGTCTTTTTTCTCTTTGTTTTTGTTTCGTGTTTCTCCCTGCAACCCCTCAAAAATCCACACCCCTATCCATTTACCACTGCCCAAAAGAGCGCTGGCCTGAAAGAACGGCGGGCCATGCGTTTGCCTCGAGCGGAGAAGCATCGTTCTTTCTTGACTTTTTGGGTTCTTTTTCGTCAAGAAAAAAGAACCTTGCCCCCGCGGCAAAGAGCGGATCAACCGCTTGCTTCTATCACCCCCCAACCCTTTTACCAAAGCCAAAAATCACTGACCTAAAAGAACACCCTTGACCAAAATCACATAACAAAAAAAGCGGGAACGCTCCTCTTAAAACTTAAAAGGAAGAATTAACCTATTAACCATAACAACCTCCATTCTTTGTTCCCGCTTATATCTTCTACACCGGGTTCTTCGGCTTTAAAGCAAACAAACGATCAAAAGGAAAAATACAATAGAGATGATTGGGATTTGAAAAAACATAAGCTGTTGCATTCGCTTTTGGAGAAAGCGACAGTAGATTACATACAGATTTACTTATTTTTTTCATTGCTCGTATGGATTATACGAGTCTTGATTGGGGTAGCTACAATACATGTGGGACTACCAACCATAACTACATTAAAGTTCTCAGGCCTTACGTTGAAAAGGATTTACAGCAGCCCCACATCTATTTCGATGCACAAATATATACATCTACACATAGATATGGGCATTAATTCTGCTGTCTTGCTTCAACGGCCTGAGATTTTTGTAGTTGCAAGACTCGGATTAATACCTAATTATAAAACGAATATAAAAATAAAAGTTTAGATATTCTAAAGTATTCTTTAAATAATCAAATGAAAAATAGAAAAATTATCAAGTAAACATTTCACTTGGTATGTTTATCAAAACGATAAGAGTGAAAAAGAAGTCGGAGCTTACAGAACTTGGTAAATACTTAATTTTGAAATCTGCTAACAAAGCAGAAATTTACAGGAAGACGAGTATTACTGAATCTCGTCTAAGTCTGCTAAGTAACGACCCAAAAACTAAACTTTCTGGAGAAGAATTATACTTGATAGCTCTTGCACTGGACGTTGACCCTGGCGATATGGCTAAGACAATTTATACGGGAGTTAAGCTAAACACTATTGCAGAACAAGAAGCTTTAGCTGCTAAGAGCAGAAAAAACAAGCTATAAACAATAACTCCAATTGATTTTAGGCTTGACTAAGGTGGTTGCTGTTATGAAACAATATTAAGTCTTATTTTTAAAGTTCTTTAAAGTGTTACCATCTGAATCTTTCCAAGTGATACGGCCATTAGATGAATACCCGTTAATTACATTGGCAGCTAAAGACGAGCTAGAAAACACATAATCTTTTATAAAAGTGTATTTTCCGTTCCCTAAAGTAACTATATTTTTTTCTACCAAAACTCCTCTAAGTCTGGTTTGACTGCCAGTAAGAGATTGAGAACTCTCTATACTCATATCGCTTTTTGCAAGGACTTTGAACCCATTAATGGTTGGAATACCAAATGCTGTCAAGCCTTTAATTTTATTCTCTAATTTATATTGATTAAAGAAATTTGTTTCGACAGAATCCACATTTTCCAAATCAACCTCTTGATTTAGAGTTTTAAAAATAGTTATAGGCAAAGGCGATTTATAAAAAGTATTAAATGCGAAGCTTCTATTCTCTGTTTTAGCTCTTGCTTTTCCTACCTTATTAACTTTTTCAATAACTTCGATTGCTTTAGGATAAAGCCCTAGTAGCAGGTCTAAATTTTTATATTCAATATCGATATTGTTTTGCTTTGCAATTTCCTTTATGAAGTAAAGAATATATAAGCTAGCATAAATTATATATGATTTTTCTTCGTAAATAACCTCATTTATAAAGAGTTCTGGTCTCTTTTCGTTTTTATTAGCCTCTATAAATTCAAATAATTTATATGCTAGTAAAACCTTATCCGTATCAATATCTTCTGTAAACACGTTATCATACTCCTCCGCAAATATTGACGCTTTTGAATTTTTAGCTTCGTATGGACTGTTGTTGTAAAAACTCATTAACACCTGACCAACTTTTTCAGAATCTAACCTAACGTTCTTGGCTTCGTCAGCATATTGATTTTTCTTTCTTTCATAAAAGTATCCCCGAAGTTTAAATTCTTGCTCTAATTTTAACTGAACATAATCAATTGATTTTATATCACGGTTATTTACGGGGTTTTGACTATTTGTAAACTGAGCAATTTTTCCACTTAATTCTTTGTTTTTAATCTCATATATCCTACATAAAACACTTGCATTCTCAAGTTTGTTATAGTCTTCTTTAAGTGCGTCGTATAAAGCATGAATGGTTTGACTTCCATTAACTACCTGAATATCTTTCAGCTCAATTAATGGAAATTGAGGGTTTAAATTATACATGAATTCATTACATGTAATTGTGATTCCGTTATTGTAATAGAAAAATTTTGAGCTATCATCCGATAGCACGGTTCTCTTGATATTTTGGTTAATTCGTGGTCTCTGCTTTAAATAAACCCTGACATTATCATCAAATGCATCTTCACAAATTTCGCTATTAGTCAATTTCGAGATGTCATCTAAATTAGTTTCTAGCCTTAAATCCTCCCTGTTTAATACAATTCTGATACAATCAACCACACTAAGATTGACAATTAATGCCCTCGTATCTCCCCCTGATTGTTCAAATAATTCCTTTTTACTTACTTGAATTTTTGCGTCAACGATTTTTCGATGCTTACCCGTCAATTTAAGAACTATATCTTGAGCCAAAAAATTCCTAAGCTCTATGTTGCTATAGGCATCTAATTGCTTTTGAAATCTATGCTGCTCATTCTTTTCTAATGGGAGTGAACCATTTGACACCAAGTGAATAACAAACGCGGGATGCTTTACGTTAAAAAGTTCCCAAATCTCTTTAACCTTCTCGTACAAGAACTGGTTAATTGACGCTTTAAAAACATCATCTTCTATACCTTCAAATAAATGGCTGAGAAAGCTTAAAATCTTATCAATTTCACTACTTGGAAAGTTAGAGAGAGTTTTTTCGAAGGTTCCAGAATATTTAAAATTGAATAGATGAATAATTGGATCTTTACCAGTTTCTTCAATATAAATAGCATCAATTCCTCTATCATTACCTTTCGGCCCGTTATTTTGTGATAGATAATGGGTATCTGTTATACAATTCTGAATTTCGTCTAATTGAAGATTAAATAGATTACCAAGAACCAAAAAATAAAATGCTTCATTTGAAGCAGATGCATTTATATCTTCTTTAATCTTTTCAACAGATGTTTTAATTAGTGAATAATCTTGCCTAGTATATTTTCTCATTATTTGTTCTTAAAATCCAATTTCGTTTTTCTTGTTTCCAATGCCATATAATATTTCTCTCAACAATCATATACATTCACACATACCTAATAATGACCAGATGTTTTATCTCATATGCATAATATCCATCGGTTTGTAGTGTTCGCAATAAACATTGATGCCAAATTTTATAATCAATGCACTTACCATCACTATAACAGTTCTAATACCTATATTTAATTTATGAAATGCATCTGCAACAATAGTTGTGATTAGGCTAGTTATGCCCGCTAAGCCACCTGTGTACCAACCTTTATAAACTTCACTATCTTTATCGCAAATCGACTTATAAATAGTTCTCTTAATAGATTTAAATAAGGTCTTACCTATTTTTTTGTCTTCCAACATTTCTTTCCCGGATGGCAGTGCTATCCTCTCTGCTGTAGGCAATTGCTTTTTTGAAAACTCGTCGACCTTTAACAGGACATGTTTTGCACTATTTGGCACTACATTACCAATATTCTCAAAATATTTATCTTCTAATTGATTAGACTGGATGAACTTACTTACTTCATGTTCAATTTCGTTAGAGTCAAATCTCTGCACAGGAACAGATCCTTTAAGTGCAAATAGCAAACCCTCTTCGTCAAAACGTTCAATCATATTTTTTCTAAAAATTGCTCGTTTTGTTACTGAAGAGATAACTTTATCGTTTATTAAAACCTCTCTAATCAACGGTTCAGCTTTAAGAAGATCCTTCATTCTTAAATAGCATATAGCTAACAAAGCAGTAGCTTCTAGGAAAGTCCGTGTATGTTTATTTATAATAGTGCGTATACCTATAAGTCCACTAATAGCTATATTTACTTCGCCTTGTTCCATATTAGCTTCAAAGAGCCTAGTTTTAGCCTGCATTAATCTGGCTGTATTACCAGTAGAATTAAAAATGGGCTGCAAGTCTAAAATTATTATTTTAGCAGAATTGACATCCCCTTTTGAGGCGGCAATTTCAAGTTGGTTTTCAAGCCTCTCAACTCTTTCTTTTTGAATAGGAGTAAATTTTTGTATCATATTATAATTAAATTCTTTAAACCTCCATCACCTGATCAATCTCCATAATCAATTCACTTGTCTTAGTAAGCGCTACAATAATCTTTTGGTAGTGTAAAATATCATCAAACTCTAAAACTCTACCTTTGCGGTCTTTTAGCCATTTTTGGGCGGGTTGGTAACCACCTAT
The DNA here is from genome assembly GCF_014172375.1 of Pedobacter planticolens. Taxonomy (GTDB): domain Bacteria; phylum Bacteroidota; class Bacteroidia; order Sphingobacteriales; family Sphingobacteriaceae; genus Pedobacter; species Pedobacter planticolens. Next base: position 1,647,829 of record NZ_WNXD01000001.1, read on the forward strand.
GTAAAAGTTCCAAGCTATTTCGGGTACGTTGTTGAAGCATTGGGTTTCGTTGATGTAGACTTTGCCGAACACCCCGCCTTTCAGGCACCCCTCTGAAAGAGGGGAATTTGGTTCGTGGTTGGTTTTTCCTTCGACAAGCTCAGGATGACAAACACTTTCTGGATGACAAACATAGTGGGGTTTTATGACTTCATTACTGCCATCTATTGGATATTGAGTAATGTATTTTTCGGTGTCTTCGCTTTCTAATAGATGTAGTTTTCTTAGCTGACTACCCAAATTAGCTAGAGGCATAAAATTTTTAAATGTTGGATACGGAACTCGAGGAAAATCTATTTTTAAAAACTCTTTGTATTTATCTCTATAAGCTGGACTGTGTAAAACCGCATAGATGTAGTCTAAAATATTTATAGGATAGAATTGCATGGTTTCAACCATACAATCATCATTTGGCTCTTCTGGAGCAAAGTAATAACCTGCACTTTCTGCAATTTTGTTAACGATTTCCATATTGAGGTTTGGAACTCTTTCTATTTTACCATCTAAAGTTGTTTGGTTGGTTTGTTCTGGATAAATGTATAATGGAAAGTTACTAGTTATTTCACTCGTCTTATTTGATACATAAGAACTTTCTGTGATTGTATTTGAGATAAAGACGTGATGATAGTTATTTCCTGCTTTGAACTGTTTGCAACAACATAATCCGACGTTGTCACCAAGTATATAATTTTTCATTACATGATTTACAGGCCAACCAATAAATCCTTTTGATTTTCCTGTATAGTATGTCCATTTTTTATCAAATAATCGATAATCACATTTGATAAAAAAATTTTCAGAAGTGCCAAATTCCATTACGTTTTCTTTTACGAACTCTGCCTTTCCATCTCTGCTTTCCCATCCAACTTTATCATATTTTTGCTTAATCTCGGATATGGATAAATGAAATATATTATTAATGACATCTTTTATTTCATCTACATTCTCTTTAAATGCTAAAGAATCTCTCTTACTAACAATCCCTGTTCCATTAACTGGATATAAATCATCTATCTTGAACCCTATTTCATAATCTGATTGCATTCCAAAATCGGTTTGTGTCAATATGTAACTTGGTGGGTTGGGTACTAGCCTTTTGAAAAGGATAGCATTCAAATTGTTTTCACTTAGAAAATTATACTTGAAGTCTCTCTTTCCAAATAGATCAAAATGAAATACCTCTCCTAATTCAGTAGCAGTTTTTTTCCCAGTCTTTATAAATAGATTAATGCTAACACCTTGCATTATATCAAATACATTTTGATCTAAAGAACCATCAAGTGCGGTCTCTTTCTTTTTGCTATTTCCATGCAAGTCTATCGTATAAATCTTATCATACGTTTTTAATAAGTTCCAGCGCATCCCACGAAATGTGGGGTTATCTAAAAAGCCATGTGGGTTAATGAAAGCTAAAATTCCTGTCCCATTCTTTTCTATAAAATGTTGTCCGAAGCGAATAAATTTTACATAATCATCATTTATCCACTTAGGGTTACGTTCCTTTAATTTCTCTTTTCCTCCTGGTTCTTTTTTATAATCTTCCATTAGATTCATAATCCATTCACTTTTATTGGCACTTTCGCCACTATAAGGAGGATTACCCATAACTACCATAACTGGCGCATCTCGTTTTATGGCATTGGCTTGGTCGGCTTCATCACTTAACCAAGAGCTAAATAAGGTTCCAGTATCTGGGTGTGCTTCTTCTAAGCTGTTGGTTAAGAAAATACGGAAACGTTGGTCTGTAGTGGCTTTATAACCAGTTTCGGTTAAAAGCATATCCATTTTAAGATGCGCCATTGCATAACTTGCCATTAGCAATTCGAAACCATTTAAACGAGGTATTAAATGTTGGTTTACATAATTGCTCCAAATGCCTTGTTGCCCTTCAAACTTTTTATGGATGTGTTTTACTACTTCTGCCAAAAAGGTGCCTGTACCAGTCGCAGGATCTAAGATTTGAACTTTGTGTACTTCATGTTCTGTTTCTACCTCTTTGAGTTTAGAACGTTGGTCGGCAGTTGCTTTGGTAACGTGTTTAGTTTTTACTTTTATTTTGCTGGTGTCTGCTAAACCTTGTGGCAGGTTAAATTCTGTTTTCAGGATATCGTCTACCGCACGAACAATAAAGTTAACTACGGGTTGTGGCGTATACCAAACTCCCCTAGCCTTGCGCAAGGCAGGGTTATACGTTGCCAAAAAGGTTTCGTAAAAGTGTACCACTGGGTCTTCTTGTTTGGTGCTTTTACCAAAGTTCTTCATGATATCGGCAACATCGGTAGCTAAAAAGATGTTTACGAGTTCATCTACCATCCACACTAGACGATCATCTAAATCGTAACCTGCAATGTCTTGAAATAACTTGCGTAAGAAAGGATTTGATTTTGGGATTAAAGTTGCGGCTTCTTGTCGGCTAAAGGTTGGTAAGGTTGGATCGTGGTAACGAGCAGCAAACATACCGTAAGCTATGGTTTGGGCATAAATATCTGCAAAGGCAGAGTTATTGATATCATGTATCAGCATTTGCTTAAAGGAAAGCATTTGCTGTTTTAGGCTTGTTTTGGTTTCTGTTTCATCATCGTGATTGAGGGTTTTCTCTATCACGTCTGCCATCAGCTTTGCTTTACCCGCCATCATTTCTGCCAGCTTTGTTGGGCTTTTAATGGTTTGGGAAATGGTTTCGGCAAAGTTTTTAATTAGGTTTTGGAAGGTATCGAAGTTTTCGGGCAAGGGAACAATTTGACCACCCTGTCCTTCAGACACCCCTCCAGTGGAGGGGAATTGTAAACGTGCTATTGCTATGCTAGTAGTAAAAACACCGTCTTTATAAAAGTGAAAATCGAGGTAATCTGTAAAAATTAGATTGCTTAACCCAGAGCGGTAGCGATCAAATTGTTCTTTTAGCGTTTTGCTATGTAAATCTACTCCAATATCTTTTGCTTCAATATAACCAACTGGTATATCTTTACGAGTAAGCATATAATCTGGTGCACCACAGGCTACACGAGCAGGTTCATTGGTTACCAAAATATCTGGCAACATTGCCATTAAGAGCGTTTGTAGGTCTCCTCTGTAAGTATGTTCGCGACTTATTCCAGTTTGATAGCGTAATTGTAAAGTACTGAGATACGTTTGAATGGTCATACTTCAATATTACTAAAATTAACATTCGAAAAGAAATGGTTATTAATGGAAGCTTTCTATAACCAAAAAGAAGGCTAATGAAATTACAATTTGTATGGCCCTACTATTTACAGATGCAAAACATATTAAATATATTCTCCAATAAATTATCTGTGGCAACTGTATTGGTAATTTCTCCTAAATAATGTAACGCCTGTTTAATATCCATTGTTCTCCCTTTTAAGCTGTTTGGTGGTTTGCTCTAAATGCTGAACAAAGTCTTGTTCTACTTTAGAGAGTTCGTTTTGTAAGCTTTCCTTATAGTTGGAGTATTCTTCTTTCGCTTTGTTTAAGGCTTGTTGGTGGCTAACGGTTCCAGCATGGGTTAAAATATCGTTGCCTGTCATTTGTAAAAAGTCGTCAACACGTTGTAGCCAATCTTGCATGTGCATGGGTTTGCGGTTTAAAGCTTGTAACTCTGCTACCTCTAAATAAGCTGTAACTATTCGGTTCAATAAATTGAGTTCTTGCTCGTTTAAATAATTTTTGGCTACGGCAATTTCTTGTTGGGTAGGTTGTACGCCTATAAAGTTGGTTAAGCCTAAAAAAGGTTTTGCGGCATCTATTCGGCTATAAACAATTTCTGCAGCGGTTTGTCCGTGTGCTGCCCAATGCATTTTATTTTGTATGGTTTTAAAAAAGGTTTGCGAGGTTTCGGTATGTGGGTCGTAATCTATACTGGTGGCATACACATCCAATACCTTGCGCCAAAATACTTTTTCAGAAGAACGAATGTCTCTAATACGAGCCAATAGTTCTTCAAAGTAATCGCCACCACCTGCTTGTTTCAGCAGTTCATCATTCATGGTAAAACCCTTTACCAAATATTCGCGTAGCCTAGCCGTTGCCCATTGTCTAAACTTGGTTCCCTGCAAACTTTTTACGCGATAGCCTACGGAGATAATTACATCGAGGTTGTAATGATTAGTTTGATAATCTTTTCCGTCTGTAGCAGTTATTCGGAAATTCCGAACAACTGAATGTTCGTTTAATTCGCCCTCCTCAAAAATATTTTTTAGGTGTTCGCTAATGGTAGATTTAGCTTTACCAAACAATTCCATCAACTGTGCTTGCGTAAGCCAAACAGTTTCATCCTCTAATCGGGTTTGTATTTTGGTTTGCCCGTCTTCGGTTTGATATAATATTAATTCAGAATTCATATTACACTATTTACCGATGCAAAACTTACTAAATATATTTTCCAGCAAATCATCTGTAGTCACTGTACCCGTAATCTCTCCTAAATAATGTAGTGCCTGTTTAATATCCATGGCTAAAAAATCTGAAGTAACAGGGTTATCGATGTTGTTAAGCACATTATGCAATGCCTTCTCTGTATTCTTTAAGGCTTCTACATGGCGGATGTTGCTCACTAAAGTTTCACTTGTATTGATATGATGCAGGTTTACTTTCTCTAAAAGCGCTGTTTTCAATTCTTCTACCCCTATCCCGTCTTTGGCAGATAAAAACAATACTTCTTGTTTGGCAAAGGCTTCCTTTTGTTCGGGTGTAAACAAATCTGCTTTATTAACGATGGCTAAATATGGAATGTCAATTTTCCTCAAATCAGTTAATTGCTCTGCTAATTCATCGGGCGTTTGTAAAGCATCAACCATGTACATAATCAATTTTGCTTGTTTCATTCGCTCTAGGGTACGCTCTACCCCTTTTGCTTCAATAATATCTGCGGTATCGCGAATACCTGCCGTATCTATAAATCGGAAAATGACCCCATTGATATTAAGTTCGTCTTCTATGGTATCACGGGTAGTGCCTGCAATATCTGATACGATCGCTCTTTCTTCGTTTAATAAGGCATTTAACAAGGTTGATTTACCTACATTCGGTTTACCTGCTATCACAATTGGAACGCCGTTTTTTAACACATTTCCCATCTCGAAGGAAGATATTAAACGGTATAACACACTATTGATTTTTAAAATTAAAGCTCTTAATTGGTCACGATTGGCGAATTCTACATCTTCTTCGGCAAAATCGAGTTCTAATTCAATCATAGAAGCGAAATGAATTAACTGCTCCCGTAAATCTTTTAGTTCACTAGAAAAACCACCACGCATTTGTTGTAAAGCCACATCGTGGGATGCTTTGCTATCTGATGCAATTAGATCTGCTACTGCTTCTGCCTGACTTAAATCGAACGCACCATTTAAAAATGCCCTTAAGGTAAACTCGCCTGGTTTTGCTGCTCTAGCTCCTTTTTTAATCAAAAGATTTAAAATCTGTTGAATGATGTAATTAGAGCCATGGCACGAAATCTCGACAACGTTTTCTTTTGTATACGATTTTGGCGCAACATATAAACCTGCAACAACCTCATCTACGATGAGTTCTTCATCTTTAATTAAACCAAAATGCAAGGTATGAGATGCCTGTTTTGTTAAATCTTTACCTGCAAAAACCTGATTGGTTAAGTTGATGGCATCAGGGCCTGATAAACGAATTACGCCAATAGCGCCGCTGCCTGGGGGTGTAGATAAAGCAATAATGGTATCTGTTGTATACATTTCTTTGTCAGTGAAAGACAAAAATAAGTATATTTTTATTAGCGCTAAGTCAAATTGCTGGCGTTTCCTCTTTAATCAGATTTAATGTCCTGAAATGTCTGAAAATGTCCGAATATGTCAGTATAAAAGTTAATTTGTCCTAGTGTTGTTCTAGGTTTCCCCTATGTTTGTTCTTCTCAAACGGCATTTAGTAGGAGAATACTAGGAGGAATATGGGAGAAAAGAGGGAGAATTTAAGATAGTGAAGAATTAAACTGCATGGGCAAATCACTTCTTTCTCCTATCAGCAAAACAAATTCCTTATCTTAGTGTTTAACACCTGAAAACTAACAAACGATTGATGAATCAACTTCCACTCACCGTAAAACGGTCTATAGAATTATTAGGTATTGCGCTTATTGTTGTCATTTTAGTGGTTGGACGAGACATTATTATGCCTGTAATTATGGCATTTTTCATCAGCATTATGCTCTTGCCTATTTATCGTTTTTTAAGGAAACGTAATGTACCCGAATCGCTTGCTATCATTTTACCTATTTTATTGGTACTCCTATTTATTGGTGGAATTGTGTGGTTTTTATCTGCACAGGTAGGTATTTTGGCTGATGATTTTCCGCAGATTAAGCAAAACGTGGCCAAGCACTTACAAAGTTTAAAAGAGTGGATTAGCAGTTTCACTAAAATGAGTGTTACTAAGCAAGAAAACTTCATTAAAGAAAAAAGTGATGATATGCTCGGTATGGCTGGAACTGCTGCTAGTGGGGCTTTTGTAACGTTAAGTGGGGTATTTGTTTTTGTTGGCTTATTACCGATTTATATTTACCTGATTTTATTTTACAAAGATATTTTATTGCGTTTTGTGTTCTTGTGGTTTAAAACAGATGATCATCCTAAAGTTAAAGACGCAGTGTATGAAACTGAATCTATTATTAAAAACTATCTTGTTGGTTTGTTGATTCAAATATCTTACATGACCATCCTTTTAGGTGGAATTTTACTATTAATTGGTATTAAACATGCACTTTTAATTGGGGTTATTTTCGCCATTTTAAATTTGATACCTTATGTTGGTGCCTTAATTGGAAACGTGATAGGTGTGTTGTTAACCTTAACTTCTTCTACAGAATTATGGCCAGTTGTAACTGTACTAGGGGTTATTGCGGTTGTTCAGTTTTTAGATAATAATATTTTGATGCCTCGTATCGTAGGGTCAAAAATTAAAATTAATGCGTTGGTTTCTATTCTCGGGGTATTTATTGGAGGAAGTATTGCAGGCATTTCTGGGATGTTTCTCTCCATGCCAATTATTGCAGTGCTGAAAATCATTTTCGATCGCAGCGAATCGTTTAAACAATGGGGTGTTTTATTAGGTGATGAAAGACCAGGTAAAAGCCCTTTAACTTTCGCAAAGTTTAGAAAAATTAGTACCGTAAGTACAAAGTCTGGAACTATTGATAAGGAATAAGAATTTAGTTAATAGTTGATAGACAATAGCAAGTAGCTTTGGTGCCTTAAAAGGAAATAATGAACAAATGATACCAATGAACTGATTCTCTTTTAAGGGTTCCCTACGGGGTGTAACTTTTTTCCAGTAGCTGAAAAGTCACCAAAAAAAGCCACGCCTGCGCCTGATGCTATTAAAGTTTGTTGGTATAGGCAGTTGCTAGATTCCGCACCAGCCAAGGGCGATTTTAGTAGCACAAAATTGATGCTTTGGCCTGACATAATTTTAAAGTCCTGACTAACTCTTCAAAAGGGGGCAACGATTTACCAAATGAACCAATGATACTAATGAACCAATTCCCTTTTAGGGAATTACATTCGCTCTGGCACGTTGATACCCAAAATATTAGTACCACTTTTTAAAACATCAGCTGTAAGCTTACAAATGTTTAAACGATGCTGTTTTAAAGCTGTATTTTCTTCTTTTACGATAGGTGGTACTTCGTGATAAAACTTATTAAACAATTTGGCCACTTCATATAAATAATTAGCCAAAAACGCTGGACTGTATGCTTTCGCTGCATTTGCAATTTCTTCTGGATATTTAGCCAACAACATGATCATTTCTAACTCTGTAGGAGATAATGCAACGTTTAACTGCTCCTCACCAACGGTTAGCTTATAATCAGCTTTGCTTAACAACGATTTAATACGAGCATGTGTGTATTGAATAAACGGTCCTGTGTGGCCTTGAAAATCTATAGATTCTGAGGGATCGAACAATAAACGTTTTTTAGGTTCTACTTTTAATAAGAAATACTTTAAAGCGCCTAAACCAATGTTGTAATACAATTCTTCTTTTTCCTCAGCGGAGAAATCGTTTATTTTGCCTAGTGCTTCTGTCTTTTGTTTAGCTGTTTCAATCATTTCAGCAACCAAATCATCCGCATCAACTACTGTTCCTTCTCTACTTTTCATTTTCCCGCTAGGTAAATCTACCATACCATACGATAAATGGTGTAATCCTTTAGCCCAGCTTTTACCTAATTTCTCTAAAATTAGAAATAGCACTTTGAAATGGTAATCTTGCTCATTACCTACCACATAAATAGATTGATCCATGTGATAATCATCATATTTCATTTGTGCAGTTCCCAAATCTTGGGTAATGTAAACTGAAGTTCCATCGGCACGCAATACCAATTTCTGGTCTAATCCTTCAGCTGTTAAATCAATCCATACCGAACCATCTTCTTTTTTAAAGAAAACTCCTTTTTCCAAGCCTTCATCAACAGTATCTTTTCCTAATAAATACGTATTGCTTTCGTAATAGTATTTATCAAAATCGACCCCTAAATTTTTATAGCTTACTGCAAAACCATCATACACCCAGCCATTCATCTTTTTCCAAAGTGCAATTACATGTTCATCGCCAGCTTCCCAAGCCAATAACATTTGTTGCGCTTCTTTAATTAATGATGCGCTTTTTTTGGCTTCGTCTTCAGTTTGTCCCTCAGCTATTAAGGCTTCAATCTGTTTTTTATATTCTTTATCAAAGATGACGTAGTATTTCCCTACTAAATGATCGCCTTTTAATCCCGAACTTTCTGGTGTTTCTCCGTTGCCCCATTTCTCCCAAGCCAACATCGATTTACAAATGTGAATTCCTCTATCATTTACCAAATTCACTTTAAAAACTTCGTAACCATCGGCTTTTAACAACTCGGCAACTGCATAACCCAATAAATTATTACGCACATGACCTAAATGCAAAGGTTTGTTGGTATTTGGTGAAGAATATTCTACCATTACCTTTTGCCCGTTTGGTTTAACTTTAGCAAAATCATCACTCAATAGCTCGTTATTGAATAGATTTAACCAATAACTATCAGCTATGCTTAAGTTTAAAAAACCTTTAACTACATTAAATCCAGTTACTTCTTTTACATTTTCTACTAAATATTCGCCAATTGCAGTCGCGGTTTCTTCTGGAGATTTCTTTGAAAAACGTACAATCGGAAAAACTACAATAGTAATTTGACCTTCGAATTCTTTACGGGTTTCTTGTATATTGATGACACTTTCCGAAATTTCTTCGTTGTAAATTTGTTTAATTGCGTTAAGTGTTTCGGTAATGATAAAATTCATGATGCGAAAATAGGGAAAGAAGTCGGGAAGTCAAAAGAGTCGGGAAGTCCGATGAAAGATAATTAACCACCGAGAAAAGGAGAATACACAGAGAACGTGGAGTTCATATTAATACGCTGTGTAAAACTCAGTGTACTCTGTGGTAAAAACTATTGACTTTTTTGAATAGCTTTGTGTCATCACATACCAAATATATGAGTGAAAAGAACGAGCATTTTAAAGTACAGGTTAATACTGAAATCGGGCGCCTACGTAAATTATTAATCCATAGTCCTGATAGTGGAATAGGCAAAGTAGTGCCTTCTAAAGCGCAAGACTGGCTTTTTGAAGACATTGTGCATTTAGATACCATTCGCAAAGACGAGTACGATTATTACGTTAAATTGTTAATGTATTTCTTAGATCCTGATAAGATAAAAGGTAAACTGGCGGATATTGATTCAGAAAAAGCCGAAAGAAACTTCTTTAAGCCAGATAACAAAGATTTCCATGCTTCTGCCAATGTGATTGAACTACAGCAATTACTCGGAGAGGTTTTAGCAGATACAACCATCAGAAAAAAATTGGCAGCTTCGGTTTGTGCGATAGAAGGATGTACGTATAAATTGCAACTTCAATTAATTGATACCGATCCAAAAGAATTAGCAAAAACACTGATTTCTGGCTCATTACCTGATGGAAGAATGATCTTCTCTCCTATTCCGAATTTGATTTTTACGAGAGATGTTGGTACGACGATCAACAATTTCATTCTATTAAATAAGCCTGCAAAAAAAGCAAGAGTACGCGAAAGTTTATTGATGCGTTACATTTTCTTCAACCATAACTTATTCGAAAATTACAGAGATAATATTTTGGAAATTCCTGATGGCGAACATCATTTTTTACGTCCGGGAGAAGAAATGGAGAACAGAACTACGTTAGAAGGTGGCGATGTAATGATGATTAGCAAGAACCATGTACTTATTGGTTGTAGTGAACGTACTTCGCCTTATGGTGCAAATGAAGCTATGAAATTGTTGTTCGATAACAATGTAGTAGAAAAAGTTACCGTAGTTCGTATTCCGAATAAACGAGATTTTATGCATTTGGATACTGTATTTACGCAGGTAAAAAGAAATACTTGGGTTTTATTGCATTCTATTGCTAGTGTTGAGGAAAACAAGCAACAAAATCCGATTGACTTTTTAGTACAACCAGAACCAAAGGAACAGACAGAAATTATTCAGTTTTATAAAGATAAAAGCGCTCCAAAGCATTATAAAAGTATGGAAGAGCTTTTTGAGGATATCAGTAAAAAAGACTTAAAAAGCACCGAGCCAACCAAATTTATTTATAGCGGTAGTGGTGTATTTCCTTATGATGCTCGTGAGCAATGGACAGATTCATGCAATTTATTAGCTATTAAAGAAGGTGTTGTGTTAGGTTATGATCGTAATGATAAAACGGTTGAGGCTTTTAAAAACAATGGATTTAACGTGGTAAATGTTAAAGATTTGATTAACGATTTAGAAAGTGGAAAAGTGAATGCTGATGAATTAACAGATACCTTAATTTTGATGCCTTCGGCAGAATTATCCAGAGCTCGTGGCGGATTTCATTGTATGAGTTTTCCGATTTTGAGAGATGACATTTAGCAGAAAAGGGTTAATGGACAATGGTTGATAGACTATAGCCATGGTCTATCAACTATCGACCATAAACATTTAAAAAGAAATGCAAACAACAAACCATATTTTAATGATCCGTCCGGTTGATTTTAAATTCAATGCACAAACGGCGGTCAATAATAAATTTCAACAAGCATCAGCACAGGGCGATGTACAAAATCAAGCCTTAAAAGAGTTTGATGGTTTTGTAGCGATGTTAAAATCAAATGGGGTTGATGTAACTGTAATTGATGATACTTTAAAACCAGAAACACCCGATTCTATTTTTCCCAATAATTGGGTTTCTTTTCATGCAAATGGAGAAGTTATTTTGTATCCTATGTTTTCAGAAAACCGCCGACCTGAACGCAGAGAAGATATTTTAACAACCATTGGAAATAATTTCACTATCAATAAAATCACCGATTTAAGTACTTACGAAGCACAAAATATCTTTTTAGAAGGTACGGGGAGTTTAGTTTTAGATCGCGAGCATAAACTAGCTTATGCCTGTAAATCGGTAAGGATGGATGAAAAAGTGCTAGCCGATTTTTGCGATAAAACTGGTTATACCGCTATCGTTTTTAACGCAGTAGATTCCGAAGGTTTTCCTATTTACCACACCAATGTGATGATGTGCATTGGCGATACATTTGCAGTAATTTGTTTCGATTCAATTCCTAATCAACAAGAAAAAGAAAACGTAAAACAGAGTTTAATTAGTACTGGTAAAGAAGTAATAGAAATTAGCTTCGATCAGATGAATCATTTTGCTGGCAATATGCTTCAAGTTCAAAACAAAAATAAAGAAAGCCTGTTAGTGATGTCAGAACAAGCTTATTTATCCTTAAAAAAAGAACAAATAACTACATTAGAAAAACATAGCAAATTGATTTACGCACCGTTATATACTATAGAAAAAAATGGTGGTGGAAGCGCAAGGTGTATGTTAGCAGAAATACATTTGCCGGTAAAGTAATTTGAGTTCCGTCATCTTGTCAAATTATTAAAAATTTATAAGTGTAGCGTTTTTGAAGAGTTAAACGTATAGCCTTATAAACCTAAACTAATTATTAAAAGATGAACCAGAAATTCACGGCTATTAAAACTTTTATCGCTCTTCTTATTATTGCTATTTTCTTGTTAAGTAGCTGCAAGAAAGATCAACTTACAGTTGACCAAGAAAAAATATTTTCACAAACAGATTTCAAAGCAAGTACGAACCCGTATGATTCAGGGTGGCAACTCACTTTAAAGCCAGATGGCGTTGCGGAGATATTACCTGGCGGAGATGTTTGGTGGCGAGGTACGTATAAAATTAGTGGCAGCTTGATCACAGTCAAAGCAGACAATGTTACCTACAAGTTCGAAATTCTATCTAAAACAGAAATCAAAGATAAAACTTATGGCGTAGTGCTAAGATTGAAATAAATAGCTTTCCACTCATCAAATACCCTTTAAATTAATTTAGTATTTTCGCAGAAAATCTAAATTCAAATGTCTTTACTACAACAATTATTAACACGCTCTAATCATCAATGCGAATTATGCACTGCAACTACTAATTTGTCTGTGTATGAAGTTCCACCAACAAGTAATGCTAACGCAGATAATAGCATTCTAGTTTGTAAAACTTGTTTAGACCAAATTGAAAAAACAGAGCAAATTAATCCTGAGCATTGGAAAGTATTAACCGAAACCATGTGGTCGGAGTTTGCACCAGTACAAGTTGTAGCCTGGAGAATGTTGAGCAGATTAAGAAATGAAGGTTGGGCAGCAGACAGTCTAGATATTTTATATCTTGATGATGAAACATTGGAATTGGCTAAAAAAACTGGCGACCACGAGCAAGATGGAACTGTAGAGTTTCACCAAGATAGCAACGGCGCACGTTTATTGGAAGGTGATACCGTTGTTTTAATTAAAACTTTAGATGTTAAAGGTTCTACAATTAGCGCCAAATTAGGTACAGTTGTTAAAAATATTCGTTTGGTACATGATAATACTGAGCAAATTGAAGGTAAAGTAGAAGGACAAACCATTGTCATTTTAACTAAATATTTGAGAAAAGGGTAGTTTAATTAGTTCGTCATTGCGAGGAGGAACGACGAAGCAATCTTTCCTGCTGATTTTGAAACCATAAAGAACACAAAGATTTTCTGTTCATATTGTCAGTCTGAGCTAGCTTGCACTGAGCATAGCCGAAGTGAAGACCTAAATTTAAAATAAATAAAAAGTCCTTCGACAAGCTCAGGATGACATTTTTTTTTATTTCTTCCATCATGCAAACCCCAAATAGAACCACTACCCTCGCCACTTAAACCTGATGGTAGTGAGCACGAAGCGTAGCGAGTAAAACGTACAGCAGGACAGAAATTCCCAATGAAAAACAGTTTCGGCTTTTCAAATGTTATTAACCAATTATATCCTTTTCGTAAAACTTTTAGTTATTATGTCGAATAATTTTAAACTACTTCATCAATTCTCAATTTAAAATTACATTTTTGCAAAAATTATTTGATATAAATGCAGAGTTACTCCGAATTTCTTGATCTAAGTGTTGGCTTTCCGCAAGAGGGTTACAGCGTTATAGACGATGAATTATATTTTCAGGATCTAAATTTAATGGAAATGATAGAAACATATGGTACGCCATTGCGTTTCACTTATTTACCAATGATTAGTAAGAAGATACAACAGGCTAAGTTGTTGTTTCAAACCGCTATTATCAAGAATAATTACCGTGGCGATTATAAATATTGCTACTGCACTAAAAGTTCTCACTTTAAGCATATTGTTGAAGAGGCTTTAAAAAACGGAATTCACTTAGAAACGTCGTCGGCATTTGATATGCCAATGATTGAAGCTTTGGAGAAAAAAGGTGCGTTAACTAAAGATATCACAGTCATTTGTAATGGTTTTAAAACCTATCAATACAAACAATATATCATTGATATGTTGCACGATGGCTATAAAAACATCATTCCAATTTTAGATAATAAGGAAGAATTTAACTTGTACGATGATGAAGTAGAAATGGATACGCCTTGTAATTTAGGGATCCGTATTGCTGCAGAGGAACAACCAGATTCGCAATTCTATACTTCACGTTTAGGGGTTCGTATGGAAGATGTAATTGATTTTTACAACAATAAAATCGCTGCAAATCCTAATTTCAGAGTTAAATTACTGCATTTCTTCATCAATTCTGGTATTACAGATTCACCGTATTATTGGAACGAGTTAGAGAAATATGTTACGCTTTATTGCAAGTTCAAAAAAATAAATCCAGAGTTAGATACTTTAGATATTGGTGGCGGAATGCCATTTAAAGATAGTTTAGTATTTGATTTCGATTACGAATACATGGTAAATGAAATCGTAAAACGGATTAAAGAAATTTGTGCTGAGCATGATGTTGTTGAACCAGATATTATTACCGAATTCGGAAAATACACTGTTGCAGAAGCATCGGGCATTTTATACAAAGTATTAGGTCGTAAACAACAAAACGACCGTGAAAAATGGTTAATGTTAGATGGTTCTTTCATCACAAATTTACCAGATGTTTGGGCTTTGAATCAGAAATATATTCTATTGCCAATTAATAATTGGGATGCCGAATATGAGCGAGTAAACTTAGGTGGTATTACTTGCGATGGTCAGGATTATTACAACCAAGAAGCCCACATGAATAGTGTATTTATGCCAAAAACGCGTAAAGTACAATACCTTGGTTTCTTTAATACAGGCGCTTATCAAGAGGTTTTAAGTGGTTATGGTGGTATTCATCACTGTTTATTACCAAGTCCGAAGCATGTAATTATTCGTCGTAATAGAGATGAGACTTTCAATTTTGAGGTTTTTGGGGAAGAACAAAACAGTAAACAGGTATTAAAAATTCTGGGTTATACTTCTTAAGAGATTAAGGATAAAAGAGCAAAGAATAAAGATTTAAATCCTTTCCAATAAATTGGGAAGGATTTTTTTATATGCCCAACTCGTCATTCCCGTGAAAACGGGAATCGTAATGCGTTAAAAGGTTAACTTCATTAAGATTCCCAATCGAGTTGGGAATGACGAGTATGAATCAATATAAACTCAACTATTTTCTCTATCTTCAAATTCCCTATTTAAATTTACATCATAAACATTTACGCTTATGCTTAAAGACGTTAACTTAAATAAGGTTTTTGTAATTGACATCGAAACCGTTCCATTATACGAATATTTCGAGCAGATGCCTTTACAAATGCAATCCTTATGGGATAGCAAAACTCAATTTCTTCGAAAAGACGATAAAACTCCTGCAGATTTCTATGAAAGAGCGGGCATTTGGGCCGAATTTGGGAAAATCATCTGTATCAGCGTTGGTTTATTTCACAGCCAAAAAGGTAAACTACATTTCAGAGTAAACTCTTACTTTGGTGACAATGAAGTTGAAGTTTTAAATCAGTTTAACGCATTACTTTCAAAACAACCAAAAGACTTGGTTCTGTGTGCACATAATGGTAAAGAATTTGATTTCCCCTATTTATGCCGTAGAATGTTAGTGAACAGCATTTCAATTCCATTACAATTACAAATTGCTGGAAAAAAACCTTGGGAAATTAACCACATTGATACTATGGAATTATGGAAGTTTGGCGATTATAAGAACTATACTTCCTTAAACTTATTGGCAGCAATTTTTAATATCCCTACACCAAAAGATGATATTGATGGAAGCATGGTAAAAGATGTGTATTACCAAGAAAAGGATTTACAACGCATTGTAACCTACTGTCAAAAAGATGTAATTACCACTGCACAAATTCTGTTACGTTTTAAAGGATTAGATGCAATTCCAGCAGAAAATATTACCTTAGTGAAGTAATGTTAGAAGTAAAAGAACTCGCCATAGAATTTTATAACCGAGAAGAAAAAACTTGGTCTGAAGCTGTACACAAAGTCAGTTTTAAACTTGAAAAAGGTAAAGTTTTAGGCATTGTTGGCGAATCCGGCTCAGGGAAATCAGTTACTTCTTTTTCTATCATGCGTTTGCATGATTCTAAAAACACCAACATTACGGGCGAAATAGATTTTGATAATATCAGTTTATTGAATTTATCTGATAATGAAATCAGGAATTTTCGTGGCAATAAAATCTCCATGATTTTCCAAGAACCAATGACCTCTTTAAACCCTGTGTTTACTTGTGGTTATCAAGTTCAGGAAGCAATCATGTTGCACCAAAATGTAGATAAAGCAACGGCAAAAGCACAAACTATTGCACTTTTTAAAGAAGTGCAACTCCCCCGCCCTGAAAATATTTTCGAAAGTTATCCGCATCAATTATCTGGTGGACAAAAGCAACGGGTAATGATTGCAATGGCTTTAAGCTGTAATCCGGAACTATTAATTGCTGATGAACCGACTACTGCTTTAGATGTAACTGTTCAAAAGACCATTCTAGATTTGTTGCTTCGACTAAAAAATGAACGCAACATGGGTTTGATTTTCATCTCCCATGATTTAGCCGTAATTAGCGAAATAGCCGACGAACTTTTAGTGATGTACAAAGGTGATATTGTAGAACAGGGCCCAGCGAAACAATTATTTAAAAACCCACAGCATCCCTATACAAAAGGGCTTTTAGCTTGTCGACCAGCTCCGCAAAGACGTTTAAAAAAACTGCCTATTGTTGCAGATTTTTTAAATGAAGATAAAAATGTAGCGGTAAGGCATTTGCTTGATATTAATAGCTACACTAACGAAGAAATTGAACAACGAAGACACGAATTATATACTCAAAAACCTTTATTGCAAGTGCAAAATTTGTGCACTTGGTATCCCATAAAAAAAGGATTATTTGGTAAAACTACTTCTTTTGTAAAAGCGGTTGATGATATTACTTTTGATGTTTTTCCTGGAGAAACTTTAGGTTTGGTTGGCGAATCTGGTTGCGGTAAAACAACTTTAGGAAGAAGTATTTTGCGTTTAGTAGAACCTACTTCTGGTAAGATTATTTTTGATGGAACTGATTTAATCAAAGCTAGCAAAGCTGATTTAAGAAGAATGCGTAGAGATGTGCAAATCATTTTTCAAGATCCATATTCTTCACTCAATCCAAAAATTACGGTTGGTAATGCAATAATGGAACCTTTGCAAGTGCATAAAGTTTTTAACACAGATCAGGAACGAAAAGCGCATGTTTTACATTTATTAGAAAAGGTAAACTTAAATCCTGAACATTTTGATCGCTATCCGCATGAGTTTTCTGGCGGGCAACGCCAACGTATTGTAATTGCTAGAGCATTAGCTTTACAGCCTAAATTTATCATTTGCGATGAATCTGTTTCTGCATTAGATGTTTCAGTTCAAGCACAGGTTTTAAATTTATTAAGAGAATTGCAACAAGAATTTGGTCTAACCTATATCTTCATTTCTCATGATTTAGCGGTTGTAAAACACATATCAGATCGAATGATTGTGATGAATAAAGGAAAAGTGGAAGAAGAAGGTTTTCCAGAAGTCATTTACAATTCTCCGAAAGCTGAGTATACTAAGAAATTAATTGAAGCAATTCCTGGTGCTGGTAGCATAGCTATTTAATACTCTTTAGCAATATATTTCTCCTAAATAAAAATCAAATTACAGTTCAATTCTGTTATAGAAACGTTATTTCTCATAAAAAATAACCCTTCGTAAACTTACAATTACTATCTTCGATAGTATACATCAATAGCTATGGCAAAAAACAAAAATTCTCAATTCAAACTCGTTTTAACACAGATGATTAGTGATATATTCGAGAAAAATAAAAATGTGGCACTTAACCACAAACAAGTTGCTGCCAAGCTAAATTTAAGTGATAAAGCTGCGGTTGATACTATTTTAGAAGTATTAACAGAGCAAACGGAAAATGGATTATTCATACGCCCAGAACGTGGTAAATTCAAATTAAAAGACCAAAAAGTTTTTATAATTGGTAAGGTGGACATGACTGCTGATGGTTCGGCTTTTATTGTACCAGATGATGAGTTTGAGAAAGATATTTTTGTAGCGCCACGCAAACTGCGCAATGCTTTACACGGAGATATTGTTAAGGTTCATGTTTTTGGTAAAAAAACGAGTGGACGTAGAAATGAAGGTGAAATTGTAGAGATTATAACCAGAGCAAAAACAGATTTCATTGGTGTTGCCAAGGTTTCTGAACGTTTTGCTTTTATTATACCAGACGATCGTAAAATGTTGCATGATATTTTTGTGCCATTGAGCGATTTAAATGGTGCTAAAAATGGTCAGAAAGTACAAGTTAGCATTACTGACTGGCCGGAAGGAGCAAAAAATCCGATAGGAAAAGTCATAAATGTTTTAGGTACGCAGGGCGAAAATGATACCGAGATGAATGCCATCTTGGCCCAATATGGTTTTCCTTTAAGTTTTCCTACCGAAGTTGAAAAAGAAGCCAACGCTATTCCAGAAACGGTAAGCGAAGCTGAAATAAACGAAAAAGGAAGAAAAGATTTTAGAGAAACCGTCACTTTTACCATTGACCCTGCTGATGCAAAAGATTTCGATGATGCGATTTCCTTCAAAAAACTACCTAACGGAAATTATGAAGTAGGCGTTCACATAGCTGATGTTTCTCATTATGTAAAACCTAATAGTGCACTAGATAAAGAGGCTTACGAACGTGCTACATCTGTTTATTTGGTGGATAGAGTGATACCAATGTTGCCAGAAAGACTAAGCAATGGCGTTTGTTCTTTGCGACCAAATGAAGATAAATTATGTTTTGCCGCTGTTTTTGAATTGGATAACGAGGCCAACATTAAAAGTGAATGGTTTGGCAGAACAACTATACATTCCGACCGACGTTTTAGCTATGAAGAAGCTCAAGAAGTGATCGAAACTAAAGCAGGAGATTACGCTGAGGAGATTTTAAAACTAAATGAACTTGCTTACATTTTACGCGATAGAAAATTTAAAAATGGTGCCATTAGTTTTGAAAGTACAGAGGTTAAATTTAAACTCGATGAGCGTGGAAAACCGATTGGCGTTTATGTAAAAGAACGTAAAGATGCACACAAACTAATTGAAGACTTTATGTTATTGGCGAACAAAAAAGTAGCCGAATTCATTGCGAAAAAGGGCAATGGAAATAATAAATACACTTTCGTTTATCGTTCTCATGATTCTCCCAACCTAGAAAATTTGAACAATTTTGCAGCTTTTGCTTCTCGTTTTGGTTATAAAATCAATACCAAAACCGATAAAGACATTGCCAAATCTTTAAATTATTTAATGGAGGATGTGGAAGGTAAAAAAGAACAGAATATGCTAACACAATTAGCCATTCGTTCTATGGCTAAAGCAATTTATACGACTAAAAAAACCAGTCATTATGGCTTAGCATTTGACCACTATACGCACTTTACTTCTCCTATTCGCCGTTATCCCGATGTAATGGTACATCGCCTATTAGCTTTGTATTTAGATGGTGGTCGCTCGGCAAATGCAGAAGAATATGAAACAGCAAGTTCTCATTCATCTGCCATGGAAAAACGTGCTTCTGATGCAGAAAGAGCCTCTATTAAATATAAACAAGCCGAATATTTAGAAGATAATATTGGAAGTTTATATACTGGAATAATTTCTGGTGTTACCGAATGGGGAATGTATGTAGAAATATCAGAAAACAAATGCGAAGGAATGATTCGTTTAAGAGATATAACTGATGATTTTTACGTTTGGGATGAGAAAAATTACTGCATTGTTGGTCAGCGTAAACATAAAAAATACCAATTGGGAGATGAAGTGCAAGTAAAAGTTAAAAAAGTAGATCTTTCTAAGCGTCAAATAGATTTTTCATTGATACAAGATTAAGCGATGAGGAAACTGTTTTTATTCGTTTTTTTTATTTCATTTATAGGTATTACTAAAGCTCAAGTTTTACAAGGAAAGATTGTTGACGAAGTAACTGGAGTAGGAATCCCTTTTGCGTCCATTGGGATAATAGGAACTAATAATGCAACTGTTACCAATGAAACAGGTGGTTTTATACTTAGGGTTAGTACTTATCCAGCAAAACTAAGGTTTAGTCATGTGAGTTATTTATTAGCCGAAATAATAATTACTGAAAGCTCCAACGATTTAATTGTTAAACTTAAACCTGCAACGATCAGTTTAAGTGAAGTAACAATAGATCCTTTTAAAGGGCAAAGAATTGTGAAAGCTGCATTAGAAAAAGCAATAGCAAATCAAGCAACTAATTTTTACACTAATGCTTTTTACAGACAACTTACCACACTTAATAACAAACCCAATCAAATTTATGAGTTATTTTACGATTTAAAATGGAATGCAAAAGGAATACAAGGTTGGATAGCTAAACAAAGTCGCCTTGCAGAACAGCACGATCAAATAGCATTCTCGTTTGACAATCAATCTTATTTCACCTTCTCTTTTGGTGGTCAGCTATCTCCAGAAAGAAAAGGAAAATTAATTACTTTAACTAACTTAAACGAATACGAAATTGTAATAGAAAAATATATAGAACAACCAGCGCAAAACATCGCGGTAATATCTTGTAAATATAAAAGCACTAAAAAAAACCAATTTTATGTTAATACTACCTATTATATAGGTATTGATAATTTGAATATTTACAGATTAGAAAATAGTTTATTTAATTTACCAATGCGATTTTCTGGTGCCAGTAAAAGGTATCCGCCTCTGGCAACAACAATTTCTACTTTTAATGGAAATGATCATATCATTCCTGTTTTAGAAAGTATCTCCACCAAATTACAAGTTAGCTTATCAGTTTCTGGCCAAGAAAATAATTCTACAGTTCAATCTTTATTAACTGTTTATAATATTGATGAAAATTTAAAAAAAGAACAATTCCAGAACTTAAATATTAAAACTAAAGATAAAAAAGTTAGAGAATCTATAAAATACGATGCTATATTTTGGAAAAACAACCCGATAGTGAAGCAAACTACGTTAGAAGATTCTTTTATTAAAATGATGGAAAGCAAACAAGCTTTTGGCACCATGACTAACCCTTAAATAATGCATAGTTCTACAGAATTACAAGAAATAATAGAGAAAGCGATACCTCAAATAGAATATCCAACACACCCGGCAAATTTATACGAACCTATTCGTTATATCATGAGTTTGGGTGGTAAACGCATAAGACCGGTAATGGTTTTAATGGCCACAGAACTATTTACTACCGAAGTTAATAAAGCAATTGATGTGGCTTTAGCCATAGAAACCTTCCATAATTTTACGTTGGTACATGATGATATTATGGATAATGCCCCTTTGCGTCGTGGCAGGCAAACCGTACACGAAAAATGGGGAAATAACAATGCCATTTTAAGTGGAGATGTGATGATGGTCGAATCAAACAAACACTTATCAAAAGTAGATATTAATGTACTGAAACCTGTTTTAGATACATTTAATGCTACCGCTCAAGGAGTTTGCGAAGGCCAGCAATTAGATATGGAATTTGAGCAGCGAAGCGATGTGAGTATTCCCGAATATTTAGAAATGATTCGTCTTAAAACAGCTGTTTTATTAGGTGGAGCAATGAAATTAGGTGCAATTGTTGGTGGCGCAAGTTCAGCTGATGCTGAATTACTATATAATTTTGGCGAAAATTTGGGAGTTGCATTTCAATTACAAGATGATATTTTAGATGTTTATGGTAATCCAGAAAAATTTGGAAAACAAGTTGGAGGAGATATCATTGCTAACAAAAAGACTTTCCTACATTTAAAAACATTGTCTTTAGCACATGAAAACGAAAAAGAAAGTCTGATAAGTACTACTGATAATAAAATTGACAAAATAAATGCAGTGAAACAATTGTACGATAAATATAAAATAAAGGAATTAGCTGCCTTAGAAATGAATAAATACTTAACAAAAGCCAATTTTGCATTAGATAGTTTAGCTGTAGCTGATGAAAAGAAAGCTAATTTTAGAGAATTAGTGCAACAAATTTTAGATAGAGAAAAGTAAAATTCTTCTTGCAAATTTTAACTTAACAAAAAAAGCCTCGATAAATTATCGAGGCTTTTTTTAATGTAATCTAGTTACAAATATTATTCAGCTGTTTTATCGTCAGCTTTAGCTGCTTTTTTAGCTGGTGCTTTTGCCGCCGCTTTAGGAGCTGCTGCTTTTTTTGCAGGTGCTTTTGGTGCTGCTGCAGGTTTAACTGCTACAGGTTTTGCTTCAACTGCTTTTTTTGCAGGTGCTTTTTTAGCTACAATTTTCTTTGCTGCTGTTTTCACAGGTGCGTCTTCAGCAACAACAGGTAATACAGAAACGTAAGATTTGTTATCTTGTTTCTTTTTAAAAGTTACTACACCAGGTACTAAAGCGAATAAAGTATGATCTTTACCAATACCTACTCCTTTATCTGGATGATGTTTAGTACCACGTTGACGAACGATGATATTTCCAGCGATAGCTTCTTGACCACCAAAGATCTTGATACCTAAACGCTTGCTATGCGATTCACGTCCGTTTCTAGAACTACCGGCTCCTTTTTTATGTGCCATTTGATTTTATATTTTTTAAACTGGGAAACCCAATTTTACAATTAAACAAAAAATTAACTACAGAGTGATACTCTCAATCTGGATTTTGGTGAAATACTGGCGGTGACCATTTTTCTTTTTGTAACCTTTTCTACGTTTCTTTTTGAAAACGATTACCTTATCACCTTTTAAATGAGACACGATTTTAGCTGTAACCGATGCACCTTTTACTGCAGGAACCCCTACTGTAATTTTACCATCATTATCAACCAACAATACATTGTCAAATTCAATACTAGCGCCTTCATCTCCTTGTAAACGGTGTACAAAAAGGTGCTGGTCTTTTGCAACTTTGAATTGCTGTCCTGCTATATTTACTATTGCGTACATTGTTAAATAATTATTTTTTAAATTGTATATTTTTTATCGAGGTGCAAATATAGAATAAATACTATTCAAACACAAATGGATAGCGAAAATAAATTAAGTTATTAAACTACTCTTGCCTTAACTTGATCTTCTGGACTAAACTTTCCCTTTAATTTAATAAAGAATTTCTCAAAAACATGG
The DNA here is from genome assembly GCF_014172375.1 of Pedobacter planticolens. Lineage (GTDB taxonomy): Bacteria > Bacteroidota > Bacteroidia > Sphingobacteriales > Sphingobacteriaceae > Pedobacter > Pedobacter planticolens. Next base: position 1,670,932 of record NZ_WNXD01000001.1, read on the forward strand.
TAAGATATTACTGCAGTTAGAGAAAGTACAAAGAGTTTTAACCAAATCGAACTTGTTGGCATTATATTATGATCATTATTCAAAAATAATTGTTGCCAGATGTAAAGACTATATGAAAGTTTACCAATATATCGGAATATCCATAAATTAAGGACTTTTCCCATCAAACTATTCCCACTCAAATTAAGTACAATCATAGTAGCCATTAAAATGGGAAATAAAAATAAAGAGCAGTGTGGTATACGTAAAGGAAATGATTCTGTATGAATAAGAACACCACATACAAATAATATCAACCCTGCATAACGGGTATAAATATTATCTTTAATTACAATTATTTTTTTAAAAAGCAGAATTGCAAATAACGACCCTATTAAAATACAAACTGTTTTACCTAATGCATTAATGAGCAAAAAAGCAATAATATGCACTGTACGATTAGTATAAAAAACACCAACCTTGGCATAACCTAAAGTTCCAATTATTGGAACAATTAGTACTATTAAGAGTAAGATCTTTATATAAGTATTTTGATTATAAACAAGTAATAAAGGAAAAACAAGATAAAACTGCTCTTCTACAGACAAGCTCCAAAAATGCGCCACATACCAATGGTTAAACATGGACAAAGGTATATTGTTAAAAAATAACCCTGCAGAAACAAAAGGTAATACCCCAATACCTAAATTCATCAGTTGATTTAGTAAGGCCAGTGTAGCTAAAAATAAGTAGGCTACTGGGATTATTCTCAAAAACCTACGAATATAAAATTGTTTAAGAGAAATTTTATTTGTACTAATTTTTTCTTTTAATAAAAGTGTTGTGATTAGAAACCCACTTAACACAAAAAATATCTCAACCCCAATAGCCCCAGCAAAACTATTTTTAAAGGGAGTAGTCATAAATATATGGCTAAGCATTACAATAATAATCGCTATTGCCCTTAGCCCATCTAAACTTGGCAAATGGGTAGATTGTAAGATTGCTGGAACTTCCCTACTTTCAGAAAATAATTTGTATTTGAGCTGGTGAAAATACTTCATAGAGTTGAGTTACGCTAAAACAAATATATCTTTTTATCCTACATTCTCGGGGAACACAACATCAAAATAAAATGATTTCAACGATACCTTAATTCTCTCCTTTTGGGATTAAAAAATTCAACAATATAGTATTACCTAAAAATAATTTTTATATTACGAAATATTCGTAGATTTACGTAAACGTAATACTTAAAATTAGATTTTATGAAAACTCTTTTAACAACCTACTTTGTAATTTTATTCAGCACAATTTCATTTGCTCAAAAACCAGATAAAGTACTGGCCAGAGTGAAATATAGTTTTATCCATATACGAGATACTACTCAAAAGAATAATCCATATACAGAAAATATGTTACTGGTTATTGGAAAAAATGCATCGGTATTTACTAGTCTTGATAGGTTAGAAAGAGAATTAGATTTACCAAAAGCCAAGCGAGCACCAGGTTCACCCTTTAAACCTATCAATCAAGTTGATCTTTATTTTTTTGCCAAGGAAAATAAATTAATGAGCAGAGAACGGTTTATGAATGCTTATTACTTAATTGATGAGCCTTCCCAACAAATCAATTGGAAGATTACAAAAGATACTACAAGTTTTAATGGTGTGCATTGCAAAAAAGCAACCGCTACTTTTAAAGGTAGAAACTGGATTGCTTGGTATGCTCCAGAATTACCATTTCAAAGTGGTCCTTGGAAATTAAATGGACTTCCTGGACTGATTATACAAGCTAATGATGATAAAAAGGAAGTTCAGTTTTTATTTGATGGAATTGATAATCTCAAGAAGGAAAATCTTAGTGCCGAACAGATAGAATTAGCTAAGGTTTATGATAAAAGCTTTTTCTTTAGTACTGAAATCGCACTGCAAAAAGATGCCAAAATAACAGCTAGAGCTGAATTTGATAAAATTATGGATCTCTTTAAAAAAGACCCAAAAGGTTTTATCGCTGCAGCGAGCGGCACACCGAGAGATAAAGTATTTATAGGCGGAAGTATGACAGGTGTCAGTCATACCACTATTAATAATCCAATAGAACTACCTGAAAAGAAATAAATCGGTAATAAGTGAATAGTTAAAATATGTTAAACCGTTTTGCTAATTACGAAATATTCGTAGATTTACGAATAATTAATTGATTTAAACCCAAAAAACATTATGAAAATTTTACTAACCACATTCTTCGCTATTGCAACAACTTCAATTGCATTAGCTCAAAACCCTGATAAAGCTTTATCTAGGGTAAAATACACGTTTACTCATATTCAAGATACCATGCAAAGAGATAAGCCATTTACCGAAAATATGTTATTAGTAATTGGTAAAAATGCCTCTGTTTTTACAAGTTATGATAAAATTAATCGTGAATTAGAAACGCAAAAACAAATTCAAGAACAAGTTAAAAACCAAGCTGGAAGTGGTCAAATGAGTATTAAAATTACTGGTCAAGGTCCTAGAGCTTCTTCCCTACCAGATTATTTCTTTTTCGCTAAAGAAAATAAATTTTTCACCCAAGAGCGGATTTTCAATAACTACCTAATTGAAGAAGTGGCACCTCAAATAAACTGGAAACTTACTAAAGATACAAATAGCTTTTCTGGTGTAAAATGCCAAATGGCCACTACTTATTTTAAAGGCAGAAATTGGATTGCTTGGTACGCTCCAGAGCTTCCGTTTCAAAGCGGACCATGGAAATTAAATGGCTTACCAGGATTAATTATTGAAGCTTATGATGAAACCAAAACCGTTCAGTTCCAATTTGCGGGGATGGATAATGTGGTTCCAGAAGAAACAAAAGCTACAGAAAAAAGTGATGGAATTAAAATTGTTGGTCCAAATGGTTCGGTGAACGCAGTAAATGTGATGGGTATAGGTGGTGGCACTGCGTATTTAGGAAACGAAGTAAAACTTCCCGCAGATGCGATTAGAACAACAAGAAAAGAGCTAGATAAACTTAAAGAAGCTAGAGATAAAGACCCACAAGGTTTTATGAATGCTCAAATGGCAGCACAAGGCGTGCAAATGGGTGTATCTAGAAGTGTTAGAGTTGCTTCTGGTGGTCCAACCGCTAACAAAATAGTCATCAATAATCCGATAGAGTTGCCTGAGAAAGAGAAATAGTCATTAGTTCATAAGTTAAAAAACACACAAATGAAAAAGTACTATTTAATTACTTTGCTCTGCTTTTTAGTGGGCATTTCATCCGCCTATGCGCAAAAGCAACTAAAAGGGAAAGTAAAGGATGCAAAAGGCACACCCATCGAATCAGCAAGCATCAATTTAAAAGATGCAACAGGTAATATTTTAAGTTTTACGAGAACGAATGAAAAAGGCGAGTATATTTTATCTTTTTCTGAAGAGAATAAAGATTTGACAATTGAGGCCACCACCATAGGCTATACAAAAAAAGTGGTCGAGATTACAGAACTCAGTAAAAGTTATGATTTAACATTACAAGAAAGTGCGACTAACCTTAAAACTGTAGTGGTTAAAAACAAACCAACGCTCACCGTAAATGGCGATACGTTAAACTACAAAACATCAGATTTTGCCGATAAACAAGATAGAAGTATTGGCGATGTGCTTAGAAAAATGCCAGGTATTACGGTAGAAGAAAGCGGTAAAGTGAGCTATAATGGAAAACCTATTTCGGCTTTATACATTGATGGCGATAATGTTTTAGATGACAAATATTCAATTGGAACTAAGAGTATTCCTCATGGAGCAGTAGATAAAGTTCAGGTGATAGAAAAAGATCAGCCTATTAAAATGTTGCGCAAAAATAACACGAGCGAAGATGTAGCTTTAAATTTAGTGATTAAAGATGAGGCGAAAATTAAAGTATTGGGAGATGTAAGAGCTGGTGCAGGAACTCCGAATAGATTTGATGCAAACGCCAATGCGATGATGTTTAAAAAGAAAGCAAAATTCATCAATAACATAAAAGGAAATAATATTGGCATTGATCCAGGATTGGATTTAACCTCTTTTAACTTTGAAGATTATCTTAAAAGATTAGATAATGATAAACCAAGTGGTTTTTTATCTGCTGGAGCTGCTGGTGTACCTACCCTGCCTCAAAAACGAACACTATTTAATAAAGCAGGTTTAGCTAATTTAAATAACCTGTATAAATTTAATGAGGATTTTCAGATAAGAGCCAATGTATCTTATTTGTATGATCAGAGAGATCAACAGTACAGCAAATTTTCTGAAACATATTTATCTGGTCAGACGATTACCTATAATGAGCTTCAAGAAAATGCAATTAATCCACAAAAATTACAGACTAAGTTTAATGTGCTCGCAAATGCTGACAACTATTATTTCAATGATAATTTAATAGTTAATTATGGTACAACTAAAACAAATTCTGGTGTTGTAACTAATGGCATTGGCGCAAATCAATCCTTAAAGCAAGAAACTTTTGACATTTCTAATGAATTGAACTATAGGAAAAAGCTTAAATCTGAAAATACATTTAACTTTTATTCCTATATCAGTAAATCAACACAACCAGAAGTTCTAAACATTAACCCTGGTTTAAATGAAGACATTTTAAATAATGGAAATCCTTATGCAGGATTAAATCAGTATGTTAAACTACCTACTTTGTACGCCAATAATTACACCTCATTTGCATTTGTAAGCAGTAAATTTACTCAAACGTATAAATTAGGATTCAATGTTCAGCAACAGCAATTAAATTCAGAGTTGTATCGTGTTCAAAATGATCAGACCACAGAATTAGTTTCATCGCAAATGACCAATGATTTAGATTGGCTTAAAACCAAATTATATACCGATGCGAATTATGAATATAACTCAGGGAAATTTAAAACAAGTCTAAGTTTGCCTATTAGTTATAACATGATTAATTATGAAGATAAAGCGAAAGGCTTGGATAAAAATTTAAACAAGTTTTTTGTAAATCCATCTTTAAACGTAAAATATCAAACCGGAATAGAGAATTATATTACTGCCAATTATTCTTTTAGTAACGATTTAGGTGGAATTGATGATGTGTATCGCGGTACCATTTTAAAAAATTACAGGTCGCTTTTCGCAAATGACGCACCTATTTCAGAGCGAAAATCGCAATCTGTTGGCGCAGGTTTTAGCTTCAGAAAAGCTATGCAGATGTTTTTCTTTAATTTAAATGCTAGTTATTCAACATCAACGGTAAATACAATTTCTTCTTATACCATTAGCAATAATATACAGCAACGTATTGTTTTGCCTTATGCTAATGATGTTAGTAGTTTATCATTTGGCGCAAATGCCAGCAAATACCTTTTCAATATTAGAAGTACAATTAACGCTGGTGTTGGTTTTAGCCAAAGTACATTTGAACAATTGCAAAACAATGAATTGCTCCCGTTCACATCACAAAACACAAATTATAAGGCTGGTATTGATTCTAAAATAAATAATTTCCTCAATTGGTCTTACAATGCAACTTATTCTGTAAGTACCAATAAAACTTCGAAAGTAGATGCAATTAAAAACAATAATCAACAATTGAGACAACAATCTTCGATTACTGCAACAGCTTTTAAAAGTGTATTTATGACTTTATCTGCTGAACATATTTTTACACATCAGTCTACACAACCAGACTTAAAATACTTATTTGCAGATTTTAACATGAGGTATAAATTCCAAAAGTTAAAAACAGATTTAGAATTTGGCATTACCAATTTGGCTAACATTAAGAAGTTTGAGGCCAATTACCTTTCTGCAAACTCTTTCTCATCAGGCACTTATTATATTCCTGGAAGGGTTGCAATGATGAAAGCGACATTTAGTTTCTAAAAAATTAGCCTGGATGGGCGAAATAGTTAATAGTTAATAAATCACACAAACAATGAAAGCCCAGATACTGTAAAGTTGATGGGCTTTTTTATGATGATTAAGGGCTTTTAAAAGATTACTTTATTACGCTGCTTCTACCTACAACAGTAACTTCAGCCATTTTATCTTCCTGCTTTTTTATAGTTACATTTTTAATCTGGTTTGGATCGATTTTACTTAAATCCTTTTCATCAATCCTTTTACCATCTAAAACAAACATTAATCTAACATTTGACCTAATCGTATCTCCTTTTTGTCCATCTCTACCCCTAAAAAAGGTTTTTTGCATATCTCCAGCTGGATTATTTCTAGGAATACCATAACCCATTACCGTAACTGTCTCTGAATTTGACGGATTAGCTTCAACATTATTTAGAACAACTTTATGTCCTTGAACAGTTCCTTTAAGTCTTATTTTAATATCATCAAACGAAGCAGGAATACCCTCTTTCAAAGCAACTCCTTCAACCACCTTTCTAATATCAATTTCTGGTCTAGCGCTTGTAGAATCTGTATCGATAAAAATGGTTTTCACAATGAAAAGATTAGTTTTCTTAATCGTGTCAATAGCTATATTTAACGGCTTCCTTTTCGTTATTTTCTTTTTATCTACACTTTTCTGAGCAACTACTTTTAATTCAGGTTTTGCTTTCTCAATTAGATTAGCATTTATTAAAACTCTTTCAAGAGGCATTAAATGCTGTTTAACTTCTTTCTTCGAGATTGTAAATGCTAGTGTTGTAATTAAAAGCACAGGTAAAATAAACGCATATATCGCCAATTTTTTGGGCGATGAACGTTTGGCATTCATCATTTTAATTCTCTTTTTTAAATCAGATAAATTAAAGTTATTAACCAAAGCTACACTCGGTTGCAAGCTCCCAACTCCTAATAAACTATACTGATATGTTTTTTTATCAATTCCTTTTTTTACAATTCTTGCATCAGTAATAAATTCGATGTTCTCTTTAATGGCTTTTTTCATCAACCAAACACCAGGATTAAACCAATAAAAAACCACGCTGATTTCTGCTAAAATGATATCCAACGTGTGCCATTCTTTCACATGGATTTGCTCATGTTCCAAAATGGTATCTAATTCATCTTTCGAATGTATTTCTGGATTTACATACACAGTTTGCCAAAAAGAAAATGGACTAACTTCTCCATTCAAAATTCTAACTGGAAGATTTTTAACCGAACCTGGTTTTGATTTTTGATGTACACGATAAAGTGAAACAAATTGAGCAATTAACCGCAAAGCCATAAACACAACGCCAACATAAAATAGAAGGAGTATAACTTTCCAATAATCTATAATTACATTATTCTGGATTAATGCATTCATATCCACCTTAGGTACTAAAGCAGCCATATTTGGATTAATCTGTTCTTGTCTATTGAAAAAATCAGTAAGATTTATAAATGGATATACTGTTGAAAAGACTATCCCTAAAACCAAAAAAATACGATTTATGGTATAAAACGTAAGTCGGCGTAAAACAAGATAATAAGCTGCAGCAAAAAGCAAGAGCACCAAATTAATTTTCAATAAAATCAACAATAACTGCGGCATAGCAATCTATTTATCTGGGTTTTCTATCAAATTGATAATTTCTTTCAGTTCTTCTGCACTAATCTTTTTATCCTTAGCAAAAAACGCAACAAGTTCTTTATATGAACTCTGGAAATAGCTATCTACAAAACCAGTCATAAAACGCTTTTTATAATCGGTTTCTTTAACTTTTGCGCTATAACGATAAGCATTTGCAAATTTTTCGCTTTTCAAAAAACCTTTGCGCTCTAAATTTTTAATAGTTGATGCTAATGTAGTATACGGAGGTTTTGGATCTGATAAAGCATCCATAAAGTCTTTTATAAATCCTTTTCCAACTTGCCAAACTGCAAGCATTGCCTCTTCCTCTTGTAATGTTAACTTATCCATATTTACGATTATATCGTAAACTTACGAAATAAATATTCATTATTTCTACATAAAGCTGTTAAAAATCATGAAGGGCTATTAACCTTTTAAATGAACTTTTAATCCATTCTCTATTCAATAATGAATGATTAGCTTTAAACACTATGATTATAGGGTATAAACTATATAATTGTCCCTGTAAGCACCCTGTTAACACCCTGTTATTACCTTGTTTAAATATTATTAAATATCAACAAAAACTGAACAAAATATCATAAAATACTGCCAACATTTAGATTGGATATTATTTCATATAAACTGTTCGGATTTGCTTTAAGAATTTTATTTTGAATAGCGATCTTCAACCTCATCAATGGTTTGTTTGATCATTTTTTGAAGTTGATCAGCACGATCTGCAACAGCTATGTTTTCATCATAGTCTGTCATGAAAATTATTTTTTTAGTTCTCTTTTCGTAGTTAAAAACGATTTCGTAACGCAATACTTTTTTGCTTTTTAAATCTTCGTTTTTATTTGCAATCACATCTGGTAAACTCCAAATATCCAATTCATTTGCTTTACTATGAATAAAAATTACATTATTGGCATGTAGTTTAACTGATCTTTTAATCAGTTTATCCATATTATCTAAATACTGATATTGGCTTGTTGCAGAATTATAACTGTTTGCTAAAGTATCTCCTACTCCCCATTTATAAGTTATGGATATAAAACTTGATGCTGGGTATGGGCCTTGTTTTAAATTAATTAGATAATAACCCCCAACACCAGCAATAACAATAACAGCTATTGTAGTTATTAGAGATAAATTCTTTCTAAAGTTAAATGCCATGTTAAAACATTAAGGAATTAAGAAAAATTAAGACTTAACTAGCTTAACTTCTTAATGGTAAAAAATTATTTTTTCTGTCTTTCTTCAGCATCAGTAATGCTTTGCTCAATGATTTTTTGCATTTGCACAGCAGCATTTTTCATTCGTACATTACCTTCAAAATCTGATAGATAGGTAACTTCTTTAGACTTCGTCTGATAATTGAATTTCATGAAATAACGTAGTGCTTTAGAGTTTTTCACATCATTTTCATCATTGGCTACAATATCTGGCAAGTTCCAAAAACCTTGTTCATCAGCATTGCTATCTAAATATTTTTTATCTCTAGCGTTAAGCTCAATATGTTTAACAATTAACGAATCTTTATCGTTTAAATATTTGTATTCGCCTGTGGCAGAATTATAAGAGTTATCTAACTTGTTACCAACTCCCCATTTATATTCTACCGATACAAACTCTTTAGCCTTAAATGGCGCATTGCGGATGATTGGCGCATAATACACGATGCAATAAATTAAAAATGGAACTACAACTGTTAAAAATAAAAATATCTTTTTCCCTCTACTCGTCATGTCTATAAATATATTTTCGAATTAATCTAATGGTCCGGTCAATTCGCCTTCCCACTTACTCACTACTGCGGTTGCAATGCTATTTCCAACAACGTTAGTTGCCGATCTACCCATATCTAACAAAGGATCGATACCAATTAATAACGCCAAACCTGCTTCTGGAATATTAAATGTGGCAATTGTACCGGCAATTACAACTAATGACGCACGTGGCACACCAGCAATACCTTTACTGGTCAACATTAAAATCAACAACATGGTTAACTGCTTATCTAACGGTAAATGTATACCGTAACATTGAGCAATAAATATCGAAGCAAATGTCATGTACAACATCGAACCATCAAGGTTGAAAGAATATCCCAATGGTAAAACGAAGCTTACAATTTTGTCTTTACAACCAAAACGCTCCAATTGCAACATTGTTCTTGGGTAAGCAGCCTCACTACTTGCAGTACTAAAAGCTAGCATTACAGGCTCTTTCATCCTATTCATCAGGTTAAATATTCTATTTTTCAAGATGAGATAACCTATTAAAATAAGTAGTAGCCATAAAATGAGCATTCCGGAATAAAACTCTCCAATAAATAAAGCGTAGGTAGATAAAACACTAATTCCTTGCTTTGCTACTATGGCGGCCATTGCTCCAAATACGGCAAATGGTGCAAAATTCATTACATAACCTGTAACTTTTAAAATAATATGCGCTACTGAATCAAAGAATTCAATTACTACTTTACCTTTTTCGCCTATGGCAGCAGTTGCTACACCAAAGAATAAAGAGAAAATTACAATCTGTAAAATCTCATTCGTCGCCATTGATTCTGCAAAGCTTTTTGGTACAATATGAGCGATGAAGTCTTTTACAGATAATGCCGTAGCTTTAATTCCTGTATCGGTATGACTACTTGGCAAAGGAAGGTTCATGGCTTCGCCCGGTTTCCAAAGGTTTACCAAAAGCATTCCTAGCAACAATGACATTAATGAGGCACTTATAAACCATAACATTGTTTTTCCGCCGATGCGACCAACAGCCTTAATATCACCTACTTTAGCTACGCCTACAACCAAAGTTGTAAATACTAAAGGCGCTACAATCATTTTTATTAAACGAAGAAAAATATCACTTAATAACGTAAATGGTTCAAGTTTTTTCTCTCTTACCGTTTCATTTTCCTTGCGAATTTTAACTTGATCTGCTTTTTGGGCTTTCAATACTGCATACTGACTTACCGTAGTATCGGTAAGGTTACCCATCTGAATTTCAATCTTTTTTACTTGTGCATCTGCACCAACAATTGCATTATTATTTTCGTTAAAATTATTTACATTTAAGTAATAACCTACTGCCACACCCAATATAAGTGCGATAAAAATAAAGAGCGTGAGTTTGTTTTTATTAGACATTGGTTAGATTTAGCTATTTTTCAAAGCGTAAAACTACAATAATAAAATTATTCTCTAAACAATGTTGATAAAGCATTAGTTATTTTACATATTTGAGCCGTAACAAAACTATAGTCTAAACATCTAACCATAGATTATCAAAAGCAAATAAGTGAGCCAAAAAGACGTATTATTTAAAGAAATTTTCGACAAGAACTCCAAGAAGATTTTTCACTTATGCTATGGTTATACAGGCGATAAAGATTCTGCTAACGACCTTTTACAGGAAACTTTTTTAAAGGTTTGGCAAAATCTAGATAAGTTTAGAAACAAATCATTAATCTCTACTTGGATTTATCGCATAGCCGTTAACACTTGTTTGACCTATTTGCGATCAGAAAAAAGACAAGCTAAAGATGAACTTACAGAAAATATTATAGAGAACAGGGTTGAAGAGTTTTCTGAAAAGAACGAACAAGTCGCTTTGCTTTATAAATCAATTTCAAAATTAGAAGAAAATGATCGTTTAATTATTACCATGGTATTGGATGAATTACCATACAATGAAATTGCAGATATTTCTGGTATTAGTGAAGGAAATTTAAGAGTGAAAATTCATCGTATTAAACAAAAATTGACCGAATTATACAATCAGCATGCAAGAATTTGATCAGATAGAAGCGCTTTGGGCTAAGCATACGGTTGATGTAACTATATCTGCCGATGAAATGTTGAAGCAGGCTAAAAAAGAAGTAAGTAGTATGCGTACCAAATCGTTATTGAATATAGCGGGTATGATATTTTCTTTTCTAGCGGTTGCTGCATTATGGCTATTTTTCGATTTCCAATCATGGACAACACATGCAGGAATTAGCATTATTATTATTGCTGTTGCTGTTTACACCGTAATTTTATACAACAATTATCGCATCATTTCTAAAAGCGATTTCACTGTAAATCCAAATGAATTTATCGCAAAGCTGAAACTATATCAATTAAATCGCTTTAGCCTTTACAACCGTTTATATTGGTTTTATGCCATTGCACTTTCTTTAGGTATGGTACTTTATTTCTTCGAAATTTTAGGTCACATGGATTTATGGGTGCAAATTTTATTTGTAGTCGTTAGTTTTGGCTGGATGATTTTCTGTTCTACTTTAGTTCGAAAAGCTGTAATTAAAAAGGATAAGGAAAGAATTGACTTATTAATTGAAAAATTTGAGCGCATAAGCGGACAGTTTCACGAGCACGAATAATTTATTGGCACGGCTTTCGTTCTATACAATCAAATGAAGAACGTTACATCCATCTATTTTAAAACCCTATTGTTTGCTATAGTAGTACTTTTTAGCAGTTTTAAAACACTGCAAGAAGAAATTTATCCAGAGCAAATTGATTGGGATACTCACTTTAAAGCACAACCTGATAAACATTCTGCTTTTGCCGCAGAAACCGCTACCACTTGGCATTACAGCTATAATGCAACTGTTAGAGACAACAATCTTCACATTGATTTCAAGTTTTCTGCTGGTGTTGTTCCTGAAAAATCTTGGGTAAAACCAGATCGAATTAGCGACAGAAGAGTTAGCAGGCAATTATTAAATCATGAGCAAGGTCATGTTTACATCAACTTTTTATTGCTGAAAGAAGGTGAAATTCAAATTCGAAATCAAAAATATACACCGAATAATTACAAAAGATTAATTCAATCTACAGCAAACAAGGTGAGCGATTATTATAACAGTTTACAAAATCGTTATGATGATGAAACTAAACATGGCTCTGATTTAGAGGCTCAAAGCAGATGGGATGATTATATTAGATCAGAAATGAATAAATATGAAAGATAGTTATAAGTTATAGGTTGTGAGTACAGTACTGGGCATTAGCTGTAAACATCCAAACTTGTAACCCGAAACTCACAACCCGTAACAATCTATTCTTTCACTTCACTTGTAGAAAAACTATTTCCTCTTAATTGATATTGAATTGTTTTAATTACTGTTGTTGTTTTGCCACTATCTGTAGTTATAACGGGCACAGAGCGAAATAAATCTCCATTTTTAATAAAGAATTTATCATTGCCTTGGTAGCCCTTTTTAATATCACTATTTAATCCAGGGAAACTGATTTTATCGAAACTATTACCTGCAAATTCATAAACATTTAAGTCATTTACATTTTTTCTCGCTACATACTGAATATACAATTCCGGATTGCCATCATTGTCCAAATCCATATTCCAGGCATCTGTAATAATTCCTTTTCGCTCCAATGAAATTGATTTGTAGTTATTTTTGATAGAATCAGACATTAACAATAAATATCCACCTAAAGTATCAACTCCTTTGCCCCAACTTACCACTTCAAAATGATAACCGGGTTTAATTTCTATGCTTTTATAAAATGGAAAAGGGTTTACAGATTTGGGTACAGCTGCTGTTTTAGCAATAGTTGTTGGTTTATCATCATTTGTACATGCTGCAATGAATAAAATACTGGCTAATGCAAAAAACCCTAATTTAATACCTTTCATCTTTTATGATTTCTACTTTAACATTAAGGAATTAAGGTGATTAAGATTCACTTAAAGTTTCTTAACTCCTTAATGTTTGATTATTATGTTTATTATAAATTATTTAGTTTTTACTTCTGGAGCGCCGTTATTCAATGTTGTTTCGGTAACAACACTTCTTTTTCCACTTGGTGTAATTACAACTGTTTTAAGGGTTTTCTTTTGACCTTGAGGAACAATTACTTTGAATGATCCAGTATATTCTGTAGCAGTTTCTGATGGACGATATCCATCTAATGTGTAAAATATTTTAGAGCCAGCCATTGGCGCTTTTAAATCAATCGTTATACTTTCTCCATTAACTACTTTCTCAGGCTGACCGATTGGTGTAGGAACCCAATAATTAGTACTTGTTTTATCTATACGAGCTAAATGCAACGGCACTCTTTCTTCAGTAAAATTCTTTACATCTTTTCTTGCAACTTGGCTCCAAGCAATTTCTGATAATGAAAATATTCTTGGCAAAATCATGTATTCTACTTTCGCAGGAGTTTCCATATATTCTGTCCAAATATTTGCTTGTACACCAATAATATGTTTTTGTTGTTCTTCAGTTAATACTTTTGGAACTGGATCATAAGCATACGATTTTGTATACGGAGCCATACCGCCAATTGTTAACGGTTCATCTGTCGAAGTAGATTGTTTATGATCGAAATATAAACCTGCAGAACCTGGGGTCATAATTACATCATGGTTTTGTTTTGCCGCATCTATTCCGCCTTGCTCACCTCTCCAAGACATTACAGTCGCATTTGGCGCTAAACCACCTTCTAAAATTTCATCCCATCCAATAATAGAACGACCTTTTGAGTTTAAATATTTCTCTATTCTTTGAATGAAATAACTTTGTAAACCATGCTCATCTTTTAAGTTATTATCCTTAATAAATTGTTGACAAAATGGAGATTGTTTCCAATATTCTTTAGGAGATTCATCTCCACCAATGTGGATATATTTTGATGGGAATAGAACCAATACTTCATCCAATACATTTTCTAAAAACTTAAACGTATTTTCAGTTGGCACGAAAACATCATCAAAAACACCCCAAGTTTGCTGTACTTGTTTTCCTTTTCTATCACCACTCCAAGGTGCATTCTCACCTACCCATGTATCTCTATCTGGGAAACAACTTAATTCTGGATACGCCGCAATAGCTGCCGAAGCATGACCTGGCATTTCTATTTCTGGCACTACATTAATAAATTTTGATGCAGCATAAGCCACCACTTGTTTCACTTCTTCTTGAGTGTAATAACCTTTATAAACTTCGTTGTCTGTACCAACGCCAGGATGATGACCAATAATAGTCCCATTTCTAACGCTTCCTACACTAACTAATTTAGGATATTTTTTAATCTCAATTCTCCAACCTTGATCTTCTGTTAAATGCCAATGAAAATTGTTCAATTTATATTGAGCCATTAGGTCGATATATTTTTTAACGAATGAAACTGGAAAGAAATGACGACCTACATCTAAGTGCATTCCACGATAGCTAAAGCGTGGATAATCGTTAATTTCTGCAGCTTGAATACTGATTTTATCCTGGTTTTTTTCTGGCATTAATTGCATTAAAGATTGCACAGCATAAAATAAACCTGCGCCAGTTCCGGTAACTTTAATTTGATTTGTAGAAATATTTATTGAATAACCTTCCGCTGGTAATTTTTCTGCACCTACTGATGTTAATACGATTGATTTTTGTCCTGCAGTTGCAGATTTTGCTTCTCTTAATGCAAAACCTCCTTTAGTTACAATAAAAGAGTTGAGTAAATCTGCAGTTTTCGCATTTGCTGTTTCATTACTAACTAAAGTTACTGTTTTGTCTAATTGAAAAGTTCCAGTGTTTTTTTTGATGGAAACAGGTGCTGGAATAATACCCATATTTGCGTCGGTTTGCGCAAAACTTTGGATAGCTGTAAATGTGGCTACTAAAAGTAAAGAAATTCGTTTCATGTTCATTTTATGTGTTTGTGTGCCTAAGATATAAAATTTAGCCAAAAATGCGATGATAATTTTTACCATTTAAGACTGAAAAGCTTCCGTATAATCCATAAAAAAAGCGTTCCAATATTGAAACGCTTATATTTTCTTAATATGATTAAAAACTATTAAGACACTACAGCATGTTCTTTAGCCGCCAAATAACGTTCTGCATCTAAAGCAGCCATACAACCAGAACCCGCAGCCGTAACAGCCTGACGGTAATAATGATCTTGCACATCACCACTGGCAAATACGCCTTCTATATTGGTTTTAGAAGTTCCGGGAATGGTTTTCAAATAGCCAGTATCATCCATATCTAACCAACCTTTAAAAATATCTGTATTTGGTTTGTGTCCAATAGCCACAAAAAATCCTTCAACATCTATAATTTTCGATTCTTTTGTTTGGTGATTAAACACACAAACACCCGTTACATTTTTACCATTACCCATAATTTCAGTAGTTTCTGTATTGTAAATCACTTCGATATTTGGGGTATTTAGTACGCGGTGAACCATTGCTTTTGAAGCACGGAACTCATCTCTACGTACCAACATGTACACTTTTTTACACAATTTAGCTAAATATGTAGCTTCTTCTGCTGCAGTATCTCCAGCACCAACAATGGCAACATCTTGACCTTTAAAAAAGAAACCATCGCACACTGCACAGGCAGAAACACCAAATCCATTATATTTTTGTTCGCTTGGCAAGCCCAACCATTTTGCAGTTGCACCAGTAGCAATAATTACAGTATCTGCGGTAATCGTTTTTACTTCATCAACCACAACTTTATGTGGCAAAGCCGAAAAATCTACTGAACTTACATAACCGAAACGGATTTGAGTTCCGAAACGTTCTGCTTGTTTTCTGAAATCTTCCATCATTTCTGGGCCCATAATCCCATCAGGATAACCCGGGAAATTATCTACATCGGTAGTTTGAGTTAACTGACCACCCATTTCCATTCCAGTGTACATTACAGGTTTTAAATCGGCACGGGCGGCATAAATTGCAGCTGTATACCCTGCTGGACCAGACCCGATAATTAAACATTTTACGTGTTCTATTTCTTGTTCTTGCGACATCTTTTTATCTTAATAGTGCAAATTTAAGCTTTAAATTGGAAAGGGCAAAGCTGAATAGCAAGCCGAAAGTAAAAAGAATTATGCTGTAGTCGATTGTAAATTATTTGCCTTTATTGGCTTTAAGAATTCTTATAAAATTACCACCTAAAATTTTTGTTACCTCATTTGGTTTATACCCTCTTTTAAGCAAAGCTGATGTTATTTTGGGGTAATCAGCTACACTATTTATACCTAATGGAAATGATTCGGCTCCATCAAAATCGGCTCCTAAACCAACATGATCAATTCCAATCATTTTAACAATATAATCGATGTGATCAATTAACAATTCAATAGATGGGCGAGTTGCATCTGCATCCACTTTGTGCAAAGAAATTAAGGTATCAATTGCGTTGCTACGACCGTATTTTGCACTCAGCGTTTTTAACTCGCTATCGTATTTATTAAAAAATACTTTCTGTTTTGTATTAAAAGTCGAATCTAAAAATCCACTATAGAAATTAAGTGAAATTACACCGCCATTTTTACCAACCGCTTTAATTTGCTCATCGTTTAAATTTCTAGCAACAGGATTTAAAGCATAAACACAACTGTGTGATACCAATACAGGTTTTTTAGATTCTTTAATAGCATCAAAAAAGGTTTTAACACCAACATGAGAAAGATCTACTAACACACCTAATTCATTTAATTTATGTACAACTTGTTTACCGAAATCATTTAGTCCTGCGTTTTCTGGTTTCACTTTTCCTGAAGTTTCTTCCGCAGCAGAACTTGCCCAAGATGTACTATTATTCCAAGTGAGTGTAAGATAAATCATTCCCCTTTGGGTTAATTTTTCTAAATTATCCAGGCTGTTTTCAATCATGTGACCACCCTCTACTCCTATCATTGCGGCCATTTTTTTAGCGGCAACTGCTTGTTCTAATTCGGTAGCATTTCTGGCTAAAGCAATTTGATTAGGATATCTCTTTATCAAACTGAATAAGGAATCTATTTCCTGATTGGCAACAGCATAACCACCTTTTTCATCGCACCAAATAGAAAAAACTTGCACATCAAGCCCACCTTCTTTAGCTCTAACTAAGTCAAAATTTCCTGTTTTTTGTAATTTCCCAATATCAATTCCAGATTTTATTTGATTGAACAAGATATCGCCATGCGTATCTACTACAATTGCTTTTTGATGAATAGAAGTTGAATTTTGTGCAAAACTGCTTGATACAACAAACAAAAGGAGGAAAGAGAGGTAATATTTTTTCATTATTTGCTAATTATTTGTCTGTTTTTTCTTTTTGATTTGTTCCTTTATTAAAACACTAGATTTTAATACTCCTAACTCATACATATCTTTTCGAGTCCCTTTCAAAGAAATCCATTCTCCGTCTTTTTTACCATTCACATAATTTCCACCTTCTTCAATATTTCCAAACTTATCAAAGGTTTTAAATTCTCCATTTGGTTCTCCATTATCAAAGTTTTGTGTACTTAAAACATTCCCATCGGGATAAAAAACAATCCATTTTCCTTGTTCAACTCCATGTACAAAATTTCCTTGTTGACTTAAAAATCTCGTTTTTCCTTTTAGTTTAAAACTCGTTTTGTGCGAACTATTAAAAGTTTGAACATCCATGTAAAAATTAAAATTTCCATGCGGAGTACTTAGGCTTTCATCTTCATAGGAGCCCGTTTGCAGCAAATTGTCATATAAATCATACCGTTTAAAGGTCCATACATTTTCAGAGCTTACCTTTCCATAAATCGCATAAGAAGTTGCTTTATTTCTATCTGTAGTAACCTGATTACCATATAAATATATTGGTGCAACTTGTGCTTTTACACTCAAGAAAGCAAAAAAAGAAATAATAATAACTATAAATTGTTTCATGTGTTATATCAAAATTAAGCTTAAGTCTGTATAATACCAACGTTAAAAGCTTTTTTAATTGGCGATTGATTCGCAGCTTCAATACCCATCGAAATCACTTTTCGGGTTTCTAAAGGATCAATCACACCATCTACCCATAAACGAGAAGCTGCGTAATATGGTGTGGTTTGGCTATCGTATCTGTCTGTAATTTCTTTCAGTAATTCCGCTTCTTTTTCAGGAGTAATAATTTCTCCTTTTGCTTTTAAAGATGCTTCTTGAATTTGCAATAATACTTTTGCCGCTTGTGAACCTCCCATTACAGCAATTTTAGCGCTTGGCCAAGCGTAAATCAAACGAGGATCATACGCTTTTCCGCACATGGCATAATTACCAGCACCATAAGAGTTTCCAATTACGATAGTAAATTTAGGCACAACAGAATTTGCAACAGCATTTACCATTTTAGCGCCATCTTTTATAATTCCGCCTTGCTCAGAGCGACTACCCACCATAAAACCGGTTACATCTTGTAAAAAAACCAAAGGAATTTTCTTTTGGTTACAGTTCATAATAAATCGACTGGCTTTATCTGCACTGTCCGAATAAATAACGCCACCAAACTGCATTTCTCCTTTTTTAGATTTTACCACTTTACGCTGATTGGCCACAATACCAACTGCCCAGCCATCAATTCTTGCCAAACCGCAAATAATACTTTGTCCAAATAAAGCTTTGTATTCTTCTAGTTCAGAATTATCTACCAAACGGTAGATAATATCTCTCATATCATAAGGTTTTTCTCTATTTTCAGGTAAAATACTATATAATTCTTGTTCATTTAGCTTTGGCATAGCCGATTTAATCCGATCAAAACCAGCATTTTCTGGAGCACCCAACATGCTCATTATCTTACGAATGCTATCTAAACAAGCTTTATCATTTGGATGTTTGTAATCGGTAACGCCTGATATTTCGCAATGTGTTGTAGCACCGCCCAAAGTTTCATTATCAATATCTTCGCCTATGGCCGATTTAACTAAATAGGAACCTGCTAAAAACACAGAGCCAGTTCCTTCTACAATCATCGCTTCATCGCTCATGATTGGTAAATATGCGCCACCAGCAACGCAAGAACCCATTATTGCAGATATTTGAACAATTCCATCAGCAGACATCAGGGCATTGTTTCTAAACATTCTACCAAAATGTTCTTTATCAGGAAAAATTTCATCTTGCATAGGCAAATAAACGCCCGCACTATCTACCAAATAAATAACTGGCAAACGGTTTTCCATTGCAATTTCTTGCGCTCGTAGATTTTTCTTCGCCGTCATAGGGAACCAAGCTCCAGCTTTTACCGTAGCATCATTTGCCACTATCAAACATTGTCTGCCAGAAACATATCCAATTCCTGTTACCACTCCCGCACTTGGGCAACCACCTTGTTCGACATACATTCCATCCGCAGCAAATGCACCCAACTCTAAAAATTCAGTACCCTCATCTCT
Organism: Pedobacter planticolens; assembly: GCF_014172375.1. Classification (GTDB taxonomy): domain Bacteria; phylum Bacteroidota; class Bacteroidia; order Sphingobacteriales; family Sphingobacteriaceae; genus Pedobacter; species Pedobacter planticolens. The sequence continues at coordinate 1,690,596 of NZ_WNXD01000001.1, forward strand.
TAAATAATCAATTCGTTCTCTGGCTAAAAGCTTGCCTTTTTGCTTTTGTTTTGCCGCATTTTTCTCTCCCCCACCAGCATATATTTTTTTCAGCCTAGTTTTAAGTTCATAAACTAATTGCTTGTTTACATCTTCATTTTTATTGAATTCTATGTTCATGCTAGCAAGTTAAATTATAAATTTTTAAAACTAAAACCCGTAATGGTATTTAGTTCTGCATTAGTACCTAATATGCTAAATTAACTTTTTAAACGTTCTTCATAGCATGCGATATTTAACACTAATCTTCTGTTTATTTTGTTGGCAGTTTAGTGCTGCACAAACCTTCACCTACCCAAAACTTACTGCGCAAGGAAATGACATTAACTCCTTAACTCCTACTAACTGGAATGTAATCGATACCGCATTTGGCGATTTAAATAATGATAAACTAGAGGATTTGGTGTTAGTGCTTGAATTTAATAACTCAATTATTGAGAAAAGAGCGTATGGCGATGGAGAAACAGAGTTGATAAAAGAATTTCAAAAACCGAGAATTTTAGCTGTTTATTTTAAGGATACGCGTTCGGGTAAATATAAATTTGCTTTACAAAACAACAATTTCATTCTTCGTTCGCAAGAAGGTGGTGAACTTGGTGAACCTTTTAAAAATCTTACAATTCAAAATAACAGTTTAAATTTAGCTTTTGAAGGTGGTAGTAATTGGCGTTGGAAATTAAATTATCAGTTTAAATACCAAAATAAAGATTGGGTATTAATTCAGGCCAACAATATTTATTATAATATCACATCTGGTGAGATGACAGATAAACTCTATGATTTTGTGAATAGAAAAATGAAGCTAATCACTGGAAATATATTTGCAAGAAATAATGCAAATGAAGTAAGTGAAGAAACAATTAACTATTCTCAATTGCGAACCTTAAACAATTTTAAAAAACCCTGGACCTGGGAAATTACAAAGGATAACTTTTTATAGTCCAGAGTTTAAAGTCCATAGTCATGAGTCTATTTTATAAATTTAGATTACTCAGGACTTAAGACTAACGACTCAAAACTAAGTTAAGTTCCTATCTCTAAACCAAACATCATCTGGCGCAGCCGTAAAGTTTTGCATTTTATCTACTAAAACCTCAGCGCTAGTTTCGTTAAATACCAAATCTCTATTAATTTGCTTTACAAAACGACTTTGCACCATTACATCAAGCTGTAAAAACAACGGATCATAAAAACCATTCACATTTAACACCCCAATTGGTTTCGCATGTAAGCCTAACTGCAACCAAGTTAATACTTCAAAAAACTCTTCTAATGTTCCAAATCCTCCTGGAAGAATAATAAATCCATCAGCTAAATCGGCCATTTTTTGCTTCCGCTGATGCATGTTTTCGGTAATCACCATTTCCGTTAAACCTTTATGACCAACTTCTTTATCCATCAAAAATTGAGGGATTACACCAATCGCTTTGCCATTGCGTTTTAAAATTTCATTTGCAATTATACCCATTACACCTACACTGCCGCCACCAAAAACTAACGTGATATTTTGCGAAGCCATTATTTCGGCTAAATCTTCAATTGCTTTTCTTAAAACTGGGTCGCCATTAAAATTGGAGCCGCAATAAACACAAAGTGATTTCATTTTTTGCATAGATATTTATTTTGGTGTAAAACTACAAAATTGATTGCTTTGTTATCATCTGTAAAAAAAGAAAGAGCGGCCAAAAGACCGCTCTAACTAACCAAATATAATCCGAGACTAGAATTATGTCGTTAACAAACCACCAAAGGCGATGGCCGTATATTTTATAAATTAATAACCTTAAAACGTGTAACGCAATGTAGCTCCATAAGTTCTTGGATCGCCAAGCACACCTGCATATAAACCAGAGTTACCAGCTGCAGCTTGCAATTGTTCGTAGTAATTTTTATTAGCAATATTCCTGCTCCAAACAAATGCTGAGAATTTTTCTGATTTAAATCCTAATCTTGCATTCAATAACGAATAACCATCAACATTTAGCACTTTTGAAGGTGTTGGGTTTGAAGAATAATCTGAACGATAACTCGCATCTCCAGCAATAAAATACCGACCAATTTTAGTAGCCAAACTCCCCGGAATGCTAAACTCTGCACCTCCAGAAACATTCCATTTAGATATACCTGGTAATCTACCTCCAGAAGCATCTTTAAAAGCAACCTGCGTTGCTACACCATTTATAAGTTCAGTATGTCCTGTTTCTTCTAAAGGTAGTGGCGCATTTGTGAATTTTACATATTTACCATCCAAATAAGCTACAGCAGCATTTAAAGTTAAAAATCGTTCTAACTGATAGCTTCCATCAACTTCTAAACCTTTTACTTTAACTTTTTCAGCATTAGCTAAATAACCTCTATTTACGCCTAATTGTGGAGATTGTACATTAGTTTGATAATCTTTAATATCTGTATTAAATGCTGTTACATTTACCAGTAAACCTTTAACAGGTTTTGTTTTAACACCTAACTCATAATGTTCAACATATTCTGGTTTTACTACAGCCAAAGACAAATCTGCCTGCCCAGTTGAAGTGGTTGGTAGCCCCCCTACGTTAACGCCAACCGGTTTATAAGCAGTAGAGAAAGTTCCATAAGCATTTAACTTAGGATTAGGGCGATAAGACAAAGTGATGTTACCAGACAAGTTGTTGTTATCTGTATTGATATTGAATTGTTGATTGGCATAAACAGCGGCTTTAAGAGCAAGCAACGCAGGATCTGTAGTTTGCAAACCGCCGTAAGTAGCACGGTTATAATCAACATCTTTTTTATCATAAGTATATCTTAAACCAGGTAAAATATGCAAATGATTTAAAAACTCCCAGTCAACTTGTGCAAAAACAGCCGCACTTAATGATTTAATGGTTGAATTGGTTTTAATACCGAATCCATCTAATAAACCAGGAGTTGAATATAATGCTTGTGCACCCGTAGCGCTAGTTTGCACAAATCTCCACTGATCTTTACCTACTTCTTCTGTTTGGTCTAATCCTTGTAAATTCTGGCCAAGGGCGAATACACCAATTACGCCGCTCAATTTCTCTGTTATATTTCCAGAATATCTAAATTCTTGAGAATACTGGTCGTGGCGAGAGTTACCTTGAGATTTTGTTAGTGCTGATAATTCAGAAAAATCTCTATCGTTTGTAGGATCCCAGTTCCAGAATCTCCAAGCCGTAGTAGAAGTAAGCGTTCCATTACCAATTTTATAATCAACATTTACAGATACACCACCAATAGATTGATTATGTCTCCAAGGCGTATTGGTATTTATTTCTCTAGAAAATGGATCTATTTTAGGTTGTTGATAACCTAAATCAGAAACTATTCTGGCATATTGGCGATAAGCACTTCTTTCTGTAGTAGTTACACCCGCGATTACTAATGGATAACCAGCTGGATGTTGAATACTTACATCGCCACTTAATAAAATTTGCAATTTATCTGATGGCGTAAAATACAACTGACCTTTAAAGCCAAGGTTATTTTGCCCACTATATTTACGTTCTTCCCTAGTATTCCAAATTGTACCATCTCTTTGAGTGCCAGAGATTGATAATTTTGCCGCAAGATTTTTTGCTACGCCCCCAGAAATCGATGTTTTTGCTTGTATAAAATTATAGTTTCCAACACTCAGTTCTGCTTTTGCAGTTGGTATTTGAGTGGGTTTGGTTGTGGTAATGTTAAATGCACCAGCAGTGGTGTTTTTCCCAAACAATGTTCCTTGAGGACCGCGTATCACTTCTATTTGTTCAATATCTAAAAAATCTGTAGAAGTAGACGCTGGACGTGCGTGATAAACTCCATCAACATAAAAACCTACTCCGGGATCAATACCATCATTAGTTAAGCCAAATGTAGAACCTAAACCTCTGATATTAAGCGTTGTGTTTCTAGCGTTTGAGGCATATAATTGTACAGAAGGAACTAATTCTTTTAGACGATTCACGTTAAAAGCTCCTGCATTTTCTGCCGCCTGTCCACCGATTACGGTAATCGCAATGGGTACATCTTGTAAAACCTCTGAGCGTCTTCTTGACGTTACCACAATTTGATCTAGTAAAGCATCTTCAACTAGCGTTAACTCTATGATTGTGCTATCAACTTTTAAAATCTGAAAATCTTGAGGTTTATAGCCAACTGAACTCACTTGAAGGTAAAATGGAAGTTCTTGTTTTGAGTTAATATTAAATATACCATTTTCGTCTGCGCTTACCGCGATATTGGTACCTCTTATTTTTACAGTTGCGTTTGGTACAGGAGCTCCATTGGTGCGTTTGACCACACCTCTTATTGGACTTTGGGCATAAATAGTAACTGGAATAGAGAGTAAAATTAAAATAAGAATTGATAAGTAATTGTGCTTCATTGTATGTTATTTAATTATAAAATTGAGGATTAATTCAAATAGTCTACTAAATCTATAGAATATATCGACAAATGTATTTTAAATATTTTACTTACCAAATTTTATTTGGAATTTATTTTAAAATATTTTGCTGACGGAATAAAATATGGCTTTCACTATTGAAGTATGAGCTAATTTTTAACCCTTAAGAAGTTAAGTATCGTTAAGGTTATGGGTTTAGCAGCTTTCGTATTTTGCACTATTTTAGGTTCGCTAAACGGATCAAGAGAAAATAAGTGTTTCGTTTAGATTTTGATTGTTAGGACATCCCTGTTGGAAGAAAATGGACAGTATTTAGCCATTTATTTATCATTTTGTGACCTGTTCAAGACATAAGACACCGTCATCTTTGCTCAATTAAGCTTCTTATTCGCTTTGTAAATGCGACATAAAAGAATGCTGTAAAATTAATATTTACTAGATGGTTTATAGGGGGTTTACAGGGACTTAGTAGGGACTTAATAGGGGGTTGGCTCGGATATATCCGAGCCAACCCCCTACTAAGTCCGAAGCAAGTGCGAATAAAATAGGAGCTAATAGTTAAGCTGTTACGAACATGGTATTATCCTAATATTAAGCGTAGCTGAATTATAGGCGAAAAGACAGAAAGCAAGGGTTAAATTGGCACAGTTCAAAGTATCTTTCAGGCAATTAGTAAAAAGTAATAAATGAGGGATTTTGAGACAACTGGCACTTCACAAAAAAGATTGAAATAAAAAGCGGGGCTATCGTAACCGATGCCCCGCTGTAATTGCTTTTCAAATAAAGAAAATCTTATCTTGTATAATTTGGTGCTTCTTTTGTAATTGTAATATCGTGAGGATGACTTTCTCTCATACCAGCAGCCGTAATTTGAACAAATTGTGCTTCTTGTAATTTTTCAATAGTACCAGCACCACAGTAACCCATGCTGGCACGTAAACCGCCAACATATTGATACATTACCTCGGCTAAAGTTCCTTTAAATGGTACGCGGCCAACAATTCCTTCTGGGACCAGTTTTTTAATATCATCTTCAACATCTTGGAAATAACGGTCTTTTGAACCTTGTTCCATCGCTTCGATAGAACCCATTCCACGATAAGATTTGAATTTACGTCCTTCATAAATGATCGTTTCACCTGGAGATTCTTCTACTCCAGCAAATAATGAACCTGCCATTACCGTACTTGCACCTGCCGCAATTGCTTTAGAAATATCGCCAGTATGTTTAATTCCGCCATCGGCAATAACAGGAACTCCGGTTCCTTTTAATGCTTTAGCACATTCGAAAACTGCATATAATTGCGGAACACCTACACCAGCAATAATTCTGGTAGTACAAATAGAACCTGGACCAATACCAACTTTAACAGCATCAGCTCCTGCATCTGCTAAAAATTTGGCTGCAGCACCAGTAGCAATATTACCAACAATCACCTGCAAATCAGGGTATTTCGCTTTAACTTCTTTTAATTTATCAACTACACCTTTTGAGTGACCATGTGCGGTATCAATTGTAATCACATCCACTCCAGCTTTTACCAAAGCATCTACACGTTGTATGGTGTCTGCTGTAACTCCGACTGCAGCACCTACGCGTAAACGACCTCTTTCATCTTTACATGCAGCTGGATAGTTTTTTACTTTTTGAATATCCTTAAAAGTGATTAATCCACATAAATAACCTTCTGCGTTTACAACTGGTAATTTTTCTATTTTATAGTTTTGTAGAATTTCTTCTGCTTGAATTAAATTAGTTCCCTCTGGCGCAATGATTAAATTTTCTTTAGTCATTACATCTGCAATTGGCTTATTCATGTCTTTTTGAAAACGCAGATCACGATTGGTAATAATTCCAACCAATTTATTATCTACACTTACCACAGGAATACCTCCTATCTTATGCTCTTTCATAATTTTAAAAGCATCGGCAACAATAGCACTCTCTAATAGCGTAACAGGGTCTTGAATCATACCACTTTCAGAACGTTTAACTTTACGTACTTCTTCGGCCTGTCTTTCAATCGTCATATTTTTATGCAGCATTCCGATACCACCATTTTGTGCAATGGCAATAGCTAATTCTGCTTCTGTAACGGTATCCATAGCTGCAGAAACCAAGGGTACATTTAATTTGATTTTTTTGGTCAAAAAAGTGCTTGTATTCACTTCACGGGGCAAAATTTCTGAATATGCAGGCACTAACAATACGTCATCGTACGTTAAACCAGTAGCAATAAATTTTTGGGGATCGAGTTGCATAGCAAATAAATTAGGAGTTATTATTTGCCAGGCAAAGATACAACATAATCATCAATATAAAAATTTCATTACGTTTTGTTGTGCCTAAAAAGAATTGAGCATCTTTAGTGATTAAACTATATTCTAATGAAAAAACTGATTTTCTTCCTTATTCTTTCCATTTTTAGCCTTCCTATTTTTGCCCAAAATTTTAAATATGCTTTTGTAAGCGATACCCATATTGGTAGCGCAAATGCGGATGAAGATTTAAGAAGAACTGTTGCTGATATCAACAATCAACCTGAGTTAGAATTTATCATCATTACTGGAGATATTACTGAAATGGGTACTAATGAGGAATTGAAATTGGCTAAAGAAATCTTATCAGGATTAAAGAAACCATATTACATTATGCCAGGCAATCATGATACTGGTTGGTCGGAATCTGGTGGAGTTAGTTTCATTAAAGAATTTGGTTACGATAAATTTACGTTCGATTATAAAGGTTATCGTTTTATAGGTTGCGCTTCTGGACCTTATGTACGCATGTCTGATGGTCACATTCCAAGAGATGCCACTGTTTGGTTGGATAGTATTTTGAAGAAAACACCTAAAGATATGCCGATCATTTTTGCCAACCACTACCCTATTGATAACAGTTTAGATAATTGGTATGAGGTTACTGACCGATTAAAAACTAGAAATGTACAATATATTATTTGTGGTCATGGACACAATAACCATCAATATAATTTTGAAGGGATTTTTGGTACAATGGGGCGTTCTAACTTAAGAGCAAAAGATAGTATTGGCGGATACAATGTGGTAAACATGACAAAAGACACTGTTTATTTTTCGCTTAAAAAACCAACTCAAGAGTTATTAGCACCTTGGCGAAAAATCCCTTTGAAAACTTTTGTTCATCAAACTTTAAAAGCCTACGAAAGGCCGAGTTACGACATTAATAAAAAATATAGCGACGTTAAAGAGTTATGGACTTATCATTCGAGTGCAAATGTGGTAAATACGCCTGCTTATAGCAATAGCCTAGTAATTTTTGGAAATAGTTTAGGTTTAGTTGAGGCTTTAAACAGAACAACTGGAAAAAAAGTGTGGACTTATCAAACTAAAGGCGCAATTTATTCATCACCTGTGGTTAAAAACCAATTGGTTATTTTAGGCTCTGGCGATGGATATATATATGCATTAAACATCGCCAATGGCAAATTAGTTTGGAAAGTTGAAACTCCAAATTCGGTCTTAGGATCGCCAATAATTGATGGTGATGTAGTTTTTATTGGAGGAAGCGATCATAGTTTTAGAGCTTTAGACATTAAAACAGGAAAAGTAATTTGGAAATTTGATGGTGTTGAAGGTGCTATTGTTGATAAACCATTAATTTATCAAGGCAAAGTTATTTTTGGCGCTTGGGGAAGGCATTTGTATGCATTAGATCTTAAATCGGGTAGTTTAGTTTGGAAATGGGATAATGGGAATGGAAATAGAATGTTTTCGCCAGCTATGGTTACGCCAGTTGCGACGAATGGGGTTGTTTATATTGCAGCACCAGATCGTTTTTTAACGGCAATAGATGCAAATAATGGTCAAACTTTATGGCGAAATAAAGAAGCTACAGTTAGAGAATCAATTGGTTTATCTGCCGATAGCAGTACAGTTTACGGAAAAACCATGCAAGATGAAATTGTTGGTTATAAAACTCAATCAACAGACCCCGGTATAGCTTGGAGATTAAATGCAGGTTTTGGGTATGAACACATACCATCAATGTTAATTGAAAAAGATGGAAAAGTATTTTATGGAACTAAAAATGGAGTGGTGTATGCTTTTGATCCAAAAACTAAACAAAATTTATGGGCGCATAAAATTGATAACTCAATGATTAATACCATAAATGTAATCGATGGAAAAAACATTTTAGTGAGTACAATGGATGGAAAAGTAACGATTTTACAGAGCAAGGAATAAGCTTTTTTATATAACTTTTTTGATACATTATTTAACTGAACATATTTACTAGGTTTTAAAGAAACTTATAAATATGTTTATATTATTGTACTAAGATAATCGTATTCATGAAAATTAAAGCTCTCCTACTCCTCTTAGGGATTTCTGCATGCCATTTAATCGGCTATGCCCAAAAAAAAGAATTTAAATTCGGAAAAATCACCCCTGAAGAATTTCAAATTAAAGCTTCTGGCAAGGATTCTGCCGCAGCAGCTATTAAAATATTCGACGTAGGTAATTGCTATTTCGAAATAAGCCCAAGTAGTGGTGGTTTCGTTTATGTTTATGAAAGACATATCCGCTATAAAGTTTTAAATAAAAATGGATATGATTTAGCAAACTATAAAATTGGTTTATATAAAGGAAGTAATTCTGCTAAAGAAGATCTTTATGGCATGGATGCAGCTACCTACAACATGGTTGATGGTAAAATGGTAACGAGTAAACTCAATAGAGATGCAAAATTTACTGAAGAATTTAATAAGAAGTATACTTACAAAAAATTTGCATTGCCAAATGTAAAGGAGGGTTCTATTCTAGAATTCAAGTACACTATTAAATCAGATTTCATTTTTAATCTTCGTGGTTGGAGTTTCCAAAGTGATATACCTACACTTTATACAGAATACAATGTTAAAATTCCACAATATCTTACTTATAAAACGAATTTTAGTGGTTATTTAAGCGTTAACCGTACAAAACATGAAAGTGTAAATGCAACTTATGTTAATGGATTAAACTCTACTGCAACTTATGATCAATATGTGTTAGAAAATGTACCCGCTTTAAAAGATGAAGCTTATATCACAACTCTAGATGATTATCGCCCAATGCTTGATTTTGAATTACAAGGGACTCAATTTCCAAGTGAACCATATAAAGATTACAATGGCAATTGGACAAAAATCATTTCTGGCTTAGTAGAAGATGAAAATTTTGGTCAGTTTGTTAACAAAAACTCTTATGCAAAATCTGTGCTTCCTACGATTTTGAAAGGAGAAAAAGATACGTTAGCTGTAACAAAACTTATTTTTGATTACATAAAAAACAATGTAAAGTGGAACGATGAGCATAGTATTTACGCTAGCGGAACTAACCCTAAAACTGTTTTTGAAAAGAAATCTGGAAATTCTGCTGATATCAATTTAAGCTTAATCAGTTTGTTAAAAGAAGCAAAAATTAATGCATACGCAGTATTAATTAGCACTAGGGATAACGGTGCTCATCCTGGATTTCCAGTAATTTCTAAATTTAATAATGTTGTAGCTTGTGTTATAATTAACAACAAAAATGTGTTAATAGATGCAACTGATAAAGATTTACAATTAGGAATGATTTCTTACGACAATTTGAATCATCAAGGTTTTTTGATGGACTTAAGCACAACAAAAGGTAGTTGGATTCCAATTGAACCTACTTTCACAAACGAAAAAAACTTTAATTATGTTTTGGCACTCGATAAAGAAAATAAATTAACTGGAAAAATAATTCAATATTCTAAAGGATATGCAGCATTAAACTTAAGAGATAAGTACAGAACTACAAATAATGAAACCGAATTTCTAAAAAATTATAAAAAAGATAAACCAGGCTTAGAATTATCAAATTATAAAATCGATAATCTTGATAATTTGGATGAAATGCTAACCGAATCAATGGATGTTGTGATTGAAGATAACGTAGAAGAAGCTGGTAATTTGGTATACTTTACCCCTTTGTTATTTGAACGCACCAAAGAGAATATGTTTAAACATGAAGAAAGACTTTTCCCTGTAGACTTTGCTTATCCTATTAAAGAAAATTACCGCATTACCGTAACTTTTCCAGAAGAATATGAAGTAGAAAAATTACCAAAAGGCGGCATTTTTAAATTACCAGATAATAAAGGAGTATTTAGTATTCAGTTTTTAGGTGAAGGGAAAACATTAATGGTTAAAAGTACTATAGACATCACAAAATCATTTTATACTCCTGAAGATTATTTTGATTTAAAGGAGTTATTTAAATCTATCGTACAAAAACAAGCCGAACAAATTGTATTTAAAAAGAAAGCCGAATGAGGAAGCTAATTTTCTTAACTTTTTTAGCCGTTATTAATTCTTATAGTTATGCACAAACTACTTATGATGCTGCTAAAATACCCGAAAACTTAACAAAAGATGCCATAGCGGTGGTGCGCAATGAAGAGCAGTTTTTTGACTACAAAAGTATTGGCTCTGGACAAGTAGATTATAAAGTAGCCATTACCATTTTAAGTAAAGCTGGTGATGATTATGCAGAAATGGCAGAGCCTTATGATAAATTCTCCAGTATTTATAACATCAAAGCTACTTTGTATGATGCAACTGGAAAAAAAGTTAAAGAATACAAATCATCTGATGTTAAAGACCAAAGTCTAATTTCTGATTATTCGATATTTGAAGATAATCGCATTAAACTATTAAAATTTTACAGCACAGCTTACCCCTACACCATCGAATATAGTTATAGTCAAGATTTTAAAGGAATATTATCAATGCCTTCTTGGCGTGCTATCAAAGGGTATAATATTTCAACAGAAAAATCAGTTTATACCATTCAAAAAAATCCAACACTAGCTTTAAAATTTTTAACAAGCAAGAATTTAAAAACAGATTCTACCAAAGTGGGAGATAAAACCCAATACAAATGGTCTACCACAAATACACCAGCTATTGAAAGTGAACCACTAAGCATTGGTTTAGAAAACAGTGTAGATTGGGTAAAAGTATCTCCAACACAATTTGAATACGATAACACAACTGGAAACTTTGATACTTGGAAAAATTTTGGGGCATGGATATCTAAACTAAATGAAAATGCAAATGTTTTACCTCCAGCTACAAAAACTCAAATCCAAAGTTTAATTAAGGATGCAAAAACGCCTAAAGAAAAAATGAGGATTTTATATAATCATTTGCAACAAAATACACGTTATGTAAGTGTACAATTAGGTATTGGAGGTTTTAAACCAATTTTAGCAGAAAAGGTAGCGCAAGTAAATTATGGCGACTGCAAGGCGTTATCTAACTATATGAAAGCTTTATTAAATGAAGCCGGAATTAAATCTAACCTTATTGTAATTGGTAACGGAATGCCTGGTTTAAATCCAAATTACTCGAGCATGGGGCAAGCAAACCACATGATTTTATGCGTTCCTTTAGAAAAAGACACTACATTTTTAGAATGTACAAGCCAATATAGCCCAATGGGATTTATTGGTTACGACAACTCTGATAGAAATGTTTTAATGATAACCGAAGATGGTGGAAAATTAGTACACACCCCTATTTACAATGCAAAAGATAATTATCAGGTTAGAAAAACAAAGATAAATTTTAAAGAGGATGGCACAGCAGATATCGACATAAAATCAGCTTACGGAAATGCTCAATTTGAAGATAACATGAGAATGTTGTTGATAGAACCTGTTGAGCAACGCAAAAGAATTAATGAAACCAATGGTATTCCAGGAGCCGAATTAATTTCTTTTAAGTTTAATCAGGCAGATAAAGCTTTACCAATAATGACTGAGGAAATCAATTTTAAAAGTAATCAACTGTTAACTCAAGGAGGTGATAAAGCATTTTTAACGCTTAACCTTATCAATAGAAAGGAAAGTGTTCCTGCTAAAATAGAAAACCGTAAAACCTATTTTGCAGTATCTTTTAGCTATCAAGATGATGATGAAATTAGTTACACTTTACCAAAAGGTTATGCTGTCGAATTTCTTCCAAAAGACATTACACTCACCTCAGAGTTTGGAACTTACACTGCCAAGTTTATCACAAAAGACAATACCATAACCTATACGCGTACACAAACAATGACGGCAAAAAAGTTTCCGCCAGAAAAATACAATGAGTTTGTAGATTTCAACAAAAAAATATATCAAGCAGATAAACAAAAAGCCGTTTTAACGAAAACTTTATAAACATGATTACCGAAAACCAATATTTTGAGAACAATGTTAAATCTTTAGGTTACCATACTTCCGAAGGAAAATCTACCGTAGGTGTAATTAACCCTGGTGAATATGAATTTGGTACATCAAACAAAGAAATTATGCATGTTATTGAAGGCGAATTAATTGCATTACTCCCTAATACTACCGAATGGCAAAGCATTAAAGCTGGGCAATCTTTTGAAGTTGAGAAAAACTCATCCTTTAAAGTAAAAGCCAATGCGCAAACTGCTTATTTATGTCAGTATAGATAAAAATTACTAGTTGGTGGGAGCGCCAACCTTGGCATTAATTAAACAGTTTTATGAACGTTTCGTCATTGCGAGTCTCCGATTTTTCATCGGGACGAAGCAATCTTTCCTGCAAAACAGATTGCTTCGTCATTCTTCCTCGCAAGGACGATTTGACTATATAATATCCCTTAAATCTTACTCTTCCTCGCAATGTTGCCTTAATTGCTTCGGTCCTTGAGGCCAAATAAAAGCGGTCGTTTGTTTTTTCCAACCCATACTTTTATAAAAAGGATCGGCGCCTGGAGCAGCACTTAAATTCACAAAGTGATAATCAACTAACTGATTATTCAATGTAGTCACCAAGTATTTTCCAAGTCCCTGCCCCTGAAAATCTGGGTCTACTACAATATCTGCAAGCATGGCGTAATAGCGCCCATCGCCTACTACTCTACCAAAAGCAATAATCTGTTCGCCTTTAAAAACAAAAAGAGTAGTAGAACTATTTCTAAATGCAGCAGCTATTTCTTCCGCTTTGCGATGCTTCCATTCTATTTTATAAAATAGTGAAATCACATAGTCCCAATCTATTTTAGCAAGATCTGGGTTAATTATATAAGTGTATTCTGGGTTTTCTGTTAGATTGTTCATTAATTCAAATTAGTTATTCTATCGTTTTACGATAGAACAGGTTTTAATTATCGGTCGGTATTCGTCATTCCCGTGAAAATGGGAATCGTAATGCATAAAACAAGCCATTTACCCTTTCTATTGCTTTACGATACCCAATCGAGTTGGGTATGACGCTAAATAGAACGGAGTCAAAAATCAATTATTTCTTACCAACAACAACTCTCGTCATTGCATTCCAATTTAAATACGTATTAGCAATAGCTTTTAATTCTTCGGCGCTAATGGTTTTCACAGTGTGGATGTATTTACTGTAATAATCGTAATCTAAGCCAGAGAAGTAAATGTTTTTAAACTTATCAGCATGAGAAAAAGCATTTTCTAAGCTACCCAACATAGAACCCAACATAAAATTCCGAACTAAATCTAATTCTTCCTCACCTACCAACTCCGTTTTTAAAATATTAATTTCCTTTTCTATTTCTTGCAACGCATTTGCACATACTTCCGTTCCAACTTCAGTAGCAATAAAAAAGTAACCAGCATCTTTTAAAGAAGCTATGCCCGAACCAATTCCGTAGGTATACCCTTTATCTTCACGAATGTTTGCCATCAAGCGAGAGCCAAAATAACCACCTAACAAGCAATTTAATATCTGCAATGCAGGAAAATCTTGATGTTTACGATTAATACTCAAATTACCCATTCGTATAGCCGATTGAACAGCATCTGCTTTTTCTATATAAATTTCGCCACCCTCAACTGGTGCATAGGTAAGTTCATTAACGGTTGATGGTTCATTATTCTCCCATTCTTGACCGAAAAACTGATTAAGCAAATCAAATTCTTTAGCTTCAAATTTACCAGCGGCGATAATTGTACAATTTGCAGGTTTAAAAGCAGCTTTAAAGTAAGTCAAAAGATCATCCCTTTTTAAGGCATCGTAATCTGCCATAGAAATATCAGAACCATAAGCTGTATCTCCAAAAATGGTATTGGCAAATGTTTTACGAGCAATAAAATCGTTCTTTTGCAAATTTACCTGCAACTTCTGTTTCTGATTTTGGATAAAAATATCCAACTCTTGTTGCGGGAAAACACTCTCATTTAAAATTGATTTAACAATTGGCAACACCGCAACCAAATGTTTATTTAAACTAAAAAGTGTAATTGTAGTTTGATCTGCACCATATTCTGTTTGCAAAAAAGCACCATAATAATCTACTTTCTCAGCAATCTCTTTAGCAGATAACGTTTTAGTACCGTTATTTATTAAACTATTTACAGTTACCGCCTGCAATGGTTTATTCTGATTGTAGTTTACGTTTTCAAATATAAATTCGATACGAACTAACTCTTGCTGACCAACATTTACAGTAAAAACCTGAATACCATTAGCCAGTTGTTGCTTTGTTGGAGCAATAAAATTAATATCATTAACCTGTTTTGAGGCAGGCGCTAGTGTACGATTAAGCATTGGCTAAATAATATAAAGTAGATGATTTTTCTTTAACAAAAGTTGTTGTTGCAACCTCTTTAATCTGCGCTGCAGTAACGGCCAAATATTTATCTATTTCTGTATTTAGTGTTGCTGCATCACCCAATAACTCATAATAAGCCAAGTTCATTGCTTTGTCTAACAAATTCATTTCGGCAAATACCATAATAGATTCCGATTTGTTTTTCACCTTAGTCAACTCATCATCGCTCACTAAATCGGTGGTTAGTTTATTCAGTTCTTCCCAAATAGCCTTTTCAGCAACTTCTTTATCAATTCCAGTAACCAATTTTCCTTCTACAACAAACAAACCTTCGTCTAAACTGCTAGATAAATACGCATTAATATCGCTAAATAATTGCTGTTCTTTTAGCAAACTATTGTACAAACGAGATGATTGTCCTTGAGATAAAATATCCGACATCAAATCATAAGTCTGATACGTTGCATCTATTCTGGCTGGCATTTTAAAAGCGATATAAATTGCGTTTAAAGGCACATTTGCAGTAACAGTTAAGGTTCTCGCCTCAGTTTGTGGTAATTCTTTAGGTAAGTTTCTAGTATATTTATCTCCTGCCGGGATAGGCTCAAACCATTTTTCGGCTAGTTTTTTAACCTCCTCAGTCTTAACATTTCCACCAACTACTAAAACAGCATTTTGCGGGTTATAATGCTTTTTGAAAAACGCTTTCACATCTTCCATCTTTGCATTTTCTATTTGCGCTAAATCCTGACCAATTGTAGCCCATTGATAGGGATGTGTTTTATACGCTAACGGACGTAATTTTAACCAAACATCGCCATAAGGCTGATTAAGGTAACGTTGTTTAAACTCTTCCATTACCACATTTCGTTGCGTATCCAAACTCTTTTCAGAAAAAGCAAGGCTCAACATTCTATCGCTTTCTAGCCAAAAAGCAGTTTCGATATTTGTTGCAGGCAACGTAATGTAATAGTTCGTAATGTCGTTACTGGTAAAAGCGTTATTCTCGCCACCAACACGTTGCAAAGGTTCATCGTAACTCGGAATATTTACCGAACCACCAAACATTAAATGCTCAAATAAATGTGCAAAACCTGTTTTATTATGCTCCTCATCTCGTGCACCAACATCATACAAAATATTTAAAACGGCCATTGGCGTAGTTGGGTCTTCGTGTACCAAAACCTTTAAACCATTAGCGAGCGTAAAACGATTAAAATCTACCATATCATTTTTTAGAGGTGTAAAGATATAGAAAAGTCCGAAAGTTGATTGTCCGAAAGTCCGAGGTTTAGGTAAAAGAAATTAAAATTACATATTAGTTAGAAAGTCCGACATTAGAAAGTCCGTTTACAACTTCCGAACTCAAAACTTTCTGACTTACGGACTAGAAAACTTTCCGACTAAAAAAATTATCTTTGTACCATGAATACTGCCGAATTATTACAGAGGGCTCTAAAATTCGACTTTTTAACCAAAGAAGAAGGCGTTTTTTTATACCATAATGCAGAAACTGCCGAACTAGGTTATGTAGCTAACGAATTACGAAAAATTCAAGTGCCAAGCGGCAAAGTTACTTGGCAAATAGATCGCAATGTAAACACCACCAACGTTTGTATTGCCAACTGCAAATTCTGTAATTTCTTCCGCCGTCCTGGTCACGATGAAAGTTATATTACCGACATTGAAACCTATAAAATTAAAATTGAAGAGACTTTTCGCTTAGGCGGAGATCAGCTTTTATTACAAGGCGGACATCACCCAGACTTAGGCCTATCATTTTATGCCAACCTTTTTAAAGAACTAAAAGAATTATATCCCGATTTAAAATTACACGCTTTAGGTCCACCAGAAATTGCTCACGTTGCTAAACTAGAAGGAATTTCACACACTGAAGTTTTAAAAGAATTAAAGGCAAATGGTATGGATAGCTTACCTGGCGCTGGTGCAGAAATTTTAAATGATAGAGTTCGTAGGTTAATTTCTAAGGGTAAATGTGGCGGACAAGAATGGTTAGATGTAATGAGAGCAGCCCATCAGTTAGATATAACTACTTCTGCAACCATGATGTTTGGTCATGTAGAAACTATTGAAGAACGTTTTGAACATTTAGTTTGGATTAGAGAAGTACAAAGCGAAAAACCCGAACATGCAAAAGGATTTTTAGCATTCATTCCTTGGCCATTTCAAGATGACGGCACTTTATTAAAACGTTTACGTGGCATTAGCAACAACGTATCAGGCGATGAATATATAAGAATGTTAGCACTAAGTAGAATAATGTTACCTAACATAAAAAACATACAAGCAAGTTGGCTAACTGTTGGTAAAGCCGTTGCACAATTGTGTTTACACGCAGGTGCAAATGATTTCGGCTCTATCATGATAGAAGAAAACGTAGTATCTGCGGCAGGTGCACCACATCGTTTTACAGCAAATGGTATACAAACTGCTATTAAAGAAGCGGGTTTTGAACCACAACTTCGTGGTCAACAATATAACTACCGCGATTTACCCGCTCATTTAGAAGAACAAGTAATTACTTATTAACCTATAATTAATCTTCAAATGCGCTCATTATGTTAAAAAAATCTATTTTATCCCTATTCATTATTGTTTCAAGCATTCAAGTTAATGCACAAAAAGACTGGTTTAAACTGAAAATATCTGATAAAGTAAGTGTAAACTTCCCAGTCGAACCAACAAAACAGAATGAGAATGCTTTTGTAGTTAAAGATAAGGATGGATTAATATTTGTAGTTACCATTGTCGACCTACTAAAAGCTACTGGTATGAGCTTAGAACAATTTAATTCGGAAGTAGAAACACAAACATTTGTTGATGGTTTCATGGAAGGATTAATCCCAACTATGCCAAAATACACCTTTAAGGACACCAAAGTCATCAAGGTTAAAGGTTTTACAACCTACCAAATAATTGGAAGGAATGAAGCAAGTAAAAGTACGGTATATATAAATTCGGTTTTCGTAGATGGAATTGGACATTCATTAGCTTGTTTAGTTGCAGATGGCAAGGACACCAAAAACAAGGATATCTTCTTAAACGAAATTTATATTAATGGTAAATAAGAGTTAAGCTTTTATTTTATTCTATTTTATTAATAAACGTCCTTGCTTCGTACCTCGCAAGGACGGCCGCCTTACAACCTTTCCCAAACCACAACCCACCGCCAAGTACGAGGACCGGCCTTGTAGCATCCCGAAGGAGAAAGCATTAAAACTTGTGCAAAAACGTTCAAAAACCACCGTCCAAAACAATGAGCCAGTTCGATCCTTCATCGAACCTGCTGCTTGTTGCCTTAAAAGTTTTGATCGCTTAATCCGAGAACCACGATTGCTCTTGAGGACAAAAAACAATATATGCTACCGAAAAAATGATACTAAGCCTTGATTTTTGTTAAACTTTTTATCAAGAAAAAGTTTAGAGCCATCGGTGGCGGTGAACCGAAGACAAAAAAGATTGCTTCGTCGTTTCTCTCCTCGCAATGACGAAAATCTTATAATCAAAAAACATTTAAATTATGTTAAATCATAACCACCCCCTACCATAAAACGATTTTTTTAGTTATAATTGAAAAGATTTAACAAGCGTTAGGAAATTGATAATCTGTTGGGATAAAACTGCCGTTAAATTTTAAAACCAAACACTTATCAATCAAATATGCCCCTAAAGCAAATCATCCCTCTTTTTCTCTTCATATTATGCTACACCCAAGTTTTTTCTCAAGCTAAGGTAGATAGCACCGATATGGTTACCCTCCGTATCGACCCTCAAAGTGCAAGAGGTGCCGCAGTTTCACAAGTTTTTGATGAAGTAAAATTTATCCCTTTAGAAACCACCAAAGAAAGCCTGTTTGGAAACATTGCACAACTTAAAATAGCTGGTAATAAGTATATTATTTATGATTACGACACCAGATCTATCCTACTCTTTAGTGATGAAGGAAAGTACATTAGCAAAATTGATGCTACCAAACTTCAAACTGATAAAGAGGATAAAGAAAAAGCACAGTCTTACGGTTTCAGAACCGTAAATGAAGAAGGTAAAGACTATATCATAATCTTCACCGGCAACAATGTTCAATATTTCACCATGGATGGTAAGTTTATTAAAAAAGTAAAAAACTATAGCTATTCAGACGAGATTGCGATGTCCAATGGTAATATCCTTGCAAAGTTAGGCATGTATATTAAAAAGGGCAAAGACAGTACTTTTTACAAGTTAAACATCATTAATAAAATTAAAAAAGACACCGTTGGTTATTTTAAATTTGACACTAAACTATACGAAACGGATGATTGGTATGGTGATGGTGGAATTAGTCAGTATGCTCCCAATGAGGCATTTTGGAGCACTTTTTACGATTACAACTTATTTAAAATAACACCAGAAAAGGTTTCATTAGCCTATAAATTCATTCTTCCCGCCATTAATACTTTACCTAAAGATTTTCTAACCAATCCTATCTATGTAAAGAAAAGGTTCGATTATTTCGAAAAAAATAAAAAGATCATACATGGTCTAGGGAAAAGCTATTTATTAGGGGATAATCTCTACTTAAGGTTTTCGAACATTTTCTGGGATAAGGACCAAAAGAAAAATCTAATCTATAATATCAAAACAAGCGAATTACTTTCATTTCAAGATTTAGAACCTGATAGTCTTTCTTCTTTTTTACCAATTACGGATTCTGGCTTTGGCTATGATTTTGAAAATCGTGGATTTTTGGCATTTGAAGATGGAAAGTTTTATACCAGCTATTCTTCATTAGCTATGTTTGCCTTTAAAGAACGAAGTGCAGATAAGGCAGTAAAATATCCTCCACTTTTAGAAAATTACTTTAAAACTGGCAACAGAAAAAGTAACCCAGTATTAGTAGTCTTCAAACCAAAAACCAAGTAATCTATGCGCTTTCTCCTCGTTTTAGCTATAGGTATATTATGCCTATTTACTTCTTCATCTTACGCACAACAACCTGCTGCTGCACCTACAACAGGAACTATCAAAGGCATAGTTCGCGATACAGTTCACAATTATGTTTTAAAGTCTGCCACTGTTTCTCTTTACCGTGCCGATAGTTCTGTTTTAAACTATCAACTAAGTAATAATTATGGTGAATTTAAATTTACAAATGTGCCAATTGGACAAATACTACGAATTGATATTAGTAATGTAGGATATCAAACATTCCGTCAAAAAATAACAATTCCGAAAGGCCAAAGTATGCTCGATTTAAAAACTTTGGTAATAAACCCTCGAACTGATACTTTGAAAGAAGTAGTAATCAACATACCCCCCATTACTTACAACAACGACACTTTAGAAATAAACGCAGCTGCATTTAAGTTAGACTCCAATGCAACGGTAGAAGATTTGCTTAAAAAAGTACCAAACATTACCGTTTGGGGCGATGGTATTATTACAGTTAATGGTAAAGAAGTTAAAAGTTTATTGGTAAATGGCAAACAATTTTTTGATGGAGATAATAAAGTAACGCTACAAAATATACCAAAAAATGCATTAGAGAAAATTCAGATATTTAATAACGCCGATCGTAATAATCCTTTAGATAGTAACCTAGTAGCTAACTTAAAATTAAAGAAAGGAAAAGACAGGTCTTACTTTGGCAAGATTGGCTTTGGATACGGAACCAATAACCATTACCAAATTGATGGCAACATTAATTTAACCACACCAAAATTACAACTCTCGGTTATTGGTGCTACAAACGATGTAAATAAAACACCAAATGATATTAATACTTTGGTTAGAAACAGCACCTTCAAAGGTGTAGGTACAAGTATAGAATATCAACCAGATTTTAGGCAAACAGGTATTAATAAAGGAACAGTAGCAGGTGCCAAAATGAACTATAATTTTACACCCGACAGCAAGGAATGGAATAACAAAAGTTCATTAAGTGCAGATTATTATTTTAAGAATATAGAATCAAATAACACTGGTAAAAATCAGAGCATAACCACATTATCAACTAATAACAAGCTATTTTCTTTTTCAGAAAATGCATCTGTTAACAATAGCGAAAGTCACCGTTTAAATTCACAGTTCAATTACTATAAAAAAAATCATCAACTTGATATTAGCGAAACTTTTAATACAGATAACAGTAGCAGCATACAAACCAACATTAGAAATGCTTCTGATAACAATAACCAAATTACCAGTACAAATAACGGAAGCAGTACAAATAACTCAGATAATCAGAATTTTAATTTAAGGGCAAATTATAGTTATAACAATTATAACAACTGGAAACAGAGATTTAAAGGCATAGATGTGGGTTATAATCTATCTATGAACAATAGAAATACCGATAGAAATGAAATTACCGCTTTTAGAGATTTGTTAACCCCAACATTAAATAGAGATTTTAATAGAAACTATCAAACCAATGTTAAAAGCTTTAATCAAAACATCAATCTAACTCTACGCGACTTAAAGTCGTTGTTTTTTGGAAATAAAAACTTATCAAATTTTAATGCAGAATTATCAGCAAAGCTAGATTTGGACAATAATAAAAACAACAATCAAGTTCAAGATTTAAATGGAAGCACTTACCAAGCAAATAATTATCTCTCAAACAACTTACAAACCAATCAAACAGTATTTACACCTGGGGTTTCCATATCCAAAAACTTTAGCAAGAATTTAAGCAATCGGTATAATAAAAGCTTAAGGATAAAATTAACCGCCGCACAACAATTGAGTTATCAAGACAATAAATCAATAAAGGGTTTTCAAAACATCAATAGAAATTATAACAATTTCGTACCAAATGCTAGCATTTCCTATTCTAATTACCAATACGGAACTCATCAAACAAGCATTTCACTAAACTACAATACACAAATTACTATCCCTACCGTTAATCAATTAGCACCCCTAACAGACAGTACCAATTTATATAATTTGCAAAGAGGAAACATCAACCTTGTTGAAGCAAAAACCAAGTCTTTAAATTTAAACTTGTATCGTTATGATATGCGGAATAAAAATACGCTCAATTTTAATGCAAACGCTTCAATTGGTTTAATTGAAGATGCAATTATTGATAGTTCATTCATCGATGCCAGAAATAGAAGAAATAATTATTTGGCAAACGCTAATGGCAGCAAGTACGCTCGCCTTTATGGAGATATACGCAAATCGTTAAAGTTTAAATCAGCCGAATTGAAATTTGGATATACCACTAACTTTAACATTAATCGTACACCAAACTATTTAAATGGAGTTTTTAACTTCTCTACCAATACCTCAACTGAAAATAAAATCTCTACTAACTTTACTTTTAAGGATAAATTCGCTTTAGAAGGGACACAAAGTATTGCAACAAGTTCGTCAAAGCAGCAAACATTAAATACTACTTACAAAAACACAACACTTACCTCTGGTTTAAGTGCCAACTATAATTTTACCAAGAAATTTTCTTTAAACAGTAATATAAGCTTCAATAACAATAATCCATCAGTTGGTGAAACCATAAACTTTACAATTTGGAATGCAGAAGCAAATTATCGTTTTACAAAAGGTAATAATGCAGAAATTAAGTTGTCAGCTTTAGATTTATTGAAACAAAATAGAGCAATATTTAACTACGCAGGAACTAATACATTTACTACATCTACCAGAAACGTATTGCAACAATATTTTATGGTAACACTTTCTTACTACCCACGCAAGTTTGGCAAAGCTACGCCTGTAAAAAAGTAGCCTTGTAACTGTTTTAGCTCACCGCCACTAAGGCTCTCGTCATTGCGAGTCCCAATTTTTCATTGGGCGAAGCAATCTTTCTCGCCTAGATTATTACCTATCGGCTAGTGTCTCACCAACCGAAACTTTCTAACACATAATTATTAGAAAATCAGGTACAGTAACACCTATTAAAGGTAGCCCTGCTTTCCATTACAATCTTTTTGTATGAGCACTTCGCCGTCATTTCGAGCCCAGCCGAGAAACCTTTAGACAGTGCAATTCAACAACAGGTATTCGCAACACAAAAAGTATTTCCACTCCAATCAGGTTTAATAAACTCAAAACAGTACTATAAATAACACCTGAAAGCAGAAACCCATCATCCGCTAAAAGAGTTATGCCACCTGCAAAAAGAATTATACCACTGTAAAAAGGAATTACACCACTGTAAAAAGGAATTACACCACTGTAAAAAAGAATTATACAGCTGTAAAAAAGAATTATCCCACTGTAAAAAAGAATTATACAACTGTAAAAAGGAATAATACAACTGTAAAAAGGAATAATACAACTGTAAAAAAGAATTATACAGCTGTAAAAAGGAATAACACCACTGTAAATTAAACACTATTAATTTCCATCATAAACTCCCCTCTCCTTGGGAGAGGGGTTGGAGCCTGCTCCGATTTTACATCGGAGGGTGAGGAATAAAAAAAGGGAAGAAAGCAACTCGCCTCCCTCCCTCTTACCTAAACAAAATATAACCTATGAAAGTTTTTTACCAGGTTGCAAGAATAAGTTTGCAATGGTAATAACCGAAGCTCTATCTAGTGGTTCATCAAAACACTCAACAGCGGCTGCTTTAGTTACACCAGTATTACCATTAATGCCTACAATATTTACTCCTGCTTGTACAGTTGTGTCTTCGCCAGCATAAACTGCATCTACTTGTGGTACGCCAGAATCATTAGCCTGACCAGCCGAACCAAGGCTTACCCATGGTTTATAAACAGTAGTACCACCCGAAAGTGTTGTACGCATTGCTCTAATATGCGCCGCATGTCTAGCCTCTACCGAATGTATTTGCAATGCTGTTGTTAGTACTGGATTACCCACTAACACACCCGCCTGACCTTTATAGGCTCTTACACCTGTATCTTCAAAACCTTGCGCAACTGCTAAAAAAGTACCATAATCGGTAAATACAGTTGGGAAAGTTCCACCCGCAGTATAATCAGTATCTGAGTAAGGTATTGCAGGTCTTGCTGCTGCACCTAATGCACCTTTTAACAAATTAACGTGAGCTAACTCATGGTCGCGAATAAGTGTAATTGCTGCCAATGGAGCACCTGCTGGTATTGGAGTTGCTGGCGTACCAGCTAATGCGTGGTTATAAAAATTGTATTCTAAATACTCTAAAGCTAGAGCGAAATTTAATACATCTGTAACTGCCTGTGGCGTAGATTGTCCATATGCTTTTTGAAATACAGAGCCTAAAGCCAGTGGCATTGCTGCCAAAGCTACTTTTTTACCCATGTTAAAAAAGTCTTTCATAGCGGCTCTACGCGGGTTTAACCTTTCATAGATCTCACCGTCAACTTTTTCTATTTCTTCTAATATATTTACGATATTCATGATTTCTAGTTTTAAGATTAAAGATTAATTACGTTAATTTTCGTTTTAATGTATTTACCCGCAGCAGCAAGTACAACATCTGGCGCTAAAGCCATATCCAATCCGGTTGATGAACTAACCTGAGGAGCAGTAGCGAATGTTCCATTTGAAATTAAATCGCGAATATATGCAGCATGACGTGCTTCTACCGAAACGATTTTGCCTGCGGCTAAAAGATAAGTTGTACTTTTTAAACGTACACCTGCACCATTGTAAGCACCAACTCCTAAATCTTCAAAAGCCATTGCTGCTGCTAAAACACTAGTACGATCTGTAAAATTAATACTCGAAAAATCTACCGATAAGCTACCAATAGCAGCTGTACCTAATGCATTTTTAAAAAATTCTCTGTGCGCAACTTCATGGTATTGGATATCTTGAAAGTAAGCTTTTTCTGCCGCACTAAAACCTGAGGGCGGCGCAGAAGCTACTTGTACATAAAATGCTGCTTCTAATTGCTCTAAAGCATAAGCATAATTTAATACACCAAAATCGTCTTTAAAATCTAGTGTTACACCTGTCATTGAGTTATTAACCCTGTCTTTTCTGCAGCCTGCAGCTGTTAAAGCTACAACTGCTGCGCCTGCTCCTGCATATTGCAAAAAAGAACGGCGCTGTAATTTAGCATCCAAAATGCCGCTTTCACTTAGCACTACATCTTGTTCGTTTAAATTTTCCATAAGAATGATTTTTAATTTAAGGTTCGGTTAAAAGGTTTTCTATCCGTTACTTACGAAACTTAAACACCTTTGGATTTTGAGAGGAAAGAAATATTTTCTATTGCCTCTATTTTTTGATAAATTGAGCCCTATTAAATAGAAATGCCGTGTTAAATGCAATTATAGTAGATGATGAAGAATTTGCCCGTTCGTCGCTTTATTTTCTTTTACAAGAAAACTGCGAGAACGTAAACATTGTGGGTATTGCAAAATCTGTAAACGAAGCTCGTAATTTACTAGCTCAGCATACGGTAGAACTTATTTTTTTAGATATTGCCATGCCTGGCGAAAATGGTTTCGGGTTAATTCCTCAAGCGCAAAACGCAAACGCTACCGTAATATTTACAACTGCATACGATCAATATGCCTTAAAAGCAATCAAAGCAAATGCACTAGATTATTTGCTTAAACCTATAGATATAGATGAATTAAAAGAAGCAGTAAGCAAAGCTGATAAATACATTAAGTTAAATAAAGGCGAAAACAATAGAAACGAAAGCCTCAAAAACTTAGCGAATGATTTAAGCGATAAAACATCTATCAAAAAAATAACCTTACCCAGCGGACAAGGTTACAGATTAGTAGATATTGATGATATTATTCATATTGCAGCCGACAGTAATTATTCTGTATTTCATTTATTAAACCTCGAAAAAATTGCAGTTTCTAAAATACTAAAAGACTACGAAGAGATTTTACCAGATAGTACATTTGTCCGCATTCATAAATCTAGCATTGTAAATCTTAAATACATTAAAGAGTACAACTCTAAAAATGGTTTACAGGTAGTTTTAGCTAACGGCGAATTGATAAATGTTTCGCGGAGAAGAGCTAGTGATTTTTTTGAGAAGATTAAAGCATATACCAATTTTCAAAGTGAGAAGTAAATATTTATATCTGCTTTGCTGGCTATTGGCATTACTTTTTGTACCCCTACTAAAAAGTAATGCACAAACTGCATACTTGCCTCATTACACTACAAAAGATGGTTTACCTAGTAATAATTGTTATTATACTTTGCAAGACAGCAAAGGTTACATTTGGGTGGCTACCGATGCTGGTGTAAGTAGGTTTGATGGTACTATGTTCGAGAATTTTTCTGTAGATGATGGTTTACCAGATAATCAGGTTTTACAATTAAGAGAAGATAGCAAAGGAAGAATTTGGTTTTTAACACTAAATGGTCAGCTGAGCTATTTTTACAATGGCAAAATATATAACCCTGATAATGACAAACAACTTAAACATCTGAATTTTAATGCGGTTATTGTATCTTTTTTTGAGGATAGTAAGGGCAAGATTTGGTTTGGAACCAATAAAAATATTATCGGGGTTTGGGATGGGAAATCGTTAATTAAATACACTTCTCCCAATATCGAAAAACAGTATGGCAATGCTTTTATACATGAAGATAAGCAGGGCAATATTTGGGCGTATAGTACAACTGCGGTATTTCTTTACATCAGAAATAATTTTGTTTTAGTGGAAGATAAATTCTTGCCTCTGTCTTATAAAACGTTGTTTGATAAACGTGATAAATCTGTTTACTTTTTAGATAAGACTGGGTTAAATATTAAAACAGGATCAGTAAATAAGCTGGTATTAAAAACCGACCCAGGCCTACTTAGCAATAGCCCTGGTTATATTTATGTTGATGATAAATCCCTTTGGTTAAGTAATAATAGTGGTGTTTATGTAATGGGGTTTGATGGAACTGTTGAACAATTACTTAAAAACGTTGATGTAAACCAAGTAATAAAGGATAGCAACCAAAACATGTGGTTTACCACCAAAAACGGAATTTACAGATTGCCCGATGCGAAAGAACGTGTATATATATTTGATAAAGAAAACGGACTGACCAGCAATGTGGTTAAAAGTATTGCAAAAGATGCAAACGGAAGGCTGTGGATGGGCATGAACAATGCCAGCATCAACATTTTAAACAGACAAAACAAGGCAGTAGAGAAAATTAATTTCCCAGATTTACAACGATACAGCACTATTAAACAATTAGCTTTCGATGATAAAAATAAAACTACCTACTTCGCCTCTGATTATGGTTTGGGTTCATTATCATCGTTATATCCTGCAAAAACTAACATCAAGTATTTAAAAGAAACTAACAATTCGGTTTTTGTTGTTAAAAATTTCAGTTTAGATACTACTGCTAAATTGGCTTTAGCGTTATCATCAGGAGTTGTAATTATTAGCGATAGAGTGAATAAATTTGAATTTTCTGCTTTAAATTATAAAGAGAAGCAAGATTATTTTAAAGATCGCTCCTACCGTGTTTACTATGATGACTTGCAGGGATTATGGTTTTCTAACGTAAGCGGCCTATCCGAATTTAACGCTGGTAAATTAACTAAGTACTACGAAATCTATCCAATATTATCTAAAAGGATAAATGATATCAAGCAATTAAAAAGCAGAACTTATGCTATGGCCACCGATGGGTATGGTATTGTTATTTTAAAAGATGGAGCTATAATTAAGCTGCTTAGACAGAGAGATGGACTTAACAACAACATTATTAATAAACTCTTTGTAAAGAATAATTATTTGTGGGCAATTAGTAATACGGGTATAAATCGTATTTCACTGGCGGATAATAAATTCACCGTTAATTCCTTTGATTATGCAAATGATCTCTTATCAGATGATTTGAATGATTTATACATCGATACAGATACTGCTTATTTTGCAACCAATAATGGTTTGGTTTATTTTACGCACAATCAGAAATCGCAGCAAACTAAAGCGCCTAAAACATACATTTCTTCAATCATCGTTAACAATGAAGCTTTAGATTTAAGTTCATCAAGCTTTGTATTAAAACCAGATGAGCACACCATCACCTTTAATTACAGCGCCATTGATTTTAAAAATCGGAAAATTAGCTACCGCTATCGTTTAAAAGAAAACGCCAATTGGTCTGAAACTAAAAACAGACGATTAGAATTATCATCCCTAGAACCAGGAAATTATTCTTTTGAAATAAGTGCAAAAAGTCAGGATAGTGAATGGAGTACTCCTGCTAAAATCCACTTTGTTTTAGAAAAACACTTCTGGCAAACCTGGTGGTTTATAATTATTCTATTAATTGTTGGCGCTTATCTTTTATATGTAATCACGGTAAGAATTACTAAAAGACAAAAAAATAAAGAGCAAGAACAGCTGCTAAATAAAAATAAAATATTAATGTTAGAGCAAAGGGCATTACAAGCAATGATGAACCCTCATTTTGTGTTTAATGTGATGAATTCTATCCAACATTACATCAACACTAAAAATACTTCCTCGGCAAATAAAGTATTAACAGGTTTTGCCAAATTGATACGGAAGAATTTAGAAATCTGTACCAAAAGTTATATTAACCTAGAAGAAGAAATTGAGTATTTAAATCTGTATTTA
The DNA here is from genome assembly GCF_014172375.1 of Pedobacter planticolens. Taxonomy (GTDB): domain Bacteria; phylum Bacteroidota; class Bacteroidia; order Sphingobacteriales; family Sphingobacteriaceae; genus Pedobacter; species Pedobacter planticolens. The sequence continues at coordinate 1,719,158 of NZ_WNXD01000001.1, forward strand.
AGTTTAGAGAAAAATCGTTTTGGCGATAAATTTAGTTACAACATAGCAGTTGATGAAAAGATTGATAAGGAAGAAACATTAATTCCGTCGATGCTTTTACAACCTTATATTGAAAACGCAATTTGGCATGGCATTATGCCAAAAGAAGATGGTGGTGAGGTAAAAATAAATATCGACCAAAAAGATGAAGACTATTTGTGGATTAAAATAATAGATAATGGCATAGGTATTAAAAATTCATTATCCACAAAAAACAGTGCACATAAAAGTAAAGGAATGGATTTAACACAAGAGCGAATAAACTTGTTAAATAAAATTGAAGCAAAACCTATACAACTTTATATAGAACAGAACGGAAATAGTGGCACAACAATCACAATTTTAGTCCCTTTACGATAAACTTTACCGTTTACTCAATTATTACTACCACTTACTAAATATAATTTATTCGTTTTATAATTAGCATTAAACTTGTTGTAAGATATTCAACAAACAAGAAATTGTTTGTTATAAAAACGTTCTTATAGGATTGACAAAAGATATTTTTTAACCTAACCTAAAACTATATCTCAATTCAGGTTTCATTTGTGTGTTAAAAGCGTCCCAATTAAATTGAGACGCTTTTTTTGTTTAATATCATTCCCAAATCACACTATTTAGTATAACTACCTGCGTTTCAGCACTAGAAAAAAATTAAAAAAACTTTCGGAAAAAATCTTTTTATTTTAATTTTGAATTAAATAAAATTTCTAAAAAATAGGTTTCTTTCTATTTAAAAAGATTTTATGTAATTTAGAAGTACCATTAAAACTTTCCTACTACTTAATTTTTTGTGTTATGAAAACGCCAAAAAAACCAATTCAGAAAAACCCCGTAAGCAAGCCGATGTCTAGCAAGAAAGAATCAGACGATGAGGACGATGATGATATCCAAGATAATGAAACCTTAGATGAGGAAGAAGATGACTTTGATGTGCCTTTAGACGACCTAGATACATTTGAAAGTTTTGATGATGACGATGATGACGACGACGATAGATATTAATCAGATCTAAAACTCTATATTTAAAAGCATCCTATTTAGGGTGCTTTTTATTTTAACCTACCTCCAAAAATGAAGATTGTACCTGTTAAGGATAAAGAAAGTCAGAAAGAATTTTTAAATGTTGTAAACTCTATTTATAAAGACGATTCGAGTTTTATACGCCCATTAGATCAAGATATTGAGAAAATTTTTGATGAAAAGAAGAATCCTTTTTTTAAACATGGACAATGTACAAGATGGATTTTAAAAGATAACAACAACCAAACCATTGGTAGAGTTGCTGCATTCATAAACGATAAGAAAGCTTACAATTACGAACAGCCAACTGGCGGAATGGGTTTTTTTGAATGCATTGATAACAAAGAAGCTGCCTTTTTATTATTTGATACCGCTAAAAAATGGTTACAAGAAAAAGGCATGAAGGTAATGGAGGGTCCAATTAATTTTGGAGAAAACGATTCCTTCTGGGGATTATTAGTAGAAGGATTTACGCAGCCTTCCTACGGCATGAACTACCATCTTCCCTATTACCATAAGTTTTTTACCGATTACGGCTTTGAAACGGCATATGAACAATTAACCAACCACATTAATCTTAAAGTTCCTTTTCCCGCTAGGTTTACAAAAATTGCAAATTGGGTAGCCGCAAAACCAGATTATACATTCGAGCATTTCAAAAAGAGCAACGCTGATAAATACATTAACGATTTAATGGATATTTATAATGATGGCTGGCAAGATTTTGAAAACTTTGTTCCTATTAAAAAGGAAACTTTAACAGAAAGCTTTAAACAAATGGAAGTAATTATGGATGAAAAGCTAATTTGGTTTGCGTATGCCAATGGAGATCCTGCTTCGTTTGTGGTAATTATTCCAGATGCTAACCAAATGATTAAAGGTTTAAATGGAAAATTAGGTTTAGTAGAAAAATTAAAGTTTGCCTATAAACGTTGGGTTGGTGTTACTCGTATGCGTGCCATTGTGATGGGAACTAAAACTTCGTATCAGAAATTGGGATTAGAATCAGCGTTGTTTATTAAGCTAGGTGAATATGTATTGCCTAAAAATCAATATTCAGAATTAGAATTATCTTGGGTTGGCGATTTTAATGAAAAAATGATTGCTATTCATCAAGCAACAGGTGCTACTTTTGGAAAACGACACTTAACCATGCGGAAATCTTTTTGATGCAGGTGCGCTTCTATATTCTTCATAAAGATCAATTATCTTTTTCTGAAGTTTAGTAATCTCTTGTTCTTTCATAGCAAGTCTATCTTTTAACACAGTTACCTCAACAAAGGTTCCTGGTTGTAAATTATTTCCTTCTCTAGATATAATCTCTATACAGGAAACTTGAAATAATCGAGATATTTGATCTAATCTAGAAACATTAATATCAGTAACACCTGTTTCTATTTTCGAAAATGCTGGAGTTGAAATTTTTAAAAACTTTGCCACTTCTGCTTGGCTCCATCCATTTTTTTGGCGTAGTAGTCTAATGTTTGTCCCAATGATATTCATCTGATCATTTTTTGGTGTATCCGTCTGTTTCTTACGTCTAGACATTCAACTCTAGTGCCAATTTAACCAAATCCATACCGCCAAAATTACCTGAGCTCATGAGCAGCAAATTTGTATTCTCAAAATTAAGACTTCTTAAATAACTTTCCAATTGCTCAGCTTCACTAAAAAATACAATGTTTTTATCATTAAAAGATGTTTGAACATCATTCTCACTCACAGGTTCCATCTTTTTATGTTTAAAGGTTTTTTCATCAATATATACGATAGCAATATCCGCCTTTTTCATGGTATTATGATACTGTTGTAAAAACTCTTTAGTTAAGCTACTAAACGTATGTAACTCAATACAAGCTACTAGTTTTCTATTGGTAAATTGTGCCTTTACAGCATCAATAGTAGCCTTTAACTTAGATGGCGAATGTGCAAAATCTTTATAAACGCTTGTTTCTTTCGTATGATTTAATAGCTCCAATCTTTTAGCTGCACCAGTAAAAGAAGAGATAGCTTTCTGAAAATCGTCTTCATTTATACCCAACTGTTCTACTACCAATCTAGCAGCATTTAAGTTCATTAAATTATGATCACCAAACACTTGTAATGGGGTGTGTTGAGGCAAAAGATATGTTACACCATCTATTACTTCGTGATTTGGAATAGTGTATGAAATTTTATCAATAGTTGCGTTAGAGTTAACAACAACCTTGCGTAATTCTAAATCATTTTTACAATAAATTAATTTCCCATCCTCAACTATCGTATTAATAAATTTATTAAACTGGGAAATATAATCCTCAAATGTTGGAAAAACGTTGATATGATCCCATGCAATGCCACTAATTACCCCAATATTTGCTTTATACAAATGGAATTTTGGTCTACGATCTATTGGAGATGCCAAATACTCATCACCTTCAATGATAATAACGGGAGCCGAATCTGTTATTTTAACCATCGTTTCAAACCCTGCTAATTGAGCGCCGACTAAATAATCAAAATCTCTATTATAGTAGTTAAGCACATGCAAAATCATAGAAGTAATGGTAGTTTTACCATGACTACCTCCTATTACAACCCTTAATTTATATTTAGATTGCTCATAAATATATTCTGGGTAGGAATATATTTTCAGCCCCATTTCTTGTGCTTTTATTAATTCTGGATTATCTAAACGAGCATGCATACCTAAAATTACCGCATCTAAATCTGCTGTAATATTGCTTTCAAACCAGCCATTTTCTTTAGGTAAAAGACCATAATTTGCCAATCTTGTGCTCGATGGTTCAAAAATCACATCATCAGAGCCTGTAACTCTAAACCCTTTTTTATGTAAAGCAATGGCTAAGTTGTGCATAGCACTTCCACCAATGGCAATAAAATGTATACGCATATAATTAATTTTGAAGGATTGAGTTTTGAATGAACAGATAAACACCTGCATATTCAATCATTCAAAATTCTATCCTAATATTTTCCTATCCTTTTAAAAATTGTGCAGCAACCCAATCGCCTATTTTTTTATGATCAACATAGGTAAGATTAAATTTAGCACAATGTGCCTTAATCATATCCAAATCTGGATCTTCATAAAATCCGCTAAAGAATATAGTTCCTTTTTCTTTTAAAACTGAAGCATAGCTCGAAATCTGATCCAATAAGATATTTCTATTGATATTGGCCAAAATTATATCAAAATCGACAGATGGAATAGTTTCTTTACTTCCGCAAAGCGATGTTAAATTAGTGATTTCATTTAATGTTGCATTTTCAATCGCACTGCGATAACAAACCTCATCATTATCTATCGCTACTATTTCTTTTGCTCCTCTTTTCGATGCCAAAATACCTAATATTCCAGTTCCAGCGCCCATATCTAATACGACTTTATCCTGCATATCAGCTTCTAAAATATAAAGCATCATCATGGTGGTAGTTTGGTGATGACCAGTACCAAAAGCCATTTTTGGATCGATTACAATCTCGTATTTGTATTGAGGATGATGTTCATGAAAAGTAGCTCTAACGTAACAATCTTCATTAATAATGAGCGGACTAAAATTCTTTTCCCATTCTTCATTCCAGTTTTGAGGTTCTATCGCAATTACTTCATATGTATACTGCAATTCATCACCAAAACCTATTAAAACCTCATTTAATGCTGTTTCCTTAAATTGATTTGCGATAATAAAAGCATCAAAACCATTTGCTGTATCCTCAAAAGTATCAAAACCAATTTCTGCTAATTCTGCAATTAAAATATCATGTTGATATTCTTGAATATCCTTAAAATTAAAGGCTACCTTTTTATATTCCATTATGAATTGAAGGTTTTAACAATATCTACAAAATCACGAGATTTTAATGATGCACCACCAATTAAACCACCATCAATATCATGCTGTGCAAATAATTCGGCTGCATTTTTCGGGTTACAACTTCCACCATATAAAATTGAAGTATCATCAGCAATGTTCATTCCGTATTTCGCATCAATTTTTGCTCTAATAAATGCATGGATATCTTGCGCTTGTTCTGGTGTAGCAGTTAAACCCGTACCAATTGCCCAAACTGGTTCGTATGCTAAAACAACTTTAGAAAAATCTTCGGCACTTAAACCAAATACTCCATTTTCTAATTGCGATTCTAAAACATGGTAGTAACTTCCATTATTTCTTTCATCTAAAGTTTCACCGATACAAAACAAAGGTGTTAAATTATTTTGCAGGGCGATAATAGTTTTTTCGGCCAATAAAGCATCTGATTCTGCAAAATATTGTCTGCGTTCTGAGTGGCCAATAATTACATATTCGCAACCTGTAGATTTCACCATTTTAGCAGAAATCTCACCAGTATAAGCGCCACTTTCGTTTTGGTGGCAGTTTTGTGCGCCAATCTTTACCACACCAGCAGCTAATTGCGATAAGCTATTTAAATGAATATAGGGTGAGCAAATTACAGCAATTTGATCGCCTTTTTTCTCATCTCTAACCATATTTACAATTTCCGAAAATAAGGATATGCCTTCGCTATAATCCAAATTCATTTTCCAGTTGCCGGCAACTATTTTCTTTCTCATAATTTTTTATTTTTTCACCCCCAAGTAATCTTAGAAAGGTTTTGCTATTTTACTTTTTCTATTTCAATTTTTTCAACAATCAAGAAATCTATGTGTACCTTAATAGTTATTCTTTCAATTATATTTTATCCAACCTTAAATTATTCTACTGATCTCCAAATTATCACTACCCAAAAGAGCGTTGGGCTGAAAGAACGGCGAGCGTGCGCCAGCCTTGCGGGAAGAAGCATCGTTCTTTCTTGATTTTTTGGTTACTTTTTCATCAAGGAAAAAGTAACTTGATCTACGGCGATCAAGCGCCGATAACAAAATTTCAAATAAGCATTAGTTTCAACAAAAATTTTAATTCTATTAAAAGTGTCTATATTTCTTTGTCAATTCAAAAACGTGCGACAAAATTGCTGTTTCTGTTGCACCTAATATTGTATCTCTTCTTTCGTAAACCTTTATGGCAGTTTCTAGCATTTTATTTAAGCCATACACTTCAAATCCATGTGCACCACCCCAAGCAAAATCCGGTATAAAATTACGCGGAAATCCTGCCCCAAAAATATTGGCACTTACACCAGCCACAGTTCCCGTATTAAACATGGTATTAATAGCACATTTTGCATGATCGGCCATAATTAACCCACAAAATTGCATACCTGTTTTACGAAAGCTTTCTTTCTCATAATCCCAAAGGCGAACATCAGCATAATTATTTTTCAGATTTGAGTTATTGCTATCTGCGCCGATATTACACCATTGCCCTAAAACTGCATTTCCTAAATAACCTTCGTGTCCTTTTGATGAAAAACCCCAAATTACTGCATTATTGATCTCGCCACCTACTCTGCTATGTGGACCAATAGTCGTTTGTCCGTATATTTTCGCTCCCATTTTAACAGACGAGTCTTCACCTAGTGAAAATGAGCCTCTAATATGACATCCTTCCCAAACCTCTGAATTTTTACCTAAATAAATTGGACCTTGTAAACTATTAAATGTAGAACATTCGGCACTTGCGCCTTCTTCTACAAAAATGTTATCACCTAAAAAAGTGTTGGTATTACTTAGCGTAGCTGATGCTTTCCCTTTGGTTAATAAAGCGAAATCCTTAACCAATTCTGTATGATTATTTCTGAATATATCTTCTGGAAATTGGACTTGGATAAAATTAGCTGAATAGCTTACTACTTTTAATTTGTTTAAAGCATCGTTAAAGTTTACTTTTTCTTGATAAGCAATAACTGATTCACCATTAACCAAAACTTCATCAGCTTTTAGGCTTAAAATAGCTTCAATTAATTGCTCATCTGGACAAACCGAGCCATTAATAAATAGGTTTGCAGTTTTTGAGGGATATTTTACGCTCAGGTAATCCTGCGTTACATAGCCAAAATCGGCATTTAAGTGCTTTGCCCATTTTTCAGCAATGGTCAAAATACCAATTCTTAAATCAGCTACAGGTCTTGTAAATGTTAGCGGTCGGAGCGAAAGCCAAGATTTATCATCAAATAAATTGATTGTCATAAGCAACAAAAATAAAAAAAGTCCCGAGCAATGCATCGGGACTTTCAAAATATTTAGTTTATCGCTAAAATTATTTCTTAGCGTAACGAGTTTTAAATTTATCGATACGACCTGCAGTATCAACCAATTTCATTTTACCAGTATAAAAAGGGTGTGAAGTGTGAGAAATCTCCAATTTATATAAAGGATACTCATTACCATCTTCCCATTTAATAGTTTCTTTAGTTTCAACACAAGACTTAGTCAAGAACTGATATTCGTTAGACATATCTTTGAATACTACAAATCTGTAGTTTGATGGATGCAAATCTTTTTTCATAATTATTTTTTTTATGGTTATGAAACTATCGTAAGCATTTTACTGCTTTTTGTGAGCAATATGCTCACGGTAGTCTCAATGTCTTATTTATTTCGTCTAATTTTAGAGGATGCAAATATCCTAAATTTATTTTTTAAAAACAACTCCAAATCAAATTTATTTATAACCTTTTAGTTTCATCTTTTTCTTACCCTATTTTAAACCTATATTTATTTCTCAAAATCTAGCATAATGAACAGAAGAAATTTTATCAAAAATAGTTCTACCGTTGGTATAGCTGCATCTTTTAGTATTCCAGCTGCAGCCATGTTGCCATCTTCTTTTACTGAAGAAAAAACAGCTTTTAATGATGATTTTGATTTCAATGAAAGTACAATTAATGATTTACAGACTTTGATGGCAAAAGGCACAATATCTTCCAAATCATTAACAAAAACATACCTTAAACGCATTGATAAAATTGATAAGAACGGACCAAAACTAAATGCAGTAATCGAAATAAACCCAGATGCTTTAGCAATTGCTACCAAATTAGATGAGGAAAGGAAAGCAGGTAAAGTAAGAGGGCCATTGCATGGTATTCCTGTATTGATAAAAGATAACATAAACACTGCCGACAAAATGCAGACTACCGCAGGTGCACTAGCATTAGTTGGAAATATAGCTACTGAAGACGCTTTTATTGTTAAAAAGCTACGTGAAGCTGGTGCTGTAATTTTAGGCAAAACAAACCTAAGTGAGTGGGCAAATTTCAGATCTACACGATCTTGCAGTGGTTGGAGTAGTCGAGGCGGGCAAACCAAAAACCCATATATTTTAGATAGAAGCCCGAGTGGTTCGAGCGCAGGATCTGGATCATCAGTATCAGCAAATCTTTGTGTTGTAGCTATTGGCACCGAAACCAACGGTTCTATTATCGCACCATCTTCTTATAATGGAATTGTAGGTTTTAAGCCTACCGTGGGTTTATTAAGCAGAAGCGGAATAATTCCAATTTCATCAACTCAAGATACTGCTGGTCCAATGGCAAGAACAGTTACCGATGCCGCCATTTTATTAACAGCCTTAACTGGCGTTGATTCAAATGATGAAGTGACAAAAAATAGCACAGGTAAAACGTATTCAGATTATACCCAATTTCTAAAAACCGATAGTTTAAAAGGAAAAAAGATTGGGGTTGAAAAATCCTTTTTAAGTGGCCATGAGGGTGTTGTTGCCTTATATAAAACTGCCATCGAAAAATTTAAAGAGCTTGGCGCTCAAATTATAGAAGTAGAATTATTAAAAGAACTCAGACCAGTTGGCGCTGGAGGTGGTACAGTTTTGCAATGCGAATTTAAAGATGGCGTAAATAAATATCTGGCTAAAGCCAATACCAATGTGAAAACATTAACAGAAGTAATTGCATTTAACAAATTGAATGAAAGTACTGCAATGCCTTATTTTAAACAGGAAACATTGGAAAGCAGTGATAAAGCAGCCGATTTAAATAGTCCAACTTATAAAGATGCATTAGAGAAAGTGATATCTTCACGTAAACTAATTAATGATTTAATGGGGAAAAACCAACTAGATGCCATTATAGGTACAAGTTTCGGCATTCCTTCCGGAATCGATTTATTTAATGGAGATTACAGCAATGGTTTTTACTTCTGCTCTCCTGCGGCGTGGGCTGGTTTTCCTCATATTACAGTACCAATGGGCAAAATTTATGAGCTTCCGATAGGTTTATCTATTATGGCTAGCGCTTATCAAGAACCTGTAGTATTAAGTATTGGATATGCATTTGAACAGGCTACAAAACATAGATCAGCGCCAAAGTTTTTAAAATCCTCTAATTTTTCATCAGGGATATAACATTTAATTAATTATCCGCCTGAATACTTTTTCCAAGTTTCAATTTTTGCTTTTTGTCGGGCAATATAAGCTTGCGCAATTACTTCTGCAGAACTTGCATTCGTAGTGTTTTCCAGCAATATTTTCAATTTATCCTGATCTACATCAGCTTTATATAAAATTTGCACTAATTTCTGAAAATCCTCATCAATAAGATAAGCAAATGCATTCACCATCACCTCCAAAAGCTGATCTTCTTTTAAATTCTCTGGCAAATCAAAATCTTTATTGATAATTTTCAGTAACGATGTGATATCGCTCATAGCACTAATTTATTTTCTTCTCAAATCTAAATATTCATCCAATACAATGACACTAATGAGCCATTAAATCCATTTAATTTCCTGACAAATCTCTATTAAAACTCCATTAGTTTCTTTAGGATGTACAAAACAAATCATTTTATTATCTGCTCCTTTCTTTGGCTGGTCGTTAAGCAACACAAAACCTTCATTCCTTAAGCGTTCCATTTCTTCTAAAATATCGTCAACAGCAAATGCAATATGATGAATTCCCTCCCCTTTTTTCTCGATAAACTTAGCAATAGCACTATCTGGCGATGTCGCTGCTAACAATTCTATTTTATTATCGCCAGTTTTAAAAAAGGCTGTATTCACTGCTTCCGATTCAACTAACTCTGTTTTATAACAATCAGTATTGAGCAATTTTTGATAAATGTCTATTGAATTAGTCAGGTTTTTTACAGCAATGCCAATGTGTTCTATCTTATTCATATCGATTATGGTTATGGGAATGTAAAAATGCATGTTTTAACTATAGCTTCATAGCTATTATTTATAATTGTTCGTAAACTTTTTTTGTATCTTTGTGTATTAATAAGAATAATTAAAAATAATGGAACTTCCGATTTACTTAGATAATAATGCTACCACCCCACTCGACCCTAGAGTGCTTGAGGCGATGTTGCCGTATTTTACGACAAAATTTGGTAATGCCGCTAGCCGTAACCATCCGTTTGGTTGGGTAGCCGAAGAAGGTGTTGATTATGCTCGTGAGCAAGTAGCAAAATTAATTGGTTGTACTGAAAAAGAAATCATCTTTACCTCTGGTGCTACAGAAGCTGATAATTTAGGTATTAAAGGCGTTTTTGAAATGTACCATGAAAAAGGTAATCATATTATAACTGCAACTACAGAACATAAAGCTGTTTTAGATACCTGTAAACATTTAGAAAAATTAGGCGCTAAGATTACTTATTTAAAAGTAAAAGAAGATGGCTTAATTGATTTACAAGAATTAGAAGCTGCAATGACGCCTGAAACCATTTTAGTTACTATTATGTATGGTAATAATGAAATTGGTGTGGTGCAACCTATTAAAGAAATTGCTGCAATTGCACACAAACATGGCGCTTTGTTTTTTACTGATGCTACACAAGCAGTTGGTAAAATTCCAGTAAATGTAATTGAAGATGGTATTGATTTGATGGCATTTAGTGCGCATAAAATGTACGGACCAAAAGGCGTTGGCGCTTTATATGTACGTCGTAAAAATCCAAGAGTTAAAGTTACTTCACAAATGGATGGTGGCGGTCACGAACGTGGCATGCGCTCTGGAACATTAAACGTACCTGGTATTGTTGGTTTAGGTAAAGCTTGCGAATTGTGTCGTTTAGAAATGGATGAAGAAGCAACACGTTTATCCGCATTGCGTGATAAATTAGAAAGTTCTTTAACTACCATGGAAGAAAGTTATGTGAATGGTAACACAGCACATCGTTTACCACATGTTGCAAATATTTCTTTTAAATATGTAGAGGGTGAAGGTTTAATGATGGCGATGAAAGACTTAGCAGTATCTTCTGGATCTGCTTGTACATCTGCTTCATTAGAACCAAGTTACGTGTTAAAGAGTTTAGGTTTATCTGATGATTTGGCACACTCTTCTATCCGTTTCGGGTTAGGTCGTTTTACTACTGAAGAAGAAGTTGATTACGCAATAGAAAATACGAAGAAAGCCGTTAACCACTTAAGAGACCTTTCTCCACTTTGGGAAATGTTTAAAGAAGGTATCGACTTGAGTAAAATTGAGTGGGCTGAACACTAGAATTGAAATTACAATTGAAGATTGACGAATTACGATTTCAAATCTCCAATTAAAAATATTGAAAATGATTTTAGAAAATCGTAAATCTAAAATCGCAAATCCAAAATCAAAATGGCATATTCAGAAAAAGTAATGGAACATTATACCAACCCTCGCAACGTTGGTACTTTAAATAAAGACAGCAAATCTGTTGGTACAGGTTTAGTTGGCGCACCTGAGTGTGGAGACGTTATGCGTTTGCAAATTGAGGTTGATGACAATAACGTAATTACAGATGCGAAATTTAAAACATTTGGCTGTGGTTCTGCAATTGCATCTTCTTCTTTAGCTACAGAGTGGTTAAAAGGAAAAACAATTGACGAAGCGTTAACTATCGATAACATGGATATTGTGGAAGAATTGGCTTTACCACCAGTAAAAATTCACTGTTCTGTTTTGGCAGAAGATGCAATTAAATCTGCCATTAACGATTATCGCGTTAAAAATGGTTTAGAAGCATTTGAATTAGCTAAATCACACCACTAGTTTAATTTGAGGTTTTAGATTGACGATTTTAGATTAGCCACATGCCAGTCAAATCGTACATCAAAAATCGTAAATCGTAAATTAATATGATTACTATAACTGATAAAGCAAAAAGCAAAATTGATCACTTAATGCATGATTCTGAAATGGGTTCTGATTACTTTTTACGCGTTTCTGTAAAAGGTGGTGGTTGCTCTGGCTTATCTTATAATTTAGATTTTGATAACGAAGCGCAAAAAGGCGATCAATTTTTTGAAGACCGTGGTATTAAAATAGCCTTAGATATGAAATCATTTTTATACCTAGCTGGTACTGAACTTGATTTTACCGATGGCTTAAATGGCAAAGGATTTGCCTTTAATAACCCCAACGCTAGCCGCTCTTGTGGTTGTGGCGAAAGTTTTTCTGTTTAATATACATTTATTAAATTTCCTAGAGGGCATCGATTTTTCGGTGCCTTTTTTGTTACCCATTGTATAAGCTAGCTTGTATTATTAAAGCGAAAAGTTTATCATTGTTATTCCAAAACAAACCAAATAGTTAACACATGGTCTTATTTACTAAATTTTCTACTGTTCCTAGTTTATTACGTAACGTAGTAGAAAATATTCATCAACCTGAAGAAACCTTTTTAATTCATAAAAAAAATACAACTTGGGAGGAAATTTCTTTCAAGGATACTTTACTTAGAGCAGATTCTATTTCAGCTTTTTTTTTAGAAAAAGGTATTGCCAAAGGCGATAGATTAGGTTTGATGATTGAAAATTCACCAGAATATGTGTATTTCGATCAAGGTATACAACAAATTGGGGTAATTAATGTATCCATCTACCCTACTTTATCAGAACATGAAGTAGCCTATATTATTAATGATTCGGGCATAAAAGCTTTATTAGTTGGTAATCCATTTCTATTTAAAAAAGTATTAAAAATTGCCGAAAACTGTCAAGAGTTAAAATATATTATTCCTGCATTTGCAGGATATGAGAAAGTTGCAATCCCAGAAGGAAATAAAACCGAAATCATCAGTTTTACTACATTATTAGAAAAAACGGTAAGCAAAGCTGAACAAGAACAAATTGATACACGCAGAGCAGAAGTTTTACCATCAGATGTTTCCTCATTAATTTATACATCGGGCACAACTGGTACTCCGAAAGGCGTAATGCTTACACACAGTAATTTTGTAGAAAACGTAAATGTTTGCTTACAACAAATCCCTGTGATTGATGAAACTGAAACTTTCCTGTCATTTTTACCACTTTCTCATGTTTTTGAACGCACCGCGACTTATCATGTATGTTGTGCACAGGGTTGTAAAATTGCTTTTGCTCAGAGTTTAGAGTTATTGGCTAAAAATATGGGCGAAGTAAGGCCAACAGTAATGGCTTGCGTACCTCGTTTATTAGAACGTATTCACGATAAAGCCATTAAATCTGGCACTGCTGCTGGCGGATTAAAAGCAAATATCTTTAATTGGGCTTTAGAAACTGGAAAAAATTATCGTCATGCAAAAGAAGCTGGCAAAAATGCGGGTTTAATCTTAGGAGCAAAAAAAGCCATTGCAGAAAAATTAGTATTCAGTAAAATCAAAGAAAAAACTGGCGGCAGATTAAAATTCATGATTTCAGGAGGCGCTGCCTTACCTAAAAATGTGGGTGAGTTTTTTGGTGATTTAGGCATCAAAATTTTAGAAGGATTTGGTTTAACAGAAACATCACCAGTAATGTCAGTAACTGAATATCACCGTCAGGTTTACGGAACTGTAGGTCGGGTCATTCCTGGTATTGAAGTCGGAATTCAAGATATAGAAACAAAGCAAATCATTAATATACAAACGCATAATACATTTAATGAAGATTTTGAATGTGCCGAAGGTGAAGTAATTGTACGTGGGCATTGTGTGATGAAAGGTTATTTTAACAAACCTGCAGAAACTGCCGAAGCCATTGATAAAGACAAATGGTTCCACACTGGAGATATTGGCCGTTTTTACAAAGGTAATTTGCAAATTACAGATCGTTTGAAAAATATGATTGTAAATGCCTATGGCAAAAACGTGTATCCAACTCCTGTTGAAAACATCTATTTAAAAAGTCCAAAAATTGATCAGCTATTCTTAATTGGCGATAAACGCGAATTTATTACGGCTATAATTATCCCTAACAAAGAAACTTTACAAGAAACTTTTAATTTAAAGGAATCATTCTTCCAAGAGGAAGATTTATTTATAGAAAACCAAGAAATTAAAGATTGGTTTGAGAAGGATATTAAGAAAATTTCTAACGAGTTGGCCAAATTTGAACGCATTAAAAACTTCAAAATTAAACGAAATCCTTTTAGTATTGATGAGGGAGAAATTACCCCAACCATGAAAGTTAAGCGTAGGGTTGTAGAAAAGAAATATGCCGAAGCGATTAATGAAATGTACCAAGAAGGCGTTGAGGCAGACTAATTAACAAAAAAAAGATGTCATCCTGAGCCTGTCGAAGGAAATCTTTTTTGTTGCTCAAATTCCTTCATTAATTAATTTCCCAATTCGGGAACTTTTATCTACCTTTGAGTTAGTGTCTTGAGAATAATTGCTAAAAAAATCCTTCGAGAATTTTGGATTAAACATCCAGATTGTGAGGAACAGTTAAAAGCTTGGTATCAGGAAACTGAAAACTCAGACTGGATTAATCCTAATGACGTTAAAAAAGATTATCCTTCCGCCAGTATATTAGGCGATAATAGGATTGTTTTTAATATTAAAGGGAATCATTATCGAATAATTATTAAGATTAACTACGATTACCAGATGATTTGGATTCGCTTTATTGGTACTTACGCAGAGTATGACAAAATAAACGCAGATAAAATTTAGCAATGAATATTAAACCTATAAAAAACGAAACTGATTACGAACAAGCTTTAAGTAGGCTTGAGGTAATTTTCGATACAAAAAAAGGTTCTCCTGAAGGAGATGAATTGGAAGTATTAGGGATATTGATTGAAAAATATGAGAATGAGTATTTCCCTATAGGCTTACCCGATCCAATTGAGGCTATCAAGTTTAGAATGGAACAAATGGGCTATAATCAGACTGATTTAGCGAAAGTTGTAGGATTAAAAAGTAGAGCTAGTGAAATTTTAAACAGAAAACGCAAACTATCTTTAGAAATGATTAGGCAATTGCATGAAAGCTTAAAAATCCCGACAGAAGTTCTAATTCAAGCATACTAATTTTCTAAATTTCTAACCCAAAATCTGCGCATCTGCGGCTTTTATAATTAGCCATTACCATAAACGCTAGTAAATCATTACTTTTGCAAAAATATACAATACATGAGTACAGGATTATCAGAACAGGAAATATTACGTCGCGATTCATTAAAACAACTTCGCGAATTGGGCATCAACCCATATCCTGCAGAAGCTTACGAAATAAATGCTAATGCAGCAGACATTTTAGCTAATTACGAAAAAGATAAAACAGCCTATAAAACGATCAGCCTTGCTGGAAGAATAATGGGCCGTAACATAATGGGAGCGGCATCCTTTGCTGAGTTACAAGATGCAACTGGTCGTATTCAAATCTATTTAAAACGTGATGAGCTTTGCCCTGGAGATGATAAGACATTGTACAATACGGTATTTAAAAAACTATTAGATATCGGTGATTTCATTGGTATCGAGGGTTATGTTTTCACTACTCAAACTGGAGAAATTTCTATCCATGTAACTAAATTCACTGTACTTTCTAAATCTTTACGTCCTTTACCAATTGTAAAACGCGATGATGATGGCAACGTTTATGACGGGTTTACTAATCCAGAATTGCGTTACAGAATGCGTTATGTAGATTTAACTGTTAATCCAGATTACAAACAAATTTTCATTAATCGCTCAAAAGTGATTAATACCATGCGTAATTACTTCGACAACCAAGGTTGGATGGAAGTAGAAACACCAATTTTACAAGCCGTACATGGTGGAGCAGCAGCTCGACCATTCGAAACACATCACAACACCTTAGATATGCCATTATTTCTTCGCATTGCGAATGAATTATATCTAAAAAGACTAATTGTTGCTGGTTTTGATGGCGTATATGAGTTCGGTAAAATGTTCCGTAACGAGGGTATGGACAGAACACATAATCCAGAGTTTACATCAATGGAAATCTACGTAGCTTACAAAGACTACGTTTGGATGATGGGCATGGTAGAAGAATGTTTAGAGAAAATAGCAGTGGCCATTCACGGAACGCCTGTTGTAAAAGTAGGTGAACATGAGATTGATTTTGCTGGTCCGTACGAGAAACTAACTATGTACGAATCAATTCAAAAATATACAGGAATAGATGTTTCTGAGATGACTGAAGCTGAGCTTGTACAAACTTGTAAAGACTTAGGTATTGCTACCGATGATACGATGGGTCGTGGTAAATTGGTTGATGAGCTTTTCAGTGAGAAAGTGGAAGCAAATTTAATTCAGCCTACTTATATCACAGATTACCCAATCGAAATGACTCCGTTAGCCAAGAAACACCGTAGTAAAGATGGTTTAGTAGAACGTTTTGAATTATTTGTAATGGGTAAGGAAATTGGAAATGCTTATTCTGAATTGAACGATCCAATTGACCAAAAAGAACGTTTTGAAGAACAATTAAAATTGGCAGCCAGAGGCGATGATGAAGCAATGGCAATGGATGATGATTTCATTCGTGCATTAGAATATGGAATGCCACCAACATCAGGTTTGGGTATTGGAATAGATCGTTTGGTAATGCTAATGACGAATCAATCTACGATACAAGAAGTATTGTTTTTTCCGCAAATGCGTCCTGAAAAGAAGAAAATAGAACTTACACCAGAAGAAACAGAGTTGTTTACGTTGGTTAAGGAAGGAGAACAATTTCTTTTAGCTGATGTTAAAACAAAACTTACTGATTGGAGCAATAAAAAGTGGGATACAACTTTAAAAGCCCTAACTGGAAAAGGAGTTTTAAAAGTTACAAAAACTGATGATGGCTTATTTTTATCACGCAAGTAATGGATAATTAGATATTCTAGTATAGATATCTCTTAACAAAAGCATAACAAAAACTTAAAGGCTTACGGTATTAATTATCGTAAGCCTTTTTTAATTTTAAGCCGTTAACCAATACTTCGTAAGATGAATAGTTCAAGTTTAGAAATTACCGAAAATCAATACTGCATTAAATTGAGTAAAGATACATTTGATCTTTCCCTTGTTCGCCAATTAATAAAGCGCATACAAGCGGAAGAGCTATTTTTTAGTCGTAAGAATGAGAGTTTAGACGATGATATCATCAGCAGAACATCATCAGAATATGATGAGAATTTTGATAGATTGTGCGATAAATAAGAAAGTCTGAAGACCGAAAGTCCGAAGATATAGAATCAAAAAATCCGAGTGTCAAAAGTAATATTAACTTTCTGACTTCTCGGACTTTTCTGTCTTTCGCACTATTTCTTAACGACTATAACGTACTTGCGTTTGTTTATCCATTAATCCCATCTGATCTTTCATTTGTTTAATTTGATCAGCTAGCAATTTATTTTTATCTGCTTTTTTAGCTTCAGCAAGATACATTGTTGCTTCACGTTTATTTCTTTTTCCCATGGCAATACCTGCTAAGCTTAATTTAGCTAAAGCAACGTTATGATCCATGTGTAAGCCTAAACTTAATGCTTGTTTGAAATATTTTTCAGATTTCATTGGTGCTTTTCTAGATTCGATTAATCCAATTAGCAAGTTATAATAACCGTGTTGTACTCTATTTAATTCTTTTTCGTAATTCTTTATTCTTCCTAAAAATTGTTCAGCCTTTGGCATATTATCTTTACGCAAAAACCACTGAGCAATAAGCATGTTTTCATTATAGAAATAAGTGATGAAAATAAAAATGCTAAGAAAGACTAAAAGTATTCCCCAACCCCAAAAACCGAAAATCATGAGTGCAATTGCTGCACCTACAAAAGCGAAACCTATAATGAGACGTATTAAATTTGGCATAGTTTTAAAATATTTGTGCAAATATCGTGTTTAAATACCAAAAATTAGATTTAAAATTTATAATTTCAACAAAAAAATATAATATGAAGAACATATTAACAGGCCTAATCCTCTTATTTGCAATGAACGTAGGAGCGCAAGAATTAAACAAAAAAATTGAAGATCCAAATAGACACAAACAAGTGATGTTGAACGAATGTACAAGAGAAGCGATTACGAGCTTTGCCGAATTTAAAGAAAGCTACGACCCTAATTATGCTAATTATAAGCCAGATTCTACTTCATTAGATCAATTGAGCAAGCTTTTAAAAGGTAAAAAAGTAACCATTGTTTTAGGTACTTGGTGCGGTGATAGTAAATTTCAAGTTCCTCATTTTTTAAAAATTATGGATGCTTTAAAATTTGACATTGATAAAATTGAATTTATTGCTGTTGATGGTACAAAACATTGTGAAAACGGTTTGATTGACAACCTTAAAATCACCAATGTACCTACCTTCATCTTTACAGATAAAAAAGGAACTGAGGTTGCTCGCATTACTGAAAGACCACAGGAAACTTTAGAAAAAGATATGCTTAAAGTATTAGCTGTTGCTAAAACAAAATAGGTATGTCGACAGCTTTAGAGCCTGGATGGCTAAATGTTTTAAGCGATGAGCTAGAAAAACCGTACATTAAAGAATTGAAATCCTTTTTGCTGGAAGAAAAGCAAAAAGGATTTACTGTTTACCCCCAAGGTGCAGATATTTTTAATGCTTTTAATCACACTCCATTTGATAAGGTTAAAGTAGTTATTCTTGGACAAGACCCGTATCATGGTCAAAACCAAGCGCATGGATTATCATTTTCTGTTCAAAAAGGCGTCCCTACTCCTCCGTCTTTAAAAAACATGTATAAAGAATTGTTGGATGATATTGAGGGTTTCAAAATCCCGAATCATGGCAATTTAACTACATGGGCAGATCAAGGGGTTTTATTACTCAATGCAACATTAACTGTTAGAGCTCATGAAGCGGGTTCTCATCAAAATAAAGGCTGGGAGAAATTTACAGATCACGTAATTTCAGTTTTATCTGCTCAAAAAAGCGGCTTAGTATTTTTATTATGGGGACGATATGCTCAACAAAAAGAAAGTCTAATTGATACTCAAAAACATCATGTACTTAAAGCTGCGCATCCATCACCATTTTCTGCATACAATGGCTTTTTCGGATCGAAGCACTTCTCAAAAGCCAACCAAATTCTTGTAAAGGAAGGGTTAAAACCAATTAATTGGCAAATTTCGGATTAACTAATTTTGTAATTCTTAATTCTAGTACTCCAAAGGTACTATTGGTTCTTTTTTAGTAGTCGACATAATCATCATCGTCTGGAATGTTTTTACAACAGAGATTTTGCTGATTTTATCCATAATTAAGCGTTCATAAGCCTTAATATCATTTACGTAAACTTTTAATAAAAAATCTGCCTGACCAGTTACGTGATGGCATTCTGTAATCTCTTTAATCTGATTTACTTCATCTAAAAAGATTTGAATAGTATTGTTTTTATGAAAGTCTAATTGAACCTGAATAAAGGTTTTAATGCCTAATCCTAGTTTCTCTTCGTCAACTAAAGCATGATAGCTTTTAATATAGCCAGCCATTTCAAGCTTACGCACTCTCTCTAATGTTGGAGCAGGAGATAAACCAATTTCTTGTGATAAGAGTAAATTGGTAATCCTTCCATTTTCTTGTAAGAGTTTAAGAATTTTAAAATCGATTTTATCTAATTCTGTTGCCATAAAATAGGGATTATGTTCAAAGGTAGCATACTAAGCTTAATAAGCCAAATTTTATTCTACAAACTCTCAAAAATATTACTTTTTATTTTACAAAATATTTTTTAGATTTGTCTAAATTTAAAATTAGACTAACAAAAAATGCAATCGTATACTGAAGAGAATTATCTTAAAATAATCTATCACCTTTCGGTAATTAGTAATCCGGTACAAACTAATGCCATAGCAGAACGTACGCAAACTAAAGCGGCATCGGTAACAGATATGCTTAAAAAGCTTTCAGATAAAGAATTGGTAGATTATGTAAAATACCAAGGTGTTACTTTAACAGAAAAAGGAAAGTTGATGGCAATTAATATTGTGAGAAAGCATCGCCTTTGGGAGGTTTTTTTAGTTGAGAAATTAAATTTTAAATGGGATGAAGTCCATGAAGTAGCGGAGGAGCTGGAACATATTAATTCGACTTTGTTAACTGAAAGGTTAGATGAATTTTTAGAATTTCCAAAAGTAGACCCTCATGGAGACCCAATACCAGATCAGTATGGGAATTTTGCAGATTTATCTTTTATCAAATTAAGCAAGCTTAAGGTTAATGATAAAGGAACAATAACAGGCGTAAGTGAACACTCCTCTCCCTTTTTAAAACATTTAGAAAAACTGGGGTTAACCTTGGGTAAAAAAATAGAAGTATCTGAAATTATAGATTTTGATGGTTCTGTGGAACTATTAATAGACTATAAAAAAATAAACATTAGCAGAGAAGTTGCACTACACATTTTAATTAGCAAATAAGCATGAACCAGAAACAATCATTAAGCGAAGTACACCAAAGTGTGGCAACAGATAAACGCAAAGGCTGGAGAAGAATTTTAGCATTTATTGGTCCAGCATATTTAGTTAGTGTTGGCTATATGGACCCAGGGAATTGGGCTACAGACATTGCTGGAGGTAGTAAATTTGGTTATCAGTTAATCTGGATCTTATTAATGTCTAACCTAATTGCACTTTTATTGCAATCTTTAAGTGCTCGATTAGGTATTGTTAGAGGATTAGATTTAGCACAAGCGTCAAGAAATGCATATCCAAAATGGGTAAACTTTCCGCTGTTTATTTTAGCGCAAACGGCAATTATTGCATGTGATTTAGCTGAAGTAATTGGGATGGCAATTGGTTTAAACTTACTATTTGGTTTGCCGTTAATTTGGGGGATTTCAATTACCATATTCGACACTGTTCTTTTACTATTTCTCTTAAACAAAGGAATGCGTAAAATGGAAGTCTTTATTGTTTCGATGGTTTTTATAGTTGGCGTTTCTTTTCTTGTCGAAATGTTTATTGTAGAGCCAAATTTAAAAGATGTGATAAAAGGTTTTGAACCATCTATGCTTTCTGGGCAAGCCTTATACATCGCCATTGGTATTATTGGCGCCACCGTAATGCCTCATAATTTGTATCTACACTCTTCTTTAGTACAAACTAGGAAATTTGAACGCGATGCCAAAGGAATAAAAGAAGCTATCAAATTTAATTTTATCGATACTGCAATTGCCTTAAATCTTGCATTTTTTGTAAATGCGGCTATCTTAATTTTAGCGGCGGCGGCTTTCTTTACTAACGGATTTCATGAAGTTGCCGAAATACAAGATGCACATAAATTATTGAGCCATATTTTCGGACCAGTTGCTCCTGCTTTATTCGCCATTGCTTTAATTGCTGCTGGACAAAGTTCTACCATAACAGGAACTCTAGCTGGTCAGATTATCATGGAAGGGCATTTGAATTTAAGAATTCAGCCATGGTTACGTCGTTTAATTACACGGTTATTAGCCATTATACCAGCATTTTTTACCATTTTATTATTTGGAAATGATGCTTTAGGTGGTTTATTAATATTAAGTCAGGTGGTATTAAGTTTACAGTTGGGTTTTGCCATCATTCCGTTAATACACCTTACTTCTGACAAAAAAGAAATGAAAGATTTTACCATTAAAACTTGGGTAAAAGTTCTGGCATGGATGAGTGCTGTAGTAATTGTTAGTTTAAACATTAAATTGGTTGTCGAAGAAATCTCAGGCTGGATTGCCGAGTCAAATGGATGGTATATTTATGCAATTGTAAT
Organism: Pedobacter planticolens; assembly: GCF_014172375.1. Classification (GTDB taxonomy): domain Bacteria; phylum Bacteroidota; class Bacteroidia; order Sphingobacteriales; family Sphingobacteriaceae; genus Pedobacter; species Pedobacter planticolens. The sequence continues at coordinate 1,741,044 of NZ_WNXD01000001.1, forward strand.
TCCTCTTGCGGTTGCGATTGGTTTGTTACTAATCTACATTTTCATCTATCCATTTATTAATAAAAATCAACGAATTGGAAATGTACCACACGGAGATGCTTTAGCAATTGAGCATGTGGATAAAATCAATTATAAAAAGATTGGTATTACTGTAGATTTCTCTAAAAATGACCGAAATACTATTCGCCATGCGCTAATTCAAGGTGGTAAAGAAGCGCATTATTACCTCATTCATGTTGTTGAAACAGCAGCAGCCCGTTATCTCGGCAAAAATGTAATGGATCACGAAACTCAAACAGATACTGAAAATTTAGAAAAGTATAGTCTTAATTTAAAGGATTTAGGTTATGAATCTAGTTCTCATATTGGATTTGGGGGGACAGCAAAAGCCATAGCTGAAATTAGCGAGCAAAATGGAATTGAGTTATTAGTGATGGGCGCTCATGGTCACAAAGGCTTGAAGGACTTAATTTTTGGTACAACTGTAGATTCTGTTCGACATAAAGTGAATATTCCAGTTTTAATTGTAAGGTAAGATGAAAAAAATAATACTACTATTAATTATCGCTACAGTTACACAGAGTGATGCTTTTAGCCAAACTGAAACTCAAAAAAAATATACATTATTTAATCCAGTACCACGAGAAAAAATGCGTGATATGTCTACAGATAGGCCAGATATAACCGAAAGTCCTAATTCTGTTGATGCAGGCCATTTTCAAATTGAAACGGATTTATTTAAAACAACACGCAATAAAAGCAATGGAATTACATCAATAGAGAATAATTATAATTTAGCTAATTTAAAGTTAGGATTAACACATAATACAGATTTACAATTAGTTGTTGGAACTTATGTTAACTCATATGAAAAAGATGCAGTAGATAAAAAATTTAATACTTCTTCTGGCTTTGGCGATTTAACAATTCGTATAAAACATAATTTATGGGGAAATGATGGTAGCAAAACTGCTTTTGCTTTAATGCCGTACATCAATTTACCAACGAGCAAGGAAAATAAAAATATTGAAGGTGGAATTGTGTTTCCTTTGAGTGTGGATTTAGGAAATGATTTTGGTTTTGGCACACAGGTACAAGTTGATGTTTTAAAATCTGTTCAAAAAAGCGGGTATCATGCTGGCATTTTGCAATCTGTTGTACTAGGTAAAGAGTTGACTAAGTCTTTGGAAACATTTGTTGAAAGCTACTATAACTATGATTTTGAAGATAAAAAGTTCGACTTATCATTTAATGGAGGTTTTGGATATTCGGTCACGAAAAATTTAAAATTTGATGCAGGATTTAATCTTGGATTGACCAAAAACACAGATAAAGTTTATTTTATCGGCTTTTCTTTCAGATATTAGCGCTTTATTATGAAAAACGACATCCAAATAAAGAATAAAAGAGCCTACTTTGATTACCATGTTTTAGAAAGTTTTATTGCCGGAATTGCTTTATTGGGCACCGAAATTAAAGCAATAAGACAGGGTAAAGCAAACATGACGGATGCTTTTTGTATGTTTATTGGCGATGTATTGTATGTAAGAAATCTCCATATTTCAGAATATAGCCACAGCTCTTTTCATCACCATGATATTAAAAGAGACCGAGTTTTACTCCTTAAAAAGAAAGAACTTAAAAAGCTAAAGGTTAAAGGCGAAGAAAAAGGTTACACCATTGTTCCATTACGAATTTTTACCAACGAGAGGGGTTTTGCGAAAATAGAAATCGCACTAGCACAAGGTAAAAAAGAGTTTGATAAACGCGATAGCATTAAAGATCGTGAAAGCAAACGTGAAATGGATAGAGCGATGAAGGTTTAGTTTATTAGTCATTGGTTCATTTGTGTCATTGGTTCATTAGTGTAAAGCGCTTGACCCAATGAACTAATGAGCTATTTCAACAAGTGAACTAATTTACCACGCTTGATCTCCAACTAATGGCACAAATCTAAATGTATCAAGTTCTATTCTATCAAAGTCATTTTCGCTAACGCGGATAACGGTAATCATTTTTTGAGATTTTTCATCCCCTACTGGGATAACCAAAATACCACCAATTTTTAATTGTTTTAATAGAACTTCTGGAACAAACGGAGCGCCAGCAGTTACAATAATTTTAGCATACGGAGCATGTTCTTCAATACCTTTAGAACCATCACCAAGAAAAAAATTAGCTTTATAGCCCATTCCTGGTAATACTTTTAGCGTATGAGCGTAAATACTTGGCTGACGTTCGATAGTGAAGACTTTCGCTCCTAACTCCATCAAAATACAAGTTTGGTAACCAGAACCTGTCCCAATTTCTAGCACTTTATCGCCTTTTTGAATGTGTAATAATTCCGTTTGGTAAGCAACAGTATAAGGCTGAGAAATAGTTTGTCCATCCCCTATCGGGAAAGCAATATCTTTATAAGCTTGGTTCCAAAAAGTTTCGTCAAAGAAGAAATGGCGTGGCACTTTACCAATTGCTTTTAAAACGCGTTGATCTGAAATACCTCTTTCTTTTAGCAACTCAACTAGCTTTTTTCTCGCCCCTTGCTCTCTGTAATTATCTATAAATTTATATGCCATCTGGGCTCAAAAATAGTTTTTTGAGCTCTAATGTACCTAAATTCTCACGATTTTAAATGTAATTAATAGCTAACGAACACAAAATCAACCTTAAAAAATTATTCTTGACAGTATGCGAACGCATTGCTTGTAAGTGGTAAATAATTTCTATTTTTGAAATTGAAATTATTTATCTTCATCCCTATGAAAAAATTACTATTTAGTATTTTTTGTTTATTTGTTTCTTGTTCTGCATTCGCTCAAATTGACGGAAATTATAATTATAGTATTGGCGTTAGAGGCTACAGTTCTATGCAAATGCCAAAAATATTAAATCAAACTAATTCTCAAGATTACACCGATACTTATTTTAATGGCGCATTAGTTAAGTTTAACGATAATCAAATTAGCTTTAGATTAAATGGTAATTATTTCAGAAAAGATATTTCCTTTTATAATGAATGTGAAAGTTGCGAAATAGCAAAAGGAACAATGAGCGATTACTCTTTTAAAGTTGGTTTTGAAAAAACTCTGAATTATGCTAGGATACAGCCTTACTTTGGCTCTGATGTGGGTTTTCGTGCAAACCGCTTTACTGGTGAAATTAAAACTGCTAATCCCAAAAATATGACCATGCCTTACAATGTTGATGCAGAAAAAAATGGTTTTGTTTTTGCTCCTTTAATTGGGATTAGGGTGAGTCCAGTAAAACAAATATCTTTCTTCGCAGAAACAAGCATGGATTTCTATTATTCTTATGAAAAACAAGAAAAAATCCAACAAGATGCTGCTAATACTACTTCGTTTGCGAAATACAATAAATGGGAGTTTTTGCTAAATCCAATTTCAATTGGCATACAAGTCCATCTAGTAAGTAGAAATTAATACGGATCTACATCAATTTGTATAATTACGCTTTTAAAGTTTTTTTGAGCGTTAAAATCCTTAATTGTTTCTTTTAATACTGCTTTTACTTTTTGTATAGCTGCATTTTTCTCCGTTTTAATAATAATCTGTTTAATGTAGTAATTCCTAATTCTAGCAACTAATGGTTGTTCTGGACCAAGAATTCTATTACCTAACTGAGATTTTAATGCGTTAGCTAACGTTTGCGCCGCAAGATTTAACACATTTGCATCCTTATGTTTTACATTGATAAAAATTAAGCGGGTAAATGGCGGATAATTGAATTGCTTGCGTTCAGCCATTTCATCGGTATACATTTCATGGTAATTATTTTCAATTACCTGTTTAATAATGCGATGCGAATCATCATACGCCTGTATACAAACTTTACCTTGTTTATCTCTACGTCCAGCTCTACCTGCTACTTGAGCTAATAATTGATAACTTCTTTCAAATGCTCTAAAATCTGGATAATTGAGTAAAGTATCAGCGTTAATTACCCCAATTAGACTTACATTATCAAAATCTAAACCTTTGGCAACCATTTGTGTACCAATTAAAATCTGTGTTTTCTTATCCTGAAAATCAGAAATGATTTGCTGCATTCCATTTTTTGTACGCGTGCTATCTAAATCTAGTCTAGCTATTTTAACATCAGGAAAAATAAGACTTAATTCCTCTTCTATCCTTTCCGTTCCAAAACCTTTTTGCTCAATATGTACCGAACCACAAGCCGGACAAATATTTATACTACTTTGGTGATAACCGCAATAATGGCAATGTAATTTACCGCTGGTTTTATGAAAAGTTAAACTTACATCGCAATTCACACACTTTGGTGCATACCCACAAGTTGCACAAATTAAAATAGTTGCATAACCTCTACGGTTTTGAAATAAAATAATTTGCTCTTTATTTTCCAACGCAGTCGACATGTCATCTATCAATACACTGGTAAAATACGATGTCATTTTTTTACGTTTGGTCTCTTCTGCTATGCTAACTACTTCTTGTAATGGCAATTGCACTCCTCCAAACCGTTCATTTAAAGTCACTAATCCATACTTCTCAGTTTCTGCATTGTAATAACTTTCTATGGATGGAGTTGCCGAACCTAAAACGACTTTAGTTTGATGCAAATGCCCGAGAAAAACGGCAGCATCTCTAGCCTGATAGCGAGGGGCTGGTTCATGTTGTTTGTACGATGATTCATGTTCTTCATCTACCACAATTAATTTTAACTCTTTAAATGGTAAAAAAACCGCCGAACGAGCGCCAAGAACAACTTTATATGAACCATTTAGTACTTTGTTCCAAATTTCTACTCGTTCGTTATCATTAAATTTAGAGTGATATACGCCTATTTTATCTCCAAAATAGCGCTTAATTCGTTCCACAATTTGTGTGGTTAGTGCAATTTCTGGCAAAAGAAAAAGTACTTGTCCACCTTGCGAGATTGCTTTTTCAATTAACTTAATGTAAAGCTGAGTTTTACCAGAAGCCGTAATCCCATGTAATAGCACAACATCTTTGTTTACAAACTGAGTTTCAATCTCTTCAAAAGCTTTTTGTTGCGCAGTACTCAATTCAAAATTAACTTCAAATTCATCATCCGAATCATTTAAACGACTAACTGGTCTTTTTTCTACACTAAATATTTCTTTATCTAGTAATGATTTTAATGCCGCTTGTCCACTCCCACTTTCTTCCAGTAATAGTTGTTTCGGAATTGATGTTTCGTCTTTAGAAAGCTTCAAATAAGCTAATAACGCATCTAATTGTTTAGGAGCACGTTCTAAAACTGAGAATAATTGCCTCAGATTTTCTTCTTCTTTATAAAAAGGATTTAGGGTGATAAATGATTTTAATAGTGGTTTATATTTTTCTATTACTTCTTCTGCAACATAAATAGCTTCTTTTGCAAGTAAAGAATTTACAATTGGATAAACTGTTTTCTGTCCTAACAATTCAATCACATCATCAATACTGATGCGTTGTTGTTTATGAAGAACACTAATAATTAAACTTTCCTTTTCGGTTAAAACCAGTTCGTTTGGCAATTCATCCTTAAGTACTAAAATAGTTTCGCTCGCTAATTTTAGTCCCGTAGGTAAAGCAGCAGCCATTACATCGCCTTCATTACATAAATAATAGGATGTGATCCAATCCCAAAACTGAAATTGTTTATCCGTAATTACGGGATGTTCATCTACAACATCAATAATATACTTGGCCTGATAAAATTCTGGTGGTTGCTGACCAATAGTTTTTACTAAAGCCGTATAAATTTTGTGTTTTCCAAATTGAACAACAACTCGCTTACCAACGGCAACTTTATCATTTAATTCAAAAGGAACGCGATAAGTATAATTTATAGCTAGCGATAAAGGTAATATCACTTCTACAAAAAGAGTTTCTCTTTCAGAAAAATCCAGTGTATCTGCAAATTGCATTATTTATCTTTTAGTGCTGCTAAAAACAGGCATACCCATCCTAAAATAAAGCATAAACCACCTATTGGAGTTACTGGGCCAACAAATTGAGTTATTGCTAAATGATAAGCATCTTTCAATGCTAATACATAAAGTGAACCAGAAAATAGAATGATACCAAGCGAAAAGAAGATGAATGAAAACCCTATTAGTTTATTTTTATAGCGGGCAAATGTAGATAAGTAAAGTAGCGCAAAAGTGTGATAAAACTGATATTCTACTCCTTTTTGCCATATTTCTAAAGAAGGTGCACTTATTAAATTTTTAAAACTGTGCGCACTAAATGCGCCCAATATAACTGCTAAAGCTCCAAAAAAGGCAGCAGTAAGAATAATACGTTTGTTCATGAGTTATCGGCTTTATACAATTGCTAAATTAACAAAATGCCCTTATAATCTCTGTAATCCTAAAATTAAATTAAATTTGTAGGTAACAGTCATGAAAAGAATATACATAACGCTAGGAGTTTTATTATTAGGGATGATTGCAATGGCTTATCTCTATTTTTCTAACTTAAATACGGAGACAAATGCAGGCGATTTATCCTTAAATGCAGTAGCTTCAAACTCAAGTATTGTTTTCAGTTTTGAAAATGACAAAAGCTTCTACGAAATTTTAAGCGGACAAGAATTATTTCAACATATTTTAGGAGAAAGCAAAGCGAAAAGTTTTAAATCCTTAAGAGAAAATCTAATATCTCAGCCAGAAATTAATAAGGCAATTGATGGTCAAAAAGTTTATGTAGGTGTTTTAGCTGGTGAGGGTAATCAAGTAGATTATTTAATTAGCGCACAGCTTAAACCTAGTAGTGAGCCTCAAAAAATAGTAGTCGCCTTAAATTCTCAAAAAGCGAAAATCAATAAAATTGGAGATATTTATCAGCTTACATTTGTTGATAGTACGACCTGTTTTCTAGGTATAAAAGATTTATTAGTCGTGATTTCAAATACACCAAAAGTTATTCAGAATATACTTAAAGAACAAAGATCGACAGATCCAACTTTTGCAAATTACATCAAATCCAATAGTCGTTTTAATAAAAATACGTTGGCTAATCTTTACATCAACTTCAATAAAGTTCCTTTTCTTCTAAAAAACATTCTAAACAGCAATATAAACGGAGAATTAAATATCTTCAATAAGCAGAATAGTTTTGCTGCTTTAAGTTATAATTTTAGTAGAGAGAAGCTTTTATTTAACGGCAATACTGATGTGAATGACTTAAATAGCTATTATAAATTATTTACCACAGTACCTGAACAAAAAATAGTTATAGATAATATACTTCCTCAAAAAACTGCGAATTATACTATTTATACCATTAATGATTATAAAAGTTGGTTTGAGAATTTAACAGCTTGGTTTGCAAAGCGAAAAACGAGCGAAAACGTACCTAAAAATATCAAGGCAATTAATCAAAAATATAGGTTGGATTTAAATGAGATATTTCCAAAATATTTTAAAAATCAATTTGTTACTTTTCAATTAGGTAGTGGAGAAAAGTTTGGTGCAATCGCTTTGGTTAATGGAGAAAAAGTAAGTCAGCTTTTGTTGGATTTAAGTGCAGATTACGCACCAGACGTTAAAATATTTAAAGAATCTAATATTCCATATTCTTTTTTTGGTGATCCATTTAAAAAATTTGAGAGACCTTTTTACACCATTATCGATAATTATATGGTGATGGCAAATAATGCGAGCAGTATACAGGTATTTTTAAGTCGCTATAAAAATAATGAGTTGTTAATTCACGATGAGAATTATACTGATTTTAGAGATCAATTGTCATCATCTGCAACCATTTCGTTTTATGTAAATAATAAAAACTCAGCTGATATTTTTGGACGTAATTTAAAATCGCCTTATTTTAAACAATATCAATCTAAAACTGGCTTTAAAGAATTTGATGCATTTTGTTATCAATTATCTGGAGATAATGGTAAATTTTTAAGTAATTTACTGCTGTATAAAGAACCAGAAAAATCACTTAAAACTGATAGCTTACAGGTAAATCCGTAATTAGATGAAGAAAAAATACATTTTACTAGTCGGATTTTTATTTATCATTAGCACTTTGAAAGCGCAGCAATTTGCATTATTTAACACTAAAACACAGTTTGATGCTTTTGAAAACCCCGCTGCAAAATCTTTTACATTAGATAGTTCTAGCAAATTCGCATCTAATTTTTTCCTTCCAAATTTTAGTATCAACGCCGCAAATAAAGGAGATGCCGCAGGTGTGATACGAAAATCAATTAACGAAAATATTTATGATACGCGTGCTTTACCTTTAGGAACAGGAAATGCAAATGCCTTTTATCAAAACACTAATATTTATCTGTTAACATTTAGAATTTTTAGCTCGTATAAATATAATCAGGAAGTAGGTTTTGCATGGCAAGTACGCTCTGATTCTCATATTGATTATACGAATGAAACGCTAGCAATTTTTGATAATTATAAACGCTTTGATCAAGGACCTTATACCGATGTTTTTAATAATGATGGCTATCAGCAATCTTATCATCAATTTAGTGTTAGCATTCGAGAAAATTATAATAAAAGACTTGCTTTTGGTATTAAATTAAGTTTATTAAGTGGTATAGCTTACAATTCATTACAAATAAATAACTCTTATTTTTATGCCGATGCAAACGACAGATTAGATATTGGAGTAAACGGAACGTATAAAGGAAGTTTTCTTTATAATGATGAAATATCAAAGAAAACATTCTTTCCTACTTTTAAAAACCCTGGTGCATCTATCAGTTTAGGAACTACTTACACTTCCAAATCTGGTTATTTTTTAATGGGAAACATTAAAGATTTAGGATTGATTAGATGGAGCAAAAGTTCTTATGTGGCTAATTTTAATACAATTAAAAGCATATATGATGTTTCTACAAAAAGTAGTAGTGAAATAAATAAAGAGATTACAGCAATAGCTAAAGATGTAGTTGAGAATAAATCATTTATTACCCCAACCAATGCAAAGGCAGATTTTTTAATCTCCAGAACTTTTAATTTCTATAAACCAAATTTAATTGTATCTAAAAACTTATTTTATCCTGGCGGAGATGTGGCACTAGTTAACACTTTTAAAATCAACAGCCTATCTGCAAGCGTAACGCCAGTTTATAATTTAAATAACTTTATAATGGTTGGATTACAAGGAATGTATCAAACCCCAAATTTCGAGTTCTTTTTAGGTACAGATAACATTGGCAAAACTATTTCCTTAGCAAAAGGTTTGAGTAAAAGTGATGCCACAATTGGCTCTGGTTACAATGGCGGCTCTTTCTATATGGGTTTAGGCATTAAATTTGGTCGTACTGTAAATCACCCACAAAATTTAAGCACAATGCCGGGCGTAAATGGAGAGAAGGTTTACAAAGGAGTTTTTAGAAGTTTATTCAACTTCTTTAAAAAGAGTTAAATTTCAAACTAAAACAGGATTTCATTGCCGCTGATGCGCAGATTTTTTGGAGTATAATACTGTATTAATCTGCTAATCTGTGGCTAAAAATTAACCTTGCAAATTCTCTATATTAATTTTTGTTTCGGTGTTGTAAATACAAAATCCTTTAAGTAAAAAGGTTCAAAATAAGCTACATCTTCAAAAACCTTGTTCTCGAAAGCTTGGTAAGCCAAACCGCTCATATTTGCTGCAGAATTAAAATTCAACGTAGAAAAATGTGCATTTTGACTATCTAATATCGTTTCACATTTTGCAGCACCATCTCCAATAAAAGTTACATAATTGCTATCTAACTCTAACACAAAACTCTTCTCATCAATAATTTTAGCATTAACTGAAGCTACTTCATGTAATTTATTGTTATAAACTGCTGTAAAAACTTCCATTCTTCGGGCATCAATCATTGGGCAAATTAAACCACCATAATTCTGATGTTGCGCTAAAAACCCACTAGCCATCATCTGTAAGGTATTAATACCAATTAACGGCTTATCTAATGCAAAACACAATCCTTTTGCCGTAGACACACCAATACGTAAGCCTGTATACGAACCTGGACCTTTACTAACAGCTACAGCATCTAAATCTACGTAGTTTAGCTTAGCAGTTTGCATCACCTCTTCGATAAACAAAGTCAAACTAGCAGCATGTATATTTTGAGCTTTTTCTTCTTTTAATGCAATAGTTTCTCCATTTACAGCTAAAGCAACAGAGCAAACTTGGGTAGCGGTTTCAATTTGTAAGATGGTTGCCATTGTGCAAAGATAATTAAGATAGTCTATAGTCTGAAGTCCGTAGTCGGATTTTACTCAGGACTATAAACTTTAAGACTGCAGACTCAAGGAACAGGATCATGACCATGTTTACCCCATGGATGACAGCTAGCAATTCGTTTTAAAGTAAGCCAGCCACCTTTAAATGGCCCATGTTTTTTAATAGCCTCTACGCCATATTGTGAACACGTTGGAGTAAACCGACAACTTGCACCTAATAAAGGCGATAGCAATAATTGGTATGCTTTAATAATGCCCAAAAACAACCACGAAAACAATAACTTAATTATTTTCATTTGGTATAATTTGAGCGATTAACTTTTTAAATGCAGCAGCTAATTTCTTTTCGAAAAAGGCGTATTCATATTTTTCTTTGCCTACAAACTGTAAAGACAACAGCAATAAATCATTACGATTTTCCAATGAAGCATACAACTGCTCTTCTTTTTGTAAACGATAAGCTTCTCGAGTTCTACGTTTAATTAGATTACGATCTACCGCATGTTTGTAACGCTTTTTAGCCACATTAATAACCACTTGTGCAGGGTATTTATGTGGTTCATCAACAAAAAGAAAGGTAATGCGAAATGGGTATAACAAAAAAGAAGAACCGTTTTTAAATAGCAAGTCTAATGACTTTTTGCTACACAACCGTTCTTCTTTGTTAAATTTGTTCATGCTTTTTGATTGCAATTTTGCAGATAGACTGCTAACACCTAAGATTAGGTGGCAATCAAAAATTATGCTTTATGACGACGCTCGTCAGAAACTGATAATCTTTTTCTTCCTTTTGCACGGCGAGAAGCTAATACTCTTCTACCGTTTGCTGTAGCCATTCTTTCGCGGAAGCCATGCTTGTTTCTTCTCTTTCTTTGCGAAGGTTGGAATGTTCTTTTCATAACTGTATAATATCTTAACTAGAGTTTTTAAATAAGAGGTGCAAATATAACGCGATTTTTCTATAAATGCAAGCAGCAATTAGTTTTATTTTTTAATTAATCTGAAAATTCATAAAGCCTACTCAACAAAACTTAAAAAAATCATTTATTATTTTGTTTTTTGAAGAGCAAAACCTGTAATTTTTAGGTTAATTCTGCCCTGCTTTACACTACAAGCTCCAATAAAGAATTGGAGGCTTTTCATTTCAATCAGGTCTATTTAAGTTAGGTTTGCGCTAAAATTACCAAATTTTCATTCCGTCATTTCGAGCGCAGCCGAGAAACCATTAAATTTACAGTAACTTGCTGAAAAGATTTCTCCACAAGGTCGAAATGACGAGGAACATTGCCAAAAAATAAAACTACAACCCCAGCGCCGCTTTCAATTTCACATAACCAGTTTTACTTACTGGCAACCAAATACCCGATTTTAACAACACTACATAACTATCTTTCTCTTTCAGTTCTATTTTGGTTACTTCTGCCAAGTTAATAATGTACGAACGATGAATGCGAATAAATTGTTCTGCATCAAGAGTTTGCTCAAAGAAACTCATTGTTTTGTTTTTATGGAAATTACCTTCAGTAGTGCTCAATTTTACGTAATCATCATCTGCTTCTATATACTGCAATTCTGTTACTGGAATAATTTTAATTACACCAGCATTTTTAACCACGATACGATTATTTTGCGCTGGTGATAAAGCGGCCGTTTCTAATAATTCATTGCTACTTTCGCCTTTGGCTAGTTTAGCTGGTAATTTTTGCATCGCCTGATCGAAGCGACTTTTTTCAATAGGTTTTAGTAAATAATCTACCGCATTAACTTCAAAAGCTTTAATGGCATATTCATCAAACGCGGTGGTAAAAATTACTGCAGGATGTTTCTCAACCAACTCCAACATTTCAAAACCACTAATTTTTGGCATTTGAATATCTAGGAAAATAAAATCTGGTTGGTGTTGATTTATGGCTTTTAACCCCTCAAAACCATCGCTGCATTCGGCAACAATTTCTATATCAGGATACGATTTTAAATAATGTTTAACTACGTCCCTTGCTAAAGCTTCGTCATCAATTAGTATCGTTCTTATCATCTTTTTGAGGTATTTTAAGCGTAGTAATATACAAATTATTGTTTTGTGTTTCGGTTTGCAACAAATTACTATCTGCAAATAACAAGTATAATCTACGTCGTATTGCAGATAAACCAAACCCAGTCCCTTTGCTTGCTGTCATTTCTGGATCGTATGGGTTTGCTACACAAATCACCAAAGCATTATTTTCTAATTTAACTTTTATGGTTATGGTTATGGCTGCAGAAGTATTGTATAATCCAAATTTAATTGCATTTTCTACAATGGGTTGTAATAAGGTGCCAGGCAAACATAAACCCAGCGTATTTTCTTCAATTTGTACGTCAATTGTTAATCGGTGACTAAAACGTACTTTTTCTATGTCTAAATACAATTGAATGTATTCCATTTCTTCGGCTACGTTTACCCAAACTTCATCATCACGCTTTAAAGTACCGCGTAAAAAGGCCGCTAATTTGGTAATCATTGTACCAGCTTCTGTTGGGTTTACAATGGTTAATGCATACACCGAATTTAAACTATTGAATAAAAAGTGCGGTTGTAATTGATGTCTTAATTTATTCAGCTCTGCTTCTTTTGCTAAATTTTGAGCAGCTAATAAACGACCTTGAGTTTCAGATTGCTCTTCTAACCTGTACCATAAAATATTTGCTAAAGCACACCACGTTAAACATAAAAAAGCAATTATAGCTCTGTATGGCAAAGAAAAATCTAAAAATAATTGATATTCCTTTTGATTAACAAAGAGATAATTAAGTCCATATTTTGCCAAAAAAACAATAATTGCAGTAAGTATTGCGGTTAAGAGCAGCAGAAATAACATCCTCTCATTTTTAGGCTGATAATAGCCTAGCATATTGCTAATAATTATACAGCCAATGGCCAATAGACCATTACTAATTAGGCTATCGGCCAAGGCAATTTGCCAATTAAAATCTAATGTATAATAAATAAGAATGGCGCAAAGGACAGTCCAACAAGCTAGAATTGTGCCTGAAACTACTTTTATTTGATTTATAGATAATGGGGTTGTAGTCAACTGATTTACGATTTTAGATCCGAGCTATCGGATTACGATTTACAATTTAGCATAACGACATAGCTAATCTATGCCTTCTCAACTCTCAGTTAATAATTTCTAATATCTACCCCACCAAACAGCGCTATCCCTCTAATTATTAAAATCTTACTTTGTCCTTCAACTATTGGCTGAACACTTCTTTTATCATCTAATCCACCAAAAACTGCTGTTACTTCTGGTTTTACAATCCATCCTGGCGGGATAATAATTTTACAGCCCCCAAAAATTGCAGTAACATCTATAATAATTTCACCTTCAAAATCTGCTTGAGTTAAGTTCAAATCACATCCCCCAAAAACTGCAGTTATTTCTCCACCCTTAAAATTCTTAGAATAAATAGATTGATGACTTCCACCAAAAACATTTACAGAATCTAGGTAATCATTGCTATTCGTTTTTTTTTCGTCGGTTGATGATGTAACGGGCTCTGCCTCTGTATAAGTTTGATAAGAATCGGGTTCTCCAAACTTTCTTCTCCATCTTTTACCTCTTCTTCTCCAGCGTTCATCCCTATGGCTAAAATTGCTTTTAGGTTTAAGAATGATAAATAAACCTAATATGACCAACATGGCCGGAAAAATGACCTTACCAAAATTGATATCATCACCAAATATTTTATCTAATGTAAAAAACGAGCCAATCAAAATCATTATAAACCAGCCACCACCTCTAAAGTTGTGCTTAACCCCAACAAATAAGCCTATTATGATTAAAAGATTACTCCAAGACCACAACCAGCGAGGAAAATCAAGCCCTAAATTATCGAGCAATAAAAGTGAACCTATACCAACTATTAACAAACCCGCCCAAACCTTGCCAGAACGATTTGCTATATCTTTATTATTATTATTTTCCATTTTTATTTTCTTATTGTGATGCAGTGAGTTTATTCATTTCCCTTCATCACGATTCCATTTTGTGTTATAATTATAGTCAAATGTAGAATGAACTTTCGCATTAGCAAATAGCAGTCTGCTATTTAGGAGTTAATTCTCGGTAAAAAGCATTAATTACTCGGTAAAAAATAAAAAAATCTAGTGTTTAGTTTAACCGTTAATATTAAATCTTCAATCTATAGAAACACCAAACTCAATTTTAGTATACGATTGGTTAATTTTCGAGAAATAACGCTTTCATTTAAACACTAACTTCATCGCCTTAAATTAAATAAAACATGAAATTAATAAACTTTCCTTTGTTGCTAATTCTCCTATTTGTAAATTTTACTGCAAATGCACAAGGAACATTACAAGATTATCAGCGTGCAGAAGAGATGAATGGAACTTTCCAGAAAAAAATCTACAATTCTCCTTCCGATATTAAATTTGATAAGGAAAAAAATCAATATACCTATTCTAACACTACTTTAACGGGCATTATTTATAAAACTATTGATGCGAAAACTTTTAATATCACTACCAATTCACAGCCAATAAGTAACGCTCAACCTACTAATACTGATCGTAGAAATAGACGAGTGGATCCTGAAAATATATCGCCAGATGGCAAATGGATAGCTTTTATTAAAGAATTTAATGTTTATATTAAGTCTACAGATAATAAGAAAATAGAAATTCAATTAAGTTTTGATGGTACCAAAGGTGATACTTACGAAAATGATTTAAAATGGGCGCCAAACTCAAAAAACTTAGCAACGTATAAAGTAACACCAGGTGTAGAACGACTTTTGTATTTGATAGAAAGTTCGCCTACATCGCAATTACAACCTATTTTACAAACTAGAAACTATCCAAAACCAGGAGATGTTTTGCAACAAAGGCAGCCAGCACTTTTTAATATCGACACTAAAAAACAAGTACTTATTGATGTTTCAAAATCGGCAAATCAATACTATGTAACTGATATTGTTTGGCGCAAAGATAGTCGTGCCTTTACTTTTGAATACAATCAACGTGGGCACCAAGTTTATGCAATAATGCAAGTAAATACACAGGGTGATATAAGTGAAATTGCTGGCGATCATGCAAAAACTTACTTTTGTTATTACTCGAAAAAATACCGCTACGATGTAAATGATGGTCAAGAAACCATTTGGATGAGCGAACGCGATGGTTGGAACCATTTATATTTATACGATGTAAATGGAAATGTGAAAAATCAGATTACGAAGGGTAATTGGATTGTAAAAGGAGTGGTAAATGTTGATGAAAAAACCAGAACAATTTTATTTGAAGGTTGTGGAATGGAAGATGGACAAGACCCCTATTTAGTTCAATATTATAAAATTGGTTTTAATGGCAAAGGTTTGGTAAAACTTACCACAGAAAACGGTAACCACAAGGCTGTTTTTAGTGATGATTATTCGACGTTTATAGATACGTATTCTCGAATAGATGAACCACAAATTACTTTACTACGTGATGGGAAAACAGGAAAAATTATAAAAGAATTAGAAAAAGGCAATGCTGATGATCTTTTAAAAACTGGATGGAAAATGCCTGAGGTTTTTACCGCAAAAGGTAGAGATGGCAAAACTGATATTTGGGGAATGGTCATTCGTCCAAGTAATTTCGACCCGAACAAAAAATATCCAATTATCGAATATATTTATGCTGGCCCACATGATTCATTTGTACCGAAAAGCTTTGCAAACGATAGCCGTGGAGGATTACATGAACTGGCTGAATTGGGTTTTATCGTTGTACAATGTGATGGAATGGGGACATCTAACCGTTCAAAAGCTTTTCAGGATGTAAGCTATAAAAATTTAAAAGATGGTGGTTTTCCTGATCGTATTTTATGGATTAAAGCACTTGCTAAAAAGTACAATTATATGGATACAAGTAGAGTTGGCATTTTTGGCAATTCGGCTGGAGGACAAAACTCTTTAGCAGCACTGTTATTTTATCCAGAATTTTATAAAGTAGCGGTTTCTTCTTCTGGTTGTCACGATAATAGAATGGATAAAATATCTTGGAATGAACAATTTATGGGTGTACTTGGACCACACTATGCCGAAAATAGTAATGTAGAAAATGCATATCGCTTGCAAGGTAAACTGCTCTTAATTTTAGGCGAGTTGGATGATAATGTAGATCCTTCATCAACTTATCAAGTTATTAATCAATTAATTAAACACAATAAAAATTTTGATTTTCTATTTGTCCCAGGAATGAAACATTCTTTGGGCGGCGATTATGGCGAACATAAAAGAAGAGACTTTTTTGTAAAAAATTTACTAGGTGTAGATCCTCCAGAATGGACTTGGAAACCCAATATAACCATACCTAAATCATAGCATTTATTTCTATTCGATTAATAATTTCTCATTTAGTTTACAACATAGTTGATTTTCGGTAAAAAGCATTAATTAATCGACAAAACATCAACATTCATTTGTTTTTAAATCAGATCCTTATAGCCTCCACAGAGACTAGTTCGATTCTTGTTCGGGAAAACGGCCAATTTTGACAAATTGCCTAAACCAAAATCAGCAGGTAACCTAAACCAAGCCCGAGCTTGATATGAACTCTACCAGAGCATAAGTCGCGGTAAGGTCGCTATAAGGTCGCCTTAGTATCGCGGTAAGCATAAAGAAAAAAATTAGAAACTCTAACGGAAATCGTTGTATAATGAATAGTTTTTAAATATACTTTTTTTACGGGAAAGGCTCATTCAATTACCTGTTATTTTACTGCTAATTTTAATATCCCTATGCACCCAGTAATACAAATGGCTTGCAGTAAAATTATTTGTTAATTTAGGAGATCTAAATAATTACGTATTAATTAATAAATATGAAAAGATTTTTCAGCATTGTTGTTTTGTTTTTACCGTTGTTGGTAAGCGCTCAAGACATGAACCAACATTATAAAGTTTACGATGTAAAGAAGCAAAAAATTGTAAGTCTTGATGATATTGTAACCGACTTAGGCAATGCAAATGTCCTATTTTTTGGCGAAGAACATAACGATTCTACTGGCCATTATTTGGAGGCTGAGCTATTTAAAAAGATTGCCACAGCTTATCCTGGAAAGGCAGCTTTAACTATGGAAATGTTCCATACCGATGTGCAACCAGTAATTAATGAATATTTAAAAGGCATTATCTCAGAGAAAAACTTTATTAAAGAAGCTAGAGCTTGGAATAATTACAAAGATTATAAACCAATGATTGAATTGGCAAAGCTAAATCAATTAGATGTAATTGGTGGTAATGCTGCTGCTAGATATAGTAACGCTGTTACACGTGGCGGATTAGAAATTTTGAATCAATTACCAGAAAGCTCTAAACAATTCATTGCACCATTACCTATTGATACAGCCACTGGGCGATACAAAGATAAATTTACAGAAACGTTAGGCGGTCACAGTATGGGTGGCATGAAAGTTTACCAAACACAAAATTTTTGGGATGCTACAATGGCTTGGAGTATTGCAAAATATGCTAAAAACAATAAGGATAGGAAGATTTTTCAGGTGAATGGTCGCTTTCATAGCGATGAGAAATTAGGTACATTAGCAAAGCTGAAAAAATATGCGCCTAAATTGAAAATCTTAAATATTTCTGCTTTTTCTGCAGAAGACTTTGCTCAACCTGATTGGAATAAATACAAAGATTTAGGAGATTACATCATTGTAACCGATCCTACTTTGAAAAGAACCTTTTAATAAAAAAGCCCTCCAAATAAAATCTGGAGGGCTTTTTTTATGTTATTTATTTTTCAATAAATCTCTAATTTCACCTAACAAAACCTCTTCTTTTGTTGGTGCTGGCGGTGCAGCTGGTGCAGCTTCTTCTTTCTTTTTAGCAGCTTCTGCAGCTCTTAAAACGATAAAAATAAATAGTGAGATAATAATAAAATTAATAATTGCTTGTACTAAGTTACCATAAGTTAAACACGCTGCTCCAGCGGCTTTAGCTTCTGCTAAACTCTTGTACGATTCCCCATTTAAAGCAATAAACTTCGTCGTAAAGTCTACTCCTCCAGTTAAAACTCCTACTATTGGCATGATGATATCATCAACTGCTGACCCAACAATTTTACCAAAAGCGCCACCAATTACAACCGCTGTTGCAAGGCTTAGCACATCACCTTTCATTAAAGATGCTTTAAAATCTGCAAAAAATCCCATAGAATATTGTTTTTAGTTTAATTTAATAGAAATAAAAATATTAAAAATATCGGATTAAGCAAATTAAATTCCTAAAAATTAAAAAAAAGAATAATGATCGCCTTTTGCCTTAAGTTTAAAGCAAATGCTTATTTTTGGAAATTAAAAACTCCTACTTCTAAATATGCTAAAGCAACACTTACAACAAAAACTATTACAAAAGTTATCTCCGCAGCAAATACAATTTATTAAGTTGTTGCAGGTACCTACTGTTGCTTTAGATACGCGTATAAAAGAAGAATTAGAAGAAAATCCTGCATTAGAGGATCCTAGCTTAATGACTGCTGATGAACCAGTAAGTGAATATGATGATTTGAATGAAGATCGTGATGATTTTAATTCAGAATCAAAAGAAGAAAGCAGCACAGATGAATTTAACGTAGAAGATTATTTACAAGACGATAATACCAACGATTACAGCACTTCTTACAACAATGGCGATGACGATGAGGAGAAAAAAGAAACTCCAATAGCCATTGAAAGTACATTTTTTGAAAGTTTACAAGAACAATTAGACTTAGTTCCTTTATCTGATACAGATTTTATTATCGGTAAGCAAATAATTGGAAGTTTGGATGACGATGGTTATTTACGTCGCCCGATTACTTCTATGATAGACGATTTGGCTTTCTCGCAAAACGTAATGATTGAAGAGGAAGATGTATTGGAGATGCTTAAAGTGATTCAAAGCTTTGATCCTCCAGGTATTGCTGCCCGCGATTTACAAGAATGCTTATCGTTACAATTAAAACGGAAGGATGTTAATAATCCGATTATTAAAAAAGCTATTGCTATTGTAGAACATCATTTGGATGAATTTACACGTAAGCATTACGATAAATTAGAAAAATCTGTTGGGCTAAATAATGATGAATTAAAGGATGTAGTTGCTGAAATATTACGTTTAAATCCTAAACCTGGAGATTCTAATCAGGTTACGACTAAACAACTACAAATTATACCAGATTTCCATATCAGCAATAATGATAGCGTTTTAATTTTAACCTTAAACTCTAAAAATGCACCAGAATTAAGAGTAAGTCGCTCTTATATGGATATGTTTGATCATTACGATAAAGCTGCCCAAAAAGATAAGAAAATGAAGGAGGCAGTTCAATTTGTAAAACAAAAGCTTGATTCTGCTAAATGGTTTATTGATGCAATTAAACAGAGACAGCAAACTTTGCTTAAAACAATGAATGCCATTATGCATTATCAGTATGAATATTTTTTAACTGCTGATGAACGTAAAATGCGTCCGATGATTTTAAAGGATATTGCTGATAAAATTGGAATGGACATTTCTACCGTTTCTAGGGTGGCCAATTCTAAATATGTACAAACAGAATTTGGGACCTTTTTATTAAAATCATTCTTCTCTGAAGCTATTCAAACCGAAAGTGGTGAAGAAGTTTCTAATAAAGAAGTAAAGAAAATATTGGAAGATTGCATTGGCAATGAAGATAAACGTAGACCTTTAGCAGACGAAAAATTAACTGAAATCTTAAAAGAAAGAGGTTATAATATCGCCAGAAGAACGGTTGCTAAATATCGCGAGCAAATGAATATTCCTGTTGCACGATTGAGGAAAGAACTTTAGTCAGTTTTCAGTTATCAATTTGCAGTATACAGTTCAAACTGCCAATTGAAAACTGCAAATTGAAAACTGAATCACCACATTCTCATGGTACTCATTACCTGGTACACATTATTCAACTGTAAACCCAATACAATTTCATGACTACCATAACTCACTTTGTTTAATTGTGAGGTTGTAAAATCATATGAGTAGGTTAAATTGATCAGTTTACTAATGTTTAATCCTGCCATTGCAGAATAAGAGTCGTTATACCTGTAGCTTCCACCAATCCAAAAGCGATCTTTAAATGCAACTTTTAAATTTGCATCTACAGATACCGGTGTAGGGCTTACATATTTAATCATGACTGAAGGAATAGCCGAAATCTCTTCATCAATAAATAATTTATAGCCTGCAGTAAGGAAAGCGTGAGGAACTTCTTTTCCGCTATTGTAATTCGGATCACTGGTAAACGCTAATTTTTGAGGTAAGATTTGTTGTACAGAAGCGCCTGCAAAAAATCGTGCACCGTACAACCACACACCCATGCTTAAATCTGGTTTAACCTGACTAGTAATTGTATTATTTAAAGCTGGGTCATTTGGGTTTTCTAAAGTGAGCTCATTCACATTTAACCCTATTCGGGTAATTCCAACCGCAGCACCAACAGATAAATTCAACGTGCCTGATAATTGCAGATGATATGCGTAGGTTAAATTTGCATCTAATCTAGAAATCGGCCCTGCCTTATCTAAAACTACTGTGGCGCCCATACCATGATGTGCTGGTGACGCAGTATAATTTTGCATGTAATTATCACTCATGGGATCATCCCCTTTTTCTGGCATAGATAAAGGATTTTTCCATAAATAATCGCTACCTAAACTCCAATGTGCAGAGGCAAAAGTAGTTTGTGGTGCACCATCAATGCCCGACCATTGTTTCCGATAACCAGCTTTAAAATCGGTATAATTTTCTATTCCACTTAAAGCGGGATTTAACAAATAATTGTTAAAAATATACTGCGTATACTGCGGTTTTTGCTGACCAAAAGCAGATAGGCTTATCCCAATTATAAAAATGAAGATGTAGTATTTTTTTTTCAAAACTATCTTATAATGGTTAAATTTCCTGTTATACTTTTTCTTCCGCTATTTGGATTGATAATATAGTAATAAGTTCCGACAGGTAATGCCTGATTTTTATAGTTTCCATCAAATGGTACTGAATATCCTTTACTACTGAAATAAACGCGTTGCCCATTTCTATCAAAAACCTCTACACTACTATTCGGATAGGTATCCAAATATTTTACATTCCAAACATCGTTAACACCATCACCATTAGGCGTAAAACTATTTGGTGCATTTACATTTTGTAACACATAAACATACACCTGATCTACTGTTGTACAACCTTGATCTGAAGTAACTGTTAACGTATATTCTGTGTCAACTTCTGGTTTCGCAATGGGATTTAAAATATCATAGGCACTTAAACCAATAGTTGGTGTCCATTTATATTTTAAGCCAGTACCAGTAGCTTTCGCATCCATTTTTTTCTCACCACCTAATAAAATATAAAAATCTGCACCTGCATCAGTTGTAGGAATTGGATAAACCTCAATATCTTGTCCAATACTTACTGTACAACCATTTTGAGGAATAAATGTGTATGTTAGGTGATGTACACCTGGACCAGCAAGTTTCGGATCAAAGGTTCCATCTGGTTTTATACCTGCGCCACTATATGCACCTGTCCCAATTATTCCTGAGCTTTCAGCAGCTTGATTTATGATGATATTACCAATATTCTCACAAACTGGAAGTATAGCCGCAAAAGTTAATTGCGGAGCTGGTTTTATGGTAATATTATGAGTAGTAAAGAGAGTGCAACTTTCGCCAGAATAAGCTACTAATTTAACGGTATAGGTTTTATTTGTATTTCCTCCAAAAGGAGCATAAGTTAAAGCTATATCATCACTTATTGGAAGTTTTGGATATGGGACGATAATGAAGTTTGTAGGATTGTTTACAAAATCTGGATAAATTTCTACTTTGGTTACATTTCCAAAAGCTGTTGCCGATGTGCTGTTAATAATCACATCTTTACCGCTACATAAATTTGCTTCATTTTTTACTGTGAAATCGGCTTTAGTTACTGCACCATTTACTGTAAATGGATAACTTTTTTCATCGGTGCAACCATTTATATTGGTAATTGTAAGTTTGACGGTATAATTTCCAGTTGCTGCATAAGCATGTTTACCATCTTTAAGTATAGAAGAGTTATTTGCAACTCCAGAAGTCGGGTCTCCAAAATCCCATAAATAAGTTAAACCAACTTCTGTTCCATTTTGGTCTTTTGACTTATTAATGAAATTGGCGAAACCATCAGCCAAACAAAAATCTGGGGTAGTGAAATCTGCGATTGGTAAACCAGTAACTATTATATCATGATAAACTGTACTTGTACAACCCTTATTAGATGTAGTGGTTAAGGTAATTTTATAAGTACCTGCTGTTGTATATGGATGATTTGGAGAGGACGCATCTGGTCTATCGTCGCTTGCACCATCGCCGAAATCCCAATGCCAGTTTGTTATTTTGGCATCCGTAAAAACTGCAGTACTAATTGTAGATGCATCTGTAAATGTAAAAGGTGTATTTATGCAAGTGCTAGGGACAGAAAATTTTGTTTCAGGAACAGGATATATAGTTATGTCATGGGGAACAACATCCGACATACAGCCATTTTCTGCGCCAACGCTAAGTTTAATAGTATAAGTACCTTGATTTGTAAACGCGTGTTTTGGGTTTTGTTCTGTCGATGTATTTAATGCTCCAGATGCAGGATCTCCAAAATCCCAGAACCATTTTGTAATTACTTTTCCATCAACGTTTGGATTACTAGCATCTGTAAAAGTAACTTCTTGGTTAGCACATTCTTCCGTAGCAACTGTAAATAATGCTTCAGGCAAAGGATCAACAGTAAAATCAATACTTAATGTCTCAGTAGCTCCACAGGCATCTGCAGATGGCTTTGTAGCTGTTACTAAAAAAGTATAATCTCCAGGAGTAGCGTATTTAATAATGCTAGGATATTCATAAGAATAATAATCTTCACCATTAGGCCCTTTAAATGGGCCCTTAATGAGTGCTGGATCTGGTGGGCCATCAACGAGAGGATGTCCATCTATTTCCCATTTTAAATTAGTAGCTAGGTATGGTAAATTTACTTTCAACTTCATAGATTCATCAATACAACCCACGTTAATTGGTTGATTTGTACTCGCATTTTCAGTTTGAAAAGTAAAATCTTGAATATTTGCTCCTGCTAAATAGGCATACGATTCAATATCTCCATAACCATAAGCAATAGCAGAAAAACCACTAGCAGCCGTAAGTCTATGTTGAGGTTGTGTACCAGTTACATTTATAATTATGTAACTATATTCAGCATCGATCGCAGTAAACCCTGTTACTGGATTACCATCTAATCGAAAAGAACTTGCATCAACAGTTTTGATGATGACATTTAAGAAGTATTTATCAATATTTGTCAAATTACCAACTACTGCTTTCAAATCTGAGAAAACTGTAATATTATTTAATGTTTGCTCTACAGGATTTAATACTGTAATCTCTGGATCACCTAGATATGGTTTATTATTGCCACTGTTATTGATATTGCAGTTCTGAGATGTTTGGTACTGAGCTACGGATATTGGCTTATCTGCCGAAATTACATTTGCTGTAGTTGATGAAAAAGAATAGACATATCCTTTTGGCAGTAAGCTACTACCATTTATAACAATTATACTTCCATTAACTGTTAAAGTTGTTTTATCTTCTCCAATAATCACCTTTAATACATCGGTATTACCATTAATAGTATTATAAAAAGGCGCTGTTACAAATTTTTTACCCCATGCACTCAAAGGAAAAAGTTGCTGATATAAATTATCGCCACTACTACCTCTTGGACCGCCCTGTTGACAAAAGGCTGCCCAGGTATTACCAGAAAACACTGCAATTGGCTTGCATCCCTCAACCGACTTAATATGGCTACCTGTTAAATCCTCGTTATTTAAAGATTGATATTGATAAATCTGTCCTTTTTTAAGTGTAATTTGGTAAGGAACACCGCTTTGGCGTTTCCCATATCTCTCATTAGCTGTTGGTGTGATATCTATTTTTGTATCATCTTCTGTAGCGATAATAGTAAACTCAGCATAGCCCGAGAAGGCAGTACCTTCATTCTTATAGCTATAAGTATAATATTCTTTACCTAATGTATTTGATGGCAAAACCATAGTGCCTCCAGTACGCCTATTATTAGATATCACACTATATAAAGAAATGGGCTCATCAGTTATCACATGTATCGCTTTATCTACCTCATTTACTACATCATCAGAACTACCTATATAAACAAGGGGTTGTCCAGTAGCGTTAGGATCAATAGTAATTGGCAGACAAGTGTTAGCTGCAATTGAAGTATTTGGAGCAGTAGTACTACTTTGAATTAGCGTATTCCCTATATAAATTTGATAATTAGTAACTTTATCTGCTGATAAAAACAATGTTAATCGAGATGCTAAATCATCTACATGTCCGCTATAAGCAACCCAAAAATCTTTTCCCTTATTAGATGTATTCTGCGCTAGCACATTTTGAGAGAGCCCAAGCAATAGAAATAAAGTAATAACCAGATAAAGTTTCTTTATCAAAGCATTACCAATCAAAAGTTTAGAGCGCATTTTACAATAATAATATTTATTTACATACTAAACTGATGATTTTTAAGGAATTATTAAAATAGATTTTTACATCTCTAAGAAAGTAAATTCTGCCGAGCGATAAACTCAAGCTGTCTGTTAGCTACTAATAATTTCTCTGTAAGTTCTTTATTCTCTTTCCGAAGCGTATAAATTTCAATTGCTTTTTCAATGTTAATTCTTAAATCCTCTTCCATCCAAGGTTTTTGAATATACCGATAAACCTGTCCTTTATTTATCGCATCTATAACTGCATCTATATCGGTATAACCAGTTAAAATCATCCGTATCGGATCAGGATGTGCCTCTAAAATAGAAGCCAAAAACTCTACTCCTGTAGTTTTCGGCATCCGCTGATCGGTTATAATAATATGGATATCTTCTTTATCTAAAATTTTCCTGCCTTCATCTGCAGATTCGGCTGTAAAAATTTTATACAATCTACGGTAAGTGGCTGCAAATGCACTTAAATTGTGCGGCTCATCATCAACATATAAAATGTTCGTGCTCATTAGGGATCTTTAATAAAAGATAAAAATACTTTTTTATTATAACTCTTAAAAGACTAATTTAGTTGTTTTAACATTTAATTCAGTTTTTATTATTAACACGTAGCTATTCAACACACAAAATGTCCTCTAAAACTGGTTCTAACCCATCTTTATCTCAGCTCATTACACAAACATCAACGCAAAATAACGTTTACAAACCTGTATTTTTTAATCTGAGTGATAACATTCAAAAAACAGAGTTTGAAACATTAATTTCCAATAAAAACAACTTACAAGTATACGATCACATCTACACTCAAGTAGAAGAACTAATAAAATGTCTCCATCCTACTATCGTTTTCTTACCACCAGCAGAATTAGCTAAAGCAGTCGAAAATCATTTTGGAGATAAACCTCAAGAAGAATATGGCGTTTGGGTTTATTATCCATGGACAGAAAAATTAGTTCATTTATTAGATGAACAAGAATTTGCTTTAGTTCGTACCAATAGAAATAAACATAAAATTACCGAGAAAGAGCAAAGCTTACTTTCTCAAAAAAAGATCGGTGTAATGGGCCTTTCTGTCGGGCAATCTGTTTCATTAACATTGGCTATGGAACGAGGTTTTGGCGAGTTACGCATTGCGGATTTTGATGAATTGGATTTAAGCAACATCAACCGAATTAGAACTGGCGTATATAACCTTAAAATCAAAAAAACAGTTATTGTAGCCAGAGAAATTGCAGAAATTGATCCCTACTTAAATGTAGTGTGTTTTGAGGATGGCATTACCGATGAAAACCTAGATGATTTCCTTACAAAAAACGGTAAATTAGATTTGCTGATAGATGAATGCGATAGTTTCGATATCAAAATCAATTCTCGAAACAAAGCAAAAGCGTTGGGCATACCTGTATTAATGGAGGGAAGTGATAGAGGAACTATTGATATCGAAAGATTTGATTTAGAACCTAACCGACCAGTATTACACGGAATGGTGGAGCATTTGGACATGAGCAAATACAAAACGCTCTCAACAATGGATGAAAGAATTCCGTATATAACGGCCGTTACAGGTGTAGAAACGTTATCTCCACGCATGAAAGCTTCTGCCGTTGAAATTATGGCTACGATTTCTACTTGGCCTCAATTAGCAAGTGCAGTTACCTATGGTGGTGGTATCACAGCCGACCTTTCTAGAAAAATATTATTAGGCAACCTTAGCGTTTCTGGTAGGTTTTTTATAGATATGGATGAGCTAATAAGCGATTCTATTCCTTCAGCACCAGTTACCGAAGTTAAAATCATCGCTCCTCTTCAAACACCAGAGCTGGAAGAATTTATTACAACGCATCAATTAGCATTTGAAAAAGAAACCAATCCTATTTCAGATGATATGCTTAATCAATTAATCGAAGCCGCAGCTAAAGCACCATCTGGCGGAAATAACCAACCTTGGAGATGGCATTATAAAAATGGTTTATTACATCTCTTTTTAGAAAAAAGTGCTGCACAAGCCTATTTAGATCCACAATACATTTCTTCTTACATTTCTTTGGGTGCAGCAATAGAAAACCTTTTATTAACCGCAGCCAATTTAAAGTTAAGTGTAAACTGGCAATTAACACCTCAGCTTGCTCCAACACATATAGCTTGGTTTAGCTTTGCAGAAAATCATTCAACAAGTGAGCAAGAAAAGCAATTGGCTACACAAATTGAGTTAAGACATACCAATAGAAAAATTGCTCCACGACAAGAAATAGAGGCAACAGAGTTAAATCAGTTATCAAACTTGGTTACACAAATTCCTGATGCAAAATTAACGTGGCTAACAAATCCAGAGCAAATTAAAGGTTTAGGCGCTATTGCTACACATACAGATTTATTAAGGATGTTTATTCCTGCTGCGCATGAAGATTTCATTACCAGAGAAATGCGCTGGAATATAGATGAAGTAACTGCAACAGAAGATGGAATTGGTATTCACACATTAGATTTAAGCAATAACGATCAGATTGGAATACGATTATTAAAAGATAAAAAGATGATTGCCTTTTTACAGCAAATAAATGGCGGCAGTGGTTTTAAACGACTATCAATGCAACAATTTATGGCTTCATCTGCAATCGGATTAATTACCATGCCAAAAGGCGCTATCAATTCTTTTATTGAAGGAGGTATGGCAGCAGAAAAATTATGGCTTGGTGCAACAGCGTTAAACCTACAAATCCACCCTGTGAATGTACCTTTAATCTTTTTCTACAAAAATTCGATTGAAGATAGCCTACCTATTCCGTTAGAAAGCAAAGCACAATTAACACAAGCCGAGCAAGGGTTTAAACAACTATTCAGCGTAAAAGACAGTGAACAAGCTATTTTTATGTTCAGAATATTCAAAGCTACACCATCTCCAGAAAGAACCATCAGAAAATCAACCTCTAAAATATTCTCCATTGGAAGAGCATAAACCACATATTGATAATTTATATTTCAAAGCATTTAGAGCGGTTGATAATCGCGAAGCCTGCATGAAATTTATAGAAGGTCACACGCATGTGCTAGAAATTTTTGGGATTACCCAAATTACATCTGCAAAAATAGATTGGGTACTTAATCCAGATGTGTTTGTAATATTAGTTACAGCAGAAGAAGGTGGAAAAGCACTTGCAGGTGGAAGAATACATCAAGCAAATCGCAAAAACCCTTTACCTATTGAAGATGCGGTTGGTTACATGGACGACCGTATTTACAAAATGGTTGCCGAAAGAACCGATGCTGGTACAGGTGAACTTTGCGGACTATGGAACTCTTGGGATATTGCAGGTTTGGGCATTGGCAGTATGCATTTAAGTACTGCGTGTGTTGCTTATGCAGATTTAATTAATTTGAGTACTCTTTTTGGTTTATGCGCACCAGCAACCTATCGCAATTCTATCAGAGGTGGCTTTAGGGTAATTAATGAAATTGGTATCAACGGAAAATTTTATTATCCAAAGGAAGATCTTACCGCAACCTCTATTTTAGTTGATGATATTAAAGGATTACCTTTAACTCACGAACCCGAAAGAAGTATAGCAATGCACATGAGAGCTAACTCAATTACACAACAGCAAATACAATCTAAAACTGGAGAAAATATTACTTTACATTTTGATTTAACCATCTAAAGCATGAAAATATTTTTTCGCTTTCTCTTCTTTTTCGCTTTTACCTTAAGTTTTTTAAACGCAAATGCAGTAGTTTATAATGAGGGTATCGTAGAAAATGGTTTTACCCCATCCTTTTACAGAGATGGAACCAATAAAGCAAAATTAAAGCAACTAGTAGATAAGAAGTTTACACCCATTAAAACAGAAATCTTCAACTTCGGTTTAGATAGCGCTACCTACTGGATTAAAATGACCAGGCAAAATGATAAGACTTTTGATAGTGATATTTTATTTATAGATCAATCCAGGTTAGCACTTGCAGAAATGTATATATTGAGGAAAGACAGTATTTTTCAAATAAACCCACACAACTCTTCTCTTTACACAAACAATAGTTTAACTCAAGGTAAACTATTTAAACTCCCAGCATTTATTCATAAGGATGACATCGTTTTTTTAAAGCTACGTGCTACCGAAACTTTTTTAGCCCCAGTAAGTATTAGAGATGAAGGTTCTTTGTTAAACATTTTCTCCTTACGTGGTATTATTTTCGGTTTTTACACAGGCATAATGGTCATCATGTTTGTGTATAACCTTTTCCTATTTATCATTATTAGAGATAAAAGTTATTTATACTACATCTTTTATATCCTTTTTACTTGGCTAACACAAATTTCAATACAAGGTTATTCATCAAAGTACTTTTGGGCACATGGAAGCGTATTAGATAATTATTCGGTCGTCTTATTTTCAAGTTTAACACTCGTTTTTACCAGTTTATTTACATTATCATTTTTAAATACAAAAGTATTTTCTAAAACTTGGCATAAGTTAATTACCATTTTCTTTTACCTCACCATAGTCAATCTAGCTGTTTTATATTTTTCTGGCATCTATTATGCATTTATTACAATGCAGTTTTTAACCATTACCGGAACAATACTTGCATTATCGGCCGCTAACTTTGTGTATTTTAAAAAGCATTTTAAACCAGCTGGTTACTATTTAGTGGCATGGTCTGTTTTGCTTATTGGCGCAATACTCTTCATCATGAAAGATTATGGCGTTATACCTTACAATAACTTCACCATTTACCTTTTACAAATCGCATCTGCAATTGAGGTAATGTTGCTTTCTTTCGCATTGGCGGATAAAATAAACTTCTTCAAAAAAGAAAATGAAGTTGCACAAGCACAAGCCTTAAACGCATCATTAGAAAATCAAAAACTAATTAAAGAGCAAAACATCGTCTTAGAAAAAAAGGTACAAGAACGAACAGAAGAATTGCAAAACACAAATTCTACACTCAACGTTACCTTAACCAATTTAAAAGACACGCAATCTCAACTAGTAGATGCAGAAAAGATGGCAGCATTAGGTCAGCTAACTGCAGGCATTGCGCATGAAATTAACAACCCAATTAACTTTGTAACGTCCAACATTAAACCGTTAGAATTAGACATTAACGACTTAAAAGAGATTATTACCAAGTATGAAGAAATAGATTTCGATAAAGATGTAAAAGAACAAGTAGAAGAAATTGAAGCGTTTAAAAAGCAAATAGACCTCAACTTTGTTAATAATGAAATCTCTTCACTCCTATCAGGCATCAGCGAGGGCGCAAAACGTACAGCAGAAATTATTAGAAGCTTACGCAACTTTAGTCGCATAGATGAAACCGATATGAAACCTATCGACCTCAACGAAGGTTTACAATCTACCCTAGTATTGGTACGAAACAATTTACCCGATAACTTAACCGTAATTAAAGAATACGGCAACCTGCCAAAAGTAGAATGCTTACCTGGAAAAATCAATCAGGTGTTTATGAATTTGGTATCTAATGCCATACAAGCCATAAAAACCAAAGAAATACAACGCGAAGAAGAGTTTTTAACCATTAAAACTTGGTATCAAGATCAGCAGGTAAAAATTAGCATAAAAGATACAGGGATAGGGATGACAGAAGAAACGAAACATCGTATCTTCGAACCGTTTTTTACCACTAAAGATATTGGCGAAGGTACTGGATTAGGCCTTTCTATCGTTTTTAGCATTATCGAAAAGCACAAAGGTCACATAGATGTTATCTCTAAGCTTGGCGAAGGAACAGAATTTATTATTACCTTGAATATAAATCCGCAATAACCCAACTCAATGAAAACCCCAAGCGTAAGAGTTTTATATATTGACGACGAGGAAAACAACTTAGAGGCCTTTAAAGCCAGTTTCAGGCGGCAATATGAAATTTACACAGCCATTTCAGCTGCCGACGGTTTAAAGATCCTTCAAAGTGTAAATGTGCAGGTTGTAATTGCCGACCAGAAAATGCCAAACACCACTGGGGTAGAGTTTTTTAAAAGCATTACAGAAACCTTTCCAGATCCAATACGTATACTTTTAACAGGTTATACAGATATAGAGGCATTGGCCGATGCCATAAACCATGGACATATTTACCGCTACATTACCAAACCTTGGAACGATCTTGAGTTACACAATTCTATAAAAAATGCCTACGATGCCTATAAAGCTAAAATAGATTTACGCAATAAAGTAGCCGAATTAGAGAAAACCAATGATGAACTAAACCGCTTTATTTACAGTATTTCTCACGAATTAAGAGCCCCACTAGTTTCGGTAATTGGAATAGTGAGCTTGGTAAAAATGGAAGGCCTATATAATTCTAGCGGCGAATATTGGAGCCTAATAGAAACCTGCTCTAACAAACTTGACTACTACATTCAGAAAACATTACAATACTATAAGAATAATAAAACGGTAACAGATGAGAGCCCAGTTGATTTTAAAAAACTAATTTCAGAACTGATAGACGTTTACTCTTATACCGATAAAGACACACGCTTTACAGTTAATGTAGATCAAAAAGTAGACTTTAAAGGCGATTTATTTAGAATTGAAGTCATATTAGGTAACCTCATATCTAATGCCATTAAATATCAAAAAGCAGCCGAGCTAAACAAAAAGGTTAATATAGATGTTGAAGTAAGTAAGGAACTAGCGCAAATTAGCATTAGCGATAACGGAATGGGTATTTTAAACGAACACCTAGAGAAAATATTTACGCAGTTCTTTAAAAGTAAAGTTCATCACGGTAGTGGTTTAGGGTTATTTATTGTAAAAGAAGCGCTAAATAAAATAGAGGGGCGCATATCAGTAAGTTCAGATCTTAATCACGGTACCACTTTTAAAATAACAATACCCAATGCAAAGTGATAATAAAAAAGTAATGTTAATTGATGATAATGAGATTGATTTAAAAATCAATGCAAAGCTCATTAGCATCACTAAATTATTTGAGGAAATTATTATTTGTCAATCAGCAGAAGAAGCATTAGATTATTTGAGCCGAAATATGAATGATGATGATAAACTACCTAATTTCATATTATTAGACATTCAAATGCCAGAAATGGATGGCTTTGAATTTTTAGAACAGTACAAAAAATTCTCTACCGCACTTACCGATAAATGCCCTGTGGCCATGCTATCCTCTACCCTAGACTTTGGCGATACCCAACGAGCTGAAGCAAATCCCTATGTAATAAAGCTGTTAAAAAAACCGCTTTCACCTAAAGAGCTAGCGGAGTTAATATAATACGATTCGTCATCCTGAGCGTAGTCGAAGGACCTTGTTTTTGTGATCCTGACCTGTGCCGATTTCACATCGGCAGCGTAGCGAAGGATCTCTCTTATCTTCTACATGTCCGTCATTGCGAGGCACGAAGCAATCTTTCTCACTTAGAACTTTAATCATTTTGCATTTGTAGCCTTATTTTATGCACCTTGTCATGCTGAGCGTAGTCGAAGCACCTTATTAAATCAGTAAAGCAAAACCAGCACCTTCATCACTCCCAATAGCCCTGCTTTCCTTTACAATCTTTTTGTGTCAATGTCTTCCGTCATTTCGAGCGCAGCCGAGAAATCTTTGGCACTGCATTCAGCAACAGATATTCGCAACACAAAAAGTATTTTCACTCCAATCAGGTTTAAAGAACTCAAAACAGTGCAACAAAACAACACCTGCCAATAGAATATTGTCAGCCTAAGCATAGTCGAAAACACCAACCACCATAAAACTGTCAGTCTGAGCGTAGTCGAAGACATCCACAAAAAGAACTA
Source organism: Pedobacter planticolens (assembly GCF_014172375.1). GTDB lineage: Bacteria > Bacteroidota > Bacteroidia > Sphingobacteriales > Sphingobacteriaceae > Pedobacter > Pedobacter planticolens. Next base: position 1,773,642 of record NZ_WNXD01000001.1, read on the forward strand.
AGCCATCATAAAAAAGAACTGAGCCATCCGCAAAAAGAACTGAGCCATCCACTAAAAGAACTAAGCCATCCGCAAAAAGAACTGAGCAATCTACTAAAAGAACTAAGCCTCCAGCAAAAAGAACTGAGCCTCCAGCAAAAAGAACTGAGCCATCCACTAAAAGAACTAAGCCTCCAGCAAAAAGAACTGAGCCTCCAGCAAAAAGAACTGAGCCATCCACTAAAAGAACTAAGCCTCCAGCAAAAAGAACTGAGCAATCTACTAAAAGAACTAAGCCTCCAGCAAAAAGAATTATGCGTTGTGGATTTTGCGGATTTGAAATCCGCTATTATCAAATAGTTCGAGATGCGCTGCGCTAACATCTCGAACAGCTTACGTTATTTACCTCGTTATCATTACGAGGTACAAAGCAATAACGGCAATACTAAAACCAACAAAAAAACCGTGACCTGTATACAACAGATCACGGTTTCAACTAAATAAATAACAGCCTTACGGTTTAGTCTCAGCAGGTGCTTTACCAATTAACTCCATAAATTGATCTAACTTAGGGGTAATAATAATCTGTGTACGTCTGTTTTTGCTTTTACCAAGATCGCTATCATTACCAGCAACCGGATTATACTCTCCCCTGCCGCCAGCAGTTAAACGTTTAGGATCTACTCCATAAGTATTTTGTAAAGATTGAACTACTGATGAAGCTCTCAACGCACTTAAATCCCAGTTGTTTCTAATGTTTACTTTAGAGATTGGCACATTATCGGTATTACCCTCAATTAACACATCGTAACCTTTATAATCGGTTATAATTTTAGCAATTTTACTCAATGTTGCTCCAGCTTTATCTGAGATTTCATAACTACCAGATTTATACAACATATTATCTGAAAGAGAGATGTATACTACACCTTTAAGCACTTTCACATCTACATCGCTCATTTCTTCCCTGCTCAACGATCTGGTTAAATTGTTGGTTAAAACCACATTTAACGAATCGCTTTTGTTCTTGGCATTTACCAATTGTTGTATGTATTTGTTGGAACTGTTTATCTCATCAACCAATTTAGAAATGTTAACATTACCCTGACTGGTAGAGTTTAAACATTTATTTAATGCAGCTTGCAGTGCTGCAGCATTAGATTTTTCGGCTGCTATTTGTTCTTCTAAACTCTTAATTCTAATTTTTGAGCCAGATACTTCGCTTTCGCTAGCCTGTAACTTCTGATTAAGTTCTACATTACTTTGTTGCAGTTTAGTATTATTGGATTGCAATTCGGCAAACTTCTTATTACTAACGCAACCTGCACCTAGCGTGACTATAAAAAGTGCCGCTGGTACTATTATTGAAAATTTCATAATTATATACTTTTAGGTAAAAGATTACCTAATTAACAAAGTAGCACTCCGTAAAGTTTTAATTTCAATAATAATGCGTAAAATGATGATGAACTATTTAAAACAAAAAGCGCTCTGCAAGTAATTACAGAACGCTTTTTTTAATGTTATTTATTTCTAATTATAACTTCTTTAATCCTTTAGTTTGTGCTTTATCTGCTTCGGTAAAGCTAATGGCAAATCCTCCGCCAGGTGCGGCAAATTGCGACAGTTTTGTTTGGTCTGTTACTACAACCTTAATAATTACATAAGCCTGAGGGTTTGTTTTGTAATGCGCATCTTTTGCATCAGCATAAATAGTAGCAATGTAGGTTTTACCTTTATCTAAGAAATCGAGTTTAAACTGCGCAGTGCGAGAATTATCTCCGTTTACACTTCCTAAAAACCATTTACCTGTACCTTTCGCTTTACGAGCAACAGTAATATACTGACCTGGTTCTGCTTCAATGTATTTACTATCATCCCAATCTATGGCTACATCTTTTATAAACTGAAAAGCATCGGGAAAGCGATTGTAATTTTCTGGAAGATCTGCCGCCATTTGCAAAGGGCTGTACATAGTTAGATACAAGGCTAGTTGATTAGCAATGGTACTATTTACATGCGAAGTATTACCAGGGTTTAGCTTGCTGATATCCATTTCGAAAATACCAGGCGTGTAATCCATCGGACCTCCTTGCAAGCGTGTAAAAGGCAAAATAGTTACGTGATTAGGTTTAGAACCTCCAAAAGCTTGATATTCGGTACCTCTAGCAGATTCATTTCCAATTAAATTTGGATACGTACGAGCAATACCTGTAGGTCTGACAGCTTCATGCGCATTCACCATAATTTTATATTGTGCTGCCTTTTCTATTGCATATTGATAGTGATTTATAATCCATTGGCTATAATGGTTTTCGCCTCGTGGAAGTATATTGCCTACATAACCGCTTTTTACAGCATCGTAATTATTGGCTTTCATGTATTTGTAGGCAGTATCTAAATGGCGTTCGTAATTACGTACAGACGACGAGGTTTCATGGTGCATAATCATTTTAATGCCCTTCGATTTTGCGTAATCTCTTATCTCCGCCATATTAAAATCTGGGTATGGTGTTACAAAATCGAACACATAATCTTTTGAGTTGCCATACCAATCTTCCCAACCTTGATTCCATCCCTCTACTAAAACTCCTCCAAAACCATTCTGTGCAGCAAAGTCTATGTATTTTTTAACATTAGCCGTATTAGCGCCATGCTTTCCGTTTGGTTTTGCTTTGCTGTAATCGGTTATACCTAATTGTACCGAAGGAAAATCATCTGTATACGCCCATGAGCTTTTGCCAGTAATCATTTCCCACCAAACGCCTACGTATTTTACTGGTTTAATCCACGAGGTATCTTCAATTTTACAAGGATCATTTAAGTTATAAGTCATTTTTGAGGCTAAAATATCACGAGCATCATCACTTACCATAATGGTACGCCAAGGAGTGTTGAAAGGAACTTGAATATAACCTTTATCGCCTTTTGCATCTGGGGTTAGCCACGATTCGAAAATCATATTTTTATCGTCCAAGTTTAAGTGCATGCATGGATAATTGATTAATGCAGCCTCATGTAAATTAATGTAAAGTCCATCGGCAGATTTCATCATTAATGAAGTTTGTACGCCAGTTGGTGAAAATGCAGTTTGAGAAAGATTTTCTGTTCTCGCCTTTTCGGCATAACCACGTATCTCTGAAAGCTTTGAGGTCGTGTAATCGTACTCCTGAGTATCGTAATCTCCTGCTATCCAAAATGCAGTATGATCGCCTGCCATGGCAAATTGAGTTCTTTCTTCTTTAATTACAAAATAGGTAAAGCCTTTTTGGGTAGGAAATTCATACCTAAAACCTAAACCTTCATCAAACAAACGAAAACGAATTAATAACTGTCTGTTGGTTCCTTTTTGACTCAGGGTTACTGCGCATTCGTTGTAATGGTTACGAATGGTTTTCACTTCGCCCCACACAGGTGTCCAGTTTTCATCGAAAGTAGATGATTGCACATTGGCAATTGTAAAATCATTTAATAGCGATTTCTGGTCATTTTTTAGTTCTAAACCCAACTTGCTGGTTTTAATAACTGCTTTGTCTTTATAAGTTAAATTATAAGTCGGACTACCATCTGCTAGCAATGCAAAGTTCATGATCAATTTCCCATTCGGGGATTTAAGTTGCTGACCAAATGCAAGGCAAAAAAATGCAAGGGTTAAATATGTTGTAAATAGAAACTTCTTCATGTTAGGAATTTGTTAAACTGTAATTGGCTCTAATCTAATGATAATATCTTTTAGCTTCAAAATGGCTTAAAGTATTGTGTTGATACTTAAGGGCATAAAAAAAGCCTAATCAGTTAAGATTAAGCTTTTTAAATTGTGGGCCCACCTGGGCTCGAACCAGGGACCAAAAGATTATGAGTCTTCTACTCTAACCAACTGAGCTATAGGCCCCGAAAACCGATTAGGTTTTGCGAGTGCAATGTTACATATTTGCATCGAATTTTGGAAACCCTTTTTATGGAAAAAATAAAAAATATTATTTTCGACTACGGTAATGTTATTTTCGAGATTAACTTTAAACGTACTCAAGCTGCTCTATTACAATTAGGTATCGCCAATGTGGAAGAGTTTTTTGCCCATAAAAAACATAATCCAATATTTGATAATTTTGAGACCGCAGCTATTACTCCGGCAGAGTTTAGAGCAGAAATAAGAGCTGCAGCCAACAATACGAACCTTACTGATGCACAAATTGATGAAGCTTGGAATAGTTTATTAATTGGTGTTTCGGGCAATAATCATGAAGTTTTGTTAGACGTTAAAAAGAAGTACCGCACTTTTTTATTGAGTAACAACAACGAAATTCACTACGATTGGATTATCAATTACATAAAAAAAGAGTTTGGGATAGCTAATTACGATAACCATTTCGAAAAAGCTTATTTCTCGCAACACATGCGTTTGCGCAAACCCAATGTTAATATATTTGAGCAGGTAATTAAAGAAAACAACTTAAATCCTCAAGAAACGCTTTTTATAGACGATAGCCCACAACACATAGAGGGCGCAAAAAAAGCTGGTTTACATACTTTGCTAATGGATGTTCATCCAGAAAAGTTGAACGATTTTTTACACCAGCATCATATTTTATAAAAGATAAAGCAAGATATTTTCTTAAATTTAATGCTGCAAATAGTCAAGAAATGAGCGAAAAAAGATTTACATCCTTAAAAGAATTCTACCCTTTCTATTTAACGGAGCATAGAAATTTTACTAGTCGAGTTTTACATTTCATCGGAACTGGGTTACTCATTTTATCCTTATTTACTGGCGTATTATTTCACGACTGGCGGTTTATAGTAGCCATTCCTTTTATCGGTTACGGTTTTGCATGGGTTGGTCATTTCTTCTTCGAGAAAAATAAACCAGCTACTTTTCAATATCCATTGTATAGTTTAGCAAGTGATTTTATCCTTTTTTGGGATTTATTAAATGCCAAACAACCGTTTAGAGTCAAATAGTTTTTACCTATACCGCTATAGATAAAAAGCTTTTGCTTTGACAATCCATTCTATATAGATTTGTTTATAACGAGAAATTAATTAACTGTAAATTGAATTTATAGTTGAAATACTTTCGTTAAATTTACTACTAGCTCTTTCGAAAGAATTAGTACCGATAAACAAAAAAATTGAACTATGGAAAACGATCCTAACGACATCAGCAAATGTCCATTTCACAATGGCAGCCTAAAAAGTAATGTAAATAGTGGCGGTACAAAAAACCGCGACTGGTGGCCAAATAAACTGAATTTACACATGCTTCGCCAACATTCTTCTTTATCAAACCCAATGGGAGATGATTTTGACTATGCCAAAGCATTTAACAGCCTAGATTTAACAGCTGTAAAGAAAGATTTGGAAGCACTAATGACCGATTCCCAAGAGTGGTGGCCAGCAGATTTTGGTCATTACGGCGGGTTATTTATTCGCATGGCATGGCATAGTGCTGGTACCTATCGTATAGGCGATGGTCGTGGTGGTGCCGGGCAAGGTCAACAACGTTTTGCACCTTTAAATAGTTGGCCAGATAATGTGAGTTTAGATAAAGCTCGTCGTTTGCTATGGCCTATTAAACAGAAATATGGTAATAAAATTTCTTGGGCAGATTTAATGATCTTAACAGGAAACGTTGCTTTAGAATCAATGGGATTTAAAACTTTTGGTTTTGGTGGCGGACGTGCAGATGTATGGGAAGCCAGCGAAGATATTTATTGGGGTTCTGAAACCACTTGGTTAGGTAACGATGATCGCTATTCGAGAGGATCAGAAGGTGTTGCAGGGCATGGCGTTTTAGTTGCTGATGAAGATGCGGACGGGAGCAAACATTCACATGATTTAGAAAAACCATTGGCAGCTGCTCACATGGGTTTAATTTATGTAAATCCTGAAGGGCCAGATGGTAATCCAGATCCAATAGCTGCAGCAAGAGATATTCGTGAAACTTTTGCACGTATGGCAATGAATGATGAAGAAACCGTAGCTTTAATTGCTGGTGGACATACTTTTGGAAAAACACATGGTGCTGCACCTTCAGATCATGTAGGTAAAGAACCTGAAGCTGCAGGTATGGAACAACAAGGTTTCGGCTGGAGCAATAATTATGGTACTGGTAAAGGACCAGATGCAATTACGAGCGGATTAGAAGTAACTTGGACAACCACTCCTACACAATGGAGCAATAACTTTTTCGAGAACTTATTTGGTTTTGAATGGGAGTTGAGCAAAAGTCCAGGCGGAGCACATCAATGGGTGGCAAAAACTACAGAAGAGATTATTCCGGATGCGTACGATGCTTCTAAAAAACATAAACCTACCATGCTTACCACCGATTTATCGTTAAGATTAGATCCGGCTTACGAAAAGATTTCTAGACATTTCTTAGAGAACCCTGATCAATTTGCAGATGCATTTGCTCGTGCTTGGTTCAAACTAACACACCGTGATATGGGACCTCGAGAACGCTATTTAGGTCCAGAAGTACCTGCTGAAGTATTGCTTTGGCAAGATCCAATTCCAGCCGTTGACCATAAATTAATTGATGATACTGACATTGTTAGTTTAAAAAGCACAATTTTAGCAAGTGGTTTATCTGTCTCTCAATTGGTTTCAACCGCTTGGGCTTCGGCATCTACTTTCCGTGGTTCTGATAAACGTGGAGGAGCAAATGGGGCTCGCATTCGTTTAGCACCTCAAAAATATTGGAAAGTAAATAATTCAGCTCAGCTTGATAAAGTGTTGAGTGCTTTAGAACAAATCCAAAAAGACTTTAATAGCGCACAAACTGGAGGTAAAAAAGTTTCCTTAGCAGATTTAATTGTCTTGGCAGGATGTGCAGGTGTAGAAAAAGCAGCCAAAAGCGCAGGTCAAGATATTACTGTTCCTTTTACTCCTGGTCGTATGGATGCCTCACAAGCAGAAACCGATGTAGAATCTTTCAGTGCAATGGAACCAATAGCAGACGGTTTCCGTAATTACCAAAATGCAAATTACAGAATTTCTACAGAAGCACTGTTAGTTGATAAAGCTCAACTATTAAACTTAACTGCTCCCGAAATGGCTGTGTTAGTTGGCGGCTTACGTGTATTAGATACGAACTTTGATCAATCTAAAAATGGCGTATTTACAAATAAACCTCAAACATTAACTAACGATTTCTTTGTGAATTTGCTAGATATGAATACGGCATGGAAATCTACCGACAAATATCAACAAGTGTTTGAAGGCAGAGATAGAAAAACAGATGAACTAAAATGGACTGGAACTCGGGCCGACTTAGTATTTGGATCTAATTCTGAATTGAGAGTAATAGCCGAGGTTTATGCTAGCAGCGATGCAAAAGCTAAATTTGTAAACGATTTTGTAGCCACATGGGACAAAGTCATGAACTTAGATCGTTTTGATTTAGTATAGTATTAAAATAAGCACTTTGTCAATCTTATACAGATTGACAAAGTTTAAGATTTACTTTTGCCAAATACTTCAAACTTTGACAATCTAAAAAAAGATTGTCAAAGTACATACAATATAAAATCCCATGCTAATTCGATTAGCTGGGATTTTTTGCTTTATCTTAATTAGGTCAATTCTGCATTTATATTTTGAATTATCAATATTCAAAGGCATATTTGCTACATGCATACCCTAAAACAGTTGTTTCTTAACCTCATTTTCGCCTTTAACAAAAGGCAAGTGCTGGCGTATGCTGTTTTAAATAGCACATTATCGCGAACAAATTACGCGATAGGCTTTACTTTCCAAACTACAAGTAAAGACTTTATTAAGTAACCCCGGGTTCTATTCAACCTTCTTTTTTAACTCGGGGAAATAAGTATTACTTATTCATTTCTTTTCCTTTTTAATTCAAAACTGCGGCAAAACCGTAGACTTATTTATTTACCTAATTTTTTAGATGATGAAAAAATCAATCCTACTTTCAAAAAGTGATTTCAAATTTTTAAACGAACATTTTGAAAAAGCAATCATGAGCGATTACAACAAATCTCGATTGAGAGCTGAAATTAAAGATGCTACTATTTTTAATGACGAAGATTTACCTGCTAATGTTGTTTCGCTACATACCGAAGCCACTATTGTAAGTACAGCCGACCATAAAGAGTTCGTTTTTAAAGTGGTGAAACCCAAAGATGCAGACATTAAAGTTCAGAAAGTATCCATATTTGCGCCTATCAGTATTGCGTTATTAGGTTATCAAACCAATGATTTAATTAATTGGGAAATGCCCGATGGAATTAAAGAATTTAAAATATTAAAAGTAAGACGACTTACAGCTTCAGAAAGCTAAATCAATTGATATTGAATTATGTATAAGCCTGTGTTCACAACTGAAATTATTGATTGAGCGCAGGTTTTATTATTTTTACAGCGTGAAAACCGAGAAATTAGAAAACATCAAAAAATGGAGCAAAAAGCTCGGCTTTTGGGGCTTTCTATTTTTCTTTGTTAAAGGATTAGTTTGGCTAGCTATTGGGTATTTTGCACTTAAATGATAAGTGAACAATGATTAGCTAACATACGATAGGCGCTCAGTCTTTAATCTTTACTCTTTTGTCCTTGTTCTTACAACCTTCTCCTAGCTTTCTCTTTACTAATTAAACCCAATTCTCTACCTGTTTGTCCAGCAACCGAAGTATTTTCTTGAGCTCTTCTAAATAAATAAGGCATTACTGCTTTAATAGGGCCATAAGGCACATATTTAGCTACATTATAACCAGCATCAGATAAATTGAAACTTAAATTATCACTCATACCTAATAACTGTGCAAAATAGGCATGCGGATGGTTATGTGGAATATTATTTTCATCCATCAACTCTGTTAACAAACGAGAGCTTTCTTCATTATGCGTACCACAAACAAATCCAATTTGATCTATATGTTGTACGCAAAACCGTAAACTTTCATCGTAATCTTTATCAGTAGCAGCTTTATCAGGTTGTATTGGCGATGGATAACCCATTTCTGCTGCACGTTTACGTTCTTTTTCCATATACGCACCACGCACCATTTTCACACCCAAAATAAATCCTGTTTCTTTAGCAATTAGGTAATCCGCTTTTAAATCAGCCAATTTATCATGGCGATATAGTTGATACGTATTGTAAACAATCAACTTTTCTTTATTGAATTTGGTCATCATTTCCAATGCCAATTCATCAATTGTATATTGCACCCAGCTATCTTCCGCATCAATCATTACTGGAACTTGCTTATCAAATGCAGCCTGACAAATTTTTTCACAACGAGCTTTTACTCTTGCAAATTCTTCAGTTTCTGTAGCTGTTAATGCTTGTTTGGCATCTAATTTCTCCAATAAAGCAAATCGGCCAATGCCAGTAATTTTAAAAACGGTAATCGGCACTCTTGGATCTCCATCTGCTCTATTTATCGTTCTAATAATTTCTTCACATGTAAAATCGAAAACTTCTTCCTCATCTTCTCCTTCAACAGAGTAATCTAAAATAGTTCCAACGTGCCCCAAACTCAACTGTTCAATGGTATGTTCGCATTCGTTGATGGTTTCTCCACCACAAAATTGTTTAAAAATGGTAGCCTTAATTGCGCCTTTAATCGGAAAACCAATATTCAACAAGAAATTAGTAATCGGCGGACCAACCTGAGTTAAAAAATTACTGCTAATGATTTTAAACAGCCAATAAGCTTGGTTTAATTCACCGTTGGTTTTGTTGCGAAACGCGATTTCAGTATTGTCAAAATTGATTTTTTTTCTGGGCGATAGTTCCATTTTAATGTTTTGGTTAGTCAGAAGAGTGCAAAAATATAAATTACAACCATTGTTAAGGCAAAACACTTTATAAATAATTGTAAATTTGCACCACAATGATAAAATTCAAACTCGAAGGCGAATTTATTCCGCTAATTGCACTCTTAAAAGCAACCGCATTGGTACAAAGTGGTGGCGAAGCACAAACCGTTGTAGAAGATGGTTTGGTAAAATACAATGGAGCCGTAGATTATAGAAAACGTCTTAAAGTTCGCATTGGCGATAAAATCGATTTTATGGGTAAAATAATTGAAGTAATTTAATGGAACCTATAAAAAACGCCGATCATTTTATTTATTTCGAAACAGGTTTAAGCCCGTTGAAAGAGCTTTTAGACCAAAATAAATACAGTAAAGTATTTGTTTTTGCAGACACCAATACAGCCGAATTATGTTTGCCTACGTTTAGATCTTTTTTAGATGATTTAGAAGATTTCGATATCATAGAAACCGACCCAGGTGAGGAAAATAAAAACATCGATTTCTGTATCGGTATTTGGAAAACCCTATTAGATTTTGGTGCCGATCGTAAATGCCTGATGATTAATTTAGGTGGTGGCGTAATTACCGATATGGGTGGTTTTGTAGCCTCAACCTATAAAAGAGGGATAGATTTTATCAATATTCCAACTACACTCCTTTCTCAAGTTGATGCTTCCGTTGGCGGTAAAACCGGAATAGATATCGATAATGTGAAGAATATGGTGGGCACTTTTAGTTTACCACAAGCTGTTTTTATCGAAAATACTTTTTTAACCACGCTCTCTAAAAGAGAACTGTTATCAGGCTTTGCCGAAATGATAAAACATGGTTTAATTAAAGATAAAGCCTATTACGAGCGTTTAAAAACAAGTAATTATGAAGCTTTAATTCCAGAAGAAATTTACCGTTCTATCCAAATTAAAAACGAAGTAGTTACCGAAGATCCTTTAGAAAAAGGCTTGCGTAAAATCTTAAACTTCGGTCATACTATAGGCCATGCCGTAGAAAGTTATGCCTTAACAAATAGCAAAAAACCGCTAACTCATGGCGAAGCAATTGCAATTGGTATGGTTTGTGAAGCCTATTTATCTGCAAAATACTGCAATTTAACAGCCGATGAATTAACAGATATTACTACATACATCTGTTCTATTTATCCAAAATATAACATAAAAGAAAAAAGCTTTGATACACTTTTAGAGTTAATGCAAAGCGATAAAAAGAACGAAGACGGGCAGATTATGTTCTCGTTGCTAGATAAAATTGGGCAGTGCACATTTAACTGTCGTATAACAACGGCTGATATTTTAAGCAGCTTAACATACTACAATAATTTATAAAATGAAGTTTACCGGAAGCGATATTTCTGTAGGTGGTTTATTCGGTTTTGTAATCGTTTTAACCTTGGTTGAAATGTATATTAGTTACGTACACGATAAAAAAATATACACCAAACGCGATACTTGGACCAACATTTACTTAATGACCGTTGCTGTGGTGATTAACCTATGCATGAAAACTGCAACCTTCTTTTTGTTAGCATATTGCTATCAATTCAGGTTATTTCAAATCTCAAATATCTGGGTTTATTGGGTAGTTTTAATTCTAGCGCAAGACTTTTTATATTGGTTTTTACATACCGTAGGGCATTATGTACGCTTTTTTTGGGCAATGCATGTTACCCATCACTCCTCAGAACATTTCAATTTAACTACCGGTTTCCGTTCCACAGTCTTCGAACCTTTGTACCGCGTTTTCTTCTATTTGCCACTCGCTTTTATGGGTTTTACTGCGTTAGATATCCTTTTTGCCTATCTCGTAACTCAAATTTACGGCAACTTAGTACACACACAAGCTATTGCTAAAATGCCTGCTTGGTTCGAATATATTTTCGTAACCCCATCACATCATCGCGTTCATCACGCTAGTAATGTGCGTTATTTAGATAAAAATATGGGCATGGTACTTATTTTATGGGATAGATGGTTTGGTACTTTTCAAGCAGAACTACCAGAAGATGCCATAAAATACGGTTTAACTACACAGCCAAAAGATACTGGCCCAGTTAATATCATCTTCCACGAATTTATTGCCTTAAAAAACGACGTTAAAAAAGCGCCAACCTTTATCGATAAGATAAAATATATGCTAAATCCACCAGGATGGAGCCACGATGGCAGTACAAAAGTTGCTAAAGTAATGCAACAAGAATTACACGAGCAAGAACGAGTAAATCATAAGATTATTCAATCAGATCAGTTTCTAAAACAAGCATAGCTAGTATCGTCAGTACCAGCCGATAGATTAAAAATTAGGTTTTCATTTACGTTCATCATTCCCAACTTGATCCGATAGCTATCGGAATTCACGGGAAGGACGAGCATGCTGGCAGGTTTTTAACATTAAGAAATGAAGAAGAGTTAAGCGGTGAGGTCTTTTTTACACTCGTCATGCTCAGCTTGACTGGGCACCGTAAGGCAATAAGAGGTTTTTACGCATTACGGTTCCCGTTTTCACGGGAAGGACGAACATGGTGGCTGGTTTTTAACATTAAGAAATGAAGAAGAGTTAAGAGGAGTGAGATCTTTTTTTTTGCGCCCGTCATGCTCAGCTTGACTGGGCACCGTAATGCGGAAGTAGGGTTTTAGCCTCACCTTATGAATGTGTGGGTTAAAAGCAGTACCTGTGCTTTCCCTCTCCGATTGGAGAGAGAGGTAGGAACGGTACAACAACCACCGACAATGATAGGGTGAGGTTTTTTTTACGCCCGTCATTGCGAACTGAAGGGATGGTTTGAGTGAGGGGGTGAAGCAATCTTTGTTGAGGGGAGAAATAACCTAACAAGTATGAAAGATTGCTTCGCCTCGATGAAAAATCGAGACTCGCAAGGACGAGCAGGATTGTTGAAAGGACGGAAAACGAGCAACGAAAAACGAATTTAGTAAGGGGTTTTTCACGCATTACGGTTCCCGTTTTCACGGGAAGGACGAGCATGATGGCTGATTAGGGTGACAGCCGATAGCCTAAAAAACAAAAAAGGAGGCCTATCTTAAGCCTCCTTTTTATCATTTTGTTTGGTGTTCTTTTATTCGTTAACAATGGTAATAAAGCTTTTGATTTTGCCAAGCTCTTTTCCAAAATCAATAATGTAGTAATAGGTGTTATTTGAAAGTGGTTTGCCATTGTAAGTACCATCAAAATTATTCTGATAATTCTCACTCACAAAAACAACTCGACCTTCTCTATCTACAATGGTAAGCTTCGCTGTTGGGTACTGGTCTAAACCTTGTATCACCAATTTATCATTTATACCATCTCCATTAGGTGTTAAAATGTTATTGGCAACTAATTTAAATTCATCTGCAGATTTTAGCATAACACTTAAAGCGGCTGGTACAAAACTTACTATATAATTGTTGCCAGCAGTTAAACTTCCTTGCCCAATAGCATAGGTACCAACACTTTCTCCCACAACACGATCTAAGTTTCCAGTGAAAACATCTGTACCTAGTAAAGCTGGGCTATAAATATAAGTCAACACAGGATCAACATCACCAACTTCCTTAGTCATTGCATTGGCCGTAATAGTAATTGGCGCAGGGCTCACAACCAAATTTGCTCCTGCTAGGGTTATGGTATATTTCAGCCCTGCTGTTAAACTGCCTTGACTGATCGCATACATCCCGACATTTTCTCCAACTGCTCTGCTTAATGTTCCACTTAGTGCATCTCCAGGTATAAGACTACCCGAAGTTATGCTATAGGTAAATATAGGGTCAATATCGCCGTAAACTTTTGCTTTTGCATCGGCAGTTAGGGTTAACGGAATTAAATTAATAACAAAACCCGCACTGTTAAACTTCACTATATAATCGTTACTTAACGCCAATGTGCCTTGAGTTATCGAATAACTTCCAGGCACTTCTCCTGCTGTTCTGCTTAACGAAGCTGTAAATACATCGGCACCGATCAGTACTGGTGTGTGAGTATAGGTTAAAGCTGGATCGGCAGCGCCATAGGCTTTATTTTGTGTATTGGCTGTAACATTTATAGTTAGTTGGTTTATAGTAAGCGTTTGGCTTGTTTGCGTCGCCGCAGCATACGTTCCATTACCACTCTGGTTGGCATAAATGGTAACCGTACCTGCATGTAAAATATGAACTTTACCGTTTACAATGGTGGCAATGTTATTATCGCTGCTGGTATAAGTAACTGCAAAGCCCGAACTTGCCATTGCTCCTGCATCAAAATCTGCATCGCCATAGGTTTTATTTCCTAAAGCTGCGAAAGCAATGGTTTGATCGGTTATAGGTACCGACCCAACCTGTGGTGTTGCACTAACCTCGTTAGAATAATCACTTTCATTCCCCGAGGCATCTCTTGCCGTAATGCGGTAATAATAAGTTGTACCGTTGGTTAAGTTAATATTAGTATACGCTAATGCACTTGCGGCAACGTTGGCTATAAAGGTAGTTGGGTTTGGCATTGTACCTGCATATACTTTATATCCAGAAAGATTATTATCTGCAACTGGTTGCCAGGCTAGCTTAACTAGGGCATCTCCTTCATTAACGCTTAAATTTTGTGGTGCTAATGGAGTTCCATCAATTGTTAACGTTGCACTAGCAAAAGGTAAACCTGCCAGTTTATATTGCAAGCCTGTATCATTTATTAAGTTTAACGTTAATGAACCATCATAACCTGCGGGAACATCGAGTGTAACAATCCACGAATTAGGGTCATTTGCATCTACTACTACTGATAAAATTGTAACTCCCCCTACTCCTCCTGTTGTTTGCACATTAAAATTGGCAGCTGTTAAGCCAGTTAAGGTAATTGGAAATTCAACACGATATAATGCGTTACCTGGTGACGGCATTGGGCTTGCCACCAAAAGCTGTATGGCGGTAATACTTGTGGGTATATCCACACTTAATATGTTTCCCACAATAGTTGTGGTCAAATTATCTGAGGCAACTACAGCATAATAATATTTGCCTGGGGTTTGATTTATTAAATCAGCTGAAAAATTTACAAATCCTGCATCTTTTGCTATGCTGGCGACGGGAATTAATGCACCTTTTCCGTTTGCTAAATTTGGCTGTGTACTATACAGTAAATCGGCTAGTACTCCATCTATTTTTGCTTGTACCGAACCGTTTAAAGTTGCACCCCCAGCAACAATATTGGTTGCAAGTAATGTGGTGCCTACTATATTTAGATTAACAGCAACAATTTCGCCATCAAATGGAAGAGTAGTTGTTATTGGTGCCGATAAATTAGTGGCATTAGCTAAGAAAAGTTGAACGGTTCCATCATTATTAACTGAACCTAAATCTACCGTAACTTGCCATAAATTAGCAACAATTGGGTTTTGTTGTACATTACTTATGGTGGCATTGGTTACCCCGCCAGTTTGTGTTACTGCAAAATTAGCAGCAGTAACACCGGTTACTGGTTTTGAAAACTCAACGCTATAAACTACCGTACCATTATCGGTACTGCCCGTATTTGGGTTAGGAGTAATTGTGGTAATGCCAACAACGCTTGCCGAAAACACCTGTGCTCTAACAATTTTGCCTCTAAATTGATTACCAGAACCATCTTGCGCCACTACACGGTAATATAGATCTGCATTGAAATTACTTGTTAAGACATAACTGGCTGTTTTTGTTGAATTTGCAGCAACCTGTTGATTATTTGTCGCACCTACCCAGATAAATGAGCTTAAATTAGGATCGGTACCATACTCAAAACCAACCGAAACATTAGTAGCATAGGTTTCTACATTTCCATAAAAAGCTACACTTGTTTTGGTTAGTATATCTCCTGGTAAAGTTTCTAATTCTACAGGTACTACTATGTTATCTACAGCAACAATTTCACCTGCAAATGGTAAGACATTACTTATTGGTGTAGCTATGTTAGTAGCATTGGCTAAGGAAACTTGAACTGTACCGTTACCAGCAATTGGACCTAATGACACCGCAACCTGCCATAAATTAGCATTAATTGGGTTTTGCAGTACATTGCTTATGGTGGCATTGGTTATACCGCCCGTTTGTGCTAGTGTAAAATTGGCAGCAGTAAAGCCTGTTACTGGTTTTGAAAACTCTACTTTATAATATACTGTACCTGTACTGCCATTATTTGGATTAGTTGAATTTGTGGTAATGCCAACAACTGTTGCAGGTATGATAATTTTAACAATTTCTCCTTTATATTCGTTATTAAAACCATCTGTTGCTACTACGCGATAATATAAATCTGCTGAAAAATTACCTATTAAGTCATATCCCGCATATTTTTCGTTATTTACAAGAACATGTTTATTACTCGTAGCATCTACTGAGGTAAAAGTTGTTAAATCAGGATCGGTACCATACTCGAAACTAACATCAACATCAGCAGTAATAGCTTTTATATTACCATAAAAAGTGGTGTTGGTGGTTGTAGTATTAGTTGCTGATAAAGTTTCTACTTCTGCCGGTGCGGTTTGGTTGTTTAATGCAACAGTTAACCTCGAGTTAGTAGCAATATCGAGAGTTGTTACATCTTGTTTTCCATCTCCATCTATATCTACAGCTGTATGATATCTACCTGCAAGCGGAATATCGAAAAGCACAGCTGGAAAAAATTTCCCTGGAATAGTATTGTTGTTTTTTAACACTGCAAATTTATCAGCACCTCCTGTTGTTAAAGCCACCAAAATATCAGGGTAGCCATCTCCATCAAAATCTGAAAATGATAAATTATCGACGGCCGAACCACCACTATAAATATCTTCTGCTGCAAAATTATCGCCACCTAAATTTAGTTTTACGATTACTTTGTCATTATTATTTCTAAAGATAAGATCTGGAAGATTATCGTTATTTAAATCAGCAACTTTAATCGTATTGTTAGTGGTACTAGTTAAAGAAGATGTATGAACAAAACCAATTTGTCCTGGAGTTGAAGTATTCTTCAAAAAATTATAGTCTTGGCTACCTGACATGTTAATCACCAAATCAGGTTTCCCATCTAAATTTCCTAAAAAATCACCAATGGCCATATAGAAAAAGCCCGAAGCAGTTGGACCAACATCAAAACTTTCAGCAACATCAAATGCCAAATTCCCGTTAATTGAGGTATTTCTATATACAGAAACGGTGTTTACTGGTTTCGCAGCTGTATGCCAATTCATTTTTACCAAATCTAATTTACCGTCGCCATCAATATCTGTGGCTTCTAAGCTTGCGCAAAATTCTCCAGCTCCATTATTAAGTGTTATTTTGTCTTCAAAAGCAATAGGAGCATTTAAAGATGCTGAAGCGTTTAAAAATACATGGATATCTCCAGTTGAAGAATCAACTGAGGCAATATCCATTAAGCCATCTCCAGTTAAATCGGCTACTGTTATAAAATCAGGCAGTGGTGTAGTTAGCGTTATTGGTGCAGCAAAAGAAACTTGACCAACTGATGATGTATTGGTATAGACTCTAATTTCGTCTGCATCTCTAATGGCAACAATTAAATCTATATCTCCATCTCCATCTAAATCTTTTGGGAAAACAATTTTAACTCTTTGAGGGCTTGCAGCACTACTTATTATTTCTTTCTGGTTTGCTACATCGAAAGATATTTGCCCCAAATTGGTATAAGTTAAATGAAAAGCAAAAGAGGTATTGGCAGTTAGCCTAGTGGCTAAATTGGTAACAGAAATTAACTGATTATCTGCTCCTACTGGTGCTACAACAACTAGTTGATTGGCAGATATCACATGATCTACTTGCGCCATTGCTGCTCCAAAAAACACCACATTCATTGCGGGATTTGTACTAAAATTGGTACCCGTTATGGTAACTAATGTACCAACCTTACCACGTAAAGGGCTAATAGTTGTTATTGTAGGTTTCTGTGCGCTAACTTTTAAGGTTAAGCAGAAAAGGAATAAGCAGAGCAAAAGCACTGACAAAAGTTTAGATAAATGTTTTTTCATAAAGTAGCTAATTATTCTATTCGGAAAGCCAATTCTTTTGTAATGATTGAATCCGTAGTAATTTAATTAGCAAAATTATGGTGTTGCCTTATGGGATAAAATCATCTTTTGGGGTAGTATTATGGTAGGCTTAGTTTGTAGAAACTTAAAAGAAGGCAGCTATTTTTTGAGAAACTCATCTATATAGCGAAAAAGCTATAACCTATAATTTTGCTCGTCATCCTCGTGAATCCTAATAACTATCGGGAGGGAATCTTAAAGCGTAAAAATTATCAACTTAGTGCATTATGATGCCCAGTCAAGCTGAGCATGACGCGATAATGTTGAGAACGTGGTGATACTCGTTCACTACGCACTGCTCGTCTTTGCACTCCCAATTTTTCATCGGGAGTGGCAATCTCCACATTCATAATTTAATAGCAGCAATGGGGTTGTACCAACTTAAGGTTTGCTTCGTGTTAAGGTGCTATTAACACCATACTAAGTCCACCGTTAGTCCGCGTTATTAGCTAAAAATGCGGACTATACGCGGACTAACTGCGGACTAACTATTAAGATGACCTAAACTTAACCCTAGTTTGTTTATAGGGTGAGGTTTTCTCTGCGCCCGTCATTCCCAACTCGATTGGGGATCGTAATGCAATAAGAGTCTTTTTTACGCTTTAGGGTTCCCGTTTACACGGGGATGACGAGCATGGTGGCGGGTTTTTAACATTAAGAAATGAAGAAGAGTTAAGGGTGATGACTTTTTTTTGCACTCGTCATGCTCAGCTTGACTGGGCATCGTAATGCAATAAGAGGTCTTTTTACGCTTTAGGGTTTCCTCTCGATAGCTATCGGGATGCACGGGAATGACGAGCATAGTGGTATATATAGAAACCTCACAGATTTTAAAAATTAAAACAATATTTAATTTTGTTCAAATTATTTTCACTTATCTATTGACAAATTAAATTCTGTATTGTACATTTGTCAGCAACAAGAAAAAAATGCAATTAACAAACACATATTACTTTGGTTACTTTTACTATTTTAGTAAGAGCCGGGGCTAGTATGCAAAAAGATAGATAATAATATTGAATGTATATAAAAAGTCCCGGCCTAAAGCCGGGACTTTTTTTGTTTAACGCTTAACGCAAAATGAAAACAAAAACAAGGGTAGCCATACAAGGTATTAAAGCATCGTTTCACGAAGAAGCAGCATTTAAGTTTTTTGGTAGAGATATCGAAACCATCGAATGCAATTCATTTAAACAAACTTGTGAGAGCTTAGAAAATGACAAAGCCGATTTCGTAATTATGGCCATAGAAAACTCTATTGCTGGTAGTTTATTACCCAATTACACCTTAATTAGAGAATATAATTTTGCCATAAGTGGCGAAGTTTATTTACCTATTCAATTGCACTTAATGGCTTTGCCAGGTGTTAAGTTTAAAGATATTAGGTTTGCAACTTCTCACCCTATCGCTATAAGACAGTGTGTCGATTTTTTTGACGACTACCCGAATATTCAAGTCATTGAAAGTAATGATACTGCGGCTTGCGCCAAAAAAATTAGAGACGAGCAATTAACCGACACTGTTGCAATTGCGAATACGTTAGCCGCAGAATTATACGGATTAAACATCATTGAACGTAGAATAGAATCGAACAAGAAAAACTACACTCGTTTTCTAATCCTTCAGAAACAAAAAATAGAAGATACAAAAGAGATTAACAAAGCATCTATTTGTTTCCAAGTTGGCAACCACGTTGGTGCACTTTCTAAAGTATTAAACATTTTCGCAGAGCTGAATGTAAACTTAACTAAAATACAATCGATGCCTGTTTTAGGCAAAAGAAACGAGTACTATTTTTATGTAGATATGGAATGGAGTAACATGGAAAATTACGATACCGCCATTCGCAAAGCCTTAAAATATACCGTAAACTTTAACATTATGGGCGAATACGTGAAAAACGACACCGTTTAAAACAGTCCGAAAGTCCGGAGACGGAAAGTCCGAAAGACATTTCTAAATACTAATTACTATATACTAAATACTTAAAAAATAAAATCCCAAAAAATGAAATTACAATTAAACATCCAACCTTTAGATAGCTGGATAAACATCAAAAACGAACCCTTACTAATTTCTGGTCCTTGTAGTGCAGAAACTGAAGAGCAATTATTAACCACTGCACATTTATTAGCAGCAACTGGAAAAGTTAGCGTGTTAAGAGCTGGAATTTGGAAACCTCGTACTCGTCCAGGAGAGTTTGAAGGTATTGGAAGCATTGGTTTAGAATGGTTAAAACGTGCTAAAGCAGAAACTGGTTTACCAACAGCTGTTGAAGTTGCCAATGCAAAACACGTTGAAGAAGCGCTTGCAGCTGGTGTAGATATCCTTTGGATCGGTGCTCGTTCTACTGTAAATCCGTTTACTGTACAAGAAATTGCTGATGCTTTGCAAGGCGTAGATATTCCTGTATTGGTTAAAAATCCTGTAAACCCTGATTTGCAACTATGGATTGGTGCTTTAGAGCGTATCAACAAAGCTGGAATTACTAAATTAGGTGCTATCCACCGTGGATTTTCATCGTACGAAAAAAGTCCTTTCCGTAACGAACCAATGTGGGAATTAGCCATCCAATTAAAAACTTTATGTCCAGAATTGCCAATTATTAACGATCCTAGCCACATTTGTGGTAACCGTGAGTTAATTCCTTACATCGCTCAAAAAGCATTAGATTTAGATATGCAAGGCTTAATGATCGAGTCACATTTAGATCCTTCAATTGCATGGACAGATGCTAAACAACAAGTTACTCCTGCGGCTTTAGCAGAAATGGTGAGCAAATTCTCTTTACGTCAGCCTGAATCTAAAAACGAAGAGTTTACAGATAAATTAGCTGATTTAAGAAAAGAAATTGATAAAATCGATGATTTAGTAATTCAGAAATTAGCTGAACGTATGAGCATCACTCAAAAAATTGGTGAATTTAAAAGAGATAACAAAGTAACTATTTTACAAGTTAACCGTTGGGATGAAATCATGAAAAAACGTACTGCATTTGCAAAAGCGTTGAAATTAGATGTAAACTTTACGGAGAAATTTTTAGAATTGGTTCACGGTGAATCTATCCGCAGACAAACAGAAATTATGAACGCTGGCAAAGCCGAAGCAGGAATTGCTGCAGAAGCACATACAGAAGTTAAATAGTCATTAGTTCATTGGTCAATTGTTCATTAGTTCAATTGATAACATGTCTAACTACTAAATACTAATTACTATATACTAAAGAAGATGTCCAAAAACGTATTGCTTTCTTTTAAAGGAAACAAACAAATTGATACCGAAATTAAGTTAACAGGTTCTAAAAGCGAATGCAATAGAGCTTTAATTATCAGTGCGTTGAGCAAAGGCTCAGTTAGTGTAGATAATTTATCCGTTGCTGCTGATACTGTTACACTTAACAAAATACTCAAAGAGTTGGGAGAAAAGAGCTTGGAGTTGGGAAATATCTCAAATCTCAAATCTCAAATCTCAAATCTAGTTGATGTTGGCCCTGCCGGTACGGCAATGCGTTTTTTAACTGCTTATTTAGCTATTCAAAATGGCAATTTTTTATTGACTGGAACGGAAAGAATGAAACAACGGCCTATTGGGATTTTGGCCGAAGCTATAAAAAGTATTGGAGGGAATATCACCTATGTAGAAAACGATGGTTTCCCTCCTCTACAAATTTCTGGTCCGTTAAAGCAAACCAGTCCAAAAGTTAAGATAAAAGGAGATATCAGCAGCCAATATATTTCGGCTTTGCTAATGATTGCCTCATCCCTCCCATTGGGATTAACTTTAGAAATTGAAGGAGAATTAACATCCAAACCGTATGTAGATATGACTTTGGCGATGTTAGAACAAGTTGGAATTAGAAATGATTGGCATGAAAATACCATCACTATCGAACCTCAATCTTTTAATACCGCTAAATTATATGTAGAACCAGATTGGAGTGCGGCTTCTTACTGGTATGCTATTGCGGCATTGTCCGATGAGGCTTCTATTTTCTTGCCAGGATTAAATGGTTATAGTTTGCAGGGCGATAGTAAAATCACCGAAATTATGGCAAACTTTGGCATCACTTCTCAGTTTAAAAATGGTGGTGTTTTCTTGAAAAAAGAACCTAAAAAGATAGAGCGCAAAATTTTCGATTTAAAAGAATGTCCAGATTTAGCGCAAACCATTGTAGTTATTTGTGCAGCTTTAGGTCATGATGCAACCTTTACTGGATTAGAAACCTTAAAAATTAAAGAGACTAATCGTGTATTAGCGTTACAAACAGAATTAGCTAAAATTGGCGTGAAGTTTATAGAAAAGAATTTAAGCTATAAATTAGATTGCTCGGGACTACATTTCCCAGAGAAAATAAGCATTAGTACTTATGAAGATCACCGCATGGCGATGGCTTTTGCTCCCTTAGCTCTAAAAATTAACACCGTAGAAATTGAAGAAAAGCAAGTAGTTGAAAAATCTTATCCTTATTTTTGGGATGATTTGGAGAAAGCGGGATTTGAAATAAAAGAGATATGAGAAGTGAGATTTGTGATATGAGAAATCAAGTAATCCAATAATTATAAATTAAAAAAATTGAAAGTAGTGTAGAGACAATGTCTCATATCTAACTTCTCAAATCTAACATCTAAAAAAAAACATGGCAGGTAACTCATTCGGAAAATTATTTAAAATAACCACTTTTGGCGAATCGCATGGTGTAGCCATAGGCGTAATTATTGATGGTTGCCCTGCAGGATTGACAATTGATTTGGATTTTATTCAGTCGGAATTGGATAAACGCAGACCAGGTCAGTCTAAAATTACAACGCAACGTAAAGAGAGCGATACGGTTCAGATTTTATCTGGAACATTTGTAGGAAAAAGTACAGGAACACCAATTAGTTTGTTAATTCCGAATGAAGATCAACGTTCTAAAGATTATGGACATAACGTAGATGTGTATCGGCCTTCACATGCCGATTATACCTATGATGCAAAATATGGCATTCGTGATCATCGTGGTGGCGGTCGTTCATCTGCTCGTGAAACTGCTGCTCGTGTAGCTTCAGGTGCAATTGCGAAACTGTTATTAAAAGAATTTGGTGTTGAAATTTTTGCTCATGTAACCTCAGTTGGAACTATTGTTGCACCAAATTTAGAAAGCAATGATGTATCAGCTTTGCTAGAAAAAAGAGAAGAAAATATAGTACGTTGTGCTGATCCTGCTACTGCAAACCAAATGATAGATTTTATTGATTCGGTTCGTAAAGACGGTGATACCGTTGGCGGAAAAGTAGGTTGTATTATTAAGAACTGTCCTGTAGGTTTAGGCGAACCTGTGTTTGATAAACTCCATGCAGATTTAGGAAAAGCAATGTTGAGCATTAATGCAGTGCATGGTTTCGAATATGGTTCTGGTTTTGCAGGCAGTGAAATGAGAGGTTCTGAGCATAATGATATTTTCCTAGCGGGAGATAAACCTAAAACATTAACCAATTTTTCGGGTGGTATACAAGGTGGTATTGCAAACGGAATGGATATTAATTTTGTGGTTGCTTTTAAACCTGTGGCAACTATTATGCACAATCAACAAACCATCAACTCTGCTGGCCAAGCTGCAGAAATTAAAGGAAAAGGCAGACATGATCCTTGTGTGGTGCCAAGAGCGGTTATAATTGTAGAAGCAATGGCGGCTTTAGTATTGGCAGATCATTTATTAAGACAACGTAGCAACCGTCTGTAGGATTCATTGGTTCATAAGTTCATTAGTATTCACAGTCCGTCATTCCCGCAAAAGCGGGAATCCTAATGCAATAAACAAGTCCTATCTTCGCATTACGGTTCCCATCCGATAGCTATCGGATCAAGCTGGGAAAGACATTACGATTTTCTTATCTTTAATCAATTATGCGAATTAAACTATCTCTTCTGGCAGTATTCATTTTCATTAGCTTTGCTTCTTTTGCGCAAAATTACAAAGAGCAAATTACTAAACATCGCGAAGCCTATAAAGCAGATTTCATTAAAGAAACTCGTTCGCCTTTAAAAGAAGCTGATTTGCAATACCTACATTTTTTTGATGCAGATAGTACGTATAAAATATCAGCGGCTGTAGAAATATTGAAAAATGAGAAGGTTTTTAATATGCCTACTTACGATGGCACAAGTAAAGAGTTTATCCGCTATGCGCAAATAACATTTATGTTGAAGGGCAAAAAACTGAAAATGACATTATATAGGAACATTAGCTTACTTACTAATCCAACTTACAAAGATTTACTGTTTTTACCTTTTACAGATGAGAGCAATAATAAAACTACCTACGGCGGTGGTAGATATATCGATTTATCTTTAAACGATATTAAAGATGGCTTTGTGGAGGTAGATTTTAACAAAGCATATAACCCCTATTGTGCGTATAGCGATGGATATAGATGTCCAGTTCCGCCAGAAGAAAATGATTTAGCTATTGCTATTTTGGCTGGTGAAAAAAGCTATACTGGCACTAAAAAGCATAAATAAATTCTTTCCTTAGTATCAGCCTGGTACATAAATTTGAAATTTAATTTACTGTAATACAGTTCTGTAGATCAAGTTGTAAGAAATTTACACCTTTTAGATTTATAATATCTTAAATTAAGCGCTCTTTCAACTAGTATTAATTAAATGACGAGCTATACGTGCCTAATTGTAGATGATAATGAGATTGAACGCGATGCCATAGAAATGTATCTGCGCAAAATTAATAGGTTAGACATTAAGGCTGTTTGTAGTAATGGTATTGAGGCAGCAGAAGTATTAATTAACGAACCTATAGACATTGTATTTTCGGATATTGACATGCCAGAGTTATCTGGGATGGGACTATTAAAAAGCATAAAGAATGCGCCTGTTTTCATTTTTATCACTTCATTTACAGAATATGCTGCCGAAAGTTTTAATCTCGATGCATTAGATTTTATCGTAAAACCTGCAACTTTCGAGCGTTTATTAAAAGCCAGCACAAAAGCTATAGAATATTTAGACCTTAAAAAACAGGCAAGTTTAAACAGTAACCCTAATCCAATACCAGAAACTGCCGACCATTTTTTTATTAAAGAAACCAAGGGTTTTACACGGTTAAATTATGATGATGTAATTTATATTGAAAGCATGGGCGATTTTTCGAAGATATATACTGCAACGGACAAGCACATTACCTTGGTAAATCTTAAAAATTTAGAACGTCAACTTCCTTCTTTTTTTGTAAGAGTTCATAAACAATATATTATTAATCTTAATCAGGTTTCTACCATTACAAACAACGAAATTATATTAAATCACAACAATACTGTGCCTGTTAGTTTAACAAATCGACAAGAATTATTAGAGAAAATAGCTAACAAAACTGTATCTAGGCATAATAAATCCTAACTATTTTGATCGTTTAACCATCCTATCCTTATTCATCCCCTGATGTACTAAGTAGATAAAAAAATTCCCAAAGAATTTCCCGTAAGCTCTCATTTTTGTAATACTCATTGTGCAAAATCAATTTTTGTAATACTTATTGAATACAATTTCAGAAAAATTCGTTGTTGTTTTTTAGTTAGTCGATGAAGTCAATGAGATAGTCGATGAAGGGATGAGTGTTGTAGATGTGAATTATCATTTCTTTGATAATCCTGTATTATAGGCACAAAGCCTAAGCTCATCGTCATGCTGAGCGAGCTTGCACTGAGCGTAGTCGAAGTGAAGCATCTTTTAAAGTTTTCCTAACATAATTAAAGGTTTCTCGGCTGCGCTCGAAATGACGGAGAGACTTGATAAGAGTTTGGCAATGATAAAGTGAAAACACTCCCTTTATTCTCCTCACTTTCAACATGTAAAGAGCCATTCATTAATGTTGTAAATGTTTTGCATAGCACCAATCCAATTCCTGTACCTTTTTCTTGGTTGGTACCCATCGTGGTTTTTCCTATTTCTTGGTAACCTGAAATATTAAAGTTTTCTACTTGATTTTTAAGTAGACCAACTCCATTATCAGTCACAGCTATAGCAATCATATTACCCGATATTGAAGAAGAAAGTTTAATAGTTTCATTTTTTGCAGTAAACTTTATTGCGTTACTAATTAAGTTTCGCAAAACTAGTGCAGTCATATTCATATCGGCCAAACAAATACTGCCCGATTTAATTTCATTCACAATCGTAATGTTCTTTTGAATTGCAGTTGCATGTAGTGCATTAATTACTTCTTGGGCGCATAACTGAACATCGAACTTTTCTATAATAGGTTTAAAACCCTGCATCTGACTTGAAGCCCAATTCAGCAAGTTTTCCATCATTGCAGAAGTATAGCCTAATGTAGTTTTTAAATGCCCAGCATATTTTGTTAGCTTTTCTTGGTTGATATTCCCTTCTTCTAACAATTGGATAAATGAAATTAGCGAGTTTACTGGCGTCCGCATATCATGACTAACCACACTAAATATGCGATCTTTTACCTTCCCTAATTTCTCTAATTCTACCTTTTGCTCAGATACAATTTTATTCAGCTTTGCTGTTTTACGTTGAGTATAATATACAAATAGCGCAGATCCTAATAAAATGGAAGCTAATATTCCTAATATCAAATTTACGTTTCTATTGAATTTTAATTCCGTTCGTTGCAAACCAATTTGCTTATCTTTTATCTCCTTCTCTAACTGTGCTTTTAATTGTTGTTGCTTCAATAAATTTGACTGAGATTTCTTTTCATTCTCTAAATCAGCTTGTCTTTTAAGAAATGTTAACCGTTGTAAGGTCTTTTCTTGATTGCTTAACAACAGTTGTTGCTCTTGTTGTTTAGCCAATAGAACTTGGCGTTGCAATTCACCATTAGTAATTTTTTGCTTAAGTTGATAGTCGTTTTCCTTGATCGAAAAGTCAAGCTGTAGGCGCCGTCTTGTAATTTCCCTCTCTTTTTCTTGATCAATAATTTGCTCTTTAACTTTGATAAAAGCTCTATAATTGACTAATGATTGATTGTAATTACCTAACTTTTCATCGTTCTCGCTCAAAGCCTCATAAGTGTCTTTCTGCAATACCAATAATTTTTTATCAATAGCTATTTTTAAAGCTTCGTTTAAAAATCCAGCAACTTTTGTGTATTCTTTATTACCGGTGTATAATTTAGCCATAGCTATCAATCCTTTCGCATATCCTTCATCATCTTCAAGAGACTTATATAGGTCAATTGATTTTTGCTGGGATTGTAACGCTCCGGCAGTTTCTCCCATCGCCAGTTGAATCTCCCCTATCCTGCTGTTAGCACTAGCTGTTAATGCAACATCGGCTATAGAATCGGCAATTTTTAAAGATCGTTTATAATTTTGAAGCGAAAATTTTAATCGTTCACTGGGACCAATTCCAATTTTTATAATTTCCGCTTCGGGGGCTTCAAAATAAATTGCACCAACGCTGGCATAACCTACTGCTTCTCCCCGTGCAGATTTATCTTTAATAAACATATTCAATCCCCTCTTTACGTAAGGCATTGCATTACTGTACTGCCCTAAACTTTGGTAGGTTTCACCTATATTGAGGTAAAGGCCACTTAAATTTTCATCATCCCCTAGTTGTTGATAGATAGCAACCGCTTTTTGATTGGCTTCTAAGGTTTTCACATAATCTGGGACTAATGTATAAAGTGCACCCAGATTTTGATAAACAGCTGCTACCCAATCAAGGTCGTTCGCTTGCCTATATTTTTCCCGACATTTAGCATAGAGATTTTCTGCTTTAAGAATATCACTTCTACCATGGAACATTAATGCCCACCGATAGTAGATACTACCAGCCCAAGCCGGCTTATGTAATTTATCTGCGAAAGATATTGCCTTGAGAGCCGCATCTTCAACTCCTTTGTCATTTTTTTTAATCCGCTGCTGCTGGATAAGAATGTTTTTCAGAATCACAAACTTAACCGAATCTTCTTTAGGATGGTTTTTGTTTACTTCGTAAAGACTGTCTAGTTTCTGTTGAGGAGATTTTACTTGTGCAGATACCGTAATGCTGATTAAAAGTAAACAACAAACAAACAAACAGGTTTTGGAGATGAGGAGCGCAATTTTATAATTCATCCTTTAAAATAAGTTACGGATGAATTTAGAAACAGTTTTCCGTTCCAAAAAATGGGTTAATAGCATAAAATGATCCAAAAGGGTTGAATGGATCAATATAAGTAGAATTGTTGATTAGTTAAACAAATCTGGAAATTGTTGTGGTTTGCTTTCGTTCATCATCGCATACACCGCTTCAATTACATCATCAACCGAAGGTTTGCTAAAATAATCACCATCAGAACCATAAGGTGGGCGATGCGCTTTTGCTGTTAAAGTTTTAGGCTGAGCATCTAACAAGTAATATCCTTGTTGCTCTTCCAAAATTTGTTGCAAAATAAATGCACTTCCACCTCCAGGTACATCTTCATCAACCACTAATAATTTATTGGTTTTTTGTAGCGATTTTTTGCAAAGCTGATCAATATCAAACGGTAAAATAGTTTGCGGATCTATAATTTCGATAGATATACCTAATTGTTCTAATTCTTCTGCAGCTTCTTCAACAATGCGAAGTGTAGAACCATAAGTAACCACAGTTAAGTCAGTTCCAGTTTTAATGAGTTCGGCTTTACCCAAAGGGATGGTAAACTCTCCAACATTATCAGGTAGTTTTTCTTTTAAGCGATAGCCGTTTAAACATTCTATCACTAATGCAGGTTCGTCAGATCTAAATAGTGTATTGTACATGCCCGCAGCTTGCGTCATATTACGCGGAACACAAATATGTAAACCACGTAAAGCACCCAAAATTACACCCATTGGCGAACCAGAATGCCACACTCCTTCTAAACGATGACCACGTGTGCGCACAATAAGTGGCGCTTTTTGTCCGGCTTTGGTGCGGTAAGATAAACTTGCCAAATCATCACTTAAAATATTCAAAGCAAATAACAAGTAATCTAAATATTGTATTTCGGCAATTGGACGTAAACCACGCATAGCTAATCCTATACCTTGTCCAATAATCGTCATTTCTCTAATACCAGTATCGGTAACTCTTAGCTCACCATATTTAGCTTGTAGACCTGAAAAACCTTGATTTACATCTCCTATTTGTCCTAAATCTTCGCCAAAAGCAACTAAACGTTGATCTCTTCCAAAGTTAGAATCGAAACATGCGTTTAACAATTCTCTGCCATCTAACATTTTACTGCTTTCGCTATATTCAGCGGGAATCACATTTACTAAAAACGGACTTTCTTTTCCGTCGGTAAATAGCTTAGAATTGTATTTTTCTTCGTTGATACCTGCTTGTTCTTGGTACCATTTTATTAAAATGTCACGCTCTGCTGATGGAGAATTAATACTTTGACGAATTGCTTTTCTAGCAGATGAAATCACTTCTCTTCTTAATGCATCTGGTGTTGACGCTAATTGATTAGAAATTTTAGTTAATATCGGGTTGCCATTTGCAAAAGCGTTAATCATATTAATTACTTCGCTTTGCTCTTGTTTAATGCTTTCTAAAAACTCGTTCCAAGCTTCTTTTTGTGTATTACGTACAAACAGTTTAGCTTCTTCTTCTAATGCAATTAAATCTTCATCGGTAGCAATAGCAGATTCTATCATCCATTTGCGCATTTGCAAAATACAATCGTGCTCTTTTTCCCATTCTAATCTATCTTTTTCTTTATATCGCTCGTGTGAGCCAGAAGTAGAATGACCTTGGGGTTGTGTAACCTCAGTAACGTGTATTAAAACAGGTACATGTTCAGCACGGCAAACATCAATTGCCCGTTGGTAGGTTTCGCATAAAGCGGGATAATCCCAACCTTTTACTTTAAATATTTCGTAGCCGTTAGTGCCTTCTTCTCTTTGAAAACCTTTTAATATTTCTGAAATATCTTCTTTAGTGGTTTGATATTTTGCAGGAACAGAAATTCCATATCCATCATCCCAAACTGAAACTGCCATTGGCACTTGTAAAACCCCAGCTGCATTAAAAGCCTCAAAGAAAACACCTTCTGAAGTAGAAGCATTGCCAATGGTGCCAAAAGCAACCTCGTTTCCATTTACAGAAAAGTTTTTAAGGTAATCTAACTCAGGGTTTTGTCTAAACAGTTTAGATGCATAGGCTAAACCTACCAACCTCGCCATTTGTCCGCCAGTTGGCGCAATATCTGAAGAACAGTTTTTAATATCTGTTAAATCTTTCCAAGAACCATCCTCATTTAGAGAACGTGTTGCAAAGTGGCAATTCATTTGTCGCCCTGCAGAAGAAGGATCTGCTTCTACACTTGGATTTGCATATAATTGGGCAAAAAATTCCTTTATTGTGGAAATTCCTGTCGCAAATGCAAAAGTTTGATCGCGGTAATAACCAGAGCGCCAATCACCTTTTTTAAACGCTTTTGCCATTGCTATTTGCGGAACTTCTTTACCATCGCCAAAAATGCCAAACTTCGCTTTACCAGTTAACACTTCCTTTCGACCAAGCAAACTGGCCTGACGGCTCTCGAAAGCTATTTTATAGTCGTTAATTACGATTAACTTAAAGTCATCGAAACTTAATTCTGAAGCATCAATCTGATTAGTGGTAAGTTTTCCATCTGACATCATAAGCAATTATGGTTAGGCGACAAAGATACAATTCTTTCTAATTATGACTTAATATGCTGGGCAAATAATATTTGGAATACTTTTTGTTTTAACCTTTAATATATTAAATTTGTTAAAAGCGAAATGACCATGAAAAAATTAATTCTGTTAGCCGTTCTGATATTAGGTGTTGGAGTGATTGTAAATGCACAAACTAAACCTGCCGAGTTTAAATTTGATACTGAAACCCATGATTTTGGCAAAGTAACTTTAAATAAACCAGTGGTTTATACCTTTAATTTCACAAACATTGGTGATGCTCCTCTTATTATTACAAAGGTAGAAACTACCTGCGGTTGTACTGTTGGAGAATACACGCAAACCCCCGTTAAAAAAGGCGAAAAAGGCTTTGTAAAAGTTACGTTAACTCCTGCAGGATCTCCTTTGCCATTTAATAAAGCAATTACATTAACTTCTAATGCCCGTACAACAACTAAGGTGTTATATGTTAAAGGTGAATCGATAGAAGGAAGCACCAAATAAAATTTTATAATTAATAAAATAAAACTTTCGTTAATGTGATGGTTTTTATTCTTGACATTTATTTTACTTAAAACCCCGTTTTTATCACGGGGTTTTTTAATTTTGTGCCATGCCAAAAATATCAGAAAAAGGGTTACAAATGCCCGCATCACCAATTAGAAAACTTACTCCATTTGCAGATAAAGCTAAAGCAGCAGGTAAAAAGGTATATCATTTAAATATCGGTCAGCCAGATATTGCTACACCAGAAGGTATGTTAAATGCTATAAAGAATATAGATTTTGATGTTTGGGCTTATACTCCATCTGAAGGCACATTAGCATATAGAACTAAATTAACTGAATATTATAACAAATTGGGTTATAACATTACACCAGAAAACATTTTGGTAACGGTGGGTGGTTCTGAGGCTATTACTATTGCTATGCAAACCTGTGTAAATGAGGGTGATGAGATTATTATTCCAGAACCTTTTTACGCAAACTATAATGGTTTTGCTTGCATGAGTAATGTAGTGGTTAAACCTATTTTATCGTATATAGAAAATGGTTTCGCTTTGCCAGCTATCGCAGAGTTTGAGAAATTAATTACGAATAAAACTAAGGCTATCATTATATGTAACCCAAATAACCCAACGGGATATTTATACTCGAGAGAGGAATTAGATGCCTTAAAAGCTTTGTGTTTGAAATATGATTTATTCTTGTTCTCTGATGAGGCTTATCGTGAGTTTTGCTACGATGGACGTGAGTTTATCTCGCCAATGCATTTAGATGGCTTAGATGAAAACGTAGTGATTATGGATACCGTTTCTAAACGTTACAGTGCTTGCGGAGCTCGTTTAGGTTGTTTAATTACAAAAAACAAGGAAGTAATTGCATCAGGATTAAAATTCGCACAAGCGAGATTAAGTCCGGGTATGGTAGAGCAAATTGCTGGAACCGCAGCTGTTGATACACCAGATAGTTATTTTGAGGAAGTAAATAAAGAATATACGTTACGTAGAGACACCTTAGTAAAGCGCTTAAATAACATTGAAGGTGTATTTTGCCCTAACCCGGGTGGTGCATTTTATGTAGTAGCGAAATTCCCTATTGACGACGCTGATGCTTTTTGTCAGTGGATGTTAGAGAGTTTTGACCATAATGGTGCTACAGTAATGATGGCACCTGCAACAGGATTTTATTCTAGCCCAGGAAGTGGCAAAAACGAAGTAAGAATGGCTTACGTTTTAAATACTGATGATTTAAATGGAGCTATGGATTGTTTGGAATTAGCTTTACAACAATATCCTGGAAGAACAGTTTAATTTTCAGTTAGCGATTTTCAAAAGCCACTTTTAATAAAGTGGCTTTTTTTATGTTTTATGCTTTTATCATGGGTATTTGCAAATTGGTTGGGCGATTTTCTTCGGTATCAAAACCACGTCCATCTACATTTCTGGCACCCCAAAACATCATTCCATTATAGAGATATATTAAATCATATTCTTTAAAAATTTGACCTTCTGCCAAACCAAATGGAGCAAATGCTTTACCTAAAATATCTTGTGTTTCGCCTACTTCCCAAACTTCAAAACCCTTAGTAAATTGATTCAACACATCTGTAAACCCTTGTACTAAAGGCGTTACTTCATAGGCTAAATCTGCTGTAAAATCTACTTTTTGTGCATCCAAAGCAATCGGGTGTTCGCCTATCCATTGCATACGACCTTTGAGGTACATTTTTACCAATGGGATTTTACCAAAAGGGTCGGCATAATTGATTACCGTAAGTTCAAATACATTATCTGCTGCTAAGGCAAATTTCCTCGAAAGGTAAAATGGTTTTAAACTTCCATCAGCATTTTTTGTATTGCTTGGGCGCACCTCTACGCTAATGCTTTTCCAATTACCTATTGCTTGATGTTGTATTTGTGCTACTGTCATGATAATTAAATCTTTAGGTTTCTTATACTATAAAAGTGATATTTTTGTTTAGAAAAAAAAAGTGGTTTGCATTTTAGGGATAGTACATTATTTTAGGCTAATGGATAACAAACGAAAAAACAAAGATTTTAATCCTTACAACTGTGGTGTAACCCATTTTCTAAATAAAGTGGGCGGCAAATGGAAAGTATTGGTAATTCATGGAATTAACAATGGATATAACCGTTTTAGCCTGTTGCAAAAGGCTATTCCTCACATTAGCAAACAAATGCTAATCAATCAATTAAAAGAATTAGTAGAAGATAAGATTATTGAACGTACTGAATTTGTTCAAATCCCACCAAGAGTTGAATACCATATTTCAGCCTACGGAAAAACACTTTTACCAGTAATCTTGACTATTCAAGAATGGGGATTAAAAGATATGAAGGCCTAGTTTTAGATCAAATTGGCATTTATTTTGTATATTTGTAGCATAGAACAAGGATAAAGGAACAATGATTGAAAATTTTACTCAGGACTAAAGACTTTATACTCAGGACTAAAAAAGGGGCCGTTTTGGATTTGACAGGGTGGCGCTAAGTATGTTAGCATGCAGTGCGTTGTACGGAGAGCACTTAAAAGAGAACGTTCAAAACAATAATTGGCGAAAATAACTACGCCTTAGCTGCTTAATTTAGAATTAAATAGCTTTTGTCTCGCTAACTGCTGCATTGTTAGGTTAGTAATAGAGGCATCGAAATAACAGCGCTAGCTTTTGTAGGGTACGATACATTTGCGAAACAAAGTACCTAAGGAGAATGTTAAGGTCGGTTTCCAGCCCGACTGATCCCGACAACTAATTGGAAAATAAGCATGTAGAAGGTGTAATTTATCACACAACTGGACAAGGGTTCGAACCCCTTCGGCTCCACAAAGTAACTTGACAATCAAATAGTTACATAATTAACACCCAATTTTACACCCATTAAAGTGTAGTTGGGTGTTTTTTATTCGTTATAATTTTCTTGTAGATATTTTTTAACGGCGCTAATAGTGTCTATCGTAATTTTCTGTTCTGCATGTTTATTATAAAAATTTCTCAACTCTATTGATAAACTATCATCTATATAAAGAAACTTTTCAACAACTAAACTTAATGGAAATTCAAGCTTAACTTTGAAAAAAAGATTTAATTTATTGTTAAGTAAAACCTGTTTTTGCGCCTCAATTTTACTTGTATGAATTAAATTGTCAATTACATTGATAGACTTAATTAAATAAAAAATATTATCTGTTTCTAATTGGAGTTTAAAGAACGCAAAAGCATCTTCATTAGTCCTATACCTATCTAAACCTTTAGCATACTTAAATAACGCTCTTGTCCCGTAATGATTTTTATCATTTTCAACTAACATATAACCATCCAAATCAGCTTGTAATCTTTCAAAAAGGCTAAGAACTAAATCCAAGTCGTTCTTACTTGCCTGAATTTCATTTGTTCTTCTCTGTTCTCTAAAAGTTTTCACAAGAAGTATAATTGTAATTATTGTAACTGTAATGATAATCCACTCTGAAACATTACCCCAAGTATTTGAATTAAAAATTCCAAAATTATTTATGTCCATTATTAAAAAATTATTGTTTCCAGTAAATTTAGTGAAACGTTTGATTCTGCTGATGTTAAAAATCAGATATCGGAACCTCTATTCTATCCCTAGCGACACAAAAACCATCTTTGATAATATAGCACTCCACAAAATGCGCTCCATCAAAACTTGACGTTTCATTGCGAACATTATCAGATGAATTACTTTTTATTAATTGTCCTCTTACAGACCACCTATCTCTTGCGAACTCACCTTCGTTTTTCACTTTCCAAAAAACATCAAATGGTTCTGGAGTATCGGTTTTGTCAATAAAGAATTTAAGTTTCTTATTCTTTTTAAGTCTAAGCATATCTCTTAGAAGTGCAA
This sequence comes from Pedobacter planticolens, assembly GCF_014172375.1. Taxonomy (GTDB): domain Bacteria; phylum Bacteroidota; class Bacteroidia; order Sphingobacteriales; family Sphingobacteriaceae; genus Pedobacter; species Pedobacter planticolens. The sequence goes on from NZ_WNXD01000001.1 coordinate 1,808,475, forward strand.
CTCTATCACCATCCTGAGTAACTTGACAATCAATTCTTAAGAAATGATGAATATTTAAAGGATACCTTTGTTCTATATACTCTTCCGTAGCTGAATAATTCTGGCTTCTTTCTTTAACTTCTTTAGGATAAGGAAAATATTTCCCGAAAACTTTTCTCCATACCTCATAGACCGTGCTATTATCATCCTTTGCAATTGCATCCTCAATATTTTTTAACGCCTTACTAGCTTTTGCTTTAAAGTTAGAGTTCTTTTTATATACCTTCTGATTACTTCCTGGGGCATACCAATATTTCCTATCAGTATTAATTTCCTTTAAGTAAGCGAAAAAATCTTTTACCAAGTTTGGATAATCATCATATTCAATAGATTGATATTCATTATTTTCAATGAAAAAATTAAATACAAAAGTGTCAATTAGCAAGCCATTAATTACTATCCCACACTTATTTTTCCAAGCACGCACAATCCTGCAAAGATTTATAATATTATCGTTATTAGCATCTTCATTCAAATTTTCTATTGCTTCCGCCTCTGGCACTGGATTAGTTCTTTTCCAGCTCCCACCATTATTAGAATCAGGGTAAGTATATGAACCATCATTTTCCAAAAAAGCAGGACAAACTTCTATATAATCATTTTGAAATTCTACTACAACAACTTGTCCATCACCACGAACTTTAGATGTAGAATAAGTTTTATAAATAGAGTCTGCAACGTCTTGGAGAAGCTCCTTTTGACAATTGCCAGAACGATTATTGTATTCAGCATACATTCCATCTGGAAGAACAAATATTATATCCAAATCGCTTATGCCATCAATTGCCGTATTTCTACCGTAACTTCCTATATAAGTGCCATTTTCCGTATTGGAATCGAGCTCATGAAAATCAGTATTTAATCTTTTAGTAATGGAGGAAAACCTATTAATAATAGACTCATTGTTGTTAATTGTTAAATTCTCAACAAATTCTTTAAATATTTGAGCAGAGTCCATTTGAAATATAAATTGTTAAAAAAATTACAGCTAGAATTAAGAAAAATGCTTTTAATGAGTTTGGAAACTTGTCTTTGAAAAATTTAAACTTTAATTGTTCATCAACCCAATCAATTTGCATTTCATAGAAGAATTTGAAATGTGCATGCCATTGCGACATAAATACTTGTTTACTTATTGTATGTATATAATATTCATTCAATAGTGCCTGATAGTCATTTTCATAGTTATTGTATAGAAAATTTGAGTCAGCCTTGACAATATAATACATATCACGTAAGCGATTGAATATTTTTGTTAATCTAATCCCTTCTATCTCATATTCCTCTAATTTGCTTTTAAAACTATCTGCATAAAGTATAGCTATACCTACGATAATCATTAAAATTGACAGCTCTTTATTAAAACGCATGTGTTCATACGCCATTTGAATTACTCCAACTCCTAAAGAAATAAATCCAACCCAACTAGGAAGTTTGTTTATTATATCGTAAGAAGCAAAATTTTTCTTTGCACCAAAGCCTATATTAAAGCCATTGGTTGCCAAATTTCTTAGGAAATCGTCTTTTGTCAATTTTTCAAATTTTAAATAGTTATAACCAATTGATTATCAATACCAAATTTAACTAATTTTTTTAGTATTCCATTTTTGTTTAATGATAAGTTATCAACAGTTTAACTTTTATGTACACTATATTGTGCAATTAGAAAACGGGTTATTTATTGTCGTGCCAAGTAAGAAATCTAGATATAGAGACAACCACCATTATGAATATAACATGCAAAATCGGGACATACCACTAAGAGCTGGAAATCCGATTAAAAAGAGTTCTGTAATTTCCCAGTTTGGTTTGAGTGTTCCAAAGAATCACTTAAATCCATTTTAAAAATCCAGGTCTCCAGACCAGAATACCGCACTACATAAATAGTATTGGTAAAAGCCCATTTCTTTCTTCATAATAATCTACAGCGCTACTGTATTTATAATACTGGGCCCCTTTGACCAAACCAGCTCTAACAGGGTTTTCATGTAGATAATTTAACCGCTATTCCATCATATCATTTGAATTTACTTCTATTGGGCGGTTATCTTGTTGCCATCGTTCAGTTTTTCATTTGTTTTGTCTGTAAGTTATTTCCAGACAAAGTCTTCGTACTTTAGGTTATAATTTATTGACCGCAAAAGCGAACACTTAAACCAAAGGGGCTCGACAGAAGACATCGCTAAGAAATTGTTTCCCTTATCAGTCATTTTTAGCTCTATTTAAAAGGTCGAACCCTAATTTTAGTGGTAAGATTTTGTTTCGCCTGTATTTTTCCGTTTTTCCCAATGGGAAAAGGGCTTTGCGTAATGTGAAATGTCAATTGCGCAATGGGAAATGTCCTTTGCGTGATGGGAAATGCTCTTTGCGTAATGGGAAATGTCCTTTGCGTAATGGGAAATGTTCTTTGCGTGATGGGAAAAGCTCTTTGCGTGATGGGAAAAGCTCTTTGCGTGATGGGAAAAGCTCTTTGCGTGATGGGAAATGTCCTTTGCGTGATGGGAAATTGGCATTTCCCATCGGGAAAAACCAAATTTCTGTATCGAAACGTGCTTAAACTACAGGATTTTGACCAAATTGAACATGTTTTGTAGCGAATGGATACGGATAAATAAAAACAACTAATTTTGCCTATTTATATCGTATTTATACTGCTTTTACACGAATTATGCTGTTAACTACTGCAATTAGTGCTAATTAATTTGTTTTTGGTAAATAGCCAAAAAAAATAGCTCCCTATTTCAACAAATGAACCAGCGTTCTAATCGCTCCATCAAACTTCCCTAACTCAAAATTCTGAGGGTCATCATGCCCATCTGGAATGCCATCATCTAAAACTGCATGAAAAGTTGGGATTAACCATTCTCCTTTTCTAAAGCTTGCAACGATATAGATAAGCGCCAATCTTTTATATTGAAGATCCGTAAAGCCGGGAATTATTGCAATGGCATCATTCTTTTTACCAGGGTCGGCAATACGTGGTTGAATAACTTCAATATGAATGAAACTACCCACCACGCTTTTATTAAGCAAAGGGTTTTTTATAGGGCTTTCGAATTTTGTAGCGTGAATTTGCTGACTTAAATTATTTGATGTAATTGAAGCACCCAATCTATTTATAAAAATGTGTGTAAATTTAAATGTTCGTTTATTATCTAGTCTATTGCCGCTCCATGAAACAGAATCTATATTAATTGGAAAGGCTGTTGAATCTTTTAAAAAATTACTTGTATCATGAATTACAAAATAACTTGCCTTTATTCCTGAAACAGCACATATTGCTGAATCTAAGGATCCTCCTATTTCTTCATCAGCGATATTTGATGCATTTAAATATTTTTGTAGTTTCTTTTTACGAACTACTTTAATTTCTCCATTTAAAATTGAGTCTAGGAAAACAGGTAGCGTAGTTAACGTATCTCCTAAATGAGCATATTTTTGAACATAGCGTAGTAAATAGGTAGCTTGTTGATGATTTGTGCCAACAAATTGCATTTTCTCTGTATCAAATTTCGCAGTTAGTTTAGATTGCCCCATCGCTTGGTAGCTATAGGTGATTGATAAGAAAGCCAGAATTAGGGCTCTAGTTTTATTAAGCATAAGATATTTTCTAATTAGATACTACAACCTAAATTAGGTTATTTTAAGTAAATACTCATTATTCTCGAATGTAATTTCTGCGTTATAGTACATGTAAGAAGCATTTTTATACAAAATACCTAGAAATGAGTATTGCAATAAAAGCTATACCTGATTAATTTTAGTTAACTAATTAAACAAATAAATTAATCGCTATGAAACAGACTAGAAAATTTTTATTATTTGCAATGGCACTACCTATATTAGCTGCTAGTTGTGAACTGCTAGGCGCAGAACCAGAAGAAGAAGAGGCAAAAAAAGTTGATAATTCGACTTACACTTATTCTTATACCTGTTATACTGGTGGCTCAAAAAACACTATTCAAATCCCGAATAGGTTATCTGCTGCATGTAAGGCAAATTGGGAATATTATGCGAGAACGTATGGATGCAATGATGCAGACAATTTTGCGACCGCTGAAAGTAAAAAAAGACAATGTCCATGAGAACTTTCCTATTTATCCTATTCATTTGTGCTTTGGGCTCGGCGCAGGCACAAATTAAATTAACATCGGGGCAATATACTACGGAAGATGGTTATTATACGGTTACCATTAATTTCGATCAAAACAGTTTGACTTTAATTGAACCTAATAGAACTTCTGTTTATACAAGAGTTGAGGGAAATGTGTTTAGATTTATTCATCCAACTAATAAAATAGATTACCGTATTGAGGTGATGGATCCATCTACAATTCAAACTTTTAAACCTGGCGTTAACAATAGTCGATATACGATTAGGTTAAGTAAAGGTGATGCGACGGCGAATAATGAACAGTTTAAAACTTATTTCGCAATGGCAGAACGCTATAAAGCAAAAATGATTTCGGATAAAAAAGATGCGCAATTATGGTCGTTTTGTGCAGCCGCAGCTATGGCAAGAAGTAGTATGAATGATGAGGGCTTTAATGATTACGCGAACAAGATTTCTCTATCTATCAAACAAATTATCATTAATAAAGCCAAATGCCCATGTGAGGATGCAATTCCTACGGAAATATGGAATAAAGCGAATTAGTTCTAAGTTAAATGCCTCTCATTAAAGCCTCAGAGAAATCTGAGGCTTTTTTAGTCTAAGCGCCTGATGCCCATAAATAATTTCCTTAACTTTGATTTAACCGAATGTAAAAAACACAGATGCAGCAAAAACGTATTGTCTTATTAATTACTTTATTGGCGTTAATTACCAGCTTTATTCTGCTTAGCATTTTCGTTGTTTATTATCCTGTTCCTACACTTGATTTAAAGATTTCTTTATTTGTTCAAAAATATCATTCAGATGTTTTGGATAAAATTATGTTGGGCATCAGCTTTTTTGGAGAGCTACCCTACTCTTTACTGATGGTAGTTATCGTCGCCCTGCTCTTTTATTACTTCAAATACAAACGTGAAGCTTATTTCATTCTTTCTATTTTGCTTTCGGGATTACTTATTTTAGGTATAAAAAATATAATTGATAGACCTAGACCAACGGCATTTTATGTTCGCTTGGTAGAAATAAATAGGTTTCAGAGTTACCCAAGTGGGCATGTACTTTCGTATGTGTTATTTTTTGGCTTTATGATCTTTTTAATGAGGAAGCTAAAGCATCTCCCACTAATCACTAGAAGAATAGTAACTTATTTCTCCGCTTTTTTCATCGCAACCATTGCTTTCTCTAGAATTTATTTAGGCGCACATTGGTTTTCAGATACGTTGGGAGGATTTTTATTAGGCTTAATTTGCTTATTTCCACTTTGCTTTTTCTACTTAAAAAAGAAACGGGGATAAAGCCTTGACCCTATCCCCGTCATCTAAATTAACGCTCTCGTATATATAGACGCTCATTTATTTAGTTTATTGTGTAGAACTTATTTTTTTATTCCAATTTTAAAGAATTCCAAAATTTGTTCTTATCAGCTTCGTGTGAACTTTGATAGGTTTCCATAAATGTGATGGTATACATTTTAGCATTTATATAAACCGTTAAAATATGGGCGATGTTATAATCTTCCTTTTCGCCTTTTAAATCAAGCTTTATACGATAAGCTGGTTTACCTTTAAAAGTAGTAATCGATTCGCTTAATACAACAGCGCCTGGGCTACCTCTTAACATTCCGCTTTTAAGGATTTGATAGGTTTCTTTTCGTTTTAATTGTTCTGTTAATGTATTTACATCTGCCCCTAGTTTTTTTAAATCGGTAATCATAGCCATGCATTGCGCTGTAGAATCTACAGTTGCAATCCATACGTGCTTACCTTCGAATATAGTTTTTTCAGGTTTAGAGGGAAATGAAATCGAAACATTTTCATCCAATTTTACAAGTTCCCAAGCGAATGTCGAAACAAATAAAACAGGTGCAAGCAGTAGGAATAGAATTAATTTATGTTGCATTTTTTAGGATAAGCAACTAAGATATAGGATAATAAAGGCAGATGCAATACCTAATTGTATGTATTTCGATTTGCCACTAAAAAAGAGACGGAGATAAAGCTATTGCCCTATCCCCGCCATCTAAATTAACGCTCTCGTATATATAGACGCTCATTTATTTACTTTATTGTATGGAGTTCAATTTTTTTTATTTTATGACAATCTAACCTTTCTTATAAAATATTTGTTATTGATTATCCTTTAGAAAAAAGAGTTTATTAAAAAACTAAATAGCCTTTTATTACTAATTTTTTTAGCATACATTTGTTTAACCATTGAATTTTATGTTATATGCAGTTGTAGATATTGAAACCACTGGTGGCTATGCGGCCGCTCACGGCATTACGGAAATCGCCATATACATTCATAATGGGCAAGAAATTATAGAAAGTTATGAGACGTTAATCAATCCTCACCAACATATTCCAATACACATACAAGCGCTAACTGGAATAGATAATGAGATGGTTGAAAATGCGCCAGATTTTAGAGACGTAGCTGATAAAATTTACAGTTTATTACACGATAAAATATTCGTAGCACATAATGTAAATTTCGATTATTCTTTTGTTCGACATCACCTAGAAGCCTGTGGTTATACCTTAAGTCCTAAAAAATTATGTACGGTAAGGCTTAGTCGTAAGTTATTTGCTGGCTTACCCTCTTATAGTTTGGGCAAACTTTGCACTTCTCTATCCATTCCTTTAAACAATAGACACAGAGCTGGCGGAGATGCTACTGCAACTGCTATTTTACTAGCCATGCTTATCAAAAAAGATACAGATGGATTAATTAATGATACGTTAAAACGAACTTCGGCAGAGCAAACTTTACCACCTAATTTGCAAAAAACAGAAATAGATAAATTACCAAATACACCTGGTGTATATTATTTTAAAGATCAGAAAGGGAAAGTAATTTATGTTGGCAAAGCGAAACAACTTAAAAAAAGAGTATGTACTCATTTCACTGGGCACAGCATTAGCATGCAACGACAAAACTTTTTAAGAACTATTCACAGTATAGATTTTCAGACATGTGGTACAGAGTTGATGGCTTTTATTTTAGAAGCGGCAGAAATTAAAAAGCTTTGGCCCGAGAATAATAGAGCGATGAAACGTTTCGAACAGAAATATTCGCTGTATAGTTTCGAAGATCAGAATGGATATATCCGCCTCGGTATTGATAAATACCGAAAAAATGGAATGGTGTTGTATAGTTTTAACAATTTATTGGAAGGGCATCAATTATTGAGAACCATTGTAGCTGAACATTCGCTTTGTGAAAAGTTATGCTTTATTCAAACTACAAAAGCAGCGTGTACACATTATGCAACTAGCGAATGTAACGGTGCATGTATTGGAGAGGAAAGTGCTGAGGATTATAATTATCGTGTTTTACAAGCTATGACAACATTGCAAAACCTTCTTCCCTCTTTTGCGCTGATAGATGAAGGAAGATCTGAAGATGAGAAAAGTTGTTTATGGATAGAGAAAGGGAAGTTTTATGGCATGGGTTATATTTCTGAGTATTGTGATGTTACTGATTTAGAAACCTTAAAATCTGCCATTACGCCTTATCCATCTAATGATTACATTATGAACATGATTTTAACGCACAGCAATCAATTCCCTCAAAAAAAGATACCTCTGATACTTGAAACGGTAATCTAAGCTTAAGTCTAGCTTATAGATTCTTCGCTTTCTCTCTGATTGGCAATAAAGAATAAGTAAAAAGTACCATTTTTACTAGAGATTACACCTTTCATAACACATCCTGAATTGGTACTTTTGTATATGAAAAATGATATCCCTATTTACGATATTCAAAACCTCAAAGCGTATAAACACGATGGGATTTTTGTAAGTCGATTTGGGCATTATTCCAAACAACATGAGCATTTACATTCGGCACATCGCCACACATTTTTTCATTTAGTATTTTTTACCGAAGGAAGCGGAAATCAACATATAGATTTCAAAGAATTTGATGTAAAACCAGGTCTAATTTATTTTATGATACCTGGGCAAGTACACAGTTGGAGTTTTGATACAGAACCTGATGGGTATATCATTAATTTTTCTGCCGATTATTTGAGTTCATTCTTATTAAAACCTGATTATTTAGAAACTTTTAGCTTTTTTAACGGACAACCGGATTCTCAAGTTATTGAATTACCAGCGGAAGTTCAGCATACCATTACTTCAATCTTTGAAGATATTTTAAAAGAAGGACAAATCGAGCAACCTGTTAATGATGATTTGGTTAAAACGCAATTAATTCGATTATTTATTGAAGTTGCCAGAACGAATAGCGCTACTCAAAAAACTAATTCTTACAATCATACTTTGTTGAAGAATTTCAGAAACTTAATAGAAAAAAACTATGCTCAATTAAGGCTTCCTAAACAATATGCAGAATTATTATACATTACGCCAAATCATTTAAATGCGCTGTGCAATGATTTTTTAGGGATATCTGCAGGAGCATTAATTAGAGATCGAGTGGTTTTAGAAGCGAAACGTTTATTAATCAATTTAGATTTAAGAGTTTCGGAGATTGCTGACAAGTTGAATTTTGCAGATCAATCTTATTTTATCAAATTCTTTAAAAAATACGAAGGCATTACGCCCGAAAAATTCAGGAAATTAAATACTACACAAAATGGAAACTAATAAAGAATTACATATTTCTCAATGGAGTGGATTTGCAAACGCTAAATGCCCACGTTGTAGAGTTGGCAATGTATTTACTGGACCAACATATGGATTTAAAATTCAGAAAATGAATGAAGTTTGCCCACATTGTCAACTTAAATTTGAACGTGAGCCAGGGTATTTCTACGTTGCCATGTTTGTAAGCTATGCCATGAATGTTGCCGAAATGATTACAGTAAGTGTGGCAGCGTATATTTTAGGTTTACAATTAAATCATGATAATTTATGGTATTATGTAGCTTTACTATTCTGTACTACGCTGTTGTGTTCGCCTTTTAATTACCGCTATTCTCGAATGGTTTTATTGTATTGGTTATCGCCTGGCTTACATTACGAGCCAAAAAGAAGTTTGAAATAGCACTAAAGGTTTTAGCCGCAGATTAACAGATTTTTGAAGATATATCTAGCATAAAACGCCATTAATCTGCTAATCTGCGGCTAAAATAAATTACTTACTTTCTTTAAGCACCATATCAATAGTAATCGCGGTAGCAACAATAGCTACTTTCTGCTTATTCTCCGCGTAAGTTGGATCTATTGAAACATTATATTTATCGGCAGTAGTAAAAATCTCTTTTAATGCCCCTGCCCATTTCTTACTGATTTTACCCATTTCTACTCCTGCAGCATTTTTAATGGTAAAATTCCAAGCTTTCCAGTCGCCTGTAATTTGTGCAATAGTTTCTCCAGTACTTGGCTCAGAAATGATAAAAGTTGGTTTAAAGAATTTAAACTTTTGTTTAATCAGACCTATCTCTACCCCATTTGGATCGGTAACAATAATTTTCGACATCCAAAATGTCCAGCCTCTGCTAATTGTAGCTTGTAATTGATCATTTGTATCCGTTATTTCTAACTGGAAAGGCATCATTGCTTTGTTAATAAGAATGGTTAAAAACTTATGCCATCCGCTCATTCGTTGTTTAATTATGCCTATTTGAGCACCTTGTTCATTGTAAACTTTGTATTCATTCGTAAACTTTAAAAAGCTCACCTTCTCATCGATAAAATATTCATCGCCTAGAAAAAATGTTGGAATTTGTTGATTCATTAATTAGTTTTTGTTTTGAGTTTATGTCAACTAAAGTACTTAATTTTTTAGTTGAATGACTACAATCTCTCCATTTTTTAGCTACTTAACCACACCTAAAGATTGCGTATCTTTGCAAAACGAAAATATAAACAGTCATTGAAGAAAATGGCTTAACTCAAAATTAAAAAATGATAGAAATAGGAAAATATAACGATTTAAGAATTGCCGCTAAAAACAGTGATGGCTTAAGTTTATCAGATGGGGAACGAGAAATTTTATTACCCTACTCCGATGTACCTAAAAACGCTGAACTCGGCGACAATATAAAAGTATTCGTATTTATTAATAAGGATGGAAACACCATTGCAACCACAAAACAGGCTTTAGCAGAAACTGATGATTTTGCTTATTTAACTGTGGTTGATGCGAGTGAAGATGGTGCTTATTTAGATTTAGGTATTGGAAAAGATATTTATGTTCCAGTACGTGAGCAAAAAAGAGCAATGCATAAAGGAGAAAGTTATGTGGTTTATGTTTACTTAGACGAAAATAATCAGCGGATGCTTGCTTCTTCTCGATTGGATAAATTTATTGAGGAAGATGATTTTGATTTTGACGAAGGTGATGAGGTGAGCTTATTAATTAGTGAACAAACCGATTTGGGCTTTAATGCCATCATCAACAATAGATATATTGGGCTTTTATACCATAACGAATTGTTTGCCAACTTAAAACCTGGCGAAAAACGTAAAGGTTGGATTAAGAAAGTGCGTATTGAAGGTAAAATTGATTTGAGCTTACAACCGCTTGGTTATAGCCATATTCTTGACACTAAAGATGTACTGTTAAAAGAGTTAAGAGAAAACGGAGGTGTAATTGCTTTAGGCGATAAAAGTACTCCTGAGGAGATTTATGAGCGTTTTCAAATCAGTAAGAGTGCATTTAAAAAAGCAACTGGCGGTTTATATAAAGAGCGTATAATTGCAATTAGCGATAGAGAAATTAAATTAGTAGTAGATCATTTGGCAGATTAGTTTACAAGTCTGTACTTTGTCAATCTTTTACAGATTGACAAAGTTTATAATACAATTTGCTTTTTAAACTTTTTTATAGGCTATTGTCATCCTGAGCTTGTCGAAGGATTTAGGAAAAGGTCTTCGACAAGCTCAGACTGACATACAAATATTCCAACCCTAATTTAAAGAGTAAAATAAATAAAAATAGTTTGAGCTAGAGCAAACCTTTTTGCCCTATTAAACGTATTTAATAATGAGTAGAATCTACTTAAGGGAGTTTTTTTGTGAGGTGCGGCTTGTGAGGGCTGCACCTTTTCTTTTTTCTTTTAGGTTACTAAATTGTAATTGTATGAAAATTATTTAACCTTTTATATTGAAATTGTTATCTTCACTTTTTAATTTAATAATAAAGAAGTTATGACAGGTACAGTAAAATGGTTTAATGATGCAAAAGGCTTTGGTTTTATAACCCCAGAAGAAGGCGGTAAAGATATATTCTGCCACCATTCTGCGATCCAATCTTCAGGACAAAGATCTCTGCAAGAAGGACAACAAGTTGAGTTTGAAGTAAAAGACGGCAAAAAAGGCCCGGAAGCTGAAAACGTAAGAGTAACCGGATAAGTAGAAATTTTTATTTATTTATTTGATGCAAAGAATGCCATCTGCCTCAGGTCGATGGCATTTTTGGTTTTATACTATTTCTTTTGCCACTGATTTACAGATTAAATTGATTCTTTTGCCGCAGATGCGCAGATTAAGCTAATTGATTTTACTACTTGATTTTATTGATAGTTTATCTCAAAAAATCTGTTAATCTGTGGCTAACTTTATTTATTCTTTTGCCACTGATTTACAGATTAAACTAATTCTTTTTGCCGCAGATGCGCTGATTAAAAACTAATTAGTTCTATTGATAATTAATCTGAATTTATGTCAAAAAAATCTGCGCATCTGCGGCTTATTCTTCTTAGCTAAACCTTACTCTTCTTGACTTGTAGCAAACAAGCTTTGCGAAAAATTCACTAAAAATAATTCCTTTTTAGCTCTAGTTAACGCAGTGTACAACCATCGTAAAAAATCAAGATCTATCATTTCATCAGTTAAATAACCTTGATCTACAAAAACAGCATCCCATTGCCCACCTTGCGCCTTATGACAGGTTACCGCGTAGGCAAATTTGATTTGTAAAGCATTGTAATATGGATCTACTTTAATCGCTTCCATTTTATCCCGTTTACTATTTAAATGACTATAATCTTCCATTAAACCATCAAAAAGCTGTTTGCTTTTTTCGTAAGGAAGATTTGGCGTTTCCGCTTGTATCGTATCTAAAATTACTTTGCATGAAATAACTCCAGCATCTGGGAAATCTAAAAACTCTAAATTAACTTCGGCAAACCGCAAACCATAACGCTCCTCTTCCCTCCTCACTCTAACCACTTTCGCCATATCGCCATTGGCAATAAATGCAGTTTCTGGATTATCGGGCAACCAAAAATAATTATTACGCACCACCATAATTTGGTCGCCACCACTCAATTCTTCATCCCTATACAACAACCTAGCCCTAATCTGATTATTATACACATTCGCCGATTTATTAGAACGACAAACCATCAACGAGTTTTCAATACCAAACTTGCTGTACGCATATTCTAAACCCTCCACTAACTTTATTCCAGTCATGCTAAAAATGTCCTTATAGCTTTTAGTGATAAACTTTGGCAAAGGCGTTTTATCCTTATCGTGATTATTAATTAATTGGCGTAGCATAGTTGCGTTGGCCAAAATACCTGATTTCTTTTCTTGTCGCACCACTTCTTTCAACTCAACAGCAGTAACTTTCAACCCAAAATTATCAATCAGATATTTTTCATTTAAAGCTGGGCTATCTATACTGCCAACTGGTGGAAGCTGGGCTGTATCGCCAACAAATAACAACGAACAATTTTTATCCTTTCCAGTTGGTGCAGGCTGATAAACAAATTCTATTAAATCTTTTAAAAACGAAGAACCATTTTGCGGATTCCATTCATCGGCTATCATGGAAGCTTCATCTACAATAAAAAGCGTGTTTTCCACTAAATTTGGCGCTAGCTGAAAAGCCATCTCCGTAGAAACTGCACTCCGTTTCCTGTAAATTTTCTTATGAATAGTTAGCGCTCTTTTATTAGTGTAACTACTAATTACTTTCGCAGCTCTACCTGTTGGCGCCAATAAAACCACTTTTAAGTTGAATTGAGGTAAAGCTTTAACCAATGCCGCTACCGAAGTCGTTTTACCCGTACCCGCATATCCTCTTAAAATAAAGCACTTATTCGTTTCATTTTTCACTAAAAAAGACGTTGCTTTAGCACAGAAAACCAATTGTTCTTCGGTAGGTTTAAAAGGATACGATTGGGCAATGATATTGGCTTTATCCATTTAGCAAAGATGCAATGGTAATGTTATAGAAAAAAGTTATTTTTGCCAACACATGAACAATAACAACAGCATTTTATTAATAGACCCAACATTTGATCCAGCTACAGCATCAGCCTGTAATTTATTGGTAAAAGTGGGCTTAGATAGTTTTTCTTATGCCATACTAAATAAAGAAACTAACCAAGTTAGTGCTGTTTTTGATGAACAAGAATGTGAAAATGGCGCTCAAAAGTTTGCAGAGCGATTAAAAACAGATTCTTATTTAACCTTACCTTATCAGGATGTTAAAGTTGCTGTTCATACACAAAATGCTATTGCTGTTCCAAATGACTTATATAATGAGGATAGTTTAAACGCACATACTCAGTTCTTTACCGAAGCACCAGTTGGCGATTTATATACACAAACTCAACATCATTTTGGTTTTACAACCGTTTTTTCATTACCAAAAACCACCAATGAAACGTTAACTAGTTTTACTGACGGAAAAAAATATTCGCAGCATGCTGGTTTATTGGCATTAGCCGAAAAAATAAATGAAACAGCTTTACTATTAGATTTTTCTGTCGGATCATTTAATGCACTTTATATCCAAAATCAGCAAGTTGTTTTTCAGCAATGCTATGAAATAGACAACCAAGATGAGTTTAATTATTATGTTTTATTAATGATTAACCAATTGGATATCAATACAAAAGAAACTAATTTACAATTGAGCGGAATTATTCACGAAGGTGATGATAAATACAATTGTCTACTAAAATATTTCAGCAAAGCTGATTTTATTGCTGCAAGCAACAATCTCGACAAACAAATATTAGATGATATGCCAGCGCATTATTACAGCAGTTTATTAGCTCTTGACCAATGCGTATAATTGGCGGGAAACTAAAGGGAAGGCAATTTAATGCCCCAGCAAACTTGCCTGTTCGTCCTACTACCGACATGGCAAAGGAGGCTTTATTTAATATCCTCTACAATACTTACGATTTTGACGAATGTGATGTTTTAGACCTTTTTAGTGGCACTGGAAGCATTTGCATTGAATTTGCATCAAGAGGAATAAAGCATGTAACTGCTGTTGATAAACATCCTGGTTGTGTGGCTTGGATAAAATCTGTAGCAGAAAAATTCGAGTTAACTCAAATTGCACCTCAAAAAGCGGACACGTTTAAATTTCTAGAACAGGATAACCACCAGTATAACATCATTTTCGCCGATCCACCTTACGATTTACCGAATATTCCAATGATTCCTCAATTGGTGATGAAACATAATTTATTAACAGAAAATGGCACTTTAATCGTAGAGCATCCACCTTTTTTAAAATTAAATAACTTGGCTGGTTTTACCGAAGTACGCAAATACGGAAATTCTTCTTTTAGTTTTTTTGAAAAGGTTGAAGGTTAAACGCAAAGAACACAGAGATTTTCGCAGAGAACACTAAGAGCTGAACGTCCTTGCTAGGTACGAAGCTCCAAAGGAGCGCCAATGGTACAATCTTACAACGATGGGTTAATTTCTAATGCTTTAAGATTGCTTCGTACCTCGCAATGACGAAAAATTTCAACTTTTCGCTCCCGACTTTCTTCCCTTTATTAGAATTTATATTGAATCGCAATTAACTTAAAGTTAATTTTAGAGCGTAATCGCCGCTGTATTTTCTGGTTTTTCGTTCTGCTTTTACAGGGTGTTAACAAGGTGATAACAGGGTGGTAACAGGGTCATTATAGGGTTAGCTACCTAGTTAACTTATAGTTAAATACGGGTAAGCATCTTTTCTATATATTCTTAACTGTTAACCAATATATTTCTGATATTAATTTAGAAATCCCATCTATAATAAAACAGTTGATTATACTAATTGGCGGACTTAACAATGCTTTCTGCTTTAGTCTTTCAGCTTAAACCTATATATTTACCGTATTGAAAAACACAAAACGATGAAAATTGCTTTATTTCCGGGCTCATTTGACCCAATTACCATTGCTCACGTAGATATTTTGAAGCGAGCTTTGCCTTTATTTGATCGCATTATTGTTGGTATTGGTTTAAATAGTTCAAAGCAAAATTTTCTTTCTGCCGAAAAAAGAGAAGAAATGGTACGTACCATTTTTGTAAACAATCCAAATGTAGATGTTCAATTGTATGAAGGTTTAACAGTTGATTTCTGCAGAAAAATTAATGCAAAATACATGGTTAGAGGCATTCGCTCTGCATCAGATTTTGAGTACGAAAGAGCAATTGCACAGATTAATCAAACGATGATGCCAGAAGTTGAGACTATTCTTTTATTAAGTAAACCTGAATATTCAGCTATCAGCTCAACAATTGTTCGTGATATTTTAAGAAACAATGGCGATGTTAGTCCCTTTGTACCAAAAGAAGTGATTGAGTTTTTGTAAAAGTTATTATGCTAGTTATATTCGGTAGTTCGATAAAATTACTTAACTATTTTGAAGATGATTTTTCAACGTGTGAGAATTGTAATCAAACCGGAGTAACTTATAGAATTGTTCAAAAATATTACCATGTTTTCTGGCTTCCTGTTTTTCCATTGGAAAAATATACTGGAATGAGTTGTAATAATTGTAATTACAGTAGAGATAATATCATAAGTGAAAACTCGGCTACGTATGAGAAGATTTCAAAAACCCCTATATATCTTTATTCTGGGTTGATAATTTTTATATTGTTAATTTTAAATGTACTCTTTGCTGTTGTAATGACAACGTAATTTAAACCAAACTCTCCGCCTTCAACACATCCAATATCAACGGATACGTATTTTTCATTTTAACTTTAATACCCAATGGCGCAACCCAAGAAGCGGTTGTAATTCCTTCTTCTTTTTGAGGAATTAATTTTGGACTTCCTTTAACAAACATTTTGTACCAGCTAGTTCGTTTCAAAATTACTTTTCCACCTAATTCATAAATATGATAGGTTTTGCATAAACGTTCTTCGCGTTTTTCGATTTTCACACCACACTCCTCTTCAACTTCTCTAACCGCAGTATCTTTAACTTTTTCGCCCTTTTCTACCTTACCTTTTGGCAAATCCCACTTTTTATTTCTAAAAATAAATAAAAATTCGCCCTTAGCATTTTCTACTAAACCACCTGCCGCTTTAATTAGCGTTAGCTTTTTTTTGATAGATTTCAGCAACTCTTTAGGCGTTTTGGTAATCAGCATATAGTGCTTCTGTTTACTTTTTTTTAAATTTCTATAAAATGTTATAAAATCAAAATCCTCTGTGTCAAGCTGTTGAATTTTCTCTAGTTGCTTGGGTACTGTAACACCTATAAACAAAGTATTATCGTTAATATAAATTCTGTATTTTTGAGCCATGTATAATAAAAGTGATATTGAATTAAAGGTAGCTGAATTTTTATTACAAATAAAAGCAATTAAATTACAACCTAGCAATCCATTTACATGGGCATCTGGCTGGAAGTCCCCAATTTACTGCGATAACCGTATAACTTTATCGCATCCATCTGTTAGAACATACATTCGTCAAAAATTAGCGCAGCTGATACAAGAAGAATATGGCGCTGTTGATGTAATTGCTGGAGTAGCCACTGCAGGTATTCCGCAAGGAGTTTTAGTTGCACAAGAATTAGGTTTACCATTTATTTATGTGAGATCTAAAGCAAAAGAACACGGCACTGGAAGTTTAATTGAGGGAGAAATTGTAGAAGGCCAACGCGTTGTTGTTATTGAAGATTTAATTTCGACAGGCAAAAGTAGTTTACAAGCTATTGATGCTTTACGTGCCGCAGGCTTATCTGTTGCTGGTTTAGTTGCAATTTTCACTTATGGATTTGATCAAGCAGATGAAAATTTTGCAAATGCGAAATGTCGTTATTCTACGTTATCTAATTATTCTACATTAATTAAATATGCTGCAGAACATAGTTTTATAGCACAAAACGATATAGATTTATTAAACAAATGGCGTGAAACTCCTTCAGAATGGGGAAAAGACACTAGTGTAAATTCTGAATCTTAATTTAATTATTAAAACACATTATATGACTGTTATTGAAAGTGCTGTTGAAATAAATTTACCTGTTGATAAGGTTTATAATTTTTTGGAAGATTTGAATAATCATCAACAGTTAATGCCTGAAAATATTTATAACTGGTCTTCTACAGCAGACGAAGCTAGTTTTACCATTCAGAATATGGCAAAATTAGCTATTAAGATTGCTAACCGTGTGCCAAATAGCGAGCTTACTGCTATTCCGACTGAAAAACCACCCTTTGATGTGGAATTAAAATGGACTGTTGTCCCTAACGATAATGGAGGTACTACTGCAAAACACATCATTTCTGCAGATTTAAATATGATGATGAAAATGTTAGCCGCTGGTCCGCTTCAAAAATTGGCTGATCATCAAACCAAGAAATTAAAAGAAATTTTGGGGTAAATTCTTATTTAAACGTTTTCGTCACCCTGAACTTGTTTCAGGGCCAGTTAAATAGATGCTGAAATAAATCCGATAGCTATCGGATCAGCATGACGTGGTTTCAAAAACACTTCTAAATTAATGGAAGTGTTTTTTTATGCCTTAAAATTTAATTAATATCTTAGGTAGAAATAACCCAATTCAAATGCTATCATCCAACATTTTTAGAGTTTCCGTTGTTCTTTTCTGCTCGTTTGCTTTTTCAACTAGTTTTGCTCAAACCATCATTAATTTAAAAACAGAATATCTAATTAACCCCATCGGATTAGACAATCCAAATCCACGTTTTACTTGGCAAATGGCGGATAACAGAAAAGGAGCAAAACAAACTGCGTACAGAATTATGGTGAGTACGGATTCTGTTGCCTTGTTACAAGGAAAAGCAAACCAATGGAATACAGGGTGGTTACAAACAAGCACTTCCTTAAAAATTTATAATGGTCAGTCATTAAAGCCTTTTATCAAATATTTTTGGCGTTTAGATGTTGCTAATCAACTTAAAGTGATAAATACCAAATTAGCCAGTTTCGAAATGGGAATGATGGGCGGGAAAAACTGGCAAGGTTCATGGATTTCTGATAATGAAAATCCTAAGCTTAAACCTGCCCCTTATTTCAGGAAAACTTTTGAAACTACTAAAAAGATAAAATCAGCTAGGGCTTATATCGCTGCTGGTGGATTATACGAGCTTTCTTTAAATGGCGAAAAAGTTGGAAATCATAGAATGGACCCGATGTATACGCGTTACGATAGACGAACTTTATATGTTACGTATGATGTTACCCATCAATTGAAAATAGGCAAAAATGCTATTGGCGTATTGTTAGGTAATGGTTGGTACAATCATCAATCTACTGCAGTATGGGATTTTGATAAAGCACCTTGGCGCAATAGACCAACATTTTGCCTTGATTTAAGAATCACTTATACAGATGGAACTATAGAAACCATTAAATCTGGTAAAGATTGGAAAACAGCTTTAAGTCCGATAATTTTTAACAGTATTTACACCGCTGAACATTATGATGCAAGATTAGAACTTGATGGCTGGAACAAAGTTGGTTTTGATGACAGTAAATGGAAACGAGTAATTTATCGCTCTGCGCCTTCCCGTAATATTGTGGCTCAGGCTTTACACCCCATTAGAAATATAGAAGAAATTACTGCAAAAAGCATTAAAAAATTTAATGATACCACTTATCTATTCGATTTAGGTAGGAATATTTCTGGAGTGAGTAAGATTAAATTAAATGGTCCAGCAGGAACTGTGGTTAGATTAAAACATACAGAAAGACTTTACTCGAACGGCAGAGCCGATCTATCTAATATTGATGTGCATTATCGCCCAACTGATGATAAAGATCCTTTTCAGACAGATATTTTAATTTTAAGCGGAAAAGGCGAAGAAAGTTTCATGCCTCATTTTAATTATAAAGGTTTTCAATATGTTGAAGTAAGTTTAAGTCGGCCAATTGAATTGAAAAAGGAAGATTTGGTTGGTTATTTTATGCATAGCGATGTGCCTGTTATGGGAAGTGTAAAAGCATCAGATCCATTAATTGACAAAATATATTATGCTACCAATAATTCTTATTTATCGAACTTATTTGGTTACCCAACCGATTGTCCGCAACGAGAAAAAAATGGCTGGACTGGTGATGCAGCAATTGCCATAGAAACAGGATTATATGGTTTTGATGGCATTACGATTTATGAAAAATGGTTAGCCGATCATAGAGATGAACAACAACCAAATGGTGTTTTGCCTGCCATCATTCCGACCGATGGTTGGGGTTATGAATGGGCAAATGGACCAGATTGGACAAGTACAATTGCTATTATTCCTTGGAATATATATCGGTTTTATGGTGATACAAAAATTTTGAAAGACAACTATGAGAACATCCGTAGATATGTAAACCACATTGATGAAACTTACCCTACTGGTTTAACTAGCTGGGGTTTGGGCGATTGGGTGCCTGTAAAATCCGTTTCGCCAGTTGAGTTGACTTCGACTTGTTATTATTATGCAGATGTCGTGATTTTAGCTAAAACAGCAAACATTTTAGGCAAAGCCGATGATTATAAAAAGTACACAGACTTGGCTTTAAAAATCAAAAATACTTTTAATGCTAAATACTTAAATAAAACTACTGGCATTTATAATACTGGCTTACAAACAGAATTAAGCGTTCCTTTATTTTGGGGTATTGTACCTGATGAAATGAAAGCCAAAGTAGCAGAAAATTTAGCTAAACGCGTTGAAGCTGATGGTTTCCATTTAGATGTTGGATTGCTAGGAACAAAGGCCATTTTAAACGCTTTGAGTGAAAATGGTTATGCTGAGATTGCTTATAAAGTTGCTGCTCAAAAAACTTTTCCAAGTTGGGGTTGGTGGATTGCCAATGACGCAACAACTTTGTATGAAAACTGGCCAATTGATGCGAAATCGGACATCTCAATGAACCACATTATGTTTGGAGAAATTGGTGCTTGGTTGTATAAAGCTCCAGGCGGCATCAAGCCTGATGAAAACCAACCTGGATTTAAGAATGTAATTCTGCAACCTTATTTTGTTGAAGGGTTGAGTTCTTTTGAAGCTACTCATGATGGTCCGTATGGTAAAATAATTTCTTCTTGGAAAAGAGTAGGAAGTGGAATTAATTATAAAGTAACTGTTCCAGCAAATTCTAGCGCAACTGTGAAACTAGAGATTGTAAGGGATAGAAAGATTTATTTAGATGGGAAGATTATTGCTGGAGGAACTTTTAATTTGCAGGCTGGAGAATATAACATTGAATTGAAATAGTTTGGCATTTTTTATTTGTTCCGTTGGCTGAAGCCAACGGCAATGAAATTCTTTCAAAGTTCAATAGTAACATCTTCATTGCCGTCGGTTTATGCAATTTATATTGGGCTTTAGCCACATCCTAAGAACTACTGACTTTGTTAAATAAACCTTATTGAAATGGAAATATTTTGTCAAGCTGAGCGTAGTCGAAGCTCAAAATATTGGAATGGAAAGAAGGACTACATTAGCCAAGAACCACTACCATTCTTTTCCTTACTTCGACTACGCTCAGTATGACAATTAAAATCTGTGCAGACATTTTTTCAGTATAAATTACTTATTTACAGACAATTAGTCTTTCTAAACTAAAACTAACAGACAAAATTTCCGATTGCCAAAGCAAAAAGCGAATGGCATTTGTTTTGATTTAAAAGGAAACATGAACTTCAACAATTTTACTATAAAAGCTCAAGAAGCAATTCAAAAGGCTTCTGAAATAGCACAGGGCAATCAGCAACAGGCTATTGAAACGGCACACTTGTTAAAAGGTTTGCTTACTGTTGATGAAAATGTGGTTTCTTACGTGCTAAAGAAACTAAATGTTAACCTAAATTCTGTTAATCAAAATTTAACAGCTGCAATTGAGAAACTACCAAAAGTTACTGGCGGCGAGGCTTATTTATCATCTGGTGCAAATAGTGCATTGCAAAAAGCACAATCTTATTTAAAAGAATTTAAAGATGATTTTGTATCGGTTGAGCATGTATTATTAGGCTTATTGGCTGTTAATGATGCGACTTCTAAACTATTAAAAGAGCAAGGAGTTAACGAAAAAGATCTTAAAAAAGCAATTGTAGCATTGCGTGGCGATAACCATGTAACGGATCAAAATGCAGAGGCGACCTACCAAGCTTTAAACAAATATGCTCGTAATTTGAATGAATATGCTGAAAGCGGAAAATTAGATCCGGTTATTGGTAGAGATGAAGAAATTCGTCGTGTGATACAGATTTTATCACGTAGAACGAAAAACAATCCGATATTAATTGGTGAACCTGGTGTTGGTAAAACTGCTATTGCCGAAGGTATAGCCTTTAGAATTATAAAAGGTGATGTGCCCGAAAACTTGAAAACTAAAACTGTTTTCTCGTTAGATATGGGTTCGCTAATTGCTGGTGCAAAATATAAAGGCGAGTTTGAAGAACGCTTAAAAGCCGTTGTAAAAGAGGTTACACAAAGCGATGGCGACATCATTTTATTTATTGATGAGATACATACTTTGGTTGGTGCTGGTGGTGGCGAAGGTGCAATGGATGCCGCAAATATTTTAAAACCAGCTTTAGCGAGAGGCGAATTGAGAGCAATTGGCGCTACAACTTTAGATGAGTATCAGAAATATTTAGAGAAAGATAAGGCCTTAGAACGTCGTTTTCAAAAAGTAATGGTGAATGAACCTGATACACAAGATGCGATTTCTATTTTGCGTGGTTTAAAAGAGCGTTACGAAACTCACCATAAAGTGAGAATTAAAGACGAAGCGATTATTGCTGCTGTAGAAATGTCGCAGAGATATATTGCAGATCGGTTTTTACCAGATAAAGCGATTGATTTAATGGATGAAGCGGCATCGAAATTACGCATGGAGATGGATAGTGTGCCTGAAAATGTGGATGCACTTGATAGAGAAATCATGCGTTTAGAGATTGAACGCGAAGCTATTAAGCGTGAAAAAGACGATAATAAAGTTAAGGAACTTTCTGAAGAGATTGCCAATTTATCTGCAGAACGTGACGAATTAAAAGCAAAATGGCAAGGTGAGAAAGATTTGGTCGATGCTGTAAACAATCAGTTAGAACAAATTGAACATTATAAATTAGAAGCGGAACAAGCGGAACGTGCTGGAGATTATGGTAAAGTTGCCGAAATCCGTTATGGAAAGATTAAAGAAGCGCAAGATAAAGTTGAAAAACTGAAAGTTGATTTAGAAAGTCAGCAAAGCGATAGCAGAATGCTTAAAGAAGAGGTGACTGCCGATGATATTGCGGGTGTAGTTGCTCGTTGGACGGGTATTCCTGTACTTAAATTAGTTGCTAGCGAGCGTGAAAAACTATTGCATTTAGAGGATGAATTGCATAAACGTGTTGCAGGACAAGATGAGGCTATTGAAGCAATTTCGGATGCGATACGTAGATCTAGAGCTGGTTTGCAAGATAAACGTAAACCGATTGGTTCGTTCATTTTTTTGGGTACAACTGGTGTGGGTAAAACCGAATTAGCAAAAGCATTGGCCGAGTTTTTATTTAACGATGAAAATGCCATGACCAGAATTGATATGAGTGAATATCAGGAAAGGCATGCGGTTTCTAGATTGATTGGTGCACCTCCAGGATATGTTGGGTATGATGAAGGTGGACAATTGACAGAGGCTGTTCGTAGAAAACCATATTCGGTAGTGTTGTTAGATGAGATTGAAAAGGCTCACCCAGATGTATTTAATATCTTATTGCAAGTATTAGATGATGGGCGTTTGACGGACAACAAAGGTCGTGTAGTGAACTTTAAAAATACCATTATCATTATGACTTCTAACATTGGTTCTCATTTAATTCAGGATAACTTTAAAAAATTGGATGATGAAAACAGAGAAGAAGTAATTGCCAAAACGAAAAACGAATTGTTCGAGCTATTGAAACAAACTATTCGTCCGGAATTTTTGAATAGAATTGATGAGTTGATTATGTTTACTCCTTTACATAGGGGCGAAATTAGAAACATTGTGGACTTACAATTTAAACAGGTGCAAGAAACATTAGCGGAAATGGGTATTACGATTACTGCAACTCCTGAGGCTTTGGATTGGTTAGCTGAATTGGGTTATGATCCTCAGTTTGGTGCTAGACCTTTGAAACGTGTGATACAGAAAAGGATTTTAAATGAGTTATCGAAATCTATTTTAGCTGGTACGGTGGATAAGGATAGCAAAATAAAGCTGGATATGTTTGATCATCAGTTTGTGTTTTTGAACGAGAAGTAATTGGTTAATATAAAAAGCCGCAGATTTTCATCTGCGGCTTTTTTATTGTGTTTAAATTTTGAGAAATTAAATTGTACCTTAGTTTACACACATTTGAAAACATGACTAAAACTACTCGTGTATGGCTTATTGCTATACTTCTAACACTATCGTGCCTCTCATCCTATGCTCAAAATTCATCTTCTGATCAAAAAAACAACAAAAAAGACACGTTAAATTTTGGACCTGAAAAGTTATATCTCCAGTTCGATAAATCAACCTACATTATGCCCGATACCATTTGGTTTAAAGCATATCTTGTAAATGCTAGTACCTTAGACAATACTGGACCAAGTGGTTTAATACATACTGAATTGATTGATGAAAGCGGAAGAATTGTAGCAAGCAAGGCATTTAATACAATTTTAGGAGTTACTTGGGGTAGTTATAAAATAGATAAAGAACAAATGAGCTCTGGCAATTATACATTTAGGGCTTACACCAACTGGATGCAAAACTTTGGAAGTGAATTCTTCTTCATCAAAAAGATAACGATTTTGAATGCGGATACCACAAAAGAATTGAAATCAAAGCAAGATCTCTTACTCATTAAACCTGCAGTACCTAAAATTGCAAAAAAACCAGAAAACAATACTAAGATTGATATTCAATTTTTGCCAGAAGGAGGAAACCTTCTTGCTGATAAGCCACAAAGAATAGGTTTTAAGGCGGTAGCAATTAATGGAAAAGGTCTTCTAATAGCTGGTGGTATATATACAGAAAAAGGTGATAAAGTAGTTGATTTTAAAAGCAACACAAAAGGTATGGGCTATTTTAGCATGGTACCAAATAGCGGCATAAATTACGTAGCAAAAGTTGTAGTAAACCAAGAGAATTATACCATAAACTTGCCAAAAGCAACAACTAGTGGTGCGAGCTTATTGGTAAATAATCGTTTCCAATCTGATTCTATTGGGGTTCGGATATTTTCTGAACTAAAAGACCAAGAAATTACCATTGTAGCAAAATCTAGAGGTATTATTTATTATTCTGTAGCATTACAACCTAATATTAAAATTACTGGATTGATGATTCCTAAAAGTAATTTACCTTCTGGTGTTTGTCAGATTGCTTTATTGGATGCTACTGGAAAAACGCTAAATGAAAGAGCATTTTTTGTAAATCATCATGATCAATTAAAAATATCAACAGAACAGAATTTTCAGACTTACAAGCCAAGAGATAAAATTTCGTTAGCTATTCGTATCAACACTAAAAGCAATGAGCCAGTTGCCTCTACTTTTTCAGTTGCTGTAACTGATGATGACCTTACACAAGGGGTTCAATCGGAAAATAATATCCTCTCTTATCTACTATTGAGTTCAGATTTAAAAGAGCATATTGAAAATCCTATTTCGTATTTTGAAAATGATAATGAGCAAACACATGCCGATTTAGAGGCGTTAATGCTTACTCAAGGTTGGGTCAAATACAATTGGGAGCCCTCAAAAAATATCGCTTTTAAGCCAGAAAAAACATATACCATAACTGGTAGTGTTATTAATGGATTAAATAACCCCTATCCTAGTGCAAAGGTTTCTTTAATGAATCATAAATCATATGTTTTTGCCAATGCATTGACCGACCAAGAAGGTAGATTTAGCTTTGACAAGTTTCCTCCGATAGAGAAAACTGCACTTACTATTAGGGCATTAAATAGTAATGATAAAAAAGGTTCGTTAGCTATTCGATTGGATGAGTTTAAGGCTGCTGATTTTAAACCTGCTACTGATGAAAATTCAAATGTTGAAATTGCTCAAATCTCAAATCATATCATGAGTATTAAACAACAGGAACTAAATTATTTAGAGGGAATTGGACTTAGAGAAGTAGAAATTAAGGGTGTAAAAAAGGTTGAAGCTTCAAAAAATTTAAATGGAAGTGGAATTGCGGATTTAGTTTTAGATAAAGAAATAATAGATAAAGACACGAAACAAAGTGTGCTTGACCTTTTGAGAAGAAATATTAAAGGTTTTAATGCTAGACCTCAAAGGAGTTCATCAGGTATTATTAGTCAAAATATTGAATATCATTATCAAAATTTTTATCTCAAATTTATTATTGATGGTATTGATTTAGATATTAACTATGATGCGTTTTCGAACCCGCAACCTAATCAACATTTTAATTTTATTAATGAGTACTTAGATCAATTTATGAAAGCTGATGACATTAAAGGAATTGAATTAATGTTTTCACCAAGTAAAGCGAATCGGTACCGAAGTGCATATGGCGCCAATTCTACTGATATAGCATTCATAGAAATTACTACTAAATCTGGTAGTGGCCCTTACACTAAAAAATATGCAAATGTAGTTAGGTTACAAGCACAACCATACGGTGAAAGAAGGGTTTTCTATAGTCCGCTTTACACTCCAGAAAATGTTAATTCTGCTAAACCAGATTTTCGATCTACCGTATTTTGGCAACCAAATTTGGTTACTGGCGATGATGGAATAACCGATATTTCATTTTATGCGACTGATAGAAAAGGAACGTATACCGTTTGGTTGGAAGGCACTGATATGCTAGGTCACTTTGGTTATAAAACCATGAAATTGACCATAAATTAGTAACCCCACAGGTTGGAGAAGTAATCTTTAAGATTTGATAATTAAATTGTATTTTAGTTATACAATTTTTTATGATGCCGAAACTTCAAACTCTTTTATTATCGCTTCTTTTTGTGTTTAGTTTAAGTCAATCGACTTTTGCGCAAACAGCAGATTCTAAATCAGGAGTTATTAGTGAATATGATCGGATTAGAGAAATTGCTCCGAGAGAGAAATTATATGTTCATTTTGACAAAAGTGTTTACACTCCTCAGGACACGATTTGGTTTAAGGGTTATTTAGTTAATGCGAGTTTCCATGCTTACTCTCAAATAAGCGGATTGATTTATACTGAGATGATTAATTGGAATGGTGAAGTTGTGCAGACGCTTTCCTTGCCTACTGTTTTGGGATTAACTTGGGGTGCTTTTCCTTTAAAAGAAGATAAATATCCGCCAGGCAATTACACTTTTAGGGCTTATACTAATTGGATGCAAAACTTTGGTGATACCTACCTCTTCAAAAAAGAAATTAAAATTTTAGCTATAGATGCTAATCAAAAACCAGCTGTAACTAAGTCTAAAGTTATTGCTGAAAAAACATCATCATCAAATGATGCTAAAAGAAATAAGCAAGAGGTAGATATTCAATTCTTACCTGAAGGAGGTTCGTGGGTTGCAGATTTTCCTCAGAAAATGGCTTTTAAAGCATTAGACAAATCTGCTAAAGGCATTGAAGTGAGTGGTGAGATTTTAGATTCGAAACAAAATAAGGTGACGGAGTTTAAGTCTAATTTTTTAGGAATGGGCTATTTTACATTATCGCCATTGCTAAATGAAACTTATACTGCAAAGGTTAAATTAGGAAATGAATTAATATATAAAAATTTACCTAAAGCAATTGCAGCAGGTACGGTGATTAGCCTTAGAGACAATAATGCATCCGATTCTTTATCAATTGCGCTATCCTCTACTCTAGTTGACCAAAAACTTATTTTATTAGGTCAGTCTAAAGGTTTATTGTGTTTTGTTGCTAATATTAATGCAAATACTAAAGGAAAGACGATTAAAGTATCAAAAGATATTTTTCCGACAGGTGTTTCTCAAATTCTTTTAATGAATGATAAAAAAGAGGTGCTTAATGAAAGGAATTTCTTCCTCAATCATAATGATCAATTAAAAGTTAGTATTTCTTCCAAATCGCTTGAATATACGTTGAGAGATAGTATTCCCATTCATATTAAGGTTTCGGATTATTTAGGGAAACCTGTATCGGGTTCTTTTTCAATGGCGGTTACAGATGATAATCAGGTTTCAAAAGATAGTTTGAATGATGAAAATATATTGAGCTATTTATTAATGACTTCGGATTTAAAAGGACAAATAGAAAAGCCTGGTTATTACTTCCATCAGCAAAATGAACAAACGAAAAGTGATTTAGATGCTTTGATGTTAACTCAGGGGTGGGTAAGCTATAACTGGGATGTTAACAAAAAACTAACTTTTAACGCTGATAAAGAATATACTATAAGCGGTAAAATTACGAACGTAATGAGCAAACCGAGTGCAAATGCTAAGGTTATTTTATTAGGTAAAAACAAAGGCGGGATGATTTTAGATACATTAACAAATCAAAACGGTGAATTTGTTTTTGATCAGTTACCCCCTATAGATAGTGCTTCTTTTGTAATTCAGGCGAAAAACGCGAAGGGAAAGGCAGGTACATTAGGAATTACTGTTAATGAGTTTGTAAGGCCACCTATTATCACTGCTAAGAAAAAAAATAATGTTGAAAACAATGAAGTATTTGATAGCGTTGGGGTAGCACAAATTATAGCGAAAAACCAAGTTTATGAAGCTGCTTTAAAAGGCGGAATATTGTTAAGAGAGGTTAAAATAACTGGGAAAAAGACAATTAAAGACTCGAAAAATTTGAATGGTGCTGGTAAAGCATCTCAAATTTTAACTGAAGAGGATTTAACTCCTATTTATAAAAAAACATTGCTTGAAGTATTGCAAGAAAAGATAAAAGGTTTTAGAGAAGGTAATAGAAAGGGCAATGGAATAAGAGACTTTTTTGTAAATGGAGATCAAGTAAAATTTATATTTGATGGTATTGATCTCGACTTTTTCTATCAACCACCTAGCTTTCCTTCAAATAATGATTACTATTTGTATGTCAAATCATATATTGATTACTATAATGCAGAGGATATAAGAGGGATTGAAATATTATCTAATGGTTACAGCTTTAGATATAGAAATGAGTATATGAGTCCAATGGATCCTAAAATGTATGCATTTATTGAGGTTACTACAAAAACTGGGACAGGTCCATTTTTAAAAAAAGCGGCTAATATGTATCTCTTAAAACCTATTAATTATGGAAGTGATAGGGTTTTTTATAGTCCGAAATATACTAGTGTAAATAGAAATGATAAATTTTTAGATTATAGATCAACTATTTATTGGAACCCAACTATTTTAACTAATACTAATGGCGAGGCTGATGTATCTTTCTTTTCGGCTGATAAGAAAGGAAATTATACAGTTTGGATTGAAGGAACCGATACTGAAGGAGGTTTGGGGGTTAGTGTGTTGAAATTGAGTATTAAATGATTGGTTTTTTAGCTCGTCGTTGCAAGAGTGCTTTCTTCTCCATCGTAGCCGCGTCATTGTGAGGCACGAAGCAATCTTTCTTGCTTACTTTATTTTTTAGCTCGCCGCCGCTATGGCTCTTTCGTTTTTCATGAGTGTTTATTTTAGGGGTATTCAAGAATGCTTCGCAGTATCTCTTGATAGAAAAGAAACAAAAGATCAAGGCTTAGTATCATCTCTTGGATTAAGCTATCAAAACTTTTAGGGCTACAGAATAAGGTCCCGATGAAGGATCGGTACTGCATTCTGTTTTGGAGAGTGATTTTTGAAAGTTGGTGGGGAAGTTTTAATGCTTTCTCCTTCGGGATGCTACAAGGCCGGTCCTCGTTCTTGGGGAGGGGTTGTGGTTTAGGAAGGGTTGTACGGCCGTCTTTGCGATCCCGATTCTTCATCGGGAGTGGCAATCTCCTATTTGTAATTTATTGTCCTTGTTGTAAGCAAGAAAGAGATTCCCGCAGTCTGTGAAAAACCTCCTTCGTAAAGACTGAGATATTTTTTTTCGCATTGATTATCAATATTTTGGATTGTTTATTAGCAGAGTAACTAAAATAATAGTTTTTATTTGGTTATTTCTTTTTATCATTGATAAACACTAAAACACATACAAATGAAAACTAAATTATTTATCATGGTTGCTTTATGCGCCACCGCGTTCGCAGCTAACGCACAAACAGAAAAGGGGAAAAGTTTAATTGGAGGCTCTTTTAATTTTTTTACTGCAAATGCAGAACAAGGAACCTCAACTCTTAAACAAAATGAATTTTCTATTGGTCCTAATTATGGATATTTTGTTAGTAAAAATTTAGCCATTGGCTTAAATGTAAGTTACAGGTATTCAAAAAATTCTACTGCTTATACACAGCTGACAGCAGTTAATGGATCTTACATAAATACAATAATTACCCAAACTCAAAAACAAAATACCACTAACATTGGGCCATTTATTCGTTATTATGTTGATATAACAGAAAAATTTAAATTCTTTGGTCAATTTAATGCAAGTGTTGGTTTTGGTAAGGTAGAAAATATAATTACAAATATAACCCCATCGACTAGTAAAAGCACTGCGTATAATGCTAATATTACTCCATCATTTGCTTTTTTCCCAACTAAAAAGATAGCCGTAGAGTTGGGCTTTGGACTACTTTCTTACTTTAATTCTACCAGCAAATACGAAGTAGCTACCGCTGAAAAGTCTAAAAATGAAGGTTTTAAATTTGGTTTTGATGCTGTTAATCCTACAGTAGGAGTTAACTTTCATTTTTAAGAAAACAAACTCTAAACACAAAAAAGCCGCAGGTGAATAGTTCATCTGCGGCTTTTTTATTTGAATGAATTATTTATTTCATGCTCTTTTCTCTGATTGCTTTAAACTCACTACCTTCTTTCCAACTTGGGAAAGTGGTTTCATTGCTTAGACGATAACCTACATCGAATAGTAATCTTAAATCTTCTACCATGCCTGAGAAATCCCATTTGGCTGGTTCAAAATTATCCGCAGGTGCATGATAACGATTGGTGGTATAATCTTCTTTTTGCGCTTTGCCCCAAGCTAATCCGTGAGCTACATTATCGTCGCCACCTTCGGTATATAATGCTGGAATACCTACTTTTGCAAAGTTGAAGTGATCTGATCTGAAGTAAAATCCTGCAGATGGATTGGAATCTTTAACGACAACCCTACCTTGTTTTTTAGCGGCTTCTACTAAATAATCTTCTAGTTCGGATTGACCTAAACCAACTGCAATAATATCTTTTGTTTTTCCGCTGGCCGACATTGCATCGATATTAATGTTGGCAACGGTTTTATTAACTGGAACCAATGGATGTGCCCCATAATACTCTGAACCTAATAAACCTTGTTCTTCTGCGGTTACCGCTAAGAACAGAATAGAACGTTCGGGTTGTTGTTTAGCTTTTTTAAATGCATCTGCCAATACTAATAAAGCGGCAGTTCCAGTTGCATTATCTACTGCTCCGTTGTAAATCGAATCGCCATTTACAGCTTCGCCTTTTCCTAAATGATCCCAATGACCAGAGTAAATGATATACTCATTTGCCCTTTTTGTGCCTGGTAAAATTGCTGCCACATTGTGAGAGATAGATTTTTTGATGGTATTGTTAATGGTGGTTGATAGTTTCAATCCTAAATCGACTGGTTTGAAACCTTTTTTACCAGCTTGCACCATCAAATCAGCTGATTTACCAGCCATTTTAAACATTGCTTTTGCTACATCTTGAGTAATCCATCCTTCTAGTAAGGCTCTCGATTTATTACCATCCGCAGCCTCAAGATATAATTTAGATTTTGACCAGCCACTTCTTACTACTGCCCAAGGATAACTTGCTGCTTTGTCTTCGTGAATAATAATTACGCCTGTTGCACCTTGACGGGCAGCTTCTTCAAATTTGTATGTCCAACGACCGTAATACGTCATTGTTTTACCTTTAAACAGAGTTGAATCTAAAAAGCCTGGATCGTTTACCATTACTACAACGGTTTTGCCTTTTACATCTAAACCTTCGTAATCGTTCCATTTGTATTCTGGCGCAACAATTCCGTAGCCTGCAAAAACCATATTGGAGTTTTCTACTTTAACCTGATTGGTTACATGACGAGTTGCGCCTACAAAATCATCTAAGTATTTGAGCGAAGTTGAACTTCCACTAGTTGTTTTTAGAATTAAATCTGTTGGTGTAGATTTGATATCTACCATTGGTACATCTTGAAAATAGCTACTTCCATTGCCTGGTTTTAAGCCCAGCTTTTCAAATTCTCCTTTTAGATAATTGATAGTTTTGGTTTCACCTTCGGTAAATGGTTTTCTGCCTTCAAAATCATCGGAAGCTAAAACTGCAATGTGTTTTGAAAAAGCAGTATCATTTATTGCTTTTAGAGCAACTGAATCTGGTTGGGTATCTGTTACGTTTTTGTTTGATTGACAGGATGCAAAAGCGATTGCACCAAAAGCCAGTAATACTAGTTGTTTTTTCATATTTAAAGTTAGTAGTTTTAGGTTATAAGCCGCAGATGCGCAGATTAAAAAGAATCTGCGCATCTGCGGCTATTTTTTTATTTTACTGTTTTCGTTCTACTTCCCTATCCATCTCTGTGATATTTACATTAACGGATTGAGAGAAATCTCCTAATAAATAGTTGTTAAAATAATCGGCTAAGCGCCAGAACATGTATTCTGTCATGTCACCAAAACCGTGACGTTGACCTGGAACAATCATATAATCGAACCTTTTACCTGCTTTTATAAGTGCATTTGCTACACGAATTGAGTTAGCTGGGTTTACATTATTATCTACATCGCCATGCATTAATAATAGGTGTCCTTTTAGGTTTTTAGCTAAATCTGGGTTTTTATCAATGGTGTATTTAAAAGTGGTATCGCCTTTGGCTGAAACAATTTCTTTAACGCCATGATGTTTTTCGCTCCACCAACGGTTGTAAATGCTATTATCGTGATTACCGGCTGCTGAAACTGCAACTTTAAAGAAATCTGGATACACTAAAAGTGCTGCTGTTGACATGAAACCACCACCAGAATGACCTGTAATACCTACTCTATTTGCATCAACAAAAGAGTATTTATCTGCCAGTTGTTCAATTGCAGCTTTTTTATCTGCTAAACCATAATCGCGTAAATTTCCGTAGCCATAGGTATGATACCATTTAGAACGAGCAGGATTACCACCTCTATTACCAACCGTAATTACGATATAACCAAATTGCGCCAAACGATCTACTCTATCCATGCTACGACCAAACGATTTATTTACCGCTTCGGTTTGCGGACCTGGATAAACATACTCTATAATTGGATATTTTTTAGTCGGATCGAAGTTAAATGGCTTGTACATTACACCATAAATATCGGTTACGCCATCGTCTGCTTTAACTTTAAATGGTTCTGGGAATTTATAACCTGTTGCCATTAATAATGATAAATCTGCGGTTTCTAAATCCATCACTTTATTACCTAAATTATCTAGTAAAACTGATTTAGGAACTGTGTTTACTCTAGAGAAATTGTCAATCACAAACTTAGCTTCATCGTTCATGTTTATAGCATGATCAAAATCGCCAGCGTTTAATAATTTCATTCCAGTACCATCAAAATTAATGCGATACAGGTGTAAATAGTAAGGATCTTCTTTAGTTTCGCGACCGTTTGCAGTAAAGTAAAGTACGCGGTTTTTTTGATCGATATTTACGATGCCTTCGCAATGAAATGCGCCAGAAGTGATTTGATTTTTCAATTTCCCGCTGCCATCAAATAGATAGAAATGTCCCCAGCCATCACGCTCACTCCAATGAATAATTTCTTTTCCGCCATCAATTAAACCAGGTCGTTGAACTTCTACATAAGTGTTAAAACGTTCGTCTATAAGTTGAGTAACTGCTCCCGTTTGAATATTAATGGTGCAAATATCAATTCGTTTTAAATCTCTACTGGTACGTGAGAAATAGAATTTTTCATTATCGCCTAACCAAATTGACGGGCGAAACTCATTATCTCTATCCTTATTTAAATTCTCTTTGCCCCAACTAGAAATGCTCTGATCTTTAAAAGCAGTAGTATTGATAGTTTTTTGAGTTTTAGCAGCAAAATTAAATAGCACAAATTCATCAATTGGAGATTCCTTTTCTCCTGGCATTTGATATTTGTAAGTTTCTAAAGTTGGTCTGCCAGCGCTTACGCTATTGATTACCCAAAGATCTTTTACTTTTCTAGAGTCAGTTCTATCTAACACAAAATATTTAGCATCTGGCGACCATAAAACATAAGCTCCACGTCTTTTTTTATCGTTTTTAACAACTTCTTCGTTGTTTTCGCCATCACCATCGCTACCATACGAGTAGAATTTTACACCATCTTTTGTGAGTTGATGTTCTACAATGGTACTATCATCTTCATTTTTAACAGCTTTTAAATAATTGGCTTTATCCATCCAATACAAGTTGTAATTACGTGAGAAAATTACGGCAGAAGAATCTGGTGCAACCGAACCCCATGATGGTTTTGCTTTAGGTTTATCGTAGTTTTTAACTTCCGTTAATTTATTAGTAGCCAATTCGTAGTTAAAGAAATAGATTTTCTTTTGCATTGAATCCGCAGCTTTTTTGTCTTTTCTATCTTTTTTTAACTCGTCTATTGTGCTTTTTATTTCGAAATTTATGCTCTTTTCGTCTTTTGCAAACTTTAAATTTTCGATTGGCAAATGTTGTGCATCAAAAGGATCGCGAATAATCAGCGTGATTTCTGCTGCAAGTTTCGCATTATCAAAAAGTAGTTTTTTACTTTTTAAAGCTGGTTCAACAATATACCATTGCTTTCCGTTTGGTGTTTCGAACTGGTACCAAAATCTATTGCTCAGTTTTAACCAATGTGGATCAACAGTTGTTGAATAAATTATTTTTCTCAGTTTAGTTGGAGAAAAACGAGATGCTGCCTGATAATTAGCCTTTTCTGGCGCTTGAGTAGTTTCTGTTAATGAAATAGTTTTTGTTTGAGCAATTGCTTGGATGCTCAAAACTAAAAGTAAAAACAAGAGTGAGTAGAGTTTCTTCATTGATGATTGTTAAGGGATAAATAAAAGGCCTAATTTATTTAAAATGTGCTTTTAAACATTGATTTATTTGTAATAAAACAGTTAGAGGCAGCAAATTATTGAACATTTATAATTTTATCCACACTGTGATAATTTCTCTAATAAATCTATCTTGTTTTTATAGTTTTGTGTTAAAGATTATACGATGAAACCATCATGATTTTTCAAACCACACAATGGTATAAATAAATCTGATAGCTTCATCACAAATGAAAAACATATTATAAATAGATGAAAACAAATTTCTTATCCCTTATAGCAGCAGCGCTGATTTTAGTAGCGAGTTGCCAATCTAAATCACAGTCTGGTACAAGTGAAAGCACAAAAGATAGTACTTCACAAGAAGCTGCAGTCGATGGAGCTTCCACAGAAAAAGTTGATGTTTCTAATATAAAAGTTGCTGATGCGAAAACAATTTTAGCACGCAAGCAGGTTCCAATTTTATGCTACCACCAAGTTCGTAACTGGAAAGCTACCGATGGCAAAGTTGGCAAGGATTACATTGTAGAAATTCAGAATTTTAAAGACCAAATGAAAATGTTGGCGGATAGCGGTTACCACACTATTTCGCCAGACCAATTGTATGCGTATTTGAATACTGGAGCAAAATTACCTTCAAAACCTATTATGTTAACTTTTGATGATACGGATTTAGATCAGTTTACTATTGTTAATCCTACATTGAAAAAGCTAGGTTTTAAAGCCATGTATTTTATTATGACGGTTTCCATTGGTAAAAAAGGGAAATTTGTTGATTATATGAGCGCAGACCAAATTAAACAACTTGCCGATGAAGGAAATGTAATTGGAAGTCATACTTACGATCACCAAAACTTTAAAAAATACACTGGTAAAGATTGGGAAACTCAAATAGATAAACCAACTAAAAAACTGGAAGAAATTACAGGCAAAAAAATGAACGAATTTGCTTATCCTTTTGGTTTATGGAATGCGGAAGGAATACCTGAGTTGAAAAAACGCGGTTTTAGAATGGCTTTTCAATTATCTACCAAACGTGATGAAAAAGATCCATTATTTACCATTAGAAGAATTATTGCTAGCGGTTATTGGAGCCCTAAAACATTAAGCAATAGCATTAAGAATAGTTTTTAGATAGCTTGTCATTCAGAGCGTAGCGAAGAATCTCTTAACCGCTTTATAGATTCTTCGCTACGCTCTGAATGACAAAAATTTTTAAGCTACTTCCTTAATTTGATATTTCTTCCCATTAAAATCGAACTCACCACCTTTTTGTTTACCCAATAGTAATTTACCAATTGGAGAAACCGCAGATATAGCAAAAACAGTTTCATTACCTAAATGTAATTGTCCGGCACTAATACTCAAGTAAAAATTACCTTGGTTAGTGTATACTAAACTCCCGTTGCGAGCTTCTTCAGAAAAAGGCGCATCTTTTAAAGAGCTTAATACTTTATGATTTTCTTCGGCATCAATTAACAGCCTTTTATTTCGGTCTATATCTTGTTGCATCATTTCGCGACTAGTTTCATATTTATCACCAGCACTACTTTTTGTATCGTCGTTACTTGCTTCACGAGCTTGTTGCAAAGCAGTTTCAGCCGTTTGTATGCGTTCGTTTATAAAATCTAAACAGAGTTGATATAGGGATGATTTGATTTCTTGCATAGTTGGTTAGTTAAGCAAACTAAATATATTAAAATTTAAGTTGCAATACCAAACATAGATTAGTTTTTGCTGACTTACTTATTAAGCGGTAATTGTTGGGGTAAAAACTATTTTTCTAGCCATTTAACTTTATCGGCCATAGCTGTCCTGCTTGCTTCACGAGGTTCTTCGTTATGGTATCCCATATAAAATAAACCATAACATTTTTCATTTTCTTCAAGATTTAAAAAATCTCCTAGATCATCTATTAGAGGTGGAGAACTCCAATACGCACCAATGTTAAAGGCTTCGGCAGTTAATGCTATATTTTGTACTGCGCAGGCTGTTGCGGCAATTTCTTCCCAAGCGGGAACTTTATCTGCATTAAATTGAATGTTAATTGCTAAGATACAATCAGCTTGTGCTGTTTTTGCTGAAAAGCTGTCGTACTTTTTTTGCAGAAAACTTCCAGCAGGAACTGTTTCTTTATACAAACGACCTAACTCCGCTCCTAGCTTTGCTTTTGCTTCTTTTCTAATCACCACAAAACGCCAAGGCTGAGTTAATTTATGTGTTGGTGCATAATTAGCGCTTTCTAAAATTTGCTCAATAATTTCTACTGGAATTTCTTTTTGTATATAGCTATCAGGAAAAATGCTTCTTCTTCCTTTTATGATTTCGGTTAAAATTTCGGGTTTGTTGCTCATTGAGCAAAAATAGAAGTTTAGCAATGTTAAAATGTTATTTAGTTGTAAAGTAATTTGCTATTTCAACTGCTTCCTTATCTGTTTAACTTTTGCGTAAAATGCGATACTTTCTTTATCAACCAAAAAATCCATTGTTTGTTTCAATTCTTCTTTAATCCAGCTATGTTTTGAATTAAGATTGGCTAGAATATTTAAACAATGAGATTTAATGGCTACAGGAACTTTCTCGTCAATTAACCAACTAAAAACAGTTTCAACTAAGGTGTCAGTGTCGTACTTGTTTATAATTTCCTTTGCAGTTTGTGGTGCGTTTTTCTTGGTAATTAAAGTTAGTATTTTACTGTAATGCCTCCGACAAGAAAGATTATTTTGTTGAGGAAATTTCTCTAGAAAATAGAGAATGTGTGGTAAAAAGCGTTCTAAATTGGTAATGCAAATAGTTTCTAAAATCCAAGAGGCTCTAAAACCAATTTTCTCCTCTTTATGGAAGGTTAAATCAATTAGATCTTGAAATGAGAAATCACTTTCAGAGATAATTTTAGTCAATTCATCGACTGTTTTCTTCGATAAAGTTGATTTGATTATAGTTAAAAGTACATCGCTTTGCATAACTCAAAATTAATAAATCTAATTGTATTCAATACTACTACTAACTAGCAATTGAGCAATAAATTAACTACCTTTGCACCTTATTTTTCAGCAACATGATTTCAGTTTCTAATCTATCCTTACGTTACGGCAAACGTACTCTTTTTGAAGATGTTAACCTTAAATTTACCCAAGGCAATTGCTATGGTGTAATAGGTGCTAATGGCGCAGGTAAATCTACCTTTTTAAAAATTCTGAGTGGCGAAGTAAACCAAACAAGCGGTTCTGTGGCTTTTACGCCTGGCGAACGCATGGCGGTTTTAAAGCAAAATCATTATGAATTTGATGAAAACACAGTAATTGAGACCGTTATGATGGGACACAAGGAATTGTATGACATCATGATTGAAAAAGACGCTATTTATCTAAAGGAAGATTTTAGCGATAAAGATGGCGAACGTGCTGGCGAATTAGAAAATCTTTTTGCAGAGAAAGATGGCTGGAATATGGAAAGTAATGCAGCTACTTTATTAAGCAATTTAGGTATTAAAGAAGAGCATCATTATAAATTATTGAAAGAATTAGATGGTAATCAAAAAGTGCGTGTGTTATTAGCGCAGGCTTTATTTGGTAATCCTGATATTTTATTATTAGATGAGCCTACCAACGATTTGGACATTGATACTATTGCTTGGTTAGAGAATTTCTTAGCAGATTATCAAAGTATTGTATTGGTTGTATCCCACGATAGACACTTTTTAGATGCGGTTTGTACCCACATTGTGGATATAGATTTCAGCAAAATGAATATTTATTCTGGTAATTATACTTTCTGGTATGAATCGAGCCAATTGGCATTGAAACAACGTAGTGATCAGAATAAAAAACTTGAAGAAAAAGTTAAAGAGTTACAAGAATTTATTCAGCGTTTTAGCGCAAATGCTTCTAAATCTAAGCAAGCGACTTCTCGTAAAAAAGCATTAGATAAAATCGATATTTCTGAAATCAAAGCATCTAGCAGAAAATACCCTGCTATTTTGTTTAACAATTTAGGTCGCGAAGCAGGTGATCAGATTTTACAAGTTGAGAATTTAAGTAAAACCGTTAATGGCGAAGTTTTATTTAGCGGTGTAAACTTTATGGTAAACAAAGGTGATAAAATTGCTATTCTTTCTCAAAATAGTTTAGCTACAACTGCATTTTATGATGTTTTAGCTGGAAGAGATACCAGTTATAAAGGAGATTTTAAATTTGGCGTAACCATTAGCACAGCTGATATTCCGAATGATAATTCTAATTATTTCGAAGGAAAAAATGAAAATCTAGTTGATTGGTTACGTGAATATTCTGGAACAGATGCCGATGAACAATTTGTAAGAAGCTTTTTAGGCAGAATGCTTTTCTCTGGGGAAGAAGTACTTAAAAATGTAAAAGTGCTTTCTGGAGGCGAGAAAATGCGTTGTATGTTCTCAAGAATGATGTTACAATTAGCCAATTTGTTAATGTTCGACGAACCTACAAATCACTTGGACTTAGAATCGATTACTGCATTAAATAATGGAATGAAAGATTTTAAAGGCACCGTTTTATTTACTTCACGAGATCATGCGTTAACAGAATCAGTAGCTACCAGAGTTATTGAGCTTACACCAAAAGGAAGTATTGATAGAATGATGACGTATGACGATTACATTAATAGCGAAGAAGTAGCAAAATTGAGAGAAGAAATGTATAAATAATTTTTTTGTCATGCTGAGCTTGTCGAAGTACACAGATCCTTCTCTTCATTCTGGATGACAAACGTTCTTAGAAATAAAAAAGCCTTGATTTAACAATCAAGGCTTTTTAGTTAATAGTATTTTTATCGCTATTCATTTTATCAGCGTACTTTTTTAGTTTATCACCACTGTACTTTCTGTTTTTCACATAATCATACCACCTATACATTCGATATACAACTAGCGGCAATAAGATTATGAGAAATAATATAAACTCTATTTTCATCAGATTTCGATTAACTAAACTAATTAACATAAAAAAGCCTCGATAAATTATCGAGGCTTTTTCTTTTATATCTTTGAAACTGATTAATGACCAGAATGACCATCAGCACCATGAGCGTGACCATGACTTAATTCATCAGCAGTTGCTTCACGTACTGTTAAAATTTTACCAGCAAAAATTAAGTTTTTACCAGCCATTGGGTGATTTAAATCAACAGAAATAATTTCTTCGTGTACACCTGTTACACCAGCACGAAATTGGTTACCTTGGTTATCTTGTAAAGGAATTACATCACCAACTTTTGGCAATTCACCAGCTTCTTTAAACATATCAATTGGCAAATCTACATGAGCAGTTGCATCTAGTTCACCGTAGCCATCTGCCGGAGAAAGTTCAAAACTATACTCATCGCCAGCTTTTAAGCCAGCTAAATGCTCTTCAAATTTAGGCAACATCATACCTACGCCATATAAAAATACTAATGGCTGTTCTTCATTTGCTTTTTCAACAAAAACTTGCTGACCTTCTGGAGTAGTAGTGTGTAGTTCATAAGTTATAGACACTACTGTATTCGAATTAATGTTCATTCTTAATGGTTTTTTATGTTTTGTATTGCCTCGGCAACCGTTTTAACTGGCTTTGGCATTTTTATTTTGCATTTATTTATGGATTTTAATAGTCCTTTTAATAAATGTTGCGCAAAGATAATCTAATTATTAGGTTAACAAAAAAGGTGTTTAATTGTTGCAAAAAAAATGTTTAAATTCCCAATAAGCAACACGTGGAAGTTTTATGAATTGCTTATTTTCTGTTTTTGATTTGTTCATCAATAAACTCTTCTCGAATTTGTGCCAATTCTTTTTGCTTTTCAGCGATTTTAGCCACAGCAATATGCTTTTCAGTTTTATCTCTAATTGCAGAATAAGCTTTTTTCAGCTTAGCTATTTCTTTAACTAAAGATTTTCTCTTTGCAATAATGCCTTCTTCTTTTTCTAACATAGCGCAATCTACCCAAATTTAGACAGATGACCCTCTATTAGTAAATAAGATACTTAATTATTTAGTTATAATGATCAAAATAAATCTGTAACTTTTCAATATCTTTAGGAATGAATGAAATTCTAATCGATAATTCCTCAGTTGAAATTGAGTTTACAGAACACCTCAAACAAACTGATAATAAACGTATATTATTTACCGCTTCATTTGGTTCTGGAAAATCCTTCTTTCTGACAGAATATTTTAGACGAAATAAAGACTATCTTGACATAACGTTATATCCTGTGGATTATTCTGTCAGTTCAAATGAAGATATTTTCGAGATAATTAAATATGACATCATTGATTCGCTATTTGAAAAGTATGCGAAGGTTTTAGATTTAAAAATAGAAGATTTCTCCAATCTATTAATAGCACAAAGTTTTTTGGCAAATAAGATAGACTTAATGCCACTGGTTAAATCAATAATAAAAAGCAGTTTCATTGATGCAGAACAAATACTAGGTGTACTTGAGGCCTCAAAAAACATTGCATCACAATTTCATAATTACAAAAAGGAACTAAGTGGTGATGAAAAGAGCCTATTATTGTCTTATATGGAGGGTTTTGAAAATAAAAAAGGTTCAATCCGAGAAAATGATGAGATAACATTATTAATTAACAACTTCTTAACCAGAATTAAAAGTAAAAAGAGAGGGAAAAAATTCGTTTTAATTATAGATGACTTAGACCGTTTAGACCCAGAGCAAATTTTTAGATTATTCAATATTTTCACAGCTCATCATGACAGCCGAAAAGACATTAATAAGTTTGGGTTTGACAAGATTATATTTGTTTGTGACTTAAACAATCTAGAATTTATGTTTCACCATAGATATGGTCTAAATTCAAGTTTTGATGGCTATATTGATAAATTTTACTCCCATAAACCATTCTTCTTTAATCATCGGTCTTTTTTAAAGGAAAAAGTCAGTATATATCTAACAAAAAATTTAGAGAACACAACTGAGAAAACTTTTAACAATAATATACAAGAAACACTATTTGGATTAAGTAGTGACTTCTTTCATACTATGAAAAGTCTTAGCAACAAAATGATTGATAATGACTTGTTAAGAGCTAGGAATTTTCAGAAATTTAAAGCTTACGCTTTACCTAGTAAGAGTATTAGGATTGGACATCGTGAATTCTCACCAACAAAATTTCCACTGTTAGTAATGTGTTATTTGATGCAGCAATTTTTTCCAAGAATTGAGGATTTAATAAACTCAGTTCATACTTTATCTCATCAATACGATTCTAATTATGAAGTAAAGTCAAATTATAAGTCATTAAATTGGGAAATGTTATTAATAAGTTATTCAATACCTTTTTTTATTGAAAACTTGGAAGATATGAATTATAGACATAATAATGATAAAAGTTATTTTGTTTCAATAAAAAATGAATTTGACAAAATAATCTTTTTAGAATACAGAGTTAATGAAAGTCTAATGTATGATTATACCTCATTTACTTTTACGAAAGCAGTTGGCAACAATATGACGGTTAATAATCAATCTACTGAACAGCCATTTTCCAAACCCAATCCATATCACATTGTTGAACTTGCATTAAGAAATTGCCTCATCAATGAGTACATTCAAAACTAAGTACTTAATAATATTTCAGCTTAAAAATTCAAAAAAATTACTGTATTTTATTTAATGCCTCAGCAACAGTTTGTACCGGCAATTGACAAGTTTTATTTCGGCATATATAAATTTTTGTTTCGTGGCTTTGCTTATCCTTCAGCAAAGGGAGTTCGCTTTTCATTCCTCCTAATGTTATTTTATTAGGGATATAGAAGTTATTTAGCTCATTTTTAACTTCTTGCACATCAAAACCTACAACTGCAATTTCATTTATACCATACACTTCATTTAATAATTGAATACACCAGTTTGAATACGCCGAACCGTAAGCTTTAATTCTAGGTAAAACCGATTTTAGCATAGCTGATGCCTTTTCACGGTAACTTTCCTCATCAAAAAACAAACCTAGTTTTTGAAGATTTTGCGCCATAACAGAGTTCGATGCTGGTATCACGTTATCCATCACTTCATGTTTACGAGCAATTAATTTTTCGCCATTACCAGCAGTATAAAAGAACATATCGTTTTCTTCATCCTTAAAATTTAACAAAACGTAATTAGTTAAGTCTTTTGCTTTTGCTAACCAATTTTCATCGAAATCTACTTCGTACAATGCAATTAAAGCTTCAATCATAAATGCATAATCATCTAAAAATCCAGGAATTGATGCTTTTTCATTCTTGTAATTACGATATAATCCTCCATCTTGTGTAGCCATATTTTTTAAAATGAATTCTGCTGCTTTTTTTGCTCTGGCGTAATATAATTCATAATCTAAAACTTGCGATGCATCTGCCAATGCTTTAATCATCATCGCATTCCAAGCAGTTAAGCATTTATCGTCTAAACTTGGTCGTATTCTTTTACTTCGCTCATCTAATAATTTAGCTTTTGCCAAGGCTATTTTATCGTAAAGCGTTTCCGCATCTAGCTGATGTTTGGCTAGAAAATCTTCATCATTGATCGTTCTCCTTAAAATATTGGTTTGTTCTTCCTCCCAATTCCCTTCTTCGGTTACATTAAAATAATCGCCAATTAATTCGGCATCTTCTCCTACAATCTCATCAAAAACTGATTTATCCCATACATAAAATTTTCCCTCAACACCTTCGCTATCCGCATCTAAAGCAGAATAAAACAAACCATTTTCTGCACTCATTTCTCTAAAAACCCAATCAATAGATTCTACTATCACTTGTTTAAACGGCTCGAACTTCAAACATTGGTATGCTTCTGTATATAAGCTAATTAGCTGTGCATTATCGTACAACATTTTCTCGAAATGAGGAACATGCCATTTATCATCAACAGAATATCGAGCAAACCCTCCTCCTATTTGATCATAAATCCCGCCCATTGCCATGCTTTCAAGCGTGGTACAAACTGCAGTAAACGAAGCTTCATCTGGAGTTAAAAAACTATATCGAAGTAAAAAGCTCCAATTATTTGGTAAAGGAAATTTTGGCGCTCTATTATATCCGCCTTCTGTGATATCAAAATGACGTTTCCAAGGTTCAATTATTTCCGCTAAATGCGATTTATCAAATACAACTTCTTCTGTGGAAGGAATTATTTTCTCTGATTGTTGAATACCATCTGTTAATCGCTCTGCATAATTTTTAGCTTTATCAGGTTCATTTTTCCAGAGGTCTGATACATTTTCTAAAATATTAATCCAGTCGTTTTTTCTAAAATAAGTGCCCCCATAAATCGGTCGCTGATCTGGCAAACAAATGGCATTTAGTGGCCAGCCGCCATTTCCATTCATTAATTGTACAGCCAACATATAAATTTGATCTATGTCTGGTCGCTCCTCTCTATCTACTTTTATGCAAACAAAATTTTGGTTCATTACTTCGGCAACTTCATGATTTTCAAAACTTTCGTGTTCCATTACATGACACCAATGGCAAGCCGAATAGCCAATACTTACCAGAATCAATTTATTTTCTCGCTTTGCTTTTTCTAATGCATCAACTCCCCATTCATGCCATTCGACAGGGTTATAAGCGTGTTGCAATAAATAAGGAGAAGAAGCGTGGATAAGATTGTTGGGTTGTTGCATAATAGATTTGAGTATTGAGATATGAGATTTGAGACATAGTTTCTCGCTCTTGTAAAATTATAAATTATCTATTTACCTATTGGGATTAATTATTGTTTTTTACTTTAGTATTCTCAAATCTCATATCTACTGTCTCATATCTTGTAAAATGAAAATCACGCATACCGAAATTTATCGTTTTAGCATCCCAATGGAACCTTTTGTAATTGCAACTGGTACTATGCATTTTGCACAAAATGTGTTCATCAGAATTTATACTGATTCGGGTATTTATGGTGTTGGCGAATGCTCAGCTTTTCCGATGATAGTTGGCGAAACCCAAGAAACGTGTTTGGCAATGGCTAAAGATTTCGCACAGATTTGGAAAGGGAAAAATCCGTTGGAAATACCTGAACGAATGCAAGATTTACTGGCGTATGCCGATCATAATGCAACTATAAAAAGTGCTTTTGATATGGCTTTGTTTGATATCGCTGCTAAAAATGCGAAACAACCTTTATATCAATTTTTAGGCGGGCATAAAAGAACCATTGAAACTGATATGACGATTGGTATTGATACTCCAGAAGGAATGGCAGGCAAAGCGATTGAATATCAAAAAAATGGATGTAGAATTATTAAAATCAAGTTGGGTAAAAAAGTAAATGAAGATATTGAACGCGTAAAACAAATAAGAGCTGCCGTAGGTGATGAAATGATTTTACGTTTAGATGCGAATCAAGGTTGGAGTTTTGATGATGCGCTTTTTGCTTTGGGCGAATTAGAATCTGTAAATATTGAGTTTTGTGAACAGCCAATGCGTACTTGGTTTGATGATAAATTACCTGAATTGGCGTTAAACTCTCCTATTAAATTAATGGCCGATGAAAGCTGTTATAATCATCATGATGCTCGAAAACTGATTAATAGCAAGGCTTG
This sequence comes from Pedobacter planticolens, assembly GCF_014172375.1. Lineage (GTDB taxonomy): Bacteria > Bacteroidota > Bacteroidia > Sphingobacteriales > Sphingobacteriaceae > Pedobacter > Pedobacter planticolens. The sequence goes on from NZ_WNXD01000001.1 coordinate 1,853,466, forward strand.
CGAGTACTTGAATATTAAATTTGCTAAATCTGGAGGGATTTTAGAAGCACAGAAAATACATGAAGAAGCTTTGCAACATGGCGTAAAATGTATGATTGGAAGTATGTTGGAAAGTAGAATTGCGTTAAGCGCAAATTTACATTTTGCTTTGGCCAGTCCAAATGTGGTATTTTTTGATTTAGACACCTGTTTACTAGGTCATTTGGTTGATCCAGTTATTGGCGGGTTAACTTACGATGGTTATTTTCTATCTGTTCCAGAAACCATTGGTATTGGCGCAGATGCTGATGAAGAGTTTTTGAAAACTTGTGAAAATTGGGTGGTTTAATTTTTTTAGCCACAGATTCGCACAGATAAACACAGATTTTTATACTGTAAAATTATCTTATTAACAGGATCTGTGTTCATCCTTTTTATCTGTAATTAATTTTTCATCGAACTTAAAAACCCGTTCGTCGATAATTACGAAGTTTTCGTATAATAACGCTTAGTAGCATGCAACTTTTTTTGATTGTGGTCGTCTTATCTACAAAACACAAACAAATTATAGAAATCATGAAAACTTCAATCAAAACCCTTTGCGCTACTGGCTTAATCGCATTAGCAACAATCTCATCAGCAAGTGTTTACGCAAACACTCCAGTAAACGAAACCTCTATTTCAGCAAGTGCTGTAAAAATTTCTTCCATTAATAAATTAAAAGTTAGCGGAAACGTAGAAGTAACCATTGTTCAGAATTCAAAGTCTAATGTTTTATTCACAAATGAAGGAAATGAAGACGTTTTAGTAAAAAAAATAGGCAATTCGATCTGCGTAAGTTCAAAAAACAAAAATCAAACTGGAAAAATTACGCTTTATGTTGATGACATTTATAGAATAGAAGCTTCAGAAAATGCCTCTATACTAACAAACAATGCATTAACTTTCAAATATCTTCAGGTTTTCTTATCAGATAATGCATATGTGCAATTGAATGCAAAAACTGAAAATTTATATACCACCATTACAGGATCATCGAAATTAGATTTAAAAGGATCAACAGATTCATATACTATTGACATGGATAAATCTTCTAGAATCAGTTTAAACAGATTTCAATCTAAAAAAACTGAAATGAAATCTACAGTATATGTAGCTAGCAGAGGCTAAGAAATAGTGAAAATTTAAAAAGCCTATCAAATTTTGGTAGGCTTTTTTATTGGATTAAAATTTTTGTAAACGCTAAACTATCTCCATTAAAGGCATTAAAATCCACAATGTGATTAATTCCATTAATACTGGCTTTATCAGAATGTTGCCAGAATTTCCAAGTATTTGTAGGCAGTTTTAGCTTAGGCTGATGATAATGTGCTACCCAAAAAGGATAATCATCGTAAAAACCCATTAAATTATCTTGATAGAATTTAAGTCCAGAATAAATGATGGGCTTAACTTTTGTTTTTTCTTCAATTTGAATGATGAAAGCATTTAACTCTTTGCGCATCTTTTCTGGAGAAACACCATCTAAACTTTCTATATCAACAACTGGAGGTAAATCTCCTTTTTCAAAATTAGCAGTTTGCAAGAAAAAGTTGGCTTGCCACAAACCCGATCTTTTTGGTCTAAAAAAGTGATACGCTCCTACTTTTACTCCTGCCTTTGGTGCTTCACGCCAGTTTCGCTGAAAATATGGATCTACATTTAAAATTCCTTCAGTTGCTTTAATAAAAGCGAAAGTAACATGTACATCATCTTCCTTCATTGCTTTTACCTTTTGCCAATCTATTTTTCCTTGATAATAAGAAACATCAATACCATGAACGGTATATTTCTTCGGAATTTTGATATTGAAACTTTCGTAGGTTCGGTAGTTTTTATCTTCGCCCGGATGGCGTAACCAAAACCACGTTGAGGTAGCAATTTTTACTACGTAGCCATAATAAAATGGAGATAATAGCACTAACAAAATACCAGCAATAGCAAATTTTAGCTGTAACGATAAGCCTTTGCTTTTTTTTCGAGAAGGTTTTCTTTTCTTGACTGGCATTTTATTTTTAAACCATATAAGAAATATAAGTTCATTTAAGTATGATGGCTTATATTTTCTTACATTCCTTATATGGTAAATGTTTTACTTGCTTAATTCAGCGTAGTATTTATGAAATAATGGCAACGTTTCAATGCCTTTGTAGTAGTTATAAATATCGTATTTTTCATTTGGCGAGTGCAAAGCATCACTATCTAAACCAAAGCCAAACAATACCGATTTAATACCTAAAACATCTTCAAATAAAGCTACAATAGGAATACTTCCTCCGCCACGGGTTGGAATTGGCTTTTTACCAAAACTATCTTCGATTGCTTTTTCTGCAGCACGATAAGCCACGCTATCTGTTGGTGTAACTACAGGTTCGCCACCGTGATGTGCAGTAACTTTTACTTTCACATAATCTGGTGCAATACTTTCGAAATGTTTAGTAAAAATAGCTGCAATTTCATCAGAATTTTGATTTGGCACTAAACGCATAGATATTTTTGCATTTGCTTTACTTGGCAAAACTGTTTTAGCACCTTCGCCAATATAACCGCTCCAAATTCCGTTTACTTCTAACGTTGGTCTAGTTCCTGTGCGCTCTAAAGTGCTATATCCTTTTTCGCCCCAATCTGCTTTAATATCCAAATCCTCTTTGTATTCAGTTAAATCGAATGGAGCGGAGTTTAAAGCTTTTTTCTCATCATCCGTTAATTCTACTACTTTATCGTAAAATGCAGGAATAGTGATGTGGTTATTTTCATCGTGTAAAGAAGCAATCATTTTGCATAAAATAGTTGCCGGATTTGCTACTGCGCCACCATAAACCCCAGAGTGTAGATCGCGGTTTGGACCAACAACTTCTACTTCCATGTAGGCTAAACCACGCAAACCAGTTTCAATTGATGGATTTTCCATCGAAATCATTGATGTATCAGAAATTAAAACCACATCAGCTTTTAATCGCTCTGTGTTGGCTTTCACAAAAATACCCAAGTTTGCAGAACCTACTTCTTCTTCACCTTCAATCATAAACTTAACGTTACAAGCCAACGTATTGGTTTTCATCATTAACTCGAACGCTTTTACATGCATATAAAACTGTCCTTTGTCATCACAAGCACCACGAGCGTAAATTTTACCATCACGTACGGTTGGCTCAAAAGGAGGTGTTTTCCATAATTCTAATGGATCTGCAGGTTGCACATCATAATGTCCGTAAATTAAAACTGTTGGTAGCTTTGCATTAATAATTTTCTCTCCATAAACTATCGGATAACCTGCTGTTTCGCAAATTTCAACTTTATCAGCACCAGCATCTTTTAATTTCTGTGCTACAAAATCAGCTGTTTTTAACACATCACCTTTATATTTGGGGTCGGCACTTACCGATGGAAAACGCAACAATTCAAACAACTCATCTAAAAAGCGTTGTTTATTGTCTTCAACATATTTTTTGATTTCTTGCATAACATTTATATTTTGAACAAATATAGGTTTTTAGGCAAAAGCATTATTAAAACAATTAAATGAAAAAATGGTTAAACATTTTTAACTAAAAGTAAATCAAGTCTATAAAGCATTTGTAATAATCATATATTTGTATTTTAACACTCACAATTTGCGCTATATAATATTTTAAGGGATGGGATTTCGGGCGATAGCGCTATTTTTTGCACTTATATTAGGTTTTTTCTTTAGGTCTGCTGCTCAAATTACTGGAGCCAGTTGCCCTGAGTCTGCCCAATATTTTTCAAAAGACAGTGTAAATGTGGTCACTTTTGGCGCAAGTACCGTTCAAGGTGTAAATGGGATTGATTTTCAATCATATTTAACCACCAATTTTATCAACTGTTATATTGGTAAAACGATCAATATTCAAAAATATGGAGTCGCTGGAGAAACTACCGGACAAGGTTTATTGAGAATTGACAATGCTATAGCTGGAAAAACGGGTTTTATTGTGCTGTTAATTGGTGCTAACGATGCCATACGAATTGAAGCTGGCCAGCAAAAGATTTCAGAAACAGAAACTAATATGAGAGCACTTATTGTTCACTCATTAAACCAAAACTTGGTGCCTATTGTTTGCACACTCCAAAACTTTGATGATCGTAAAGATCCTCGTTTAAGAAGAGTAAATACACAAATAAAGCTAATTAACGACATTTATAAGAAATTGGTAATAGAGTATGGTATTTATTTGGCCGATATTAATGCGGTTATACGTAGGGATTTTTCATTGTATCAGGATGATATTCACCCAAATGCTCGTGGCAATAGATTAATAAGTTTTGTACTTTTTGATACGATTAATAAAATTATTGCTGAGAAATTCCTGCAGTTTACAGTAACTCAAAACTATCCAAACCCTGGTAGAGATATAACTTCTATAGACATTATTATGCCTCAATCTGATAAAGTAGAGTTTAAAATTTACAATCTGCAAGGTAAAGCTATACAAACTGTACTTAACGAGTATTTAAATACTGGAAAACATACTATTCAGCTAAACTTATCATCATTAGCACCTGGCGTTTATATTTATAGAATAATTTCTAGCACTGGTTTATACGCTGCCACAAAAAAAATGATTGTAATTCGTTAGTTTAAATAGTTTTGTTCCTCCTATATTTAGCTAAACAAAATTTAAACAGGCATTATGGAGGAATTTACAAACGAAAATATAGATTTAAACAAGCTCCCACACTATCAAGAAATAACGCTTACTGCTCCTCACCCCAATTATTGGAAAGTAATCCTGATTAATATCTTCATTTTTTTATTTCTTACTGGCGCAGGCTTAACGTTGTTTTTGATATTTAATGATGAAGTCAAACCTCAACGTCTGTTTATTATCGGCGCTTATTTAATCATTGTAATCCTGATTTTTGTGCTATATAGAGCTAGTTTCAAAAAGAGAGGATTCGCCCTGCGTGAAAAAGATATTATATACAAAAGTGGCATTATTGCTGAAACAACAACCATAGTTCCATTAAACAGAATACAGCACGTAGCATTAGATGAAGGTATTTTCTCAAGAATTTTCAAATTAGGAAAACTTCAAATATTTACTGCTGGCGGTCAGTCTGGTCATTTACATATTGGTGGTATTGAGATTGAAAAAGCAAGAAGCATTAAAGAAATGTTATTGAGAAAACTAGATCAAATAGAAACTTTAGCTGAAAATCAATAATGAATTACGATTTCAGTAAACCACAAAGACAATCAGGCTTTGGTATCATTTTGATGGCTGCCAACACTTTACAACATTTAATTAGGGCATTAATTTTCCCCTTAATTATTGCTTTTGCAAAATTGGATAAACAATATCTGGCCTATATCGGACTTGGATTATTAGGTTTATTAATTATTCTTTTCGTTTATTCTTATTTCAATTATCGAAATTTTACTTTCTTTTTAGATGAACAAAAACAAGAATTCGTCATTAATAAAGGCATTTTCAATAAAACCCAGTTAACTGTTCAATTAGATAAAATTCAGCAGGTAAATATTAACCAAAACTTGTTGCAAAAAATCATCGGGATTTATGGTTTAAAAGTAGATACGGCTGGCTCTGAAGGGCAAGAAGTTAGCATTAAAGCCATAGATGAAGAAATAGCTAATAGCTTAAGGGAGCATTTACTAAGTAGAAAAAGTATTGCCAATAATGAAACTTCTACTCCAAAAACTGCAAGCGTTCAAGAAGATATTCCTTTTCTAAAAGTTAGTTTGGGCACTTTATTTAAGGTTGGTTTAACCTCCAATTATGGTAGTACTATTGCATTGTTATTAGCTTTTATTTATCCTGTATTTCATAATGCTAAAGAGTTTTTAAAAGCTTTTGATATGGACAAAGGGCAGGTAGAAAATGCTGTTGAAAGCTTGTTTACGCTTTTTTCGATTGGTATTTTAGTCGCTGTGTTTCTGTTTCTTATCCTTGCCATTAATGTGATTAGAACATTAGTTAAATACTTTGATTTTCATATTAGCAAACACAAACATTCACTGTTAATATCTCATGGTTTCTTCGCCAAGAAAAATACATTGTTAAGTCCTAATAAGGTTCAGATTACTTCATATAGTCAGAATTATTTTCAAAAGAAAATGAACTTACTGAATATGAATTTGAAACAAGCTTCATCTGGTGAAGCCAAAAAAGGGAAAGATTTGGAAAGTAATAATTTGCAAATACCTGGTTGTAATCCTACAGAAAGAGATGAATTGATAAAAATGATAATGGGAGAAATTCCTGCACAGGGTAAAACATTCCTTCCAAATTGGAGGTTTTTAAACTTGCCGATCTTTTTTAGAGTTGTATTTCCTGTCGGGATATTTATGATTTTGTGGGCATATATTCCAGCATTAAAACCTTATTATCCAGCCGCCATAATCTATTTCTTAATGGCAATACCGATGATTTTCATCAGTTATAAAAGACATCGATTAACAGTTAACAAAGAGTTTATCGTTAAAAGAAGTGGTATATGGGATGTTAATCATTCATTACTTTTCCCACATAAAATACAAGCGATTACCACATTTCAATATCCTTGGCACAAAGGCGTAGATGTTGGCCATGTTAATTTACATACAGCTGCTGGCGTTATCCATTTCAAATACGGCAATTATACCGAGATTAAAAAGTTGGTTAATTATTGGTTGTATCAAATAGAAAGTGGTAGTGAGGAATGGATGTAAGGCGATAATACGAAAATATTTTTCCTAGATTTATAATATGGAAGGTTTTATCATTAGAGGAGAGGGTGGTTTAATTTCTTTATCATTTGAAAAAGTATTTGGTTTTCCAGAAACGACTAGTTATTTGGGTGGATATGATTTACAGGCATCAATAACAATTAAATCAAGTTGTTTTGAGGTGAAATCAACCATGTATACCTCAACTGGCGAAATTTATTTATTTTTTGATCAACTTAAAAATTGTAATGAAAGATTAGATGGAACAGCTAAATTTGCCTCTTACGAAGGAGATTTAGAATTTTTAGCTGCATTTGATCATGCTACTGGTCATGTTTCTATAAAAGGTTTTTTCACTGAACACGAATTTAGCAACTGTTTAAATTTTGAGTTCAGTTCAGATCAAACATTTATGACTACAACTATTAAAGAACTCCAAATTCTATTTCAAAAGTATGGAGATGTGAAAGGATTAAGTCTTAATAGATAATAATCCTCAATTATCTATTAGACTTCTACCTTTGTTTTCCAAAAACATCAAGGCCATACGCTGTGCAATTATACACAATCTATTTACCAACACCTTTTCATAACAGCGCATAAATTTCTTATTTTTGAGTTTCAAAAGAAGGAACGGATTTGGATTATTTAGCAGGATTAAACCCACAACAAAGAGCAGCAGTAGAAAACACACAAGGACCAGTAATGATTGTTGCTGGTGCAGGTTCGGGCAAAACGAGGGTTATTACGTACAGGGTTGCGCATTTAATAGAAAAAGGCGTTGATGCGTTTAATATTTTAGTACTCACATTTACCAACAAAGCCAGTAAAGATATGCGTGAGCGTATTGGAAAAGTGGTTGGTAGTGAGGCTAAAAACATTTGGATGGGGACTTTCCACTCTGTTTTTGCAAAAATTTTACGTGTAGAGGCCGAGAAAATCGGTTATCCGAGCAACTTTACCATTTACGATACTGATGATAGCAAAAGTTTAATTCGTTCGATATTAAAAGAGATGCAATTAGATGATAAATTGTATGCTGCAAACGTGGTTTATAATCGAATTTCATCTGCTAAAAACAACTTGGTTTCTGCATCAGAATATTTAGAAAACAGTCAAATTCAAGCTGAAGATGCTGGAAATAAACGTCCTCTTTTAGGGTTGATTTACGAAACATATGCTAAACGTTGTTACAAAGCTGGCGCAATGGATTTTGACGATTTGTTGTTTAAAACTAATGTTTTACTGAAAAACCATCCCGATGTTTTAAATAAATACCAACATAAGTTTAAGTATTTAATGGTTGATGAGTATCAGGATACTAACTTTTCTCAATACACCATTGTTAAAAAATTGGCTGCAGCGCATCAAAACATTTGTGTAGTTGGTGACGATGCACAAAGTATTTATGCTTTCCGTGGGGCAAATATTCAGAATATTTTAAATTTTGAACGCGATTACCCTGATTTGAAAGTTTACAAATTGGAACAAAATTATCGTTCTACGCAAAATATAGTGGAAGTTGCCAATAGCATTATCGCTAATAATAAAAATCAATTAGAGAAAAATGTATTTTCTGATAACGAAAAAGGCGACAGAATTAAAGTTTCGAGGGCTTTTTCTGATAACGAAGAAGGTAAATTAGTTGCCGAAGCTATTGTGCAAGACCGAGCAAATAGCGGATTAAAATACCATGATTTCGCTATTTTATACCGTACCAATGCTCAAAGTAGAGCAATGGAGGAAGCTTTGCGCAAACTGAATGTGCCCTATAAAATTTATGGTGGTTTGTCATTTTATCAACGTAAGGAGATTAAAGATTTAATTGCGTATTTCCGTTTAACTTTTAATCCGGCAGATGAAGAAGCAATAAAACGTGTAATTAACTATCCTCGTCGTGGTTTAGGTGATACAACCGTAGAGAAAATATCAGCCGCAGCAGACCAACATGATGTGACGATGTGGCAAGTGATTTGCAATCCGCAGCAGTATATTCAGGGCAGAATTGCAAATCAGTTGAATGATTTTGCAGTTATGATACAAAGTTTTGCAGCTGAATCTAAAAAATTAGATGCATACGAAACTGCTTTATATATTGCACAACATTCGGGAATTTTAAAGGAATTACATACTGATGATAGCGTTGAAGGTCGTTCTCGTTATGAAAATATACAAGAATTATTGAACGGGATTAAGGAATTTGCAGAGCGAGAAGATATTGAAGATAGAAGTTTAGCGATTTTTATGCAAGACATCGCTTTGCTGACCAATGATGATAACGATAAAAACAAAGATGCAGATACGGTTTCCTTAATGACCATTCACTCTGCCAAAGGTTTAGAGTTTAAAAATGTATTTATTGTTGGATTGGAAGAAAACCTCTTCCCTTCTCAAATGTCTTTAACTTCAAGGACAGATTTAGAGGAAGAACGTAGGTTATTTTACGTAGCCATTACTCGGGCAGAGAAGAAATTAACGATTACATACGCTACTTCTCGTTACCGTTGGGGAACATTAACTTCTTGTGAACCAAGTCGTTTTATTAATGAAATTAATCCTTCTTATTTAGAATTAGAGGTTGTAAAACCTGCAAAAAGTAATTTCGGAGAAAATAGTTTTGATGGTGAGCGTAAAACTTGGAGTCAACAACGTGAGTTTACTCCAAAACCTACAACAAGCACAACTACAATTAGACCAAAAACGACTTCTATTTTACCAAAAGCGCATGTACCAACTCCTGGTTTTGCTCCAAATGCATCAAATGAGTTTCAAAATGGAATGGATGTAGAGCATGAAAAATTTGGCTTTGGAAAAATTGTAAACTTAGAAGGTACTTTACCAGATGTGAAAGCGACTGTGTTTTTTCAGGGATTGGGTAATAAACAGTTGTTATTGAAATTTGCGAAATTGAGAATTGTTAAATAAAGATTTAAAAAGTAATTAACCACAAAAGGCACAATAGAAAACAAAAACTAGTATTATTAATTTTGTGACCTTTTGTTTCTTTTGTGGTTCGATTCGATTTTAACAATTAATTACATATCTTTGAAGCATTAAGGGCTTCAGCATTTCGATGAATTCTTAACCAAAATTTCTTATTAAAATATCGCTCTGGTTTTTCAACCACGTATTTTTTGTTTTGGTTATTTCATAATGTGCCCAACAATAACTATTTTCAACACTAAATTTATTCAATGAATTTCGATTATAATACAACTCGTAGCGACTTAATTTTGGCGGAGTATGGTCGTAATGTACAAAACATGGTGAAGTACATTATAGATTTACCGACTAAAGAAGAACGCAATAAATATGCACAAGCAGTAATAGATTTGATGGGTTTTTTAAATCCGCACCTGCGTGATGTTGCAGATTTTAAACATAAATTATGGGATCATTTGCACATCATATCTGATTTTAAGATTGATGTAGATAGCCCATATCCAAAACCGAATCCAGAAGCAGCGCAATTTAAGCCAGCACATATTGGTTATCCCCAACAAAAAATTAGGTATAAACATTATGGTAAAACTGTAGAAAAACTGATTGAGAAAACGATTGAGGAAGAAAATCCTGAACGTAAATCAGCTATGGTACAGGGCATTGCTAACTTTATGAAAATGGCTTATGTGCAATGGAACAAAGACAATGTTTCTGATGAGGTGATTTTTAAAAATTTGCGTGAACTTTCTGGAGGTAATTTAGAACTCGACGAAAATGTAAACTTGCAAAAAGTTGAGTTTAGACCTCAAGTAAATAGACCAAGTAATAATAATCGTGGTCGAAACAACAACAATAAAGGGCGCCAAAATAATAACAACAATAATAATGGTGGGCGCCAACAGAGAAATAATAACCCTAAACAAAGACATTAATCCAATTCTATCGTTATTATTAACGAGATAAATACAACCAAATGAATGCATTCGAAATTATAGGTGGCAAAAAATTAAAAGGTGAAATCACTCCGCAAGGGGCGAAAAATGAAGCACTGCAAATTCTATCTGCTGTTTTATTAACCGACCAAAAAATTACCATTAGCAATATTCCAGATATTAAAGATGTAAACAAACTGATTGAATTATTAGGAGATTTAGGGGTACTAGTTGAACGTATCAACAAAGACACCTATACTTTTGAAGCTAAAGATATCAATCTAGATTTTTTCGAATCTGATGTTTTTAAAGCTAAAGGTGGCGGTTTACGTGGTTCTATCATGATTGTTGGACCACTATTGGCTCGTTTTGGCAAGGCTGCAATTCCTAAACCAGGTGGTGATAAAATTGGTCGTCGTCGTTTAGATACACACTTTATTGGCTTTGAAAAATTAGGTGCAAAATTTGTTTACGATAGCAAAAAAGCATTTTTTAATGTTGATGCGACTAATTTAAGAGGTGCTTACATTTTATTAGATGAAGCATCGGTGACAGGAACTGCAAACATTGTGATGGCTGCTGTTTTGGCTAAAGGAACTACAACGATTTATAATGCTGCTTGCGAGCCATATTTACAGCAATTATGTAAAATGCTTAACCGTATGGGCGCAAAAATATCTGGTATTGGCTCTAATTTATTGACTATTGAAGGCGTTACTAAATTAGGCGGAACCGAACATAGAATGTTACCAGATATGATTGAAATCGGTTCTTTCATCGGTTTGGCTGCCATGACAGAGTCTGAAATTACTATCAAAAATGTATGTTATGATGAGTTGGGTGTTATTCCTGAAGTTTTCAAAAAACTGGGAATTAAACTAGAGCGCAGAGGCGATGACATTTACATTCCATCTCAAAAACATTATGAAATAGATACTTTTATTGATGGTTCTATTTTAACCATTGCCGATTCTCCTTGGCCGGGATTTACTCCAGATTTATTGAGTATTGTTTTAGTTGTGGCTACTCAAGCTAAAGGAAATGTATTGATCCATCAGAAAATGTTCGAAAGTCGTTTGTTTTTTGTAGATAAATTGATAGATATGGGTGCGCAAATCATTTTATGTGATCCACACCGTGCTACAGTAAATGGGATTAATAAGAAATATCAGCTTCGTGGAATTAGCATGACTTCTCCAGATATTCGTGCTGGTGTTTCCTTATTAATTGCCGCTTTATCTGCTGAAGGAACATCAACAATTTATAATATTGAGCAAATTGAGCGTGGCTATCAAGATATAGACATTCGTTTACGTGCTTTAGGTGCGCAAATTAAACGCGTAGAAGGTTCTGGCCCAAGCCATTAAAAGGTTTTGGATTTAAAAAAACAATTACATAAAAACGCCTGGGTAACAATTTACTCAGGCGTTTTTTTATGGCTTATCGTCATTGCGAGTCTCCGATTTTTCATCGGGACGAAGCAATCTTTCTAATCATGAAAGATTGCTTCGTCGCTGTGCTTCTCGCAATGACGAACGTTTTAGAACTCTATCCCCTTATCGCGTTAATAATATCGTACTGCGTAATAATTTCAAATTTACCATCTTCTAATTCGACTAAAACAGCACTATTTTCTTTATTAATTAAAGTTGAAATTCTATCTATTGACGTATTTAAATCTACAAATGGGAAAGTTGCACTCATGATTTCGTTTACAGGAGCAGATTTCAAACTTGGATTTTCAAGCAATGCTTTTAAAATATCGCCTTCAGCCAATTTACCTACCAACATCCCTTTTTGCGTTACTGGGATTTGCGAAATGTTAAGCGTATTCATGGTGTTAATTGCTTCAAGGATTGTTTTTTCACAATCTATCGTTACAATTTCTGAAAGTTCTTTTTTAGCAATGATAGTTCTAGCTGTTAACTTTTCATCTTTTAAGAAACCACGTTCTCGCAACCAATCTTCGTTATACATTTTGCCCATATAACGACTTCCATGATCATGGAATATAACCACAACCACATCTTCTGGCTTTAATTTATCTTTTAACTGCAATAAACCGGCAATCGCTGAACCTGCAGAATTACCTGCAAAAATCCCTTCTTTACGAGCAATATCGCGAGTCATTAAAGCAGCATCTTTATCTGTTACTTTTTCAAAAAGGTCAATCACATCGAAGTTTACATTTTGAGGTAAAAAATCTTCTCCAATACCTTCGGTGATGTACGGATAAATCTCATCCTTATCTAAAATTCCAGTTTCTTTATACTTTTTAAAAACTGAACCATAGGTGTCAATTCCCCAAACTTTAATATTTGGATTTTGTTCTTTCAAGTATTTTCCTGTTCCAGAAATTGTGCCTCCAGTACCTACACCAACCACCAAATGAGTTATTTTACCTTCTGTTTGTTTCCAAATTTCTGGTCCTGTTTGTTCATAATGCGCCTGGCTATTTGATAAATTATCGTATTGATTTGGTTTCCAAGAATTTGGCACTTCACGCTCTAAACGCGATGAAACAGAATAATAAGAACGAGGATCTTCGGGCTCAACATTTGTTGGACAAACAATTACTTCGGCACCAAATGCACGTAAAGCATCAACTTTTTCTTTTGATTGTTTATCTGTTGTGGTAAAAATACATTTGTAACCTTTAATGATGGCAGCCATTGCCAAACCCATGCCTGTATTACCTGATGTACCTTCAATTATTGTTCCGCCTGGTCTTAATTTGCCGCTTTTCTCAGCATCTTCAATCATTTTTACCGCCATGCGGTCTTTAATCGAATTACCAGGATTAGTTGTTTCAATTTTAGCTAAAACCGTAGCCGGAATTTCTTTAGTAATGTTATTTAATTTAACTAATGGTGTATTACCAATCGTTTCGAGAATATTATTATACCACATGTTACAAAAGTACAAAATGGCAATACGAATTTTACAAATTAATATTTATTAAAAACTAAATTCTGCAATTTAAAATTACAAAGAATATTATTCTATAATCTACCTATTAAGTATACTATAAATACTACAAAATTAGGCGAGCTTATATATTTTACCAGGGAGTGAAATTAAAATCCCCTGCATTTCTAACGTAAGTAGTGCAATAACGAGTTTACTTTGTGGGAGATTTGTTTTTAAACTTAGTTCATCTACATGAATTGGATTGTCGCGTAGTATATTCACGATTTGCTGTTCATCTTTAGATAAATTAAATGGCAATTGTGATTGAACTTCAGTTTTCGTAGCCTGCTCATCATCCCAACCTAAATAATAAATTAAATCTTTTGGGTGATTAATTAATCCTGCCCTATTCGTTTTAATTAAGAAATTACACCCCTCAGAAAATTCATCATTCACTCTTCCTGGAAATGCATATACATCTTTATTGTAAGAATTGGCCAATTCTGCAGTAATTAAAGCCCCACCTTTTATAGATGCTTCAACCACTACCGTTACATCAGAAATACCAGCAATAATTCGATTTCTTTTCGGGAAATTCTCCCGATCTGGATTTGTACCTGGCAAAAATTCGGTGAGCAAACCACCATTATGCACCATTTTTTGGGTCAACTCTTTATGTACAGCCGGATAAATTCTATCCAAACCATGCCCTAATACACCAACGGTTGGCACTTCGAAGTTTAAACTTTCTTTATGGGCGGCTGCATCAATACCATGAGCTAATCCACTCATAATTACTACATCGTAAGGCTGCAAAATTTCTACCAATTGTTTACAAAGTAGCTTACCATAATTAGTTGCGTTTCTGGTGCCAACTATGCTTACAATTCTATGGTGATTTAAATTGGCAGTGCCTTTATAATAGAGCAATAATGGCGCATCATAGCAATTTCTTAATCTTTTTGGATAATTATCATCCGCATAAAACAGAACCTCTATCTTATGTTTCTCTATAAAACTTAAATGTTCTTCGGCTTTTTGTATCGCATCGGTATGTAAAATAGCATTTGCTCTTATTTCTCCAATGCCTTCTATCTTTAAAATTTGTTCTTTAGTTGCTTTAAATACTGCTTCTGCACTTCCGAAGTGAATTAGGAGATTTTTGGAGAACATTGGTCCTACTCCTTTTATTAAACTTAAGGCTATTTTATGTACTAAACTCATTAAATCTAAAATAGATTCAAATACATCATTTATAAAGAGTTTAATTTTAATAAACTATAAATCAGCTATTTAAAATTAAACTACAAAAATAGTTTGTTAACTATAAAAATAGTAGTAAATTTAATTAACCTTTAAGAAAATAAATAATGAGAGAGTTAACAAAAGCGGAAGAACAGGTAATGCTTATCCTTTGGGAAATGAAGGAAGGCTTGGTTAAAGATGTGATTGATAAAATGGAACCTCTTAAACCTGCCTATAATACGGTATCGACTGTAATTAGGGTATTGGAAGGGAAAGGTTTTATTTCGCACAACGCAATTGGCAATACACATATCTATTTTCCGCTTATTAGCGAAGAACAATACAAGCATTTTGCATTTGATAAGGTGATGAATAATTACTTTGAAAATAACTATCAGAGTTTAGTATCCTTTTTAGTGAAAGAAAAAAATATGGATATGGAAGAACTTGATGAATTAATTGCATTGGCAGAAAAACTTAAAAACAAGAAATAATGGATTGGTTATATTATTTGCTCGAAGCAAATCTGTACTTGCTTATTTTTTACGGATTTTACCGTTTGTTTTTGCAAAACGAAACATTTTATAACAGCAATCGCTATTTTTTGCTGTTAAGTAGTGTAACGGCTTTTACATTACCTATACTACAATTAGGTTTTCTAAAACCTACACCGATAATAAATAACATTCTGTTTCCACCACCAATACCGTATGGTGAAGAAATTGTTACAGCAATACCAACTACTACCCCAGCAGTAGAAACATTCAATTTCACAGACTACCTCTATCCTATTTACCTGTTTATCGTACTTTGTTTTGCGCTCAAATTAATTTTTAGCCTTTCAAAAATAATTAGCATTTGGTTAAAGGCTAAAAAAGCCAAGACTGGAAATGTTACACTAATAGAATTGAATGAACAAACAACAGCTTTTTCATTTTTCAATCTTTTATTTATTCATCCGCATCTGGCAGAAAAAGAAACTGTTTTAAATCACGAAATGGTGCATATAAAACAGAAACATAGTTTAGATATCTTATTCTTTGAAGTTTTACAGATGATTTGCTGGTTCAATCCGATTATCTATTTCATTAAAAAAGACATTAAACTGTTGCACGAGTACATTGCTGATGAGTTGAGCACTAATTCTGGTTTACAAAAACACGAATATGCGATGTTCCTCATCGAAAACTCTTTTGGCATTGTACCCACCCCTCTTACAAATCAAATTTTCAATCAATCAATATTAAAAAGGAGAATTAACATGTTAAACAAAAAAAGAACGGCAGGCTGGGCTAGGCTCAGGTTGCTGCTAGCGCTCCCCTTAGTCGGAGCAATGCTTTGTGCCTCTACAATGGCATTTACAAAAGATTATGGTTATGTAGATTTGCTTCCGGAGAAAAGTAAAGCTGTAGCGCCAGTCCAAGAAAATCCAACAGTAAAAGACATCAAAAAACAAAATCCAAAGGTTCAAAACATTAAAAGAGATCAAGTTAAATTTCCGCCACCGATAGTTATGCTTTATTCTAAGGATAAGTTTTATGTACGATATGGTAGAGACAAAACAACAGGAAAACCTGTTTTGCGTGAACGAAAATATATTTTAATTAATGGAAAAGCAGTAAAGGACATCACAACCTTTTATGGTGTTTATAATGCTGATAATGTAAAATATTTTGCCAAAAATGAGGCAATTGCTAAATATGGTGTAAATGGCCAATATGGTGCAGTTGAAATTACGGGAAAAGATATTAAATACTTTACTCAAATAACATTACCACCTCCTCCACCTAAGCAAGACCAAATTAAATTCCCTCCACCAATTGTAAAGCCTGATGGAAAAAATGTGAAAAGACCACCTGCAGTTGAGCCACCTCCACCAGGTTACAAACCTAAAACAGATCAAATTAAGTTTCCTCCACCTGTTGTGATGCCAGATAATCAAACAAGTTTTCATCCAAGAAATGCATATAAACACGATGGAAAAACATATATCCCAATCGAGGTTGATAAAAGATATATTGTAATTAATGGAGAAGCTGTAAAGGACAATAGTAAATTTTGGGGTGTTACAAATACAGAAACCATAACTTTCTTAAGTGTAAATCAAGCCATGAAAGTTTATGGAAATGATGGGAAAAATGGAGCTGTTGAAATTACAGGAGCAAATATTAAATATTCAGCAGCCTTAACTGGAGCTCCACCGTTTTATGGAAAACTAACGTTAAATCGTTCTGCTGGAGATTTATTGAAAATTCCAGATTCTGATGCTGCTCTAAAAACTTTAACAGTTTACAATAGCAAAAATGCAATTGTTTACAACACTACTGATTATTCAGATAATTGGGATGGAAAAACCGGGAATTATCAGAAAAATGATGGTGTAAAAATTCCCGCAGGAATTTACACTTACTTTATGAAAATTGATGGTAAACCATTCGCCAACAAAAGAGGACAAATCACTATTAAATAACTATTGTGGTATATAAACCACAAACTTAGTATCAAAAAATTCCTCCTCAAAATAAGCTGAAAGCGGATACAACTCTGCTTTCAGTTTACTTTCTTTAATCTCTTCAGTTAAATCACCTCCTTTTAAATAGAGAATCCCATTTGATATGGCATTCTTATTTTCTTTGGCAAACTTTCCACGTATCCATGGATAAAAATCTATTAAACGAGTAACCGCCCTAGAAACCACAAAATTATACTTATCGGTTATTTGCTCTGCTCTTAAATGGCTTGCTTTTACGTTCTGCAAACCTAAAGCTGCAGCAACTTCTGTAACTACTTTAATCTTTTTTCCAATAGAATCTACCAAATGGAAATCAGTTTCTGGAAATAAAATAGCTAAGGGAATACCTGGAAAACCACCTCCAGTACCTACATCTAAAACCCTCTCACCTGCTTTAAAGCTGCAAAATTTAGCAATAGCTAATGAATGTAAAATATGGCGTTCATATAACTCATCAATATCTTTTCTAGAAATAACATTGATTTGCGCATTCCAAAAACTATACAAATCGTATAATTGCGCAAACTGAGCAATTTGCTGTGCTGTTAAATCTTTAAAGTATTTTAAAATGATATCAGGTTTAATTTCAGACATAATGAGATGAACTAATGAACCAATAAGCTAATGAACCAACTATTTCCACTGTACTTTTTTAACAAATATAGATAGAATGGCATTAAACACTAAAAAAACAAATAAAATGATATCTAATATGGGAAACCACCAGCTTAATTCGCCATAATTTAAACGTTTTAATAAGCGAGGATAAATGAAACTTCTAATGAAAATACTTAATGCAAATACACCTAAAGCGATATAAAGAGTTTCAGGAAAACATAACAATGCAATACCAAAGACATAAAACAAAAACTGAACAATAATCTGCAAGGAAAGTATAAACTGATGTTTCGATTTGTAAAGTTTACCCGCACCAAAATGTCTTTTCTTTTGTCTTAAATACTCAATAAATGTGGCTTTAGGCTCACTCCAAACTTGAGTTTCTTTATTAATTCTGATTTTTGTATTGCTCCTATTTGCATTTGCATTTACGAAAAGATCATCATCCCCCGATGGGATATGCATGTGCGCTGCAAAACCTTTACTTTTAAAGAATAGTGATTTTTTGTACGCCATATTTCGACCTACGCCCATGTACGGCATTCCTTTTAGGGCAAATGAAAGATAATTTACCGCGGTAAAAAATGTTTCGAAACGAATTAAGCTATTTAACAATCCTCGTTTTTTAAAATATGGAGAATAACCTAATACTATTTCTATGGTCTCATCTTCAGGTTGTTGCATACCCATTAACCAATTTGGCGAAGCTGGTTCACAATCTGCATCGGTAAAAACCAACCATTCATAACTTGCAGCCTTAATTCCCATTGTTACTGCAAATTTTTTACCCGCAATAAATTTTTCTCCATCAGCAACAGAAACTACTTTAAGCCTCTCATATTTCTTTGCAAACTCTTTTAAAATGTCGGCTGTGCCATCCCAAGAACGGTCATTAACTACAATAACCTCAAAATTTGGATAATCTTGTTGAAGAATAGTTGGTAAATATGTTTTTAAGTTTTCTGCTTCATTACGGGCACAAATAACCACACTAATGGGATTTTTAGCCTCTTCAGGAATAGAATCAACCTTAACCAAAGCCAATTTCAAATGAACAAACAAGCTAAAATAAAGCTGAACAAGAAAGCAAAAAGCTAATGCGCCGAGTAGGCAAATCTCTAATAAATTTAATTCCACGATGTATTTTTGAAAGCTAGCAAATCTCTCATTTTTAATCTGTAATGTGGCTTTATGTTGATAATTTTTTGTTATTCATCATTCGTTGTTCGTTATTCGTCTTCATCTGTGCAATAAACAACGAGGAACGAGAAACGAATAACGATTATTCTTGCTATTTTTGACAGATTTTTGAAGAGGATATAACACATATGAAATTTACTTTACAGGCTAACGACCCATTATCAAAAGCCAGAGCAGGAACAGTTACAACTGCGCATGGCGATATTAAGACACCAATTTTTATGCCTGTAGGTACTGCCGGAACTGTAAAAGCGGTACACCAAAGAGAATTAAAAGAAGACATTAAAGCGCAGATAATTTTAGGAAACACCTATCATTTATACCTCAGACCAGGGTTAGATATTATAGAACCAGCAGGTGGTTTACATAAGTTTATTGGCTGGGATAAACCTATTTTAACCGATAGCGGTGGTTATCAGGTGTATTCTTTAAGCAAAGTGCGTAAAATTAAAGAAGAAGGCGTTACTTTTCGTTCACATATAGATGGTTCAAAACATTTGTTTACACCAGAATATGCAATGGATATTCAGCGTACAATTGGCGCAGATATTATTATGGCTTTCGATGAATGTACGCCATATCCTTGCGATTATAAGTACGCCGCCAACTCTATTAACATGACTCACAGATGGTTAAAGCGTTGCTGCCATCGTTTTGATACGACTGAACCGAAATATGGATTTGATCAAACGCTTTTCCCTATTGTACAAGGTTCAGTTTATAAAGATTTACGTGTAAAATCTGCTGAATTTATAGCTTCAATGGGTCGTGAAGGGAATGCAATTGGCGGTTTATCTGTTGGTGAACCAGCCGAAGAAATGTACGGAATGACGGAAGTTGTATGCGATATTTTACCTGCGGATAAGCCCAGATATTTAATGGGTGTTGGTACGCCAATTAATATTTTAGAGAATATTGCGCTTGGTGTAGATATGTTTGATTGCGTAATGCCAACTAGAAATGCTCGTAACGGAATGCTTTTTACCCGAAACGGGATGATTAACATTACCAACAAAAAATGGGCGAATGATTTTTCACCAATTGATGCTGAAAGTGATTTACATGCAGATCAAGTATATTCTAAGGCTTATTTAAGACACTTAATGCACTCTAAAGAAATGCTGGGCTCACAAATTGCTACGCTCCATAATCTGCATTTTTATTTATGGTTAGTGAATGAAGCTCGAGAAAAAATCATTTCAGGAGAGTTTTACGCTTGGAAGAATAAAATGGTGACTATATTAGGTAATAAATTGTAAATGAATTACATCAAGCAGCGGTTAAAGATTATTGATAGCTTTATTATAGGCAAATACTTAGGCACATTTGTGTATACCTTGGTTTTGTTTGTAATTATCATTGTGATATTTGATCTTTCTGAAAAATTGGATGATTTTTTGGAAAAGGATATGACGATTTGGGAAACCATTACTCAATATTATGCGGGTTCTATTCCGTTTTATGTAAACATGCTGTCGCCGTTGATTAATTTTATTGCGGTTATATTTTTTACGGCTAAAATGGCCGATCAAACTGAGATTGTACCTATTTTAAGTGGAGGAGTAAGTTTTAATCGCTTTTTAAGACCTTATTTTATCTCTGCATTTATCATTTTCTCTGTTAATTTATTGTCGAATTTATACATCCTCCCTTATACCAATAGGATTAAAAATAAGTTTGAAAACGAGGTAGTGGATAAGGATAAAGCCTATACGAAGACGAATATCCACATGAAAATTGATAAGAATACTTATATCTATATTGAAAGTTTTGATAATAAAACGAATATAGGCTATCGTTTTTCTTTGGATAAATTTAATGGCGATATCCTTAAGAAAAAGTTAGTGGCTGATCAAATTGCGTATGATTCCGTTAAAAAAGTATGGAAATTAAGCAATTATACAGTTAGAAATGTAGATGGGCTTAAGGAATCAATGGTTTACGGGTCTACTTTACAAAAAGACACTATTTTAGATATGAAACCCGATGATTTTTCTGTTTATTCGAACGTTTTCGAAAGCATGAGCGGAAAAGAATTATCAGATAAGATTAAAAAAGAACGAACTAGAGGCTCTGGTATCATGAGCGATTTGTTGTTTGAACAATATAAACGATGGTTTCAGCCTTTATCAGCTTTTATATTAACCTTAATTGGCGTAGCGCTATCCTCTCGTAAAGTGCGTGGCGGCGTAGGTTTACCACTCGGAATAGGCATTATTTTGAGTTTCGCCTACATTGTTTTTAATCAATTTGCTAAGATGTTTTCTACAAAAGGCGGTTTATCTCCATTATTAGCCGTATTGCTACCCACCATATTCTTTGGTCTTTTAGGGTTGTATTTACTTAGAAGAGCTCCAAAATAAGATGAAAACTGATGTCAAACCCAACGAAAACAGAAATCTCCTTATACTACACCTAACCGTTTTTATTTGGGGATTTACAGGCATTCTAGGCGCATTAATTTCTATAGATGCGGTACAAATGGTCTGGTATCGTGTTTTAATAGCTAGCATAAGCCTATTCGCTTATTTTATGCTGAGCAAAACCAGTATTAAAATAAGCAGAAAACAATTTCTCCAGTTTTTCTTTACAGGAAGCATTGTTGCTTTGCATTGGATTTTCTTTTTCCATTCTATTAAAGTAGCTAATGTATCGGTTAGCTTAATCTGTTTATCATCTGTAACCTTGTTTATTGCAATTTTAGAGCCTATTATTAAAAAACAAAACATTTCTAAAGGCGATATCTTCGTCGGTTTATTAATCATTTTAGGCATTTACCTTATCTTTAAATTTGAAACTAAATACACCGTAGGGATAATTTTCGGACTTTGTTCTGCAGTAGCAGCAAGCTTCTTTTCTACCATAAATTCAACATTAGTACAGAAAACAAGTCCGAGCATAATAGGCTTTTACGAAATGGCTGGTGCATTTTTCTGGATTACCGTCTATCGTTTATTTGATAATAGCTTATTAACTGAAAGCTTCAATTTAAGCGCAATGGATTGGTTTTATCTCATCGTTTTAGGTACCGTTTGTACAGCTTTAGCTTATGTAGCTGGTGTAGGTGTAATGCGTACCTTATCTGCCTTTAGAGTGGCATTAATTACCAATTTAGAACCTGTATATGGCATTGCTTTAGCCTTTCTTTTGTTTGGAAGTAAAGAACATATGACTTCTGGTTTTTACTTAGGTTCGCTGTTAATTTTGGCTGCAGTGTTCTTGTATCCGATCTATAAAAAGCGCAAAAATCAGAGTTAATAGCTGCCTCGATTCGATTATTTCAATTAAAATAAGTTCTCCTCTACGCACTCGTCATTCCCAACTCGATTGGGAATCGTAATGCAATAAGAGGCTTTTTTACGCATTACGATTCCCGTTTTCACGGGAATGACGAGCAGGAATCAAAGCTACCTACCTCAACTCAATGCATCATTCCTAACATGATTGGAAACCCTAATACAATAAGAGGCTTTTTTTTACGCTTTACGATTCCCGTTTTCACGGGAATGACGAGCAAAAATCAAAGCTGATAACCCAACTCCTACTAGGGTAGGGGATACGATTTTCACATCAAAAACAAGGCTTAAAAACAGCTCATTTCTCCTTACAATTTCACTCCTAAAAACGGATAGAAAAGTAATCCATTCCCTCTCTTATTTACCTCCTAAATCTGGAGTGTAAAAGAGGTGTAAAAGCATCTATAAAACCCTTGATATTTACCTTATTTCCTTCACAAAATCGTGTTATTCTATTTCGTTTTAACTAACAAAAATGCATACATCTTTAAAAAGTAGCAGAAAATTTTTGCTTTAAAATCAACATAAATAGTGTATCTTAACATCAACAAATTACGGAGATAGCACATAAGATGAAAATCTCCGTTTAACGCTCTTAATCACTTAATTTTTACATAAATAGTAGTTAATAGTGTTAATTATATAAAACACATAATAAATTAAAAATCAATACATTAAAATATTTAACATAAAGTAATAAATAATTTAAAGTAAGGATTTAAAAAATTATAAAACTAACAATTTTAGCATCATCCTTAAATGAACATAAATAAACAGTATATAAAATTGAAAATCAGTATTTTAAATATAGTATTATTAAGTTTTATTTCAGTTAGTAGTTTTGGGCAAATTTTCGACAGTGAACAAAACCCACTTAGTGTAAAATGGAGACAAATTAACAGCAATGGCTTCACACTCATCTACCCTACCGAGTTAGAAAAAGAAGCACAAAGAATGGCAAATACCATCGGCCATATTTACCCCCAAGTTGGACAAAGTTTAAACCGTCAAAAAACAAGCATTCCAATCGTGTTTCAAAACCGCGGAACACTAGCAAATGGCTTCGTTCAATTGGCTCCAAAAAAGGTGCAATTTTACACCACTCCTCCGCAGCAATTTGATAGTCAAGATTGGTTAAATAATTTAGCTGTTCATGAGCTTAGACATGTGGCGCAGTTCGACAAAATTACTGGTGGCAAAGCACACCCTTTTCCAGAAGAAATTTATTTCGCCTACATGGGCTTAAGCATCCCGACTTGGTTTTTTGAAGGCGACGCCGTAAGCACCGAAACTTCATTAACAAATGTTGGTCGCGGTAGGCAGCCTTCATGGATCATGCCTTTTCGTACTTCGCTACTCAGTGGAAAAAAGTTCTCGTACTCAAAAGCGTATTTCGGATCAAACAAAGATCAAACGCCCGGCTATTATCAAATGGGATATTTAATGGTTTCGAGCCTTAGAAAAGAATTTGGCAAAAATATTGTAGATAGTCTACTCACAGCTATTCATGATCGCCCACTTAGATTATATCCTTTTTCTCAAAGTTTAAAAGAGTTTACAGGAAATACGACTAGAAAATATTATTTAAAAACAGCTACCCAACTCGAAAACGACTGGAAAAAGCAAGATGAATTAAATAAGAGCGAAAATTACAAGAGCTTAAATCGCCCTGCGAAATATGCCAGCAGTTATTTTTTACCCACTGAATTAGCGAACCAACAAATACTAGCTTTAAAGCAAACTAAAGCAGAAACCGCAGCTTTTGTGGTGATTGATGAGGATAAAAACGAAAAAGAACTTATTAAAATCGGCTATCAGGAGCAACCTTGGTTTAGTTATGGCAATGGCATCTTGGTTTGGGACGAGATACGATTTGACCCACGTTATAAACAAAGAAGCTACAGCGTAATTTGCATGTATGATTTTGCTTCAAAAACAAAAAGACAATTAACTTTTAAAACTAGGCTCTTCTCTCCTGCTCTTTCTGGCGATGGAAAAAAAATAATTGCTGTACAAATCGATTTAAGCAATCGAAGTAATTTGGTAGCGCTTGATCCGCAAACTGGAAAAATTACAACAAACTATCCAAATCCTGAAAATTTAATCCTACAAACTCCTGCGTTGAGTACAGATGGTTCTCAACTATGTTGGACTAGCATAAATGAGAAAGGAAAATCGCTTTGGCTAAAAGATAAAACTGGAAAAACAACCCAATTAATATCCGAAACAAATCAGCAATTAAGTAGGCCAGTATTTATTGGCGAGGAGATTGCATTTAACGCGTCTCTAAACGGAATTGACAACATTTATAACGTTAGCCCTATCAGCAAAAAAATAACGGCGCTAACAGCCGCAAAATACGGTGCTTTTAATCCGAGCTTATCTGCCGATGGCAAATCAATCCTCTTTAACAATTACCAGTTAATGGGCTATGAAATTGCAAAAACGCCTTTATCGCCTAAAGAAATTCAAGAAAATCACTTTGTATACTTTGGCGCAGCAGCGGAAAAACAAGAAAACACGGTCAACGTTTTTAAAAACATTCCCGATAGCACTTACCAATCTAAATCTTATCAACCCTTAGCTCATCTTTTTAATTTCCATAGCCTAAGTCCGACAATAGATGAAGATGATAGATTAGGTTTACTATTAAAATCTAATGATTTATTAAACATTTTCGATTTTTCGGCAGGCATTAACTATTACAGCGATTTAAGAAAAGTAGCCTACACCGCTGGCTTTAGCTATAAAAGTTTATATCCTATTTTAAGCACAACTTTTACTAACCGACCTCGAACTGCTTTTTACAGATTAGGGAATGCGATAAATCAAGCAAATTGGCGGGAAAACTATCTTGATATAAAAGCGACAGTACCGCTTAGTTTTAGTACCTACCATCGCAATTATGGCTTTTTGGCAGAAATAGGCGCAAGTTACACACAACGAAATTTTGCACCAAAAGAAGCTTTGCTTTTTAACAAAACCATTAAATTCCCGATGAATTATAAACTAGGTTTTAGTCATAGTGTACGGGCTGCAGAACGAGATGTAGCTCCAAAATGGGCGCAAATTATTAATTTAAGTTATTATAATCAGCCTTTCGATAAGCGGTTAACTGGCGACTTATTTGCTTTTGAAAGCGCATTCTATTTCCCTGGCATTGCTAAAAATCATTCTTTTATGGCAAGTTTTGACTATCAAGAAAGTAGTGGCATTTTAAAATTTAATAATGAGATTAATACCGTTTATGGCTATGGACAAATTAATGCTAAAAGCGAATTAAGAAATACGTTATTGCTGAATTATCGCTTTCCATTTGCTTTCCCCGATGCAGAAATTGGCTCTTTAGCCTACATCAGAAACCTTAGAGGTGGAATTTTTAGTCATTATGAAAACATTGGTACGGAAACAAACTTAACACAACCTAAAACTTTTGGCTTCGAATTGCGTAGTAGTATAAACCTGTTGCGTTACCAGCCCGTAGTTGATTTAGGCGCAAGAGTGGTATTTGTTAATAAAATCTACAATCAAAATCCTATCTTAGAATTACTTTTTAACTACAGTTTTTAACGCCAAAATCTCCCAAAGGGGAATTATTTAAAATAAAATGAAAGCAAAAACTATTTTCATCATTGCCATTACTGCCCTTTTAACCATTTTCTTAATGATAAATAGCGACCCAGTGGAGTTTAATTTCATTATTGGCGCTCCTATCCCCATTTCAAAACTCATTGTAATTGGCATTTGCATCATCATTGGCTTTATTTTGGGTTTTTTAGCTGGCAGACCACGAAAAACAGTAAGTAGTTATGATCAAGAGATTGAAAAACATCAATCAAGTGAAAGTAAATCGACGTTAAGCGACGAGGATAGGGATTATATTAGCTGAGCGGTTAGGCTTGTCCATTAATAATTTTTCTCTTAAAATCAATTATTGTATTCTTCGGTCGTTACCTTATCTAACCAAACTGTTTCAATTGATTTGACTTGCTAATTTATTCTGATTTACATCAGTAGCTAGTAGAAGCAGCTTTAACTAAGAGCCAACGCATGAGCTTACCTTAACTCTTGGCAGCCGAAAGGTCAAATTTTGTTTTCCTTGATGAAAAAATAACCAACGAGATCAAGTCAGGAACGATGCTACCACACTTAAGACTTATACATGGCCCGCCGCTCCTATCTGCATTAAGCTCTTTTGGGCATTGGCAAAATGAGAGAACTAAATATTAGCCCAGAACAATGCCTTTTGTGAAGGTCTTCTTCGAGTCTCCTTCGGGACTTGCTCGAGAAAAGGGGCATTTTCTCGAGCATGACTCGAACAAGACCTTAACAAGACCTAATGAAATGGATATTTTTTAACCTATATCCTAGCTTGCTCTAGTAGCAGTTGATTGTGCTATAATCTTAAGTTTTTCAGACAAACTCATACCGCTTCTTTAACGTTTTTAAAAAACGCTCAAAAACCCCAGCATAATGCACCTTTAAAACCGATAGCCCACATTTTTATAGCGATAAAGGAATTGCATTAGAGCCGTATCTTCTAGGTTATCTAATAGGTAGAACTGTGTTGGTGCAGTAGCCGACCTGATGAAAAAGAGGGTATGTGCTGCATGTGGCTCAAATACTTGCCCATTTACACTAAAATTGTTAAATAGAATAGAAATGCCTTAACATTTTGGTATCTTGAATTACAATTACAAAAAACTATGTGGAAATTATATGCTGTCCTTTCTGCGGTTTTTGCTGCTGCAACTGCCATTCTAGCTAAGATTGGAATTAAAGGCATTAACGGGAACATCGCGACAGCTATTCGTACTATTGTTATTCTTTTTATTGCATGGGGAATTGTTTTAGCTAGTGGCGAAATACGTGAACTTAAAACGTTAACCAAAAACAATTTAATTTTCTTAGCCTTATCAGGAGTTGCCACAGGTTTATCATGGATATTTTATTTTAAGGCCTTAGAAACTGGCAATGTGTCTAAAGTTGCACCAATAGATAAACTAAGTGTGGCAATTGCCTTAGGTCTTGCTTTTTTAATTTTAAAAGAACCTATTGATGCCAAAACATTGGTAGGTGCCCTATTGGTGGTTGCAGGTAGTATTATTATCATTTTATAATCACACTGATTTAAAACTAACTACAGGATTACTACAGAGTGTTTGATTTTATTTATAAAAAGATAAATCATGAAACATAACATTCTTACACTGGCGCTGTTAATGAGTTTAAGCGCTGCTAGTTTTGCTCAACAAAAAACTGGTCTTCATATTGTACAAACCCATAAAATACAAAGTGATGGCGGTTGGGATTATCTTACCATTGATCAAAAAAATAATAACTTATATGTTTCACATGGCAACCAGGTTAACATTCTTAATAAAAATACTGGCGATTCAACTGGTGTAATTCATAATACCATGGGTGTACATGGAATTGCTATTGCCACTCCTTTTGAAAAAGGATATACGAGTAATGGAAGAGCAGGAACGTGTACAGTTTTTGATTTAAGCACTTCATCGGTAATAGGTCAAGTTACGGTAGGGCAAAATCCAGATGCTACTTTTTTTGATGATTTCTCTAAAAAGGTAATCGTTTTTAACGGCAAAAGTTTAGATGCAAGTATTATCGATCCGCAAACAGATAAAGTAGTGGCAACAATCCCGTTAGGAGGAAAACCAGAAGCTGGTGTATCTGATGGCAAAGGGAAAATATATGTAAATATTGAAGATACCGGAGAAATTGTATGTTTTGATGCGACTACTTTTAAGGTTTTATCGAGGTATAAACTTAAAGGTGGCGAAGAACCTAGTGGTTTAGCTATTGATAGAACAACATCACGGTTATTTACAGTTTGCGCAAACAAAGTGATGCTTATTTTAGATGCTAAAACAGGCAGACAAGTTTCAACTTTACCCATTGGGGATGGTTGTGATGGTGTGGTATTCGACCCTATCTTAAAAACTGTATACAGCTCTAATGGCGAAGGAACTATTACTGTGGTTAAGGAAGTAACTGCCGACAAATTTGTGGTACAAGAAACTATTGCAACTAAAAGTGGTGCCAGAACAATTGCATTAGATGCCGTTACTCATCATCTTTTCTTGCCTACCGCAGAGTTTGAAAAAGCTACAGGAACAGGGCGTCCGAAAAGAGTATCAGGAAGTTTCCAAATTCTTGAAATAGGAAAATAGCAGATTTATTTTTTAACCACATAGAAACATAGCTAATGTGTATTACAACTATGTTATCTATGTTTCTATGTGGTAATCTCTTTACGATAAAACTTCCGAATTAAGCTTGGCAACACAATCAATAAAAGCGGTAGTGCAATAATAAACCCACCTATTACCGAAATGGCTAATGGCTGATGCAATTGCGCTCCTGCACCAATACCAAGAGCCAATGGCATTAAAGCTATAATTGCACCTAAAGCCGTCATCAGTTTTGGTCTTAATCGTGTAGAAATAGCAAAAGTAATCGCATCATCTACACTTTTTTCATGTAGGGATTCCTTAAACTGCAAGAATGTGAAAATGGCATTCTCACCAATAATCCCTACAATCATTATTAAACCTGTATAGCTACCTACATTGAGCGGTGTATGAGTAATAAACAAGGCTAAATAACTACCTGATATACCTAACACAGCAATTAAAAGTATTAAAAATGCAATTTTAAAATCCTTAAACAGGAATAATATCACACTAAAAACTAATAAACTAGAGGCAATTAGAATGGTCAACAATTCAGAGAAAGATTGTTGTTGTTCTTTGTACGCACCACCATATTCGATATGATAACCAGAGGGCAAATTGATTTTAGCAGTTACCGCAGCCTGAATAGCTGCCATGGCACTGCCTAAATCTCTATTATCTAGTCTTGCGGTAACCACGCCAATTGATTGTAGGTTTTCGCGTTCAACTTCTGCGTTTCCAGATTTGATTTCGACTTTTGCTAAGTTCTGAATTGGAATTGCTCTTCCATCTGGTAAAAAGATTTTAAGACTACTTACATCGGCTACGCCAAAACTCTTACTATTTGGATACACCATACGGATGGGAGAAAGTTGTTGCGTATCGTACAAATTGCCAATTAAATTACCTTGCATAGCGGTTTGTACTTGCATTTGAAAACTTTCTGGCGTTATTCCATATTGGGCTAAGGTGTTAAAGTTTGGCAAAATGTTTATGGTTGGACCAGAAAGTATAATGCCATCAAATACATCGGCGGTTCCGTTAATATGTGTAACCACATCAGAAACTTTTCTTGATAGTTCTTGTAATTTTTCTTGATCATTCCCAAAGATCTTCACTTCAATTGGCTGCGTAGAACTCATTAAATCGCCAAGCATATCTCCTATTACCTGACCAAAATCTACAATTAATGCAGGCTGCGTACTTTCTACATGTTTTCGTATTTCTGCAATTACATCATCGGTACTTTTACTCCTATTGTGCTTCAATTGAATCAAGTAATCGCCAGTATTGGGTTCAGTAATAAAGAAACCCATTTGCGTTCCTGTTCTTCGAGAATATGCTTCTACTTCTGGTATTTTAACCAATTCTTTCTCTACTTCTCTTAATATTCTATCCGTTTCTGCTAAGGAAGTTCCGGGCGGTGTGGCATAATCTAACACAATACTCCCTTCATCCATTTCTGGCAAAAAACCAGTTTCTAATCGTGGAAACACAAAAACAATTGAAACAATAAGCAGTACAATAAATATAAAGCTGATGTAGCTACGCTGGAAAAAATAACCCACCCATTTTTGAGATTTAACCTCATGTACTATGGGTTTTACATTGGAGGTATTTTGTTTTGAGTTTTTAGTGAGTAGTAAATAAACAACAGGCAAAGCCATCCAGGTGACAAAGAATGAGCAAACCAAAGTAATAATCATGGTGTTGGTCATTACCTGAAAATAAGAACCAGCAACACCTGTCATCAATACAAATGGAATAAAAATAACAATGGTACTAATAGATGAGCCCAACATAGCTGGGAAAAGGTAATTAATCGCCTTGCTTAATAGATTTACCGTTGGCTCTTCGGGATGTTCCTCATGCGTTCGGTGAATTTGCTCAACAACTACAATTGCATCATCTATAATTAAGCCAATAGCCGCAGCAATAGCGCCTAAAGTCATGATGTTTAAAGAATAACCGATAAAATATAAAGCAATTACCGTTAAACAAAGTGTAATTGGGATGGTGATGAGTATGGTAGTACTTGCTTTTAGCGATCTTAAGAAAATAATGGCGACAATAATGGCTAGCGCCAATCCAATCCAAAGGCTATCTCTTACACTTTTAACAGATTCATTTACAAAATCTGCTTGTACATAATAAGGTTTAATTAGTACTCCGGCAGGTAAAATACTTTTCAGTTTACCAACTTTAAGCGACATCTCTTTAGAAAGATCAACCAAGTTGGCATTAGGCTGTTTAATAACCGCTATTAAAATTCCATCCTTTCCGTTGGCATTAATTCGGGTGTACTCTACACTTTCCTGTATTTTTACTGTGGCTACATCTTTAAACTTAACAATTCTGTTTCCTCTCCTAGTGAGCACTAATTCTTCTAAATCAGCTTTGCTTTTAACTGTTGCATCTGTTACCGATAAGTACAAATAGTTAAATTCGGAAACGTAACCGTTAGATTTAATAAAATTAGTTTGACTTAAGGTGGTATTAATCTGTTCGGGAGAAACACCCAATACCTGCATTTTTTGAGGATCGAGTTCTATCCAATATTCTTTGGTTTTCCCGCCAATCACTCTAATTTCAGAAACGCCATCTACTTGAGATAAAAAAGGTTTAACGGTGAAGTCTGCTATCTTTTTTAATTCTACTGCCGATTTAGTATGACTTTCTAAACTGTATCCACTTACAGGCAAAATAGATGGATTCATTTTCTCGACAGAAATATTTACTCCGGCAGGTAATGATGCGGTTATTTTTGCTATTTGCGCTTCAATTCTCTGTTGGCTTAAATCAATATCGGCACCTGGATTCATGTAAGCAGATAATTCACAACTTCCTCTGCTTGTTGTACTTCTTACCAATTGAAGGTCTGGTACTTGTTTTACTGCATTCTCTAATGGCCGAGTTACGGTGAGCACCATTTTATCAACAGGTTGCAACTCTGCCTCTGCAATAATTTTTATTTTAGGGAAAGTAATTTCAGGAAATAATGATGTTTTTAACTGCTCAAAAGAATACACACCGCCCAATAAGACAATAACGAGTACAGCTAGGATAGGGTTTTTATGGGAGATGAAAAAACTCTTCATTATTTCAAAATTTTAACTTTCGCAGTATCTGCAATGCCATAATTCCCACTAGTTATAATTCTATCCTTTTTATCAAACTTAGGCGTAATTACTTCTATCAAACTGTTGTTTTCAATGCCTTTTGTAACGTTAACTTTTACAGCTGTAGAATCATTTATCATTTTCATTACCCAAAACTCGTCTTCTGTTTCATTTGCTAGCACAGCTGATTTTGGCAATACTTGCGCATTTGGATGATTAAGTTTAGTCAACCTAACTTTTGCAATTAAGCCTTCGGGGATAAGATTACCAGCATTTACTTTAATGATATAACGTTGGGTTTGCGCTAAAGAATCAACTGCTGGCATTGTTCCAGCAAGAACACCATTCATTTTTTGTCCATCGGGTAATTCGATTTGCAAATTGTGATTACTTTTAATCAGTTGGGTATATTCATACGGAAGATCTAATAAAAACACCAAACTGTTTCGGTTGCTGATGGTTGCCAAAGCCTCTCCATCTTGCACATAATCTCCTTTTTGATGATTAACCTGAACAATCAACCCAGATTGTGCGGCACGAATGTTAGAAATACCAGAAAACTTTAAATCTGGATCTAGTTTATTTACACTGTTGCCAATTGCCTTTGCTTCTTTAGTAATTAAGCTAAACAGAGTTTGCCCGCTACTTACTTGTTTGCCCGTTTGTGCATTTGCAGTTAGCACATATCCGTTAATATTTGCTTTAACAAAGCTTTTTTCTAGGTAGGCAGAAACAGCTGTTACTTCAACCGATTCGGTTAACGAACTATCACTTATTGTAGTTACTTGAACAGGTGTAATTGGATCTGGTGCTTCTTCAGATTCGGTATTGGCTGCAGGCTGACAAGAAGCAAGAACGAGTAAACTAAATGCACCAAACGCTAAAATTTTAAAATACCTATCCATGTTATTTATTCCAGTAATTAAATTGATTAATTAATTTCAGACGATTAATATTAGTTTGCCTGAGCAGGTTTTGTGCAGCCATGTAATTGTTAATAGCGATAATGTAATCTGCCACTTTCACATCTCCTGTATGCAATAATTTACTATTCACATCTATTAAACCTTTTGCGAACCTAATTTGCTCGTTAATTTGTGCAGATAATTGATCTGTATTGCTGATCTGTTTAGAGAGCATATACAATTGTTGTTTTTGCTGGCGGATGAAGAAATCTTTATACGTGCTTGCCGTAAGTGTTGAGAAACCTAATTTATCGTATTGCATTTTCTTTTGATGGCCATCATAAATAGGAATAGACAACGTGAAGCCCACACTTGCACCAAAGTTTTTATAGGGTTGCAGTATAAATGAAGAATTATAACCGCTATTGGCGTAAACACCTAGCTTTGGTTTATAATTTAAATCGATAGCTTGCTTTTGGTTGATGTATTTAAGGCTATCAATATCAAATCTTTTGGTAAAAAAATCATTCTCTGTCAGTAAAACTGGATTTTTTAATGTTGGCTCTGCTAAAACAGCTACGGTTGTATCTGTAATTCCTGCTAAGTAATTAAGCATTGCATAATCGCTTTGATATTGAAGTTCGGCTTGCTTTAAAGTTAACTGCTGTTGTTGCAACGTCACCAGAAAAGTAAGGTATTCTGATTGTTTATAGATATTATTCCTAGTTAGTTCTTTTAATAAAGTCTCTTCCTTTTTTAATAGTGTAAAAACGTTTTTATTAAAATTCACATCTTGCTGACTTGCATAAACTGCAATGTATTGATCTGTTATTGATTTATTTAAATCGAATGTAGAAAGCTCTCCCGCATATTTAATAGAATCGCTTTGTAGCTTTATACCTTGTAACTGATTACTAATTTTCTTCTTGTTTAGCAGATCATAATTTACGTTTAGTAATGCTTCTAAAACTTGACCATTAGATAGCGCTTCATCATACCCGTAGCCTTTAATTATAGGTGCATACATTCCGGCAGAGCTTGCAGTAACTTGTGGTTTTGCAGTGGCTAAAACAAGTAAGCTATCAATTTTAAGCGCTTGCTTTTGGTTTTTGTAGTCTTTTAAGGTTGGACTAGATTTAACCGCTTCTTGAAGAAAATAATCGATATTTCGAGTAGGATTTTGCGCCTTTATTGCTGAAGGCAAAAGCATTGCAATGCAACAGATGATTAGAAATTCTTTAAAAATTATCCAATTACGCATTTTACGAATAGCAAATAAATATCTCATTTAGCTACAAATTAGCTATCAAATATGGAGCAAATCTGTAGTTACGTTAAAAAGTATAGCTCGCCATTAATCCATTTGCCCCCTCTTGTCTATAAGGCATTACCGATAAATTTGTAATATCTTTCTTAGTAAATATTCTTTTTAGATGAGGATAAATTAGGTATGAAAGCTTAGTAGAGACGATACCGAACCCTGCTCCCGCTACCACATCGCTAAACCAATGTTTGTTGTTATACATTCTAAGTGTTCCCGTTGCTGTTGCAACAAAATATCCTGCGTAGCCAATCCATGGCGATTTATATTTAAACTCTTGGTATAGAAATTCTGCGGATGCAAAAGCCGATGCCGTATGACCAGATGGGAAAGAATTATTGCCCGATTCATCTGGTCTTAATCGATGCACACCTTGTTTTACAAAATGAGTAGAAAGGCCCATTATTGCTGCTGAAGTTACATATAACATTGAAGCATCAAATAGATTATGCCGTCCTTTTACCCCTGCAAAGTTAAGTCCCCATACAGCAATTGCTGGTGCAAACTGCGCATAGTCATCAACATGAGCAGCAAACTGTGGGTGATCTTCTTGTAATTCATACCGAGTACTTACATCCAACTCCTTCAATGCGCCATGATTATACACTGCAGCAAAACCATACCCAATTAAAACTGCTGGCGCAATAAAATGAACTGCCCTAAACCTTTCGGGCTTAATTTCTGCTGTAATATTTTTAATGGCTATCGGATTTAGCCTCACATTTGAAGTAGTATCTTGCTGTTGAGCAAAACAAGTAGTTGCTATACAAATTAACAGCAAAAACCCTATTGCATTTTTTAAACCCATTTAAACTCCCTTATTTTTTAACTGGATTTCCTTTTGCATCAAACAAAAGATCTTTACCATTTACCTCTGCCTCATAAATCACAGTACCATCTGCTTTGGTTATTTTAGCAGCTTCAGTAATTTTTTGACCTTTCAATTTCATTTTAACTGCATCTGGAAATTCAGCAACTTTAATTTCAGTTTCGGTTTCAGTTACTACACCGTTTGCAGTATAAACTTCAGAAGTTTCTTTACCGTTTAATTTAAATTCCGCTTCATAATTTGTCTCTTCTTTTGTCCAGCTCACTTTTGTAGAAACATGATTTTTAGCGAAAGCAGATGTTACTGCTGCTGGCACTTTACTTGCATTTAGTTTTTGTGCATAGCTTGCTGACACTACAAAGCCTAGCATTAATAGTACTACTATTATTTTTTTCATGATTATAGAATTTTACATAAAGTTAATTTTCAATTCTATAGTAATTCTGTAGCTGACTTACTTGCTAACCTGAATTCGGTTATTTTATTTTAAATTAAATAATAGATTCCTTCTACGCTCGTCATTCCCGTGAAAACGGGAATCGTAATGCGGTTGCAAGTATATTACCGACTACCGCATTACGTTTCCCAGTCAAGCTGGGAATGACGTGCCAATCGAGTTGGGAATGACGAGCAAGATTCCACTTAGCTACAGGACAGAAAGACGACCGTTCATACAAAAAGCCCTATAGATTTTTCTAAAACATATTATTAGTCGAACTCAGGTTACTAAAAATGAATGGTAAAAGAATGCTTTTCATTATGATAGGCATACGCTATCGTGAAACCGTATAGTGCACAAATTTGCTTTGAAATGGCTAAGCCTAACCCTAATCCTTCTGATGGAGCTGATTTAGAAAACCGTTCAAAAAGCTGATCATTTAAACCAACATCTTTACCAGTGTTAATTAGCTGTAATGAGTTTTTTTGCAATATAATTTCAATAGTTCCTCCGGTGTGATTGTGCCTAACTGCATTACTAAAAAGATTGTTCATGAGTATATCTGCTAAATATCTACTCATTTTTAATTGACAGGCATCTAATTGCTTAATTAGTTGAAGTTCATCTTTTTCAAAAAGCTCTTGAAACTGCCTAATCTTACTTTCCAGCAATTCTTTCATGTCAATATCTTGCAAATCAGGAATAAGGTTGTTTTCTATTTTAGCCAGCAGTAATAACGATTGATTAAGCCTTGATAAACGACCAACTCCTTGGTAAATATCTTCGAGCAATGCGCCTTGTTGTTTGGTGAAGGATTCGGTTTGCAGCAAAGAATCTAATTTAGAATTGATCACAGCAAGCGGTGTCATCATTTCATGCGAAGCATTATCTGTAAAACTTTTTAGTTCTTTATAATCTTGTTGAACCCGAGCTGCCATCGCGATAGCAGAATCATTTAGCTCATTAAATTCATCAATTTTAGTTGGCTCCCTATTAATTTTACCCATTCTCGATACTTCATAGGTTTTCATCTGATTTAAGAGCGTATAAAATGGTTTCCATAATCTATTCAATACAAAGCGATTAATTAAGATTAAGCTGATTAGCAAAAAGCAGGTTATACCAAGGGTGATGAATAAAATTATCCGCACTAAATCTTCTGATTCAACTCTTGATTTTGTTATGGTAACTATATATTTTTTCCCGTTTAGGTTAACAGTCGTAATTAAACTCCTGCCAGGTTCAACTTCCTGTTCTTTTGCATTATAATAGGTAGTATAGCTAAACTCTCTAGGCTCATTATTGTTTCCTGCATCTTTATAATGAACTTGTTGATCTATATAACTAGCGGGTAGCGGAAGTTTTTGATAGGTTTTTACATATTGATTAATTTCATTTTCCTCAACCGCTAAATCTTTGTCCAATTTTTCAGTTAATATAAAATGGATAACCACGTAGTAGATAACTCCGGTAATTATTAAAACAACCAGAGAGGTAAGAATATTTACCTGATTATATCTACTTGATAATTTCATGCAGCTCCAAATTTATAACCAATACCATACACAGAATGAAGATAATCCTTTCCGCCTGCTTCCATTAATTTCTTACGGAGATTTTTAATATGTGTATAGATAAAATCGAAATCATTAGCAATATCCATTTCATCGCCCCATAAATGTTCGGCCATTGCATTTTTAGTTACTACTTTACCTTTATTTGATAGGAAATAAACCAATAAATCAAATTCCTTTCTGGTTAAGGTTACTAGTTGTCCATTAACAGTTGTTTGCATGGCAAAAACATCAACATTAATCTCGTTAAATACAATCACATTATTTCCATCAAAATTTTTGCGACGAACAATAGCACTTACTCTCGCTTTTAACTCAGATAAATGAAAGGGTTTAACCAGATAATCATCAGCTCCTAAATCCAGCCCTGCTAATTTATCGTCTAAAGAATGTCGAGCAGAAATAATTAGCACACCATCTTTTTTCTTTAGGCTTTTAAGTTCTCCTAGCAAATTTAAGCCTTCCCCATCAGGCAATCCTAAATCTAAAAGAATACAATCGTAACTATAAAGGGCAATTTTTTCAGATGCAGTTCTATAATTTGTTGCATACTCACACACATTCCCTTCCTCGGTAAAGTAAGTTAATATACTATCTAAAAGCGCCTGCTCATCTTCTATAATTAAAATTTTCATGCTATATAAAGTAATGAAATTTATATGTAAATGCCCAATACAATACCGAGATACTTCTTTTTAACCTCAACCCGATTAATAATAGAGCTGCTCGTCATTGCGAGTCTCCGGTTTTTCATCGGGACGAAGCAATCTTTCATGATTAGAAAGATTGCTTCGTCGCTGTGCTTCTCGCACTGACGATTTGACTATATAACAACTATCATTTTTGTCAAGTTATTAATCGAACTCAGGTTTTTAATTAAGGAACCTGCAACAGTCTCTTAATATTTTCTTCTTTTTTAGGTTGAAGATTTACTTGGGCGTAAGGTGTAAAATACTGATGAAACTGAAGCATCTCCCAGTTTATGCCATCCCACTGTTTTTGGGTGTAAGTAAGACCGATGATTTCTTCCCATTCTTTTTTTAGTGCTGTAGCAAAATCTGAGTATCGCTCAGAAGAAAAATGATAGAAATCAGCATCGCAAACTACCATTTCTATTAAGTTTGCAGGATTCTGAGGATACCTAGTTGCTAAAATACAAGAGCTAACATCTGCTATTTTCTCATTTGCTATGCCTAAACCGGCTAAAAATTGTGTGGCAATTTCTATACTAACCAGTTCGTGATCTTTATACACGTCTATATAACCAGTATCATGAAACCAGGCTGCGAGCATAACAATCTCCATCTCTTCTGTTGTTAAACCAGATTGAGAACCTATTTCTTGTGCCGCAGTAACCACATAACTGGTATGTAATGCATTATGAAAATAAAGTTGTGGACTTAATTTCTCTTTAAAAAGCTCTGTTACAAACTGACTAACTGCTACAATTAAATCTTTAAAATCCATAGTCCTTCTTCTCGGTACAAGATTAAAGATGAAATCTGTAGAGATGTTGAAGTATGCTAAAATGTGTCGTCATGCTGCTTATCTAAGCATCTTTTAAAGGTCTTCGACAAGTTAATTTTCTAGGGCGTAAGGTATGCAAAGCAAATCACCTTAATGTAAATGAAAGGATTTGACCAGTATTGATAGTAAATGAGACTTTTGAGACTAATTGAGACTTTTTTGATAGTATTTATTGGATGCCTAATTACATTATTTTCTTCATAAAGCGCCATAACAGGTTTTAAAAGGCTTTTTTCTAATTTATATTTTCATTTTGCATGACAAAAAAAGAACATTTCCCGACAGGAAAAGGGTATTTCTTATCGTATTATGTCAATCATTTACTCTACTTGAGACATTTCTTATCATATTATGGTTAAAATATGGCGTATTATATCAACCATTTAACAGACAACGTCCATTGTTTGTCGTACAATGGACGTAATATGTCAACAATTTCCATTTTCTGACATATTATTAGAAATGTACACCATTAAAATTCGGGTTAGCCTTATCAAAATTTACTTTGTCAATCTTTTTTTTAGCTAGTCAAAGTTTGAAGAGGCTTATTTGAAGAAGTTTATAAGCATAAAACCTAAGCTCGTCGTCATGCTGAATTTATTTCAGCATCTTTCATGTCATAAAGACCCTGAAATAAATTCAGGGTGACGAACGTTCATATCAAACTCAGGTTTATAAGTTAGTAAACTTTGTCAATCTGTAAAAGATTGACAAAGTAGATAGGATTTACTATCGCATTACGATTCCCAATCAAGTTGGGAATGACGCAACCAAGGCAGGGTTGACAAACAATATCCATTGTATGTGATACAATTAGAAATTTACACCATTAAAATTCAATTTTAAATTTGTCAAGGTTACTTTGACAATCTTTTTTTTAGATTGTCAAAGTTTGAATAGGCCTATAAGGTTAATAAACTTTGTCAATCTGTAAAAGATTGACAAAGTAGATAGGATTTACAAGCGCATTACGATTCCCAGTCAAGCTGGGAATGACGCAATCAAGTCTGAACTGACAAGCAATAACCAATTTAAAACCTACCTCTTACATTAATTTCAAATGTACCGTTGGTATAATTATTTAAAGATGAAGTTTGTGTAGTGTACGAACCATTAATTAGGTATTTGCGTTTGTAATCCATCCCTAAACCAAAGCTTGCACTTTTAGAACTGTGATACATCGCCATTAAAAGAACCTGTTTATTGGCTATAGCAAATTGCGAACCTGCATCCCAAACATTATCAAAACCTTTTATGCCTCTGTATACTACTTTGGGTTCTATTTCTACGCCATCCATACCTGCACTAATTTCTAGTTTATAGCTTAAGGCTGTATAAAATGTCGTTACATCCGCCAGTTTAATTTCATCCCGTTTAAATAAGGTTTTTAGATTAGGCAAAACGCCTTCTAGTTTAAAACTGTTTGTGGTGTAAGCTAAACCAAAATCGCCATCTATATAGGTTTTGCGTTCGTTGTATTCTGCAGCTAAAGGATCATTCGAATTACCTACAATATCATTATTAGATAACCGTTGGTTCATAAAACCTAAGGACAGACCAAAATGCAACTGCTGGTTATCACCATTTAAGGGCAAATGATAGGCATACGTACCTACCACCCTAGTCTGGCGTTGTAGACCTGCTTTATCTAAATTAACGTTTAAACCCAATCCTACCTTGTTTGTGCTGTAATCTGCCGTTAGGCTTTGCTGAACAGGTGAGCCAGGCACATTGCTCCACAACTTACGGTAAGATAAGTTTGCGCTTAGCCCTTTTGTCTCTCCAGCAAATGCTGGATTACCCAAATAGGTATTGATATAATATTGCGATGAAAGCGGAATTAGTTGCGCTTTTGCTGTTGATATGGTTAGGAGCATGGCAACCGAACCAAAAATTATGTTAAGTAATGATTTCATCTTATTGTTGTCTAATCAAAGTGATAAATCCTTTTTGTTTTAATTTGTCAGTACCAAAATCTATGACGAAATAATAGGTTCCTTCGGCTAAAGCATTACCATTATAGGTTCCATCCCAAGTATTGCTATAACCTTTTTTGGTGTACAGGATTTTGCCAGAAGCATTAAATATGGTTACCATATTGTTGGGGTACATATCAATGTTTTTAACCACCCAAAAATCATTTATCCCATCACCATTTGGTGTTAAAAGATTAGGCGTTGTTATGGCTTGGAAATCGTTTCTAACTTCTACACTAAAACTTTGCGATTGACTACAATTACTTGCATTGCTTGCAGTAACCATATATATAGTACTTTCTGTTGGTCTTACAGTAAGGACCGCAGAATTTTGACCAGAGATAATCCCATTTGCATTGCTCCAAGTATAGATAGTACCTCCACTGGCAGTTAACACTAAAGTTTCGCCTTTACTAATGCTATTACCATTGCTACTACTGATGCTCACTTGTGGAAGTGCATTAATAGTTAATGTTCCATTGACGTATGTAAATGTATAATTTGTAGCTAATCCGCCCGTTGGCGTTAATACATAATTGCCACTTGGCGAATTACTCGTTGCAGTTGTACTTATAGTTGGTTTAGTAC
Organism: Pedobacter planticolens; assembly: GCF_014172375.1. Classification (GTDB taxonomy): domain Bacteria; phylum Bacteroidota; class Bacteroidia; order Sphingobacteriales; family Sphingobacteriaceae; genus Pedobacter; species Pedobacter planticolens. Next base: position 1,894,306 of record NZ_WNXD01000001.1, read on the forward strand.
TTAAGCTATTTGCATTATCGGTGTTTTTAAAGCCTGCATAGGTTAGACTAAAAGTAGGCAAGCCGCTACTTTGGCAAATTTGTTTGTTATCTGCAGTAACAGTTAATGCAGCTTTGCTAATGCTTAAATTAGCAGCATTGTAGGTTATCGTGTAATTCGCACCTGCAGATAATGTATTTTGATTAATTGTATAATTCCCTGCATTCTCACCTACTGTTCTACTTAAACTTCCTGTAATTACATCTGCACCAACTAATCCTGTTGAAACGTAGGTTAAAGTTGGATCCGCATCGCCGTACACCTTGTTTTTGGCAGCAGCGCTGATGGTCAACACTTTGTTGATGATAGTTAAATTAGCAGCATTGTAAGTTATCGTATAATTCGCACCAGCGGATAAAGAACCTTGATTAATACTGTAATTCCCTACATTCTCACCTGCTGTTCTACTTAAATTTCCTGTAATTACATCTGTTCCTACTAATCCTGTTGAGGTAAAGGTTAAAGTTGGATCGACATCGCCGTATACTTTGTTTTTGGCAGCAGCAGTTATGGTCAGTATTTTGTTGGTGATAGTTAAATTAGCAGCGTTATAAGTTATCGTATAATTCGCACCTGCGGATAATGTATTTTGATTAATTACATAATTACCTACATTCTCACCTGTTGATCTACTTAAACTTCCTGTGGTAGCATCTGCACCAACTAATCCTGTTGAGGTAAAGGTTAAAGTTGGATCGACATCGCCGTATGCTTTGTTTTTGGCAGTAGCCGTAATAGTTAATGCTTTTGGAGTAATGGTTAAAGATTGTTGTACACTACTATTTTCATAATTAGAATTACCCGTTTGATTAGCCGTGATTAATGTGCTTCCTGCTTTAAGAATATGAGCCGTATTCCCTGTAATCGCAACAACTGTTGGATCAATTGCAGTATAAGTAATTGTTAACCCTGCCGATGATTGCGTAGCACCAAGTGTAAAATCTGCATCACCATAGGTTTTGGCAGCAATTGTACCAAAAACAATAGACTGGCTACCTTTTGCCACAGTTATACTAAAATTAGCCGTAGCTGTATTAAAACAAGTTTGATCTGTAGCCTTAATGCTGAAATTATATACACCAGCAGTAGTTGGTGTACCCGATAACACACCATTTGTTGCAAGCGTAATACCAGGAGGAAGTACATCTGTACTACTGTAGAGATATGTACCACTTGCACCAGTAGCCGTAATGGTTTGTTGATAATTAATAGCAACAGTTGCAGCACTTAATGTTGCTCCTGAAAGTGCAACAGCACTAGGTTCTGTTAGGGTGAACGTTTTTGTGGTTTGGCATAAATTGGCATCTTTTATCGTTACCGTATATGTACCTGCACTTAATCCACTTGCTATTGCTCCTGTTCCGCCAGACGGTGCCCAAGAATAAGTATATGATCCAGTCCCGCCAGATGGGGTTACGGTTGCCGTTCCATTCGTACCTCCATTACAAGTTACATTTGTTTGTGAAGTAGTTGCCATAATGGCATTTGGTTCGGTTATGGTAACGCTTTTTGTAATCAGGCATAGATTAGCATCTTTTATGGTTACCGTATATGTCCCCGCAGCTAGTCCAGTTGCAGTAGCTACAGTTCCACCAGATGGAGCCCATGAATAGGTATAAGCTCCAGTTCCACCAGATGGGTTTGCCGTTGCCGAACCATTAGTACCACCATTGCAAGTTACATCAGTTTGTGAAGTAGTTGCTGTAATAGCACTTGGCTGTGTTATAGTAAAATTCTTAACTATAGAACATCCATTACTAGAAGTTATTGTTACACTATAATTTCCAGCACTTAAGCCTGTAGCTGTAGCGGCATTACCACCAGATGGAGACCAAACATAGGTAAAAGGCCCAGGAGCCCCAGATGGAACAACAGTTGCAGTACCTGTATTCGAACCATTACACAAAACATTTGTTTGCGACTGGGTAGCGGTTAATGTATTTGTACTAGTTATTGTGAAATTTTTGGTCAGTATGCATCCATTGGCATCAGTAACAGTTACTGAATAATTACCTGCTGTAAGCCCAGTTGCTAAAGAAGCACTACCACCAGATGGTAACCAAGAATAAGTATACGAACCTGATCCGCCAGTAACAGTAACAGATGCTTGCCCAAACGATAAACAAGTTGCATTGATCTGGCTGGTTGTAGCGGTTAAAACTGCCGGTTGATTAATTGTGAAATTTTTAGTAGTTATACATCCTTTGGCGTCGGTAATAAGTACCGAATAATTCCCTACAGTTAGCCCAGTTGCTGTAGCAGCAGTTCCACCAGAGGGCGACCATAAATAGGTATAACCAGCTGTACCACCAGAAGCTGAAACACTTGCCGTCCCAGTTGCGCCACCATTACATAATACATCTGTTTTTGATGTTGTAGCAGTTAAAAAAGTAGGTTCGGTAATGGTAACACTTTGTGTAGTTTGACATAGGTTTGCATCTTTTATAGTTACCGTATATGTGCCAGCTGCTAGTCCGCTTGCCGTTGCAGCTGTTCCGCCAGATGGTGCCCATACGTATGTATAAGCACCTGTACCTCCTGTAACATTTACTGTTGCCGAACCATTAGTACCGCCATTGCAACTTACATTAGTTTGGGCACCAGTTGTAGCAATTAAAGCTGAAGGTTCGGTTATAGTAATGTTTTTACTAATTTCTGAGCCGTTGGCATCTCTAATGGTACAAGTATAAGTACCAGCGCTTAATCCACTTGCATTTGCCGCCGTTCCACCAGATGGCGACCACACGTAGGTATAAGGAGTAGCCCCACCACTTGCAGTTACTGAAGCTGTTGCGTTACTGCCACCATTACAAGATACATTAGTTTGAGTTGTTGTAGCATCTAGTGTCGCATCGATTGTATAGGTAAAAATTTTGGCAGACGGGAGAGCACAGGCTAGCTCATACGTAATAATTATTTGCCCTGTCCCATTTTGAAATCCCTGTGTATGTGTTACCGCAGTAGCCAACGAAGCAGTATAACTGCTACCACCACCTCCGCCACCATAAGCTGCGCCACCACCACCATAATAACCACCACCACCACCACCAGAGGCGGTACCAGCCCCGCCAGCATTACCGCCTACACCTAATATCCCTGCTGTTGCAGGAGAGGTTCCTGCTGCTCCTCCTGCAGATTGAGTTCCTCCTTGCCCTACAGCTGTACCTGTTTGATTACCACATTGAAATCCAGTTCCACCAATCAAACCACCACCGACCCCTCCAGGCTCAGCATTCGTACTACAATTATTTCCACCACCACCACCACCACCGGCAACAACAATCCTGTCAGTTAATGCCACTCCTCCTATTCTGATATCAGAGGCACCACCACCACTAGGTTGCGCAATACCACCACCGCCATTTCCACCGCCATTGTAGCCAATACCCCCTACAAAAATATATAGCGTTTGTCCAGCAGTAACTGGATAGTCAGCCACAACCCTTCCCCCATTCCCTCCCAAGTCATCTGGTTTTGTACCTGGTTGATTATAAATACCATCTCCCCCTTTTGACCCTCTTACATCTACCTTGATACTTGTAACTCCAGCGGGGACAACAAATGTTTGCATTGCCCCTGTATAACTGAATGTCTGATTGGCTTCAAACTTAGGTGTAACCGTTATTGATGCTATTATTGAATTCGTTCCAGCATTTGTGGCATTAAAAGAAGGAAGATTTCCCGTACCATTTGCCGCCAAACCTATGCCTGGATTAGAATTAGTCCATGAGTAGATTACGTTTGAAGCTGAACTTGTAAAATTAACAGGAGCTGTAGTGGCTCCATTAATGGCTCTCTCATTTTGAGGCTGATTCATTGGTGGGCATTGTGTATAACCATATTTAGCTACAATACATAACACTAAAATCAATAGTAAATTCTTCATATTGGGAACGTTAATTATTGGATATTTTACAATAGATAAAACATAAATCTAAATTTGTGCTACACGGTAAGAAAAGTACAACCAGATTAAAATCATTAGGCATATTGATACTAGAATGATGATAATGGGAATAATTGGTTTTCCTTTAGGCTTTTGCATAACCAAATCTGCATTTAACTAGTAAGCAACACAAGGATTTAGGGCGGACAAAAAAGCGGACAAGGTTAGTTCATTAGCTCAATTGTTCATTGGTTCAATGGTTATTATTCAAGTTTGAACTGAAAACTGAAACAATTAACTGGAAATTGAAGATTGTTAACTGAGAATTGTAAACTGAAAACTGTTAACCGTATACTGAATTTAAGCTACAGATATACTCTTCGAGTGTTTGCCCTTCGGGGATGGCGATACGCTGTTTTAAACGACGTTTGCTTCGGGTAACACTTTCTTTGCTGATCCCCAACATACTGGCCATTTGTCTATCGCTAAGTTGTAGACAAATTAAGCTGGCCAATCTTTCTTCGGCTGGGTTAATATGGGTAATAAGTGATTCTAAACGAACAAAAAAGCCAGGATAGGCATTGGAAACCATTTCTTTAAATTTTTCCCATTCTCTATCGGTAACCAGCACATAGTTTAGCAAAGTAGTGCTTATATTTTTTTCTTCTGCATCGGTAGCATGAGATTTGAGCGCCTTATTTAAGGAATAAATCAGCCTATCTTTTTCTAAAATATTTTTACTAAAAGCAATTACTTGTTCACGTGCTTCTAACATTTGCTTTTCGGTTTCTTTTTGCTTTCTCAATTGTTCTTCTTGTCTATAGTTAGCTCGAATACTAGCTCTACTATAAATTAATATTGCAATTATGGTTAGCAAAATGATACCTATTAAAATAAAATTCCGGAGCAATTTTTCGCGACTAAGTTTGTTATTGGTTTCATCGTAATTACCCTGCAAGTTATCAAAAGCCATTTGTGAACTTAGTCTATCTAATTTGCTAGCATTAATTTCTGCAGTTTGCTTCTCCTTTAACTTCTGGTAGCGATTATTGTATACTTGTGCGCTATCGGGTTGACGTAGATATAGGTAACTCTCTGCAATTCCTTTCAACGCACTAATCTGTTCATTTTCATCATTTCCTTTTATAGCATACCGCAAAGCCGATTTCCATTTACTATTGGCCAATTCATAATTATAATGCTTAAAATCAACTTCAGCCAATATATTTTGTGCAATGGCAGCATTATTTAGCATCTTATTTTCTATACCTACATTAAGTTGTTCCTTTACTAAAGGTAAGCCTTGTGCTTCCTTTCCTTGCATTATAAAGGCATGGCCAATATTTCCTCTTGCTATACCCAACCATAATTTTTGAAATGCTGGCGAAGGATCAGGCTTTTTAGTAAGCGTGTCAATTATCTGTTGATAAAAATAAATGGAACTGTCGCATTTACCCAATTTGAGGTAAGAAGCTCCAATCATATCTAATTGAAAAAGATACACTCTGGGATCCCATTTTTTCACGTCTACATTTTTAAAAGTGAGGCATTCTCTACCAAATGAAATGCTCTCCTTATAGTCTTTAGTATGAAACAGTGCATAACTGATATTAAAGAAACGATTATGTACAAATGAAAAATGTTGGAAGCCAATCTTTCGCTGTAGCTCAACTGCTTTTAAATTATACAACAGAAAATTGCTTGGTTTACCCAAATTCAGCTGTGCAAATAATGCATATAATTCTGCTTTAAGTTGATTGTCTTTTAGACTATGTGCGATTTCTATTGCTTTAGCCAGCAGGTTATAATCGGCATGGGTTACGGGTTTACCATACTCTTGCCTACCCAAAATATCATACATTAATATTCTTACTTTCAACCGATCATCTGGATGTTTATCTAGCCAAGCATATAATGCTTTTCTCTTTCTTTGAAATTTACTACTGTCGCTTCTAACCTTTAATTCTTCATAGGTTTTTTCAGCGAGATGAGTTTGCGACGTATCTGTTACTTGCCATGCGGTTATTAGGTGCTTTATTTCGATATCTTGTGCTTTTACTTTAAAGAAAAGTACTTGCATAAAAATAATAGCAATTAAAGAGAGCCGCATCAAGAATGTAAATTAGGGATGTTTTACACGAAAATACTGATAAATATCAGTAAACGACAAGGTGAATACACAAAAAAAGAGTAAACTTTTAGGTTTACTCTTTTTGCAATTTTGAATTCTAAACTGTTAATTGAGAACTGTTAACTAGGCTAACGCATCTTCAATATCTTTCAAAATATCATTAATATGTTCTAAACCGATAGAAAGACGAATAGAACCTTGTTCTATACCAACTTCTAAACGTTGTTCTTCTGTTAGTTTACTGTGTGTACTTGTTGCTGGGTGCGTAGCGATTGAACGCGTATCAGCCAAGTTTGCAGAGATCGAAAACATTTTCAGTCCGTCCATAAATTTACGAGCGCCATCAATTCCTCCTTGTACCACTATAGTAACAATACCTCCACCTTGTGTCATTTGCTTTTTAGCAATTTCATATTGAGGATGTGATTTTAAGAATGGATATTTTACCAATTTAATTTTCGGATGTTTTTCTAAATATTCGGCAACTTTTAAGGCATTCTCGCAATGGCGATCCATACGAACTGCTAACGTTTCTAAGCTTTTAGATAATATCCAAGCATTAAACGGTGATAAAGATGGTCCACTATGACGAGCAAACGCAATAATATCAGCTATTAAAACTTTACTACCTAAAATAATACCACCAAGCACACGACCTTGTCCGTCAATATATTTTGTTGCCGAGTGAATAGAAATATCAGCGCCTAATTTAATAGGCTGTTGTAAATAAGGAGTTGCAAAACAGTTATCAACTACAAATAAAACGTTATGTTTTTTTGCTAAACCAGCTAAAAATTCTAAATCAATAATATCAATACCAGGATTTGAAGGTGTTTCTACAAAAATCATTTTGGTATTCGGTTTAATCAACCCTTCCCAATCTTGAGGTTTGTCTAAGTCGGCATAATCAAAAGTAACACCCCATTTAGCAAATACAGTAGTTAATAATTGGTGCGTTGAGCCAAAAACCGAACGACTTGAAACAATATGATCACCGCTTTTTAGAAATGCTCCAAAAGTGGTAAAGATGGAAGCCATTCCAGTAGCTGTAGCAAAACCATCTTCTGCTCCTTCTAGCAAGCACATTTTTTCTATAAACTCCGAAGTGTTTGGATTAGAATAGCGGCTATAAACGTTTCCCTTCTTTTCATTAGCAAATAAGGCACGCATCTCTTCAGCATCATCAAATTTATAACTTGAGGTAAGGTAAATAGCTGAAGAATGTTCTTTATGGCTGCTTCTTTCTATTTGAGAGCGGATTGCAATGGTTTCAAAATTTTCGGACATGATATGGTTTATTTGTTCATTACTATTATTGGTTCAATAGTAATGTCTTTTGCGTAAAGCAGTTTATTAATCTATTTATTAATTGTATAGGTAAAGTTTATTGTTGCAGAGCGACCTAAAATGTTTGAAACAGAGCAATATTTTTCAAATGTCATTTGTAAAGCTCGTTCTACTTTTGTTGTGCTTAAATCGCCAAATAAATCAAAGTGAATATTAATTACGTCAAAAATTGGCGGCATTTCTTCGTCTCTTCTTGTGGCTTTGATACTAATTTTAATATCATTTAAAGGTTCTTTTTGCTTGGTTAACACGTTCACCACATCAATGCCGCTACAACCACCTAAACCAACAAGCAAAGTTTCCATTGGTCTAAAGCCTTTTCCTTCGCCTCCAATTGCTGGCTTTGCATCTAACTCAACCTTAAATCCAGCTTCGTTACTTGCTTCAAAATTAAATTTCCCGCTTTTGCGGATTAGATTTATTTCCATTCCTTTAGTACAAAGTATTTAGTAATTAGTATTTAGATATGAGCCGCTTTGATCTTTCAGCTTTTATCTTTTTGCTTTAAATTCCATAAAAAACCTGATTCTCTTTTTCTAATTCAGAAAGTTGAATTGGTTTTTCGAAAATGGCGAAAACAGATGAACCGCTACCACTCATTAGCGCAAATGTAGCACCTGCAGCATAAAGCTTTGTTTTTATTTCGTCAATTTGCGGATATTTTGCAAAAACTGAAGTTTCAAAATCATTCACAATCTTATCTCTCCACTCATTCAAAGGCAAATGTATCAATTCTTTTAGGGAAATTAAAGGCTGCTTTACTTTTACATTCGCATAAGCTTCGGCAGTTGAAACATGCACAGGAGGTTTTACCAACACTATAAAGTAAGCTGATAAATCAATTTCTATATCTTCAAATTCATCGCCTTTGGCAAATGCATAAGCTGGTTTATTTTCAATGAAAAAAGCACAATCTGCGCCTAAATTTCTAGCATAGCTTTGCATTTTTTCAATTGACAAACCCAATTTAAACTTATCATTTACGAGTTTAATTAAAAATGCTGCATCTGCCGAACCACCGCCTAAACCTGCACCTACTGGAATATTTTTCAATAAAACGATTTGCTGATTTGGCAAATTAAAATCAGTTTGTAATTGTTTAAATGCTTTTAAGCAAATATTATCATCGGCTTTGCCAGGAATATCAATACCTTTTATAATACAACTGGTTTCTTCAGCATCAATTAATTCTACTACATCATATAACTTAACTGGATAAAAAACAGTTTGAAGGTTATGGTAGCCATCATCTCGTTTTTCAGTTAAGAACAAGCCTAAATTTAGTTTAGCGTTAGCAAATGATAGCATTATTATTTTTATTTTGTCATCCTGAGCCTGTCAAAGCATAGAATTACGATTTTTGGGTGTGTGATTTGAAAGTAAACCCTATTGCAAACATACAAATTGTAAATTATTTATAAATAGTTGGAAAAACTCCACAATGTGGAAAAAACATAAAACGTACAGACTTTAAAATTTTTAGTTTTGTAATAGGATTTTTCTTCCTCCTTAAAATAAGATGAAACAATATTTAGATTTAATGCAACATGTGCTAGATCATGGCACACAAAAGCACGACCGCACAGGAACAGGAACGATTAGTGTTTTTGGTTATCAAATGCGTTTTAATTTGCAAGATGGTTTCCCGATGGTTACGACCAAAAAATTGCACTTAAAATCTATTATACACGAATTAATTTGGTTTTTAAGTGGCGATACAAACATTAAGTACTTAAAAGATAATGGTGTAAAAATTTGGGATGAATGGGCGGATGAAAATGGGAACTTAGGCCCTGTTTATGGTTCGCAATGGCGCAGTTGGCCAAAACCAGATGGAGAGAAAATTGATCAGATTACTCAAATCATCAATACCATAAAGAACAACCCCGATTCGAGAAGAATAATTGTTTCTGCTTGGAATGTTGCCGAAATAGAAAACATGGCCTTACCTCCTTGCCATGCTTTTTTTCAGTTTTACGTAGCAGACGGCAAATTAAGTTGTCAATTATATCAACGCAGTGCGGATATATTTTTAGGCGTACCTTTTAATATTGCTTCTTATGCACTATTAACTATGATGGTAGCACAAGTTTGCGATTTGCAATATGGCGATTTCATCCACACACTTGGCGATGCGCATTTATACAACAACCATATCGAGCAAGCCAATTTGCAATTGAGTAGAGATACTAAAGCCTTACCTCAAATGCATATTAATCCGGCCATAAAAAACATCTTCGATTTTAAATTTGAAGATTTTACTTTGGAGAATTACGATCCACATCCACATATTAAAGGGGTAGTGGCGGTTTAGTTAGTTCATTAGTATCATTGGTTCATTAGTATAGCTAATTGATCATACACAGTTTATATCATCCCTAAGAAGATTTAAACAAAAAACAATGAGCTACAATAGAATTGAGGATTTAGAAGTTTATATGCTGGCAGAAGAATTTTCCAATGAGGTTTGGGATGTTGCCGCTAAATGGGATTATTTTGCAAAAGACACTGTTGGCAAACAGGTTTATAGGTGTGCTGATTCAATAAGTGCGAACATTGCTGAAGGATATGGTCGCTTCCACTTTAAAGAAAACAAAAATTTCTGCTATTATAGCAGAGGATCAATCTTAGAAACTAAATCATTTCTAAGAAAAATGAAACACAGAAGCTTGGTTACAAGTGAAGGATATGAGAATTTATTCAATAAATTAGAAATTATTCACATCAAGCTTAATGCTTATATAAAGTTTATTGGAAAAAGATCGGTAATCGATTGAACCAATGAACAATTGAACTAATGAACCAATGAACAAAGTAACCATAGTAGTAGCCATTTCAGAAAACAATGCCATTGGTAAAGACAACCAATTGTTATGGTATTTACCTGCCGATTTAAAGCATTTTAAAGAAATCACCACTGGTGGTACTATCATTATGGGGCGCAAAACTTACGATTCGATAGGCAAACCATTACCTAATAGAAGAAATATTGTAATTACACGTAAAACAGATTTAGAAATTGCAGGTGTAGAAGTCGTAAATAGTTTACAAGAAGCATTATCACTTTGTGAGCAAGAAAAAGAAGTATTTATTATTGGCGGTGCTGAGATTTATAAACATGCTTTAGTATTTACCAATCGGATATATTTAACAACCGTTCATCAAAGTTATGAGGCCGATGCCTTTTTTCCAGAACTAACTGATAATGAATGGGAAGAAATCAATCAAGAATATAACGAAGCTGACGAAAAAAATAATGTAGCTTACACTTTTTCAACATTAGAACGCAAATAGCGAAATTTCCTTAATAAAATTTCAATAAGATACCTATTATTTAAAAAAATAATTAGATTTGCCGACTTGTTTAAAAACAGCATACTATAGAAAAAAATAATTTACAAACAAATGCAAGGTAAAGGTTTTATTAAATTTATGGCAATACTATTAGGTATTGTCTGTCTGTATTCTCTCTCATTTAATCTAGTTACTTATAACGTAGAAAAAGATGCCAAAGCTTATGCTAAAGGCGATGTGGCGAAAGAAAAAGCGTATCTGGATTCGATGGCTACTGTAGCTGTTTATCCTGGTTTAGGGCTAACGTATCAACAAGTAAAAGGTAAAGAGATTAACCTTGGACTTGATTTAAAAGGCGGAATGAATGTTACGATGGAGATTTCGTTGGCTGAGCTGACTAAATCTTTAGCTGGTAATACTGCTGATGCTAACTTTAATCAGGCAATACAAAACGCACAAACTCAAATGAACGCTGGTGGAAAAGATTTCATCACTTTGTTTGTTAATGAATACGAAAAACTTGCACCTAACGGGAAATTAGCAGATTTCTTCTCTAATCAAGATAATGCTAGTCAGTTAAAAGCTAACGCAAGCAACGATGACGTTAAAAAATTCTTATCTAAAGAAGGTACTAGTGCAATAGATCGTTCATTTACTATTTTACGTAGTCGTATTGATGGTTTTGGTGTTGTTGCACCTAACATGCAAAAACAAGAAGGTTCTAACAGGATCTTTATTGAAATGCCAGGTGTGCAAGACAAAGAACGTGTTCGTAAATTATTACAAGGTTCTGCTGAATTACAATTTTGGCAAGTTTATCAAAACGAAGAAGTTGTTAATATTTTAGAGAACATTAACAAAACACTTGCACTTACTATAAAAGACACTACAGCTGTTGCTACTGCTAAACCTGCTGATACCGCAGCGAAAGGTAGTAAATTAGCTAATTTGACTAAAGGTGCTACTGTAAAAGATACTTCAGCAACTGCTCAAAAAGCAGAAGCAACTAAAACTAATCCTTTATTTTCGCTATTAAGTATTCCAACATATACTGCAGAAAATGGTCAACCAGCTTTACGCCCAGGACCAGTTGTAGGTTGGACTTTACAAAAAGATACTGCTAAAGTAAAAGCATTTTTTGCTAGACCAGAAATTAAGTCATTAATTCCAGGCACCATGAAATTCATGTGGAGCTTGAAACCAATGGAAGGTAGCAAAGCATTTGAATTGTATGCTATTAAAGTTGCTTCCTTAGACGGAAGACCTGATTTAGGTGGCGAGGCGGTTTCTAACGCAATGCAAGGGTACGATCAGAAAAACAGACCAGAAGTAACCATGTACATGAACAGCGATGGTGCTGCGAAATGGAAAAAAATTACTGCTGATGCATCTGCTGATCCTAACAATAAAAAAGCAATTGCTATTGTATTAGATAACACGGTTTATTCTGCACCAACTGTACAAAATGAAATTCCGAATGGTGTATCTTCTATTTCTGGTAGTTTTACCTTAGAAGACACTAAAGATTTAGCTAACATTTTAAAAGCTGGTAAATTACCTGCTCCTGCTAAAATCGTTTCAGATTTCGTGGTAGGTCCTTCATTGGGTCAACAAGCAATTGATAGCGGTTTATCATCATTTGTAATTGCATTCGTTGTAATTCTAGCATTTATGGCTTTCTATTACAATAAAGCTGGATGGGTAGCCAACCTTTCGTTATTAATTAACTTATTCTTTATTATGGGAGTGCTAGCTGCGTTTGGAGCTGTACTTACCCTGCCTGGTATTGCTGGTATCGTATTAACAATTGGTTTATCAGTAGATGCGAACATTCTAATTTTTGAACGTGTACGAGAGGAACTCGCCCATGGCAAAAATACAGCAGTTGCAATTAAAGAAGGTTTTAAACATGCAATGCCTTCAATTATTGACTCGAACGTTACCTTATTTATCTTAGGTATTATCCTATTCATCTTCGGTACAGGTCCTGTTCAAGGTTTTGCTACTACATTATGTGTGGGTATTGTAACTTCATTATTTGCAGCAGTTTTAATCTCTCGTGTAATTTTTGAAGGTTTATTAAGCAAAAAAGCAACTATCTCTTTTGATAATAGCATGACTAGAAATGCATTTAAAAATATTGCTTTCAACTTCGTGGGACATAGAAAGTTATATTATGTTATTTCTTCTGTAATTATTCTTGCAGGTATTGGTTTTTACATTAAAAATGATGGCTTAAACCTAGGTGTAGATTTTAAAGGTGGTAGAACTTACATGGTTAAGTTCGACAGAAAAATGAACACTGAAGAGGTGACTAAGAAATTGGTTGCTAACTTTGAAAACGAAGAAGCTTTAGTAAAAACTGCTGGAACTGATAACTCATTAAAAATTACAACTCCTTACCACATTACAGATCAAGATCCTAATGCTGATAAAATTGTTGAAAATGCATTAAGAAAAGGATTAACAGAAACTGGAGCTAAGTTTGAAATTGGAAGTTCTCAAAAAGTAACACCAACTATTGCGAGTGATATTATTTACGGAGCTTACGGAGCAATCTTATTCTCTTGTATTGTAATGTTTATTTACATCTTGGTACGTTTTAGAAAATGGCAATATGGTTTAGGTGCGGTTATCGCATTATTCCATGATGTGTTATTGGTAATTTCATTATATACTATTTTAGACGGTGTATTGCCTTTCCCATTAGAAATTGGACAAGATTTTATTGCAGCTATTTTAACGGTAATGGGTTACACCATGACAGAAACTGTAGTTGTGTTTGACCGTATTCGTGAGAAATTAGGTGAAGCTGGTAAAACTGATGTATATGGTGAAGAACGTAATACATTAATTAACTTCGCACTGAACAGTACATTAAGTCGTACCATTTTAACTTCATTAACTGTATTTTTTGTGTTAATGGTTATCTTCGTATTTGGTGGAGATAGTATCCGCGGATTTATATTTGCCTTATTAATTGGTCGTATTATCGGTACATATTCATCACTTTGTATCTCTACACCAATTGTAATTGATTTATCTAAAAAACACGCAGATCCTGTTAAATAGATTTTAATTCTCATAAAATATAAGGGTCTCAAAATTTGAGACCCTTTTTTTTGTTTTAAAACTCCCATATTACCACGAAGAACATGGAGAAAATCACAGAGAAAATAGAGAAGTTGAAGGTTATAAAAACTAAAAACTCCATGTTCTCTGCGTTAAAATCTAAACCACAAAGAACATAGAGAAAACCACGAAGAACACAGAGAAATTGAAGACCATAAATCTAAAAGCTTAAAACTCCATGTTCTCTGTGCAAACTCAGCGAACTCAGTGTTTAAAAAACCGTTCGGTAAAACACCAACCGAAAGTTAATTAGGGTGAGGTTCTCAATAACTTCCTATATTTGTTAAACTAATTGATAGGTTCATTAGTTGTTCTACTATGGAAAACGGAAAGCAAAAAATAGTTATTGTTGGTGGAGGTTTTGGCGGTATAGAATTAGCTAAAAAACTTCGAAATAAAAACGTTGATGTTGTTATACTCGATAAACACAATTACCACACGTTTCAACCCCTGTTGTATCAAGTTGCAAGTGGAGGTTTAGAGGCAGATTCTATCGCTTTTCCAATCCGCAAAATATTTAAAGGACAAAAAAATCTAACTTTCAGAGTTACGGAAGTAGCTAAAGTAATCCCCGAAGAGAATAAGTTATTAACTACCATTGGAGCAATTCATTACGATCATTTAGTTATCGCAACCGGTTCAACTAGTAATTTTTTTGGTCAGGCAGAAATAGAACAAAATGCAATGCCGATGAAATCTATTCCAGAAGCATTAAATCTGCGTAGCTTAATTTTACAAAATCTAGAAGCCTCCTTAATTGCAAATGATGATCAAACTGAAAAAGAATTATTAAATTTTGTAGTGGTTGGTGGCGGACCAACTGGTGTAGAAACTGCTGGCGCCCTTGCCGAACTTAAAAAACATGTACTTAAAAACGATTATCCAGAACTGGATATTCATAAGGTAAATATTTATTTAATTGAAGGATCGCCTGAATTGTTGGGTTCTATGTCTGTAAAAGCACAAGAAAAGTCCAAAGAATTTTTAGAAGAACTGGGCGTAACCGTACTTACCGAAACGAGGGTAAAAAGCTACGACGGCAGAGTAATTTCATTAATTGATGGAAGATCTATCCCCTCTTCTACTGTAATTTGGAGTGCTGGGGTTAAAGGTGTAGTGTTAGATGGTTTAAAAGCCGAAAGTGTGGTACGAGGTAATCGTCTAAAAGTAGATATCATTAACAGAGTTGAAGGTTATCAGAATATTTATGCCATTGGCGATGTTGCCGCAATGATTACTGATGAAACGCCAAACGGACACCCTGGAGTTGCGCCTGTAGCGATACAACAAGGAAAATTATTAGCTAAAAACCTCATCAATCTTATTGAAAATAAACCAATTGAAGCTTTTAAGTATTTTGATAAAGGCGCAATGGCAACGGTTGGTAGAAACAGAGCAGTTGTAGATATTAATAAAATCCATTTTCAGGGTGTATTTGCTTGGTTTACGTGGATGTTTGTGCACTTAATGACCTTAGTTGGTTTCAGAAATAAACTCGTTGTTTTTGTAAATTGGGTTTGGAGTTATTTTAGTTATGATAGAGGTACACGATTGATTATTAGGCCTTTTAAAAAGTCGGAAAGTCCGGAAGACGGAAAGTCCGAAAGTTCAGCAGTTCATTAATCATTGGTTCATTTGCCTAGGCGAACAACAAATCTAAATACTAACTACTAAATACTTTGTACTAAGAAAAAATGAAATTAATAGAATGCCCTCGTGATGCCATGCAAGGTTTACACGATTTTATTCCGACAGCCTTAAAAGCAGAATACATTAATCTTTTATTGCAAGTAGGTTTTGACACCATTGATTTTGGAAGCTTTGTTTCTCCAAAAGCTATTCCGCAATTGCGAGATACAGCAGAAGTTTTAGCACAATTAGATTTAAGTACAACTAAATCTAAACTATTAGCTATTGTAGCAAATTTAAGAGGAGTTGAAGCAGCTGTTCAGCACCAGCAAATTACATATCTCGGATTTCCTTTTTCTATATCAGAAACCTTTCAGCAGCGGAATACAAATTCAAGTATTGCTCAATCTTTAAACACAGTTGAAGAAATGCTTAATCTGTGTGATAAACATCGAAAAACAGCTGTGGTTTATTTATCAATGGGTTTTGGTAATCCTTATGGGGATGAATGGAATGTAGAGATTATAGAAAAATGGGCTGATGAATTGATAAATAAAGGCGTAAAAATACTTTCTCTAGCAGATACTACTGGTGTTTCTACACCAGAAAAAATTGAAACCATTTTACCTGCATTACTAAAGAAATTCGATCAAACAGAAATTGGTATTCATTTGCATAGCACTCCTTTTACTCGATTAGAGAAAATTGAAGCTGCCTATAAAACGGGTTGTACTCGTTTTGATAGTGCGTTAAAAGGTTTTGGTGGTTGTCCAATGGCAGCAGATGATTTAACAGGAAATATGGCTACAGAAGATTTAATCTACTATCTACAAAGCAAAGGTGAAGATTTAGGTTTAAATATGGACAAATGGCAAGAAGCGATGTTATTGTCATCCAAAGTGTTTAATTGAGTGTAAGGTATTTCTATCTATTCTTGAGCATATGTTTTTAGATCATAGAAACTGCCTAAAAAAATCCTATTATTTCTTTTTACATTCCCTTTTCCTGAATTATAAATAGTGATTATATAGTTATATGTACTTCCAGATAGACCTGAAAGTGCATCTATTGTAAATACTGTTTTCTCACTTTCCTGAATGTATTTTACATCGTACTTTATTATTTTATAAAACTGATTATCGCTGTACTCAGACTTATCTGTAAGTACCAGATGCGATAGCATTTTATCCGTAAAAGAAAAACTATAGTACTCGTTGCAGGTGGCTTCTTTTCCTTCCTCTGTTTCATATCTATCGCCACGGAAGGCAATACCTTTTAAATTAGCAAATTGTGCGAAAGCTGTATTGCAGAATACTGCAATGATGAGCGTTAATAAAAATTTCATAACAGTTGTTTTAGTTAATTATCTTATACTAAATATAACTACTAGAAAACAACTAACAAATTTTCAGAGGTAAAATCTTATTGTTTAGCCAATGAAGCGATTTTGTAATTCCTAGAAACTGTTTAAAAATGAAACCACATAGGCACATAGGGTATTTAACTTGTGGGATAGGAAGATAAATTTGCTAACACCTGCCTGCCGGCAGGCAGGTAGCCTTTATGTGCCTATTGCAATGCCTTTAGGCATTCTATGAGGTCTTGGCTTTCATAAAAACTATGTGCCTATGTGGTTATGTTAATTTTGAGTGAAATTTAGGCAGCTTCCCAGTAAATCGAGTATATTTAAGAAAGATGAAATCTAAATTAATTTAAAATGGATAAAAAAGTAATCGATGGAGCTTCTTGCAATGTAGTAGCTGGTACACATGCAGGCAAATCGGGTGTAATTAGGGATATTAACACTAGTAAAACTGGGCATTTAACCATCACAGTAGTACAAGAAAATGGTGTTAGATTTAAAACGCTAGCAAAAAATGTAGCTGTGGTTTAGCTCTTGCTTGCAAAATAGCTGAAAAGAATATCTTAATCTTTCTTAAATCCTTACTATTAAAAAGTCCTAAACCTTTTTCACCATTTTAAAATGCTGAATACCCGCCTCTTCAAACTGATCACCTTCTGCAACAAAACCAAATTTAGCATATAAACTCATGGCATCTAATTGAGCATTTAAATAAATATAGCTAGCATCAGAAGGTAAATCATCCAACGCAGTTGCAATTAAAGCTCTCCCCACTCCTTGCCCTCTAAACTCTTTCAACACAGCAAAACGTTCTAATTTATAGCCGTTATCTGTTTTTCGCCAACGACAAGCTCCACAAGGTTGATGATCTGATAACGCTAAAAAATGAATAGAAACATCCTCATTTTCCCATTCTAATTCAGGCGGACAATTCTGTTCATCCACAAAAACTATTTTACGAATGGCAAAAACTTTTTCTAACTCTTCTTTAGTGGTCGCTTTTTGTACTTGAAGTGTGTCCATTTTTTCTTTCTTTTTTAGTGCCTTTAATTTTTGTGAGTTTTAATTCGTTCAATTCTTCCGCTACATCTATAGAGTGCGAGCAATGTATATCCGTTTCTTTCTTCGCTAATTTAGCTATTGTTACATAAAACTTATGCAACTGATCTAGTTCTGCTTCGGTTAAATCTTCAATATCAACCATTCTATTACTGGCATGTTCATGTGCTGCAATTAATTCGTTCAGCTTTAATTGAATGGCCTTACTATCTTTATTTTGAGATTTTTGAATTAAAAAAACCATTAAAAACGTAATAATAGTTGTCCCTGTATTAATTACCAATTGCCAAGTCTCCGAATAATCAAATACTGGACCTGTTAATGCCCATAAAATTACGATGGCTGTTGCTGCTAAAAAAGCATAAGAACTTCCTGTAAATCGCGTTGCGGCATTCGCAAAGTTTTCAAATAAATTAGTGTTCTTTTTTTTGCTTTTCATTTTCAACTATTAATTTATACTCAGTTGGCGAATATTAATTGATTATTAATGCCACAAAAAAGCGTAACAAGTTATTTATCCTGTTACGCTCCTCTGTCTTAAAACAATTAAGTTTAAGAAAATGTTTGCAATCGTTTTACAATTTATCGTTTGCGTTAATGCAGTTTAAATCTTCAAAAGCGCCAGTTAAACGTTTCACAAATTCTTCCTCGCCTTTGCGTAACCAAACACGTGGATCATAATATTTTTTATTTGGTTTGTCATCTCCATCCGGATTACCAATTTGACCTTGCAAAAATGCTTCGTTCGCTTTGTAGTAATCTAAAATACCTTGCCAAAATGCCCATTGCATATCTGTATCAATATTCATTTTAATTGCTCCGTAAGAAATTGCTTCTCTAATTTCTTCTTGTGAAGAACCAGAACCACCATGGAATACAAAATTGATTGGTTTCTCTGCAGTTAAGCTATATTTTTCTTTGATAAAATCTTGAGAGTTCTTCAAAATGATTGGTTGTAATTTCACGTTACCTGGTTTATACACACCATGTACGTTACCAAAAGCAGCTGCAATGGTAAAACGATCACTCACTTTACTCAATTCATCATACGCATAAGCAACTTCACTTGGCTGCGTATATAACTTAGAGCTATCTACATCGCTATTATCAACACCATCTTCTTCACCACCAGTTACGCCTAATTCAATTTCAATGGTCATGCCCATTTTGTTCATGCGTTTAAAGTATTCTACACAAACTTCCATGTTTTCTTCAATTGGTTCTTCAGAAAGATCCAACATGTGCGATGAAAATAAAGGTTTACCTGTTTCAGCAAAGAATTTCTCACCATGTGTTAAAAGGCCATCAATCCAAGGTAATAATTTTTTAGCAGCATGATCTGTGTGTAAAACCACAGCAACACCATAATGCTCTGCTAATAAATGCACATGCTTAGCTGCAGAAACCGCACCTAACACGCAAGCATTTAAGTTATCATTATTTAATGTTTTACCTGCGTAAAACTGTGCACCTCCATTAGAAAGTTGAATCATTACAGGAGAATTTACTGCTTTTGCAGTTTCCATTACCGCATTAATAGTATTGGTTCCTGTAACATTTACCGCTGGTAATGCAAACTGATGTTTCTTAGCCTGTTCAAATAATTCCTGAACGGCTGCTCCGTAAATTACGCCTTTATAGCCTTTTAAACTCATTTCTATTTAAATTTGATATGTCGAAGTTATGAAAAAAATTAAGAAAACAACAATTTTTACCTAAGTGTACTTTTTACAATAACTATGGTTAGTTTTATAACAATTGTTGTAAAACACTTCATCAAAAACACATGTCATTGTTAAATAATTTTTTGTTTCTTTGTACTCGCATTTTTAACTAGTAACATGGCTTGGTTTAAGAGAGAAAAAAAAGGTATCAGCACCACTACCGAAGAAAAGAAAGAAGCACCAGATGGCTTGTGGAATAAGTGCCCAAATTGTAAAAAAGCATTGCATAGTGCCGATTTAATAGAAAACAAATACGTTTGTCACTATTGCGATTATCATTTACGCATAGGTTCTAAAGAATATTTTCAGGTTCTTTTTGACGATAATAAATTTACCGAATTGTTTGCCAACCTAACTTCTGGCGACCCGTTACAATTTAACGATAACAAACCTTATACAGAGAGAATAGTTGAAAGTCAGGCCAAAACAGGCTTAAAAGATGCTATTCGTGCTGCTCATGGTAAAGTTGATGGTCAGGAATTAATGGTTGCCTGTATGGATTTCGCTTTTATTGGCGGTTCTATGGGTTCGGTAGTTGGCGAAAAAATTGCTCGTTCTATCGATTATAGCATCAAAAACAAAGTGCCATTTTTAATGATTTCTAAATCGGGCGGTGCTCGTATGATGGAAGCTGCATTTTCTTTAATGCAAATGGCAAAAACATCGGCTAAACTAGCTTTGTTAGCTCAAGCTAAAATCCCTTATATTTCTTTATTAACTGACCCTACAACTGGTGGTGTTACCGCATCTTATGCCATGTTGGGCGATATTAATATTGCAGAACCTGGTGCGTTAATCGGCTTTGCCGGACCACGAGTAATTAAAGAAACGATAAAGAAAGATCTTCCAAAAGGATTTCAAACTTCTGAATTTGTATTAGAGCATGGCTTTTTAGATTTTATTGTTGATAGAAGACAAATGAAAGCTAAATTGGCTAGTTTCTTGAAGATGATGAAGAATTAAATAGTTCATTAGTCATTTGTTCAATAGTTCATTGGGCAGGTTGTCTAACTAATGACACGAGTGAATTAATTAGTTCAATGGCTCATTTGTTCATTAGGCAAAATGTCAAACTAATGAACAAATGATACTAATGACACCAATGAACTAATCATATTTAGAAAAGCAGGGCTTGAAATTCTTAGGAATGTCAGCCCTGCTTTTTGCTTTACTTCGTGTTCGCTCCAATCAGGTTTAGGTTACGCAGGCTTTTATAGCTATTTAAGGTTTCTTGCAAACGTAAAAAACATTTAATAATCGGATATTAAACGGTTATATTCGTTTATAAATGCTTAATATGCTATTAAGAAGTGCCAAGCAGGAAGTTACCAGTAATTTTAACGATATAACAAGATAAATTGGAAACCATAGACTATAACTCTTTTGCTAAGAAATGTGTTGATGACTTAAAAAGTCTGCAAGACAGATTTCAAGAAGAATATGACTTGAACTGGTATGAAAATTGGTTTTACAACCAAGCGACAGGGTTGCTTACTTTTTCAAGCAATGAGGTAGAACTTAACTTTAAATATTTTGAAGTAGGTAGCTTTTCAGAAAAATTAAACACTTGGATGTGGTCTTGGGACAATGACGACACTCTTGACAATGTAAAAGAGAAGACTAAACTCATAAAACGATTTGGACAAAGGTCTAATTTTTCAAGACTTACAAACGGCTGTTTTCAAAGTGATGAATTCGAAGCGTGGGAGTTTACTGCCATTGCAACCAAAGTTACAAATGGTATTGGCGTTTACAGACCCGTTAACCACGAACAACTTCAAATATTTTTGGTCATAACAGAATTTGTTGACAATGAAGTTGCACAAAATATTAAAGACAAATATGTCCAATGCGATATTCATGAATATAAAAGAATAGCATTTGTTTGTCAGCATCTAAATCACACATCCAAAATAGGATTTGAAGAAGCATTTGAAACTTCTGAGGACATGGAGCTTATGGAGGAGGAGGATTTTCAAGCTTGGTGTAACGAGTGTGAAGTCGTTCGACTAAAAGAAGGAGAATGGAATGACAAGTCAATGGAGTTCTCTGGAATAAAGTTGGTTTGCGAGAAATGTTATTTTGAAATGAAAGAACTAAACCTTGGGCACAGATAACTACCACTAATAGTGCCTTGGCAAGTGCGGAAAATCCTTCTCCAACCTTTCCAATCTTTTAGTAATTTTAGCTTAACCTACCCACTCTAGCGCAAGCGTCTCGCTTGTGCTACAACATATCAATTTATGTTGTCTAAAATCCTATATTTAATTAATGAGTGTGAAATATAAGATAGGGATATTAAATTGATTAGTTAAAGTTATTTTTTATATTTAGTCACAAGCGAGACGCTTGCGCCAGACTGGGGTTTATAAATACTTAATATCCGATTAAGTAGCACCAATCTAGAAGGCTAAAACGAAATTCGTCTATAAATAATGAAAATATCGACATTGCTATTATTTATTTTTCTTTTCAGCTTCTCTGGAATTTATGGACAGACAAGAATTATTTATGAAAAAGTAATAGACGAGCATCTAGAAACAATACCAGCTGTATGGATTCAAAATTCTGATTCTATTATTTTAGCTAAAACCGACCTTCAAGGAAAATTTAAAGTCGAAATTTCTTTAAAAGAGACTAAATTAATAGTTAGCGGGCTTGGCTATGAATGGACAACTATACAATTACCACAGGAATGTGGAAATTTAGAAATCATATTGCTTTTAAGTTCGACCTATGATTTTATGTCATTTAGAAAAATTGATAGGCAAAGAAGAAAGCAGTTTAAAAAATTAACTTTTCTCCATAATGAGGCATACAAAAAAGGTCTCTTCTTAAATATGGAACCTTGTTATAAACAGGAATTTATTCCGATAAGATCTAGATCAAATAAATTTAGAAAGGATAAACAAAATTAATAAAAGCCCAACCGCTAACAGCAGGTTTAAAAAATTGCAGGCGAAGTACGCTCACAATCACGGCTAAACTTTATCCCTTCTACATCCTCAAGCAAACTTAAAAAGCCATTCTAACCTAAATTAGAATGGCTTTTGTTTTACATTAACCTAAGTATTTTTTATAAGATAAAGCTTTTAAGTATATCGCTGTATATACGTTCATTTGCACTTCCAGCGGCTATAACCCGAAATTCATATTCTAATCCGCTAGTTAATGGTTGTAACAGCACTGCGCTTTTTGTTGAGAGAAAGTTAGTCCATGCTTCAGTACCTACCACACGATACTCATATTGATACATCCCAGCACCTTTAATTTTAGTCAATTTTACAGTAGCCATACCCTTTTCCATAGATTTTGCACTAAAACCAGTAGGTTTTGGTAAAATTCCAACCGGATTAACTGCTTTTGATAAACTAAAACCAGAGCTTAATAAAATTACTTCATTGTCATTACCATAAATCAATACATAATGAAATAATTTAATTAAAAGCGCTTCTAATTGTTCTCGTGCTTCGTTTTTCACTGCTATCTCTGATTTTCCACCATTTTCTGCATCACTTAATGCAGCGGTATAATCATTGTCTGCTGCCGTAATTTCGCCTAAAGACGGCACAGGTGTTGCAAAATATGCATTCGCAGTCATGCTATTAATAATAAATTTGGCTTTGTTACTTAATTCTGTATCACTGTAACGGGAAAAGCTGGTTACAATTTTTGGTTTAGACATTTTTTTATGTGTTAATACCATAGCGATCTTATGTTGTATCTCTAATTCATTTTAATAAGATAAGAGCTATACAAGCTATGGTTGGGTTTTTAAAAGATAGATTATTTAGTATTTATCAGCTTTAGCTATCCAATTTGTTCATAAGCATTTTGCTTTTGTTCATAAGCATTTTGTTTTTGTTCATGAACATTTTGCTTTTGTTCATGAACATTTCCTTTTTGTTCATAAACATTTTGCCTTTGTTCATGAACATTTCTCTTTTGTTCATAAACATTTTGCTTTTGTTCATGAACATTTCTCTTTTGTTCATAAGCATTTTGCTTTTGTTCATGAACATTTCTCTTTTGTTCATAAACATTTTGCTTTTGTTCATGAACATTTCTCTTTTGTTCATGAACAATAAGCTGTTATGATCTTAAATTGGTAGGATTAAAAAAGCTAACATTGTATATGCGCTTTAAAACTAAGGGGGTAAACCTGCTTTTTGCTCAGGCAAGAGAACAACTATAAATAATAGGTTCTTTTTAAGATTAAATTGGGCATCACTTACTTTTAACTCCATAGTTTTTGTTTTTTGCTTTACAGCAAGGTTTAATACAATACTAGAGGGATGATAAAAAGCAAGTGTTTATTGTTACTACAATTAATACCTTCTTTCTATTTCGAAAGTAAGTATTAAAATGAGTAAAACAAATTATTTATTTTGCAAGACATTAACTATCAGTTAATTAAGTTTACTTTAAAGAAATAAAGCGGGAGCAAATAGCAATAGACAAGGTTTTTTTAAAGTGTTAATTTTTGTTAATGTTGCTTTTGGTTCTGTGCATGTCCGTCATTCCCGTGAAAACGGGAATCGTAAAGCGGTAAAAAGGCTTGCTAGCATTAAGATCCCCAATCAAGTTGGGAATGACGAGCGTGTTATTAGAGTGTCGTCTTTGCAATCCCGATAGTTACCGGACAGATTTAGAAAGCAAAGGCTTGTTTCAAACGCAATAACATTTAATAATCGGATATTAAACGGTTATATTCGTTTATAAATGTTTAAAACGGATAACTTGCGCCGTGTAGGGAGTTAGTGGCAATATTCAAAGACAGACAAACAATAAAGGGAAAGCAATGAAAATAAATATTATAGCTTTATTAATACTCATTACAGGACAGACATTTGGACAAACAAGTCCCAAAGTCATTTTCTTTTACAAACCCTACACCAACAGTAGTGAGACAAATTTGTATCGAGACACATTAGTTAAGTTTGACTTTAAGACACAATATGAAAACATAGAAAATGCTGACATTGAAAAAGAAGTTCAAATCGCATTGTTACATAATGACTATAGAATAGTTGGAATAAGTGGTAATTCATACTTATATCCAGGACTTGAGGGCGGATACAAGACAAACAAAGACGGAACAAAAGCTTTTATAGGACTTGACCCAAAGTATAAGAGCTACATTAAAAAATATGGTTTCAAAGTTATTCAAGGAACAAGTGATTCTATGAATCCGGACAACCCACCAATGCAAGGGGTTGCTTATGAATACGCTAAAAAATATAACTTGCTACTGTTAGAAAAAATGAAGACGAAGAAATAATTAGGCACAGCAAAGCTATATTTTATAATGAATTTCTAATCAGATGAACAATTAATAAGGACAATCAATGAACAATCGACGCAAGCTTCCTCGCATTTTCTTCGTGATTACTTTCTTTGGGGTCATGAACTTTTTAGCAATGTTAAGTAGCCCCGCTTGGGCAAACATCCGAGGAGTAGATGTTGTGCGCCTCATCGGTACAGGGATGTGCTTTGGAGCTGCAATCGTTTTTGTGGCATACTTTCTAGACGGTCGCTCATCCTGAAGACTAGGAATTCTGCGCAACAATGTATTCCCTAACCTATCCGTTAAAGTTATTTTTCATATTTAGTCACAAGCGGGACGCTTGCGCCAGACTGGGCACCAGCAAGGCAAAACCTAAATCACCTTCGAGCCGATAGTCGTAGATTAAACGATAAAATCGATTCTTTTTAATAAACTTCAGTAAATTTAATACTAATTATCAACCAGAAAATCTTAGATGAAATACATAATCGCAATCTTCTTAGCAACTTCGATATTTTACCAGTCTCAGGTTCTGACATTTAAAAATCAAGCTTTAAGAAATTCTATACTAAAGAAATACCCAGAAATTGATTTGAATAAAGATGGAAAGATTCAAAAAAATGAAGCTGATAAAGTTAAAAAACTAAGTTTAATGGAAGAAAACTTACAGAATGTTGAAGATTTAAAATTCTTTAAAAACTTAGAAAGACTTGTGTTGACAACAAATAAGATTGAAAGGTTAAATTTTAATGGATTTAACTATTTAGAAGAACTTTATATCGCTAATAACAAGTTATCTGAACTGAATATAGCTAATATGCCCTCACTGAAATCTTTGGCGTGCGGACAAAATAACTTAACAAAAGTTTCAGTTAAAAATTGTCCAAGTCTTGAATCAATAAACATGATGAATAATCAAATTCAGAACCTAGACCTTTTTCCTTTTACAAAGCTCAAATACTTGGCAATACAAAACAATAAACTTTCCAGATTAGATATTTCAAAAAATCTTGAGCTTCAACAAATAATCATTAATGGGAACAGCATTAAACAGGTTGATATAACTAAAAACCTAAAATTGAAGATGAATAATCTTTATATAGACAATAATGTGAAAATTCAAGGAACTGATGAACAAATGAAAAATTACAAAACAGCACCAAAAGTAATTCAGAACTAATTAGCACAAGGCTAGCGAGCGCCTGTGGCGTGTGAATAATATAAGGTTTTGTAAGCGATCCGGAGCATTAGAAATATAGTAGTACAGTAGATTACTTTTAGTGGAAAAGATACGATTGATATTGAGTATCTATAATATTTTAAAGGTACACGTCACAAACGTGCACCAGCAATAGGGCAACTCATAATGCCAAACCCAACGAAATGAAACAACAAAAAATAAAGCGAGCTATTAATATTATAATTTTGAGCATCACTCTGTTAATTAGTGCTTGCGTTACAAACAAATATATCCCAATTAAGAAAAGAATAATTGAGTTTGACACATTAACATTGTCGGATGTATTAGAGTCAGAAAAGAGAACAGGTTCGAAAGATATAACACCAAATCATTTAATTGGAATTGGAGAAGGAATTTATCCTAACAAACATAAATTCATTCTAAATACACCAAGAACTTTTAAGATAAAAGAACTTCCAAGTTTAGAACTGGAAACCGAATATTTTTACACAAAAAATGACAGTTCAGTTAAAGTTATTCTTTATCAATGGGACTATCTGAAAAATGAAGAATTAGAAAATCAGAAGAGAGATCGATTAACTGAAAAAGTCGAAGTATTTCAAGACAAATTTCATAAACTAAGGAAAGAATTAACAAATGAACTTGGCCTACCAGTACATAATAACATTGAACAAAATAATATATCCAGTGGAACATTTAGAGATGGCATCAAATGGAAAAGTAGTAATGGACTGAATGCTTATTTATTTATGTTTGGCAATAATAACGGTTATAGACAAATAAGACTTGCCATTTATAAGGAATAGCTTTTAATAGCATTGCGTGTAATTTCCCAAGGCTAGCGCACGCCTGTGGCATGTGAAATAATATAAACTTTGTAAGCTGCTCGGAGCATTGGAAATATAGTGGATTAGATTACAGTTAGTGGAAAAGATAGGATTGATATTGATTATTTATAATATTTTAAAGGTACACGTCACAGACGTGCACCAGCAATAGGGAGTTACCAGCAATGTTAATTGCCCCAACAAAAACAAACGATTAGAATTTACAACAAATGGCAATTCAGCATAACAAATTACATCAAGATATAATAATTACAACGGATAGCTTTTTTAATTCTATTTCATTTGACAAAGATGCTGAAAGTTGGATGTTTAATTTTAAGAATAACGTTTCCTTGTTTGCGGAGACACTTTGGCGAATTTTAAAAGATGGTCAAATAATTTTGGTTTCAGCAGACCAAGGACAACAATTTGGTTTACCAAAGCCTGTTGATGTAGTTATTGAACTTTCAAATTTGTTGGCAGGAGAAAAACTAACTGAAATTAAAATTAAAAAAAACACTGCGGACTTAGTTTTAACTTTGACAGGTAGTTTAGAAATAGAGGTTTTTATTTCCTCAGGGGGTTACGAATCTTACAGTTTGTACACCAACAATAGACGATATATAGGAATGGGAATGGGCGACATTGCAATTTTTAATACTTGACAATAAATTAAAATGAAAAATACTGCTGGTAATAGCGGTTTTGCAAAATTGACAGACAATCTTCTTTCAAATGTTACACTGCATAATAATTCATCTTAACTGCCGCCATTCGCCAAGCTACAAAGCGCTATAAGCAAGCGTATGACAACGAATAAATCCACTTTAACCAAAACATCTACTTTTAATGAATATTTTTAAAAATCTATTTAGAAGCTCAACAAATTCAAATCCTAAATACTTAACAGGACCTAGACCTAGACATGAACTAAATGTTCAAGGCGACTTTTATGTTGAAAAGGATTCTTGCACTTTATGTGGAGCGCCTGAAGTAGAGGCAATGGGCTTAATGGCACATTCTGCTGGAGGTTGTTATTTTATTAGACAACCTGAAACAGAAGAAGAAATAGAACAAGCAATAAATGCTATTGCTGTATCTTGTGTTTCAGCAGTTAGGTATGGTGGAACAGATCAAAAAATAATTAAAAGACTTTATGCTCTAAAGTTAGAATCGGAATGTGATTACATTATGCCTATCTAACATATTTCATAATATGATCGAAAATAATAAATATTTAAAAAAGCTCAGGATTATAACATTTGCTTTTGGCATAATAGCCATCTTAAGTAGCTATTCGCTATCTGTAACGACTTTTGCCTATGGAACTGGGGACAATACTCTGCTAATCCTTTTATTATATCCTATTCTAATTATCTCTACTATTTTAATTATTGTGAAAGTAAGGTTCGGGTTCTATTTGACTTTGGCAACATCATTAATGTATTCAATCTTGCTAACTCAAGAAGTAGAAAAATATATAATCTTCGATACTCAAAATATCATCTTGCTTCCCGTACTATTATTGCCTTATGTATGCTTTATAATTCTTATTTCGTTAACAATTATTTACTTGACTGCAAATCTGAAATATTGGTTAAGATGGAGAACTGCATCAATGATATGTGCGGTTGGTTTTTTTATATTCATCATAATCGATGCTTACAGCAAGAACTATAATGACACCATATTTATTGATGCAGAAATTGGCAATGGAGGTAATATAAAACTTAATTGCAAACCAGGTTTTGGAGATGCAAGGGTTTTTGTCATCAATGTAGAGTCAAAATTGCTAGAAAAAGAAATAAAAGCAAACGGCGAATACTATCAAGGAAGCTATTTTCTTAGCAATACAAAAATTATAAAAAACTTTCGATTCAATAAATTGAGATCAATAACAATAAAAAAGATTGGAAATCATAAGCTGTCGCAAGAACTCACGTGGAATAAAGAGAAATTAAAGGGAGAACTTGAATTTCTATATCCATAATCTTGACAACAGAAAGGTTAACGCTTAGGCAATTATCAACCAATGGTGGGCAAAATATTTTTGCTTTCTAAATCATGAAATTTAACATTAAAGAATTAAGATAAATTAAGACTTCATTCTTCTTCATTTCTTAATGTTTCAAAACTCTTTAAATTCTATTTAAACGAAAATCTTTATCTTAGTTCATCAAAATATCCTGCTATGAAAAACCTAATTCTGTCCGTATTTATATTTACCGTACTCTCTAGCTTTACCATCAATCGTTTACATAAAGATAAAGCAGTTATTATTTGGCAACCCTCCCATCAAACCGATACAGGTGTAGATTTTAGTGAAGCAGCAACCTGTAATGCCATAGCTGAAGCTGCAATGGCTACCAAACCTAAATTAAAAGAATATAAAGTTTGGAGTTTAAATCAGGAAGGTTTGCACCATAACAATGTAGGTAGCAACACGGTTATTGAACATACTTCTGCTATACTAGATGGTAAAATTTCGGGCTATGCCTATGAGTTACAAGAAGCGAACAAGAAAAAACCTGATGTTTTTATTGCAGTTCATAACAACGGCGGCACAAAACGTCATGCCATTTGGGGTTTTATACATGAAGGTGATCCATATGAAGCAGAAAATAAAGAATTAGCAGCCAGATTAATTGCAGCAGTAAGTAGCGCTACCGATTTAGAAAACAGAGGAGTACAATTAGATAGCTCTACAGGGAGAAATGATTACACGTGTAAAACTACTGGCAAACGTGGTTTTTATAGCTTAGATGAAAATGTGAATACTGCAAAATATAGAGTGCTGTTAGAAATTGGAGATAATGGAGTAAGCAAAGCATTCTTGGAAAACCCTGCTAATCAGAAAAAAATTGGGGAAGCCATAAAAACAGAACTAACCAAATGGTTAAAAGAAAAAGGTTTATAGAAAGTGGGAAATGGTGAATAGTAAATAGGGAAATAGACTGGATGCTTAAAATTGAAGGTTTTATAAAAAATAAATAGGTTATGAAAAAAATTACGCTCTTACTATTGTTATTATCTGTGGGCTTACTTGTAAATGCTCAAGAGAAAAAAATAAACCCAAATTACGATGAAGCTTTAGCTAAAAAATATGGCGCCGAAGAAAACGGCATGAAAATGTATGTTTTAGTCATCCTTAAAACAGGAACCAACACAACTGCAACTAAAGTCGAAACAGATAGTGCTTTTGCTGGCCACATGGCGAACATGGGTAGATTAGTAAAGCTTAATAAACTAATAGTTGCTGGTCCATTAGGTAAAAACGATAAAACCTATCGTGGTATTTTTATTCTAAACACGAAATCATTAGATGAAGCCAAAGAAATTTTAGCAACCGATCCGGCTGTAAAAGCTAAATTATTAGATGCCGATATCATGAACTGGTATGGCTCTGCTGCACTTGCCGAATACTTAAAGGCTGAAGATAAAATCTGGAAAGCAAGAAATTAAATTATTGTGAATTTGTTAAGTAGGCCATGAAAATCTCGTCCTTTCGACTGGAGCGCCAGCCTCTTCGGCAGGCAGCGAAACGGAGAAATCTTTTTACCACATAGGTACATAGGTTTTAATCACAACTTGTCCCGAGTTTTTCGGGAGACAAAAAGGATAAACACAGATTTAATTGCACAGTCGAAAGATTTAGCTTCGCTGAGCACTTCGTGGTTCTCGGCTGCGCTCGAAAAGACGAACGAACTAAAACATCATACCAACTCAATTGTTTGACTTTTCCTAAGGTCGTCATACCCAACTCGATTGGGTATCGTAATGCGAAATATATTTCTTCTTAATGCTTTAAGGTTCCCGCCTACGCGGGAATGAAAAATATCTCGTCCTTTCGACTGGAGCGCCAGCCTCTTCGGCAGGCAGCGAAACGGAGAAATCTTTTTACCACATAGGTACATAGGTTTTAACCACAGACAAAAAGGATAAACACAGATTTAATTGCACAGTCGAAAGATTTAGCTTCGCTGAGCACTTCGTGGTTCTCGGCTGCGCTCGAAAAGACGAACGAACTAAAGCATCATACCACCTCGATCCGATAACTATCGGATGGGTATCCTATGGACACATCTTGTTAAGCACCTTTCTTTGGCTATTTGCAAGGGTTCCGTTCAAAAAAAACTGTCCTCCGCCAAGAACGACCGTCAATCCCCAGTGCCAGCCAATCAAAAAAACAGGCGCACAAAAGAACAAATATCACTACCGAACCTTAAACGCAGTGGTTTTGTGTTCAGTTTTGCAACTACTTTCATTTATCACTCACAAACAAAACGCAGTGATGTTGTTTTTTTGATGCGTAGGGATGTGTGAAAAGGCACATCGGGTGGATTGACAAGCATTTTTGCATACTTTTGATGCCTCAAAAGTTTGATGCCTTGCGGCATAGAGCATAAATAAAACTAAATTTTGTGTCCACACGATAGGTACGTACGTACCGCCTACGCGGGAATGACGCAAGGCAAAAAGAAAAATTAGAATAAAATAGCTTACTCTTCTTTCTGCTGAAACTTATAAAACAAATACCCTAAGAAAGGTAGAATCAACAAACTTCCTAATAACAATCCCCAACCTAAACTATCAATAGTTTTTATAGGTGCAATGCTCTCAAAAAGTGAAATTTTATCTCCGTTTTTTAGTCGGATGAAGTTTGGAAAGTGAGCGTAACTGATGGCTAATAAAATCATCGTTACCTGAAAACCTGCTAAAATGCGCAATACTTTTGTTTTTCCTTTTAGCAATAAATACCATAATAACACGAGCGATAAGCTTGCTAAGGTTACAGCAATTAATCCGATGTTATTTTTAAATACCCAATCTATTAAGGGTACATTTTGCATTTTAGCGGCAATAAAAACTAGTGCTCCAAACAGCACCGCAGCAACGTTCATAAACTCTGCTTTTTTTATAAATCTCTTTTTATCTGCATCAGCTTTGCTCTCTCCTATTAAATAAATTGCTGCTAAAAACCCACATAAAGCAACAGTAAATAAACCGACCGCTATAGAAAACCAGTTTAACCAGCTAAATATATAGGCATCTACAAAAGTAGTAGCTTCGGTATCTATCTGACCAGAAAGTACGCTACCGGCTATAATACCAAGAAACAAAGGTGTAATGAAACTAGAATACTTAAAAATTCGATTATACAGCCATTGCATGTCATCTTTAACGGCATCATAATGTCTAAATACAAAAGCAGTTCCTCTGGCAATAATCCCAATTAACATAATTACCAATGGGATATGTAAATAAACCGACATGGTGCTATATATTTTAGGAAATGCGACAAATAAAATCACAACTGTAATAATAAGCCACATATGGTTTGCTTCCCAAACTGGTCCGATGGCATGATACATTGTATTACGTGTTTTGCTTCTGTTTTTAGATGACGTAAATAATTCGATAATACCTGCTCCAAAATCGGCCCCGCCTAATAAAAAGTAAAGCAAAATAGCTAAGCACAAGAAAGAGATGACAACATATTCCATAGCTATTTAGTATTTGATGGTGTTTCTGATGGATTATATAAAACGGGCACCATTTTAATTTGCCTGTAGAGTAGAAAGATGACAATTACGCTAAGCGATGCATAAATTGCCGAAAACAAATAAAACGACCATGCGATACCAGGCATTGGTGTAACGGCATCTTTGGTACGCATAATGCCATAAATTATCCAAGGTTGTCGACCAACTTCTGTAACAACCCAACCTGCTTCTAAGGCGATATAACCCAAAGGGATGGCGCAAACAAATAACCATAATATCCATTTTCGTTCTAGTAAAGATTTTTTACGCAACAGCGTGATAAAATAAGTAAGGGCAATGAGCACCAATAAACTGCCAATGCCTACCATAATTTGAAAGGCATAATGTGTTACCGCAACTGGTGGATGTTCGTTTTCTGGAATTTTATCTAAACCTTTTACTTCTGATTTGAAATCGCCATGCGCTAAAAAGCTTAATGCACCTGGAATTTCAATGGCATAATTTACTTTTTTGTTCTTTTCATCTACAATACCCCCAATTAATAAAGGCGCAGGTTTTTGTGTTTGATATAAGGCTTCCATGGCCGCCAATTTTGCAGGTTGCCTTTTAGCTACATCTTTTGCAGAAATATCTCCACTTATTGGTTGCAAAACAGCGCAAATGGTGGCAAAGGTGGCAGCAATTTTAAAAGCTTTATAATGGAAGTCTTTGTTTTGTTTTTTTAAAATCATTAACGCATGAACACCTGCAACAGCAAAACCAGTCGCTGTAAAAGCGGCCAAACACATGTGCAACGCCTGACTAAACCAAGCTTTATTAAACATGGCTGCAATTGGATCTATGTTTAAATATTGTCCGTTTACGAAATCAAAACCTGCTGGACTATTCATCCATGCATTGGCTGCAACTACCAAAATACCTGATGCTAGTCCGCTTACGCCAACTACTACACCAGTAAACCAATGAAACCATTTGTTTAATTTGTTCCAGCCGTAAAGGAAGAAACCTAACGCAATTGCTTCAATAAAGAAAGCTGTTCCCTCTAAAGAAAAAGGCATACCGAAAATTGGTCCGGCATGTTCCATAAACTTTGGCCAAAGTAAACCCAATTCGAAAGAAAGCATAGTGCCAGATACTGCACCTGTAGCAAAAAAGATGGCTACACCTTTGCTCCAAGCTTTCGTGATGTTTTTATAAACTTCGTTATTGGTTTTAAGCCATTTGTAGTGTGATACCGCCATAAAAAATGGCATCACCATACCGATACAAGCGTAAATAATATGAAAACCCAATGAAAGGGCCATTTGTGAGCGGGCTGCTAAAAAATCATCCATATAAAAAGGATTTAATAGTACAAATATACCCGATAGGATTGTGGATTTCTTTAGTTATCAGCAGAATAGCTAATAAATTTTTAATATGGAATGTTTATAAATTGTATAAAAATAGCCGCAGATGCGCAGATTATAACTAAATAAATCTGCGCATCTGCGGCTAAAATGTATTTGATAAAACTAACCTACTGTTAATTCTTGATATGCTGCAGTTAAACTTCTTGCTATTCCATCGCCTTGCCATTCTGGTGCACCAGGAATACTAGTTGCTTTTTTAAGATTGTATAAAAATAGCCGCAGATGCGCAGATTATAACTAAATAAATCTGCGCATCTGCGGCTAAAATGTATTTGATAAAACTAACCTACTGTTAATTCTGTATATGCTGCTGTTAAACTTCTTGCTATTCCATCGCCTTGCCATTCTGGTGCACCAGGAATACTAGTTGTTTTTAAAATCTCCTCTTTCGTTTTACCAGCTTTAATTTCGGCGCTCACAAAAGTTAATAAAGATTGCAAGTAATTTTGAAAGGCTTTAACATCAGCTTTGCTACCGGTAACCTTTTCTGGATCTAAACTATGTCCCCAAACAAATAAGGTATCGTTATCAAATTGTTTTTGAATTTTGTCTAACGCGATTATCCAGTTTCCAATGTGAGCACCATTATCTTTATCAATAAATGGATAACGACGGTTGAATACTAAATCGCCCACATGTACAATGTTTGCATTTTCGAAATGATAAACAACATCACCATTGGTATGACCTGAGCCATAATAATAGGCGCTTATTTTTTCTTTTCCTACTGGAGCCTTCCAGCCTTTACCAAAGGTGATATCTGGGAAAAGCTGTTTGTCTTCGTTTTTAGCTTTCTCGGCCGCTAGCTTTTGATTAATTAGCGAGTTTTGATGTGCTACCACATGTTCGGTTAATCCTTTAAAAGCAATGTTTCCAGAAGTATGGTCGCCATGATGGTGTGTATTTAATAAATATTTGAATGGTTTTTCTCCAAGTTTCTTTAATTCTTCTATTACATGTGGTGCAGAGGTTGGAAATTGTGCATCGACTACAACAAAACCATTAGAACTATTTAGCCAAGCGATGGTGCCGCCTTGTTCGATAAAAATACCTACATCATTGCGTAAGGCTTTAAACTGATAGGCTCTTGCTAAGTTTGTGCTTGCAAAAACATCTGACTTATAAAAGGCAAGCATTGCGGCTGCTAATGCTGAATTCTGAATAAATTGTCTTCTTTGCATTGTAGGGAAAATTAAAAACCACGAAAAAATTGTCGTGGTTTAAATTTAGTAAAATAATGGTTATTATTTAAACGCCTGTACCTGGTGTTGTTCCTGGTTCATGACCATCGCCGAATGAATTATGCGTACGGCCGTGTTTCTTTTCAAATTTACTAGTGATGTTTGAAGACGAATTTTTCTCGATGTTTTCTTCGTTCCTCACTTCTTCTTTTTCGATATCTGGGGTAATCAAATCATTTTTAACTTCCCTGTGTTTTTTAGTTGTTTCCATGATCTTGTTTTTTTAAGTAGTGTTACTAAATAACAATGCTTAAAAAATATTGTTTTGAATTTTTAGCTCGCCACTGCTGTAGCTTTTTCATTTTTAACGAGTGTTTATTTTAGGGGTGTTCAAGAACGCGTCGCAATATCTCTTGCCAAAAGATCAAGGCTTTATGCCCGTCTTTGCGAGGCTTGTTTTTCACAAGTCGTGGCAATCTCCTATTTGTAATTTACTTGTTGTTGTTTTTATAGCATGAAGGAGATTGCCACTCCCGATGAAAAATCGGGATCGCAAAGACGAATGTGTTATTATAATGTTGCAGGTGCCAGTACAAAACTTGCAGTTGCCAATACAAGAGTTGCAACTCGCGTCAGCATGAGGCAATAGAAATAACTATCCCACATTTAATGGCGATAAATATAAATTGAAGCTCAACTAGAATTAGCTCTTAAAATCCTGTTCCTGGCATTATACCCGGTTCATGACCATCGCCAAATGAATGGAAGCGCCTACCATGTCGTTTACTAAAATTTAAAGTAGTTTCGACAGAGGAAGAGTTCCGTTCAAAGTTTTCTACGTGTCTCTTTTCTTGTTTGTTTTCGGCTTGCAAATTGCCTTTTTTGCCGTTTTTGTGTGCATTCGGTTCCATAAGATTCATCAGGTTATGGATAAGATGCTTTGCATAACTTATCCTAGTAAAACAAAATTTAACGCTATTCAATTCTTGTTTTTTCTTCTTTTGTGAAGAAAAACTATCCTTAAAACAGTTTAAATTGATGAGGATGAAGCTTAACCTTAACTCTGGTGTGTATTTTAAGGTTTTTGAAAAGGGATTTTGCTTTCTAAAAATTAACTCCGACCTGGAGTTTTTTAACATAAACTTAAACCGCTTTATTTAAATACTATATTAAATATACTGATTTTTAATAAGATAGCATATATTTCAACTTATTTTTTTTGCGCTATGATTTTGGCATTTCGCTATGGGATGGCTTATAGTAGCACAAGCTTTGTTTAATTAAACCCGATTGTAGTGGAAATACTTTTTGTGCTGCGTTGTCTTGACTGAAGTGCGATGTCCAAAGGTTTCTCCACTACGGTCGAAATGACGGCGAAGTGTTCATACAAAAAGATTGAAACGAAAAGCGGGATTGTTATTGCTATGGGAAATTGCCTTTTCTTTTCAATAAAAAAGCCTTAGCGTAAATGCCAAGGCTTTTTTTAGATTCTTTGACAAGCTCAGAATGACAAACTTGCTCGTAATGACGATTAAGCTAACGCATTCTGTTTCACTACCATTTTAACTTTTTCTAATACGTAATCTAATTCTTCTTTAGTGGTGTATTTACTAAAAGAAAAACGTACCGACGGGCGATTAGGGTCTGCTTTTATGCCGTTTAAAACGTGTGAGCCAATGTTTGAACCTGATGAGCAAGCGCTACCGCCTGAAGCACAAATGCCATTAATATCTAAATTGAATAACAACATATCTGCCATGTCCATTTCTGGAAAAGATACGTTTAATACGGTATAAAGGCTTTTGTCTGCATCTGTTTCGCCATTAAAAGCAATACCAGGAATTTCAGCAATTAATTGTTCTTTTAAATAATCTTTTAGCGATTGGATATAAGTTTGGTGCTCGTCCATTTCTTTATATGCAATTTCTAGGGCTTTGGCTAAACCTACAATTCCATATACGTTTTCAGTACCACCACGCATATTGCGTTCTTGTGCACCGCCATAAATCATTGGTGGAATTTTAATGTTGCTGTTTACATATAAAAAGCCAACTCCCTTTGGCCCGTGTAGTTTATGAGCTGCACAAACGATGAAATGAGCTTTTAATTTACGTACATCATGTGGGTAATGCCCCATGGTCTGAACGGTATCTGCATGGTAAATTGCGTTATATTTTTCGCAGATATCGCCTACCTTTTCCATATCGGTTAATGTACCTAATTCGTTGTTGGCATGCATTAATGATACAAAAGTGCGTGGGTTATTTTGTAATAATTCTTCTAAATGGTTGTAATCGATATTACCCTTTTCATCAATATTTACGAAGCTCAATTTATCTATCACACCATCTTTTAGCAACATATTTAAGGTATGTTCTACCGCATGATGCTCTATTTTAGAAGTGATGGCATGTTTAATGCCATAGGCAGAAATGCCACAACGAATTGCTGTATTATCTGCTTCTGTACCACCTGAAGTAAAAAATATTTCTGATGGTGAAGCATTTAGCAAACCAGACACAGTTTTTCTGGCTTTTTCTACCAGCGTTCTTACTTCGCGACCAAGTGCATGTATGGCAGATGGATTTCCGTAGAAATTCTCCATTACATTGGTCATTTCGGCAATAACTTCTTTGTCTAATGGTGTGGTTGCGGCATTATCTAAATAAACCCTTTTCATTTTAATATGATTATACTGATGTAGTATTAGTTGAGTTGTAATATTTCTTTAATATCTGATATGATTTTGTTCGCCAAACCTTCGGCTACAGTTTCATTTTCAGCTTCGCTATAAATACGGATAATTGGTTCTGTATTTGAACGGCGTAAATGCACCCATTCGTTTGCAAAATCAATTTTTAAGCCATCTATTGTGCTTGTTTTTTCGTTTTTATATTTCTCTTGTACTTTAATTAATAAAGCATCGATATCCATTTCTGGCGTAAGCGTAATTTTATTTTTAGAAATATGATATTGTGGATAGGTACTACGTAATAATGAAATAGATGTACCCGCTTTTGCTAAGTGCGATAAAAATAAAGCAATACCAACTAAAGCATCACGGCCATAATGTAATTCAGGATAGATAATTCCACCGTTGCCTTCGCCACCAATAATTGCATTTGTAGCTTTCATTTGGTTCACTACATTTACCTCTCCTACTGCTGATGCGTTGTAAACACCACCTGCTTTTTCGGTTACATCTCTTAAAGCACGGGTTGATGATAGGTTGGAAACTGTATTACCTACTGTGTTTTTAAGAATATAATCTGCAACTGCTACCAATGTATATTCTTCGCCAAACATGGTTCCATCCTCATTTACAAAACAAAGACGGTCTACATCTGGATCTACTACAATACCTAAATCGGCTCTTTTTTCTTGTACAACTTTAGCAATTTCTGTTAAGTTTTCTGGCAAAGGCTCAGGATTGTGAGGAAACTCTCCATTTGGCTCGCAATATAATTCATAAACGGTTTGTACACCTAATGCTTTAAGCAAAGCTGGAATAAAAATACCTCCGCTTGAGTTCACACAGTCAATTGCAATTTTGAAATTTGCTTTTTTAATGGCTTCTACATCTACCAAAGGTAAAGCCAAAATTATATCGATATGTTTTTGTAGGTAGGTATCGTTTGCAACAACTTTACCCAATTCGTTTACATCTGCAAAAGCGAAATCTGCATTTTCTGCTATTTCTAAAACTTCTTTTCCGTTGGCATCGCTAATAAATTCGCCATCTTCATTTAATAGTTTTAGGGCATTCCACTGTTTTGGATTATGACTAGCCGTTAAAATAATTCCTCCGCCAGCTTTTTCTAAAGGAACAGCAATTTCTACAGTTGGCGTGGTAGATAAACCTAAGTCTATTACCTCGATACCTAAACCTTGCAGTGTACCAATTACTAAATTATTAACCATTTCTCCCGAAATACGGGCATCACGACCAAGTACAATTTTTTTATTTTGAGTTTTGTTAATTACCCATGAACCATAGGCTGCAGTAAATTTAACAATGTCGATTGGGGTTAAACCATCACCAGCTTTTCCGCCAATGGTCCCTCTAATTCCGGATATAGATTTTATTAAAGTCAAGTTCTGTAGATTTTTTCAAAAATAATAAAAATTTAAGGAATGACCTTCTATTTTAACACACATGAAGGTAATAAAATGAATGTATTGCAGGTATTAAGCCGCAGATGCGCAGATTTAAATAAGAAACATTAAATCTCTATGTATTATCGACATAATGAATAAAATACAAAATCTGCGCATCTGCGGCTCATGCTAAAAAAATTTAAATCCATATCTGTTGCCTACAATGTACTATATTTGCTCATCACAAAACGTTAACTCATCAGCGAAATGCAGCGAAAATGGTTTCAATATTGGTTTAATTCTCCTTACTATCATATTCTTTATAGTCAACGGAATGATGAAGAAGCAGAGTTTTTAATTGATAATCTGTCTGCATATCTTAAACCCAAACTTAATAGCAGAATACTGGATATCGCTTGCGGAAGAGGTCGTCATTCTATTTACTTAAACAAAAAGGGATACGATGTTACGGGAATAGATTTATCTGAACAAAGCATTAAATATGCGCAACAATTTGAACAGAAAAACCTGCACTTTTATGTGCACGACATGCGCAAATTAGCTTACATTAATTATTTTGATTTTGCGCTAAACCTGTTTACAAGCTTTGGTTATTTTGATACTGAAAAAGATCATGTAAATGCACTAAAATCCTTTAGAAAAGGATTAAAAGAAGATGGTGTTTTGGTGATTGATTATTTTAATACACAGAAAATAATTAAGAATTTAACTAATCAGGAAACTAAAACGATAGATGGAATTGAATTTCATTTACACAAATTTGTTGCTGATGGAAAAATAATTAAGCATATTAATTTTGAACACAAATTAAAGGCATATGCTTTTGAAGAACGTGTGCAAGCTTTTTTATTATCAGACTTTGAGCGAATGTTTAGCAAAAGTGGATTAACAATTACTGCTGTTTTTGGAAGTTATGCATTAGAGCCATTTGATGAAACAAAATCAGATCGTTTATTACTTGTTTGTAAAAAAGCATGATAGCAGAGTTACAACAGTTTGATACGGAGTTGTTTTTGAAAATTCATCGCGGTTTAAGCAATGAGTTTTTCGATTGGTTAATGCCATTAATGAGAAACCGCTTCTTTTGGTCGCCGTTGTACCTTTTTATCATTGTATTTTGCATAAAACATTATAAAAAACAAGGTTATTATATGATTTGCATGCTCTTGGTAACTTTTGCCATGGGCGATTTAATTGCATCGAGACTTATAAAACCTACTGTTGCACGAATAAGACCGTGTAATGAGGTGAGTTTATCAAAAGAAATTATTCATCGAGTGCCTTGTGGTAGCGGTTATAGTTTCCCATCTTCTCATGCTACAAATCATTTCGGGATTGCGGTATTTTTAATCTGCCTTTTTTATAGCAGATGGAAACCTATTTTACCTTTAGGTTTGGCCTGGGCATTTATCATCAGCTTTGCGCAAATATATGTTGGCGTACACTACCCTATTGATACGTTTGCGGGCGCCATATTAGGAACTTGCATTGGTTTATTTACCTATTATCTTTACAAAAAATTTCAACCTAAGGCTTAATGGAAATCTGGAAATTTCTCGTTTTATTCTTTTGTGCTTTTTTAGGAGGCTTAGCTATCTTTTTAGTAAAGAATGATAAGTCGCAATTATTAAAACTCATTCTTTCTTTTAGCGGTGCGTATTTATTTGCCATCACCGTTTTACACTTAATACCCGATGCTTACAGTGGACCTGATAAAGGTGAAATTGGTATATTTATTTTAATCGGCTTTCTTTTACAAATATTTTTAGAACAATTTTCTGAAGGTGTAGAGCATGGGCATATTCACAAACACCATGATGGGCATATTTTTCCATGGGGAATTATGATTAGTTTGTGCTTACACGCTTTTTTAGAAGGAATGCCTTTAGCAAAAGACCAAAACAATGAATTGATATTCGGTATCGCTTTACATCATATTCCTGCTGCATTTGCATTAGCTAGTATTTTAGTTCAAAATCATTTTAAACCAAAAGGAGTTGTTTTTTACATTATTCTTTTTGCTGTAATGGCACCTGCCGGGTATTACTTCAGCATCAGCTTAAGTAATGGCAGCATTAGCGGAATGGAGCCTTATTTTAACAAAATGATGGGCATTGTAATTGGGATATTTTTACATATCTCTACTACCATTCTTTTCGAATCAAGTGCTGATCATAAAATTAACAAACGCAAAATGTTAGCCGTTTTATTAGGTATTGGAATTGCATTGGTTGGTTTTTATAGTGCAGGGCATTAATTTTTTGGACTGCATAGCACCACGAAATACCTAACTTACTCGTCTTTCCCGTGAAAACGGGAATCTTAATGCGTAAAAAAGCCTTCTATTGCATTACGATTCCCAATCAAGTTGGGAATGACGAGCGAATTTAAATAATCGAACTCAAATTATTACCTCTTACCCCCTCATTTTATCTAATAATACATTTAATTTCTCCGCTTCTTCTGCAGTAAGATTAGGCGCTATTAACGTAGAAAAATCTATTTTTTTGCTTATTTCTTTTAATAGTGATAATCCGTTTTCAGAAATGATGATATCTACCGCTCGTTTATCGTATGTATTTACAGTTTTCTCAACGTAGCCTTTTTGAATTAATCGATCTACAATTCTAGAAGTATCGCTCATTTTATCTACTATTTTAGCTTGAATTAAACCTACGGTAGATGGACTTGGATATTGAGCTTTGATGATTTTTAACACATTGTATTGTTGCTGAGTAATATCAAATGGTAGTAAAGTATCTTTTACTTGCTGGCTACTCCAATGAAAAGTGTGCGTGATGTTAACTAAGGTTTTTTGAAAAATGTTTTCTGGATTTGATGTTTTTGTTTCTTTTTGTACTAGCATTATTTGTTTTTCGGTTGGTTAGGTAATAGATGTGAGGTTTTCTGACCATTATCTTTCCCATAATTCCACGGACAATGTTTGCATTTATTCTTACAGCAATACCCCCTTTTAAGGTGATAAGCCGCTGTAAAAACCATTAGACCATCTTCGTTGAGATAATAATCAATACCTTCTTCCATTAATTAAGCAATTTAACGACCAAATTAGGAGCAAAATAAGATTGTAACTGTGTGCCACTGCCATGAGTTGTCCAAACCTGCTTAGGCGCTACATTTTTTATAGTTTCTAAAATTGCTTTCCAATCCACGTGATCCGAAATATACAATTGAACTTCGTTTTTACTTTGTAAGTGTTTCCACCCTGTGGCAAAAATTCTGACCACATTTATTGCTTTTATATAACTGTTAAAAACCATTGGAGGTACGATGTAAACCATATCAGAATGATTGTTTTTCATCACTTTTCTATCGTAAACTTCGTATTTACCGAGTTGCATTCCTAGTTGCTCATAAATTTTTACAAACGGCATAATACTGTGATGTACCAATATTCTTTTTTCTGGGCAATGCTGATTTATCATAGCAATTAAACGTTGACTTTTGCCAAGTGCATAAGCGCCCAACATGATATTCTGTTTTACATCGTTTAGCTTTTTTATTTCAGCCACCGCATCAGGGTGTTCAGTTTCTGGATTTGCAAACGTAGTTTCAGTAATGAGTACATCTGCATTTACAAACTCAATCGGTTCACATGTCGCATCTTCTTCCAACTTGTAATCTCCAGTATATAAATAGTTTACACCTTTATAACTCATCAATACTAAAGCAGACCCTAATATATGCCCAGCGGGATAAAAACTTATTTCAACTCCGTTTACTGTAAATTTTGTATGGTATGATTTGATGTGGAAATCTGCTGCTGCGAATTTCTTATACCGATGTTGCATAAAAACTGATGTCGCTTCGGTACAATACACATTTTGATTTCCTCCAATTGCGTGATCGCCATGTGCGTGAGAAATTACGGCATTTACTACAGGTTCTTTTGGATCTAAATAGAAATTTCCGTAGCTACAAAATAGGCCAGTTTTAGTTTGAACGATAAAATCGTCTATAATTTGAGTGGGGTTTGACATAATTTTAATTTAGCAGCTACAGACTCAAAAACTGCTGGTGTAAGTCTAAAACTTGTAGAATAACTGAGCTCTTTTCGGTGTTATCAATAAAATAATCAGCCATTTTAGCTTTTTGTTCGTCGGTAAATTGTTTATCCATTCGAGCTTGCACTTGTGCTTCTGTAACTCCGTCGCGTTGCATTACTCTAGCCAATTTTAAATTTAAAGGCGCAGTAACTAGTATGTTTTTATCGCACATTTTATACGAACCACTTTCAAATAGCAAAGCTGCTTCTTTAAGTGTATATGGTACAGATTGTGGCATCTCCTTTTCCCATGTATCAAATGCTCTAAATACAGCTGGATGAACTAATGAGTTTAATTTTTCGAGCTCAGTCTTATTATTGAATACAATATTTGCGATATGTTTATTGTTTAAAATCCCATTAGGTGAATAACTTGCTGCACCAAATGCTGATTTTACACCTGCTATTAAAATTGAGTCTGTCACCATTAATTCCTTGGCAACAGTATCAGCATAAAAAACAGGGATACCCAGCGTTTCGAACACTTTGCAAACAGTTGTTTTACCGCTACCAATTCCGCCTGTTATTCCTACTTTTAGCATTATTTTTCGATAATAAAATTGATTTTATTAGGCGTTACGCTCAACAATTTGCAATAATTTGGGAAACGTGTAATCTTAACAGAAAACTTATGATGACCTAATTGTTTCCACTCGTTTACATCTACTGTGGCTTCTATAAAATCTTCATCAACTTCTTGATAACTTGATAGCGCAACCATAAACGTAACGGCCACTTTTTTTGGATATAATTTAATATCGTAAAAATCTTTGTTATTGATTATGTTAAGTGGTACTTCCACCGTTTTCTCTGTAAATTCATCAACAGGAATTTTTACACCAACACTACTCGGGTAAATGCTAATATTATTTGAATTATTTTGCTTGATTGCAATTCTGGTGTTGGTAGGTTTTTGTAAATCGTCTAATTTTAAGGTATCTGTATACCACATTGAAATTTTGGCCAATTCTTCTTGCGGACCAGAAATATTTACATAGGCCGGCGTTAAATGAATTTGATTTGAAATTCCGTATTGCTTCACAAAACTAAGATTTGACACCAATTTTATAGGCACACGCTTATTTGTCCGTTTAGAAAAATCGAAATATAAGGTGTCTGGTTTAATGGAAATAATTTTCTGAGCGCTTCCTAATTGCTTATTAATTTGTGGCAATTGCTCTGAAAATAGAATGAAATTTCGATTAGTTAATTTCTCTAAACTTACCGTAATTGACTGAGGTTTAATGCGTAAACGCGAAAAAAGCAATTGCCATCCGGTACCTTCAACTTGCAAATCAACTATATCTGGTTGTAAAGGTTTAAATGCTTTTTTTTG
The DNA here is from genome assembly GCF_014172375.1 of Pedobacter planticolens. Lineage (GTDB taxonomy): Bacteria > Bacteroidota > Bacteroidia > Sphingobacteriales > Sphingobacteriaceae > Pedobacter > Pedobacter planticolens. The sequence continues at coordinate 1,938,843 of NZ_WNXD01000001.1, forward strand.
TGGTTCATCTTTGTATATCAACTCTGTTTTAGCCGTATACACATATTTATTATTAAGCGCCATAAATAACCAAGCAGCTATTGCACAAAGTAAGCAGGTAATGAGTAATACAAAACGCTTGCGCTCTATTTTAGTTAATTTAATAAACGGCATGGTGTAAATTTACAAAAAAAAGCCGCTCTCTCGAAATTACGAAAGAGCGGCTTTTTACTATAGAAAACTTCTTATGCTTTTGGAGTTGCTGCTGTTGTAGCTGCCTTAGTTGCATCTAAAGAAACTGCAGATTTATCGAAACGGATTTTTGTACCACCTTCTACTTCAATTAAAAAAGTAGTATCGTTAGCACCTACAATTTTACCGTGTATACCTGCGGTAGTTACAATTTTATCGCCTATACCCAAACCTTCAACTAATTTTTTATGGTCTTTAGCTTTCTTTACTTGTGGTCTAATCATAAAGAAATAGAAAACAATCATAATTAATACCATTGGTATGATTGTACTATATAGGCTACTTCCGCCTGCTGCTTGTAAAATTACTGGTGATGTCATTTATTTTGTGTTTAATTGTTTATTGGTTAATGGTTTATTAGTTGATGGTTGATAGCCTACTTGATTAAACATCCAATCTATGGACTATAGACCATGAACTATCAACTTATTTTATTTTGGTTCTTTAACCTCGCCTACCAAGTGCAATTTGTTTGCTTCTGGATTTGCATTAGAAGTTATTGTAACTACTTTATCTTGCATTCCCATTTTCCCTGTACTATCAAATGTTACTTTAATAACACCTTCTTCACCTGGCTTAACTGGTGTTTTTGGATATTCTGGAGCTGTACAACCACATGTAGCAGTTGCATCTGTAATAATTAATGGAGTTTTACCTGTATTTGTAAATTTGAAACTCGTTTGTACTTTTTCACCTTGTTTAATTACACCAAAATCGTAAATTTCTTTTTCAAATTTAACTTTAGGCGCATCTTCTGCTAAAACTGCAGGTGCAGCAGCGCTAGTTGATGCAATAGCTTTTTCTTCAACTGTTTTAGAAGCCTTTTGTTTACAAGCTGTAAAGGCAATTACAACGAATGCGATGGCGAATATTTTCTTCATTAGATTCTTATTTCTTTTTAAAGGTATTAATCTTCTATCAAACCTCTACCTAATTTTTTAATACTATTTGTTCTTTTTAAATCGTTTAAAATCTTATCCAAGATACCGTTTATAAACGAATTACTTTTCGGTGTACTGTAATCTTTTGATAATTCTAAGTACTCGTTAATAGTTACCTTAACAGGAATAGATGGAAAATTCATCAACTCACAAATGGCCATTTTCATTAAAATAGTATCCATTAATGCAATTCTTTCCGATTCCCAATTCTTAGTTCGCTCTGCAATTAGTTCCTGATAAGCGTTATCATTTTTCAACGTATACGCAAAAAGATCTTTCACAAATCTGCTATCTTCCACCCAGTCGGCACTAATTGGAGTTAACTTATTTTTAAAAGGATCTTCAGAAGTGAAGTTTTTTAATGTTTTAGCAATCATGCCTTGCATTACTTCTCTATCTACCGACCAGTTGATGAATTTATCTTCAAATGCTTGAACAATATTTAAGTTCTTCAATAAAATTTTACGGAAAATAAACTTGATGATTTCTTTAGAACTTTCTAACGTTTCATCTCCTTCTTCAAGATAGGCTGCATATTCTTTCGTATCTTTTAATTTGATAAAGATAGATTTTACCAATTCTGGATCTGCATGCCAGTTTACCTGATATTTATTAATAGCCGCAGTATATTCTGGATTTTGCTTTAAAGTTACTGCAAACTTATTGTGCAATAATTTCTGATTTGGATTTAAATCTTCTGCAGTTGGCAAGTGCTTGCTTGCTCTTTCAATTGCATCGTTTGCGGTATATTCCGTTACATCTACCAATAAGGCAAGCATACGGATATACATTTCGTAAACACTATCAATACTTTGCATTAAAGTTTTTTGACTGCTTACTACATCTTTTTTTTCTGTCATGTGCCAAGCAAAAATATTTTGCAAAGCTTTGATTCTTAGGTGCCTTCTGTTTAACATGAATGTAAGAACGAGTGGTAATTTCTACCGTTTATACTAATTAATATGATGATTTTATTTTTTTAATGTCGCTTATTCTTTTTTCCGCAATGCGAGCCGCAGCTAAATTAGTAGGTATTTTTTCAGACTTAGATAATTTAAATACTTCGCGAGTAGCATCGTAAATATGCTCAGTTAATTGCATGGTACGTTTTTTACCAAACCCTGTTAATTCAGAGTAGCAGTTAATTAAACCTCCAGCATTAATTAAATAATCTGGCGCATATAAAATTCCTTTATCCAACAACAACTGACCATGAACATCTTCATCTGCTAATTGGTTATTTGCCGAACCAGCAATGATAGAGAATTTCATGTTTTTTATGGTTTTATCATTTAGCGTAGCTCCCAATGCGCATGGCGAATAAATATCTGCACCAATGGTGAATATTTTATCTGCGTCAATCGGTTTTGCTTTGTATTTACGGGCAACTTCATGCAAACGCTCTTCATTTATATCGCTAATGTAAACTTCAACGTTTTCTTGTCTCAATAAATCAACTAAGTGCTCGCCAACATTTCCAATACCTTGTACCACTATAGATTTTCCAGCTAACATATCGGTACCAAAAACTTCTTTAACAGATGCTTTAATTCCAAGAAAAACTCCTTTAGCAGTATACAATGCAGGATTACCAGCACCACCTAACGATTCAGGAACACCTGTAACATGGCTTGTTTCCATGCGGATGTACTCCATATCTCTAGTCGTAGTACCCATATCTTCGGCAGTGATAAATTCACCGTTAAGATTTTTGATAAAACGACCATAACTTCTCATTAAAGCCTCTGTTTTATTCTTTCTAGAATCTCCAATGATCACTGCTTTTCCGCCACCTAAATTTAATCCAGTAATGGCAGATTTATAGGTCATTGCTTTTGATAAACGCAACACATCTTCTAAAGCTTCTGCTTCAGAACTGTAATTAAACATACGTGTTCCGCCTAAAGCAGGGCCTAAAGTTGTATCATGAATAGCAATAATGGCTTTTAATCCGGTATCGGGATCATTGCAAAAAACCACTTTTTTATGGCCTGATGCGCTTAATTGGTCTAAAACGGAAGTGACGATAGAACTAGTACCAGACATACAAATTTGTTGAATTGACGGTGGCAAAATTAAGATAAAAAAACCATTATTTTACTTTGTTTTTATTAAAAAAAGAAACTCTTTTGGCTAACTTTACCAACTGATGAAACATCTTCTTTATTTAAACAAATACTTCTATAAATATAAATGGTGGATTATTCCTGGAATTGTCTTCGTCATCATTTCAAATATTTTTGGCGTAGTACCAGCCCAAGTTGTTGGTCATGCATTTAATTTAATTACCGAAAATATTTTAATCTATCAGTTATTTAATGGCTTTGATCGTCAGCAAATTATCTATGATATTTTCAGTTATAGCTTATTCTTTTTTGGCGCACTCATATTAGTAATGTACCTCATCAGAGGATTGTTTTTATTTTTTATGCGACAAACCATCATCCTCATGTCGAGGCATATTGAGTACGATATGAAGAATGAAATTTATGCGCATTATCAAAAATTAAGCCTTGGTTTTTATCGTCGAAATAATACTGGAGATTTAATGAACCGTGCTACCGAAGATGTAAATAGAGTACGAATGTATGTTGGACCAGCTATTATGTACACCATCAATACAGCTGTACTTTTCTGTCTAATTATCTATTTTATGTTCGATGTAAATAGTAAATTGGCTATTTATTGTTTACTGCCACTCCCAATTTTAGTTGTTACCATTTACTATGTAAACACAATCATCAATCAAAAAAGCGAACGAATTCAAGAGCAGCTATCGCGATTATCGAGTTTTGTACAAGAGCGATTTTCTGGCATTCGAGTGATTAAATCGTACGTAAGAGAAGAACAAACTCAATCTGTTTTTGCAGATGAAAGTATTGCTTATAAGAATAGTTCTATGAATTTGGTTAAAGTTCAGGCATTGTTTTATCCTACAATGCTTTTATTAGTTGGTTTAAGCACTATTTTAACCGTTTATATAGGTGGAAAGCAAGTAATGGAAGGTTCCATCACCCCTGGTAACATTGCAGAATTTATAGTTTACGTAAACCAATTAACCTTTCCAGTAACCATGTTGGGTTGGGTGACTACGCTAATACAAAGAGCGGCGGCATCACAAAAGCGGATTAACGAATTTTTACAATTACAACCAGATATTACTTCTGGCACAGCTGAAACACCAGTTTTTGATGGAAAAATTAGCTTTAAAAACGTAAGTTTTACTTATCCAGATACTGGAATTGAAGCCATAAAAGATGTAAGTTTTGAAGTAGAAAAAGGGCAATTTTTAGCGGTAATTGGTAGAACTGGATCTGGAAAATCTACGTTAGCAAATTTAATAATGCGAATGTATGATACTGATAGTGGCAAAATTGAAATTGATGATATTGAATTAAGAAATTTAAATCTTACTAATTATAGAAATCAGATTGGTTTTGTACCACAAGAAGTATTTCTTTTTTCTGATACCATTAAAAACAACATCGCCTTTGGCTTAAGTGAAGTTAAACCTGGTCAGGTTGAGAAAGCTGCGCAAAATGCGGCTGTATATAATAACATTATAGATTTTGATTTGAAGTTCGAAACCATGCTTGGCGAACGTGGCATTACGCTATCTGGCGGGCAAAAACAGCGTGTTTCTATTGCAAGAGCATTAATAAAAGAACCTAAAATATTAATATTCGATGATTGTCTTTCGGCAGTTGATACCAAAACCGAAGAAGAAATATTAGGCAATTTGGGTCAAATCATGAAAGGGAAAACCTGTATTTTAATCGCTCATCGCATATCCACTATTAAAAACGCTGATAAAATTATTGTGCTAGATGATGGAAAAATTATTGAACAAGGCACACATCAAGAATTGCTTAACAAAGGTGGCGTTTATACAGAAATGTATGATAATCAGTTATTAGAAGAAGAGAATACCTCAGTTTAGAAGTGATCAGTAATTATCCTTTAATTAAACTAAAAGAGAATGAAATATATAAAAGGCTGTCTAATTACATTAATAATCTTTGTTGGAATTTGTGCGGCTGCATGGTTTCTATTCCGACGAAATACTAAAGAAAATCTGGAAATTCTAAGTAAAAAAGTTGAACAGAATTGGGGGAAATATGTTGAAAACATACGAGAAAGAAATACAGAATTAGCTAAACAAGAGACAAAAAGTGATAGCTTAAAATATTATCTAGAAAGTTCAAAAAAATTCAGCTACTCGACAGAATACTCAAACAAAATTGAATTAAATGAATATAAATTAAATAAGATTTTAATGTCAGATAGTTTGAAATCAAATTTGAATGACAAACTCAATTTGAGCTTAGATAATTATGATCAATCTGTAAAAGAATACAATATTTACAGAGTTACATTTCCAAATTCTATAATTGCTCGAAAGTCAAAATTCCGTAGAAATTACAAATATTTTGTTGTTAGATATGGAATTGAAAATGAAAAGGCAATGATTAGAAAAAAAGAGATGGAAAATTGGGTTAAGAATGGCGGGGCCATGCCTAAATAATAACTACTTTAAATATTGAAAGAACCTTTGTCATAAAAAATGTATATTTAAAAACCATCCCATCTACAACGATTTTCCGTTACAATTTCTATTTTTTTCTTAATACTTACCGCGATACTAAGGCGACCTTGTAGCGACCTTACCGCGACTTATGTTCTGGTAGAGCTCCTATCAAGCTCGGTATTAGTTTAGGTCACCTGCTGGTTTTGGTGTATACACTTTTCCAAAAGTGGACATTTCCCCGAACATGAATCGAACTAAGTACGAAGTTGACCAGTATGCATATTAACTAATTATGCATATCAAATTCAAGGCACTATTATACCGTAAACTACGTAAAATTGGTTTCATCAGCTTCGTTAAAAGATAAACCCTCTTTACCTCAAATAGTATTATTTATTAATTTGAACAATTACTGTACTTTCTATTTTGAACTTTAATAATTATTGCTTTATATTTACCCCAACCTTAAACTAATTACAACACACAACAATGGGAGATTTTGACAACAAAGAGAGAGAAGAGGTTTTTTCCAAGAAAGTAAGAGCTGGTAAGCGAACTTACTTTTTTGATGTAAAAGCAACACGTTCAGGCGATTATTACCTAACCTTAACAGAGAGCAAAAAGAGATTAGAGGATGGTGTTTTTGTAAAACATAAAATCTTTTTATACAAAGAAGATTTCGAAAAGTTTACTGAAGGTTTAACAGAAACTGTTGAGTACATTAAATCTCATCAAGAAGTAGTTGAAAAACGCTACGAATATTCTGAAAATGCAGAATATAACCACGCTCCAAAAACTGAAAGCGACGATTTTTCTTTCTAATTAAAGGAATAACATATAAAAAGTCCTCTGATATAACATCGGGGGATTTTTTTTGCCCCGTCATTCCCGGGAAAACGGAAATCGTAATGCGTAAAAAAGCCTCTTATTGCATTACGATTCCCAATCAAGTTGGGAATGACGACCAAGCTACAGGGCAGGTTGACGAGCGTAGAGGATAAACTTTTTTAATAAATAATAAACTGAGGTTATTATATTCGTTTAACCAAAATCATTAACATGAAATTATTTAAACTGCTGTTAATTTTACTTTTTATTAGTTCTCACCTATTTGCACAAGAAGAAAAAACAGATGCTAAGCTCACTAAAATGCTAGCAGAAATGGCCAAAGGCTTTAATGGTGATGTTGGTATGTATGTGAAAAATTTAAAAACAGGTAAAACTGCCAGTTTTAATGCAGACACCATTTTCCCTACGGCAAGTATGGTTAAAGTACCTATCACCTGTGGTATTTTTAATAAAATAGAAAAAGGCGAGCTCAGTTATCAAGCACAGCTGATTTATAAAGACAGTTTATTATACGCTGGAGAAGACATTTTAGGTTCTTTTAAAGATGGAGAAAAGATTTGGCTCAGTAAGGTTTTGATGTTAATGATTACTACAAGCGATAATACGGCAAGTTTATGGAGCCAAAGTTTGGCAGGAACTGGAACGGCGATAAATGAATTAATGGAACAAAACGGATTAAAATATACACGCGTAAATTCTAGAACGCCTGGCAGAAGACAAAATCAGCAGGAATATGGTTGGGGACAAACTACACCAAGAGAAATGGCAACATTGTTAATGCTTATTCGCAATGGAAAAATGATTAGTCCAGCGGCATCAGAACGGATATACCGTAATTTAATTCGTATTTATTTTGATAAGGAAGCATTATCTGAAATTCCTCCATATGTGCAAGCAGCATCAAAATCTGGTGCGGTAGATGAAGCCCGTTCTGAAGTGGTTTTAGTAAATGCACCACATGGTGATTATGTATTTTGCATTGCTACAAAAAACCAAAAGGATACTTCATGGGCCCATACTAATGAAGGAACCACACTAATAAGAAAGCTTAGTAAAACCTTATGGCATTATTTCGAACCAAAATCTGATTGGAAACCCGCAGCTGGAATGGAGAAATATTATTAAGCTTTGGGATTTTGATCGTCATTGCGAGTCTCCGATTTTTCATCGGGACGAAGCAATCTTTCCCAACTAGATAGATTGCTTCGTCGTTTCACTCCTCGCAATGACGCGATACACAAAGAAATATCAGCTATTAACTAAACCTTAGCCATTATCGAAGAAATAATTGCAAGTACATATAAACTAATAAAAATGATAGTCAATATGCCCCAATACTTAAAAAGCGATTTCAGTTTACTAAGCGCATCATTTAAACTACCTTGTTCTCCGTACAAAACGCCATGTTTAGCTTTAGTAGAATATTTAAACAACAATAAACTCGGATAAAAAACGGCAAAGGCATACACCAAGCAAATCACGGTAAAAAAAATACTTCCAAACTTACCCAATGGCCCAGCCATAAGCATAATCTCTGGACTAGTATTCATGGCAGCACCAATTGTAAATGCTCCGATAATCATAATACCCGTAAAAACAAAACCTACAATAGCTAAAAAACCTGCCCATTTGGCTATTTCGTAAATATAACTACGTATTTCTTCACTCACTACCAAGGTGGTTTGTTCATGTGTTTCGGTCGTCTCTTCTAAGTTTTCCATTTTGGTGTCTTTATATTGATTTTCAAAGATAAACATAATAAATATTAATATCTTTGCGCCCTTTGGGCAAATAGTCAATAGACTATAGTCCATGAACTATTTACAAATAATTAAAGATATAAATGGCATTACAATGTGGTATAGTTGGCTTACCAAATGTGGGTAAATCAACCTTATTTAACTGTTTATCAAACGCAAAAGCACAGGCTGCAAATTTTCCTTTCTGTACTATAGAACCTAATATTGGTGTAATTACAGTACCAGATGATCGTTTAACTAAACTTGCAGAGCTGGTAAAACCGAATAAAGTGCAACCTAATACTATTGAGATTGTAGATATTGCTGGTTTAGTAAAAGGCGCATCCAAAGGTGAAGGTTTAGGTAATCAGTTTTTAGGAAACATTAGAGCAACTAGCGCTATTATACATGTTTTACGTTGTTTTGATGATGGTAATGTAATACATGTAGATGGTTCTGTAGATCCTATTCGTGATAAAGAAATTATTGATACTGAATTGCAGTTGAAAGATTTAGATACGGTTGCTAAGCGTATACAGAAGGTGGAGAAAATGGCTAAAACCGATAAGGATGCCAAAAGAACTTTCGACATATTAACTTTGGTTAAAACCCATTTAGAAGCTGGCAAATCTGTTCGTACTGCAACGTTAGAGAAAGACGACTTCGATTTTATTGAAGAGTTGGGTTTACTTACTCAAAAACCTGTAATGTACGTTTGTAATGTGGATGAGGCTTCGGTAATTGACGGAAATAAGTATGTTGATTTGGTTAAAGCGAGCGTAGCTGATGAAAATGCTGAGGTTTTAGTGATTTCTGCAAAGATTGAATCTGAGATTGCAGAATTGGAGAGCTATGAAGAACGTCAGGAGTTTTTGGCTGATTTAGGTTTAACGGAATCTGGTGTAAATAAATTGATTAGAGCGGCGTATCGTTTGCTTGATTTGTATACTTACTTTACTGCTGGCGTGCAAGAGGTTAGAGCTTGGACAATTACGAAAGGTTTTACTGCCCCACAAGCTGCTGGCGTTATTCATACTGATTTCGAAAAGGGTTTTATTCGTGCAGAGGTTATTAAATACAATGATTTTATAACGCTTGGTTCTGAAGCTGCTTGTAAAGAGGTTGGGAAGTTAGGCGTTGAGGGTAAGACTTATGTTGTTGAAGATGGTGATATTATGCATTTTAGGTTTAATGTGTAAGGTTTAACTTGTTTAAAGTATAATGAAAAGCTATCTCGAAAGGATAGCTTTTTTTGTTGGTTATGGCAGTCGTCTTTGCGAGGCACGAAGCAATCTTTCTTGCTTCGTTTTATTTCGTCATCCAGAGCGCAGCGAAGGATCTCTTTTGTAGCTCGCTACCGCTTTTACTCTTTTTCGGTTCGCCGCCACCGATGGCTCTTTCGTTTTTCATGAGTGTTTATTTTAGGGGTATTCAAGAATGCTTCGCAGTTTCTCTTGATATAAAAGAAACAAAAGATCAAGGCTTAGTATCATCTCTCGGATTAAGCGATCCAAACTTTTAAGGCGACAGAAAAAGGTCCGATGAAGGATCGAACTGCTTTCTGTCTTAGGCAGTGGTTTGTTAAAGTGTTTGCTAAAGTTTGAATGCTTTCTCCTTCAGGATGCTACAAGGCCATATGACGTTCTTGGTAATGATTGTGGTTTGGGAAGGTTGCAGGGCGGTCGTTATTGCTTCTGTGTCCGTCTTTGCGAGGCTTGTTTTTCTCAAGCCGTGGCAATCTCCTACTTGTAATTTACAACTTATATTTTTTGTACCATGAAGGAGATTGCCGCAGTCGGTGAAGAATCTCCTTCGCAAAGACGAAAATTGCATTTACTTTTCGAAAAGTTTATTTAGGTGCTTCGACAAGCTCAGCATGACAGGTGTATAAACAGTATAGCCTTAAAGCAATACTCCTTTTAAGACTAAAACAGCGATACTAAAGTAAATTACAATTCCTGTTACATCGACCATGGTGGCGACGAATGGTGCGGATGAGGTGGCGGGATCGAGCTTTAAACGTTTCATAATAATTGGCATCATAGAACCAATTAAACTACCCCAAAGCACAATGCCTATTAGGGTGAAAAAGATAGTTAAAGCAATTAAAAACCAATGTGTGCCGTAATTATAAAGATCGAGGTTTTGCCATAAGGATATTCTGATAAAGCCGATTGTACCTAGTATTAAACCTAACAGTAACCCTGAAATTAGTTCTCTGCGCATTACTCGCCACCAGGCTGCGATGGTTACTTCGCCTAATGCCATAGCTTGGATGATTAGGGTTGATGCTTGGGAACCGCTATTACCGCCGCTACTCATAATTAAGGGGATAAAAAGAGAAAGAACTACTGCTTTTTCGAGTTCTATTTCGAAGTGCTGCATAGCAGTTGCGGTGAGCATTTCTCCTAGGAAAAGAACGATGAGCCAGCTTGCTCTTTTTTTAACGAGCTTTAAAATAGGCATGTCTAAATAAGGTTCGTCGAGTGCTTCAGTACCCCCTATTTTGTGCATGTCTTCGGTGTATTCTTCGTGGGCAATCCACAAAATATCATCAATAGTTACAATACCTAAAAGGATATTCTGATCGTCAATTACAGGTAAAGCAACTCTGTTATTCATTCTGAAAACGTTAATTGCTTCTTCTTGTGGATCGTTTACTTTTAAGGCAATTAGGCGGTTATCGGTTAGTTCTCCTATTTTAACTTCAGGATCTGCTAGGAGGATTTCACGTATTCGAATATCATCTAAAAGCACTCCATCTTTATCAATTACGTATACCACATCTATGGTTTCAGAGTTTTTGCCGTAACGACGAATGTGTGAGAGTACTCGATTTACTGTCCAATCTATTTTTACAGCAATAAAATCGGGCGTCATTAAGCGCCCAACACTATCTTCTTGGTAGCCTAATAGGTTTAATGCTTCTTTTCTGTCGTTATCTTGAAGCAGGCTAAGGAGTTTTTTAACTGCATCGCCTTTGAGTTCTCCTAAGAGTGCGGTTCTATCATCTGGCGGTAATTGCCTAATGATTTCGGTTAGTTTATTGTTTTGGAGTTTTTTAATGATCCGCTCTTGCGTAGGGAAATCGAGGATACGAAATACGTTTACGGCTCTTTTGATGGAGAGTGTTTCGATGAATTTAACGGCATGTTGTGGAAGTTCATCTATTAAATGCTCTACATCTGAAATGTTGAGTTCGTTTAAATAGGTTTTTAACTGCCTATCACTATCGTTTTCTAACAATTGTAATATTTCGTCTACTAGCAGTTCTTCCATAACTTTATAATTAAATTTACATCTTCTTTCTGTTTACATCGTTCTGCAAAAGTGGCTTTTTCTTTTCAGAAAAGCCAATTATTAATATCCAAAATAGTTTTATATTTTTGCGAGGCGATAAATATTTGTTCCCGTAGTTCAATGGATAGAATTATGGTTTCCGGTACCATCGATATGAGTTCGAATCTCGTCGGGAACACATTATAAAAAAGGCTTGCAATTAATTGCAGGCCTTTTTCTGTTTTTAAGGGATTTTAGCCACCGATGTGCACAGATAAACACAGATTTAAAGATTAACTCGTAATTTTTAGTGCATTACGATGCCCAGTCGAGCTGGGCATGATGACCGAAATATTACTGCCAACCGCCGCCTAATGCTCTATACAAAGAAACACTAGCATTTAATTGTGCAGTTTTTAGGGTTGTTAAATCTAATTCGCCTTGTAATAAGTTGCCTTGAGCTGTAATTACCTCTAAGTAATTTGCCATTCCGCTTTTAAAAAGTAAGTCTGAGTTTTTAACTGCTAACTGTAAAGTTTTCACTCTGTTTTGTGCAATTGAATACTCAGATTTAAGGTTAACGATTTTAGCTTGTTCGTTAGAAACTTCCACCACAGCTCCAATTACAGCTTGCCTGAATAATAAAACCGATTGATCTCTTTCTACTTTTGCTAGTTCGAATTGTGTTTTTAACTCTTTACGCTGAAAAATTGGTTGGGTAATTCCGCCGCCAACAACTCCAAATAAAGAAGCTGGAATGTTAAACCAATTGCTCGCTTGAAAAGAATTTAAGCCGCCACTAGCAGAAATAACTAGGCTTGGGTATAATTTTGCGTTTGCAATACCAACTTTAGCATTTGCGATTTTTAAACCTAGCTCTACATTTTTTACATCTGGTCTGATGCTTAACATCGTTGCTGGAACGCCAGTTGCTAATTGCTCTGGAATAGTTAATTGTTCTAAAGTTGTTGCTCGCTCTATTGCAGAAGGAAATTTTCCTGTTAAGGCACTTAAAGCGTTTTCTTGAATGCTTATTTCTGATGTAACTTGAGGAATGAGTTGTGACGCTCTTAATTGTTGTCCTTCTGCTTGTTGAATTGCCAATGAGGTAACTTGACCGGCATCAAACTGCATTTTTATCATTTTTAATGTATTGTTGTTTAACTCTACATTTCTTTTTGCAACAGCTAATTGTGCATCAAGCATTAGCAATCTGTAAAAACCCGAAGCTATATCTGCTACAATTCTAGTTTGTACTGCTTTTTTAACTTCGGTAGATTGTAGATATCCAGCGTATGCTGCTTCTTTTTGCCTTTTAATTTTACCCCAAATATCTGCTTCCCAAGTCAAAGCTAAATTTGCGTTATAATCTTCAATATGGCTTGTATTTAAAAATTGAGAAGTGCTTAATCCGTTTAAACTATTATCTGATGGACGATTTGAGCTTGCGTTAACTTGTAAATTCAATTGAGGAATATTACCCAATTTCGCTCTTTTCAAAATCAATTCTGCTGCATCGATATTTTTTAAGGCAATTTGTAAATCGAAGTTTCTAATCAATGCGCTATCAATTAAATTCAGCATTGCTGGATTATTAAAAAACTCCTTAATAGGTAATGCACCAATGCTAGCATTATCACTAGTTTCTGCACCTCTAAAATTGATGGGCACATCTTTAATTGGTGTTGCAATGTCTTTTGTAAGACCACAACTGCTTAACACCAAAAGCAAAATTGCGAGAGAACTATTTAATATCGTTTTCATTTTATTTATTTTTTTAATTGTACCATTTCCTTAACCACTCAGCAATAAGTGGTAAGAATTCGCTCAAAACAACTTGTTCTTGCTGTTGTGTTTGTGTATTTTGGTTAGTTTCCATGATCTTCTGAATGATGTTCTGCATGTGCAACTGCTAATGGTGCACCCGTAATTTTTTCTTGTAAAAACTGGAAGATGATAAACAATACAGGGATGACGAATACGCCTAAAACAACTCCAAAAACCATCCCTCCTGCTGCTGCAATACTAATAGAATGATTTCCTAAAGCTGATGGACCAACTGCTCTCATCATCGGAATCATACCTACAATAAATGCTAATGAAGTCATGATAATTGGACGTAACCTTAATTTTGCTGCTTCCAGAGATGCTGCTAATAAAGATTTACCTGCTCTTCTTCGCTGAATAGCAAACTCTACAATTAAGATTGCATTTTTTGCGAGCAAACCGATGAGCATAACGAGCGCAACCTGTACATAAATATTGTTTGAAATTCCTGTTAAGCCAATAGCTGCAAATACGCCAAATATGCCTGTCGGAATGGAAAGAATTACAGCCCAAGGTAAAATGTAACTTTCATATTGAGCTGATAACAAGAAGTAAACAAACAATAAACAAAGGATAAAAATGATTGCCGATTGTCCGCCAGAAGAAAGTTCTTCTTTGGTCATTCCAGAAAATTCATAGCCATAACCACCAGGTAAATGTTTAGCTGCAACTTCTTCTACTGCTCTAATTCCATCGCCAGAACTGTAACCTGGTTTTGTCATTGCGTTTAATCCGATTGAATTAAATAAGTTGTAACGTGATGCAGTTTCTGGTCCGTAAACTCTTTCTAATTTTACTAAAGTATTTAGAGGAACCATTTCGCCTGTGTTATTTTTTACAAATACACCATCCATTGCAGCTGCATTAGCACGATCTGTTTTATCTGCCTGAACAATTACTCTATAATATTTACCAAAACGGTTAAAGTCTGATGCTTGTGCACTACCAAAATAAGCTTGCATGGTTTGCAAAATATCTTTCACACTTACACCCAATTGCGCTGCTTTAACTTCATCTAGTTTCATTTCTAATTGAGGATAATCAGATTTGAATGATGTAAAGGCAAAGGCAATTTCAGGACGCTTCATCAGCTCAGCTATAAAATTGTTAGAGACTGCACTAAACTTATCTAACGATCCACCAGTTTTATCTTGCAACACCATATCCAATCCATCAATATTGCTAAAACCTGGTACAGTTGGAAAAGTGAACACAAAGAAATTAGCACCTTTAATGGCCGATAATTTGCCCCTAACTTCGTTCATAATGCCATCAATATCTTTTATTTTACCTCTGTCATCTGTTAATTTCAACAACACAAATAATACTCCTGATGATGGACTAGAGGATTGTGTAAGCATATTGAAACCTGATAAACCCATTAAGGTTTGTTTAGATTCCATTGAACCCAATAAACTTTCTGCTTGTTTAATTACCTCAGTTGTACGATCTAAAGATGCACCTGCCGGCATTGATAATGAGATGGCTAAAAAGCCTTGATCTTCTGACGGGATAAATCCTGATGGTGTTCTTTTAATCATCACACCTGTAGCAATAATTACCGCAGCCAAGCCGACTAATGTTAACCAACGGAAACGAACTAAAAATCGTAACGTGTTAGTGTATTGATTGGTAATTTTCTCAAATCCTGAGTTAAAGCCTGCAAAGAATTTCTCTTTAAACGTTTTCTTTTCCGTACCTGCGTGATGATTTTCTTTCAAAAACAACGCCGCCAAAGCTGGACTTAACGTCAATGCGTTTACTGCAGAAATTACAATCGCAATAGCCAAGGTAAAGGCAAACTGTCTGTAAAATAAACCTGTGGAGCCTTCCATAAATCCTACTGGTAAAAACACAGCAGACATAACTAAGGTGATGGAAATAATTGCTCCCGTAATTTCACTCATCGCAGCAGCCGTTGCAGCTTTTGGCGCCAAATGACGATGCTCCATTTTTGCGTGTACCGCCTCGACGACCACAATCGCATCATCGACGACAATCCCTATGGCTAAAACCAAAGCAAAAAGTGTTAATAGATTGATGGAGAAGCCGAAAATCCACATAAAGAAAAACGTTCCTAAAATGGCTACAGGTACTGCAATGGCAGGAATTAATGTAGAACGGAAATCTTGCAAGAAGATAAACACTACGATGAAAACTAAAACAAAGGCTTCAATTAACGTATGAATTACTTGATCAATAGATTGATCTAATGAGTTTTTAGTATTATATAAGATTAAATGTTTTACACCTTTTGGAAAATTCTTCGCAGATTTATCCATCAGTTTTGCAATGGCAATCTGGATTTCATTAGAATTAGAACCTGCCAATTGAACCACACCAATATTTACACCCGGTTTGCCATTTACTCTTGTAAAATTGGTATAAGAATACGCTCCAAATTCAATTCTAGCTAAGTCTTTCAATCGTAAAATAGAACCATCTGGGTTTGCTTTGATAACCATTTCTCCATATTGATCTGGCTTGTTTAATTTCCCTTTATAGGTAATCACATATTCAAATGACTCTTTACTGCTTTCGCCAAATTTACCAGGCGCAGCTTCTAAGTTTTTATCTTGAATAACAGCCATTACTTCTTTTGGCGTTAATCCGTAGGTTGCCATTTTCGAAGGATTTAACCAAACCCTCATCGAGTAATCTTTATTACCGCCAAAAATAGTAGCAGAACCTACTCCAGGTATTCTTTTAATATCTGGAATGATATTTATTTGTGCATAATTGGCTAAAAAAGTTTGATCGTAGTTTTTCTCGTCATCCGTGAAAAGATCGACCACCATAATTAAACTATTCTGTTGTTTAGCGGTAGTAATACCAGCTTGTACTACTTCTGTTGGTAATTGACTTGTTGCTTGCGAAACCCTGTTTTGAACATTTACTGCAGCTTGATCTGGGTTGGTGCCCAATTTAAAGTAGACAGAAATTACTAATGAGCCATCATTACTTGCAGTAGAGCTCATGTAACTCATGTTTTCAACACCATTAATAGCTTCTTCTAATGATGGAGCAACTGAACGCAACACAGTTTCTGCATTTGCACCTGGATAAAAAGCCATAACCTGAACCGCAGGCGGCGCAATATCTGGAAATTGTTGTAGAGGCAATTTAGATAATCCTAGTACACCTAGAATTACTAAAAGGATAGAAATAACCGTCGCTAAAACCGGTCTGTTTAGAAATATTTTGAACATCTTATTTTATTATTTATTTGAGGCGTTATAAGCCGTTACTGCTTTTGCTTTTTCAGGTTGAATTAAATCTCCTTCTTTTAAGCTTTCGAAACCTTTAGATACAATCTGGTCTCCTGATTTTAAACCATCTTCTACCAAATAATTGGTGCCGCTTGTACCAAGCACTTTTATAGGTTGTTTACTAATTTTGTTGTCTTTGCTTACTGCGAATACAAATACCTTATCTTGTATTTCGATTGTTGAAGCTTGCGGAACCAAAAGGATATTGTTGTGTTCTAAGCTCATTCTTACTTTGCCAGTATTACCAGATCTTAATAAACCTTGCGCATTTGCAAAGCTGGCTCTTAGAGTGATTGCACCTGTTGTTTTATCAAACTGACCATCAATCATGTCGATTTTTCCTTCAGATGGATAAATTGTTTGATCCGCTAAAACCAATGAAACCGAAGGCAAATGTTTAATTCTATCTGCAACCGAATTACCTTGATATTTTGCATTGAAGTTGATAAAATCTGTTTCTGCTAAAGAGAAATACACATGTACTTCGTGAACATCAGAAAGTTGGGTTAAAGATTCAACATCTGTTGGACCAACTAAACTACCTTGTTTTTTAGGCAAACGTCCGATATAACCACTTATTGGCGCTTTAATTTGAGTGTAGTTTAAATTGATTTGCGCACTATTAACACCAGATTTTGCTTGTTCTACATTCGCTAAAGCTATTTCATGTGCCGTTTTTGCAGTTTGCAATTGGAAAGCAGAAACTACCTTCGCTTGAACTAATGGTGTTAACTTATCAATTTCAAGTTGTGCATTTAAAACAGCTGACTTTGCAGCTTGCAAGGCAGCTTTTGCATTATTTAATTGTGCCCTAAAAGGAAGTTCAGAAATTTGAAATAACAATTGACCTTTGCTTACTAATTGTCCTTCGTTTACAAGAACTCTGTCTATTGTACCAGCAATTTGCGGACGGATTTCTAAATCAGTTGCACCTTGTATAGATGCTGGATAATCTACAAATGTTTCTTGTGAACTTTGGCTAACGGTAATTACTGGTAATGATGGCGCAGGTGCTGCAGCCATTTGATCTGGAGCATTTGTGCAACTAGCTAAAAATAAGACAACTGTAATTACTAACAGAATTACCCATTCGTTAAATAATTTAACATTGTTAGATATTGGAGCATGTTTGGAGATATGATTCATAATTATTGAGATTTTAATTGTTTACTTTAACGTTTATAATTTATCTAACAGCGTTAGATTATCGGGCAAAAAAAAGTTTTAGTCGTTTATGGTTTTAATAATTGCTTTAATTGCACTTCTCAAAATTTGCTGATTAATTTCATCATTAGCACCTTTTTGAACAAGGTTGATTGAGATTAAGCCGTGTATTAACGACCAAAAAGTATAATATTTTAAGCAAGAAGTATCTTCAGACACCGGTTGTTTGGTTAGTAATTTTTCAATTGCATCATAAAACAAATCGGTTGTGTATTCAGCTTCAGGCATTTTAGTGTAGAGTTCGCAACAATTAACTTGCACTCCATACATCAATTGGTAAAATTCCTTCTCTTCAAAAGCAAACTCCCAATAGGCTAACCACATTGCCTCTAATTGTTCTTCTGGATCTTCTTTACTATCTCTGGCAGCTTTTACCTTAACACCTAAATGCATATAACCTTGTCTGGTCAATTCAAATAAAATGCCTTCCTTATTCGAGAAGTATTCGTAAATAATTGGAGCGGTGTACTCAATTACATCAGCAATTTTGCGCATACTTAAAGCAGCCCATCCCTCTTGTTTTACAATTTGCAAAGCAGCATCTAAAATACTCTTACGAGTATCTTCTTTTTGACGCTGTATTCTTTCTTTACTTCCCATTGGTTTGTTAAATACTATAAAATAATCTAACACTGTTAAGCAAATGTAGAAACAGTTTTGAAAATGCATATCATTTATTTGTCAGATAAATTGAAAAGTGGGTTTAAGCTATTTATTAGCCTTTTTTATTTAGTTATTTATCTTGCAGTTTTTGCTTTTTTACCTAACTTTAAAGGCATCCCTAATTCCTAAACATAAATGAAATATAGTTTATTACTGTCCCTATTTATACTTCTATTTTGTATTACCGGTGTAAAAGCGCAATCGGCAGATGATCTTTTTACACTGGCTCGTAAAGCTGCATTTGATGAAAACAATTATCCGAAAGCCATTTCTTTAAGTAAAACGGCCCTGCAAGGAAGCCCTGATTATGCTGATATCCGTGTATTTTTAGGTCGTTTATATACTTGGTCTAAAAAACCAGATAGTGCTCGTTTGGCTTTTAATGAAGTAATTAGCAAACAGCCTGCTTATGAAGATGCATATGTTGGTTTGGGTAATTTAGAATTTTGGAATGATAATTCTGAAAAGGCATTGGATGTGGTTAATACTGGGCTTAAAAATGCACCTACTTCTGAACCGTTACAGTTGTTGAAGGCAAAAGTATTGAACGATTTGAGACGTTGGCAAGAGGCTGATGTGGTGGTGAGTGGTGTTTTAAAGAATAACCCTACGTTAACTGAGGCTCGTTCTTTGGCGAGTAGAATTAAAGAGAATAGTGCAAAAAACAAAGTAAGTTTAAGCTACGATTATATCTATTTTGATAAACAATTTGATGATCCTTGGCATTTGGTAAGTGTTGATTACGGTAGACAAACTAAATATGGGTCTATTATTGGTCGAGTAAATTATGCCAATAGGTTTAATACGAATGGATATCAGTTTGAGGTTGATGCTTATCCGCATATTTCGAATACTTTTTATGCGTATGTAAGTGGTGGTATCTCGAATACGGCTGGAGTTTTCCCGAAATATAGAGCTGGATTTTCGCTTTACGCTAATTTACCTTTGAGTTTTGAGGCTGAAGCTGGCTTTAGACTTTTACATTTTAGCGATAACACTTGGATTTATACTGCATCTGTAAGTAAGTATTATAAGAGCTTTTGGTTTAATTTTCGAACGTATTTAACTCCTTCAAATAATTCTGTTTCTCAATCTTATGCCTTAACTACACGCTATTATTTTGGTGGGGTTGATGATTATTTTAGTTTGGCGCTTGGTACTGGTTTATCTCCAGATGATAATCAGAATAATGTGTTACTTAATTCGAGTACTTATCGCTTAAAATCGAACAATATATCTTTAGGTTATAGAAAATCTATTAAAACATTTAATGTATTGATGCTTAAGGTGGGTTACGATAACCAAGAATATTTGAAGAATACAAAGGGTAATCAGTTAGA
Organism: Pedobacter planticolens; assembly: GCF_014172375.1. GTDB lineage: Bacteria > Bacteroidota > Bacteroidia > Sphingobacteriales > Sphingobacteriaceae > Pedobacter > Pedobacter planticolens. Next base: position 1,958,733 of record NZ_WNXD01000001.1, read on the forward strand.
TTTTGGCATTGGTTATTTAAGGAGATTCTAATTTCTTATGAAGAAAAACAAGTTGTTATTGGCTTTATGGTTAATACCTGCCACACCTATACTCATGCTGATTGTTTGGTTTTTTATGCCAAAAACAAAATTGGTGGTTGCCATTGTTGATAAAACTGTTTTAACGAGCGATGGTCAAGAGCATATTTCTTTAGATTGGGTACTTAACCAGGAAAAGTATACAAAGACCAGCGAAAAAAGATATAAAGTAGGTTCGGATTATTATGGTTTTTTCCCGAAGGATAATGAAAAATTTAGACTGAAAGGTTTGGAGCGTTTTAGCCCTAGCCAACTTGAACAGCTAAGTGAGGATGCTAACCTAGCCTACTTTACAGATACGTATGGCATTTACAAGAAAGAATGGTACAATCAACATACTGATCAAAGAAGTTCTGGAATACTATATGGCGGCTTGAGTACTCGTGATTTAGATTTTTTGGAGCTGATGAAAGCTAAGCGTAAGTTGATTATTACGGAGTTTAATACGATTGGATCGCCGACGAGTACGGAAAACAGAAATAGGTTTGAACAGCTTTTTGGTATGCATTGGACGGGTTGGACTGCTCGGTTCTTTAATAGTTTAGATACTGCTGTGAATACAGAGTTACCTATTTGGTTGGTTCGTAATTATAAAGCTGCTAATGGAAAGAAGTGGCCTTTTAAACGAGCGGGTATTGCATTTGTGAGTGATTTTGATCAGGTTGTTATTTTAGAAGATACTACTCATTTAAGTAATCCGTTGCCGTATATTATTAGTTCTAAATACGGGCAGGAGAAATTCTCTTTACCTGAAAAAATTAAATATCCGTTTTGGTTTGATGTTATTGTACCAAATGAAAAGGTTAATCAACGTGTTGCCGATTTTAAAATCTATCTTAACCAAAAAGGGAAAGCTGAGTTGAAAAAATATGGTATTCCAGAAAGTTTTCCGGCTGTATTAATGCACAATGCTAGCGATTATCAGTTTTACTATTTTTCTGGTGATTTTTGTGATAATCCGATTTCTATGACTTCTTCTTATTTTAAAGGAATAGGTTTTTTCAAATTTCTACTATACGATACTCAAGACCCAATGGAGCGTAAAAGTTTCTTTTGGAATTTTTATCGACCTATGTTGACTACTATTTTAAAAGATGAGGTAAGTAAGAAGAGGTAGTTTGTTGACTGGTTAGGTTTCTTTTTTAGCTCGCCGCCGCACAGGCTTGCCTCGGCTCTTGACAGCCGAAGGGGCAAGTTACTTTTTCCTTGATGAAAAAGTAACCAAAAAATCAAGGCTTAGTATCATCTCTCGGATTAAGCGATCAAAACTTTTAAGGCAACAGAATAAGGTCCCGATGAAGGATCGGAACTACATTCTGTTTTGGGTTTTGGTTTTTGAAAGTATTTGCACAAGTTTTAATGGCTTTCTCCTTCGGGATGCTACAAGGCCAGTCCTCGTTCTTAGGAATGGCTTGTGGTTTTGGTAAGGTTGGTAAGGTGGTTACGTCATTGCGAGGTACGAAGCAATCTTAATGCAATAGTTAAGTAGTTTTGCTAGTGTTGTAAGATTGCTTCTGTTCGCAATGACTAAACGATTATAACTCTTATTATTTTAATAATGGGCTATACTTTTTGATTAGGGAATCGGGTACTATTTTAGCGCCGTTTGCAATTTTATTGTTTCGTTTTTTAAAGTTATCAAATGCATTTTTTAATTGATTATAAGTTGTTTCATCTTCTATTGAAACTTCTTCCATTGCATTATTTAGCTTGAATAATGAGTTTCCATTCAAATGATATTCGCCCATTACAAAATCTAGCATATCTGTTTTAGTTTGTATCATTGGGTAATTATGTACATTTCTAAAGCTGCGAGCGGTATCTAAACCTTGCCCTATCCAACTTGTAACTGAAGGTGTTTTAATGGCATAGTTTTTCTTTAAAAAAGCTAATAGACTTGGAGTGATATCAAAATGTGTAGAAATAGATTCCATTTGCGCTGTACGTTTTAACATTGGCGAATAGATTATTAATGGCACATGATATCGATCTATTTTATTACTCATTGGAATTTCTGGCATTCGATGATCTCCAGTTATCAAAAAGATGGTATTCTGATAATCACTTCTTTTCTGATATTTAGCAAAAAAATTCCTTAGCGCTTCATCTGTATACATGATACTTGAATATTGCAGTTTATAATTCCGATAATTTGATTTTTTAGACTCATCAAATTTTAAGTAATCCATTCGCTGCTCAAACAGTTTCAAGTATTTTTCTTGATTGTTTATAAAGAATGGGTTGTGGGTAGCAACTGTTAAAATAACATTTAGTTCTGGCGCTTTTTCTATCGTAGGTTTTCGGGTGTTTAGGTAATAATTAAACAGCTGATCATCTGTGTAACCCCAAGTAAACCCATTGTGAGCGGGAAGTTTCTGATATCCATTTGGAAATGTAAATTCATCATTAATTTCATCAACTGCGTTCTTTTTTAGGAAAGCATTCATGTTATCGAATTTAGAATCTCCCCCATAATAAAATGAGGTGCGGTAACCATTGTGCTTAAGTAAACTATATAGCGACAAATGGTTTGGCATTTGACTACCCATTTCTAAGAAACCATTTTTTGCAAAAGGTAAGGACCCCATTAACGATGGTAAAACGGCAAATGTACGTCCGCCCTCGCTTAAAAAGTTTTTCCAGTACAGGCTTTTGCCAGATAGTGAATCAATAAATGGTGTGAAATTACCTAAATAAGCACCTTCGTTTGTGAAGGCTCTGCCTAAACCTTCGACCAATAAAATAACTATGTGCGGAGGTTTGGTATTAGGTTTAAAAAAGGGTGTTAGCACATCGGGTGTTTGCTCGGTATGTAAAAATGGATATTCATTCTCATTGATATAATTGAATGAAGCTACTTGAGTTGTGTTTCCTCCTTCATAATCGCCGATGTAATTATCTGCATAAATATCTACTTCTTCGTTTGGTGGGAAGAAATGATTGTAACTTGCTGTAAAGAAATAATCTGATTTGTTTAGTACAAGGTTATTAGAGAAATCTGATTCTAGATTTGGAAGACCAATCCAGTTGCTGACAGGAATAAATAACAGTAATATCGATAAAATTGGAAGTACCAAAGCTAGTTTACGGGCAACATTAATTTTTGGAGTTAAAAACTTAAATGCTGCGATGATACCAATTAAAACTACAAGAAAGGCAATAGTCATTGCAATGCTTAAGCCGCCAGATGCGCCAATAGTTTGTTTAATATCTGCGATAGAATATCCGTATAAATCGCCACCTAATGGTACTAATGAGGTATTAAAATAGCCAATTAGGATGAGTTGTGCTACTGCGAGTAGTGTTAATAGTACATAAGTAATTGTGTAAATGGTTTTTTGAGCGAAGTAAAATATGAGTACGAAAATTAAGTATTGGAGCCAAAGCCACTTTAGCCAGAAAATAATATCTAATAGCCACGACCAACCAATAACGGCAAATAAATGTTGTGGAAATTGACGGGTAATACCGTTTAATATAAGCTCTAAAAGGCTGAGTAAAAATAGAATACCAAGCCAAATTAGCATCACTTTTGCAAATGCTTGACTTGCTGTGTGTATTTTTTTTAGGTTATCTGGATTGATTATGCTGTTCTTCATACGTTAATTCTTAGCACTTTTGGGTGTTGTAAATCCTTGTCTGGTCATTTCGCCCCATGAATTCTTTTTTCTTAACAAATCGATATTTCCTTTTATGGCAGACCAAACTCCAAATGGGTGAAATAAAAACGGTTCTAAAAGCGCTGTTAAAACTAGTCTTAAGATATCTTTTTTGCGTTTGTATTGGTTATATGTTAAAACTTCCATTAAAATGGCAAATACAGAATACATTATTCCGAAACTAAAAACCATAGCTAATAAGCCAAAAAAGAAGCGCCAATTGGTTAAGCCAGATAATGCAAAAAGTAAAAAGCATATCATGCCTACAAATTCTATTATTGGTGCTAAAAATTCGAAAAAGAACCAATACGGGTAGCTTAACATTCCGAGTAAACCATACTTAGGGTTGAAAAACATTACTTTGTGCATTTGTAGTGTTTCAATTGTACCTCTGGTCCATCGGTTACGTTGTCTGCCTAGTATTTTAAATGTGGCGGGTGCTTCTGTCCAGCATAAAGGATCTGGAATAAACCTTACTTTATAGGGTAACTTTAGTTCTTCCATGTACCTTCTCATGCGTACCACAAGTTCCATGTCTTCGCCAACGGTATTGTGGTTATACCCTCCGCATTTTACTACGATATCTCTATCGAATGCACCGAATGCGCCAGAAATTAACAGTAATCCATTTAGTCTGCTCCAAGCCATTCTGCCCAATAAAAATGCTCTGATATATTCTAAGGTTTGCACTCTCGGTAAAAACTCGTTTGGTAGGTTGATTTGTACTAGTCTGCCATCTTCAATTTTACATCCGTTGGCTATTCTAATTACTCCGCCAGTTGCAATAATTCTATGTTTTGTACTTTCTAAAAATGGTTTTGCTAGTTTAAGGAGCGCATCTTGTTCTAAAATACAATCTACATCTATGCAAACTATATAGTCTTTTTGCGAAATATTAATTCCAACATTAAGGGCATCGGCTTTGCCCCCGTTTTCTTTATCGACAACAATTAACTTTCTATAAATCTTTTTGCTGCTTTTATACACTCCACGAACAGCTTTGGTTTGAATTTGCTGATTTACAAAATGATCTGTTTTACATAAACTGTATGCCTTAATTAATTTTTCGAGCGAATCGTCTTTACTTCCATCATTTATAATAATTACTTCTAAGTTGTTGTAATAAATGGATAAAAGTGAACGTACGTTTTCGATAATATTGGCGCCTTCGTTGTATGCTGGCGCCAAAATACTTATGCTGGGCGCCAATGATGAACTAGCTAATGCTCTATAATCGGTAAAGCTATTTTTGAGTAAATGTTTTCTTACTTCGCCGATAGAGTATAAACCAATAAATATATAGAGGCTTAGTAGCACTAAGGAATACACTAAAATGATGTTTGTGAATGTATCTACTACAATTGATTGCCAACTCATATTAATTCTCCTTCAATTTGTTTAATAATTTGACTTAAAGGATGACTATTGGCTTCTGGTAATTCTTTTAGCTGAAATATACTAGCTGGATTAATGTTGGCGACTGTACGAACTATCATTCGTTTTAAGTCGTTATCTCCTTGTTCTAAAAAATTGATTAAGGTTGGTATATTTTCATCGGAAGCAATATTTTGCAATACATTTACAATGGTCTTTTGATTTTTTAGCGTTTCGTGCTCGTATCTTTCTAATAAAATGTTAGCTGTATCGGCGTTATAAATTTTTTCTAGCGTATAAATGGTTTCTAATCTAATATTCTCCATTTCGTGAGTTAGACATTCTACTACTTGCTCGTAAAGCTCAAATCTGTGGTAGTTTCTTGCTAGTTTAAGTGCAAATACAATTACGCTGTTATTTTTTGATTTAAGCCATTTTTCAATTCCGCTAAAATTCTCTGGCGGAAGCTGTGAAAGTTCTTTTAACAGTTTAATCTGTTGCCATTCTGTAAGTTGATACGAGATTATATCTAAAAATCTAAGTCCTTCAAAACCATATAATTTAACAATGGTGGTTTGGGCTTCCATTCGTACCAGTTCATTTTTATTGTTAGTGCATCTGTAAATTTTATTCAAATATTCTTTTTGCTCCATGACACCGAGCTCTTGTATGGCTTTTGCTTTAATATGCCATTTCTTACAGTTTCTTAGTCTTTCTTCTGCATCTTTATCTAAATTCAATTGGATGTATAATTTTTTCAAGTTTAAAGCGGAAACTCCTGAAATATTATTTTTTGCTGCTAACAATTCTTTTGTAAGTAAGCGCTTAAAATGAGGGTTGCTTAACATTTTTTGAGTTCGACCAGTAATGGGAAACGGTTCATCAGTTACGGCATCATCATGTTCAGAAAAAATGGCATTTCTAATTAATAAATCGGCCATAAGTTTCGATTTTGCATACTTCTTTCTTCTGTTTTTTCTGATTGTTAAATTGATCATGATAAAACAAATCATTAAGAATGCAATGCCCAAAAAGATTAATGTTACAACTTCAAAGTAGATCATTTTGCCTTCATCATGTCGAATCTTCTAACTCTAACAGTTAGTTCATTTGGGCTAAAAGGTTTTGTAATAAAATCATCTGCGCCAAGTTGAAATGCTTCTAAAACAGTATCTTCTTGTCCCATACCCGAAAGAATAATAATAGGAATTTTACGATCTGGATAGTTTTCTTTTATAGCTGCAATAATTTCTAATCCAGAAACATAGGGCATCATAATATCTGATATCACTAAATCTGGCGAATGTTCTTCTATTTTACTCAAAGCCTCTCGTCCATCTCTTGCCAAAATAACCTCGTGCCCATCTCTTTTTAGCCTTAGTTCTAAAGTTTTGAGCGTTATCTCTTCATCTTCTGCAATTAAAATTTTCATTATTAGGTAGTTAGATAGATCGTAGTAATGGGGATGTTTTCTGTAAGGAAAATACTAATTCTTTTGCTCAAATCCTAAGTTAAAACATAAATTTTGTTTCCCAATTAAATATAATTTTAAATTATTAGAAATTTTATTTCGTAATAATTAACTAACACGGTATAGTGTTTTTTTGTTTTGAAAGGGTTGTTTGGAAACTTTTTTACGCATTAAGATTCCCGTTTTCACGGGAATGACGAGTGTAGTTTATAGCTAATTAACTTGTTTATCAACCGTTTTTAATGATTTCTTTTTAATTGATTTTTTAAGCTTGGTCCATTGTTCATCGTAAAAATCGCATGACATGTAATTAACACCTACACGTAATGCTTTTAATCCGCTTACACCTTGCAGTTCTTCGAGCTCTAACATTTCCAAGTCATCTTGTAAAAACTCTTGTTCTTGTAGATATTTGATGTATTCTAAATATTCATTTGCTTCAAAAGCGTTAAAGTAAACTAATGAAATTTTGCCCGGCTGGGTTAACCGTTCTTCTGTTCCTTTTACTAATACTTTATCAATTCTTTTCTTTACAACTTCGTAACGAATGTTGTAAGCGCCTTCTACATCAAATCTTCTTTCGTCGTTTCTAAAACTAATATCTATTGGGTTAGAGTGTATAAATATCAACTGTGTTGTTAATAAAGCTCTTGGCATTTGGCTTACCAAACTGTTGGTTAAACGTGCAACTTCTACCATTGCTGTGAGTTGCCAAAGGCGAATGTTTTTTAAGTACAACAAATCGAAAGGCACATCTGGTGCGATGTCTTGACCGATGTAAATATCATATTCTACGCCATCGGTTCTAAATTTGGCAAAATAACATGGATATGAGTTTTGTAAGGTTTGTTGCGCCTCTTCTAAATACTCGCTTACTGCGGTATTAATAAACTGCATGGAGGTTTCTAATGTTCTTCTGTGCTCGAAAGCAATACCACTATCTGAGTTAATGCTATTAAAGTAATTCTGAACAACGTCTTTTGCTTGCGGATGTCCTTTTTCTATATGTGTTAGCATTGGATAAACTTGCAACTCTAGAAATTCATTCAGCAATGCTTCTTCACTTGAGCTAATAAAATTATCGATTTTCTTGATCCACTCTTTGCAGTTGAATAACACTTTATCAATTAAATCTAGCGGGATAATTGTTCTTAACTCGTTCAATGTTTCACTTAAAATATCTAATTGTACTTTAAGATCTTCTTTTAAAGCAAAATTACGTTCTATGGTGGAATTACGAATATCTATAGCTCCAAATAAAGGATAAAGGCCTTTAAAGGTAACAGTTTCTATTTCTTGAGTTTTCTTTTTGCCTTTACTATTTTTAATGAAATCCCATACTACTTGATTGAATTTCCATTGTACTGATGGTTGTAACGCAGTAAATTTATCTTTTAACACGCCATCCATTCTGGTATTAAATTCTTCAATTCTATACTGTAGCAATTGTCCTAAAAGGGGCAATGCCGAATGTAATTTCGATAATAGTTTTTCGTCAACTTCTAAGGCTTCAGTCGAATAAATTTCCATTACTCCAGCTAATTGGTTGTTGTAAAAAATTGGAAGAAAAGAGTAAGAATGGATGCTATTTTTTCTTAGCACATCTAAAAACGGAAACTTCTCTATTTTTTTATCATCCAAATTATTGAAGAAAACAGACCTTGGATTTTCTTTGTATTCATTTACTAATGCGTAAAATGTTTCTTCTTCGAGATCATTTTTTTTAGCAGAATCAAGTAAAATACTTTGTGAATTTTGCTCGCTATCAAAAACAAATTTATTGTTCACCATTAAAAATGGAAGTAATCCAAATTCAATATGCCCATCTCCTGCTAAGGTTTTTAAAGCCTGAATTACGTGTTCGTACGCTTCGTTTTCGTAGGTATGATTTACTAATGCATCGCGAATACCATCTATTGCGTGTTGCAGTGTAACATCTGTTAAAGAAATTACGGTAAATCCATCGAATTTAAATTTACTAAGTGGAATTAATTTTTGTAATAACTCAATTTCGGTGCCCTCTTGTGTTTGAGCAGCTAGCAGTTCGAAATTTATTTCTGGTAATTTTCCATCGTATTTTATATCTATAAATTGAGTATCTGCATTGATATTGTAATAGGTGGTTAAATGCGTTTCTGGATTGGTGTAAGGGTATAAAATATCATTTTTAAAGATGGAGGTATAGTTATAGAATCTGTCCAGTATCATTCTATAAATAAATTGCAATTGTTGTTTCTCTTTAGATTCTTCGTTTTCTTTATTTAGTTTTTTCTGCTCTGCATGTAAGGTTAAAAACTCGTGAAATGAATCGGTACTAAAGAAAATTTTATCTGGCACAGGAGTGCTTAAAGCCCAATATAAATCTTTTTCATTTGCCATTAATGGCGTTAGAATGGTAAAAATAAGCTCTAGTGTATCTTTATATTTTATTAAATCTTCTGCTTCAATATCATTTTTTAGTACTTCATCGCGTTCTATTTTTTCTAACAAAAAGCGATAAAATTCTGCCTTCAACGTCTGCTCTGTTTTTAGTCTACTTTTTAAATAAGCAATTAAAGGTCTAAAAGACAGTGTAGATTCTACCTGACACGTTATGCATGCATTTTGATTAATTTGAATTACCTCTGTGTTCATCTCTTCTCTAATTAATACCTAAAATTCATCGATACGTAAGGATACCATCCTTCGTTCGAGTGCCCCATTATAAAACGAAATATAGTTAGGGATGCAGGAGCAAAATATACACCACCACCAACGCCATGATGCCATGCATCTGATTTTTCGTTAGTAGCCCAAACACGACCAACATCATAAAATCCCATTAGGCCAACCTGACCTGGCAGTACATAACTTACAAAATCGCCAAGTTTGGCTCTAAGTTCTACATTATTATAAAAACTATGTTGTCCGGCAAATCGAAATTGACGGTAGCCTAACAAATTTCCTTGTCCGCCTAAAAATAAATTCTGATAAAATGCTGGTTTACCAACTGTTATTCCTCCGCCAAAACGATCTGCCAATACAAATTTAGCTCTTCCATCTAAATTTTTATATAGTGCAATGCTTGCTGTAAATTGCCCGTAGGAATTAGCGTACTTACTTAAACTTTTAAAAGCCGACCATTTAAAATCTACATAGCTACCTAGCGTAGGCAAAATTTCATTATCGCGTGTATTATTTACAAAGTTAACTACAACACCACCGTACAATTTATCTTGGGCTACTGTGGTGCTATCATAAGAATGGAGTTGGGAGATATTGGTTGTTATTCTTCCTATATTATCATTATTATCGTATTTATAATACTGAAAGCTTGGACCAACACTAAATGTAGATTTCGGTCTACGCCATCTTAATGCGGCTTCTAATTGATAAATATTAAACCTCGCTCTGTAATATATTTTCTCATTAGTATATTTTGTTTCGTTACCAACTCCGAAAAAATTCTGTGTATTATCTGGAGCGTATGCGTCTGCTTTTAACGTAAAATCGGCCTTGCCAAATAGTTTTAGCCAATCTCCATAATAGTTAAACCTAAATGCGGTTGTTGCAAATGAATGTAAAAATGAAATGTGCTGTGAATTCTCGTAAGGCTGTTTTCTAAATCCTGGATTGGTAATTTTATAGTTTAAACCGAGTAATAAACCGTCATCCGTATTAAAACCTGCATTTAATATTAATGAAGATCTGCTGTACATATCTTTACCTAAATAAGAAACATTAGAGGTATCGACAGACATTTTTTTCCTCAACCTATTTTCATCATCACCCTCAAACTTAGAATTACCGTTTTTTCTGCCAAATAATTGAACAGTAGTTGCAGAGTTTGGTACATCGTACACTTTTTTTCCTGCGCCAGCAATTACTCTTAATTTAATGTTTGATGTTTTGTTATTCAGTACTAAACTATCATTTCCATCTTTGGTGTATAAACGGATTTCTTTTGTGATTTCTGGATCAAAATTCCGACTAAAAATCTCTTCTTTTATATTTCCTTCTTTAGAAATTTTATTGATTTGAACTTTTAAATATTGATTAGTAGAATCTGTAATCACAATCTTTTCATTTTTATTACTGGTTTGGATATCAACAATTCTATTAAAGAAATGGTAATATTCGTTCATCAACTTTGGTAAAGTTGCTCTTCTCTCTTTCAGTTGTTTTAAAAATTGATCATGTCGTAAAGAATAGTTAGGTTCTGGCAGTTTTTTTAATGCTTTTTCAAAAACATCATCAGTTAATTTGGCGCAAAAATCTTGTATAATTTTATCCCACTCCACTTCTGTAAACTGCGACATTAATCTACTGTTCATTGCTCTACCTTCCCATAAAAACCAATCTATTTTTTTGATATTTCGTTCATAACCCTGCATCATTGGCAAAAGCGACGAACTTTGTGCGTAACGCTGAATAAATCCATCTGTACTATAAAAAACCATATCACGGTCTCTTGGTATCGCTAAATATTTAACTCCTTTTTCCGTTTTTTCAGGTTTCCACCTCCATTGATCTTCATGGCGATCCCAATCTCCAAGCATTACATCTAACGCTCTAGCTCGCAACAATAATGGACCATCATAGGTATTGTCATTATCATCATCTAGTTTTTTGAACATTTTTGCGGTATTGTCCGAATCACCAAGAGGTTCTCTTTCCTCTAACAAACAAAGTGTATTGGCAAAAATGCCAGAATAGTCACCAAGATTAACATCAGGTGAAACCCAACCAATAATCGGTGTACTATGCGGAATATTTACAGCATCGGCAATTGTGGGCACAATCAACGCACCAAAAGGATGCTGAGCAGACATGTTATCTTTTATAATATCCTTAGCAAATGTTTCTCTAAGCCCTTGCGGTAAAAGAACTTCTGCATTTTTTTCTACACTTCTCAACACCCATTCTTTTCCGTTTTTATCTTTCAACCTGAGCGAATGAGATTGATTACCACCGCCTAACTGTGTTGGCGTTAGCCCTCCTTGTATTTCTGAAATACGCAATACTGGAAATTTGGTTTCTTGCGCATAATCTTTACGGTAATTCTCTCCAAAAAGAAAACGGTGAAACTTACCTACGCTATCATAAGATGGGTGAACTTTTATACTAATACTATCTCCTTTAATTACTTTGTACGCATTTTTTTGAGCAACAACAATTTCTTTAAACGGTTGTGTGTAGCTAAAAACTTTTTTTACACCCGTATCTGCGTAGATATAATACTCATAGCGCATATCATTATTAAGCAATTGGTCTGCAATAACATATCCTTGTCTCATTTCTTGAAACAATGAATTTTTCCCTTTTTTATTAGGCGTCATTTTAGATCCAGCACCACTTATAATTTGCAATTGATCGCTTTTTATGAGCTGTAAACCATGTTCATGACCAGCTACATAAATTACGTTTGGTCTGTTACCAAAAACTCCATTCACACTTTTCATCATATCTTTATACAAAGGATGATTTAAATCTTCTGGACTTAATAAAGTAGAGCGCAACAGCGGATAAACTGAACCAATAATTGGCAAAGGAATAACCAGGTTTTTATTGAGTAGAGTTAATGGTAATAAGTGATTCCGCCACGTAAAATATCCACCATGTGAGCCATAACTTTGAAACGGATGGTGTGAAGCTAAAAGGATGATTTTGTTTTTATTTTGCTCCATCAAATCTTCCATACGAGCAATTACTTCGTCTTTCGTTTGGCAATCGCAATCTGCTGCAGGGTTTGCTTTATTGTATGGAAACAGCCACCATTCACTATCGTAAGCAATAATTGTTAATTTATCAGTTAGTTTAATTGCAACAGGATCTGGGCAACCATTAGCCGGTATTAATTTTAAAAGAGGATCATTAAATGATTCTAAATATTCACTTTGTGCCTGAATTTTAGCTAAACCATTTGGTCCAGATTTATCCCAATCGTGGTTACCAGGAACAAAATAAACCGCAGCACCAGCATCCCGCATAGGTTTAAATTGAGATTGTAAGATTTTACTCGTTTCTGCAAAATCGCCATAACCCGGAATAGCCATCCCGACAGGATAAATATTATCGCCTAAATAAAGTGTAGTAGTTTTTCCTTTAATTACATGCTTGGCCGCATTTTTTAAGGATTCCGCTTGCCCAGCATTCATTTCTCCAGCATCGCCGATTAAAATAACTCGATATTTTACAGAGTCTTGTGCAAATCCCACAACACCTTGAAATAAAAATACAATGAGGAGTAGTTTTTTTAACATATTGATAGTTTGAGCTTTAACAATTCCATTAGTTTACGATTTTAAGGCTTTTTATAATCGAATCTTAAAATATTTCCAACTTGTGTTTCACTTCCTTCATTAGAAATATAAAGGTTTCCAGCTGCATCAAAAGCAATTCCCTCTGGTTGATTAAATATATTTGAGCTTAAATGATATACGTTTTTTATTTTCCAATTCGCATCTGTAACCACTAAAGCTTTATTTATAGATGAAACAATATACCACTCTTTCGTTAATGGATTCATAGCCAGAGCCGATGGATGAAAAGTGCCTTTCTTTTTGCCGGTTAATTTATCTACTTGGCTCACATCTGTACTAAATGTTCCTGTTGATTTGAAAGAACCATCGCTCTGCAACGTTAAAATGTAACCGCTATTTTTTTTGGTGCCTTTATCTACGCCACATTGCTTACATAACACATACACTTGCCCAGTTGTTTCATCGCCAAACATACCTTCGTATTCACCTTTAGGTATTAAATTTTTTGTTTCTATTACGTTTGTAGTTTCTGGTTTTGCCGTTTCGCTTAAGGGAAAAGAGTATAAAGTACCATTGCTTTTTAGCAAAATTGCCCAACCTTTAATAATAGATACATCTTCGTAATCTCCTTTCTTGCCGAATTTGGTTACTTTTTCGTCTTTTGTTCCAAGTGGCAAACTAAATAAACTTCCATCCTCATCCATTTCGGCATACACAATTTTATTATCCCCCTTGTTAAATGCAATTCCGGATATTTCTTGTAAAATATCAGGCATTGGATATTTATGAGGTTTATTTAAATCATAACCTAAAGGACTATCTGGACCTGGACCTTTTTTTTCTACACATGATAATGCTGTAAAACTTGCAATAAATGCAAGCACACTTAGTACTGCTATATAATTTTTGTTCGTTTTGTTTTTTGAATTGTTTACCATCTTATTTTACTGTTTTAACAATTGATAAATACGATATTGAGATTGTTTTGGTTCTTGTTTTGTTACGATTGGAATGTTAATCATTTTGTCATTTAATAACACTGCTTGTACATTATCTTCCAATTGAAGCTTTATCATCGACTTTATTTCCTTTTTTATTGCATCGTCAAAAATTGGAAAGCACACTTCAATTCTTCGATAAATATTCCTATTCATCCAATCTGCAGAACCTAAATAAATTTCTTCATCACCTTGATTATGAAAGACAAATACCCTGCCATGTTCCAAATAACGATCTACAATTCTTATCACCCTAATATTTTCGCTCAATCCTTTTACACCGGGAATCAATCGACAAATGCCTCGAATAATTAAGTCTATTTTTACGCCAGCTTGCGATGCTTCATACAATTTAGCAATTAATACCTTTTCTTCTAAATTATTAAGTTTAATAGTGATGGAGGCTTTTTCTCCTTTCTGCACCTGCAAAATCTCCCTTTGTATTAAAGAAACGAAACCTTGCTGCAAATTAAATTGTGCTACCAATAGGTATTTAAACTTAATTAAATCGGGATTTGTTGGCTTAACTCTTTTCGCCAAAAAAATAAAAAGTAATTCCATTTCTCTCAACATACCTTGATGGGCAGTCATTAAAATATGGTCGGTGTAAAAATTGGCTGTAGTTTCATTAAAGTTTCCAGTGGCAAATAAACCCGAATAAATATGGCGTAAACCTACTTTTCTTTTTACCAATGCAATTTTGGCATGTACTTTTAAGGCGGTTACGCTATAGCTGATATCCACCCCAGCTTCTTTCATTTTTTTTGCCCATTTGATGTTATTGGCCTCATCAAAACGAGCTTTTAATTCGACTAAAACAAATACTTTTTTTCCGTTTTTAGCAGCGCTGATTAACGCATTTACAATTTTAGAATCGTTAGCTACGCGATACAATGTGACATAAATTTCTTCTACTTGAGGATCGGTAGCTGCTTCATTAAAAAATCTTAAAACACTATCATAAGACTGGTATGGCGGATTAATGAGCATATCTTTTTTCAAAATCTGCTCATACAATGACTTCCCTTTTATAATTTCTGGATAGTTTATTTTAGGCCATTCAGCATTGCTCAATTTCGGATTGCTCACAGGAAAAGAAAAGAAGTCTTTTAAATTATGATACCTGCCGCCTTCAACTACGTTTGCATTTTGCAAATTCAGTTTTTTTGCCAGTAATTGCATGGTAGTTTCTGGAACTCCAGGTTGATGCAAAAACCGCGTAGCCAACCCAAAATCACGTTTTTGTAATTGTTTTTCAATTTGGTCTGCCAAGTTGCCAGCATATTCATCTTTCAGATCAATTTCTGCATTTCTTGTAATTTTAAAACTAAAACATCCAGTAATTTCTGCTTCTTTAAAAAGGATAGCCAAATTGTTTCTGATGATATCATCTAAAAACACAATAAAAGTTTCTTCGCCGATGGTAGTTTTATAAAATCGAGGTAAATTATTTGATGGAATATTCAGAATAACTGTTTCTTCTTTTCCGTTATGTATCAGATTAATAAGAAAATATAGCTCATTATTATTAGGGAAAAACGAAGATTTTGCCTCAGCCAAATTTACAGGTTGTAAAAATGCCAAAACCTGACTTAAAAAGTATCGATTTAGGATTGGATTTAATACTTCGGGAGTATCGTTTCCGTAAACAAAGTTGATTTTATTTTCCCGCAGTTGCGGAATAATTGTCGATTTTAAAATTTGCCCATATTCTTGTTGTTGGTTTTGAATAGCTGCGTTTGCTCTTTCTAATAAACCATCTTCTAATTGAATATTGTTCTTTTCCTTTTTGCTCAATTTCGCCAACGCCAATAAAACTGGCATCCTAACGCGATAAAATTCATCTAAATTGGAAGAATAAATGGAAAGAAATTTAATTCGCTCTAATAAAGGCACATTTTCTCTATTCGCTTCTTGCAAAACACGTTCATTAAAAGATAGCCAACTTAAATCTCTATCAAAAAAAACGTTTTCTAGTACAGTTTCGGGCATTTTAAGATAGTTTACCGTAGGCGATATAAGAAATTACGTAGGCTAAAACCGCTGCAATTAAACCGAACATAAAAATATTATAGGCAATTCTTATGAGTTTATATTTACGCCCCAATACCACCCCTTGCGAATACACATCGGTAATTAAAGTGCCATACAAAAACTCATTATCGTTCATCACTCTTATCATTCCTTTAGAATAATCATTTAATGCCATTTTATAAAAATTACCAAAGAAAAGCAGGTTAACTTTTTTGCGATCTAAGTCATTATCAGTAAATAAACCATCTGGAATTGATGGCCGCGTTGCTAAAATTGAAAAAATGATGGTAGATAAACTTACCATCAACAAAATAAATGTTGGAACAATTAAAAAGGCATTATCCTCTAATCTCCTTAACACCAAACTCACAATTAACGATAAAATAATGGAGTTCACCGTAATCAACAATTGCGCTTTATTATCAGCCATATCGCTTAAACGTTGATTATTAGACGAGGTAATTCTAAACATCGTTTCAATACCTTTATCTGGTCTTTTCTTGTCTTTTTTTGTCAACAATTTTTCTTGCTTAAACGGATTTTCATCCTTAACTGGCTTCGTCTCTTTCTTATCGCTTATTGTTAAAACAGTTTCGTCTTCGTCCTCATCTTTTAACTTACTCTTTAATTTTTCAAGGTTTTTTAATTTCTGATCATTCAGTAATAAAATGCAATAATCTGTATGGTATTCGTGAGATTCTAAAAATTCAATATCAGTTTTACGCCATTGCTTTTTGCTAATGTCTTTATCATATAGCAACTCAATTTCTTTATGCATTAGCTTACCTTTTTTCCTGAAATCTTCTGTTCCTAAATGGAAAAGATCTCCATCACAAACAATATTTTCAAGCTGATTAGTAGGTCGTTGTGGCATTTTTGTAGAAAGAATAACCTGCATTACTTCATCTCTAACTGCTGCTGGCACATCTAATTTTTTCAAGAATTCTACCGCTAAATCTGCTCCTTTTTGCTCGTGTGCTAAAGGTGCTTCGAAATAACCCGTATCATGAAACCAAGCGCCAGTGGTTACAATAAAAAAATCTTTATCGTTTAGCTGATAATGATTGGCAATTTGCATAGTTGCCTTTACCACATCCTGAGTGTGGTTTAAATTGTGATAAACCAATTTTTCATCGTGGTGCGTATTGAAATATTCCAACACATATTTTTCCACTTCTAGTTGCAGGTTTTTATAATTCATCTTAGTTTTTTGAACAGTTTAAAACTGATTTGGAATTCTTTTTAGGGATTTTTTATTTCGTAGAACGATAGTTATTTTCTCTTTTGATATAATTACGAAATATAAGGATTTTTATTCATGGCATATCATAAACCCAATAAAATGAAAATTGTTTTACATGAAAAAATTTAGATCGAGCTTGCTGTTTTTACTTCCTATTTTTTAGGTCAGTTTTACGTCTTTTTTAACTTATTACTTCATTATTTTACCCCAATTTCAAAAGAAAACAATATTTTTATAAAGTGATGTATCCTAAAAAGCTATTCATTTTCTTTTTTTTGCTTTTGGTGCTACAGGTAAAAGCCCAAAAAGTAGGCTTAGTTTTAAGCGGTGGTGGAGCCAAAGGTTTAGCGCACATTGGCACGTTAAAAGCGCTCGAAGAAAATAGTATTCCGATAGATTATATTACCGGAACATCAATGGGTGGCATTGTCGGTGCAATGTATGCCGCAGGTTATTCTCCTTCGCAAATAGAAAAAATCGCCTTAAGTTCAGATTTTCAGGATTGGGTAAGTGGAAAATACAAGAGTGATTATAGCTTCTATTTTCAGAAAAATAGTGCAAATGCATCTGTTTTAACTGCAAAATTATCCATTGATACCAGTTTAAGGCTCAATTTTAGATCTAATTTGGTAAATGATATTCCACTCAATTTTGCTTTATTAGAATTGTTTTCACAGGCTTCTGCTATTTCAAAAGACAATTTCGATCAACTTTTTGTGCCATATCGTTGTATGGTTTCTGATGTTTTATCCCAAAAAAGCATTACTGTTAGCAAAGGAAGTTTAGCCGAGGCTGTTCGAGCAACCATGACCGTTCCCTTAGTTTATCGACCAATAAAATTGGATGGAAAATACGTTTTTGATGGTGGCTTATATAATAATTTTCCAGCAGATATTATGAAAAATGAGTTTAAACCAGGTTTCATAATTGGCGCTAATGTTTCTTCGAAAACCTTTAATGAATATCCAAAAAACGATGACAGATTGATGAACAGGTTTTTGGTGTATATGTTTCTTTCCAAATCAGATTCGACTTTAGTTGGCGAAAATGGAGTTTATATACAGCCAGATTTGGTCGATTATAGCACTACTAACTTTACACCTGTTGAAGAATTAATTAAACGCGGTTATGAGGCTACAATGGCCGATATGGATAAAATCAAAAGTTCGGTTGCCAGACGAGTTACGGCACAAGAATTATTAGCCAAAAGAGCAAAATTTAATCAACGTAAACCCGATTTAGTATTTAGTAATGTAACGGTTTCTGGCGTTAATTCTCAACAAAAAAAATATATAGAACGGCTTTTTAAAAGCGATCAAGCAACCTTTAACCTTGCAGATATTAAAAGAGGATATTATAAATTAGTAGCTGATGAAACTTTTGAAACTGTTTATCCAAAAATTTCTTATCACCCAGAAACAGATAGTTATAATTTCGAAATTGTAGCTAGACCTAAAAAAAGTTTTAAAATAGATTTTGGTGGCAACATTTCCTCCAGACCAATTAGTAATGTTTATTTAGGCTTGCAATACAATTACTTAAATCGCAAGGCGTATACATTCGGAACAAATTTTTATTCGGGTAGATTTTACGAGTCGGTTCAGTTAAGTGGACGAGTAGATTATCCATCTGGATTGCCATTGTTTTTAGGTGCAGAGCTAACTTATAACCACTGGAATTATTATAACACCAGTCAAATTTTTATCGAAAACCCGCATCCAACTTATATTGAACAAGCCGATAGAAAAATTGATTTAAAATTAGGAATGCCCTTAAATCGCAATGCGAGAATTACATTAAGTGCTGCTTTTATTAATAACAGCGATAGATATAGCCCTACAAACACCTTCACCGTTGGAGATATTTTAGATAGAACCATTTTTAATGGATTAAAAACCAGTTTGTTATTTGAACAGAACTCACTTAATCGAAAACAATATGCTGATAGAGGTCATAGTTTGTTCTTTAGCGTAAATTTTTTAACTGGTAAAGAAAATTATACTCCAGGTAATGTTTTTGGTACGTATAGCTCGTTTGTTAAGAATACGGTTTTGAAACGCACATTTAGAGAATGGGGAAGTATTAAATTAAGCGATGAGAATTATTTCTTCCATACCAAAAATTATACTTTAGGTTATTTAGCTGAAGGTGTAATTTCTAGTCAGCCTTTATATTTTGATTATTATGCAACCTTATTAGCCGCAACAGCTTTTTATCCTTTGCAGGATAGTAAATCTCTTTTCTTGAAAAACTTTAGAGCAACAAGTTATCTTGCTGGCGGATTAAAAAATGTTTTCAATATTAAACGGAATTTTGATTTCCGATTAGAAGGTTATTTATTTTTACCTTACAAAGAATTTGAACAAAATGGAGTGCAAGGTGTTCAATATGCAAAAGCATTTAGTAAGTGGCATTATGCGGGTACGGCGGGCTTAGTTTACCATACTCCGGTAGGGCCAGTAAGTTTAAGTTATAATTTATACGATGATCCTGTGAAAAGGAACGGCGTTTTACTACATTTAGGCTATCTAATTTATAATAAACGATCTTTAGAATGAAACACATAATTATATTTTTTTTACTGTTTTTAGGCGGTAAAAGTTTTGCTCAAAATGCTGATATCAATAATTTTTTGGTAAAGGAAAGTTTGTTAAAAAACAGCAAGTTGGCCATAATAGCTGCTGATTCTTTAGATAATCCGTTGGAGAAAATAAATGGAACTTACACGTTTAGTATTAGTGGTTTTACACAATCTATGACTTTTAATGATGGTGTTGCGATATTACCTTTACCAATAGATAAATCAACTTTTGTTTATATTAAACACCAAAACGATAGCGGTACGCATAGTAAATTGCTATACGTTTACAAAAAAGATGGCAATCTTAATCCTTTTACAATTAGCCGTATATTTCTGATTATAATTCCGTTAATAATTATAATTCTTGCTTTTGCCTTTAAGAAATTCATTTATATAGCCATTATACTGCTGTTAATTTTCATGTATTTCAGTTACAGTAATGGCTTAAATATTTCTACATTTTTCGAAACTACTTTCGATTATTTGAGAAATTTAGTGTAGAAGAGAAAGTTTAATTTTCTTAGAAAGGCATTCCGATACCAAAATTATATTGCATAAAACGGTAACGATCTGGATTATGAGTGAGGTAATAATTGTTTTTAAAATCACTAGCGCCATTTAAAAATTTACTAATTACCCATTGTTCCGAACCTTTAAACTGAGGATCCTTCACTTTTAGTCCTAAATCAAATCTGAAAACGAAGAATTGCACATCGTATCTAAAACCCATACCTGCACCAATGGCAATTTGTTTGCCTAATTCTTTAATTTTAAAATACGTTTCTGGCTGAGGATTGCCTGCCGAGATATTCCAAACATTACCCATATCTATAAAAGTTGCACCTTTTAATTTTCCTCCAAACAGTTTACTAATCAGCATATATCTGTACTCCAAATTGGCCTCTATACGCATTTGCCCAAGCTGATCTATACCATAAGAAGAGTTTCTGGCCTCCACACTCGTAATTACTTCTCTATTATAATTACCCGGCCCTAAAGTTCTTGCTTGCCAAGCACGTACACCGCTCGAACCTCCTGCATAAAATAATTTCTCGAAAGGAATAGCAATTGAATTTCCATAGGCATAACCAACTCCCCCATTTATTCTGGCAATAAATTGTTTATCACCCCCTAATTTTTTGTACCAACGGATATCCACTTCTGGTCTAACATATTGGTTAAATGGCAATCCGAATATTGTTGCATAATCCCCATTTTTTGGATCGTGCTTATTACCAGAAATACTAGACGCTAATTGTAAAAGGTTACCAGCAAGATCAATATTACCCTTAAAATAGATAAAAGACCTATTTTCTAATAGTTTATCAGCATTTAAAGAATAAGCATATTTAACTCCAAGTGTAAAATCTTTACGTCCAAGTAATTTAATGTTATAAGAGTTTTTTTCGAAAATTTCTTTATTGCTATTGTACTTATCTATATCACTTTTATCCAATGTATCTATTAAAACACTACCAAAACGATACTCGAAATTAAGCGGTGTAAGTGAGTGTAATTTTGATTTTGTTTCTACCCAATCGTAACTAATAGAGTTAATAAATATTCTACGTACAGTAATATCTTTCTGTAATGCATACAAATAACTTGAAGAAAATGTAGTGTATGGCATTCCATTTTTACCCATCATGGGGATGGCAAATGGCACCATTAATCGTGGTACGGTTAAGCTAGCACTCACAGAAAAATCTCGTTGATAAATATCTCTAAATATTGATTGACCACTTCCAATTCTAGATTGTAATCCACCCTTAACTTGAAATTGAAATTTTTCAGCTCCTCTTAAAAAATTATTGTTTGTGTAGGTATTACTTAATGTAAATCCGACTGTACCGCTATTAAATGGAATCTCGCCCTCAATACGATTACTCATTCTTTTTTGTGGAATAAGCATAATAACCGGCTCAACTTTGTTGCTACTATCTTTTGCTTTTGTGTAATCTATTTTAACGTTTTTAAATACGTTAAGCTCATATAATCGATCATACGTTAAAGTTTCTTTTCTAATATCATATATTTCGCCTTCTCTAATAAAATCGTAGCGAGTAATTGGATTTCTTCTAAATCTTTTCGAAAGATCAGTATATCGGATACCTCTAAAAGATCTATCGTTTAATTTTAATGAATCTGTAAAACCATCAGAATTTGGCGCAATAATAATATTCGTTTCGCCAATGGTATATACTTTATGTTTTAAACTGCTATCAATTGGATTATCAATAATCAGTTTTACGCTTACTTTGCTATTATTCTGATTTGAATCCGGTGCATATCTAACATATGGTCTAACAAAATCGTAATACCCATTTTGGCGCATTACTTGATAAATTTGTTCGCGTTCATAACTCAGCGAATCTTCATCGTACTGCATTCCTTCCCTTAAATGAGTAAATGATTTTTTATTTGATAGATAAAGTGTTTTTATTGTCGAATCAGGAATTTCATAGCTGATTTTATTTACAAAAAAAGCTGGCCCTTGTTCTGCAACAAATCTTAGTTTAGCCTTCTTATCTTTTACTTCAATTTCAGATTTTACTTTGGCCATAAAAAAGCCTTTACTTTTTAAGTATTTTTCTATCTGAACTCGAGAAATCTCGACTAAATTACTATCTAAAATTGGTGGTGGAGAACCTAATGGTTTTATATTACTAGTTTTGTATTTACCATTTTTAGTATTAAAAATATTGTAGATACCAATATTAATTCCTAATCCTTCTGAGGCTCTAATATCCTTTTGCACATAATTATAAGCTTGTTCTTCAAAGGCTTTATCAATGCTATCTATTTTTACTTTTTTAACAATAGATTGATAACTTTCAATATATTTTGTTGAAGAACATCCTGCTATAAAAACAAGAATAAATAGTAATATTGTAAGAATTTGTACCTGCTGCTTATAGTTATACTTGTATGCTTTCAAAATCTCAAATCAGTTTTATAAAATCTCTACATCAAAAAAAGTACCGCAAAGAAAGTGGAATATTTATTATTGAAGGTATAAAATCTATCACAGAATTCATAAACTCAAGCTATCAATTACATAGCATTTATTACACCCCTACGTACTTCCCCTCATTACCCAAACACACCGCAAATATAAAGTTATTTGAAGTAAACAACGCCGAATTAGAGAAGATTAGTACTTTACAAACTCCTCAAGGAATTTTAGCGTTAGTTCATATTCCTGTTAAACAAAAATTAGATCTTAAAAGTTTGCGCAATCGTTTTTCTTTAGTGTTGGATGATGTTCAAGATCCAGGAAACTTCGGTACAATTATCCGTATAGCAGATTGGTTCGGAATAAAAAATGTAATCTGTTCTGAAAATACAGTCGAAGCGTATAACCCCAAAACAGTACAATCAACAATGGGTTCTTTATGTCGCATAAATGTAATCTATACAAACCTTACCACTTTTTTAGCTGAAACAAAACTTCCAATTTTTGGCGCATTATTAAATGGAAATAATATTTATACAACCAATTGGGGCAAAGAAGGGTTAATTTTATTAGGAAATGAAGGGCATGGAATTAGCGAAGCTTTGATAGAAAAAATTACAATTCCAGTTACAATTCCACGTATTGGCAAGGCCGAATCGTTAAATGTGGCTGTTTCTGCCGCTATATTTTGTAGCGAATTAAGCAGAGGTAATAAATAAATTGAAATTTTAAGCTTTGAGCTTTGTATCCTAACATATAATTGTTATTTTTGCAACCTTGAATTTAAAAGGTCGAG
The DNA here is from genome assembly GCF_014172375.1 of Pedobacter planticolens. Classification (GTDB taxonomy): domain Bacteria; phylum Bacteroidota; class Bacteroidia; order Sphingobacteriales; family Sphingobacteriaceae; genus Pedobacter; species Pedobacter planticolens. Next base: position 1,982,165 of record NZ_WNXD01000001.1, read on the forward strand.
TGGCCGAGTGGCTAGGCAGAGGTCTGCAAAACCTTGTACAGCGGTTCGAATCCGCTCTCGACCTCAGATTTTATATTAATTAAAGAAAATAAAGCTCATTATCATGGCAGTAACAAGATTAAAAAGAAAAGACAGATATAATAAAAACGTTTCTCGTTTAGAAGTTAAAACGTTGAAATTAGCTACTAATCTAGAATTAGGAAGCCGTTCTAAACAATCTAAAACTGATCAGTTGGCTAAAAACAACGCTGTATTAGCTCAATTAGAAGCTAAAGCGTAGTCAATTTCTTTCTTTTAACGTATTAAAAAGCATCTCAGATTTATTTTTGGGATGCTTTTTTGTGCGCCATATTTTGACATCAACTCCCCTATTTTCTTCTTTCAAAATAAATTTAAAATAAATTTGCGTAAGTAAATACTTACTTATAAATTTGTAAGCAAACACTTACATATGAGAAGAGATGTATTTCAGGCAATCGCTGATCCAACAAGGAGAGAAATCATAAACTTAATTGCGTTTCAATCGTTAAACTTAAATGCAATTGCAGAAAATTTTGAGATGAGTAGACCTGCGATCTCTCAGCATATTAAAATTTTAACAGAATGTGGCCTTGTCTCTATTAAAAAAGAAGGCAGAGAACGATTTTGTGAGGTTAAATTTCAAAAACTAAAAGAAGTTTCCCAATGGATTGAACAATATAGTTCATTCTGGAATAATAAACTAGATGCGCTCGAAATTTATTTATCAGCTAATAAAACTAAAGTAGAACCTAAAAAATAATAGTATGAAATCAGAAAATGTTGTAGTTGAAAGAACATACAATGCTCCTATTGATAAAGTTTGGAGTGCAATCACAGATGTGAACGAAATGAGAAACTGGTATTTCAAATTAGAAGATTTTAAACCTAAGGTTGGTTTTAAATTTGATTTTCTTGGTGGACCAGAAGAAGGCGTTCAGTATTTACATTTATGTGAAGTGACCGAAGTTGTGGAGGGTAAAAAAATAACTTACAGCTGGCGATATGATAATTATCCAGGTAATTCATTTGTAACTTGGGAATTATTTGACAAAGGAGATCAGACTCTATTAAGATTAACTCATACTGGTTTAGAAACTTTTGCAGGTTTAGGAGCTGAATTTGAAAAAACTAGCTTCAACGGTGGTTGGACTTACTTTGTACACACTGCATTAAAAGGTTATTTAGAACCAGAAAGCTAAATCAATTAATGGTTTCGAAACTAAGTTTATTTAAATTTATCGAATATTTTATTAGTGTCAAAAAACCACCCCTTCCAATAAAAAGTTTTACCAATGATGAAAAAGCGAAAGAATGGCTTAGAGGATTTATTTAAAATAATGGACTAAATTATTACTATAGCGTATGCATCAATATCAATAGGTAAATTCATTTTATGAAAGCATATTTAAAATTTTTAATATTAGTTAGTGTATTAATCCTACAAAACAAATCACTTTCTGCACAATTAAATTCATTAGCTCCTTCTCCAACTCCACCCATGGGCTGGATGAGCTGGTATACCTTTATTGATCACATCAATGAAAAACAAATTATGGAAGTTGCCGATGCAATGGTAAGTAGCGGACTTCGTGATGCGGGTTATAATTTAATTCAATTGGATGATGGTTGGATGGCAAAAGAAAGAGATAAAGAAGGCAGACAATATGCAGATAAGGTTAGGTTTCCGAATGGAATAAAATATTTAGCAAATTATTTACATCAAAAAGGGCTGAAACTTGGCATTTATTCTTCCAATGGTAGCCTTACCTGTGCAGGTTATCCTGGAAGCTATAATCATGAAGAAATTGATGCAAAAACGTATGCCGAATGGGGAGTTGATTATTTGAAATATGATGCCTGTGGCAAAAAAGAAGGGCATCCGGATCAGGAATTGAACATGAGGATGATTAATGCCATAAAAAAAACGGGCAGGCCAATGCTTTATGCAGTTTGTGTTTTTGGCAGCAATGAAACTCACCTCTGGGCTAGTAAAGTGGCTACAATGTGGCGTACTGGTGGTGATATTGTGCAACATATAGAAAGAAACCCAATTGTGACTTATAAACTATGGTACACTAATTTACAGCAAGTTATAGGGAAAGAGGCATATGCTGGAAATGGTCATTGGAACGATCCAGATAATTTAATAATTGGTTATCCGCGAAACAATGAACAAACCATAGAAGAGCAAAAAGCACAATTTAGTTTTTGGAGTTTAATTGCTGCTCCCCTTTTGCTGAGTGTAGACGTAAGGGCAATGGATCCAAAAATCAAAGCGATCATTATGAACAAGGAGGTTATTGCAATTAATCAAGATAAAGCTGGCGTACAAGGCAGTAGATTAATTAATGATGACGACCATGAGATTTGGGTCAAGAAATTAAATGATGGCTCAAAAGCTGTTATTCTATTTAACAAAAAAGATGTAGAAGCTGAAATCAGGCTTAACTTAAAAGACATTAATGAGAAGGGAAAGGTAAAAGTCAGGGATTTATGGACGAAGCAAAATAAAACAATAACGAGCTCACTAACATCCAAAGTAGCTCCACATGGTGTTGTAATGTTTAAAATTAATTCGTTTAAATAAGTTTTGTAACCTTTCCAATTTTCACTTACTCTATGTTAATAGAAATCTAACTATTAACATTAAAAAAAGAGAAATGGAAATTATCAATTTAAATCAGGAGATTAAACCAACATTCAATTTATTAAAATTCACATTCGGAATCGTTCCTATTGTGGCAGGGCTAGATAAATTCACCAATATATTAACTAATTGGGAGCAATATATTAATCCAAGTCTCGGAGGAATGATTCCATTATCTGCACATTCATTTATGATGATTGTAGGTATTATAGAAATTTTAGCCGGCATTATCGTTTTACTAAAACCTGCAATTGGCGGCTTAATCGTTGCTGCATGGTTAACTTTAATTGCTTTAACTTTATTAGCTAGCGGTCACTATTTAGATGTTGCAGTTAGAGATTTAGTGATGGCTATTGGCGCATTTTCGATGACAAGAATTGCTAAATTAATTTCATAACTAATTACAAATGAAAGAATTCGAACAATATTCGGATATTGAAATCATACAAAGAATTCTTAATGGTCAACTTCCTTTATATGAAATTCTTATCCGAAGAAATAATCCGTATTTGTATAAAGTAGGTAGATCTTACAACTATGGCCATGAAGACACGCAGGATTTAATGCAAGACACCTTTATTGATGCTTATAATAACTTATCAAAATTTGAAAATCGTTCTTCATTTAAAACATGGATTGTTAGGATTATGTTAAACAATTGTTATAGAAAGCAACAGAAATTTAGCTATAAAAATGAAATAGCAAATGAAATTAACGACCAATCAATACCGCTATTTTCCAATCAAAAACAATCCGATATTAATAAAATAATCATGAATAAAGAGCTGAATTCTATTATTGAAAATGCTTTGCAACACCTCGATATTGATTACAGGATGGTTTTTTCCTTACGGGAAATGAATGGGCTAACTACAAAAGAGGCAGCAGAAATATTGAATATAAGCGAAGCAAATGTTAAGGTTCGACTAAATAGAGCTAAAGCGATGTTGAGGAAAGAAGTAGAAAAATCGTACACCACAGCTGATATTTTTGAGTTTAATCTCATTTATTGTGATGCAATGGTAAATAATGTAATGAGTAAATTGAAAGTGATAAACCAGTAATTAAACCAATTCTTTACAAATTTGCTTAATCAAACCTGGTCCTTCGTAAATAAAACCAGTATACAATTGCACTAAACTTGCACCAGCATCCATTTTATCTTTTGCATCTTGCGGAGAATGTATTCCACCTACACCTATAATTGGAAAAGATTTACCAGATTTTTCAGCTAAATAACGAATAACTTCTGTAGAACGTTGGGTTAAAGGTTTTCCGCTTAAACCACCCATCTCGCTTTTCACTTTTTCTTCGGTGTATAAACCGTTTCTATCAATAGTTGTATTGGTTGCGATAACACCAGCAATACCTGTTTCCTGTACAATTTCTACAATATCATCCAATTGTTCATTGGTCAAATCTGGTGCGATTTTAAGTAGAATAGGTCTAGAGATATCGTTTTTAAGATTACGTTGTTGTAAAGTATTTAATAACTCTTTTAGTGGCTCTTTTTCTTGTAAAGCTCTTAAACCAGGTGTGTTTGGCGAGCTTACATTCACCACAAAATAATCTACCACATCAAATAAACGATCAAAACATTTAATATAGTCGCTTACTGCGTCTTCGTTTGGGGTATTTTTATTTTTGCCAATGTTTCCACCAACAACAATTTGAGGCTCTTTTTCTTTGAGTAAACGCAAACGCTCTGCCATCACATCAACGCCTTTATTATTAAAGCCCATTCTATTTATGATGGCTTTATCGTCTTGTAACCTAAACATGCGTGGTTTATCGTTACCAGGTTGAGGCAAAGGAGTTACCGTTCCAACTTCTATAAATCCAAAGCCTAAATTGCTTAAAGACTCTACGTATTCGCCATTTTTATCAAATCCTGCCGCTAAACCTACCGGATTTTTAAATTTAATACCAAAAACTTCTCGTTCTAAACCTTTTATATGAACGTCAAAACTGCTACGTAAAATGGTTTTCCCTAATGGAAAATAATCATGAAACCATTTTAAGCGTTTTACCACAAAGTGATGCACGTTTTCTGGGTCGAACTTAAAAAAGATGGGCTTAATGAGGCGATACATGCAACGAAGATAAGAAGCATTTTCATATTTTAGAATTCACGACAAAAAAAAGCCAAAACACTAAGGTTTCGGCTTAAGAAATATTATGTTTCTTATTAGTTAATACGCTGCTGTAAATTGTTCTTGGTGATGTGCATTATTTTCTAACTCATCTGCAATTACAATAGCTAAGTCTTCTACAGATAAAATTGAACGACCTTCTTCATTAAAAATAGGACTAGTTTTGCCTAAACGATATTCACCAGTACGACCAATGATTATTCCTTGATGCATTTCTATCGCTGGACTAAAAAATACCCAATCTATTTCTGTTTCTTGTTTTAAAATATTGAAGTAATTTCTAACCGCAGACGCAGCTGGATAATATTCTGCTGGAAATTGTGGTCCATCAACTAATTGGTTACCATCTATTTGTAAAGTACCAGCACCGCCGATATATATAAATCTTTTTACGCCAGATGCTGCAACAGCTGTTTGAATTGAAGTTGATCCATTAATAACATCATTATAAATATTTGGGTTAGTCCAACCACCGTTGTAAGCACTAACCGCAACATCTGCTCCTTTTAAAGCTTCAGTTAATTTTTCAGTTTCAAAAACATCGACAGCTTTTTTAACTAATTTTTCATCATTACCTTCAATTTTGTCTACGTTACGAGCAATGGCAATTACTTCATTTCCTCTGGTTAATAATTCGTTTAAAATGGCTTTACCTACAAATCCTGTGGCGCCTACTAATGCTATTTTCATATTGTTTATTTTTTTTAAATTGTAACTAATTTTATTACAGTTTTAATCAAAAAAAGTTTAATTGAACTTACTACTAAAATCTGCTAAGTTTTGTTTGCTTAACTGCTCAATTAGAACTAATTCTGTATCGTTATATAAATTGTTTAAGTGTTCATTAATGTTTTCCCCAACGGGACATTTTGGATTAGGTGTATTTTTTTGGCTTCCTAAAAGCGCAGTTTGCTTTACACTTTGGTAAACTGCACCAAGTGCAATTTCGTTAGCAGAAATGGCTAAGGATGATCCGCCGTTTTTTCCTTCTTTACTTTGAACAAAACCATTATTACGCAAATTAATTAACTCTTTACGCACCATTGCTGGATTAATATTGATACTGCCAGCTAAATATTCTGAAGACAATAATTCTCCATTAGCCTTATCTAGCAGGGTTAAAATATGCAAAGCGATGGCAAATCTTCCGTTATTCATTCTGTAATTATTTTTATTACAGTACAAAGGTATAGATTAAATTTAGAATTGCAAATTTTATCAGAAATATTTGGGTAAAGCCAAATTGCATATTTTTTTATTCTGTTAGCTGAAGCCGACGATTTATAAAGATTTACAAGGACTTCAGTCACACATATTTTAATAGTTGTAAAAGCTTTTGTTATTTAAACCCGATTGAAACGGAAATCCTTTTTGTCATCCTGAGCGTAGTCGAAGGGCACAAAAAGATTGTAGTGTAAAACGGGGCTGATTTTGCCATAATCTACTGCCCTTCTTTTTCAAAAACTTACACTTGAAAACGCCCTTAAAAAATCGTATTTTTGCACCCGAAATGATTTCTATAAACGACTTAACCTTCCTAATTGGCTCGAGAGCCTTATACGACGAAGCGAACTGGCACATTAAACCAGGCGATAGAGTTGGACTAATTGGTGCAAACGGCACTGGAAAGTCTACTTTACTTAAAATAATTGTTGGAGAATATGCGCCGTCTTCGGGTAGCATATCGATGGCGAAAGATATAAAAATTGGTTATTTGAACCAAGATTTATTGTCATACGATTCGCATCACACTATTTTACATGTGGCAATGGAGGCCTTTGAGCGCCAAAATCAATTACATGATGAGATTGAAGAATTATTAAAAAAGATTGAAACTGATTACAGTGAAGATGTTTTATATAAACTAAGCGACAAACAACAAGAATTTGAGGCTTTAGATGGGTATAATATTGAATATCGTGCAAATGAGATTTTAGCTGGTTTAGGTTTTAGTACCGAAGATCAACATCGCCCACTAAATACCTTTTCTGGTGGATGGCGGATGCGTGTAATGTTGGCTAAAATTCTATTACAAACTCCTGATATTTTATTGCTGGATGAACCTACCAATCACATGGATTTACCGTCTATTAAGTGGTTAGAAACTTATTTGGGCAGTTTTGAAGGTGCGATTGTAATTGTATCCCACGATAGGTATTTCTTAGATAAAATTGTGCGTAAAACAGTCGAATCTAGAAAAGGAAAGTTGACGGTTTATGCTGGTAATTATTCTTTTTATGTAGAAGAGAAGTCGCTACGTGGTGAAATTCAAAAAGGCGAATTTAAAAACCAACAGGCTAAAATTAAGCAAGAAGAACGTTTAATTGAACGTTTTAAAGCTAAAGCGAGTAAAGCTAAAATGGCTCAATCGCGGATGAAAGCATTGGATAAAATGGAGCGTGTGGAGGATGTTGATGATGATAATCCGACTGTAAATTTCAGTTTTAAATTCTCAAAACCTTCGGGCAGACACGTAATTAGGATTGAGCATGCGACTAAAAGTTATCCTAACATTGATATTTTAGATGATGCTGAAGCATTGATTGAAAAAGGTGATAAAATTGCCTTAATTGGTGCTAACGGTAAAGGTAAATCTACATTATTAAGAATGATTGCTGGAACTGAGAAATTTCAAGGTTCTTGCGAAACTGGCCATAATGTTACGACCACTTTCTTTGCACAACATCAGTTAGAATCGTTGCATCTTGGCAATACAATTTTAGAAGAATTACAAGCATTTGCTCCTAAACATACAGATACAGAATTACGTTCTATTTTGGGCTGTTTCTTGTTTACGGGCGATGATGTTTTCAAGAAAATTAAAGTGTTATCTGGGGGAGAAAAATCGAGAGTTGCTTTAGCGAAATCGTTAACAACTGATTCGAATTTCTTGATTTTGGATGAACCTACCAATCACTTGGATATTCAATCGGTAAATATCTTAATTCAGGCTTTACAACAATATGAAGGTACTTTTATCGCTGTATCTCACGATAGGTATTTCTTAGATAATGTAGCCAATAAAATTTGGTTTATTGAGGAAGAAAAAATCAAGGAATATCCTGGAACGTACGCAGAATATGAAGAATGGAATAGCAAAAGGGTAATTCCTACACCAAAACCAATTCCCGTTAGGCCAACCGAAGAAAAAAAGCTAAAAGCGGCTGAACCTGTTACTGCAAATGCGCAACAACAATTAAAAAAGTTGAACGAGAAATTGAAAAGAATTGAGGAGGAGATTGCAGCTTTTGAATTGAGTATTAAAACTGTTGAAGCGGAATTAGCAAAAGAAGAAGTATTTTCTAATCAGTATAAGTTGGATGAAACTAATAAAAAGTATTTAGCAGAGAAAACGTTGTTAGATCATGCTCAAAAAACTTGGGAAGAATTAGCATCGGAAATTATGGAATTGGAAGCTTAACATGCAACGATTTGGGCTGATACTCTTTATTATAGCACTTTCTACTAGTGCATTTGCACAAAACCCAGTTGTTGTGTATGATAATAAAGTATATCAGCCTACTATTAAAACTGTTGAATGTTATAATACTAAAAAGGAACAATCTTTTCCTATCATCGCTTTGCGGAGTGGTGAAACTATCACTTTTGCATTTGATGATTTAAAAGGTGGTAGTAAAACCTATAATTACACTATTGAGCATTGTACTTTTGATTGGAAACCTTCTAAAATTAATCAGCTAGATTATTTAGAGACTTTTAAAGAGGATATTATTTTTAAGTATCGCTATTCTTTTAATACACTTCAAAAATTTACTCATTATCAGTTTTCACTGCCAAACGATCAGATAAAACCTAAACTAGCGGGTAATTATTTATTAAAGGTTTACGAGAATAATGATCCTCGGAAAGTTATCATTACGCAACGATTTTACATTGTAGATAATTTGGTTAATGTTGGTGCAGAAGTTGTGCCGAGCAGTCAGGTGGAGTTTCGATTGAATAAACAAAAGGTGAATTTCACGATATTCCATCAAATGCCAATTCAAAATCCATACATGGATGTAAAGGCGGTGGTTATGCAAAATGGTATTCCTCAAACTGCGATTACAAATACAAAACCAACTTTTGTAAAACAGGGTTCTTTAGTTTATAATGAATTAAACACCAATGAATTTTGGGCTGGAAACGAATTTCGAAAATTTGATATTAGAAGTTTCCGCTACAAAGCCGAACATGTGCAAGATTTTTATAAGGATAGCACATTAAACGTGATTTTATTTCCTGATCAACCTAATGGTATTGCGAAATATAGTACTCAGTTTGATGAAAATGGAAATTTCTTTATTCGTAATCAGGATGGAAGGGATAACGTTACTGATAGTGATTACTCCAATGTTCTTTTTACGCTAAACGCCACACCTCCTACTGCAAAAGGCAATGCATATTTTGTTGGTCGATTTAATAATTACATTTTGAATGATGAAAGTAAATTAAACTACGATTTAGCTAAAAAGCGTTTTTATGGAAGTGTTAAACTGAAACAAGGTTTATATGACTTTAAATATGTTTGGGTAACTGAAGATGGAAAATTTGATGATACTGTTTTTGAAGGTTCTTTTTTTGAAGCTGATAACAGTTATCAGGTGTTAGTTTATTACCGCAAACCTGGTGGCAGATGGGATGAATTGATTGGATTTAGTAATGTAAATTCTATTAAAAAATAGTTCATTGGTGTCATTTGTTCATTAGTTCATTTGTGGCAAATGTAAAAAATCTCTCCTATCAACCTCCTAATCCCAACGAACTAGTGAGCTATTGAACTATTTTAACAAACTATCTAGTACCAATGAGCAAATGAACTAGTGAGCTATTGAACTTTTAAAGTCCAAACCGATACACTTCCAGCATTACAAAAGAATTCTCCAAAACCGTTTTCGTCTATTAATACTTCTTCTTTTCGTTTCTCTAAACTATCGATAAAGGTTTTACCCGAAAAATATTTGCCCATTTCCATTGCTTTAAAACCTTCTTCGCCATTACTCATTAGCACTACAATACCAGAGTTTGGATGTTCTTCATCTCCTTTTCTCGTCCAGCCAATGCAATTATTATGATCTAAATAATCGTGTTGTTCTCCATAAGCCAAATACTGTCTTGCTTTTAAGAGTTGAGGTAATTCTGACAAGGCTACTAATTCGATAGTTTTGCCTTTATCCTCATAATTTGCTCCATATATATCGGTAAAAAACACGCATGGAATACCTTGTTCTCGTAATAAAATTAAAGCATACGCCAACGGACGAAACCAAAAATCTATAAATGATTCTAATGCTTGTAAAGGTTGTGAATCATGATTATCTACAAAAGTAACTGCCAGTTCCGGATTTTTTTGAACCAACGTATTATCAAAAATACTGCTCATATTATAATCTTTTCCTCCTGTTGAGGCTAAATAAAAATTGTGATGCAGTAATGAATCGAATAATTGCGTTCTTCCGCCAGTAATTTCTATATAATGTTCTAAATCATCGGCACTGGCAATGTTCCAATTCTCCGAAACCACAAAAAAATCACGATTAAACTCTTTCTTCAATTCATCTAACCACTCGATTACAAATTCTGGCGAAATATGTTTAACCGCATCTAGCCTAAACCCATCTATTTTACACGTTTCGTGATACCATTTACCCCAATTAATGAGTTCTTGTTTTACAGATGGATTTCTAAAATCTATATCATCAAACATTAAATAATCATAATTACCTAATTCTGTGCCTGCTACTTTTTCCCAACTTTCGCCATACCCATTTTGAATTTCGAAAATGGCTGATTCGTTTATATCTTGCGCCCAATCTACACCGCTAAAACACTGGTAATCCCAAAGAAAGGCTGAGTATTTACCCTGCCTGCCCGGAAACGTAAATTTTGTCCAAGCTTCTATTTCAAACTCATCAGATATAAATTCGTTTCTGTTTAACGGGTTTACCTTTTTAACCTTCACTTTTTCCAGCTCATCGCCACCAGCTTTGTGGTTAAAAACGGTATCAGCCAATACACTAATGTTGTTAGCATGTAAAGCATTAATGGCCGCTATATATTGGTCTTTGTTCCCGTATTTGGTATCAATACTGTTTTTTTGATCAAACTCACCTAAATCGTATAAATCATACGCATCGTAACCTATGGAATAGCCGCCTGAGCTACCTTTATAGGCTGGCGGCAACCAAACAGCTGTAAAACCCATTTCTGACAAATTAGCTGCTTCATTTTTTGCTTTGGTCCATAAATTATCTTTTTCATTATAATACCAATGAAAGTATTGAATGAGCGTTTGATTTTGCATAGTGTGTTTTTATGAATTACTATAACTGTAAATTAACATATATGTTTGATTTTTAATTAAGTTATTACAGAAACTCTAATTAGTTATGCTGAATTTATTCAAGAGCTTTATACCAGAAAGATGCTGAAATAAATTCAGCATGACGCGTATTTTAATAAAAAACCAGCTAATTTTCCTTATTTTCGCCCCTATTATGAGTACAAAAGCTAAAAGTCCGAAAAATTCCCATACGATAATGAATGAATTGGTGTTACCTAATGATACCAATACGTTAAATAATTTAATGGGTGGGCGTTTATTGCATTGGATGGATATTGCTGCTGCTATTTCTGCTCAAAAACATTGCAATAGAATTGTGGTTACTGCATCTGTAGATAATGTTTCGTTTAAACATGCTATTAAATTGGGTGATGTAATTACAATTGAGGCTAAGGTTACTCGTTCTTTTAACACATCGGTGGAGGTTCGCTTAGATGTTTGGGCAGAGAATATCCCATCTGGAACTAGAGCAAAATCTAATGAGGCTTACTATACTTTTGTAGCGGTAGATCAGAGTGGCAGAACCATTCCTGTGCCTGAGTTAAAACCAGAAACTGAGGAAGAAGTAGAGCTTTTTGAAGGTGCTTTGCGTCGCAGGCAATTGCGCTTAATTTTAGGCGGAAAAATGGATGCTAATGATGCTAATGAATTAAAAGCGTTGTTTTTTAAGGATTAACATGTTCGGTAATAACTAGGTTCACGTACTTTTCTAGTTGTTTATAACCCGCTTTATAGTTTTCTTCGCTTTCATTTACGATAAGTGTAAATTTAGTATTTGCAATTTCAGAAATTACTCCGGTAATTGTTCCTGCAACAACTCCCGTTGCTGTTAAAAGTGATGTTAATACCAGCATTTCTTTAGTCGAATTTCCTTCACTATCTAATGACCAAATAGTTGCACCTAAGCCTAAACCTGCTGCTCCGCCGCTTAATGTGGCTTCGCCGATAGTTAACCCTCGTTTTCTAATCTTTATCCTTGTTATTTCACTTGGCCTAAAGGTGAGGTAATTGCCTTTATAATCTTCAACTCCTATACCTTCTGGTGAAACTTTTTGAAGTAAACCTTTTACGGTTTGGTATTTTTTTGAAACGACTTTAATTTCAAAATCTTTAGATTGAGCGTTGACTGTGGTAAAGAAAATCGAAAATAAAAGAAGTAATAAAAGAGATTTCATTAACTCCCCATTTCTAAAATTTTATCAAATTCTGTTGCTTTTAGTGGCATAACCGATAATCGACCTTGTCTGACTAAGGAAATATCTTTTAAGCTTTCTTCTGCTTTGATTTGCTCTAGTGAAACTGGTTTAGCTAGGGATTGCACTGGAGCTAAATCTACCACTACCCAATTTGGATCGCTGGTTGTTGGGTCTTGATAAAATTCTTTTACGACTTTGGCTATTCCGACTACATTTTTACCATCATTACTGTGATAAAAAAGTACTAAATCACCTTCTTTCATCTCTCTGAGATTGTTGCGGGCTTGGTAATTACGAACGCCATCCCAAAAGGTACGTCCGTCTTTATTAAATTTTTCCCAACTGTATTTTATAGGTTCTGATTTGACTAGCCAGTGATTCATATTGTGTTTTATTTGGTTTCGAATTTACGATTTTTTCTTTTGAGATAAGGAGTTTTTTAGCTCACTATGACCTTGTTTGTTTTAAGGTTGGTCTTTGCTAGTAACGACCTGTCACGACTGCTCGGGAAAGCAATCTTTCTTTTCTCTTGATGTTTTCGGTTCGCCGCCACCGATGGCTCTTTCGTTTTTCATGAGTGTTTATTTTAGGGGTATTCAAGAATGCTTCGCAGTATCTCTTGATAGAAAAGAAACAAAAGATCAAGGCTTAGTATCATTTTTTCGGTAGCATATATTGTTTTTTGTCCTCAAGAGCAATCGTGGTTCTCGGATTAAGCTATTAAAACTTTTTTGGCAATAAGCAGCAGGTTCGATGAAGGATCGAAAGTCTCATTGTTTTGGAAGTGGTTTTTGAAAGTTTGTGGGGGAAGTTTAAACAAGTTGGTTTATTGTTTTTAAATTGTTTGTTTGAGCTCGTGGTGAAAAACCACTCGGTTTAATGCTTTCTCCTTCGGGATGCTACAAGGCCGGATGGCGTACTTAGGGATGGACTGTGGTTTTGGGAAGGTTGCAGGATGGAAAACTAGTTCTAGTTGCTAGGTTAAGCAGTGCAGTTGATAGGTTAAGCAGTGCAGTTGAAAGATTAAGCTGAGCAGTTGAAAGATTAAGCGGTGCAGTTGAAAGGTCAAGCAGTGCAGTTGATAGGTCAAGCAGTGCAGTTGACAAGTCAAGCTGTGCAGTTGATAGGTTAAGCGGTGCAGGTATTAGGTTTCTTTTTGCAGGTGCTGGGTTTCTTTTAAGTTTTTTGTACAGTTTTAAGTTCTTTAAACCCGATTGGAGTGGAAATACTTTTTTGTTGTAGGTGCTTCACTTCGGCTACGCTCAGTGCAGGCTAGCTCAGCATGACAAACACAAAAAAGATTGTAACGGAAAGCGGGGCTGTGGTTGCGATGGAATACTGACTTTGTTTTTCGAATATTTAACCATATAAGGCATTTAAGAAAATATAAGCTATGGGTTTGCGTGATCTTGACTAAAACGTAGCGGAATGGAGAGATTTATATTTGAATGCAGTGCCTAAAGGTTTCTCCGCCACGGTCGAAATGACGGAAGAAGTTGGCACAAAAAAAGCGTCCCGATGTGAAGGCGGGACGCTTTAAATTAAGGTTTTGAATTACTTAATCTTTCTTATTATCTAAAGCGCCTTCTATACGATCTGTTAAATCTAATAGGTGGAATTTGCTTAACGAATCTGCTTGTGAGGCAGCGGCAGACTTAATGCTGCTATTTAAATCACGTAATTGACCTTTTACAACTGATAAAACATCACTTTGTGAGGCTGTTAAACCGCTTGGAGCGCCTCCGCCTCTACCTGCAAATACTACGGTGGTAGCTGCTGCTGGGGCTGGTTTTACAATTGCAATTAGTTTTTCTACGTATGCTTTTTGTAGGTTACGACGGTATACATCGATTGCTGCATTTGATTTTAGTTCGGTAAAGATTGCGCCGTTTAAATCTGTAAATAAATCGGTGATTTTGTAGGCTGTTGGTCCATCGGCAGCTTCGGCAGCTACTAATTTACTTAGGGTGCTGTTGCCTAATAAACGGTTTAAAGTAGTTGATTGTAATTTTGATACTACTTCTAATGGGTTTTGATCGATATTATCTAAAATAGACTGATTTAACATCCATTTTGGGGTTGTAAATAGTTGTCTGTTTAAGAAATCCATTGCTTCTTTTTGAGTTGCTGCTGGTGTGCGTTGGTATATTTCGCCAGCTTGCTCTACCGTTTTAGGGTTTTCGTAAATGCCGCCTACGTTTTTAGCTACATGGCCCATGTAACGACCGAATTGGGTTGTTAATTGGCCATACATGTTTGCTAAATTATCATAACCTTCGTTGGCTTCTTTTGTCCATGTTGGTAGGTTTGGTAAAATAACTTTTAGATTTTTAATACCGTAATCGCTCGCTTTCATGGCGTTATCCCCTAAGTCTTCACTTTGCGAATGTGGATCGTCTGGATTAGATTCGGTACCAAACCATAAACGTCTGTTTTTAGCTGATTCGATTACTGCATTGTTTAATCTAGCTACTTCATCTTCTGGAGATTTTGTATCTGCATAGTATTTGTACCCCCATTCTATTGCCCATCTGTCGTAATCGCCGATGCGAGGATATAATCCTTTTGCGGTGATGTTATCTTCTGGTTGCGCCACGTAGTTGAAACGAGCATAATCCATAATAGATGGTGTGTGTCCGTTTTCTTCTACCCATTTTTTATTGCGTAGGTTTTCTACTGGAACGGTTGAACTTGAACCATAATTATGTAATAAACCTAAGGTATGGCCCACTTCGTGAGAGGAAACGAAACGAATTAAATCGCCCATTAATTCATCACTGAATACCATTTTACGCGATCTTGGATCAACGGCTGCAGTTTGAATCATGTACCAATCGTGTACTAATGATTGCACGTTGTGGAACCAGTTAATGTGGCTTTCCATAATTTCTCCACTACGTGGATCTGAAATACTTGGCCCGCTGGCATTTGCAATTTCTGATGGTTTGTAAACGATTGCTGAGTGACGAGCATCATCAATACTCCATGTTGAATCTTGTGCAAATGTTGGTGCTTCTTTAGCTACAACTGCGTTTTTGAAACCCGCTTTTTCGAACGCTTTTGCCCAATCGTTAACTCCTGCGATTAAATATGGAACCCATTTTTTTGGTGTTGCTGGATCAATGTAATACACAATTTGTTTTTGTGGCTCTACTAATTCTCCGCGTTTGTATTTTGCTACATCTTGTGGTTTAGGTTCTAATCTCCAACGTTTAATTAAGTCGATTTCTTTTACACCTTGTGGGTTTAGATCGAAATCGGTATAACCCACGGTGAAATAACCTACGCGAGGATCTGCATATCTAGCTTTCATTGGTACTTTTGGCAAAATAACCATTGATGTATTTAGCTCTATTGTTGCAGAACCTGCAGAAGCGCCGCCGCCCATACCTGCTGGGGCAGCTGGACCGAAAGGTGAAGCCGCAGCAGTTAAGCTATAGGTTTTCATGGTGCTGATTTCTACGTTAAGTGGAAAACTACGCATGTTTTGGATGTAGCTACGATCTGATAGTTGTGCACCTAATCTGAAACGTGTTTTAGCTGCTGGAGAACTGAAATAGAAGATATCGTTATCGCTATTGATATAATCTGTCATGTCTATTACGCTTCCAGTTTTATCTGGTGTGTATGCTGCAATGTTAAATGAAGCAGCAATTGCTTGGATGTTTGAGTTTTTTAAAGACTGATACATTGCAGTGGTACTATCTGGGCTGTAGGTTTTAAAACTCACTTTGCGCATGAAAATGCGATTGTTTGGTCCTTTTTCGAAACGGATTACGGTGCTTCCAATCACGTCTCCGGCGTAGCCTTGTGCTGCTCGCACATCTGCACCAGATTTAGCAATACGGCTTACCACTAAAATATCTCTACCTAGTGTGGTATCTGCAATTTCAAAAAAGAATTTGTCGTCTAATTTGTGGGTGGTAATCATCCCTTTGCGGGTAAGTGCTTTATCGGTGATTACTTGAGCGTAGGGTTTTGGTTGTGCTTTAACACCTGCACCTAGGGCAGACCCTGGAGCTCTACGTGTTGTATCAGCCATACCGCCTTGCTGTCTGACTTGTGCTTGTGCTACGGTAATAGCACTTACAGCCAATAAAATGGTTAGTAAATTTCTTTTCATGAAAATAAGTTAATTTAAAGTAAATATAGCGGGGCTATATTTAATAGCGGGAATAGCGCTATAACTTTGTAGTTACAAACTGAAAAAAACTTATTGGTTTATTGGTTTATTGGTCATTGGTTCATTAGGTATTGGGGACCTAGTTAATGGAACATTTTAAAAAGCATTTCTTTGAGTAGTTAACGCTCTTCGAAAGATGATGGCTTTAGGTCGTCATTCTCAGCTCGACTGAGAATCGTAATGAGATGATAGTAATGGTTATTTAGCGCTTTACGGTTCCCACTTTCGCGGGAATGACGATTAACTAGCGCTCTTCGAGATATTCTATGCCAAAGGCATCCCTTTGGAAAAGGCATCTCAACAGCTTAAACTTATTGATTCATTAGTTGTTTGAACCTAGTTAATGGATCATTTTAAAGAGCATTTCTTTGAGTAATTCGCCATCTGTTGTATTGCCTGTACTGTCTAAACCTTTGCTTTTAAGGTCGTATTCTCTTAATAGGCTAATGATATCGAAGGTTTTTGCATCGCTAAATGTTCTGGCAGCGGTTTCATAATCTTTAATAAAATATGGACTTACGCCTAATTCTTTAGCTGCATCGTTTTTGTTGGGCAAGTAATGGTATTTTAAGATTTTGGTAAAGTAGGCGTTCAAATTTGCCATAACCATTACCATTGGATTTGCTTTTGGATTATCGGCAAAGTAATTCACAATCTGATTGCATTTTAACACGTTTCTTGAAGCCAACGCTTTTTGCAATTCGAATACATTATACTCTTTACTTATACCAATGTTTCGCTGAATATGATCTGTTTGGATAATGGTGTCTTTACTAATATTGAGGCACAGTTTTTCGACTTCGTTTGCAATTTTAGAAAGGTCTGTACCCAAATATTCTGCCATTAAAGCGGCTGCTTGTGGTGCAATTTGATATCCTTTTTCTTTGATGTGTTCTTCAATCCAAGGCATTAATTTGTAATCGCGAACGGGATCTGATTGAAAAACAATACCGTTACTGTTTATCGCTTTGTAAATCTTTTTGCGTTTATCGAAGTTGGCATATTTGTAGGCGAGTACGAGAATAGTACTTGGTAAAGGTTTTTCGAAATAGTTTTGTACTACTTCTGCTTCTTTACCACTGCCTTCGGTTTCTTTTGCCCATTTTAAATCTTGTGCTTCTTTTACAATAATGAGTTGGTATTCGGACATCATCGGGTACCGTTTTGCAGCGTTTAAAATGGTTGCCATGTCGGTATCTTTACCATACAAAACAGTTTGATTGAAACCTCTTTCACCATCGCTTAGCACATTATTTTCCATGTAATCAACTACTTGATCAATGTAATAAGGTTCTTCGCCCTGCAACAAATACAAGGGTTTAAATTTTCTGGCTTTTAAGTCTTTTATAATTTCTACGGCACTCATTTAAGCGTAAAATTACGATTTCAGATTTACGATTTACGATTTTGGTGGAATAGTTTATTCACAAATATTAACTTTGAGCAATGCCGATATTTAATCCAACTCCTCTTAATCTTCCACATCATCCTTTTAAAATTACCCAAAGGGATGATTTGTATTTTATTTTTGATGAGATACGGAAAAAGCATTTGGTTTTAACTCCTGAAGAATGGGTGAGGCAACATTTTATTCGTTATTTAATTAAAGAGAAAAATTTCCCTGCTTCTTTATTACAGATTGAAGGGGGATTGAGTTTAAATCAAACCAGAAAACGTAGTGATATTTTGGTGTATGATAAGTTGGGCGAAAAAATAATGGTGATTGAATGTAAGGCGCCATCGGTTGCTATTACTCAAGCTACTTTTGATCAGGCTGCTCGATATAATTCGGTTTACAAAGCGAGATGGTTGGCAGTGACCAATGGTTTACAACATTATTATGCGCAAATAGATCATACCAATGGGAAGTTTTTGTTTGTAGAGGAATTGCCAGATTATAAGTTTCTTTAGTTGGGAAGTTTTTAGTCCGAAAGTCCGTGAAGAGATAGTTTTAGTTTTTTAAAGGCCATTTGACAGGCTAGTTATTAGAATGATATTTAGAGATTCTTCGCTGCGCTCTGAATGACAAATTAGTTTTATAAAAAAGTCCTTCGACAAGCTCAGGATGACAAGCGTACCCTGAATGGCAAGTATATTTTGAATGATGAGTTTCTTTTATGTTTTATCTTCGGACTTTTCTGACTTCCCGACTTTCCCGACTCTCTTTTAAGAATATTCAGCTTTCCAGAATTGAGTTTTGTTGGTATAAATTGCTTCATTACTCATAGCTACACAAATTGCGGCTTGTGTACCTGTATTTATATTTGAAACTGGAGTTTTGTTTTCTGTAATCGCTTTATAAAATTCTTCTAAGGCATAGATAGTTCCGTCTTTTGTGGGTTTATCTAAAATCGGGATACCGCCATCGGTATTTACCACAATTTTTGTAGCACCAGTTACCCCATCTACAATTCCTAATTGTTTGGCTGTTTCCTTTTCAGGATAAAAAATTCCGGTATTAGGTAATAAATTAACAGAACCTTTTGTACCTTTTATTTTAAATAGATAACCATCGTGTGCATTACCGCATGTCGCACCGAAATTTCCAATCATCCCTGCATTTTTATAGCGCAAAGTAGCTTGTATATTATCATAAGTTTCTCTGCCATCCTTAAAAATATCTATTCCGCCAGTACCTATAATTTCATCAGGTTGTGTTTCGAAAGCCCAATTAATAAAATCTATTTGATGCGATAATAGTTCTGCTGCTAATCCGCCAGAATATTCTTTGTACATCCGCCAGTTAATTTGCCTTTCTAAACTAGGATTTGGCACGGCTCTACGCCAATTTCCATTGCGATCCCAACGGCAATCTATCTGAGAAACTTTACCTAAATATCCACTTTGTACCATTTCCTTAACTTTAAAATACAAAGGCGAATAACGGTACTGATAACCAACCTGAAAAACTTGCTTAGGATATTGTTTAACTAATTTTCGAAGTGCTAAAGCTTGGTCAATGTTGTAGGTCATTGTTTTTTCTACATACACATGTTTGCCAGCTAAAACTGCATCTTTTGCAATTTTAAAATGTTCGCTTAACGGTGTTGCAATAAATACAGCATCAATCTTTTTATCGTCTAAAATTTTTCTGTACTCTTTTACGGCAACGGCCGATGAAGGCACATATTTTTTAGCTTCTTCTAGCCTGAAATCAAGTAAATCGCAAAATGCAACGATGTTAAATTTATCGCTCATTTTCTGAATTACCGACAGCACACCTTTACCCCTATCTCCGCAGCCAATCATAGCCACATTAATAGGTGCTAAAGTCATGCTGGCAAAAATATTTTCGGCCATCAACATACTCGAACCAAGCAAAGCTGATTTTTTAACAAAGGAACGACGTTGCATTATAAAGTCTTAATTTTTATGGTTCTAAAACTTACTTTATTTCCGTGATCTTGTAACAGCAAATGACCTTTTACAGCTTCACCAAAGTTTTTCCAGTCTTTATATTTACTAATTGCGACTAATTTTTTAAACTCTTCAGAACCTCTGGTATATTCCAAAACTTTAACTCCATTTAAATAATGTTCTACTTTATTGTTTGGATAAACTACTAACCTTCCGTTATTCCAACTACCGATTGGTCTTAAATAGCGAGCTTCTTTTTTTGCAGTTAGTAAATCATATAATGATGCTAAAGTTCTATTTCCATCACGACCTAATTTCGCATCTGGATGTCTTTCATCATCTAATACTTGATATTCTAAGCCAATTGCAGAACCCGTATTTTTCTCAGATAGTGTTACAAAGTACTTCACACCACTATTCGCACCTTCGCTTAATTTAAACTCGAACGATAAATCGAATGCTGCATATTCTTCTTTGGTTACAATATCGCCACCATTAGTAGATTCTGCTCCGTTTGAAGGTAATACGGTTAATTGCCCATTAGAAATATCCCATCCTTTTGCTGGAAATGTAGTTTTGTAGGCGCCAACCCAACCTGCATTTGTTTTTCCATCGAATAATAATTTATACCCATTTGCTTTTTCGTATGCAGATAATGTATTTGGAGTTAAATTAACAGTATATATTCCTTTTGGAAAAGCTTGTGGTTTTAAGTTTTCTGTTTGAATATTGATGTTTTTGAAATATACTTTTTTACCATCTAATTTCAGATTTGAACCAATTCCATGCACCTGTAAACCAATAAAACCAGTTTTATCTAAGGTATCAATTACGTATGCTACTGGAATTCCGTTAACCCAAGTTTTGGTTTCGTTCCCAATACATTCTATTTTGTAGTGATTAAATTCTTCTGATTTATATGCAGATTTTGCAGCGGTATTTAACTCCAAAGGATAAAGCCAAAGTCTTCTTGCTTCATCATAAATTCCACCAGTCCATGCTCTTGCCGTTGGATCTATTTCAACTTGTCTGCCAAACACCTTGCCTTTTCCATTATTACCCGCAGCATCAAAATGACTGCGAGTTTGTATGCCAGAATTGGTTTCAGTTCCTTCTAGTTTTACATCTAGTTCCAAGATAAAGTCGCCGTACTCCTTTTCTGTTACCAAAAATGAGTTTGGAGATCCTTTAGTCATTGTTCCTATAATTGTACCATTTTCTATTGCATAAGGCGCTGAACCTACAATAGCTTTCCAGCCTTTTAAGGTTTTTCCATCGAATAATGGTTTACCTTTTTGGGCATTGGCAACTGATAAAAAGCTAATAAGTGAGAGGGTTAAAAGGCAAGTTTTTTTAGCGTAACTGAACATAATTTATTTAGGTTGATTTTATTTGGAGATTCTTCGCTTCGCTCTGAATGACAAAGCCTCTCAATGATGATTTAATTAATATTTGAATATTTTTCCGCCAGCCATTACTTCTTGTAATTTTTCATCGAATGTGGCTTTTGCACCAGTATGAACCGCGGCATTTGTCATGATATTTGCAATAGAGTGTGCGTAACCAGCTTCTACTGGTGCATTCGGTGTTTTTCTACTTCGCACACATTCCATCCAATTACGCATGTGACCAGAGGTTAAGGCATCGCCTCCCATATTGGCAGCAGTTTCAATTTTAATTGCCCTTTTAGAAAGATCGAATGGCTCTAGTAGGTTTGGTTTCATACCCATTGCGGCAGCTTCTCTTACTCCTAATCCACCTTTTGGTGATACTTTATTAGTCATTAAGTTTAATTCGCCTCCATTTGAATAGTACACTTCGCCAACATCACCCACACTATTTTGCATTCTCGAAGTGAACGTTACTTGAAATCCATCGCTTCCATTTGGCTGACCATAATCAAATACGGCTACCATTGAATCCCAATTCTTGCGACCATCTTTCCAAGTGTAAATTCCGCCATTAGCAACCACACTTCTCGGATGTTTTAATTTGGTAAACCAGTGTACGGTATCAATTTGATGCGACATCCATTGCCCTGGCATACCCGAAGAATATGGCCAAAACAATCTATACTCTAAATATTTTCTTGGATCGTAAGTATCTGCAGGGCGATTAACTAAAAAGCGTTTCCAATCGATATCTTCTTGTTTGAGTTTAGCAACTAAATCTGGTCTACGCCATCTGCCTGGCTGATTAACATTCCAAACTAAATCTACTGCTGTAATTGCCCCAAATTTACCATCTTGAATATACTGAGCAGCATTTGCATAATTTTCTCCACTTCTACGTTGCGAACCAATTTGAACAATTTTATTGCTTTCTTTAACCGCTTTTAAGGCTGCTTTTGCATCTGCCATTGTTTCGGCAAAAGGTTTTTCGATATACGCGTCACATCCAGCTTTTACAGCTTCAATGGTATGCATAGCATGTTGAAAATCAGCTGTGCTTACAATAACTGCGTCCAAATCTTTCATAGCATAAAGCTCGTCGTTGTTTCTACACGCTTTAATATCGTGACCCATTTTTTCTTTTAGATGGGCGATACCTAAATCTCTACGGTAATTCCATAAATCTGAAAGGCCAACAATATCAAAATTGAGCTCTTTATTATGGTTTTGAAAACATGGAAAAAGTGTGTCTTTAAATCGATCCGAGAAACCGACTACACCGACTCTAACTCGATCGTTAGCACCAATAATTCTGCTGTAACTTTTTGCGCTGCTTGTTAACGTACCGGCATAAGTAGCCGCGGCAAGTATAGTCGACTGTTTAATGAATTTTCTTCTCGAATTTTCCATGAAGTAAAGTTTAATAGTTTCTTTTCGGGTAATTTTTGATTTCTTGTTATAGTGATATATCTATCTAGAATTAAGTCTAATCATTATTTCATAAATACTTCATTAATTTGTTTAGTGAGGAATTTAAATGATAATTCAGCATCTGATGGTTTAGTGAAACCTGCTTCAATAAATAATGGACCTTTATAATTCGCTTCTTTTAATGCTCGCAAATATGGTCTAAAATCATCACCTTGAACACCTGGTAATGTCCTCTTTTCCGTTTCCGCAATTTCGCAGTGAATCAGTATTTTTTTTGCATCAACAATGCTTTGAGGTAATTCTCCTTCGCATCGCATGTGATAAATATCAGCATTAAGCCCGAAACTGGGGTTATTAACTCTCTTAACAACTTCTGCAGTAGCTTTTAAGGAGGTTAAAAAATTAGTCTCCTTACTTTGTAAATTCTCAAGTGCTATTTTAATTTTATGTTTTTGTGCCAAAACGGCTAATTTTTTACATAAAGCGACAAAGTCTGATTCTGCTTTTTGCACATCATAACCTTCGGGGATTCTTCTTGATGTACCACTACCTAAAACAAGCAATTCAACCCCAGCTTGCGCTGCTCTCAAAAAAACACTATCAGCATAGGCTAAAACATTTTTTTCATTTACATCTGGACCAGCTATTTTCATTTTACCTGGAAACAGCACATTACATAAATAAATCTTGCATTTAGCTGCTTTTATTCGTTCAATATTTTGTCTAAATTTCTCTTCTGTTAAAGAGGGAGAAATGAGTGCATTAACAGACCCACCGTTCAATTTAAAACCAGCAGCATGCACTAAGCTATCCCGTTCTAGTGAGGCAATTATACCAAGTTGTATGTATGTTTTTTGTTGAGATTGAAACCCAAACGATACAATTACAGATACTATGGTTAAAGTAATGAAGGCTTTTGCATTCATAATATAGATAAATTTTATAGAGAGTAATTAATTCACAATCATAAAATCAACTATATTTAATTTTCTAGTACAATCCATTTCAGAACTACAATTAGGTGATTGAAAGATTTATTATTTGGTTAGATTAATTCGATTAACCCATATCCAATAATATGATTTTTTACTCAAAAACCGTAGCTCTTACTGTAAAATTTTTACGCAATCGTTTCGAAATGAATTAGAACGGCTTAAAGTCAGTATCCGTTTTCAGTATATTTATTAAATTGAGCTATTAAATTATTTAATTTCTTTAGGCGAAATATTCCAGAAAGTATATTTTCCTAAAGTATAAATTGGTTTTTCTACTTCATGAGAAAACTTCACATCTGCTCGTTTGCCTTGTTTAAAAAGCATTCCTTTTAATATATATTTTTTATCAACAGTTAAACTAGCAGCTTGATCAGCAGGCATAATACCTCTAATTTCTAACTCTAAATCATTCAAAAGCGATTCTTTAGGTCTTGCAGTATCTTTAAAATTTTTAAATACTCCAATTTTTACAGGTTGATCGCTTACAACTGTATCAGATATTGTGGTAAGCTGTAAAGGGAACTCAGTTAAAAAATTAGGTTCATTACTGAGATTAATCATTTTATGCTTAAACTTTTCTGTAATATCAGCTTCTGTAGCATCTTTAGTCCAATCGGGATTAAGTGCAATAAAATCACTTACTTCTTTTTCAGTAAAAATTTTAGAATCAAAACCTTTAGGTTTTTCAGAACAGGCAAGTAATACAACTGCCATTACAAAATACATTAACTTTCTCATTGGTTTCTTTGCTATTATGGTTAATTCAATACCGCTATTTTATTATTTGAAAGAACAGGTTTTAACTTTTTGATCTGCATTGGATAAACGCCTAAAACATAAATTGAACCATCAGATTTTTTATAATAATTTACATCTTTACGTTTGCCTTGTTTATAAATCAATGCCTTAAGGTAATATTTCCCTCCCAATACCAAGCCTTTCGCTTCATAATCAAATTGGAAAATTCCATTTATTCTTAATTCCATTCGGTTCAAAAGAGAATTTTTATCTCGAAGAGCATCTGTATACGTTTCAAATGTTGCTATTTTAAAATTTTGTGTTCCCATTACTGTATCGCGGATATTTGTTGCTTGCAAAGGAAAATCTACCAAAAAATCTATGTTATTACTTAAACCCTTAATTTCTCTTTGAAATTTATCAAGAGCTTCGGCATATTTAACACTATCCTCACTATTTAACTCAGGATTTTTATTTACATAGTCAATTAAACTCTTTTCTGTAAAAATCTTCGATTGATAGGTAATTTGTTCAACTTCAGTCTTTTGTTCGCTAATACATCCTAAAAGGATACCAAACAGTGCAATAAATAGAATAACTCCTTTTATCTTCATTTTGAATTATCCTTCTAAAGTCTCTAAACTTTCGGTTATAATTTTAATTTTCGATTCTGCATCAGCCTTTTTATTACGCTCATTGGTAATAATTTCTGGTTTTGCATTTTGCACAAAACGTTCATTACTTAATTTCGCATCAACAGATTTCAAGAAACCTTGTAAATATTCCAGTTCTTTCGTTAAACGTTCTTTCTCTGCATCTAAATCTACATTTTCGTTTAAAACGATGAAAAACTCATCATTTCCTATCATAAAACTAGCCGCACCTGCAATTTTATCGTTTACTAATTCTACCTCACTAATATTTGCCAATTTAAATACGCTATTAATCCATTTTTCGTAATCTAAACTGGAATTCACCTTTATACTTAATGGCAAAGCATCTTTCGGAGATATTTGACGTGTATTTCTCACATTCCTAATTTCAGAAATCAATTCTTTAATCAGTTCTGCTTCTTTTAACAATTGTTCATCAGCTTTGCCAATTGTTGGATAATTTGCAACAATACAACAGTCCATTTCTGCACGCTCGCCAAACAACTCATCATGGTACAATTCTTCAGTTAAGAAAGGCATAAACGGATGCAATAATTTCAAGATTTGCTCAAAATATTGAATAGTTATTTTCTTGGTTGCCGCATCTATTGGATGTTGATAAGCAGGTTTAACCATTTCTAAATACCACGCACAGAAATCATCCCATACCAATTTATAAGTCGCCATTAAAGCTTCAGATAAACGATATTGTTTAAAGTTGGCTTCAATTTCAGCTAATGCTTCATTAAAGCGGTTTTCAAACCAACTAATTGCTTGTTGATTAGGATTTTCTAAGTTTTCATCAACTTCCCATCCTTTAACCAAACGGAAAGCATTCCATATTTTATTGGCAAAGTTTCTTCCTTGTTCGCAATACGATTCATCAAACATTAAATCGTTGCCAGCAGGCGATGACATTAACATTCCCACTCTAACTCCATCAGCTCCATATTTTTCAATTAACCCAATTGGATCTGGAGAATTCCCTAAAGATTTAGACATTTTTCTGCCTAATTTATCGCGAACAATTCCTGTTAAATACACATTTGTAAATGGTTTTTTACCCATAAACTCATGCCCAGCCATAATCATTCGAGCTACCCAGAAGAATAAAATTTCTGGTGCAGTTACTAAATCATTGGTTGGATAGTAATAATTAATGTCTTTATTATCAGGATTTTTAAAACCATCGAAAACAGAAATTGGCCACAACCATGAGGAGAACCAAGTATCCATTACATCATCATCTTGTCTTACAAAAGCAGCTAATTGATGTTTAAAACCTATTTTTTCTGTATCAGAACACGTTTGATCTAAGCATTTCTTTTTCCAAAACTCTTCTAAAGCTTCGTCTTTAGTTTTTGCAACTACCCAATTTCCTTTATCGTCATACCAAGCCGGAATACGTTGTCCCCACCATAATTGACGAGAAATATTCCAATCGCGAACATTTTCCATCCAATGGCGATAGGTATTTTCGAATTTATTCGGAATTAAGTTTACTTCTCCATTTAAAACATCATCCAAAGCTGGTTGTGCCATCTCTTTCATCTTCACAAACCATTGCATAGAAAGCTTTGGTTCTATAGCTGCATCGGTACGTTCAGAGAAACCAACTTGAGATTTATAATCCTCAATTTTCTCTAAATGCCCAGCTTCTTCAAGCATTTTAGCGATTTTTTTACGAGCTACAAAACGATCTTCACCAACCAAAATAACGGCTAACTCGTTTAAAGTTCCATCATCGTTTAAAATATCTGTAACTGGTAGTTTATGCTTAACACCTAACTCATAATCGTTCAAATCATGCGCTGGCGTAACTTTTAAACAGCCTGTACCAAATTCAATATCTACATATTCATCTTCAATAACCGGAATTTCATGATTAACCAAAGGCACGAAAACTTTTTTGCCTTTTAAATGTCTAAAACGTTCGTCATTTGGGTTGATACAAATCGCCGCATCAGCCATAATGGTTTCTGGACGAGTGGTAGCAATTGTTAAAAACTCATCAGTCGTTCCTGCAATTAAATACTTGATGTAATATAATTTCTGATTTACTTCTTTACGGATAACTTCTTCATCAGAGACTGCAGTTTTACCAGCAGGATCCCAATTTACCATACGAATACCGCGATAAATCCAGCCTTTTTTGTACAAATGGATAAACGAATCAATTACCGCTTCCGATAAATCATCTTCCATGGTAAAACGCGTTCTATCCCAATCGCAACTTGCACCTAATTTCTTTAATTGTTCTAAAATAATGCCCCCATATTTCTCTTTCCATTCCCAAGCATATTTTAAAAATTCCTCACGAGAAATATCCTTTTTATTAATTCCTCTTTCCTTCAGCATTGCTACAACTTTCGCTTCCGTAGCAATAGATGCATGGTCAGTTCCAGGAACCCAACATGCATTTTTGCCTTGCATACGAGCTTTACGAATCAATACATCCTGAATGGTATTGTTTAGCATGTGCCCCATGTGCAACACGCCAGTAACATTTGGTGGCGGAATTACGATGGTGTAAGGCTCACGCTCATCAGGCTCAGAATGAAAAAACTTTTTATCAAGCCAATAGCTATACCATTTATCTTCGGTTTCTGTAGGATTGTATTTAGTAGATATGCTCATTTATATGGTCGTGTCGAATTTAGGTGGTAAAAATACGTTTTTAGGCGCAAAAGACCAAAGCAGAAAGGTTATACATTTTACAATTCCCCTCTCATAGAATTGCTTTGTGAACTAAAGTCTACCAAGCTTTGCACCATTCCCGCAAAAGTGAGAATCTTAATACTTTTTTGCTTTTCAACAGCTTTACAATATCCAATTATTTGATTTAAAAAGGAAGCTAAAAATCAAATCGAAACAATAACTTTTGTTAAGGTCTTCTTTAGGTCTTGTTCGAGAAAAGTAGGGTTTTCTCGAAGGTGTCTCGAACAAGACCTTAACAAGACCTTAACAAGACCTTAACAAGTACACAACAAACAGCCATTAATATTAGTCCAGTACTTCATTATAGTCCATAATGAATCCATGTAACTATAGGAAGGGTTATTTCCATTGTGGTTGGATTTAGAAAACTTAGGAAATTAAAGACAATAAGTTCTAAAACCTTAATCCTTCTTCATTCCCTAATGTTAAAGTTATAAACCTTCAAAAACATCATCCAAGTTTAATACAAACCCTGGCAAAACTGATGAAGTGATTTTTTCGCTTAATGTGAATATTTTAGAAGGTCGAAATTTACCATCATTATCCAACGTATAAATTAAAATACTCTGGTCACTTTGGCTAACTACCCAATATTCTTTAACACCAAACTCTTCGTAAACTTTGTATTTATTTAAAAGTTCTTTTTTGTTATTCCCTGGCGATAAAATTTCTACAACTAAATCCGGCGCACCGATACAACCTTTATCGTCTAATTTACTTAAATCACAAACAACACAAATATCTGGCTGTAAAACTGTAAACACATCCTTGTCGGCTTTACTTTTTGTAGGAAAACGAACATCAAATGGAGCACCATAAACTTTACAAGGTTTATTTTCAAGGAAATTTCCAATTCTTCTAAAAATCTTTCCAAAAACCTCTTGGTGAACTCTTGAAGGTGCGGGACTCATTTTAAAAATTTTACCTTTAATTAACTCCACTCTTTCATCAAAAAGCCAGTTCAAATAATGAGCATAGCTATAAGTTAATGATTCGTCTATTTCGTTAAAAGTATAAACTTTCTTTTCAGTTAAATCTGGGTATGTTTTTTCGGTAGTCATTATACCAAATATACTAATTTAGACACAGATAAGGAGTTAAACATTAAGGAATTAAGAAAGACTAAGAATTTAATTTAGCGAGAACAACTCTGTAAACAAAGTAGACACGGATTAACTTAATTTAACTTCAATTCTTACTATTAAAAATCTTAAAATTTCATTTTCTGAATTCTTATTGCATTTAAAATCGCTAAAAACGCCACACCAACATCTGCAAAAACTGCTTCCCACATGGTGGCTAAACCGCCAGCGCCTAAAATTAAAACCACAGCTTTTACAGCAAATGCAAGCGTAATATTTTGATAAACAACTCGCTTAGTCGCTTTACCAATTTTGATAGCAGTCACAATTCTACTTGGCTGGTCATTTTGAATAACAACATCAGCCGTTTCTATCGCAACATCACTACCCATTGCCCCCATTGCCATTCCTAAATCACTTAATGCTAAAACTGGTGCATCATTTATTCCATCACCAACAAAAGCAACTACACGGGTTTTATCCTTTTTAATTTCCTCTAATCGAGCTACTTTATCTTCGGGTAGTAAATCTCCATGCGCCACATCAATTCCTAGCATTTTTGCAATCTTTTGAGTAATGGCAGTTTTATCTCCACTCAACATAACAACCTGATTAACGCCATTTTTGTGCAATTCATGGACAGCTTGTTTAGCATCTGATTTTACTTCATCAGTAATAGTTACATAACCTGCATATTTATCATCCACAGCTAATAAAACTATAGTTTCAACTTCTTCATCAACAACTGTTGGATAATCTATTTTAAGCTTTTTAAATAATTTAGTATTCCCAGCGACTATTTTTTGATTTTCAATTACAGCTGTTAACCCATGACCTGTGATTTCTTTTACCTCGTTTACTTTTAGTAATTTTTTATCGCCATGATGGCTTACAATAGCTTTAGCAATTGGATGCGTAGATTGGCTTTCTATCGATGCAAGTAAAATCATAAACTTTGCTTCTTCAATTTCAGATTTTATGGCTGAAACTTTAAAAACACCATGAGTTAGCGTACCAGTTTTATCTAATACAACGGTATTGATTTTGGTAATTACATCTAAAAAATTAGATCCTTTAAATAAAATTCCATTGGCAGATGCAGCCCCAATTCCTCCAAAATATCCCAATGGGATAGAAATAACCAAAGCGCAAGGACAAGAAATAACCAAAAATACCAAAGCACGGTATAGCCATGTTTGAAAGTGATAATCTGCGACTATAAAGTAGGGAAATACCACTAATGCAACAGCTAAAAAGAAAACAATTGGTGTATAAATTTTAGCAAACTTTCTAATAAACAACTCTGTTTTCGCTTTGCGTGAAGTTGCCGATTGTACCATTTCTAAAATTCGAGATAAAGCACTATCTGCAAATTTCTTTGTTACTTTTAGTGTGATAACTTGATCTAAATTGAGCATCCCAGCTAATACAGTTTCACCTTTTCTGAAAGTTTTCGGCGTACTCTCGCCAGTTAGGGCCGCAGTATTAAAACTTGCGCTGTCATTTATCAATTCACCATCTAATGGAGCTTTTTCTCCTGCTTTTAATTGAATTGTTTCTCCAATCTCAACTGTTTCTGGCTTTACAATTTCATATTTTTCTTTTCTAAATACATTAGCAGTATCTGGTCTAACATCTAATAAAGCTTTTATATTTCTTTTCGCACCCTCAACCGCAGCACCTTGAAACAACTCTCCCACCGTATAAAATAGCATTACCGCAACTGCTTCAGGATATTCTCCCAAAGCCAATGCCCCAATAGTTGCCAAAGCCATTAATAAAAATTCCGTGAAAATTTCTCCTTTAGCTATAGTTTGAATTGCTTCTTTAATAACTGGATAAGCAACTGGTATATAAGCAACTACATACCATGCAATCCGGATATAATTCGTGAAAAAATCCACCTTAAAATAATCTAATGCGATTGCAATAAGTAATAAAACTAAACTGAAAATTGCAGGTAAATAGGTTTTAAAAGCAGAAGCATCTCCATGGTCGTGATCGTGGTCATCTCCATGTTCATGTTGATGAGAATGATTGTGACTACAGCAGCTATCTATTTCTTTATTATGTTGATGTTTTTCTTTTTCCATTTTATTTAGAATAATTCAAAATTACGTAATTATTAAGCACAAGGCACATTTTTTAGGTTGATTTTTCTGCCTTGCACAATAAAAAGTGTTAAAATATGTTAATATTAATATAAATCGCAAATCATGAAATCGTTTAGATTATCAATATTTAATGGCGACATTTTCCGCAAAATTGGTTTAAGCAGAATCTATTACTGGTTTAACAAGTAATATTTCTATTAACTTCATACAAGTTCAGTAGGTATTTCTTAATTTTCATCTTTAACTATTTATTAAAGTATGAAAATTCAACAACTCAAAAATTATTTTACAGTTTTAGGAATTTTGGCAGGTAGTTTTTCCGCCTATGCGCAAAATATCCCTAAAAAACTGATCGATCCAGCTAATATGGACTTAAGTGTTAAACCTGGCGATGATTTTTATCAATATGCTAGCGGAACTTGGATTAAAAACAATCCTGTACCAGCCAAAGAAACACGATGGGGCTCTTTTAATGAACTTCGAGAATTTAATGCACAAGCTGTAAGAAGTTTAGTAGAAAAAGCTGCCGCTGATAAAACTGCTGCTGCTGGATCTATTACTAAACGCGTTGGCGATTTCTATGCCGCTGCAATGGATAGTTTAACTATCGAAAAATTAGGCTACACTCCTATCAAAGCAGATTTAGAAAAAATTAAGCAAATTAAAGATGTAAATGGCCTTTTAGATCACATTGCATACATGCGTACATCAGGTATTGGTGGTCCGATGTTTGGTTTTGGCGTTGGTCAGGATAGAAAAAACGTAACCAAATACGTAGTTAATATCTCGCAAGGCGGAACAACTTTAGGCGACCGTGATTTCTATTTAAAAGATGACCCACAAAGTCAAAGAATTAGAGCGGCATACAATACGTACATGGTAAAATTATTTACATTGACTGGTAATAGCGAAGCTGATGCTAAACAAAAAGCAGCCACCGTATTTAATTTAGAGAAAGCTTTTGCTGAAATTCAGATGAGTCGTATCGAAATGCGTGATCAATACAAAACCTACAATAAGTTAAGTGTTGCAGAATTTAATAAGATTACGCCAAACATTAACTGGACTACTTTAATGCCTAAGCTTAAAGTGGTTGGACAAGATACGGTGTTGGTTAATTCGTTATCTTTCTTTAAAAACTTAGACGGCATGTTAACGAGTGTGCCATTGGCAGATTGGAAAACGTATTTAGAATGGAATATTTTAAAAGGTGCGGCAAGTAATTTAAGTTCGCCATTTGTGAATGCATCTTTTGCATTTACGCAAGCTCAAACTGGTCAAAAAGTGCAAACACCACGTTGGCAAACCATGTCGGCCTTAACAGACCGTACTATAGGTGAATTATTAGGCCAGTTGTATGTTGCCAAATATTTTAAACCGGATGCAAAAGTGCGCATGGATCAGATGATTGTAAACTTGCGCAAAGCTTTTGAAATTAGAATTAATGGTTTGGAGTGGATGAGTGCCGCGACCAAACAAAAAGCATTAGAAAAATTGCATGCTTTTACACCAAAAGTTGGTTACACCACTAAATGGCAAACGTATGCTGGTTTAGAAATTAATAGAGGTACTTATTTCCAAAACTTACGTAATGCAGGTGTTTGGGGTTATAAAGAAAATATAGATAGACTTGGAAAACCTGTTGACCGAACTCGTTTTGGCATGACGCCTCCAACTGTGAATGCTTCTTACAGTCCAACAATGAATGAAATTGTTTTCCCTGCTGGAATTTTGCAATTCCCTTTCTTTGCACCAAATGCAGATGATGCCGTAAATTATGGCGGTATAGGTGCTGTTATTGGTCATGAAATGAGCCATGGTTTTGACGATACTGGTAGTCAATATGATAAAGATGGAAATCTTAGAAACTGGTGGACTGATGAAGATCGCACTAAATTCAATGAAAAAACAAAAGCTTTAGGAGATCAGTTTAGCTCATACACGGTTGTGGATACTATTCACGTTTTGGGTAAATTGACTATGGGTGAAAACATTGGAGATTTAGGTGGATTAAACGCGGCTTACACTGCTTTTAAAATGACTAAACAAGGTCAGAGTAATGATAAAATTGATGGTTTTACACCAGATCAACGTTTCTTCTTATCGTGGGCGCAAGTGTGGAGAGGTAATATTTTACCAGAAGCCGCAGCACAATTAATTAAAACAGATCCACATTCGCCAGGCCCATACAGAACTATTGGTGCACCTGTAAATATGGATGCATGGTATGAAGCATTTGATGTAAAACCTGGAGATAAATTGTATAAAAAACCAGAGGATAGGATTAGGTTGTGGTAGAATTTTAAGCCATTGACCATAAAAAATCGTCATTTCGTTGCTTTCGAAATGACGATTTTTTTTTTATTTATACTTCTCCTGAACCTTCTTCGACAATTTACTCAATACCAAAGCTCTAGAAGTAGCAACCCGTTTTTTCAATTCCGTATCGTTCAATACTTCTAAATTATCTATTTGCACCCATTGTTTTTTGGCCATATGCGAAGCCTGATGAATACCATCACGAGCGGCTAACTCCTCAAATTCTTCTGGCGTACATTTGGTAGAAAAGCTATTTCCTTCATCAATGGCAATAATTACAAAGATTTTATCTTCAACCATAAAACAAAGGTGCTCCCATTTCATACCTTCCGTAGTACCAGGAAAGCTTAAACAGTATTCTCTAAAAGTTTCTATATCCATAAAAATTGAAAGGTTAAAGCTGAAAAATCAAAGTTAAAAAAGAAACGCTAAAGCAAAATGCTAAATTTGTGCCGGAAAAGAAAAAGGCACTCCTACGGAGCATCATTATCTTGAAAATCCTTAAATCATTTTAATCCTGATCCTGACGATGAATATTCTTACCCAAACCGCCGATGGCTCTAATACTTTATTTAATGAAACCATTGGCGAACATTACCATTCTTCGCATGGTGCATTGCAAGAAAGTAAACATGTTTTTTTGGAAGCAGGATTAAAACACTCCATCTCCCAAAGGGAAGAAAAAGAAGTTAACGTATTAGAAGTAGGTTTTGGAACAGGATTAAATTTTTTACTAAGTTTTGCGCATTGCGAAGAAAATAATATTCAATTAAATTATACTGGCATAGAAGCTTTTCCGCTTTCAAAAGAAGTAATAGAAAAAACGGGTTACGAGCAATATGTTATGCCTGAGGTTTGGCAAAAATTCCTCGCCAATTACGAAGTGAGTTTAACTCAAAAACAAGTTTTATCATCGTTTTGCGAATTAGAAATTGCCCATATTACATTAGCCAATTTTAAAAGCTTACCGCAATTTGATATTTTATATTACGATGCCTTTTCCGTACAACACCAACCTGAAATGTGGACAAATGAAATGATTGCTCATGCTTGTAGTTTCCTTAAAGTTGGAGGCATTTTTGTAAGCTACGCCATTACCGGAAATTTAAAACGAGCGGTTAAAAGTTGTGGTTTTACCATCGAGAAATTGCCTGGCGCAGCCGGAAAAAGAGAAATGCTCAGAGCCATTAAGTCTTAAGTAAATAGTCTGCGCTCTTGAGTCTATTTCTTATTCTCTATTCCCTATTTCTCGCGGAAAAATCTTTTATCTTTATTAAAATTTATTGCCATGAAAGAAATCTCCCTGCCTTTTGTTGCCAAGTTAGCTTTGGTACTTTTATCTATCATTATGTTGGGCTACTTAGCCATTTTAGGTAAAAGCTTATTGGCTCCATTGTTATTTTCGTTATTGATGGCTTTTTTACTCTTACCACTTGCTAATTTTTTAGAGCGAAAATTAAAGTTTAAAAGAAGTTTAGCATCAATAACTGCCGTAGTTTTAATGATTGCTGCTCTATATGGCATCCTTTATTTTTTAGGAAATCAATTAACAGAGCTTTGGGCAGACTGGCCATTATTGGTAAAACAAGTATCAACTGCCTTTCACGATATACAAAATTGGGTTGATAAAACATTTCAAATTAATATTAAAAAACAAAGATCTTTTCTAACAGATGGCATTGAGAAGTCCTTATCTACTAGTGCAGTCGTAATTGGGACCACGCTATTAACCTTATCATCTAGCTTATTATTTTTAGCATTTACATTATTATTTACCTTCTTTATTTTAAACTACCGCAGA
Organism: Pedobacter planticolens; assembly: GCF_014172375.1. Taxonomy (GTDB): domain Bacteria; phylum Bacteroidota; class Bacteroidia; order Sphingobacteriales; family Sphingobacteriaceae; genus Pedobacter; species Pedobacter planticolens. The sequence goes on from NZ_WNXD01000001.1 coordinate 2,017,307, forward strand.
TTATTATTCACATTCCTAACTGCTGTTTTTGCCGAAGAACATAAAACAAAAGTGAACGATATAGTACGAGAAATACAGCGAATTATTAGAAAATATGTAACTGGTTTGTTCCTCCAAATGCTAATTGTTTCGTTATTAATGATTATCACTTTGTCGTTATTAGGTGTAAAATATGCCATCCTTTTAGGTCTTATTGCAGGTATTTTTAACATTATCCCCTACTTAGGAATTTTTACAGCATTATTAATAAGTGCATTAATTACTTTCGCAACTGCTGGAGCATCATCTGCATTATTCGTAATCTTTGCATTTATAGGTGTTCATACCATCGATGGAAATATTTTAATGCCTTTGGTGGTAGGTTCCAAAGTAAAAATCAATGCCTTATTCGCTTTCATTGGTATTATTGTTGGCGAAATGATTTGGGGAATTTCTGGAATGTTTTTGTGTATTCCCTATTTAGCAATGCTGAAAATAATTTTCGAAAAAACTGATGGTTTAAAACCTTGGGGAATTTTACTAGGTGAAGAACAGAAAACCATACCCAGAAAGCGTAAGACATATCAAATTACCAAAAAGATAAAGCTCGAAGAAGCAGAATAACGATTAATGAAAACCGAAAAAGAAAATAGATCGCCACATATTTTAAATACATCTGCCAATTTATTAGGCTTTTGTTTTATTGTTTTAACATCGGTTAAGATTTCAAAACTAGAGGAATCATCTTTTATTGATGAAGGTGCTGCTTTAGCAATTATTATTTTTATGAGCAGTTGTTTATTATCTTTTCTCGCCATGCGAAGTACAACCACTCGTGCAATAAAAATGGAACGCAGCGCAGATATTTTATTCCTATTCGGCTTAATTGTCCTTTTCATCACCACCATACTTATTACGTTTAATATCATTAAATAATATGCCCGCAAATATTCCACCTCCAACAACTTCAAGTCCAGAAACTGCTTTTTTAAGATTGTTAACCGTGTTAGATACGCTGCGTACGCAATGCCCATGGGATAAAAAACAAACCATGGAAACCTTGAGACATTTAACAATTGAAGAAACCTACGAACTTTCTGACGCCATTATAGAGGGCGATACGCAAGAAATTAAAAAGGAATTGGGCGATTTAATGATGCATTTGGTGTTTTATGCTCGTATTGCTAGTGAAACCGAAACGTTTAATATCACTGATGTTTTAAATGGAGTGTGTGATAAATTAATTAATCGCCACCCACATATTTACGGCGATGTTGAGGTAAAAGACGAAGAAGATGTAAAACGAAATTGGGAGCAGATTAAGCTGAAAGAAGGAAATAAATCAGTTTTAGGCGGTGTGCCTGCTGGATTACCTGCTTTAGTAAAAGCAAGCAGAATACAAGAGAAAGCTCGTGGCGTAGGTTTCGATTGGGAAGAAAAAGAACAAGTTTGGGCAAAAGTTGAAGAAGAATTACAAGAATTTAAGGATGAATTTAACATCGCCGAAAACGAAAACATTGATAAAGAAAAAGCCGAAGGCGAGTTTGGCGATTTACTTTTCTCTTTAGTTAATTATGCTAGATTTATAGATATCAATCCAGAAAATGCCCTAGAAAAAACCAATAAGAAATTTATTAAACGTTTTCAATTTTTAGAGAGCAAAGCCAAAGAAAGCGGCAAAGCTTTACAAGATATGACATTGGCTGAAATGGATGTGTATTGGAATGAGGCTAAGAAATTGTAGAGATGGGCTTTGGTTTCAATTTATTTTTTTTCCCTGCACTTTTATTAATTACTATAATTGGTTTAGTTGCTTGGGCAATTACAAAAAAAAGTCTATTTGGTAAGATTTTAGGAATAATTTGGTTAACACTAATTGGATTAATTATACTCTTATTAGTAGTCCAAAAACTCACCTCGAAGAAAATTCTGAAAAAAGAAAGCTATTATGGTCAATATGTAATTGATAGGAGTTTCTTTCCAGGAAAACAAGCGAATTGGCAATACAAGCATTTCTATTTTGATATAAAACCTAACGACTCTATTTACTTATATGTAGTCTACAATGATAAAATCACGAAAACATATAAAGGAGTAATTTCGACAATGGCAATTTATAAATCTGAGCGCCTTGCGATTCATATGGAACATCCAACACATCATATCTTAACATCCAATCCAACAACTTATAGAGGCAGCTGGAGTTTTTATCTTGTTTTTAATTCGCCAAAATTCGGAAATATGTATTTTGTAAAAGACAATTGGAGTTCGGATAATTAATTAAATTATATGAAACCTCAATCCATCGTTCTTAAAAAACCAATTCAGGTTATTCAACTTTTCAGGAACATTAATACCTATGGAAAAGAAGAAAAATCTTTTGACGATAGGAAGGAAAAAATAGCTTGGAAACCAATCCAGTCAACTGCTGGATATGTAAAGGATGAAGTGGTTCATTTACCCGAATCAATAGTAGAACAACCCAATTTCGAACATTTCGATTTGCTATTGATTATTGACGACAATTTTCATACATCACAAAATGTAGTGTATACAGAAAAGAAAAATCTTTGTTTCAGAAGAAATAGCCAAAACAAGTTTGATTTTTTACAACTAAAATTGGACGACAAAATTGAGTTATACCTTAAACCTGGCTACTTCGAAGTTGGCGATCCTCCACGAAGTGAATTTAAAGTGTGCGAACTCACAAAAGACAAACCCATTTCAATAAAAATTAATGGAAAACGAGATGCTTCACTTACATGGAGAAGAGAGAGAACCTTTGTTGAACAAGAATATATTTTCCATTACCTAGGTGATTTTAAAGAGTGTGTAGTTGTAAAAGAGCCTTTCCCTACAACTGTAAAAACCATCCCAACAATAATTAAAACAATCGATTTAACTAAAACACTTTATTAACAAAACTCAAATCCAAACAAATTTAATCTGTTAATCTGTGGCTTTTAATATTTTATATATTTGCCATTACATAATTATACCTAATGAAAAAAATCTACACGCTCTTATTATTAAGCTTTTTCGCTTTAACAGCAGCAGCTCAAACTGATACCACTACAAATAGTAAAAAACTAACCAAAGCAGAAACCGAAGAATTTTTCACTACTGCCTTTAAGAAAAAGAACCTCATCAATTTTCCAATTTTTAGAGCGTACACCTACCACGATAAAAGTGGAACCTATTACGTAGCATTATCTGAAAGTGCAGATACTGTAAACAAAGAAAAAGACACTGTAAACTATACCGTTAAGGCTTTCAATTTTAAGGTTGATAAAACAACTAGAGTAAAAAAATGGGAGATTAACGACTTTAAAACACCTACCGTTAAAGGCGATGAAAAGGAAAGCTCTATTTGGTTTTGGACAAAATATTGTGAGTTTAAGGATTTGGATGGCGATGGACTAATTGACCCTATTATTGTATACGGTACATTTGGACACGAGGGTTATACCGATGGCAGAGCTAAAATCTTAGTTTATTATAAAGGAATAAAAACAGCCATCAGACATCAGAATAGTGTAGTAGATGCAACTAGAAAAACCCAAGTTGATGTTACATTTTATAGTTTACCAGCCCCAATTCAAACACACATTAAAGAATTGATGGAGAAAATGGTTAAAAATAAGCATGCTATTTTCCCTACCGAGTATGCAGAAAAGATGGATAAAAAAGCAGTTTCAATAGGTAACGAATAAGTTTAAAATAATCTAACTATCTGGTTTTTAATACTTAGCTTTATTAAAATAGCAAATCTATTTTAACCAAATAACATGAAACAACTCTCATTTTTACTCCTAATTACTTTACTTTTTGTAGGCTGCCAAAGTAAAGACGCTAAAACTACAGCCAAAGTTGATACAACTAACTATCCTTACACTAGTAAAAAAGCTTACAACTGGGAAATGAACTCAGATTCTAAGAACATGATTATTGCCATGAATGCGCTTAAGGCTTTTGCAAGTAAAGATACGGCTGCTTTAAAACCATTAATTGCTGATAGCATCCATCTTTCAGTAGATGGATATGAGTTAAATGGTACAAGAGCCGAATTTTTAAAAGCTGCACAGCAAGAAATGGATAAATACAACAGCATTTCTATTAATATGGATGATTATGAATCTGTTGTAAGTGCAGATAAAACTGAAGAATGGGTTAGCCTGTGGTATACACAACATTCAGAAGGTAAAGACGGAAAAAAAGGTAGTGTCAATATGTTTAATGATATTAAAATTGAGAAAGGGAAAGTAACGAAGTGGAATGAGTACGTCCGCCACGCCATGGAAAAATAAAATTAAAGTCTCGATGAAAATCGGGACTTTTTTATGGGTTTTGGTTTTTAGATATTGCTTCTTTGAGCATTGAAATGACAACCTTGCTCGTCATTCTCAACTCGATCCGATAGCTATCGGATGGGAATCGTAATGCGATTTAGTTTTTTTTGTGCATTACGATTCCCGTTTTCACGGGAATGACGGCCGCCCTACAACCTTTCCCAAACCACTACCCACCGCCAAGCACGAGGACCGGCCTTGTAGCATCCCAAAGGAGAAAGCATTAAAACTTGTGCAAATACTTTCAAAAACCACAGTCCAAAACAATGAGCCAGTTTGATCCTTCATCAAACCTGCTGCTTGTTGCCAAAAAAGTTTTTAATAGCTTAATCCGAGAGATGATACTAAGCCTTGATTGTTTGGTTCTTTATCATCAAGGATAAAGAACGAGCCATAGCGGCGGTGAGCTAAAAAAGAAAGATCCTTCGACAAGCTCAGGATGACAAGCATGGAGTAAGTAACAATTTCAAAGGTTAGAAAGATTGCTTCGTGCCTCGCAATGACGACATAGGAGCGAACTATAAGAAAGATTTCTCCACTACGGTCGAAATGACGGCAAGAAAAAAACCTTAAACCTTACCCGTGTTTCTTCTTCTTATTCATAATCGCTTTCTGACCAATACCATAATTAGTAGTCTTAGTATTGCTTTCTTTTCGTTTATGAAATGCAGCATCACGGTATTCTTCCTCCTCTTCTTGTTCTTTAGCCAATCTACTTTTCTGTGCAGAAGCTTTGCCTACATCTTCTACCAACAAATCTTCAGGTAAATCTGCAACCTCTATCTTTTTACCAATGGCTTGTTCTATTTTACGTACTTGCGGTAATTCTAAGTCAGTAGTAAACGTAATAGCCATTACATCTTCATCGCCCTGCTTTACTATTCTGGTTAAATAGGTTTCTTTTTGTACAGGTAATTCGAAATGGAAAATAAACGGAATACCTTCTAAATCAAGTGTAGGCAAACCCTCATTTGCTATAATCAATACTCGAGCTTCATCAACCGCTTTAAAATCTTCGATGTCATCAAAACCTGCTTCATCAAAAAACAAAGGTTTGTACACAAAAACGTCATCGGCTTTGCCATCAAATAAATCTTTAGCTAAAGTTTGTGCGGTTAAGCGAGTATTTACAAAAACTACCACTTTATCAAACACTTCTGCATCCTTCAATAAAAGGTTTAATAAGTTCAGTTTGGTTCTGAAATTTGGCACATGATACAAAAGTTGTGTATGTGTTTCAGTTTCACTGTCACCTAAATCTTCTACTTCTATAGTGGTTGGTAATTTCATAAAAGGGTCAATCATTAAATCTAACCTATCGTGCATTACTTCTGTAAATATTAAATGCTGACATTTTTGTATGCTGTTTGCCAACTCGTTAATTGGTAATTGCATGCCTAGTTTCACCATATCGGCGGCATCATCAACAATAAGCATTTGAATTTTGTTGGTGTTCAATCCTAACTTCAAATAAACTGCTCTCGCTCTTGATGGAACTGCAACTACAATATCAACCCCATCAGTCAATTCATTAATTTGCGCTTCCATACCGCCATCAGAGTGAAGCCCAACAATGCGTATCGTTTTATTTCTATTTAAAAGCTCAAATTGCTCCATCACTTCTAGTACTTTTTCTTTAGTTGGCACTAAGATTAAAGCTCGAGGCGCTTCTTCAAAACCATATTTTAAACGCATTAAAACACCAAGAATATAGGTGGTAGTTTTCCCAGTTCCCTCTGGTCCAATGGCTATAATATCTTGTCCGCCTAAAATGCGTGACATAGTTTTAGCCTGAATTTCTTTTGGACTTAGGTACCCTGCTGCTGTCATAGCAGATACCAATGGCTTGCTTAATTTTAATTGTTCTAAAGACACTTTTCGCTTTGTAAATTGATGTGACGACAAATTTACAGAAAATATAAAGGACTATCAGAAATCGGCGTTTAATAGTAGTGTATTTATTTTAATTTCGCTGTCGCGTTTGGTCGCTTATATGCGTATAGGCTATCAAAACTAACTAAACATGAAGAAACTGATTTTTATTTCATTATTTGCCGCTACACTATTAGCCTGCGAAAAAGACAAAAATGCTAAAGACTTTAAGGGAACCTATAGCGGAACATTTAGAACGATGCAAGATGGAAAGGTGGCGATGACCGATACAGAGCTAACTTTATTGAATGGAAACTTTGAAGTTAAAAAGGGCATAAAAACAGGAAAGGGTTCTTTTAAGCTAGAAGATAAAACAACCGTTACTTTTTCTGATGAAATTGCTCGTACCGCAGATTTTGATTGGAATATCATTTTAAATGGTTCATACACCTATCAAGCTTTAGGAGATAGTTTAATTTTAACGAGAAACTTACCTTATTTACCTACAACTATTACTCTTTATCAATACAGATTAAAGCAGGTGAATTAATTAAATGCTTAAACCCCAACTATCAAATCTTGATGATTTAATTCGTAACTGTAAAACGGGTAATCTGCAGTATCAGGAAATGTTGTACAAGCATTTTTATGGCTATGCTTTGGGTGTGTGTTTGCGGTATTTAATTAACAGAGATGATGCACTAGAAGCTGCGAACGATGCTTTTATTAAGGCTTTTAAATATTTAAACACCTTTAAAGAAGGTGCAGACTTTAAACCTTGGTTTAGAAAAATACTGGTGAATACATCGCTAGATTATAAACGAAAAAACATGCGCTTTAATCAGGCGATTGAGATGACAGATACCGAACAACAAACTACCTATTCATCGGCGGTAGATCAGCTTTCGGTGAAAGATATTTTGAGTTTGATGAAGAATTTGAATGAAACACAGCATTTGGTTTTTAACCTCTACGAAATAGATGGTTATACGCATAAAGAAATTGGAGAAATGTTAAACATCCCCGAAAGTTCATCGAGAACTTATTTAAGTAGGGCAAAACAAATACTCCAGAATTTATTGATTACTCATTCAATTTATACGAAATGAAAAATATGGATGAAGAACTAGTTTTACAGATTAAATCTGTTTTTGAAGACGTTGATGACGGGGGTAGCGATAATGGCTGGTTAGCATTGCGTGAAAAATATCCGGAGGAGAATAAGAAATTACCAATTTGGTGGCTTACTGGCATTGCGGCTTCTATTGTAGTTGCTTTTGGATTGTTTTTAGTGGTAAATAAATCGCCAAAAGAAATTGAGCAAACTACGCAAACGGCTAAAACAAAAACGGATGTAAAACCAAAACCAAGTTCAGCGCAAGGAGAACAACCTACTAGTGTAAAACAAGATGAAGTTGTAGCATCAACTATTAAAAAAGAAAAGCAACCTATAGTTTTAATGCAAGAAAACGCTAGTGCAAAAACTGTAGAACGTAAATCTATCGAGGAGAAAGTAAAAACTAATCCTGCGGAGAATGTTATTGCGGTAAATGCTATGCAAGCTGGTGTTGCCAATAAGGTTGATACCGTGAAAGAGAAGATCCAACAGAACGCAGTTATTGCAAATAATGTAGTTGTAACGCCAACTGAAACTAAAAACACCAAAAAAACGACGGAAGAGTTTTTGCAAGAGCAAACTAAGCTGTTAGCCAAAAACCCAACAAAGGTGGAAGACAAAAGTAAATCAATTAAAAACTCTATTGATGTTTTTACAGGTACCTTTTTAAACTACTATGCAGATAATGCTGTAAAATTAAATGCAGGCTTTGGTGTAAATGCGAATGTTAAGGTTACAAAGGGTGTATTTGTAAGTTTTGGAGCGGGTGTAAGTCAAAATAAAATAGATTATAAAAATAGTGTTCCTGTAGCAGCGGTAGCAAGTTCTGATGCTTTAAATTCTTATGCTGGTAAAGGGAGCATAACTACATCGAGTATAAGTGATGTAAAAGTAAATGCATCTTTATTAAATTTAGATTTACCCGTAACCTTAAAGTTTTATCCTACCAAAAAACAAAATTTCTATGTGGCGGCTGGTGTTAACTCAAACTCTTACTTAACGCAAAAGTATACCTACGGCTATAATGTAAATACGGTATCTAGTTTGGGCTATACTTCAGAACCAAAAGAAGAAACAGAAAAAACAAAACTAAAAGGTTTCGATTTTGCCAACAGTGCCATTTTCGCCATTGGTATTAATCAGAATATTGGAAAAAACAACTCCTTAATTTTCGAACCTTATTTTAAACCTGCCATTGGTAGCATGGGCGATAAGAACCTTAGAATAAATACAGTCGGATTAAATTTAAAATTCAGTTTCACGCCTAGTCAAAAAAAGTAAACTTATGAAATCTCTCAAAAAAACCTCATTCATCATTTGTCTGTTCACCGCACTTACTTTAGTTTATGTTGGTTGCGAAAAAGGATCAACTTCAGATTTATCTGGAACGTACACCTTAAAAGCTAGCGAAACTCTTAATTTATCAAAAGGTGGTGACAGAGCAGTTTTAACAGTCGAAGATCTTAAAGATAGTCGTTGTCCAATTAACGCATTATGCGCTTGGGCTGGTTATGCTAGTGGAAAATTTAAGTTTAAAGACAACTTTAGAACGCAAACTATTGAATTATGTATAGGTGGTTCCTGCTCAGTTGATGCAAAACCAACTGAACAAAAAATAACGCTAAACGGAGTAGTGTATAGTTTAGAATTTACAGAACTAATTCCTTTTCCAACTTCTCCTAATTATAATTCAGTTGCTATTGCTATGGCAACGATAGTTCTTAAAAGAAAATAACAGCTGAGTTCGATTAATAAATTGTCTCGCTCGTCATTCCCGTGAAAACGGGAATCGTAATGCGTAAAAAACCTCCTCTTGCATTACGATTCCCAATTAAGTTGGGAATGACGTTGTGATCTAACCCATGGTCCTTTTAGTTTGACCGTCATTCCCGTGAAAACGGGAATCGTAATGCGTAAAAAACCTCTTCTTGCATTACGATTCCCAATCAAGTTGGGAATGACGTTGTGATCTAACCCATGGTCCTTTTAGTTTGACCGTCATTCCCGTGAAAACGGGAATCGTAATGCGTAAAGAACCTCCTCTTGCATTACGATTCCCAATCAAGTTGGGAATGACGTTGTGATCTAACCCATAGTCCTTTTAGTTTGACCGTCATTCCCGTGAAAACGGGAATCGTAATGCGTAAAAAACCTCCTCTTGCATTACGATTCCCAATCAAGTTGGGAATGACGAACAAGAAGGTTAGCATATCATATTTTTGATACAAACCAATCATTTGTTCTATATTTTGTAAGTTTATCCTATCGGAAATTAAAACTAACAAAATGAAAAAAATCATCCTTAACCTCTTTCTAATAGCTATTGGCAGTAGTGCTTTTGCTCAAGATGCCATAAATTATCAGCTACCACCAAAGGCAATAGCAGATTTACTATTGGCAAAACCAACACCTAGTGTAAGTATAGATAGCAAAGCTGAATGGATGTTGTTTAGCGAACGTAATTCCTTTCCATCTGTAGAAGAATTGGCCATGCCAGAATACCGTATTGCTGGTATGCGCATTAATCCGAATAACTACTCTCCAAGCCGACAAACCTTCATCAACAATTTCAGTTTAAAAAACATAAAAACCGACAAAACCCTTGCAGTTACAGGTTTACCTAGTCCGTTGTATGCAGGTAGCGTAAACTGGAACCCTAGCGAAACTAAAATTGCTTTTACGCAAACTACGCAAAACAGAGTTGATTTATATGTAATAGATGTAGCCACAGGTAAAGCAATGAAGGTGAACAAACAACCTTTAAACGCCATAATGGGTGGTGGTGCAACATGGGTTGATGATAATACCCTATTATATAGAGTGGCTGTTAAAGCTGCTAACTTAGCACCAACTCGTCCTTTAGCACCTAAAGGACCAACTATTCAGCAAAACTTAGGTAAGGCTGCTCCTAACCCAACTTTACAAGATTTAATTAAATCGCCTTTTGATGAACAGTTGTTCGAGTTCTTTGCAACTTCGCAATTAGTACAGAATAAAGCTGGTGTAGAAACCGCAATTGGCAAACCTGCCATTTACAGTGGTATTTCTGTATCGCCAGATAAAAACTACTTAATGCTACGTACCATTAAAAAACCATTCTCTTATTTAGTTTCATCTTTTGGTTTTCCTTCTGTTGTAAATATTACAGATAGAACTGGAAAAGTGGTTAAAATGCTTGCCGATTTACCATCTAGTGAAGAAAGACCTTCTGGCTACGATAACGTACAAAATGTACCAAGAGGTTTCGATTGGCGTGATGACGAAGCTGCAACAGTAGTTTGGTCTAAGCCGTTAGATAGTGGCTTAATTAAAAAGAATGTAGAATTTCATGATGCAGTGTTAGCATTAGCAGCTCCGTTTACTAGTGCACCTAAAGAACTCTTTAAAACTAAAATGAGATTTGGTATTATCAGCTGGGGTAATGCAACATTAGCCTTGGTTAGAGAAAATTCTAGAACCAAGCAAACATCTAAATTAAGCAGTTACAACCCAACAACTGGTGCATTAGAAACGTTGTACGAGTTAAGTACAAATGATGCGTACAATAATCCAGGGTTTCCAGTAACTGAAAAAAATAAGTTTGGTAGACAAGTAGTTTTAACAACCGATGGCGGCACCAAATTGTTATTAAACAATACAACTGGCGCATCTGCCAAAGGCGATTTACCTTTCTTAGCCAAGTTTGATTTAAACACTAAGAAGTCTGAAATTGTATGGCGCAGTCAACCAGGTAGCTTTGAAATGGTGACTGATGTATTAGATCCTCAAAAACTAGTTTTATTAACACGTAGAGAAAGTCAGAAAGATGTACCCAACTACTTTATTAAAAACTTAATGTTGCGCATTGCGGACAGACAGATCACCAATTTCACTAATCCGTACACTCAACTAGATGGCGTAAGCAAAGAAAAGATTTCTTACAAACGTGCAGATGGCATTGACCTTACAGGCGACTTATATTTACCAAAAGGATATAACAAAGAAAAAGATGGGCCGTTGCCAGTATTAATATGGGCATACCCTCGCGAGTTTAACTCGGCAACAGATGCAGCACAAATTAGAGGTTCGCAAGATAAGTTTACCACCATCAGTTCTGGCGGTCCGTTGTTTTTTGTAACCCAAGGCTATGCAGTTTTAGATAATGCAGAAATGCCAATTGTTGCTAAAGATGGTAAAAAACCGAACGATACTTTTGTGGAACAATTAAAATTAAATGCCGAAGCTGCTATTAATAAATTAAGTGATATGGGTGTGGGCGATAGAAACAGAATGGCAGTCGGCGGACATAGCTATGGCGCATTTATGACGGCCAACTTGTTAGCACACACCAATTTGTTTAAAGCTGGTATTGCCCGCAGCGGTGCCTACAACAGAACCCTTACCCCTTTTGGTTTCCAAAACGAAGACCGTACCTATTGGGATGCTCCTCAATTGTATTATGAAATGAGTCCGTTTAGTTATGCCAACAAAATTAAAACGCCAATCTTGTTAATTCACGGAGAAATGGATGATAACCCGGGTACTTTCCCTATTAACAGTGAGCGTTTATTTAATGCCATTAAAGGTTTTGGTGGCACCACTCGTTTTGTGTATTTGCCTTATGAGGCTCACGGATACAGAGGAAAAGAAAATATTTTGCACATGCTTTGGGAAATGAATACCTGGTTAGATACGTATGTAAAAAATGCTAAACCAACTGCTGCGAAATAAAATAGCACTTATATAGTATTTAAAACATCCGATGGATTTCATTATTCATCGGATGTTTTTTTGAAATACGATTTGAAAAACAATGGCAATGGTTCTTTGGAAATTTCAGCCCTGCTTTCAGCTTTATCTTTTTTTGTGCTTCGACTATGCTCAGCATGACAAAAAAAGGATATCGCTTCTATCAGGTTTATATAACAAAGCAATTCGCTTTTGGAGATTGCAGTAAATCATAGATGTGGCTAAAGCCAAAAAAACCTTCATCTGTCCGTCAGCTAAAGCAGACGGCAATGAATAAACAAAAAAGCAGGCCGCAATAAATAATTTTATACCCTATTGTTGTTCGTTCGCATACCTCTTTGCCGTTGGTTTCTTCGCTATTGACTTCTTTGCCGTTGGCTTTAGCCAACGGAATAAAAGAAAATACAATTCGGCTTTAGCCACATCCATTTTTATAATCAATTAAAATTGTATTAATTATTATCTTTACTCCATCCACAAAATTAAACCACTCCATGCCAATCAATCTGAAAATCTTAAGCAAGACATTCATTTTATTGCTCATTTGTTTGACTTCTAGTAATCAGCTTTACGCCCAAAAACCAAAGTTTAAGGTTATCGCTTTTTATACCGGCATTAACGATCAAGCACATGTAAGTTATGTACACGAAGCAAATGCATGGTTCCCAAAGATGGCCGAGAAATATGATTTCAGTTACGACTCTACTTCGAACTGGAGTAACCTAAACGCAGCGTTCTTAGCCAAGTATCAAGTAGTTTTATTTTTAGATACCAGACCAGAAAAGCCCGAACAAAGAGCAGCCTTTGAAACCTACATGAAAAACGGAGGCGCTTGGATGGGCTTCCACTTTTCGGCTTTTGCCTTAACACCATCTGCCTTTCCACAAAACTGGGATTGGTACCACAATGAGTTCTTAGGTTCTGGGCAATACGGCAGTAATACTTGGCGACCAACTTCTGCAGTTTTAAGAACAAACAGAAATCACCCTGTAACTAAAAACTTGCCCGATACTTTTAAATCTCAACCTAACGAATGGTATAGATGGGAGAAAGACTTACGCAAAAACCCAAACATTGATATTCTATTAGCTATCGACTCTACTAGCTTCCCTTTGGGTACAGGACCAAAAGCTTATGAGATTTGGCAAAGCGGATATTACCCTGTAGTGTGGAGCAATAAGAACTATAAGATGATGTATGTAAACATGGGGCACAACGATATGGATTACGAACATAAGTTTGGAAAGACCACTACATCTTTATCTCATACCTTTGAGAATGAAACACAAAATAAAATGATTATTAATGGGTTATTATGGTTAGGCAATAGTAAAAAATCGTTGGGGAAAGAAAGTGGACCAAAGTCGAAAGCAGTGTCCGTATCAGGTAAATAAGTATAACAAGAAGAAATTTAAATTAAAAACAAAATCGTGAAAAATATAGAAATTAGTAAAGCAGCAAGAAACAAACTATTAAGTTTTTTATCAGATTTAACAACAGATGAACTAAACCATATCCCGACAGGTTTTAACAACAACCTTGCTTGGCAAATGGGACATTTAGTAGTTAGTCAGCAGTTATTGTGTTACCGTTTATCGGGTAATGAACTTATAATTGAGAAAGAGCTGATTGATCTGTATAAAAATGGTTCTAAACCAGAAAGGTATATTACTGCCGAGGAGATTGAGCAAATGAAAGGTTATTTGCTAAGCACTATTGATCAATTAGCCATCGACTTAGCGCAAAACAAATTCGATAACTATACGCCTTATACCATTTCAACCTTCCCAGGTTTAACCTTAGCAAACATAGATGATGCCATTGCCTTTATTGCCTGTCATGATGGGTTGCATTACGGTTGTTGCTTAGGGTTAAAGAAGTTAGTAAAGATGCAGGGGTAAAGGAAGTCGCGTCATTCCCTATCTTGATTTGCGTCATGCTCAACTCCATCTCGTCATTCCCAACTCGATTGGGAACCGTAATGCAATAGTAAACCTTTTTCACGTATTACGCTTCCCGTTTGCACGGGAATGACGAACATGGTATGACCGTCATGCTCAGCTTGACTGGGCATCGTAATGCAGTAGTAGGCTTTTTCATCATATTACGATTCTCTCCCGATAGCTATCGGGTTTCAAGGGAATGACGACCGTTTTCATTACCTTTGCCAACTAAAACCAATTCTTTTGAGATACTTCTTCCACATCGGTTACAACGGTCATACCTATAGCGGTTGGCAAAGACAGCCAAAAGTAAATAGTGTGCAAGAAGTAATTGAAACTAAACTAAGTCAGATTTTTAAAACCCCCTTAACCATTAATGGTTGCGGCAGAACAGACTCGGGTGTACATGCCAGTCAGTTCTTTTTTCATGCTGATATTGAACAAGAATGGGATTTTGATTTAAAGTTTAGACTGAATAAAGTACTGCCACATAACATTGCCATTTTCGATATCATCCCATTGGAGGGAAAACCTCACGCTAGGTTCGATGCCGTTCAGCGACAATATGATTATTACATTCACACCTATAAAAACCCTTTCTTAAGTCAGCTGAGTTCTTACTATGAGTTTGACAACCTGAATTTAGCGGAAATGAAAAGGGCGACTGCCTTATTACCGAAGTATAAAGATTACCGAGCTTTTTGTACCACACCAGATAAAAACGAACATACCATTTGCAATGTAATGGAAGCTAATTTATACACCACTCCAAACGGCGATCAGTTTCGGTTTCACATTGCTTCCAATCGTTTTTTAGGGAAGATGATTAGAATTATTACAGGTAAACTCTTAAAAATAGGGACAGGCAACATGAGTGTAGATGAGTTTGAGCACCTGCTCATTACCTTAGAAACTCCAGGGATGCTAGAAATTGCACATCCCACAGGTTTGTACTTATCTAAAGTTACCTATCCCTATTTAAACTTACCTCCAAGAACAGAGTTTTCTGGTTTGCAGCAAAAAGATTGGGTGGCGGTTTAGCCACCCCCTAGCCCCCGCAAGCGGGGGACAAGTATAATGGCTAAGCAAATAAGCAAGCCTTGCAATAGCAAACCTTACAAGTAAGCATCCAGTGTCCCCCGGCTGGCGGGGGAATTAAAGGGGGTGGCTTGTGCGCCGGCCACCCTCGAACTCTTCAATAAAAAACAAAAGTTTTCTTTTTACATTAGCCATATCATTCAAAACCTCTTCATTATCAAATCTAATTACCGCAAACCCTATTTGCTTCAATGCGTTTTCTCTTACTATATCATTTGCAGCAATATCTTCCCGCAGATGTATTAAACCATCTACCTCTATAACCAGCATTAATTCCTTGCACATAAAGTCGGCTATATAGTTTAATATTGGCCTTTGTCTTCTAAACTGATATCCTTTCAATCCTCTACCCCTCAGTATAAATTTCCAAATGCAAGCCTCTGCTTTGGTCATGCCTTTTCTATTCTGATTGGCAAAGTTTCTAAGCCTTGTATTGTAGTGCCATAGGTTTTCAGAATTCGCGTTATCCATAGTGTATAAAAAGATTAGAACCTTCCTACCACCCCCTAGCCCCCGCTAGCGGGGGACAAGTATAGCGCCAGAAAAGCATGATGTAAACTTTGCAATAGTAAAAACCCTACACTAGACTCATACAAGTAAGCAACCAGTGGTTCTCACCAAACAAGTAAGCATCCAATGTTCTCACCTTACAAGTAAGCAACTAGTCTCCCCCGCTTGCGGGGGAATTAAAGGGGGTGGCCTAGCAAACCCTGCAATAGCAACCCATACAAGGCGCCTACTGCACCATCCTCGTCAACACACTAGTCGTTCCCTCTTGCCCACGCGTACCAATGGCTATCGCACGACCGTAAATACGCTTCCCACTTGGCAAGTTTACAAACGTATATTCACGTTTAGATGAACCTTTAGAAATCCAGCTACTCTCTAAAGTCAAGGGTTCTTCTGTATATTCGAAAATGTAAGACTTAGCGTTTTCTACCGCCTTTACCGAAAACTTAACCTCTCCTGGGCTCATTCCATCTGCTAAAGCGAACTCTTGTGGTGGCGACAGACTTACAGCGTTATCACTCTCAGTTGCTAAATCAAAGCCCGAACTCACCAACTTTGAACGATTACCTTCTGCCATAGCTTCGATATTCATGCCCATCAAACGTAAACTGTTTAACAATGCTTCACGAGCATCGTTTTTTAACGACACCGCCACACGGTCTCTCGATGATGATGCTGTTAATGCGGTAGCAAAATCGCTAGCAACAATGATGAAATCAGCTAGTGTTGCCGTAATTACGCCAAAATTCGCATTCCCAGTTAAGGCTACAATAACGGCCTGTGCTTTCTGATCTAGTTTTGCATCGCCAAATCTCTGATAGTTTAAAATCAATTTTGAAATTTTCATGTTCGGTAAATTATAAATGAAGACTGCATTGCCTTCGAAGAGCAAACTACAGTTGCTAAGTGGTAATAGCAATTGATCCCGAACGGAAATGAAAGGATCGGAAAGGATTTGGCAGTATTGAATGGCATTGGAAGGATCGGAAAGGAATGGGAAGAATTTGGCAGTGATTATTGGGCAGCTAATTACACACTTTGTTTCTTAAAATACCCTTAACAATAGTAGAAAACCAGTTCCTGTCAATTTTGATTAGCTAATTATATGCGGAACAAAGGCTCATGTACCGCATACAATGACCCATGTACCGCATATAAAGGCCCATGTACCACATATAACGACGTATGTATCGCATACAATGGCTTAAATCTTGCATATTATTTCAATTATTTGCTATACAATGGTCAATGTACCGCTTGCAATTGCGTTTGTTCCGCATACAATGTCTATTGTTTGCGAAACAAAAAACAGATCTGCCTTTAAATTTAGTTTTTAGCCGCTACCAAAATTAAAAAGTTTCCCCAATCTACAAGTTGCTAATCGTTATACGCTCATAATTCTACATTAACCTTTACCATCTATTCACCTATAAAATTTATGCTATGAAAAAAAGAGACCTTTTCGTTCATTCGAACAACATTATGGAGTTATTGAGCTGTAAGGAAACTAAAAGCTTTCGTGAAATGCGAAAAATTAAGAAATTGTTAGGAATTACCGCTCCTAGACAAATAACAGTAGACCACGCTTGTTTTTATTACGGCATCACAGAGGAGCAATATTGGAGAACCCAACAGAGGGGCAATAAGGATAAACCAACTGATGGTGCAGGTTAATGTACTTGTGCATTTGGTTTTAAGCTTTGCTTAGGTTACCTTAGGTTTTAGTTGTAACGCTACTCTCTATAAATTACGATTACCTAATCTCTTTGGGGTTACGGTTTTCCGTATACAAAAGAAAAATAGAAGGTTTAGTTTAGTGTTAAAAGGTATCTGCATTGGGGCAACTTATGGCTAGTACAGGTAATTAAACAGTCGACTTTAATAAAGAGTGTATACAGGGAAACTGATAGTATAAGTTAATTTTTTAAACCAAATAAAATGAAAAATCTAATTTTAATCCTTTTAATGGTGTTTACAACACTCGTTGCTCAAGCACAAAACTGCGACGAAGTTATGAAGTCTGTAAAAGCAAGTGGAAATGGCACAACATATACAAGTTATAATAGTGATGCAATTTCCAAAGTAACCTTTTACGAAATTACTAACAATTATAAGTCTTACTATTTTGCAATTGTTTGTTTTAAAAAAGAATATTCATTTAGTTGTACAGAATACATTTATCAAGTTGCTTCAAATACGAAAATGTATTATTCAACAAACTATTTAAATAGTGCAGGTAAAGCTTTCTGGGAATATATACAACCTTATAATAAGAATCTAGGCTGTGCACCTAATATTAAATAAATTGAATATCTGTTTAAATTGAGTATTTATGATATCTTTTTTAAAAGATACACGTCACAGATGTGCATCAGCAAGGGGGATATTTAGTGATGAATCGAAGACATAATTAAATCTTTTATACTATGATAGAAATTGAATTTGGAGAAATTGTAAATGTTCCAATGAATCAAATTTGGCAACACGAAGAAAGACATTTTACTCCTTGGTTAGCACAAAATATAGAAAAACTTGGTGATGCTTTGGGAGGTCTACAATTACAAGTAGAACAAACAGAAATTTATGCGGGTTCTTTTCAACTTGATATTTTAGCTAAAGAAGTATCCACTAATAAAGTTGTTGTAATCGAAAATCAAATTTATAAGACCGATCATAAACATTTAGGTCAACTTATAACTTATGCATCATTTTTTAAAGCTGAGATAATTATTTGGGTTTCGCAAGAAATTACTGAAGAACATCGTTCTGCAATGGATTGGTTAAATAACAACACAAGTGATGATTTAGAATTTTATGCAGTTGAAGCAAATATAATTAAGATTGGAAATTCACAACCAGCATTAAATTTCAAATTAAAATCATTTCCAAATGAATGGTCAAAATCAAAACCAAATATCACAAGCCCTACATCTACTGAAACAGGTGATTTATACCGTGTGTTTTTTCAGAAGTTATTAGATGAGTTAAGAGAAACCCACCGTTTTACAAATGCCAGAACTGGCCAACCGCAAAGTTGGTATAGTTTCACTTCGGGGACAAAAGGGTGTACGTTTGGTTGTTCGTTTGCAAGAGGTTCTAAAGTAAGAGCAGAAGTTTACATTGATACTCCAAGTCAAGAGGCAAATAAAGAAATATTTAGAAGTTTCGAAAGTCAAAAAGCAGAATTGGAATATGAGTTCGGAGAAGAATTGATTTTCGAAGAACTTCCAACCAAGCGGGCTTCTCGAATTGCTGTTTACAGAGAAGGAGATATTTATACCGATACTCAAACATTAGAAGATATTCGAGCTTGGTGTATCGAAAAACTCTTGAAATTTAAGTCAGTTTTTGTAAATAAATTAGATAAGGAAATACAAAAGAACATCCAAGGCTAGCGCATGTATGTGGCGTGTGAAATAATAGTAAGATTTAGAAATTAAAGACCTTTGGAAAGGGTATGATTGATATTGAATATTTATAAAATACAAGTCACAAACGTGCACCAGCAAATGATTAAGTATTGGAGAAATAATTTATGTACTACAAAACTCAAATAGGTATTATTATTACTGTGACAATAGGTTGTCTTGTTGCCTTATTTTTGTTCTTTCAAAATAAACAAACTGATCAAAATAGCCCGATAAAAAAGCATACTATTGTCTCGTTGACTTATCGAACTAATAGAGGAAGTTCAGTGCAAATAAATCAGAACGGTAAGAACTATTTTATTAGAATTTCATTTGATGCAAACAAAATGTATAAGGTTGGGTCTGAAATAGGACTAAGATATAATGAAAAGTTTGATTATTTTTATATCCCTGACGGACAAAAAAGAGATAGTGGTAGATTAATTTTTCTTGGGATAATATTTATATTATCTGTAGTTCCTTGGAAAAGGATAACTCAATAAAATTAAAGAGCCCGTAGAAAAGGCATGATTAATATTGAGTATTTAAAATACTTAAATGGAGTCCACAGACGTGCACTAGCAAAACGAACAACCAATATAAACATTAAACAAAATGAGAAACCTAATTTTTTTCATGCACTCTTCCCTTGATGGTTTTGCAGCAGGGCTTAAAGGAGAAATGAATTGGACACATGTAGACGAAGAAATGTTTGACTTTGTTGCCACCCTAACAAACAACGTCGATATTGCACTTTATGGACGAGTAACCTATGAAATGATGCAAAGTTATTGGCCAACGGCTGGTGAACAACCAAACGCATCAAAACACGACAAAGAACATTCGGTTTGGTATAAAAATGTTTCAAAAATTGTGTTATCAACAACAATCAGCCAAGAAGGATTGGAGAACACCACAGTGATTAGCGATCAATTGGAAGACAACATCAACAACATAAAAAACCAAGACGGAAAAAATATCTTAATCTTCGGAAGTCCGAGAGCTTCTCATTCTTTATTAAGTTATAATTTAATTGATGAGTTTTGGTTATTTGTTAATCCCGTATTACTTGGAGAAGGAATTCCGCTATTTAAAAACATTAACGAACTCACTAAACTGAAATTGATAGAAACGAAAACATTTGCTAGCGGAGTAATTGCCCTTCACTACGAAAAGAAACGAAATTAATTATTCGTGAATACTAATAGCTATTGGATCAAGCTAAGCATGACGGTTGCACCCTGCTCGTCATTCCCGTGAAAACGGGAACCGTAAAGCGATAAAAAGCCTACTAACGCATTACGATACCCAGTCAAGCTGAGCATGACGGTTGTACTACTAATAACCAATGAACAATTGAACCAATGAACTAGTAAACCACTGTTCCAAAGAGCGTAGGGCAGACAGGAACGGTGGGCCAGCGTGAGCCTTAAGCGTGGAAGCATCGTTCCTGACTTGATTGTTTGCTTCTTTATCATCAAGGATAAAGAAGGAGCCACATCGGCGGCGGCGAGCCGAGGCAAGCCTGTGCGTTGGCAATTCTTAACCACATGACGGTTACACCCTGCTCGTCATTCCCGTGAAAACGGGAACCGTAAAACGATAAAAAGCCTACTAATGCATTACGATACCCAGTCAAGCTGAGCATGACGGTTGTACTACTAATAACCAATGAACAATTGAACCAATGAACTAGTAAACCACTGCCCCAAAGAGCGTAGGGCAGACAGGAACGGCGGGCCAGCGTGAGCCTTAAGCGTGGAAGCATCGTTCCTGACTTGATTGTTTGCTTCTTTATCATCAAGGATAAAGAAGGAGCCACATCGGCGGCGGCGAGCCGAGGCAAGCCAATGCGTTGGCAATTCTTAACCACATGACGGTTACACCTTGCTCGTCATTCCCGTGAAAACGGGAACCGTAAAACGATAAAAAGCCTACTAACGCATTACGATTCCCAATCGAGTTGGGAATGACGAGCGCAGAGCCTAATGAACAACTGAACCAATGAGCAATTGAACTAATAAACGATTGAACTAATGAACCGTTAGCTAAAGCAAACGGCAATGAACCAATGAACCAATTACTTAAACCTAATCGCCTTCAACGGACTAATCCTACTCACTAACATCGAAGGAATTAACAACACCACAGAACATATTACAATGGTAGCAACGTTTAACAACAACACATCTGTAAAATGTATTTCTATAGGCACATAAGACAAGTAATAATTAGTTTGGTCGAGTTTAAACACATGCGAATAGTATTGGAAATACGCTAACCCTAAACCTAATATATTCCCTAACACCAAGCCAATACCAACTAAGTAGATGGCGTTGTACAAAAAGATTTTCATTACACTATAATCAGAAATGCCCATGGCTTTAAGCAAGCCAATCATGGTGGTACGTTCTAAAATCATAATCAGCAAGGCAGTTACCATATTAATTACCCCAACAACCATCATTAAAAAGAGCAACACTCTGGTATTTACATCGAGTAAAGATAACCACGTAAAAATCTCTGGTGTACTTTCCTTCACAGACCTCGACCGTAGCTTGAGTTCTAGGTTTGCATACACATCATCGGCAACAGGTTTTAGTTTAGAGAAATCTTTTACCCTCACTTCCATCCCACCCATTTGATTGGGCAGCCAGTTATTTACACTTCTAATAATGTTAATATCGCCAATGGCAAAGCTTTTATCAATGTTTTCTATCCCAACACTATATACGCCGACTATTTTAAACTTTCTTATTTTAGGAGGGTTTTGCACAAAGTGCATTAAAAAACTATCACCCGTTTTAAGCTTCAATCGCTTTGCGGTATACTCCGATACTAGAATTTGATTCACCGAGCTATCGGCAAAGTCAATTACTTTTCCACTAATTAAATGCTTACGAATAAATTGCCAATCGTAGGTTTTATCAATCCCTTTAAAATTAATACCCTCTACTTCGCCATTGGCCGAAATAATAGCAGGCTTTGTAGCAAACGGGTAATAAGATTCTAAGTCGGTATTGTTTTTAAGGTAGTGCAGCGTAGTATCATTAGGCACAAAAGGCGACTTCTCAAAAGAACCATTCAAGTCGAAGCGGTAAATCTGTACATCGCCAATAAACCCTCGTACTTTATCTTGTATTTCGGTTTTAAACCCTTTAATAATGGCTATAGAAAGTATCATCACCGCCAAGCTCAGCATTACGCCCGCTATCGCTATCCGCACAATTAACTTGCTAAACGTACGTTCAGATTTTATGGCAATGCGCCTCGCTATGAAATATTCTATATTCAAATTTTATAATAAATTGTAACTTAGCAAAAGTGCTAATTCGATTTCGATTTAGCGTATAATTCTTTAAAAAACCTAGGAATGAAAAAAATTACTGCTGTTTTTACATCGATGCTTACCGTTATTGCTTTAACTGCTTGTGGGCAAAAACAAGAAAAAAGTATCAAGGAGGGCCCAACATTTGTTCATATAAGAATGAAAACTAAACCAGGAGAAATGTTTGCATTTAGAACTGGTGCCGAACAAACCGAAAAATACTTGCCTTTACTAAAAGGAAAACGAGTGGGCATGGTGGTTAACCCTACTTCTATTATTGGCAATGTAACTGTTGTTGATAGCATACTTAAACGAGGAGTAAACATTGTTAAAATATTTGGTCCAGAACATGGTTTTAGAGGCGATGCAAGTGCCGGTGTAAGTGTAGATGATGCGGTAGATACTAAAACTGGTATTAAAGCAATCTCTTTATATGGTAAACACAGTACGCCTACTAAAGAAGATTTAGCCGATGTAGATATCATGATTTTCGACATCCAAGATGTTGGCGTTCGCTTTTATACCTATATGAATACCTTGCAACACGTAATGGAAGCTTGTGCTCGTGATGGTAAGGAAGTGATGATTTTAGATCGCCCAAACCCGAATGGTTTTTACATTGATGGACCAGTTTTAGATCCTAAATTTAAATCGGGTATTGGTTTACAACCTATTCCTATTGTGCATGCCTTAACCTTAGGCGAATATGCGCACATGTTAAATGGCGAAGGTTGGTTAAAAGACAAAGTAAAGTGTAAAATCACAGTCATTAAAAATGCAAATTACAATCATGATATGCCGTATGTATTGCCTGTAAAGCCATCGCCAAATTTAAATACAGCACAATCTATTTTATTGTACCCAACAACCTGTTTATTTGAAGGCACGTATTTAAATCATGGTCGTGGTACACAATTTCCATTTACTATTGTTGGTGCACCTTACCTAAAAGGAAAATTTGATTTCTCGTTTACCCCAAAGAGCATAAAAGGAATGAGTGAAACTCCTTTATTTATGAATGAGGTATGTTATGGTTTAGACTTAAGAAATTACGATACCAATAACTTTAGAAAGACAAAGCAAATTAACCTAAGCTGGATTATTGAATTATATAAAGCATCGCCACGTAAAGAAGATTTCTTTAACAATAAATTAAGTGCCGAAGTGGGTACCATTGAAGCAAGAATTGGCGTTGGCAATTTCAGACAACAAATTATTGATGGTGTTTCTGAAAAAGAAATTAGAGCAAGTTGGGAACCAGGCTTAAGCCAATACAAAGAAATGCGTAAAAAGTATTTGCTTTATCCTTAGTTTTCTTGTCATTCAGAGCGTAGCGAAGAATCTCTATAAAGAAAGCCGCAGATGCGCAGATTGTCATCCTGAGCATAGTTAAAGAAAATCTGCGCATCTGCGGCTTAAATTTTTTCCTATCGGCTGGTGTCCCCACCTGCCGAAATACACTAAAACATTTCGGTCGGAGAAACACCAACCGATTGATTAAAAAGACAAAACTTAAAAAACAGAATGAAGATAGTTTTTATGGGTACGCCCGATTTCGCCGTCGCCTCATTGAGTGCTTTACAACACGCTGGCTTTACCATAGTTGGCGTAGTAACCGCAGCAGATAAGCCTGCTGGTCGTGGACAAAAACTAAACGAGAGCGCTGTAAAAAAGTATGCAGTAGAAAACAATCTAAAAGTTTTACAACCTTTAAAACTAAAAGACCCTTTGTTTATTGAGGAGTTAAAAACCTTACAAGCCGATTTATTTGTAGTGGTTGCTTTTAGAATGCTACCCGAAATAGTTTGGAATATGCCAAGCAAAGGTACCATAAACTTACACGGCTCTTTATTACCGCAATACCGTGGGGCTGCCCCTATTAACCATGTTATTATTAATGGCGAAAAAGAAAGCGGCGTAACTACCTTTTTCTTAAAACAAGAAATTGACACTGGCGATATTATTTTCTCTGATGCAGTAGAAATTACTGATGATGAAACCGCAGGTGATTTACATGATAAACTAATGGTAGTCGGTGCAAATCTATTAGTTAAAACAGTTAAAGCCATCGAGGCTGATGACTATAATGAAGTACCACAACCGCAAAGCGATGAATTAAAATCTGCTCCTAAAATATTTAAAGATTTTTGCAAAGTAGATTGGCACCAAGCTAACCAAACGGTGTACAATCACATTCGTGGCTTAAGCCCATACCCTACTGCGTTTACTACTTTAAATGATAAAACGTTAAAGATCTTTAAAGCAGAGCTGGAAGATAAAGAACCTGGCATTTCTACTGGAGCTTTCTTAACCGACGGAAAAACCTATTTAAAGTTTGCTACTAAAGATGGTTTCATTAACCTAACGGATGTGCAATACGAGGGTAAAAAGCGCATGCTTATTGATGAGTTTTTAAGAGGAATGAGGTTGTAACCTCAGCCTAACCTTCTTCTTGTCCCACACTCGTCATTCCCGTGAAAACGGGAACCGTAAAGCAGTTAAAAGATCATCGCATTACGTTCCCCAATCAAGTTGGGAATGACGGTGAGACGGTTTATAACCCTACCCAAACCACAACCCAAAAGAAAGAGCCCGAGCGGCGGCGAGCTAAAGAATAATAGCGAGAAAGATTGCTTCGTACCTCGCAATGACGACCGCCATAGCCATGGTGAGCTAAAAATAGAAAAAGACTTGCTATTGCATTACGATTCCCAATCGAGTTGGGAATGACTAGGCCGCCTTATAACAAACGAGCCTGCCAATTACAGCAAGCCCGTTATCCAATTTCATTAAAACTATCTATTATAAGCCTCAACAGCTCTTTCTATATTTCTTGATCCATTGGTCTGTATTAAATATCCGCCCAAACTTAGGCCAGCACCAACACCTAATAACAAGAAACTACCCGTATGGCTTTTAGGTTCATAATTTGGCATGTTTCCAAAAGTAGTACCCTTTTGTTTAAAAGCGCTCCCAGCAAATAATGTAACTGCACTAGCAATAAATGCTGCACCTGCACCTACATACATTACAACAGCAGTGCTTCTACTTTTTCGATAGGCTTCTAATAAATCCAGACTTTTCGAATTGTCTGCCATGTCTGCTTGGAGATTAGCGTAACTCACCTTCTTCAAATCAGAAAGCCCCTTATTATAGAACATTCTCGTGTCAACTGTCTGCCGGTTTCTGTCTCTAAATCTATAGTAATCTCTTTCATATTGAATGGGATCATAAACCGCTTGCTGATAAAGATTGATTTTCCCTTCAATAATTCTTTCCGAAAACGAAGATTCTCCAAAAAAGTTTAACTTCTTAGTGTTGGCAAAGAAACCATCTTCATTGTTAAAGAATTTAACCTGCTGCACAGGTATACGTCTGGAATCGGCTCTCAATATCCATGAGCCTGAGAAATCTGGTCGCAACCTAATCTTTTGAGCATAGACAATAGAGTCTGAATAGAGGTGTAGAAAATTTCTGGATTCGTTCGTTTGCGAACGAGCGTTTAGGCCATAGCAAGCCATAACGACGATGAGTAATTTTTTCATATCGGTTTACATTTGTGTGTGTTCAACAACACACAAATTGTATTCCGAAAAAGTGTTTGTAAATAATAAAATACATAAGGGAAATTAGCCTTGAAGCTATAAATAACTTCATTATACGTTAAGATTAAGCTAATCAAAAAGTTAGCATTTCGAACTATTTGTATCCTGTTCGTCATTCCCGTGAAAACGGGAATCATAAAGCAGTTAAAAGGTCATCGCATTACGATTCCCAATCAAGTTGGGAATGACGAGGCGGTCACTATGAAGGTCAAAGAAATAAAATTGCAGGACGTAATATGAAGGAGATTGCCACAGTCAGTGAAGAACCTCCTTCGCAAAGACGGACATGGGAGCAATAACGACCATCATACAACCTTTCCAAAACCACAACCCATTCCCAAGAACGAGGACCGGCCTTGTAGCATCCCGAAGGAGAAAGCATTAAACCGAGTGGCTTTTCGTCACGAGCTCAAACAAACAATTAAAAACAATAAACCAACTTGTTTAAACTTCAGCACAAAACGTTCAAAAACCACTTCCAAAACAATGAGCCTTTCGATCCTTCATCGAACCTGCTGCTTGTTGCCTTAAAAGTTTTGATTGCTTAATCCAAGAACCACGATTGCTCTTGAGGACAAAAAACAATATATACTACCGAAAAAATGATACTAAGCCTTGATTTTTGGTTACCTTTTTATCAAGAAAAAGGTAAGAGCCACTCGGTGGTGGTGAACCGAGGTAAGTCCAAGCGTTGGGAGAAAGAAAGTTCCTTCACTTCGGCTACGCTCAGTGCAAGCTAGCTCAGGATGACAAGTATGGAGATCTACACTCGTCTTTCCCGTGAAAACGGGAATCCTAAAGCAGTTAAAAGGTCATCGCATTACGATTCCCAATCGAGTTGGGAATGACGATAACACAACTTACACCAACCCATTTAACTTCGCACTTAACCCTTTAGAAACCTCATTAAAATACCGTTTCTTTCCATAACCCATCACCCATCTAATGCCACTACTAGCATTAGTTACAAAAACCTCTTCGGCTTCATTTAAAATCTCCGGATTAATTTGCGCTTCGATTAAAGACAAATCATGTGTTTTGGCTAACTGTAAAACTACACTCCTCATTACGCCTGCCACACAACCTTCGGAAAGTGCTGGTGTATAAATCTGCTTTTGATAGACAACAAAAACATTCGAGCTCGTGCTTTCGCACAAAAACCCATTCTGATTTAAAATTAAGGCCTCATCTAAACGGTGTTGCTTTTGAAACAAACCTGCCATTACATAGAGCAATGCATTGCTAGTTTTATAATTAGCTAATTTATTAATGGATTTAGTGATTTCATCATACACATCTATAATTAAACCTTTTTTGTTTAACTCGTATTGTGGTTGTTCTAATGGAATCGATTCTAGCAAATAACCTGCTTTGTTACTTTGGGGTGTGTATAACCCTTCGCCATCTCGGTAAATAGTCAAACGAAAACGAACGTTCCCATTAAACTTATTCTTTTTAAGGAGTTCAGCTGTTTTTTGTCGTAGAAAATATTCATCTAGCAAGGCATAGCCTTCCATCTTTAAGGCTTTCATTCCTGCCCTTAACCGATCTGCATGTTGCTCTGCAAACTGTAATTTTCCATTACACATGCGCATAGATTCGAACAGACCATCGCCAAATTTAAACCCACGATTACTTGCTTTTATAATGGCATGATCTGCCGCAAAAAACTCGTCGTTAAATAAAATATAGTGCGACATACATTACTGCGGTTGTAGCGAATAGTTTCGCCATTTAAGTAAAACAGCTTTAAAGTCTGCAGGCAAAGGTGCTTCAAACTCCATGTATTTTTTTGTGGTTGGATGTATGAAACCTAAACTTTGTGCATGTAAAGCTTGGCGAGGCATTAATTCGAAGCAGTTGCTTACAAATTGTTTGTATTTGGTAAACGTTGTTCCTTTTAAAATTTTATCGCCACCATAATTTGCATCGCTAAACAGCGGATGACCGATATGTTGCATGTGCGCTCTAATTTGATGCGTACGACCTGTTTCTAACTGGCAACTTACCAATGTAACGTAACCTAAACGCTCTAACACTGAATAGTTAGTCACCGACCATTTGCCTTTTTCTTCATCATCATACACATCCATTACAATGCGGTTTTTTAAACTCCGACCAATGTAACCTTCTACTCTACCGTCTTTTTCTATATCGCCCCAAGCTAGTGCAATGTATTTACGGGTAATGCTGTGATCAAAAAACTGTTTAGCCAATTTAGTCATGGTGATTTCGTTCTTGCTAATCAGCAAAAGTCCAGATGTATCTTTGTCTATACGGTGTACTAAACCAGGGCGACCATCATTACCTGGTAAAGTTGGTAATTGTTCAAAATGATAAGCTAAGGCATTAACTAATGTTCCGGTATAATTGTTAAAACCTGGATGCACCACCATACCCGCAGGTTTATTCACTATTAATAAATCAGCATCCTCATATACAATATCTATCGGAATGTTTTCTGGATAAACTTCTGTATCGCGTGGCGGATGTGCAAACACGATAGAAATTTCATCAAATGGTTTTACCTTATAGCTTGATTTTATTGTCTTTTTATTAACTAATACGTTGCCAGCATCAATTGCATTTTGAATTCTGTTTCGTGATGCATTCTCTAAACGGTGCATCAAAAACTTGTCAATACGTAGCAACGACTGTCCTTTATCTACCACAATATTAAAATGCTCAAATAAATCTTGTTCTTCCTCTTGCTCTGTAATATTGTTTTCCATGCCACAAAAATAGGATTAACAATTTGATAATCTTAAAAAAAACTTATTGGCTTGTTTTTTGTTTAGTAATCAGTAACGAACTCATTAGGCTTATGAAAACTTTTACTGAAAATGTTAAGATAGTACTCAATTTTTTTCCTTATCTGCTAAGAAAGATATACTTTCGTGATTGATAATCAAACAGATAAACAAAATGAAAAGAAAATTAACGGCGCTTAAATCTATAATGATTGTAAGCGCTTTTTTATTACCCTTAAATTTATTGGCGCAAGAAGATGTAGGTGACTTATTTAAGTCTAGCCCTGCTGATGCCACAAAACTCGTAGATGCATACATCAGTCCTCTTTTTAAGGGATTGGGCGTAGGCCTAAACTCTGGCTGGAATACTTCCGCAAAGACCAAAGGTTTTTTACGATTTGATTTACGTATTACAGGAACATTAGCATTTGTACCAACAAAAGATCAAACTTATAATGCAGGTAGTTTGGGTTTACAAAACATTAAACCAGCTATTGGTGCAAACGGAATAGGGCCAACTGCTTTTGGAGAGGATAGTGAAGGTTCTAAAATGGATATTTTGGTAAATGGCGCTCCTTCTGGTAAAACATTTAATTTACCACAAGGTACAGGTATACATTTCGTTCCTTCTCCACAAGTTCAATTAACAGTGGGTTTACCTAAAAACATTGATATTTCGCTTCGCTTAGTTCCAAAAATTAAATTAGGTGATGATGCTGGTTCAATTAATATGTTCGGTATTGGTGCTAAAGTAGAAGTGCTTCCATTAATTATGGGTAAGAAAGATAAATTATTACCTTTTGATTTAGCGGTTGCTTTAGGATTAACTAGATTAAATTATACTTTACCGTTGGATATTAATAATGGTAAATACACTAATCAAGAATTAGACATTAAAATAAACGGCTTTAGCGCAGATGCAATTATATCTAAAAAGCTATTGTTTTTTACTCCTTTTGCTAGTGTAGGTTTTAACACCTCTAAATCTAATTTAAGTGCATTGGGCACATATGATTTTGATGCGCCTACTATTGGTAATCCAAATGCTACACAAACTTATACTGATCCAGTAGCACTTAAGAACAATGATATTAGTGGTATGAAAGCTTCTGTAGGTTTTCAATTAAAATTAGCCTTCTTTAAAATATATGCTTCTTATACTGCAGCACAATACAGCTATGTAAATGGTGGTATTGGCTTTGGTTTTGGTAAATAAAATTTTAAATCATCACTAGAAAAGCTTCTCTTTGGGGAAGCTTTTTTTATTTAATGCAAATCTATAGTCCGGTACAGCAAATCAGTTTTCAATCGTTAACATCTGTGTATGTTAAACGAGATGATTTAATTGACCCTTATATTTCGGGCAACAAATGGCGTAAACTGAAATACATTTTGCAAGATGTAGCATTAAAAGGCAAAAACCATCTGGTTACTTTTGGCGGAGCTTATTCTAATCATTTAGTAGCTACGGCAGCAGCATCGGTAAGAGCTGGTTTAAAAGCTACCGCATTTATACGTGGCGAACAAGTAGAAAATGAAATGCTTTTGCTTTGCAAACTATTTGGAATGCAACTTATTTTTACTGATCGAGAAAGCTACAAGGATAAACAACAACTTTTCAACTCTCATTTTGGTAATGATAACCAAGCTTATTTTATTGATGAGGGTGGCGCTAGCGAAGAAGCTGTAAAGGGCTGTGCCGAAATTATAACAGAGTTAACATCGCATTTCGATTATATATTTTGTGCTGCAGGAACTGGAACTACTGCAGCAGGATTATTAAAAGGTATAAATGAAAAGCAGTTAGCTACTCAACTTCATGTTATCCCTGTGTTAAAAGGTGGAGATTTTATAGCCGCAGAGATTAGCAAATACGAAAGTGATGTAAGCAAATTACATTTACATACCGATTATCATTTTGGCGGTTATGCTAAAACAACTCCAGAACTTTTACAGTTTATGAAAGCATTTATTGCTGAAACAGGAATGTTGATTGATCCAGTTTATACTGCTAAACTATTTTATGCTATTTATGATTTAGCTCAGAAAAACTACTTCAAGAAAGATGCTAAGATCTTAGCCTTGCATACGGGTGGTTTGCTGGGTATTCTAGGAATGAAAGAGAAATTGTTTCAGGTTTAATTTTACCACCTAAGAAATCTAAGAGCGTCTTAGTAGGTGTACCCGTCATTCCCGTGAAAACGGGAATCGTAATGCGTAAAAAAACCTCCTATTGCATTACGATTCCCAATCAAGTTGGGAATGACGCAATGCTTAGATATCCTCAGATGTCTTAGGTGGTGGCATTTTAATAAACTAAGATGGCTTAACGTTAATCGCTCTCATTTTATGATTTTCGGTAGTTACTTCGAATGCCACTTCATCTAAAATCTCTACTTCATGTGGGCAATCTACCTTAGTAAACCCATACTCTATATTTGTACTACTATCTTTTATGTTGCCAATTCCTTTAGCAGAATTAAAACTGATTACCACTCCATATCTCATAACACGTTCTCTTTAAATGTAGGGTAAGGTAGGTATTATTTATTCAGGAAATTTTTAAATATTATCCTCTGGTTTTGAGCTTTTAAGAAGAAAATAAGTAAAAGCCTCCATCAATATTTTTCCACAATTTTTAAAAACAAATTGTTTTTTCAACAAAAACTAACTTTAAATCGTTTAAACCTAGTTTTTGCCTTTTAAGTTCAAATAGTGCTTAAATTTGATAATTAGGCACATTTTGTTACTTTTGAAAATACCAAAACTATTAAATTCTATGTATCAACTTAGTGTAGCACCAGACCAAGTAAATCAAACTTTACAACAACATATTTTAGCAGATGGTTTCGACCTAACCTATGACATGGAAAAAAGTAATGGTGTTTATATTTACGATTCGAAATACAACCGTAAACTATTAGATTTCTTTACTTGCTTTGCTTCTGTTCCCTTGGGTTACAACCACCCAAAAATGATTAATGACGAAAGTTTTAAGCACAACCTACTTTTAGCTGCTTTAGCAAATCCCTCAAATTCTGATGTTTACACGCAGCAATATGCTCAGTTTGTAAAAACATTTGGAGAAATTGGTATTCCAGATTATTTGCCTCATGCTTTTTTTATTGCTGGCGGAGGTTTGGCTGTAGAAAATGCACTTAAAGTTGCAATGGATTGGAAAGTTCAAAAAAACTTCGCTAAAGGATACAAAGAAGAAAAAGGATTTAAAGTTCTACATTTCGAGAAAGCGTTTCATGGTCGTACGGGTTATACCTTAAGTTTAACAAATACATTACCTGATAAAACGAAATGGTTTGCAAAGTTCGATTGGCCAAGAGTATCGGTTCCACAAGTAAAATTCCCTTTGGTTGATGGAAATTTAGCTACAGCAATAGAATCTGAAGAAGCCTCAATTGCACAGATTAAACAAGCTTTTGCTACACATAAAGATGATATTTGTGCCATAATTGTAGAACCAATTCAATCTGAAGGCGGCGATAATCACTTACGTGAAGAGTTTTTAATTCAACTTCGCCAACTGGCGGATGAAAATGAAGCTTTTTTAATATATGATGAAGTACAAACTGGCGTAGGTTTAACTGGTAAGTTTTGGTGTCATGAACATTTTAGTGAGCAAGCCCGTCCAGATATTGTAGCATTTGGTAAAAAGATGCAGGTGTGCGGTATTTTGGTTGGCAAAAAAGTAGAAGAAGTTGAAGGTAATGTTTTTAATGTACCATCTCGTATCAACTCTACTTGGGGTGGTAATTTGGTAGATATGGTTCGTTCTACACAGATTTTATCTATTGTACAAGAAGATCAATTGTGTAAAAATGCAACAGAAGTAGGACAATATTTAACCGAAAACCTAAATACACTAGCGCAAAAACACGATAAAATAAGCAATGTTCGTGGTCTAGGATTATTAGCTGCTTTCGATTTCCCTACAAAAGATATGCGCAATGCCTTTATCCAAAAAGGAATGGAACACAATGTGATGTTTTTAGGTTGTGGTAATCAGACTATTCGTTTCCGCCCTGCATTGTGCATGGAGAAAAAACATATTGATGAAGGAATGGAAGTAATGGAGAAGATTTTGCCAAGTTTGTAAGTTGTGTTATATTGCAGCTTAACGCTAAATTATGTCTTATCTCAAACCTAACCAAGAACGCTCAAAGAGTGCCATCATTTTAATCTTTATTGTAATGGGAATTGAAATCATATCTATCATTTCAGATTGGTTTCAGTACAAATTATTGCAAAATGCTGCTTTAGGAACAATTTCAGTTGATGAAGCCAACGCTAATGATTATCGACAACAAATGATAGCTATAATTTATTTGGTGATATATATAGGCTCGGCAATTACTTTCATACTTTGGTTTAGAAGGGCTTATTATAATCTTCATCAGTTAACAGATTATCTTTCACTGCCAGAAGGATGGGCTTCAGGTGCTTGGTTTGTACCAATTATTTGTTTGTACAGACCT
This sequence comes from Pedobacter planticolens, assembly GCF_014172375.1. GTDB lineage: Bacteria > Bacteroidota > Bacteroidia > Sphingobacteriales > Sphingobacteriaceae > Pedobacter > Pedobacter planticolens. Next base: position 2,050,483 of record NZ_WNXD01000001.1, read on the forward strand.
TACCAAATTATGAAGGAGCTGTTTTTAAAATCTGCAGATGTTTTAGAAGAAAAGACAGGCTCATATACCTCACCAAATACTTCCAAATTAGGTGTTTGGTGGGCATTATGGATTATTTCAAATTTAATTGGGCAGTTTGTATTTAGATCCTCTTTACGTGCAGAATCCATTGATGAAATAATGACTTTTACCATAGCAAGCATAATTAATGGCATTATAGGAATTCCATTGGCATTAATTACCATAGCAATTATTAGAGATTACGCTAAAACGGAAGCCATCCTTTATGAAACAAATGTTAGTGGAGAATTAGCAATTGTTCCTCTAATTGCCGAAGAAAATATTGATCATAAAACATCAGAGAATCTGGACACCTAATATTGATTTTTAATATCCTGTGTTTGGTGGAACAACACCAAACACCTTAAGGCCTTCTTAATTATGCATAACAAAAAGCAAACCTTACTCATCATCGTAATTGTATTGGTTATCATCGGCTGGATAATGAAGGATACGTTTACTCAATCTAGTATTGAAGATTTAAAAGGCGGGTTTACAGAAATTGCATCTTATCGAAATGAGAATAATACAGGTCCTGTGCAACGTATTTATGCAGTTACTGTAAAAGATACAACTAGTGCGCAACTGGTAGATTATGGAAATTTAAAACCACACACCAAATATGGGAACACAAAAGTCTATTTCTTTTTAGAAGGAAGCAATGTTCCTTCTAACATATCTCCCGGCGATGTGAATTTCGATGCAATGTACAATTCATCATGTTTTGCGCTATATGAAAAAAGCGCAATGGGTAACTTCGGATTAGTTAAAAATCCTTTTAAATAGATAATTCGAAGGGATTAAACAAAAGCAGAAAAACCAGTTATCGCTCTGCCTACAATTAAGGTATTAATTTCTTTAGTTCCTTCATAAGAATAGATGGCTTCTGCATCTGCCACAAATCTGGCGACATCATATTCCAACAAAATTCCATTACCGCCCATTACTTCTCTTGCTCTGCTTACCACATCTCGAGTTCGCATAGAGCAAAAGACTTTGGCCAATGACGCATGTTCATCTGTTAATAATCCTTGATCTTGCAGTTGCGATAAGCGAAAACATAAAGTTTGCATGGCGGTCAAATTAGAAAGCATTTCTACCAAATGATTTTGTATCAATTGAAAAGATGCGATTGGTCTGCCAAATTGTTTGCGTGTTTGTGTGTATTTTAAGGCGGCTTCATAAGCACCTCTTGCGCAACCAACAGCTTGCCAAGCAACTCCTGCCCTAGTCATTTGTAAAACTTTGGCGGTATCTTTAAATGAATTGGCATTTTGCAAACGATCTTCTTCATCCACTTCACAATTGGTTAATGTTATTAATCCGTTTTGTACAATACGAAGTGCCATTTTATCAAGCATTTTTTCTACTGCAAAACCTGGATTATCCTTTTTTACAATGAAGCCTTTAACTTCATTGCTTTCTTCATCCCTTGCCCAAATAATCAATATATCGGCAAAAGTTGCATTACCAATCCATTTTTTCTGACCATTTATAATCCATTTATTGTTTACTCTTTTACAAGTGGTAGTCAGCCCTCCAGCAGCTGCTGAACCTACTTCAGGCTCAGTTAAACCAAACGCACCAATTGTTTTAAATTGTTGCATAGATGGAAGCCATTGTTGTTTTTGTGCTTCGGATCCTAATAAATAAATCGAACCCATGGCTAAACCACTTTGTACACCAAAAAAAGTAGAAATAGATGTATCAATTCGAGCCATTTCCATTGCTAAAATACCTTCCATTAAATTTGATTTTCCAGCGCAGCCGTAACCTTGATAAGTTAAACCGCAAATATTTAACTCTGCTAGCTTCGGAATAAGTTCAAAAGGAAATTCGGCTTTTAACCAATACTGATTTACAATTGGTTTTACTTCTTTTTCTAAGAAAGCTCGAATTTTTAATTGCAAGGCTCTATCTTCATCTTTTAAGGCTTCATCTCCTAAATGATAAAAGTCACCCTCAACTTCTGGCAAGGGTTTGCTTTTGCCTTTTGACGACATCATTTTCATTAAGCCTTGCCATTGCTGTTCATCAAGCTCGGTAGCTGCGTTTAGCATTTTTGGTAAATCTACTTTTTTAGAAAGCGCACTTAGTTTTTCGAAATCTACACTTTTAAATAGTTGATAGGCATTTTTTAAGGAAGAGAATATATTGGCCATACTTTTCTTTACAGCATAACAAAAATCAAGGCATTTTGTTCCTACCGCAAATTTTTATGACAACAATAAAAAGTAGTTTTATTTAAGATTGAAGAGATTTTCTACACCCAACAATTTTCTAGAAGTAAAACCTTCACCGTATTTAGCACCAATGTTTTTACCAAATTCTCTTGCTCTGCCAAATACTGATTCTAAAAATTCAGGAGAAGAAATATAGGTTTGTGGAGCATGTTTGTCTGGGCTATCAAATTGGGTTTTAAATGCTCTAATTGCTTTTTCTTTTTGATCCATAAACTCCGTAATATCAACAATAATATCTGGTTGAATGTATCTGTCTTGAATATACTGCAACACTAATCTGGGACGCCATGCTGCTTGAACAACTCCATCAAGTTTAGTTTCAATTTTAATTAATCCTGACAAAAAGATAGCGTCGTTTGTTAAATCTCCTGCTCTACCATGGTCTGGGTGACGATCGTGCAAAGCATTGGTTAAAATGATTTCTGGTTGATATTTACGAACCATTTTAACTATTTCAAGTTGGTGTTCTTCATCATTTTTGAAAAACCCATCTCTAAATTTTAGATTTTCACGGGCATGTAATCCTAATATTTTAGCAGAATCTGCTGCTTCTTCATCACGTATTTCTGCAGAACCTCGTGTACCTAATTCGCCACGCGTAAAATCAACAATTCCTACTTTTTTTCCTAAGGCAATATGTTTTAAAATGGTCCCAGAACAGCCCAATTCTGCATCATCTGGGTGTACAGCAAAAACAAGTATATCTAATTTCATTCTTATTATTTTTCATCCAGCAGGTGCTGAATTTTCTTTTTAACTTTTGAGGAATTTGGCTTTGTGAAAGAATAAAAGAAATCTACTACTTCGCCAGCCTTATTAATTAAATATTTGTGGAAATTCCATTTAGGCGATGAGTTTATATGCCCATTCAGTTTCTTTTCGCTTAAAAACTTAAATAATGGATGAGCCTGACTTCCTCTAACCATTATCTTTTCGAAAACTGGAAATTTAACTCCGTAATTCACTTCGCAAAACTCATTAATAGCAGCGCCATCTAAAGGTTCTTGTCTACCAAAATCATTTGAAGGGAAACCTAAAATTTCAAATCCCTGGTCAGCATATTTATCTCTAAGTTCTTGTAATTCTTTTAATTGAGGAGTAAAACTACAGCCAGAAGCGGTATTTACAACCATAATTACTTTTCCTTTATAATCAGACAAGGTTTTTTCTTTTCCACTTAATAGTTTTGCTTTAAATGGATAGATGGTTTGAGTTGAATTCATTTTTTTATTGTTGATAATAACCAGAATTGACAATGATAGATTCAATGTCTCTTTCTTGAACAGGATCGTAGGTGTTTTTTAAATTATGCCCGACTACCCTAGCTACTAATTGATAGGAAAACGCTGCAAACCCTCCTTTTGTTTGCTTAACAATGTCGTAAGTTGTACGACCAAGTTCGCGATCTATCAATTTGGTTAAAATCTGACCTTGAGTGATGGTCAATTCTTTAATTTCGGTATTAAACATGTTTTTAATTTCATTATCACAGTCTTTTACCAATTTCTTTTGATCCTTTTTTTCAGTAACTGTTGCTAAATCACTTTCTAACTTCTCATATCTTCTTTTAGCATATAGCGCATACGGCATTACCTTTAATACGTTATACCTCAATCTATTATAAGCTGCCCGCTCTTCTGGCGAATGCCAAATGCGTACTCCATTAATTACAACTTCATTTAGTCCAATCCATGGTATCATGTAACCGTTATCGTTAGTTGCAGCAACTCTAATAGTATCATTTTTTCCCAGTTTGGGCCAAATTGCAGGAGCAGTGCTTTCCTGAGCTTTTACCGCTGCGGAAGCAATGATGACACTGAACAGAATAAAGAGACGATAATATTTCATAAATTTATGCCTATTCAAAGTTAAAGCTAATTTTATATATTCGTTTTATCTATCATCGAATATAATCTTTTATAGCTTAAATTACTAGAATTTTACCAAGAAAAAACAAATGAAGAGCACTTTAGTGATTGATATTGAGGCGGAAAAGCAGGAAATCTTAAAAAGGTATCGAGCGCTGTTGCGTGCTTCTAAATCTACATTACAAAAAGGAGATAAGAAAGAAATTAGAAAAGCATTCGAAATGGCGCTAGAAAGCCATAAAGATATGCGTCGAAAATCGGGTGAGCCTTATATTTATCATCCCATAGCCGTTGCCCAAATTGCTGCAGAAGAAATTGGATTAGGAACTACATCCATTGTATGTGCTTTATTACATGATGTAGTTGAGGATACAGATATCACATTGGATGATATTGAGCGTGAATTTGGCAAGAAAACCGCTAAAATTATTGATGGCTTAACGAAAATATCTGGAGTTTTTGATTACAACAGTTCATTGCAGGCAGAGAATTTTAGAAAAATGCTCTTAACCTTAGCGGATGATGTTCGAGTGATCTTGATTAAACTTGCCGACCGCCTGCATAATATGCGCACCATGGATTTTATGCCGAGGCAAAAGCAACTCAAAATCGCTTCGGAAACTATTTATTTATATGCTCCCCTTGCTCACCGTTTAGGATTATATGCGATTAAATCTGAGTTGGAAGATTTATCGATGAAGTATCTTGAACCCGATACGTATAAATTTATAGCCACTCAGTTAAACGAAAAAAAGGCAGAACGAAATTTATTCATTAAAACATTTGTTGAACCGGTTAATGAAATTTTAGCTGAGCAGGGTTTAGTAGCCAATATCTATGGCCGCCCAAAATCTATCCATTCGATATGGAATAAAATGAAGAAGAAAAATATTCCTTTTGAAGAGGTGTATGATCTTTTTGCCATTCGAATTATTTTAGATAGTGCCCCTGAACACGAAAAAGCCGATTGTTGGAAAGCCTATTCTATTGTTACCGATTTATATCGACCAAATCCAGATCGTTTACGCGATTGGGTTTCATCTCCAAAAGGAAATGGATATGAATCGTTGCATACCACCGTTATGGGTCCGAAAGGACAATGGGTTGAGGTGCAAATTCGTACACAACGGATGAATGAAATTGCTGAAAAGGGTTTTGCTGCACATTGGAAATATAAAGAATCGAGCAACGATAATGGATTAGACCAGTGGATTCAAAAAGTGAGAGAAATGCTAAGTAATCCGGAAGCTAATGCACTTGATTTTTTAGATGATTTTAAAATGAATCTCTTTTCTGATGAGATTTTCATTTTTACGCCTAAAGGAGCTTTATTACAATTACCATTGGGTGCAACAGCTTTAGATTTTGCTTTTGAAATTCACACGGATGTAGGCGCAAGATGTATTGGCGCTAAGGTAAACCATAAATTAGTTCCACTTTCTCATAAATTGCAAAATGGCGATCAGGTAGAAATTATCACATCTAGTAAACAAGTTCCGAAAGAAGATTGGCTAAATATTGTAGTTACTGCAAAGGCTAAATCAAAAATCAAGTCATCCTTAAAAGAAGAAAAACGGAAAATTGCTGAGAATGGAAAAGAAACATTAGAACGCAAACTCAAATCGTTAAAAATCACTTACAATACCGATAATTTAAATAAACTTACTTATTTCTTCAAACTTCATTCTACGCAAGATCTTTTTATCGCGGTAGCTAACGGAAAAATTGAGTTAAAAGATTTGAAAGATTATCTTTCTAGTGAAAAAGAAATTGAGAACCGTGGTAACGATTATAAAAGTGATGGTAAACAGGTTGAAGCTTTATTAAACAAAGTTAAAGGACCTGAATCTGATATTTTATTAATTGGCGAAGATTTACAAAAGATAGATTATACACTTGCTGCTTGTTGCAACCCAATTCCTGGCGATGATGTTTTTGGATTTGTAACGGTAAATGAAGGCATTAAAATTCACCGTACCAATTGCCCTAACGCAGCACAGCTGATGGCAAATTATGGATATCGAGTAGTGAAAGCAAAGTGGAATGGTCAGCAAGAACTTACATTTTTAACTGGATTACATATTATTGGAATTGATGATGTAGGATTAATTAATAACATCACGAAAGTAATTTCTAATGATTTTAAGGTAAACATGCGCTCGATTACTGTGGATACGAATGATGGGATTTTTGACGGTTCTATTATGGTTTTTGTAAATGATAAAGAACATTTAGATAATTTAATTAAGAATTTGTTGGAAGTAAAAGGTGTAACTGGTGTTACTCGATTTGATGCGCAATAAAATGTATTAACAATCTTTACACTTTGTTAATTATTAATCAGCAAAATCATTTTAATCGGTGTAATCATTTACCTACCTTTGGAGAGGAGTTTAAAACTATGTCTGGACAGAATACCAATGAGTTGGTTAGAAAAATATTTGAAGCCTATCTCGAAAATAAAAACTTAAGAAAAACCCCTGAGCGTTTCGCCATTTTAGAAGAAATTTATTCTAGAAATGATCATTTCGATGTAGAAACACTTTATATCCACATGAAAAACCAAAAGTATCGTGTAAGCAGGGCTACGGTATACAATACCTTAGAATTACTGGTTTCATGCGATTTGGTAACCAAACATCAGTTTGGAAAAAACATGGCGCAGTTCGAAAAATCTTACGGATATCACCAACACGATCATGTTATTTGTATTGATTGTGGTAAAGTGGTTGAATTTTGTGATCCCCGTATTCACCAAATTCAAAGTATGGTTGGCGATTTATTAAAATTCGACATTAAACACCATTCTTTAAATATGTACGGCGTATGTTTCGATTGTAGTGCGGCCGCAACTATTAAAGCAACAACTGCTCAAAAAAATGCAAACTAATTATTCAATTCATAACATTTCTATTTTTTAATTTAAAATAATGACGCAAGTAGACGTACTACTAGGCCTGCAATGGGGCGATGAGGGTAAAGGAAAAATTGTTGACGTTTTAAGTCCGCAATACGATATGATAGCCCGTTTTCAAGGCGGTCCAAATGCTGGTCACACATTAGAGTTCGACGGTAAAAAATTTGTACTAAACACTATTCCTTCTGGAATTTTTAACGAAAACATCATGAACCTTATCGGTAATGGTGTGGTGATAGATCCTATTATTTTAAAAAGAGAGTTAGATAATCTTAAAAAAGCTGGTCATGATCCAGTGGCTAGTGGTAAATTAGTAATTGCTCGTAAAGCACATTTAATTTTGCCAACGCATCAATTATTAGATGCGGCAAATGAGCAAAAAATGGGCGCTGGTAAAATTGGATCAACCTTAAAAGGAATTGGTCCAACATACATGGATAAAACGGGTCGTAATGGTTTACGTGTTGGCGATACTACTTTACCAGATTTTAAGGCTCGTTACAACAAACTAGTAGAAAAACACAAAGAAATTCTTTCGCATTACCAATTTGAATACGATTTAGCAGAAAAAGAAGCTGCGTTTTTTGAAGCCATTGAGTTTATTAAAAATATTCCTCATGTTGATAGCGAACACTTTGTGAATGGCTATTTAAAAGCTGGCAAAAAAGTGTTAGCAGAAGGTGCTCAAGGAACTTTATTAGATGTTGATTTTGGTTCTTATCCTTTTGTAACTTCATCAAATACCACAACTGCTGGCGCTTGTACAGGTTTAGGTATTGCCCCAAATAAAGTAGGTGATGTTTTTGGAATTTTTAAAGCGTATTGTACACGTGTAGGCGGTGGTCCATTTCCTACCGAATTAGACAATGAAGTTGGTGAAAATTTACGTCAAATTGGTCATGAATTTGGTGCAACTACAGGTAGAGCTCGCCGTTGCGGATGGATTGACTTGCCAGCATTAAAATACGCCATTATGCTAAATGGTGTAACAGAGTTGATTATGATGAAAGCAGATGTATTAGATAGTTTTGATACTATTTATGCCTGTACACATTACGAACATAATGGTGAAATAATAGATTATATGCCGTATGATATCATCTCTATTCAACCAAAACCTGTTTTAAAAGCTATTGAAGGTTGGAAAACAGATTTAACTGGAATTACTTCTTTAGATCAAGTTCCTAGCCAACTGGCTGATTACATTGCATTTTTAGAGAAAGAATTAGAAGTGCCAATTAAATATCTTTCTGTTGGACCAGATAGAATGCAAACATTAACATTAAAATAATAACAGAATTATACGATAAAAAATCCCTTTGAATTTGATTCAAAGGGATTTTTTTTTGCATTATCAACCATAATAAACAGGTCATTTATAAATATTTAAGATTTTATCTATTATATTTATTTTTTGAAGTCAAACCTTAAATTAATGCGAATTCTCTCAAACCTGAATACTTATTATCGGTTGCTTTTATTGATAATCAGTACTACTGCATTATTTTTCCTACTTTATTTATTCCTTTACTTCTATACTAAAAAACAAGAAAGAGAAGTCTATAAATCTGCTTATAAAGAATACCACAACGAAGCCAATTCGATATTTGAATTAAACTCTAAACCCCATATTAGCGCAATTATAGATGTTACTTTTTGGGATGAATTAGTAGAGTTTACAGCAAAAAAAGACCAAAAATGGTATAAACAATATATTGAGAAAGAATTTCCAACTTATGATGTAGATTATATTGGTGTTTTTGGGTTAAACCATGAATTGTTGGCGAAAACCACTTCATCAGAACTGAAATCTATAGATTTTATTCCTAAGCAAATTATGCCAGCACTTCATAAATCGAGGCTGGTTAGATTTTATTTGAAATTGCCCGAAGGTGTTGTTGAAGTTTTTGGCGCTACCATACATCCATCAAATGATCCTAAAAAGAACAAAACAGAACCATCAGGTTATTTTTTTATGGCTCGACTCTTAAATCACAATTTTATTCAACATTTGGAGAAAATATCTAGCTCAACAATTAAAATAACGGATAAAAATTACTTGAGCCCAGCTGATGGAAATGCTATTGAAGTCGATCTAAATTTAAAAGATTGGAAAAATGAGGTAGTTGCCAATTTGAGTTTTGAACGTCCATTCAATTTAAACTTTTATAACACAAAAAAAATACTCTTCATTATAATTATTGCAACAGTTTTAAACTTCCTAATCTACTTTTACTATTACAGAAGATGGGTTTACAAGCCGATAAAACTCATTACCAACATCTTAGAAAAAGAGGATGAAAATTCTATGTCGAGCTTAAAAAAGGCACATGGAGAGTTTAAACATATCGGTAATCTTTTTGAAGAAAATACTAAGCAGAAAAAGCAATTAGAGATAGCTAAAGAAAAGGCAGAAGAAAGTGATATGCTAAAATCTTCATTCCTAGCAAATTTATCTCATGAAATTAGAACACCCATGAATGCCATTATGGGATTTAGTGAGCTACTCGGCGATTCTAATTTAAATCAAAAAGACAGAGATGATTACTTAAAAATCATTAGACATAGCGGAAAAAATTTGATTTCAATTATTGAAGATTTAATAGAAATGTCTAAAATTGATTCGAAGCAAATTACCCCAAATTATTCTTCTTTAGATCTAGATAAATGCATTTTAGAATTGCACCATGCGATTAAAGTAACCATTCCAGAAGAAAAGGAAATACAGTTTTCCATTCATGAAAACACTGAACCGCTAAAAAGAAAAATCCTTACAGATGAAATTAAACTCACCCAGATTTTAACAAACTTAATTACCAACGCTATTAAATTCACCAAAAAAGGATACGTTTCTGTTGGCTACAAGGTAAATGAAGAAGCTAAATCTTTAGAAATATGGGTTGAAGATTCGGGTTTAGGTATTGATGAAAACAACATAAAAATCATTTTCGATAGATTTAGACGTATTGAAGATGAGTTTTCGATAGAATTAACTGGGTTAGGCTTAGGGCTATCTATTACAAAAGCTTATGTAGAATTATTGGGTGGGCATATTGCTGTAAAATCATTACCAGGAATTGGTTCTACCTTTACAATTACATTACCGTTAAAATATGACGATACCACATTCGAGATAGATGCAATTGCAACTAACAAAAAACTAAGTGGCGGAGAAAACAAAACTATATTAATTGCGGAAGATGATAACATTAACTTTTTGTTGCTGGAAAGAATACTTCAATTAAAAAATTATAAAATTTTAAGGGCGGTAAATGGAAACGAAGCCGTTGAAATTTGTAAAAATAATACCGCTATTGATTTAGTTTTTATGGATATTAAAATGCCAGTAATGAATGGTTTTGAAGCATTTGAATTAATAAGACAGTTTAATCAAAACCTACCAATAATTGCAAATACTGCCTATTCTTCATTTGAAGATAAAGACAAAATTATTAATGCCGGATTTACAAATTACATTTCAAAGCCCTTAAATAAAAACGAAGTATTTTATTTATTAAGTTCAATTTTAGATTAAAGTAGTTTGTTAAATCTTACAGAGTTCTTTAATCAACGCAGAAGTTGATTAATCTAAAAGCCAAGTTAAATTTGCATATGCAATTAATGAATTTTTTTCTAAAATAAAATCTTTGGGCACTGAAATAGTTATCATTTTCGGATAGTCTATCTTAACATTTTCTGGATTTAGGACAACACCCTTTTTATAATAAATTTCTGATTCATTTCTATTTATTTCATCAAAAATATAGATGATGGTTCCTGTTTCTTCCTTACATACATATAAATCATAGATTTTTTTATGCTGAGCAACTAATTTTTCCGCAGGATAAAAATGTAGTATGTCGACACTTCTCTGCTCTCTAATAATCAAATGTTTATAATTAGTTGTTGAAATAGTTTTTTCAGTTATACCATTGCAACTTATAAATAGCAGAAATAATAGAAAAACTTTATTCATAAGCGCAAAACGCAATAAATATATATGCTGTCGGTAAGATATAAAAAATAAACATTTAATTACCTTTACCCCAACAAATGAACAACGCTGAAATTAATGTATTTAAACAAAAAGCCTTGCAATGGGCAGCTTCATTTGAAGTTTGTTGTTGTTTAGATTCCAATCAATATAGCGATCCTTATACGCAGTACGATTGTTTAATTGCTATTGGAAATGATCAAACTTTATCAGCACCTGCTGGAAATGCATTTCAACAACTTCACTCTTTTTATGAGGAACACAAAGATTGGATGTTCGGTTTATTAAGTTATGAACTTAAAAACGAAGTTGAAGATTTAAGCTCTCAGCATACAGATCAATTAAATTTCCCAGATTTATTTTTCTTCGTTCCCACTTACTTAATTGCTTTGCAGGGCGATGAAATTAAAGTAATTAAAGGGGCTAATTCGATTATTGAAACCATTCATCGTATTGACCTTGATAGGCCTATTGCAAAATCTAATTTAAAAATTGAAAATCGGTTTGATAAAGAAACCTACATCGCAACAGTAGAAAAATTAAAATCTCACATTAAACGAGGTGATATTTACGAAGTCAATTTTTGTCAGGAATTTTTTGCAAACCATGCGAAAATAAATCCGTTGGCAGTTTACAACAAATTAAATGCGCTATCTCCCACTCCTTTTGCTGGATTTTTTAAAATTTACGATCACTATATTTTATCGGCTACGCCAGAACGTTTTTTATGCAAACGTGGCAATCGTTTAATTTCTCAACCCATTAAAGGCACTGCAAAAAGAAGTAGTAATGCAGTTGAGGATGAACAAATTAAAATTGCTTTAAAATCGAACATTAAAGAGCAAGCAGAAAATGTTATGATCGTAGATTTAGTTCGGAACGATTTAACAAAAAGTGCAGTTCAAGGAAGTGTGAAAGTTGATGAATTATTTGGAATTTATACTTTCCCACAGGTTCATCAAATGATATCTACAATTAGTTGTGAGCTTAATCCTTCGATACATTTTATTGATGCCATTAAAAATACATTCCCAATGGGATCAATGACTGGCGCTCCAAAAATAAAAGCGATGCAGTTGATAGATGCCTATGAAAAAAGTAAAAGAGGGGCTTTTTCAGGTTCTTTTGGTTGTATCAGTCCAACGGGAGATTTTGATTTTAATGTCATCATCCGTAGCATTTTATACAATGCATCCGAACATTATTTATCATTTCAAGTTGGTGGTGCAATAACCTACGCAGCAAATGCCGAAGCGGAATACGAAGAATGTATGTTAAAAGCTTCGGCTATTCTAAAAGTACTTAGTTGAGTCAGGAAGTCAGAAAAGTCCGAAAGTCGGGAAGTTAAATAAGAATCAAAAAGTTGGAAGTTTTTTAATTCAAAATCTAATAAAAAAGCCTGAAAGTAGATTACTAGAAGTACTAGCTTTCTTCTCTCAGACTTTATATCTTTTCGGACTTTCGGACTTCTCCGACTTTCCAACTATTTTTATTTTCCTTTATAATATTTCATCGCTTCTGGTAAATCTCTTTGAATTTGTGCAATACGTGATTCATCCGTTGGGTGAGTACTTAAGAATGCTGGTGGTTTTGCACCTCCAGAACTAGCTTGAGACATTCTTTGCCAAAAACCTACTGCATTAGATGGATTGTATCCAGCCATAGCCATGAATGACAAGCCCATTTTATCAGCTTCTAATTCCTGATTTCTACCATATTTCAAAATGGTTAATTGTCCACCTATTCCATACAATTGATTAACCACTGCTTGTGTTGTTTCCGATTTATTTGATGTTGCTACACCAACTGCTGCACCACCCACTTGAGCCAATGCCATTTGAGAAGCACGTTCTGCAGAGTGTTGTGCAATAGCATGTGCAATTTCATGCCCCATTACAGTAGCTAAACCAGCTTCATCTTTTGTAATTGGTAAAATACCTGTATACACAGCAACTTTTCCTCCAGGCATACACCACGCATTAATTTCCTTGCTTTCGATTAAATTAAATTCCCATTTATAATTTTGAATCTGCGCTCCGTAACCGTTTTGGTTCATATATTGAGTTACTGCAGCTGCAATTTTTGCTCCAACTCTTTTTACCATTTGTGTCTGAGTAGAATTTGTTGAAACTACCTTTGTACTTGGATCGCTTAACAATTGCGCATATCCAATGGCCGCTTGTTGTTGCAATTGCGAGTCGTCTATTAAACTTAATCTGCTTCTGCCAGTTAATGGAACTGTAGAACAAGAAGATATTGCCAACACAGCAGTTGCAAAACCTATAATCATTAATTTTTTCATGGTAAATATTTAGTTTTTAGAACGTTTTAAGGTTACTATCTGTTAGTATTTATTTCTAACAATTATCTTGCCTGATAGTTTGAAAAAGTTTTTTAACTCTGTTTCTTCTTAAAAAGATAAACTTTAGATTCTTTGCCTTTGAGTAGTCTTTCCAAATTCTTTTGATGGGTAACTAATATGAGTAGGCAAACACATATTCCATATAAAACTTCCGACTTAACTGAGGATTGAAAAACAAATACAACACTTATGGGAAAGGTGAATCCTGCACATATAGAGCTTAGCGATACATACTTTGTAGTTAATAAAATTGTCACAAAAACAATAACGCACAACATAGCAGCTTCTGGTCTTACGGCCAAAACCATCCCAAATAGAGTAGCAACTCCTTTTCCTCCTCTAAAACCGGCAAAAACGGGAAATAAATGTCCCATTACCGCAATTACACCCAGCGCTAATTGATAGTTTACAAATTGAGTAGAATTTTGCGGTCCAGTAACAGACAACCCAATAAGATGAGCGAGATTTGTTGCCGTGTAGCCTTTAAAAATATCGATGAACATTACGGCAATACCAGCTTTTTTGCCCAAAACCCTAAAGGTATTTGTTGCACCAGCGTTTCCACTGCCGTATTCTCTTACGTCAACGCCATAAAAAGCCTGACCTAACCATACTGCTGTTGGTATAGAACCGAGTAAATAAGCAGCAATTAAAGCTGAAATGGAATAGATCGAAATCATGACCTACAATTATACTAAAAAAATCAGATTCAAGACGGTAGAATTTACGTGGTTAAACAGCTTTTAAACTTAAATCTAAACTTTTTACAGAATGAGTTAAGGCACCCATCGAGATATAATCTACACCGCATGCCGCGTATTGGGCAACATTCTCCTCTACAATACCTCCAGAAGCTTCGGTAGTAAATCTGCCATCAATTAAATTAACAGCTTCTTTTAACAAGGGTAATTCAAAATTATCCAGCATAATGCGACCAACATTTCCTTGAGCCAAAACCTGATTTAATTCATCTAAGTTTCTAACCTCAATTTCTATAGCTAAGTTTTTACCCGTTTGTTTTAGATAATTGTTTGCTGCGATAATCGCGTTTGCAATTCCGCCAGCATAATCTACATGATTATCTTTTATTAAAATCATATCATATAAACCAATGCGATGATTTACACCTCCACCAATTTTTACCGCCCATTTTTCTAAATAGCGTAAACCTGGTGTCGTTTTGCGTGTATCTAATACTTGTGTTTTGTATGGTTTTAATAAATGTACAATGCGATTGGTTTTTGTCGCAATACCACTCATACGTTGCATACAGTTCAGCACTAATCTTTCTGCCAATAAAATTGCATGTGTACTTCCTTCAACTGTAAAAGCAATATCGCCGTACTTAACCGCAGCGCCATCTTGTATCAAAACGTTAACTTTTAAAGAAGAATCTATCTGATTAAAAATTTCGAGTGCCAGTTCTACTCCGGCTAAAATTCCATCTTCTTTTACAATTAACTTTGCTTTGCCCTGTACATTTGCAGGAATGGTAGAAAGTGAGGTATGATCGCCATCGCCAACATCTTCGGCAATCGCATTTTTGATAAATAGATCAACTAATTTTTTATCCAAAACAGTAAATTTTAAATCAAAATTAGCAATTAACTGCTTAAAATACTATTCCTTATCAGGTTCTATCCTTAATTCGGTGATTAAGAAAGCATTAGCTACGTTTTTCTTTAAGGTAATTGTTACCCTAAACTTGCCAGTTTTGGTACCTAAAGAAAATATCCCTAAACGATAATTTGGGTTAGTGCTTAAACGATGAACTATCGCAATTTTATTAGGTGAATTTTTTACAAAAAAATCTCTCAAAATCTGTTCGGCCTGTGCTTTACTGTATACATCTTCCTGATCAATAATAATTAATTCTACAGATCCGGCGAAGTTTTTAGCAATTTCTTTAGAGTTGCCTACCTTAAAGTGTACAGATAAATCATCAATAATATCTGCCTGAGCAGTATTATTTGAAGGAAAATGCAAGAGCAAAAGCATCAACGCTAGTAACGGTTTCATCATGTGTGTTATAAAACTAACAATCTTTAGCCAAAAGCATGCCATTTATTATATCATAATGTTTAAAAACTTTCCATTAAAGCCCTAATAGGTTTATATTTGTGTGATAAATTACATTCGTTAAAACCTAATTTATTTTGGTTGAAACTAATGTATCTAATACAAAAATTTAAAAATGAAAGCTAAAAAACTCGTACTATTAATTCTTGATGGCTGGGGCTACGGAAAGAAAGATAAATCTGATGCTGCTTATATTGCCAACACTCCCTTTTTCGATTCTATTTTAAAAAAATATCCTAATTCTAAACTCGAAGCATCAGGCGAAGCCGTTGGTTTACCTGCTGGGCAAATGGGCAACTCTGAAGTTGGACACATGAATTTAGGTGCAGGCAGAGTGGTTTATCAAGAATTGGGTAGAATTAACAAAGCAATTACTGATAGAACTTTGCACAGCAATGAGATTTTGGTAAATGCCTTTAACTATGCAAAAGAAAACAATAAAGCAGTTCATTTTATAGGTTTAGTATCTAATGGAGGTGTGCATGCCCACATTAATCATTTAAAAGCATTGTGTGATGCTGCTAATGAAAAAGGATTAAAAGATGTTTTTATTCACGCTTTTTTAGATGGTAGAGATACGGACCCGAACTCTGGCTTAGGTTTTATTACCGATTTAAACAACCATTTAAAAACCGCTACAGGTAAAATTGCCAGCTTAATTGGTCGTTATTATGCAATGGACAGGGATAACCGTTGGGAGCGAGTGAAATTGGCCTATGATGTAATGGTAAATGGAATTGGCGAAAAAGCTAGCAATGCTGAAGAAGCTATCCAAAAATCATATAATGAAGGTATTACGGATGAGTTTACCAAACCAATTGTGATTACCAATGCAGACGGAACTCCAACCGCTACCATTAAAGCAGACGATGTGGTGATTTGTTTTAACTACAGAACAGATAGAGGTCGGGAAATTACTTCGGTGTTAAGTCAAAAAGATTATCCAGATTTTGGCATGAAGAAATTGCCGTTGTACTATGTAACTATGACCACGTACGACGAAAGTTTTGAAAATGTAAAGGTTGTATTTACTAAAGACGATCTTTCTAATACCTTGGGCGAAGTTTTAGAAGCAAACCATAAAAATCAAATCCGCATTGCGGAAACGGAAAAATATCCTCACGTTACATTTTTCTTTTCTGGCGGAAGAGAAAAGGAATTTACAAATGAAAAACGAATTTTAGTTCCTTCGCCAAAAGTGGCTACTTACGATTTGCAACCAGAAATGAGTGCGGCTGGAATTACCGAAGCCATAAATAAAGAATTAGAAAGTGGTTGGCCAGATTTTGTATGCTTAAACTTTGCTAACCCTGATATGGTTGGACATACAGGCGTTTTTAATGCAGTGGTAAAAGCGGTAGAAACTGCTGATGCTTGTGCAGAACAAGTAGTTACAACTGGTGTTGCCAATGGCTATTCGTTTATTATTTTGGCAGATCATGGTAATTCTGAGTTTATGATTAACAACGATGGTTCTGTAAATACGGCGCACACAACGAATTTGGTTCCGTGTATTTTAATTGACGAGGATTACAAAACCATTGCCGATGGAAAACTGGGTGACATTGCCCCTACCGTTTTAAAAATTATGGGTATTGATATTCCAGAAATCATGACAGGAAATTGTTTAGTATAATGAAGAAACTCTTTTTTGTTGGTTTCGTCCTTTTTTGCAGTGCTTGTACTTTAAAAGAACAAGATAAAATAGCAACTAAATCTTATTTTGATTTAGAAAGCTATTTTAAACAAGAAGCAACACGTTTAACAAAAGCAAATCAGCCTATTGATAAAGCTGTTTTGGTAAATGGCAAAGCCGAAGAAAAAAATCTGCTCATTAAAGACTGGGAAAAAGAATTTAGTTCATTTATAGATGCAGATATTAATAAAGCATCGTGGAGAGGTTCTTTTAAATTGGCAAAAACAGATAGCTTAACTACTTATACTTCAAACAGCGAAAAAATTCCTGTTAAAAAGCTAGAAATAACTTATAAAGACAACAAAGTGATGGCTATTAAGGTATTCGTAACTAACACGAATAATTTATATACATCGCAAGATAGTTTAAGCTATTACCCCGATAGTTTATATCAAATTAAAAAGACACAGCACATTAAGCTGATGGACGAAAAGAAATATCAGATTACTGGAAAGTTTAAGTAGAGGAAAGCCACTTTAAGAGTGGCTTTTTTATTACTGTTCGTCTTTGCGAGGCACGAAGCAATCTCCATCATGCTCTTCATTCCCAACTCGATCCGATAGCTATCGGATGGGAACCGTAATGCAATAATAGTTTTTTACGCATTACGATTAGCTACGCTGAGCACTTCGTGGTTCCCGTTTTCACGGGAATGACGAGTAAGAGATAAGAAAACCCTCTGTGTTCTTTGCATTTCTCTCCTTTTCCTTTGCGGTTAATTATAATTCAATGTATCGAGCGTTAGAAACGATTAACATGGAATAATCTTCAGTTGACACTCATCAAATGTCATATGACATTGCAACAAAAACAGTTGACAATTACTCAATGTCATATGACAATGAACAATCTTCATACAACAATTACTCATCTTCATATGAAGATGAACCAAAAACAGTTGAAGATGATGCATCTTCATATGAAGATGCACTAAAATCAGTTGAAGATGACACATCTTCATATGAAGACGCATAAAAAACAGTTGAAGATGGTCTATCTTCATATGAAGATGCAACAAAATCAGTTGAAGATGATCCATCTTCATATGAAGATGCATTAAAAACAGTTGACAATTCATCAATAACGCATCACAATGTGCCCATATGCGCTGAAAGCGCAGCATTAGCAAAACACACTAGAAAAAAATCTTATAAAAAATTTGCGTAGTTAAATAACTACATATATATTTGTAGTCAAATAACTACATAATGAATTTAAGACGAGATGTATTTCAAGCCATAGCAGATCCAACAAGAAGGGCGATACTGATATTAGTTGCTTCACAATCTATGACGGCAGGTGCAATCGCATCGAACTTTGACACCGCTAGACCGACCGTTTCCAAACACTTACAAATACTTACCGAATGCGAATTGTTGGAGCAAGAGCAAAACGGAAGGGAAATTTCTTATCACATTAATGCAAAAAAAATGAAAGAAGTGGCTGACTTTATTGAACCTTTCCGCAACATGTGGGATGATCGATTTAATAAACTAGAAAGTATCATGAAAACCTATCAGGATAAAAAATAGATGAGTATGGAACGAAAAACAAAAATCAACGCAGAGGATGATAAGCAAGAATTAGTAATTACACGGGAATTTGATTTACCAGTGGACTTACTTTTTAAAGCTTATGTAGAGCCTGAAATTGTGGAACAATGGATGGGAACAAAAGTATTAAAGCTGGAAAGTAAAAATCACGGCAGTTATCAATATGAAACAACCGATCCAAAGGGGAACAAACATTTGTTTAATGGTGTAATTCACGAATTTTTTCCTAACCAGAAAATTACAAGAACGTTTGAAATGGAAAACACACCATTTGGCGTTCAACTTGAATTTTTATCCTTCGAAAAACTGACTAATAATACCTCCAAACTCACGATGCATGTGCTATACAAATCAGTTGCACTCAGAAATCAAATCCTTGCTTTACCCTTTGCTCAAGGTATAAATATGGCACATAATCGAATACAAGATATCTTAAGTAAACACCAAAAATAACATCGTTATGAAAACAAAAACAACTAAAATATTTTATTGGATTGCCACCATTTGGCTTTCCTTAGGCATGGCATCGACAGGAATAGTGCAAGTATTACAATTGAAAGAGGAAGTAGCTATGTTTACGCATTTAGGCTACCCTATTTATTTGCTCACTATACTTGGGGTTTGGAAAATTTTAGGGGTTATATCCGTACTTATTCCTAAATTTCCTGTAGTAAAAGAATGGGCGTATGCAGGTTTCTTTTTTGCCATGTCGGGAGCTATTTTTTCTCATTTAGCCGCTGGCGATGGTGCTAAAGAATATTTTGGGCCAACGTTATTACTCGTTCTGACCGTAGTATCTTGGTATTTTAGACCAGCGGATAGAAAAACTGTAACCGTTAATTAAAAAACATGAATCCTAAAGTTGATTTTTATTTTAATAAGGCTACGAAATGGCAAGAGGAATTGTTGCAATTAAGAACAATTGCTTTGGATTGTGGCTTGACTGAAGAATTGAAATGGGGCGTTCCATGCTATACATTTCAAAAAAGCAACATCGTTTTAATTCATGATTTTAAAGAATATTGTGCGTATTTATTTTTTAAAGGCGTGTTGTTAAAAGATCCTAACGGGATGTTAATTCAACAAAGTAAAAATGTACAAGTGGCTCGTCAAATTCGGTTTACCAATGTTCGAGAAATAATTGATGCGAAGGCCATTTTGAAAGCTTATATTTTTGAAGCCATTGAAATAGAAAAAGCGGGGCTGAAAGCCGAATTTAAAAAGACTACTGAATTTCCTATTTCTAAGGAGTTTCAACATAAGTTGGATGAAATTCCTGCTTTAAAAATTGCTTTTAATGCCTTAACACCAGGCCGACAAAGAGGATATCTGTTGTATTTTTCTGCACCTAAACAAGCTAAAACTCGCGAAACAAGAGTTGAAAAAAGTATACCTCAAATTTTTGAAGGAAAAGGATTGAATGATTAAATTAGGAACACATGAATAGCATTAAAAAAGAATTATCATCAGAACAACAGGCGGAACTACTTGCAACATTAAAAACTCGCTTTGAGAAAAATATGAACCGCCATCAAGGTTTGGAATGGGCTAAAGTTCAAGCGAAGCTAAAAACAAATAGCAAGAAAATGTGGTCATTAGATGAAATGGAAATAACTGGTGGCGAACCAGATGTTGTTGGCTATGATAAAAAAACCGATGAATATATTTTTTACGATTGTTCAGCAGAAAGCCCGAAAGGCCGCAGAAGTATTTGTTATGATCATCAGGCATTAGAAGCAAGAAAAGAACATAAACCCAAAAATAGCGCTATTGAAATGGCAACTGATATGGGGATTACGCTTTTAACAGAAGAACAATACAGAGAATTACAACAACTTGGAAATTTCGATACAAAAACATCAAGTTGGATTATCACACCAGAATCTATTAGAAAATTGGGTGGTGCATTGTTTTGCGATCGTCGTTATAATACAGTATTTCTATATCATAATGGTGCAGATTCGTATTATGCGGCAAGAGGTTTTCGGGGATGGTTAAAAGTTTAGCTATTAAACTGAGTTCGATTAATAAATGATATTTCTTTGCTTGTTTCGTCATTGCGAGTCCCGATTTTTCATCGGGCGAAGCAATCTTTCACGCATGAAAGATTGCTTCGTACCTCGCAATGACGCAATGATTGCATCCCTAACAAAAAAAGTCCTCGAAAATTTCGAGGACTTTTCTATTTATATGTTTTAAACTTTTTATTTCAAGCTAGTAATTTGTGCTTTTACGTAATCAATTAAAGAAATAATATCTTTTCGTAAAGGCTGTATGGTTAATACTTTCTGAAAATCGGCAATAGAGTTATTAAATAACGCTACAACTGGTGGCTTTTCTGCTGCCTTTTTAATCTTGTACGATTTAAAAATAGCATAATCCTTATAGGCAATACCTCTATTTTGTAAAATCTGCGTATCCTCCTCGCCATTTATTTCAATTGCTTTAGAAAAATCTTTTATTGCAGATGTATAAAAGTTATCCCTCATCTGATTAAGTGATTCCTTAGGCAAATTCGCAATATTTAATCTCGCTTTACCGCGATAATAGTAGGCAGAATAATCGCCTGGTTTTAAAACAATTAAACGACTGTAAGCTGTAATTGCGCTTTCAAAATCTCCACACTGAAAATTTGAATACGCTAGCATTCTTAACACGTTTACATTATTCGGGTCTGCATTATCTGCTTTCTCTAGCTGACTTACTGCGGTTTTATAATCCCCTTTCATCCACGCTTGTGTACCCATTTTCTCATAATTGCCTTGGGCATATGAAGAACCAGCAGCTGAAACTATAAATAGTAATAAAAATGTTTTTTTAAGATAATCCATTAAGCGTTTTATTTAGTTAAAAGTACAAAATCTCTAACAAAAGAGCAATAAATAGTGTCGTAGTTTTTAATATAACAGGTCTATTGCAACTATCATACCATTTGTAAATATTAAGGTAAACGCTAAATTAGCTTAAATATGATAAGTGCAAACAATATTTTTTAGGCTGACTTTTTAACAGGCACAACTCATGTTTTTGTTTTTGGCACAAGAGTTGAAAATATATCCCTTAATACAGAATTAATACTTTTTTAACGGCAAGGCTGTCAGTTTGTCGTTTTATACTATTTTAAAAGGCCTACTAAATGAGCAAACAAGATCAATTTGATTTTAGTCACGCATTACCCATAATAAATGAAGATACCGAGTTCTTCCCATTAATGTCTCAACAAGACGAAGATGAGATGAATAATGAAGAAACGCCAGAAATATTGGCCATACTACCGCTTAGAAATACTGTTTTATTCCCAGGTGTAGTAATTCCTATTACTGTAGGCAGAGATAAATCTATCAAACTAATAAAAGAAGCCTACAAAGGCGATAAAATTATTGGTGTGGTTTCGCAACGCGATGTATCCATAGAAGACCCAACTTTTGAGCAATTAAACAGCGTTGGTACGGTAGCACAAATTATTAAAATGCTACAAATGCCCGATGGTAATACGACTGTTATCATTCAAGGTAAACAACGTTTTCAATTGGTAGAAGAAGTTCAGTCAGAACCTTATATCAAAGTAATTATTGCAAAATTTGCTGAATCAAAGCATAAAGCGGATAAAGAATTTAAAAACTTAGTGGCATCCATTAAAGAGATGTCATCTCAAATTATTCAGCTTTCGCCAAATATTCCGAGTGAAGCAGGTATTGCGTTAAAAAATATAGAGAGCACTTCTTTCTTAATCAATTTCATCTCTTCAAACATGAATGCAGATGTGGCTGATAAACAGAAAATGCTCGAAATGGGCAATTTGCGTAAACGTGCCGAAATGGTAATGGAGCTTTTAACTACTGAATTACAGATGTTGGAGCTTAAAAACCAAATTCAATCTAAAGTTCGTACCGATTTAGATAAACAACAACGCGATTATTTTTTAAATGCGCAGTTAAAAACCATTCAGGAAGAATTAGGTGGCAATTCATCTGATTTAGAATATGATGCCTTAGAAGCTCGTGCTAAAAAGAAAAAATGGGCTAAACAAGTTGCCGATCATTTTGGTAAAGAATTAGAGAAATTAGGGAGGATGAATCCGCAAGCACCAGATTATTCTATACAAATGAATTATTTGGAGTTGTTACTCGATTTACCTTGGAATGATTTTACTAAAGATAATTTCGATTTAAAACGTGCTCAACGCATTTTAGATAAAGATCACTTTGGATTAGAAAAAGTAAAACAACGTATTATAGAGTATTTGGCTGTTTTGAAATTAAAAAGAGACATGAAAGCCCCTATTTTGTGTTTAGTTGGCCCTCCAGGAGTTGGGAAAACATCATTAGGTAAATCTATTGCAAAAGCGATTAACCGTAAATATGTACGTATGGCGTTGGGCGGCATTAGAGATGAAGCCGAAATTCGTGGTCATAGAAAAACATATATCGGTGCCATGCCAGGTAGAATTATTCAGTCTATTAAAAAAGCTGGCGCAGCAAATCCGGTTTTTGTATTGGATGAGATTGATAAAGTAGGTTCAGATTTTAGAGGAGACCCTTCATCAGCTTTGCTAGAAGTTTTAGATCCTGAACAAAACAGTGCTTTTAACGATCATTATGTAGAAGCAGATTACGATTTATCGAATGTATTATTCATCGCTACCGCGAATTCATTAAGCAACATACAACCTGCACTTTTAGATCGTATGGAAATTATTGAAGTAAATGGTTACACGATTGAAGAAAAGATAGAAATTGCTAAAAAATATTTGTTGCCGAAACAAAAAGAGCAGCATGGTTTAAAATCGAAAGACATTTCACTTAAAACTTCATTAATTGAAAAAGTAATTGAAGATTATACCCGTGAAAGTGGTGTGCGTGGTTTAGAAAAGAAAATTGGTTCGTTGGTACGTGGTATTGCTACCAAAATTGCAATGGAAGAAACGTATGAGCCTGCATTGAATTTAGAAGATGTAGAACGCATTTTGGGCGCTCCCATTTACGATAAAGATTTATACGAAGGCAATGAAGTAGCTGGTGTGGTTACTGGTTTAGCATGGACTTCTGTTGGTGGAGATATTTTGTTTATCGAAGCAAGTTTAAGCCCAGGTAAAGGAAAATTAACCTTAACTGGTAATTTAGGCGATGTAATGAAAGAATCTGCAATTATCGCTTTAGCTTATTTACGAGCTCATGCTGGTTTGTTTGGAATTGATAATGCCTTATTTGATCAGTTTGATATACATGTACACGTGCCCGCTGGTGCTACACCAAAAGATGGTCCATCTGCAGGTATTACCATGCTTACCGCATTAACATCTGCATTTACACAACGTAAAGTAAAATCTAATTTGGCCATGACAGGTGAAATCACACTTCGTGGAAAAGTATTGCCAGTTGGCGGTATTAAAGAGAAAATATTGGCTGCAAAAAGAGCGAATATTAAGGAAATCATTTTATGTAAATCTAACCGAAAAGATATTTTAGAAATTAAAGAAGATTATATAAAAGATCTGAAATTTCATTATGTTAGTGAAATGAGAGAGGTTATTGATTTAGCTTTGATGAAAGATAAAGTGAAAAACGCACAAGATTTGAGCATTAAAAAACCAATTGTAACTAATTAAGCCAATGCGATTAAAACTGTCCTTATTATTTGTTGCGTTATTTTTATTTGGCGCAAGTAGTTTTGCTCAAACTTTTAAAAATGAGTTCGGTTTTAAAAGTGATAATGATGCTTATCTTTTTTACGGACAGGATCGTTATTACACAAATGGTTTGTTTATTTATTTTCGTCATGCTACAGACCAACAAAAACTAGGTGAAAAATTAGAAAAAGTAACTTATGAGATTTCTGCTGGTCAGAAAATGTATAACCCTATTTCGGGCTATGTACCTGATCCAACTAAGCAAGATCGTCCGTTTGCAGGTTATTTATATGCAGGTGGAAATGTAAATTTCTTCTATAAAAACGAGCGAATTTTAAAAGCTGGATTAGAAGTTGGAACTGTTGGACCAGATGCATTAGGAGAAGATGCTCAGAAATTATTACATGATATTGTTGGTTTTTACACCATTGATGGCTGGCAATATCAAATTAAAAACGAATTAGCTGTTAATCTTTCGGCTCAATACACGCAATTATTACATCGCTCTGCAAAAAATGATTTAGATTTCTCATTAGAAGGATATGCCAATGTAGGTACAACTTTTAGTGGCGCAGGAGTTGGCGTTTTATTTAGAGCGGGGAATATTAATCAGTTATTTAATTCTTCTTACACAAATAGTGCAATTAGCAACAATGCGAAAACAGCTAAATTGGTAAAGAACGAATTGTTTTTTTATGCTAAACCGCAACTTAACGTAGTTGCTTACGATGCAACTATTCAAGGAAGTATGTTTAACGATGATAGTCCGGTAACTTTTAAAACCAAGCCTTTGGTATTTGCACAGCAATTAGGTTTTAATTACAGCACACCTCGTTTTACATTTGATTTTGGTGTACTATTTAAATCAAAAGAAATAAAAAGTACAGCGAAAGCACATCAATACGGTACAATTTCTATGTTTTATAGGTTTAATTAAAAGGATTTTTCAAGATATTTAAAAGCCCAGACTAATCTAGTCCAGGCTTTTTTCTATTTTCCTTTTTTGAAGAAGTAATTGATTTATTATTTAATCTTTTCTCAATTACCCCTTTAGGAATTTTGGTAGGCTTACGTTTTTTCTGCACTTGCAGAGATTTAGTTAATAAATTCGTCAGCTTAATAAGCGTTCTTTGTTTGTTTAAAAGCTGACTCCTATCCTCTTGAGAAACAATATGCAAATTGCCTTCTGTATCTAATCTATTCAATAATCTTTCTTGCAGTAAAGTTTTTTCTTCTTCGGATAAAAAAGAAGCATTTGCAACATTAAATATCAGTTCTACTTTGCTCGAAACCTTATTAACGTTTTGTCCTCCTTTACCACCGCTTCGCGATGTTTTAAAAATTACTTCCTTAATTAATTCTTCTTTAACCGGTATCATGATGCAAATTAAGACTAAATAATTTATTTTAAATCACAATAATTAAAAGTTGATTTCTTGTAAAAAGCTTTTGATAAAAATAAATTCAAAATATTATCTTTGTGCAACATGAGAAAAAATCTAGTTGTAGCAATTGATGGCTATTCTTCTTGCGGAAAAAGTACCTTGGCAAAAGCCTTAGCTAAAAAATTAGATTTTATATATATCGATAGCGGTGCGATGTACAGAGCGGTAACCTTATTTTTTATTCGCAACAAAGTTGATATCAACAATGAAGAATCAGTAAAAGATGCATTACAGCATATCGAGTTAAATTTCCATGCTCGAGATTACGAATCTCATATTACCTTAAATGGCGAAGAAGTTTCTGAAGAAATTAGACAAATGCCAGTATCTGAAAATGTTAGTGAAGTATCTGCCAATAAATTAGTGCGCCACGATATGGTAAAACAACAACAGCGCATGGGCAAATCTAAAAACATTGTTATGGATGGCCGTGATATTGGTACTGCTGTATTTGCTGATGCTCAAGTTAAATTTTTCATGACTGCCGACCCAAAAATTAGAGCAGAACGTAGATATAAAGAGTTATTATCAAAAGGTGATAATGTGACCACTTTGGAAGAAGTTTTCGAAAATCTAGCTCATCGCGATTATGCAGATACGACTCGCAAAGAAAGTCCTTTGGTTAGAGCAGAAGATGCCACTATTTTAGACAATACCGAGCTTACTCAAGAAGAACAACTTGATTTTGCTTTAGAAAAGGTTAAACCCTTTTTAGAAAAAATTTAGTTTCCATTCATTATTTCTGTATTAAATTCTTAAATAAATTGGTATTTTACGTGCAAATTAAGATGCCTTATGAAATTCAATTATTTTCTAAAATCAATCGCGTTAGTTGCATTATTACTTTGCAATAGTACTTTACAAGCTCAACAAAAAGGTTGGATAAATTTATTTAATGGAAAAGATCTTAAAGATTGGACCGTTAAAATTTCCAAACATGAGGTTGGTGATAATTTTGCCAATACTTTTCGCGTAGAAAACGGTGTGATGAAAGTGAGCTACGATGGCTACAAAGAATTTAATCAACAATACGGACATATTTTTTACAAAAAACCTTTTTCTTATTACTTATTAAAGGTAGAATATCGCTTTGTGGGCGACCAAGTTAAAGGTGGTGAAGGTTGGGCTTTAAGAAACAGTGGAGCGATGTTGCATTGCCAAGATCCAAAAACCATGCTCAAAAATCAAGATTTTCCTATTTCTATTGAAGGGCAAATATTAGGTGGCGATGGCGTACATGAGCGTCATACTAGCAACGTATGCACACCTGGAACAACGATTTACATGGACGATAAATTAACCATGGCGCATTGTTTAGAATCAAATTCAAAGACTTTTCATGGTGAGCAATGGGTTACGGCTGAGTTTTTAGTTTTGGGCGATTCTGTGATTAAACATTTTGTGAATAATGAACTGGTGTTAACATATACCAAACCTCAAATTGGTGGTGGAAATGTTTCAAATTACGATCCGAAAGTTAAAATAGATGGAAAAAGACTAACTGAAGGTTTTATTTCTTTGCAAAGCGAAAGTCATCCTATTGAGTTTAGAAAAGTTGCTTTGTTTGATTTGGCTCCTTATGAGAAAAATAAAGTAAAATTGGATAAAAAGATTGGTGAGTTGCTTAAATAAAATTTTATTGAATTAACTCATTTTCTCGATGGACATCACATATAGCTTTGAAGAACGCCCTAATGCTGATCTGATTATTGAATTGTATGATAATGCAGGTTTACCTAGACCAACGCATGATAAGGAAAGGATTCAGAAAATGTTCGACAATTCTAATTTGATAGTAACTGCTTGGGATGGTGATTTATTGATTGGGGTTTCACGCTGCATTACTGATTGGGTTTGGAGTTGCTATTTGGCAGATCTTGCCATTAGAAAAGAATACCAAAAAGATGGAATAGGTAAAACACTGATTAACCTCACCAAAGAAAAAGTTGGAGAGCAATCTATGATATTACTTTTATCAGTTCCGACAGCACTAGAATATTATCCAAAAATTGGATTCAAAAAACAGGAAAGCAGTTTTATTATAGACCGAGCCGAATGGAAGTAAAGCCAATTTTAAGCATATAATAAAACTTCCCATCTAGCGTAATAAGCCAAACTAAATTCATTTTATTTACCTATGAAGAAAGTAATTCTACTACTTTTATTTATAAGTTTTGGCGCACAATCATTTGCTCAAAAAGTATACACTGTTAATGAAATTCCAAATCCTAAAACTGCTGGACAAGATTATTTTGTAAGTAATCCTGATGGGATATTAAGCAATGTTGATATTTTAAATCGGCGTATTGCAGAGTTTGAAAAGAAAACCAAAGTTGAAATTGCAATTGTTGCCATCTATGATTTTGACAAGGATAAAGAAGATTTCGAATTTGCAAAAGAGCTTTTCGATACTTGGAAAATCGGAAAAGCACAAGCCAATAACGGTTTATTATTAGTTGTCACTATTGATAGAAAAAAATATCGTTTTATTACAGGTTCTGGCTTAGAAGGTTTACTGCCTGATGTTTTTCTCAAACAAACTGGAGAAAACTTACTAGTTCCTGCATTTAAAAAAGGGCAATATGACGATGGTGTTTTAGCTGTTATTGATGAAATTGA
This sequence comes from Pedobacter planticolens, assembly GCF_014172375.1. Lineage (GTDB taxonomy): Bacteria > Bacteroidota > Bacteroidia > Sphingobacteriales > Sphingobacteriaceae > Pedobacter > Pedobacter planticolens. The sequence continues at coordinate 2,078,948 of NZ_WNXD01000001.1, forward strand.
AGCTAAACTAACCAAAACCTCAAATCAAGCTGAGGTAAATGGATTAATGGCAAAAGTTGTTAAATCAAATCAACAATGGCAGTTTACATTAGGTTATTGCGTTGCATTACTTTTACTCTTCTTTTTAGTTTTTAAAATAATCAATTATCAAATACCAAAATCTCAACGAATTATTAAAAGCAAACTTAATGAATCTGGTTTTTTCTTAAGTAATGGATGCGCTATTCTATTTGTCATTGTCTTTGTTTCGGTATTTGTCATCGTTTTTACTAAAAGTTTTGACTTATTTACAAAGTTGAGTCTTGCAGATATACCTATTATTATCTACTCAGCATTGGCGATTGCCTTATTTTTTAAATACATAGCTTACAGTAAATTATTAAGACAAGAGCACTTTGATGACAAGAATTTTTTCAATGAAATGGGCTCTTTTCGTAAAAGAAATTGTTGGTTATTGCTTTTCTCTCCTCTAATTCTATTTGCTTTCATCTTTCAAATTGTTAAAAAAACAAGAACTGCAGATCGATTTAAACCACTTAAGGATAGCCAAAAAAACGATATGATCCGCTTAGATAGAGACTTAAATAGAGAAGGTGCTCCATTTTTAACTAAAGGTCAGCGTAGAGAAGAATTAATTAAGGTTTACGATTATGATATTTGGGAAAATACAGCGCATACAGAACATAGTATTAAAGTTTGGCCAGCAGAAAAATATGAGGATTTTAACGAATGTCCTAAATGTAAGTTTAGAACATTAAGTAAACCAAGAATACATACTATTGAACCTGCAACTTATAATTCGATTGGCGAAGCAAAGCAAGTTAAATCATGTGAACATTGTAATTATGAAGAATTTATAAAGATGGTGACTTTGCCCAAACTCCTCAAATCAAGTTCATCTAGTTCTTCATTTGGTAGTTCGTCGTCGGGTAGTTCATCCTCATCAAGTAGTGGCAGTTTTGGCGGAGGAAGTAGTAGCGGTGGTGGTGCAGGCGGGAGTTGGTAAAGTTTAAACTCGTAAAACTTTTATTCTCACGTGTTGTTAACTTTAGATTAGTAAAAATTAAGATTTCTATAGTATTACTCCGATATTAGCAGAATTTTTAACGATTACATAACTATCTAACAGTATGACTAAAAACTTTTTCCTTCCAATTGTTCTCCTTTTTATTTCCTTAAGCTTAAGTGCTCAAGATATGTACAAGGTTAAGGCAGATAAATTAAATGTTAGAGAAACAAGCGATCCAAAGAGCAAAATAATTGGGTTTATTCCGCAAAATGAGAATGTTGCTGTTTTAGATTCATCCAATACCAAATATTTTAAAGTTAAAGTAACCAATGGTGAAGGTTATGTAAGTAGCGAATACCTCACAAAAATTGCTGCTGTTCCAGCTAAACAAGTACCTGTCACAAAACCTATAGTTGAACAAAAAACTAGTAAAGACAATTCGAACATCATTTTTTTAAGCTTAATTACTGCTGTACTTCTTATCATGTTATTCTTAATTTTTAAGTTTTTAATGAATAATAAACCCTTAATGGTGATTTCTGCGATAATAGTTATAGCAATTGGTTATTTCTGTTATGTGGGTTTTATGGTTAAAAAAACCATTAGCGGTAAATTTACAAGTGCTAGCGACTCTCAGTATTTATCATTTGATTTTAAATCGAAAGATTCGGTAATTATTCAAGATACGTATGTAGACACCTTATTTACTGCCCCTTATGTTATCGAAGACAATATGATTAAAACGAAACAACAAGAGAATATCATTTTATTAATGATTTTGGATGAGCACACATTAATTGGCGAAGGATTTACGAAAGCAGTTTATCATAAGAAGTAAAGCCCTATGCGATGATGGTTTTTAGCACTGTTTTTGTTCTCTAAACCCGATTGTAGCGAGCACGAAGCGTAGCGAGTAAAGCGAAAAGCGGGACCAACATAAATTGAAATACAGGTATTGCTTTTCTAAAAATTGGTATTTCAATATCTTTAACGTGTACTAGTAATTACTATATCCTTAATTATCAGTAACATTAATTAAAAATTTCTTTTCTATTTAAAAAGAAATTTCTACCTTTGCAGTCCCTAAATAGGGAACAAAGGAGATTATTAATTAATGGCTAAAAAACAAGTAGCAGAAAAAGAACTAGAGGCTAAAACAGCCGAACTACAAGGTGCAGACGCTCGTCTAACCGAGAAAGAAACAATTGAGTCAGAAGCTGATTCGGTTTCTATCGAACAAATCAAATCATCATTAGCAACACCAGATCAAGATTTTGATTGGGATGCAGATGATAAAGTATTTGGTAACTACAGTGACGCAGACCGTAAAAAGTTTGAAGATATGTATACAGATACTTTCAACCAAATCACTCAAGGCGAAATCATTAGTGGTATCGTTGTATCTATCAACAACAAAGACGTAGTATTAAATGTTGGATTTAAATCTGATGGTTTAGTTTCTACTTCAGAGTTTAGAGATACGCCTGATTTGAAAATTGGCGATTCAGTGGATGTTTTCGTAGAAGCTCCAGAAGATGCGAATGGTCAGTTGATTTTATCTCGCAAGAGAGCAAAAACACAACGTTCTTGGGAAACCATCAACGCTGCGCTTGACAATGATACCATTATCAATGGTTTCGTGAAAAGCCGTACTAAAGGTGGTTTAATTGTTGACATCATGGGTGTAGAAGCATTCTTACCAGGATCTCAAATTGATATTAAACCTATCCGTGATTACGATGTTTACGTTGGTAAAACAATGGAATTCAAAGTTGTGAAAATCAACCACGAATTTAAAAACGTTGTAGTTTCACACAAAATCTTAATTGAAGACGATTTAGAAAGCCAAAAAGTTGAAATCGTTTCTAAATTAGAAAAAGGTCAAGTATTAGAAGGTACTGTGAAAAACATTACTGATTTCGGTGTGTTCATCGATTTAGGTGGTGTTGATGGTTTACTTCACATTACTGATATTTCTTGGGGTCGCATAGAGCATCCAAAAGAAGTATTATCATTAGACGAAAAAATCAACGTTGTTGTTTTAGACTTTGATGATGAGAAAAAACGTATCGCTTTAGGTTTAAAACAATTAACTCCTCACCCTTGGGAAAATTTAGATGCTAACTTAGCTGTTGGTTCTAAAGTAAAAGGTAAAATTGTTACTGTAGCTGATTACGGTGCTTTCTTGGAAATCATTCCGGGTGTTGAAGGTTTGATCCACGTTTCAGAAATGAGCTGGTCACAAAACTTACGTTCACCTCAAGAATTCTTGAAAGTTGGCGATGAAATCGAAGCTGAAGTTTTAACTTTAGATAGAGATGAGCGCAAAATGAGCTTAGGTATTAAACAATTAACTCAAGATCCTTGGGGAGCTGTTGCAGAAAGATATCCAATTGGAAGCAAACACAAAGCTGTAGTTAAAAACATGACTAACTTCGGTGTATTTGTTGAAATTGAAGAAGGAATTGACGGATTAATCCACATTTCTGATTTATCTTGGAGCAAAAAAGTTAATCACCCTAACGAGTTCACTAAAGTTGGTGATACATTAGATGTTGTTGTTTTAGAACTTGATGTTGAAAACCGCAAATTATCTTTAGGTCACAAACAATTAGAAGAAAACCCTTGGGATACTTTCGAAACTATCTTTACTTTGGATTCAATTCACCAAGGTACTGTAGTTAAAGTAACTGATAAAGGTGCTGTTATTGCTTTACCATACGGTGTAGAAGGTTTCGTACCAACTAAACACATGGCTAAAGAAGATGGTTCTGTAATCAAAGCTGAAGAAACTAATGACTTCAAAATCATTGAGTTTAACAAAGATGCTAAACGTATCGTTGTATCTCATGCCCGTATTTGGGAAGAGGCTAAAGCTGAAGTTGCTGCTGAAGAAAGAGCTACTAAAAAGAAAGAAGCTAAAGCTTCTGTAAGTGCAGTTAAAAAAGTAAAAGATTCTGTAGAGAAATCTACTTTAGGTGATCTTAGCGTTCTTGCTCAATTAAAAGAGCAAATGGAAGGCGAAGAAAGCAAGAAAAAAGGAAAATAAGCTTTTTGATTAGCTAAATATATTAATCCCGATAGCCAATGGTTATCGGGATTTTTTGTTTTAAACCAATTTTGTCATTCCGAGCCTGCGAGGAATCTCATTAAATAAATAAGACACAGATTAAAACAGAGATCACCACATATATAATTGTCGCCCAAAATCTGATAATCTGTGGCTAAAAATGGCTTTGAAAAACAGCGTCCTTATTCATCATTTACTCCTGTCCCGCTTTCCGTTACAATCTTTTTTTATCAAACCTATAAGGTTTTAGAGACCTTATAGGTCTTCACAAAAAGTATTTCCACTCCAATCGGGTTTAAAAAACAAAACCAGTAGTTCTTGGCAACATTTCCGTTCCATTACCAAAAAGCTGTTCAGATTTTCTATTTTTGAAAATCAGTTATCATTATGAAAAAGACAGCATTAATAATTTTATTCATCAGCTTCGCATTTAAGCTTTCCGCACAACAAGTAAATATTATTCCACAACCTGTAGAAGTAAGACCAGGAGCATTTCCAAATGATACTTTTACCATAGATAAAAATACAATCATCTTTGCCACAACAAAAAGTACCACAAACTCTGCACAATATTTAGCTGACTACATTCAAAAGTATTACAATTTAAAGCTAAAGATTACAGATAAACCAAACGAAGTTTCTAAAGCGAAAATGATAACACTTGTTGTCAACAATAAATTGTATGCTAATCCTAACAGATACTTTGTTTCTGTTTTAAGTTCCACTATAAATGCGGGTTCATCTTCAGAACAAGGATTGTTTTATGCCGTTCAATCTATTATTCAACTTTTACCTACCTCAAATACTTCCAGCACTTTAGTAATCCCATCGGTAGATATTATTGATTACCCCCGCTTCGATTACCGTGGTATGCATTTAGATGTTAGTCGTCATTTTTTCGATGTCGCATTTGTTAAAAAGTATATCGATTACCTCGCTCTGCATAAAATGAATTATTTCCATTGGCATTTAACAGATGATCATGGTTGGAGAATTGAGATTAAAAAATATCCTAAACTAACTGAAATTGGAGCTTGGAGAAATGGTAGCATTATTGGTTTGTGGCCTGGAAAAGGAAATGAAAATATTAAATATGAAGTTTTACCTGCTGAAATTAAAATCACCCCAAAAGATGCTATAATTAAAACGGATGGTATTCGACATGGAGGTTTCTATACGCAAGAAGAAATTAAGGATGTGATTGATTATGCTACGAAACGATACATTACTATTATTCCAGAAATTGAAATGCCTGCACATAGTATGGCACTTTTAGCTGCTTACCCTGAATTGGGAACGGAACCCACTAAAAAGTACGCCGTTGCAGAAACTTGGGGTATGATGAACAAATACAATAATGTTTTACAACCGACAGAAAAGACTTTTAAATTCTTAGAAGATGTGTTGACAGAAGTAATGGCTTTATTTCCTTCACAATACATTCACATTGGTGGCGATGAAGCTTCAAAAGTTTGGTGGAGAAGTTCTCCAGTTGCTCAACAAATTATGAAGGATAATAACATAAAGGATGAAAGTGCTTTGCAAAGTTATTTTATTCATCGTATTGAGAAATTGGTAAATACAAAAGGGAAAACAATTATTGGTTGGGATGAAATTTTAGATGGAGGTCTTGCCCCAAATGCAATTGTAATGAGTTGGCGAGGAGAAAAAGGAGGAATTGCTGCTGCAAAAGAAAAGCACAAAGTGATTATGACACCTGAAAATATGATGTATTTTAATCATAAACAATTTTTACAGGATGATAGTTTAGCTGCCGCAAAATACTCGCCACTAGAAAATGTTTATAAATACGATCCTGTTCCGGCAGAACTAAATGCTGAGCAAGCAAAATACATTTGGGGCGCACAAGGAAATTTGTGGTCAGAATATATTGCTAATCCTGCAAAAGCAGAATATCAATTATTCCCTAGATTGGATGCTTTGAGTGAGATTTTATGGAGTCCGAAAGAAAAAAGAAATTACCCTGATTTTTTAAACCGATTAAAAACTCAATTTAAACGATATGATTTGATGAACATAAATTATAGTCAACGATATCTAACTGAAAAACCTTAATTCATGCGCAAAATTTTAGCCATCATCGTTTCCTTAATTACTTTATTTGCTATTAAAGAAGGTTTTCATATCTTAAATTCAACGGATAAAGACATTGTTAATCAAAGATCAATACTTATTGTAATTGCTTTAAGTATTATTATTCCACTTATTTTATTGTCGGTATGGCTTTGGAGCTCACGAAAAAATAGATCTCAAAATTAACCTAAAAACTTCTCTTTCAATTCTGACGTAGGCACCCAACAACTTTCCTGTTTACCAAACCATTTATAGCGGTTTTTAGAGATATAATTATAAACCACATCTCGAATAAAATGAGGAATGATTATAAAACCATATAACAAAGGCCATAATCCATTTAATTTTCTGACAACTCGCAATGCTGCAGTTGACCGTTGATAAACTTTACCATCTTCTAGCAGAATGAAACTATCTAAATTTTCTGGAGCGATATTAAATGGAGCTATTTTTTCAGCAGCATATTCACTTTGTAAGGATGCAAAACGGAAAATATTTTTACTGTCTCTTCTAATCGTAAATTGCACTGCCCTATTACAGAGATTACAAACGCCATCGAAGAATATTACTGGATGCATATACAAAGATAGCCGATTTTATTTGGCAAATAATTGAATTATCTTCGTTTAGTGGATATGAAAATCATTACTTGGAATTGTAATATGGCATTTAGAAAAAAGGCTAAACTTATTTTGGCACATCAACCTGATGTACTTATTATTCCAGAATGTGAACATCCTGATAAGTTTAACTTCGATATAGATTTCCCAAAACCAACAAGTACATTGTGGTTTGGGAAAAATCAAAATAAGGGATTAGGAATATTTTCATACAATGATTTTGAATTAACAGTATTAGATAATCACAATGAAAATTTAAGAATGATTGTTCCAATAAAAGTTAATAAAGGAAACATCAATTTTAATTTATTCGCTATTTGGGCAAATAATCCTGACGATAAAGATGGCCAATATGTAGAGCAGGTTTGGAAAGCAATTCATCATTATGATTCTTTAATTAGTCAAACAAATACTATCCTGATAGGAGATTTTAATAGCAATACCATTTGGGATAAACCAAGAAGAATTGGCAACCATTCTTCCGTTGTAAAACGATTAGAAGATAAAGGAATTTATAGCGTTTATCATTCACATTATAAGCAAAATCAAGGTTTAGAAGCACATCCAACACTTTATTTGTACAGACATCAAGATAAGCCGTATCATTTGGATTATTGCTTTGTTTCTGAAGATATACTGCAAAACCTGCAAGCTGTAGAAATTGGAGAATATGAATATTGGACTAAATTTAGTGATCACGTTCCTATTATTGCAACTTTTAAATCTTGTTGATGTTTTTTGCACTTCCGCTCAACCTAAACCTGATTGCAGCGAACACGAAGTAAAGCGGAAAGCAGGGCTGCTTTTTGCGACGAAAACTGAACCTTGCTTTTCAAATCAATTTTCAACCTTTTTCAACTTTAAAACATTTCAACTTTCCAACATTAAAACATTTGTCTATATTTGCCCAATCCTTGTTCCATGCAAAAGAGAACCCTGCTAAACGGTCAGAAATTTCAAATCACAATTAAGCGACTTTGTCATCAGTTAATTGAGAACCACACCGATTTTACTAATACTGTATTAATTGGCATTCAACCCAGAGGAACTTATTTTGCAGATCGCGTACACCAAGAACTTTCTGAAATTCTAAAAACAAAATCAATTAAAAAAGGGAATTTAGATATTACTTTTTTCAGGGATGATTTTAGAAGAAAAGACGGTTTAGTTACCGCAAGCAGCAATACCATAGATTTTATTATTGAAGGCAAACAAGTCATTTTAATTGATGATGTATTATGGACTGGCAGAACAATTCGTGCCGCGATGGATGCATTGTTAGCATATGGCAGACCAGAAAAAGTAGAGTTGATGGTTTTGATTGACAGAAGATTTTCTAGACACTTACCCATCGAGCCAAATTATATTGGGCAACAGGTAGATTGTGTTGACTCACAAAAAGTTAAGGTGAGCTGGAAAGAGAACGAAGGTGAAGACAAAGTGATTTTATTATCAGAACCGTCCACGCCAAAATGATTATTTTGGATGGAAAGCTCTATCTGACAATTAAAAACAATATAATAAACAGATAAAAAGCAATAACGTAAAATGGCAGCAGAAAAATTATCAACCCGACATCTTTTAGGCATTAAAGATATTAACCTGAATGATATTGAATTGATTTTTGAAACCGCTGATAATTTTAAAGATGTCATCAATCGTCCCATTAAAAAGGTTCCTTCCTTGCGGGATATCACTATTGCCAATATATTTTTCGAAAACTCTACTCGCACTAAACTTTCTTTTGAATTAGCCGAAAAAAGACTTTCTGCAGATGTTGTAAACTTTGCTGCTTCTTCATCATCAGTTAGCAAAGGTGAAACCTTAATTGATACAGTAAACAACATCTTAGCCATGAAAGTTGATATGGTGGTGATGCGTCATCCATATGCTGGAGCTGGCGTTTTTTTAAGTAAACACATTAAGGCACAAATTGTTAATGCTGGCGATGGCGCACATGAACACCCAACACAAGCTTTACTAGACGCGTACTCTATCCGCCAGAAACTAGGCGATGTGAGAGGCAAAAAAGTAGTAATTGTAGGTGATATTTTGCATTCGAGAGTTGCTATTTCAAACATACTTTGCCTGCAAATGTTAGGTGCAGAAGTGATGGTTTGCGGACCTACGACTTTAATTCCAAAACACATTGCATCACTTGGTGTTAAAGTGGAACACGATTTAAAAAAAGCGCTTAACTGGTGTGATGTAGCCAATATGTTGCGCATCCAATTAGAAAGACAAGACATTAAATATTTCCCGTCGCAACGCGAATACGCCATGATGTATGGTCTTAACAAACAAATCTTAGATAATCTTGACAAGGAAATTGTAGTAATGCATCCAGGCCCAATTAATCGTGGTGTAGAGATTACCAGCGATGTTGCCGATAGCAAACAATCTATCATTTTAGAGCAAGTAGAAAATGGTGTAGCAGTTAGAATGGCTGTACTTTATTTACTGGCCAGTCAAAACGACTAAAATAACTTAGTATAAGGCATTTAGAACTTAGACATCAGACTTTCAGACTTTCAAATTTCTCGGACTTCCGGACTCATCTATACCAATTTCAAAATCTATTCGTTAAACCTGTGTTATCAACAGATGTTAATTACTTATGTTGATAAGCTTTGATACTATTTATAATTTAGTACCAACCATATTTGAAACCTATGCATAAGAAATACCTATTAGTTCCCTTCTTTTTAGTTGGCGGTATCAGCGCCAATTTTGCCCAAGTAAGTCCATTAGTAAATCTCAATAAAAATTACCAAACTGGTTTAGAGCTTCTTCAAAATGAAAAATATGTAGCAGCCGCCCAACAATTTAAATTGGTAGAGCAGATTAGAAGCAAAGCAAGTACACAACAAGAAAGCAATGCCGAATTATCTTTATTAAAAGAGAATGCTAAATTTTATGCAGCTGTTTGTGCTTTAGAATTAGGAAATGAAGATGCTGAAACATTATTTCAAGAATTTATTAGAGAATATCCGCTAAATCCTAATACAAAATTGGCGTATTTCCATGTTGGAAAATCTTATTTCGCACAAAAGAATTATACAAAAGCATTAGAATGGTTTGAAAAAACAGAACCAAGTTCACTTTCACAAAAACAACGAGTTGAATATCAATTTAAACAAGGCTATGCGTATTTTGAATTGAAGAATTATGAAAAAGCCGAGCCTTTATTTGAAGCTGTCAAAAAAGAAGATTCTCAATTTAAAGAAAGCGCAACTTACTACTTCGCTTACATCAACTACCTAAATAAGGAATATAAAACTGCTCTTGCTAATTTTGAAAAGCTAAAAGGTTCTCCTACTTATGAAGCAAGTTATCCGTATTACATCACTTCTATGTATTATTTGGATGAACGTTATGACGATGTTATTGATTACGCAATACCTGCAATGGCAAAAACCAAACAACAGTTTGAGCCTGAAATGCTAAGTTTAGTTGCGGCATCTTATTTCGCTAAATCTGAATTTAAAAATGCCGAGAAATACTTTACAGAATTTTATGCTAAAGATAAAAGTCAGAGCAAAAACAATCTTTTCATTTATCAATATGGATACGCTTTATTCCAAAATGGAAAATTTAAAGAATCCGTTCCAGTATTAGAAAAACTAAACACCGATGATATTTACCTGCAAAACGGTATGTACACCCTAGGTAAATCAGCACTTAAATTAAATAATAAAGAAAAAGCGAGGAGTGCATTTTTCAGAGCATCCAGATTAGATTTTGACAAAAACATACAAGAAGAAGCGTGGATTAATTACGCAAAGCTGAGTTACGAGTTAGAGTTCAATTCACAAGCTTTAGAGTCTACTCAAAGTTTTTTAAAGCAATTTCCTAACTCCAAAAAAATAAATGAAGCGAAAACCTTATTAGGAGAAATTTTATTAACTAGTAAAAATTATCAGGCAGCTATTGATATTTTAGAACCTATTCAAAGCAAAACTCCAGAAGCTAAAGAAGCATACCAAAAAGTAACTTATTTCCGCGGATTAGAATTTTACAACGAAAGAGCTTTCCCAAATGCTTTATCTATGTTTTTACGTTCGGGTAATTTTCAAGAGGATAAAGAAATTTACGCTTTAAGTGTGTATTGGATGGCAGAATCGATGTACGAATTGCGCAAGTTTGGGGAAACTGTTAAAACCTTCGAAAAATTCTTAGCTATACCTGCCGCAGAAAAAACTGAAGTGTACAATTTCGCTAATTACGCTTTAGGTTACGCTGCTTTCGAAGACGAAAAATATGCTAAAGCTGCTACTTATTTCGAGCGGTTTTTAAGTGGAAATGATAAAGATCCAAAAACTGTAAATGATGCAACTATCCGTTTGGCAGATTCTTATTTCGTTAATAAAAACTATAACGAAGCCATGTCAAACTATAATAAAATCATCAATGGTAAATTAACTGGCGAAGATTATGCATTGTTTCAACGTGGTATGATACAAGGTTTGCAAAAACAAGATGATGCTAAAATTGCGACCATGCAAAGTTTATTAAGCAAATTTCCTACTTCAAACTACGCTGATGATGCTGGCTTTGAAACTGCCTATACCTATTTCAATAAAGGAGAATTTGATAAATCGAAATCTGATTTAGTTGATTTAGTGGCGAAATATCCACGTAGCAGTTACATTCCTCGTGCTTTAGTAACCATCGGTTTGGTGCAATACAACCAAGATCAAGATGATGCAGCACTAGAATCATTCAAAAAAGTAATTAGAGACTACGCAAGTGCGCCAGAAGCTAAACAAGCTTTAGAATCGATAAAAAATATTTATGTAGATAAAGGCGATGCAAATGGTTTTATCAGCTATGCTGGAACTACTCCATTGGGAAATTATTCGATGAGCGAACAAGATAATATCGTTTTTCAAGCGGCTAACAATAGATATTTAAAAGGCGATGCGCAAGGAACTTATGAAGCTGTAAATGCATATTTTGATAAATTCCCAAAAGCCATTCATGATAAGGAAGCCAAGTTTATTAGAGCAGAATCTTTGGTAAAATTAAATCGCTCTGCAGAAGCAATTGCAGATTACGATTACATTCTTAACGATTGGACAAGCGATTATACTGAGCGTTCGTTAATCAGTGTTTCGAAAGTATTAATGGATGAGAAAAAATACAATGAAGCGATTGTTTACTTAAAAAGGTTAGAAACTACAGCCGATTATAAAGTGCATTACACTTACGCAATTAATAATTTATTGAAAGCGTACAATGCCTTAAATATGCCCGATGATATGCTTAAATATGCTGATCTCATCAAAAACTCTGACAAAGCATCTGAAGAAGAAAAAAATAGTTCAGACTTATATTTAGGTAAAGCGTATTTATTAAAAGCTGATACAGTTCAGGCGATAAAGTCATTTAATAATGTGGTGGCTAAAACCAAAACACTAGCTGCAGCAGAAGCAAAATACAATTTGGCTGCTTTACAATATGCCAAAGGCGATTACAAAACTTCTCAAAAAACCTGTTTCGATTTGATTAACAATATGCCATCATACGATTATTGGGTAGCTAAATCGTTCATTTTATTATCTGATAATTATTTAGCGCTGAAAGACAAATTACAAGCAAAAAGCACCTTATTAAGTATCATAGACAATTACGAAGGCAAGGATGACATTATTCCAATCGCCAAAGAGAAATTAGCAAAATTAAACTAGACGATGAAGATGAGATTAAATAAAACCATATATACGACTTTATTCTTTTTAGCTGCAGGTACTTTTATAGCAAAAGCGCAGGATGTTAAACCTCCTGAAAAAGCTGTAACCGAAGAAGTTGAGATTATTAGACCTTATAAACCTGTTTTAGCTGAAGCTGTTAAATTAAGAAGAAGCCCTGATTTAGATAACATTAAAACCTATAAAGCTAAATTTAACTATACACTCACCGATAGAAAATTAGAACTTAACTCTGATATTCAGAAATTACAAGCGCAACAATTGGCTGACGAGCGTGCCACTGAATTGATAAATAATTATGTAAAAGGTGGTATAGGCTCTCTGTCTACACTTTTAGCCGAAGCTTATGTAAATATTGGTCGTGATGAAGCCTTGCAAGCTGGAGCATTTTTCAGACATTTTAGTCAAGAAGGAAAACTCAATAAGCAAAACGATAATACACAGCAACTAAGTGTTTTTGGAAGAAGTATTGGTAATAAAGCAACATTGAGTGGTCGTTTAAATTACGAAAGACATGGTTTGTATTTTTATGGAAATGATGACGCAAGACCAACTTTAAACCCAAATCCCGAAAGGCAAGTGTTAAACTTTTTCGAACTAGAAGGGGAAGCGGTAAATAAATATACTGGCGATGAAAATGCATTGAGTTACGCTGCAAAAGTTAACGCGTATATGTTTAGCGATAAATTTGATGCTAAAGAACAAGCTTTAACTTTAACAGGATATTTGAACAAAAGAATTAGCAGTTTTAATGTAGGTTTAGCAGCAGCGGCTGAAATCGGAAACACAAAAGGTTTTAGCACCAGTGTTTCTAACAATTTGTTACGCTTAAATCCTTATTTAAAATTACAAGCAAAAGGAGTTAAAATTACTGCAGGAATAAACTTTGTACAAGAGTTTGGTGATTTTTCATCAACTAGAATTTTCCCAGCTATTACAGCAGATTTCACTTTAATTCCTGATTTCCTACAAATATTTGGTGAAGTAAAAGGTGATGTTAATCGCAATACATTGAAAAACTTTACCGATGAAAACCCATTCTTAAATAGCAATATCGCTATACAAAACAGTGTAGAAAAAATAAGCATTAGCGCAGGCATAAAAGGTACAGGCGGACCAGGTTTTGGTTACAAAGCTAGATTTTACAGTAAAAAAATAACCGATATGCCTTTATTCGTTAATAATTTTACCGATTTCAATAAGTTCGATGTGATTTACGATTTCGGAACCATGAAATTATTAGGCTTAGAAGGAGAAATTTCGGTGCAAGTAAGTGATGACTTAAAATGGACTGGTAAGCTAAATATCGAAGATTATAAAGCAGCAGCTGAGCAGGAAAGTTATTTTAAGCCACAACTTCGCATCGGTTCTAACCTTTTCTATACCTACAATAAAAAATTAAACTTCAATGCAAGTATAGCCATACAAGGCGATAGCAATGCCAAAGTGTACACAGCAGATCCAATAACATCGGCTGGCACCTATCCTCCCATTCCAGATTTCACCAAAGAAAGTATAGTTAACGTAAAAGGCTTTGTAGATTTAGGCATTGGCGCAGATTATAAAATCAACAATAAATTTTCTGTCTTCGCAAAAGCCAATAATTTGCTCAATACAAAATATAGCAAATTTTTGTATTATCGCATGAATGGTTTAAATATTTTTGGCGGCTTAACCTATTCATTTTAACAGGTTAAGAAATTAATTATTGGTTGATACCGAATTAAAATTTATTTTTACCAGAATGGATATATTATTATACCTAACAGAGCTTTTACAAACCCGCAAAACAGTGGGTATTGCTGGCTTGGGTACGCTATATAAAAAAAAATCACCTGGTAAATACGATGCAGATAAACATGCGTTTGTTCCACCAAGCTATATTATTGCGTTTACTAAAGAGTTAAAAGAGCAAGAAGAATTAGCAAATTTCATCAGCAACAAAAGAAATATAACTACAGATTCTGCCAATTACTATATTGGAGAATTTGCAGAGAAAATACATGCTGAATTAGCTGATAAATATGAAGCTGATTTAGCGCCAATTGGTAAGCTAAAATTAGTTAACGATGAACTTACTTTTATACCAGAGCAAGAAAGCAGTTTTGGTTTTGAGTTTTATGGCTTACCAACCTTAACTGAAATTAATTCAGAAACTGAAAAAGAAGAAATTTCAACTCCTATCAACAAAGTTGAAGAAAATACAATTGAAGAAATTGAGGAAGAAAATAAGTTAGAAGAGGAAAATCCTGGTCAGGAAACTACTGATAATTTAGAAGAAAATGTTTTAGTTAATGATGAACAAGAAGTTTATGAAGAAATAGCCGATGTTCAAAACAATGAAAAAACTTATCATAATCTAAATGATTTACCTCCAATAATTGAAACAACTGAAGAGGAAGAAAAAGAAGAGGATATTCAAAATGAAGTTTCTACTGAAGAAATTCTTGAAGAAGAACCTGAATCTAAAAAAGGTCTTCCTTTTTTCATGAAGTTTCTAATTGTACTGCTTATCATTATAGCCGCTGGTGCAATAGCTTATTTTATAAATCCTCCATTTTTTGATAAATACATCAAACATAATTTTGAAGGGAAACAGGATAAAAATGTACCAATCGTACCAAATGATTCGTTAACAAATAAAGCCGATTCTTCAAAAGTAGATAGTCTTGCTAAAAACAACGATTTAGTTAAACTAACTACAGATTCTGCTACTACAACTATCGATAGTAGTAAAGTAATGATTTATGAAGTATTGGTAAGTGCAGTTGCAACAGAAAGAAAAGCAAATAAAATTATTGCAAATTTAGCTAAAGAAGGTGTTACAGCTAGAAAAATTAAGCTATCTAAAACTATGATTAACATAAGCGCTGGTTCTTTTTTAACCAATGAAGATGCGTTGAAATATAGAGATAGTCTAAGAACTAAACTAAAAAATCCGGGTATTTATATCCAACCCATTAAACCCAAAACACACAAAAAATAAATATGATTACATTGTTAATGGCTGCTGTAGATACAGCAAAAAGTGCTATAGATTCCGCAAATAGAATTGCTGCTCCAACAACACCTGCTCAACCAGAATTACATTTTATAGATTTATTATTTAAAGGTGGTTGGGTAATGTTACCACTAGCTTTATTAGCATTTTTAGGTTTAGTTATTTTTACAGAACGTTATTTAACCATTCGTAAATCATCAAAAGACGAATCAAATTTAATGTTTCAAATTAGACAAAATATTCACGAAGGAAGATTAGATAGTGCCATTGCTTTATGTAAAAACACAAAATCGCCCTTGGCCAGAATGTTAGAAAAAGGCTTAAAAAGAATTGGCAGGCCAATTAAAGATATTGAAGGTGCGATTGAAAACACAGGAAAATTAGAAGTCTCTAAACTAGAAAAGAACATTGGTATATTAGGTATTATCGCAGGTATTGCACCAATGCTAGGTTTCGTGGGTACAATTATTGGGGTAATTACCATTTTCCATGATGTATCGATTAAAGGTGCAATTGAAATCGGAACTATTTCTGGTGGTTTATACACCAAAATGATTACCTCTGCAACAGGATTAATTATCGGGATTGTAGCCTACGTTTTATATCACATTTTAAATATGATGGTAGAAAAAATCATCCTTAGAATGGAAACTGATGCAATTGAATTTATAGATTTATTAGAAGAGCCGGGCAAATAATGAATTTACGCAAAGGAAAAAAAGGTACAGTTGAGGTTCACACCTCTGCGCTGAATGATATCATGTTCTTCTTGCTGCTGTTTTTTCTATTGGCATCGGCAGTAGTCAATCCAACAGTTGTTAAACTTTTGGTACCACAATCTTCAAGTGGACAGCAATCTACCGCCAAAAAAGCAGTAACGGTAACTATAGATGAGAATTTAAAATACACCATCAATAAAAAAGCCGTTACATTAACAGAATTGCAAACAGAATTAGAGAGATATCAAAAAATCGAACCAGATTTAACTGTAATTTTATACGTAGCACGAAATGTTACTTATCAGGATGGATTTCAAGTTTCTGATATTGCAAACAAAATGAAATTAAAGCTTGTTGTAGCTGTAGAGCCTAAAAAATAATGATAACTACGAGCGAAGAAAATAATTATCCGAAAGCAATTGCAATATCTGCAGGGCTAATGGCTCTATTTATTGCCTTGAGTTTTATTTGGGTAATTAGCGCATTTAAACCAGAAGAACCACCAGGCATGGGCGGTATGGTAGTTAATTATGGCACATCTGCAACAGGAATAGGAAGTGATTATACAAGTATTGAAGAACCATCAATGGATCCAAATGCTAATAATAAACTGCCCGACAAAGTTACTCCAGAGCAAAAAGTTACTCCAACAACTTCATCACAAGTTGATGCAAAGGATGTAGTTACTCAAAATTCAGAAGATGCAGTTGCTATCAATACAAAAGCAACTAAAAATAATAATGCACCAACTAGTGCTACAGAAGCCAAACCAGCGCAACCTACTATTAATCCAAATGCACTTTACAAAGGCAATAAAAATAATGGAAAAGGACAAGGCGATGGAACTGGAACAACACCAGGCAATCAAGGGAGTATAAATGGAGATCCTTTAGCACCAAACTATGGCGAAGGTGGCTCTGGCAACGGAAATACACCTATTCCATTAAGCAGATTTAATAATTTGGTTACACCAAAAGATAATGGCCAGCAAACAGGAAAAATCGCCATCAAAGCCTTTTACAATAGAGAGGGAAGAATAACAAATGCACAAGTTTATTTAAGAACATCTACTTTAATGGATCCAGAGCTACAGCAAAAATGCTTGCAAGCGGTACTCAATTCATCCCTATCAAAAAATGAAATTGGCGGTACCGATAGAAGCGGGATCGTTACTTTCTACTTTAAAGTAAATTAATTTTTATGGCGTTTTATATAAATAGTCGTCATTGCGAGGTACGAAGCAATCTTACAACACTGGGTTTTCTTTACTAAATTTTTATGGCGTTTTATATAAACGGTCGTCATGCTGAGCGTAGTCGAAGCATCTTTTTAGCAGGAAAGACCCTAAAGGTCAATCATTTCGCTTTTTTTTTAACTATCTCAAGCCTAAGCACACCCTCTTCGTTCTACTAAAATCGACCTTGTCCTTGCGGAAAGCGCCAATTATCCTTAGCAGAAACTTTAATAACCTTAGAAACTGTTTAAAAATATAACCGCATAGACACAGAGGGGTATTTAACCTTGTGATATAGAGAGATAAATTTGCTAAACATAGCCTCTATGTACCTATTGAAATGCCTTCAGGCATTCTATGAAACTTTGGCTTTCATAAAAATCTATGTGCCTATGTGGTTGTAATTAATTTTACCCCAAAATAACCTAACCTTTACTACTTTTGTCATCTGTAAACAACTCAAATGACCTACCAACAAACACTCGATTATCTATACAGCAAACTCCCAATGTTTACACGTGTTGGCGCTGCTGCTTTAAAAAAAGATCTTCATAACACACTAGCCATGTGTGCCAAATTAGATAATCCTCAAAACAAATTCAAAAGCATTCATGTTGGCGGCACCAATGGTAAAGGCTCCACATCGCACATGTTAGCCGCTATTTTACAACAAGCAGGTTATAAAACAGGCTTATACACCTCTCCTCACCTAAAAGATTTTAGAGAACGCATCCGTATCAACGGAAAAATGATTACTAAACAATTTGTAAAAGATTTTGTAGCAAGCCAACAAGATATTATTCAAGAAATTGAACCCTCTTTCTTTGAAGTAACCGTAGGCATGGCATTCGATTATTTCGCAAAAGAAAAAGTAGACATTGCCGTAATCGAAGTAGGTTTAGGCGGCCGATTAGACTCTACAAACATCATCACACCAGAACTTTCAGTAATCACCAACATCAGCTTAGATCATACTAATATCTTAGGCGATACCCTACCTGAAATTGCTTTTGAAAAAGCAGGCATCATCAAAAAAAATATCCCAGTAGTAATTGGCGAAAAACAAACAGAAACTGAAGCCATCTTTATCCAAAAAGCTAAAGCAGAAAACTCATCCATCAGCTTTGCTGGCTCCTCTTTGCACATCGAAAACGCACACCAAAAAGGCTCTCTATTAATTGTCAATATCTATAAAGAAACCCAATTAATCTACCCAAACCTCGCCCTCGATCTAACAGGAAGCTATCAACTTAAAAACATTCTCACCGTAATAGAATCGATTCTTAAATTAAAAGAAATAGGATACAGCATCCCAGACGAAGCAGTATACACCGCACTAAAAAACGTAAAAAAACTAACAGGCTTACAAGGCAGATGGCAAACCATAAGTAAAAATCCCTTAGTTATTTGCGATACAGGCCACAATAAAGCAGGCATTACAGAAGTAATGCAAAACATTAAAAACACGCCACACCAAAAACTGCATGTAGTAATCGGTATGGTCAAAGACAAAGATATTTCCGGCGTACTAGCATTACTTCCAAAAAATGCTACCTATTATTTTTGTCAACCCAATTTAGAAAGAGCCCTACCAACAAACGAATTAACCAAACAAGCTGCCACATTTGGTTTAAAAGGAACAGAATTTAATACAGTAAAAGAAGCCTTTCAAAATGCTAAAAGTAAAGCAACACCAAAAGACCTAATATTTGTAGGTGGTAGCACCTTTGTTGTAGCAGAAATATTATAATAAATTATCGAAAATTCACATTTACTTCACAATCAGATTGTTATTTTTACCGATAGTTAAACCAATTTATAATGAGATTCAAATACCTATTTTTTCTATTCCTTTTAACATCGTTTAGCCCAAGTTTTGCACAAAAGTGGACTAAACCCACAACTACTACTACAAATTATGCAGCAACCGTTGCCCGACCAAAATTAGTCGTAGGCATGGTAATAGACCAAATGCGTTGGGATTATTTATACCGTTTCTATAGCCGTTACTCAAAAGGAGGTTTCAAACGTTTAATTAACGAAGGTTTCTCTGCCGAAAACACCTTCATTCCATATACACCAACCTACACAGCTTGTGGTCATAGCTCAATTTATACAGGATCAGTACCAGCAATAAACGGTATTATCGGCAACAATTGGTACGATCCAGAACAAAATCGAGATGTATATTGCACCGAAGATAAAGCTGTAAAAACAGTTGGTAGCACCTCAAGAGCAGGAGAAATGTCTCCAAAAAACATGCTAGTTACCACCATTACAGACGAACTTCGCTTAGCAACCAACTTCAAAAGCAAAGTAATTGGTATTTCGCAAAAAGATCGCGGTTCAATTCTTCCAGCAGGTCATACAGCAAATGCTTCGTATTGGTACGATGGTGGAACAGGAAACTGGATTACAAGTACCTTCTACATGCAAACCCTACCTAAATGGGTTTCAGATTATAACGACAAAAAAGAAGTCAATAAATACTATGCAAATGATTGGAAAACATTATATCCAATCGAAACCTACACACAAAGCACAGCCGATGATAAATCCTATGAAGGAAAATTCAAAGGAGAAGCTACTTCTGCATTTCCTCACCTGTTAACCAACTACGCTGGCAAAAACTATTCGCTAATTACCAGCACGCCATACGGCAACACCATGACCTTCGAAATGTCTAAACTAGCAATTCAACAAGAGAAACTAGGTCAAACAGGCAACACCGATTTCTTAGCAGTAAGCTGCTCATCTACAGATTATGTTGGCCACCAATTCGGACCAAACTCTATCGAAATCGAAGACACATACCTGCGTTTAGATAAAGATTTAGAAGATTTCTTCACTTATTTAGATAAAACGCTAGGCAAAGGAAATTACCTATTCTTCCTATCTGCCGACCATGCTGTAGCTCATGTACCAGGTTTCATGGCCGAAAATAAATTGCCAGGAGGCCTAGTAAGTAGCTCTGCAATTCGCAAAGGATTAGACACCCTAATGAATAAAAAATTCAACCTTTCTAAATCAGTAATTACCGTAATGAACAATCAAGTTTATTTCGATCATACCGTTATTGATAACAAAAAAGTGGATTTTGCTCAAGTTAAACAAACAGCAATAGATTATCTAAAAAAACAAGACGGAGTAGCAGATGCAGTCGATTTACAAATCCTCAACACCTCAACAATTCCACAAGAAATTAGAGAGCGCATCACAAACGGCTATAATGCTCGCCGTAGCGGCGATGTATATTTTCTCCTAAAATCCAACTGGTTCGATGGCAGCGCTACCGGCACCACCCACGGCGCTTGGTACCCTTACGATTCCCACATCCCATTGGTATTTATGGGTTGGAAAGTGAAGCCAGGCAAAACAAATCAAACCCATTATATGACAGATATTGCCGCAACCCTAGCCGCCATGTTACAGATTCAAATGCCAAGCGGCAGCGTCGGTTCGCCAATAACAGAACTTACACACCAATAAAATATTCTTTTTTCGAAAAGCAAAAGCAGGGCAACAAACAACGTTAGCCCTGCTTTCCGTTACAATCTTTTTGTATCAATGCCTTTCGTCATTTCGAACGAAGCCGAGAAACCTTTAGACACTGCATTCAAACATAGAATCATGCAACACAAAAAGTATTTCCACTCAATCAGGTTTATAAAACAAAAACCCGTGCAATAAACTAAAGCACTGGAAATTTAGCACCTGCTAAAAGAAACCTAGCTTCCGCCAAAAGAAACCTAGCACACGCCAGTAGAAACCTAGCACCTGCCAAAAGAAACCTAGCATCCGCCAGTAGAAACCTAGCACCCGCCAGTAGAAACCTAGCACCTGCCAAAAGAAACCTAGCACCTGCCAAAAGAAACCTAGCATCTGCCAGTAGAAACCTAGCACCCGCCAAAAGAAACCTAACTTCCGCCAAAAGAAACCTAGCATCCGCCAGTAGAAACCTAGCACCTGCCAAAAGAAACCTAGCACCTGCAACTTTACTTTTCCACCCTGCAACCAATCCCAATCTACAATCCATTCCCAAGAACGAGGACTGGCCTTGTAGCATCCCGAAGGAGAAAGCATTAAAACTTTGCCACAAACCTTCAAAAACCACAGCCCAAAACAATGAGCCAGTTCGATCCTTCATCGAACCTGCTGCTTGTTGCCTTAAAAGTTTTAATAGCTTAATCCGAGAGATGATACTAAGCCTTGATCTTTTGTTTCTTTTCTATCAAGAGATATTGCGAAGCATTCTTGAATACCCCTAAAATAAACACCCGTGAAAAACGAAAGAGCCATAGCGGCGGTGAGCTAAAAAGAAAAATTAAAGGTTAGTATTGTCATCCTATAGCTTTTCATCAAGCAATAAAATCCTTAGTTTTTGCTAACTTTGCCTACCAAATACAAAAACCTTCATGGAACAAATTCAAGTATATAAACCAAAAAATAAAATCCGTTTTGTTACCGCTGCCGCCCTTTTCGATGGGCATGATGCAACCATTAATATCATGCGTCGCATCCTACAATCATCAGGAGCAGAAGTAATTCATTTGGGTCACAACCGTTCCGTAGAAGAAGTAGTAAACTGTGCCATACAAGAAGATGTGCAAGGTATCGCCATGACATCCTATCAAGGCGGACATATAGAATATTTTAAATACATGTACGATTTGCTACAAGAAAAAGGCGCAAAACATGTTAAAATATTTGCTGGCGGAGGTGGTGTAATCCTTCCTTCAGAAATAAAAGAATTACAAGCATACGGCATTACAAGAATTTATTCTCCAGATGACGGTCGCAAAATGGGCTTACAAGGCATGATTAATAACATGCTAGAGCAAACCGATTTTATCACTACCAAAGCAATTACAACAGAACTTCAAGATATCCCTAATAAAGAAGTTAAAAGCATAGCATCAGCAATTACAGTTGCCGAAAATGATCCAGAAGGTGCACAAAAATTTGTAAATGAATTAAAGAAGTTAACGCTAAAAAACCAAGCCCCGGTTCTAGGCATAACAGGTACTGGCGGCTCTGGTAAATCATCCCTAGTTGATGAATTAGTTCGTAGATTTCTAATCGAAGTAAAAGATAAAACATTAGCGATTATTTCAGTAGATCCTTCAAAAAGAAAAACTGGCGGTGCTTTATTAGGCGATAGAATTCGCATGAATGCAATCAACAATCCAAGAGTGTACATGCGTTCATTGGCTACTCGTCAAGCTAATTTAGCCCTTTCCAAAAACGTTCAAGAAAGCATAGACATTTGCAAAGCCGCAGGCTACGACTTAATTATTGTAGAAACTTCTGGTATCGGACAATCAGATACAGAGATTACAGAACATTGTGATATTTCTTTATACGTAATGACTCCAGAATTTGGAGCTGCTACACAACTAGAAAAAATTGACATGCTAGATTTTGCTGATCTAGTAGCCATCAATAAATTCGATAAACGCGGCGCATTAGATGCACTTCGTGATGTACGTAAACAATACAAACGCAACCATAATCTTTTCGATGCCAAGGATGAAGAAATTCCAGTATATGGAACTATGGCGTCACAATTCAACGATCCCGGAATGAACAATCTTTTTGTGGCTTTACTAAAAGGCATTAAAGAGAAAACCAAAGTAGATTTTATATCTGAAATGGAAATGACTGCTAGTCAATCAGAAAAGATCTACATCATTCCACCAGATCGTATTCGTTATCTATCAGAAATTGCAGAAGCTAGCGAAACCTATAACGAATGGGTGGATAAACAATGTAAAATTGCTAGAAAGTTATATCAACTTCAGGGAGTAATTGATTTTGCTACAGATTTTAAAAACTTTGGTGAAGGATTAAAAGAAGCCTATACTTTTCTAGAAGAACAATTAGATGGAGAATGTAGACGTTTACTTCGCCAATGGCCAGCTACAAAACAAAAATATAAAGAAGAGTTTTTTGTATATAAAGTACGTGATAAGGAAATTAAACAACCGCTTTATTACGAATCACTATCGAAATTACAAATCCCTAAAGTGTCTTTACCTAGATATGAAGATTGGGGAGATATTTTACGTTGGCTACTAACAGAAAATGTACCAGGAGAATTCCCATATGCAGCTGGTGTTTTCCCCTTAAAACGCGAAGGAGAAGATCCTACCCGTATGTTTGCAGGAGAAGGCGGCCCTGAAAGAACCAACAAACGCTTCCATTATGTATCATTGGGTCAACCTGCGCATCGTTTATCTACCGCATTTGATTCAGTTACACTGTATGGAGAAGATCCACATATTCGTCCAGATATTTATGGCAAAATTGGTAATTCTGGTGTAAGTATTGCCACTTTAGATGATGCAAAAAAACTATATTCTGGTTTTGATCTTTGCGCTCCATCCACGTCTGTTTCCATGACTATTAATGGCCCTGCTCCTATGTTACTAGGCTTTTTCATGAATGCAGCAATTGATCAGCAGTGCGAAAAATACATTATAGAAAATGGATTAGAACAAGAGACAGAGGCTAAAATCAAACAAATATATAAAGCAAAAGGAATAGAACGCCCTACTTATCAAGGAGAATTACCACAAGGTAATAATGGCTTAGGCTTACTATTGTTAGGTTTAACTGGAGATGAAGTTTTGCCAGCAGATGTGTATGCTAAAATTAGAGCTTACGCAATAAGTGCTGTTCGTGGTACCGTTCAAGCCGATATTTTAAAAGAAGATCAAGCACAAAACACCTGTATTTTCTCCACAGAGTTCGCATTGCGGATGATGGGCGATATTCAGAAATATTTCATCGATGAGAAAGTAAGGAACTTTTATTCCGTTTCTATATCTGGTTATCATATCGCCGAAGCAGGAGCAAATCCTATTTCTCAATTAGCTTTCACGTTGAGTAACGGATTTACTTTTGTAGAATACTATTTAAGTCGTGGAATGAATATCGATGATTTTGCGCCAAACTTATCTTTCTTTTTTAGTAATGGTATCGATCCAGAATATTCAGTCATTGGTCGAGTAGCACGCAGAATTTGGGCTAAGGCTATTAAAAACAAATACAAGGGTAATGATCGTTCGCAAAAATTAAAGTATCATATTCAAACCTCTGGGCGCTCTTTACATGCTCAAGAAATTGATTTTAATGATATAAGAACTACGTTACAAGCGTTATACGCCATCTACGATAACTGTAATTCTCTTCATACCAATGCATATGATGAGGCAATTACAACACCTACAGAAGAATCTGTACGCAGGGCGATGGCAATTCAATTGATCATTAATCGCGAATTAGGATTAGCTAAAAATGAAAATCCATTACAAGGTGCTTTTATTATTGAAGATTTAACAGACTTAGTTGAAGAGGCAGTTTTAGCAGAATTTAAACGAATTAATGATCGCGGTGGTGTTCTAGGGGCGATGGAAACCATGTATCAAAGAGGTAAAATACAAGAAGAAAGCTTGTATTATGAGACCTTGAAGCATACTGGAGAATTTCCAATTGTTGGTGTAAACACATTTCTTAATAAAAATGGTTCACCTACAATTGTACCAGGAGAAGTAATTAGAGCTACGGAAGAAGAAAAACAATACCAAATAACTACACTTAAAGCTTTTCAGGATAGAAATGCTGCTAAAACTACACAAGCTTTAAAGGATTTACAAAAATCAGCTATTGCTGGGGATAACATCTTTGACCAATTAATGGAAGTGTGTAAAATCTGTTCATTAGGGCAAATTAGCAAAGCACTTTATGAAGTTGGTGGTCAATACCGTAGAAATATGTAATCGGGAAATATCATATAACAAAAAAGGCTGAATTAATTAATTCAGCCTTTTTTGTTATATCTATAAATTGTTAAGCATTAATCCAGCTAAACTTATAATCCATGGTAGGATTTTTCATTCTTTCAGCAACACGTAATAAACGATCTGGCAAATTCATAATATAATCTCTAGCTTTTTCACCCGCTTCATTTAGCTCCTTCATGCTATCTATCTTCCATTCTTCGATTAGTTGTTGCATAATCTCTACATAATCTACAGCCGTATAAACGCCTAACCGTTGAGCTGCATCAGTAAAATGACCAAAAGTTTGTCCTATTTTCAATCCCATTTCACGTAAAAAGTGAGCAGGCATCACAATTTTCTTGCGCATCATATCTTCAAAGGCAATCATTGCTTCATTAGGGTCAACTTCAAAAATCTTTGACATAAAATCTTTATAGGCTTTTGCATGACGTAATTCATCAGCTGCTATTACACCGCACATTTTTGACAATAATACATCACCATCTTTTTTAGCTAAAGATGCAACTCTTCTATGTGAAATATTTGTTGCTAATTCTTGAAAGCTGGTATAAACAAAATTGCGATAAGGATCATGGCCTGTACCTATATCAAATCCATCAGCAATTAAATATTGCGTCGAAATCTCCATCTGGCGCATATCAACACGACCTGATAGGTATAGGTATTTATTCAATAAATCACCATGGCGATTCTCTTCTGCAGTCCAGCTTCTATTCCATTTCACCCAACCACTTTCTTCATCACGAGAAATATTATCCATCGTCATTAACCATGATTCATAAGTTGGTAAAGCTTCTTCTGTTATCGTATCGCCAATTAATACTGCAACTAAATCGTAAGAAAGATCTTTTGCATTTTCTTTTAATATCTTAATATCTTGATAGAAAGATTCGCTAGTAGAATCTGGCAAAAAATCTGAAGGCTGCCAGTTGGTATCTATAGGCTTCAAATAGGTAGGCATCATTTTAAGCATGTACTTTTCTACATGCGACAATACTTCCTTTCTTGATCCAAAATTGATTTTCATCGTTTCTTAATTAAGGCACAAAGATACGCATAAACCCTTGTTTAGTCTTAGTTTATTTGTAATAAAAGCGTTTGTATAGTTCAAAACTGCTATTCTATAACGAGAATACAGATTTATATTTTGGAAGCAAAAAGTAATGAAGAGCTGATGCTGAAGATTTAGAGAAATTCTTTCCAGTTTTTTATAAAACAAGAAAGCCCTGCAACTTACGTTACAGGGCTTCTTTAAGATTTGGCACCGACCTACTCTCCCACATGTTACTGCAGTACCATCGGCTCTGGCGGGCTTAACTTCTCTGTTCG